>NZ_JBSWWQ010000001.1:1305000-3138232 GCF_056160145.1 Photobacterium sp. ABD4_091 | reverse complement strand
AACAGGCCTCGAGCTTCCCTTTTTTATTGAGAGCCTTAACTAAAAAGCTGAAACTTGCACCTTGATATTGCTTGGGTATACTTCAGTTTCAATTTACAAATGACAGATAGAGTTCATGGACACACCTAACCTAATTTCTTATGACGACGTTATCGATGCCGCTTACGACATCTTCCTAGAGATGGCAGCTGATAACCTTGAGCCTGCCGACGTCTTGCTGTTCACCATGCAATTCGACGAGCGCGGTGCTGCAGAACTGGTTGAAACGAAAGATGACTGGGCTGAGCACGTAGGCTTTGACGTTGACAAAGAAGTGTATGCCGAAGTGCGTGTTGGTCTGGTCAATGAAGAAAATGACGAGTTGGACGATGTCTTCGCTCGCCTTCTTGTGAGCCGTGATCCTGACAACAAGTTCTGCCACATCTTGTGGAAGCGTGACTAAGTCAGAAGCAAAGTTGAAGATCAAAAAAGGCGGAGCCCATCAATGGGTTCCGCCTTTTTCTTTAATGACAGATTACGCCAGAACCGGGGTATCATGGCGGCTACTATGGCGAACCCACAGTAAGCTAAGCACAACCAGAATAGCCATAACAGTCATTACCGCACCTAGAGTATATTGGTCTTCAGCTCGCATCATAGATGCTGCCAGCGTCGCCAGGCCCGCTCCAAGGTTCTGTAACCCACCCAGTACGGCCCCAGCCGTACCCGCATGATTTGGAAAAGGCTGAATCGCAGCGGTGGTTGCAGCAGGAAATAGCACGCCAGCACCAATGAAATAGACAAATGCACCGCCAATCAACGAGCTCACAGTCACCAAGCCCGCCATACCCGGAATAAAGATAGCCAGCGCACCTGCAATAATTGCTAGCATTCCCAAGTACATCACGCGCGCATTGCCAATCTGCTTGGCCAGTACCGCCGACAACCAAGACCCCGCCAAATAACCAGGCAATGGCAAGATAAACAACAAACTCACCGTTTTTGGATCCAGCTTAAGCACGCTGCCTAGCAACACACCGGCTGCCGCTTCGAACACAGCAATACCCGCGAAAGTCGCAATCAAGCACAGCACATAGCCCTGGAAGCGTCGGTTACCAAGTACATAGCGGTAGCTTACCCAAACACGCTCATTACGGCGGTTTTCTTTCGGTAATGTCTCTGTGAACTTAAACATCATTGCAATCGTCACTAAGGTACCGAAGATCAACAAGAACCAGTAACTCGCCTGCCACTCGAACGTTGAAGATAGGTAGCCGCCCAGCACTGGAGCAAGCAAAGGTGAAAAAATAACCCCCATGCTCACCAGGCTATTGGCTCGGTGAAGTTGCTCACCGTCAAAACAATCCCGGGTGACTGTACGGCACATTGCACCACTACAGCCTGTTCCCATCCCCTGTACAAAGGTGGCGACAAGGAACCACTCAAAGCTCGGTGAAAACAATGCTGCCATCGAGCCTACAAGGAAAATCACCATCCCTACAATAATCACTGGCCTACGCCCGATTCTGTCGGACAAAGGGCCGTAGATAAACTGCGATAAGCCATAAGGGATCAGGTACGCAGCCATCACCGCTTGTAGGTATGCCGATTTAACTGAGAAAAAATCCGCCATCGCCGGAATAGAAGGCACATACATTGTTTGGGTCATTTGACCCACAGCTGCAAGAATGATTATTAGAAATAACAATCTTGCCATGCTTGAAGAAGTTGATTGCTGTTTCACAGCCAATATCCCCGTTACAGAATAATATTTTGAGAAACTACGCCAGCTTTGATGAATTTCATTAACAAATAAAATTTAATGCTATTTTTTGGAGGTGACGCGGAGTATATGCTCGGGTAGTTGACAATTATTAGATTCAACCCCTGATTTGATGATCGGAATATTATAGCTGAACACTAATCTTAGCAAGCAGTTAGCATCCGGTGTAGCACGATAGTTTATTATCAATTGCATTAGAAAAACTAATGCCAAGTTATATGGTTTCGCTAGTCTTTCTGCTTTATTCCAAACAATGACAGAACACCATAACTGCAGCACTTGCATAATTTGGCAAATTTTAAGCAAAAAAAACCCTGCAAAAGCAGGGTTTAGAAATCGTTGATACTTTGATTAATCAAAGTGGAAACGGTGCTTGCCGTGAGCCGCTTTGGTTTTTAGGTAATTTTCATTACCATCTTTAAGGTGTGCCTTGGTGCCCACCACCTCTGTGATCACAATACCCAACGCTTCGAGCTCTCGGATCTTTTTCGGATTATTGGTGATCAAGCGAATTTCTTTCAAGCCTAACGCCGTTAGCATGTATGCCGCTTCAGAGAAATCACGAAGATCATCTCCAAAACCTAGATGATTATTCGCTTCATAGGTATTCATGCCTTGGCTTTGAAGCTCATAGGCATCAATCTTGTTATATAGGCCAATTCCACGACCTTCTTGGCGGAGATACAGCAGTACACCGCCCTGCTCACCCATCTTTTCGATGGTTTCATCCAGCTGTTCGCCACAATCGCAACGTGAAGAATGGAAAACATCGCCCGTTAGGCATTCAGAATGCATACGCACAAGTGGCGGTATAGAGCGCTGATCGGCATTTTGGAAAATCACAGCAACGTGTTCTTTGCCTGACTCTAACCCGTTAAATGAAAGTAGTTCAGCAGGAATATCACTTCTTTGACCGACTTTAAAAGGCACACGGGCCCTTACTTTAACCATGTTGTTCCTAAGTACTTCTACAGTCAAACCAGTAGCAGCAATCAACTCGATACAAGCCTAACGGTTAAGGCTACAGGCTTACTGTTTGACTGATTATTCTTTACACAACACCCAGCGGTGGAATACTCGATAGTAAAGCTATCGCTAAGGCATTACTCTTTGACTCGGGTTGATAGCCCATAATGATATCTAAAATTATCGCACTAAAACAGCGTAAAGGCACAGGTTGCTGGTTATCAGAGCAATATTGGCCTCACCTGATGAGTTATGTTATAACATAACAAGCATAAGGGTAAAACCATAAATTTCCTAAGGATTAGATGAACTAAAGCCATAGAGCGCTTTTAGTTTCCGGCTTTGGAAAAGACTAATCGACATTAAGGTAAAGCACACCACCCCAGCCATAATCATAGACATCCGCAACCAGTCATCGCCCATCATCAGTCTCACGGTAATCATCTCGTATGTCACCATCAGCCATTTGAGCGCGACAAAGCCCAGGCTTAGCGACATCACATAGGGAATCCAACGATGACGAATAAGCAGTAATAAAGGATAAACGAGTAAAATCAAGCAAGGCAACATGGCACCAAAGCGCAAGAAATGCGCTGCAAGTAGCCAAAAACTCACAACAATAGGGAATATCCGAAGTATCATAATACACCTCCCACAAAGAAGTATTATATATACACCTTAAACTGTCAGATATAAAGTTATATCCGCTTATCAAGCAGTTGACGACAAGCTACAACGCGGGTTAATACCAAGGGGCAATTTTTTTCACCAAGCCTATACATTCACCCTGTAATATCTAACTGAGTTATGTTTCAATAGCGGCCTTTTTGACCAACTCATGACTATTTAGATGGACACAACCCTTTGGCTGCGCTGGCGATCCCCTATCCTAGTTTTCGTACTGGGCGCGTTAGCTATTGTCAGTTCATCACAATCAATCAGCCATTTCTTGTTCAAAAACGAAGTGGAAAAGCGGCTTGAAAACATCCATATCTTCTATCAGGAAAGATATATTAATCTTGGCCGAGAGCTCTATGAACTCATTAGTACATTGCAGTTCAACTGCACGCAGCAGGACATTTCCTTACTCCGTGATACCATTGAGGAATCTACTGGCATTCAGCTGCTTGAATTGCAAACTATGCATTCAAATTGCTCTGTCTATGGCAAGAACGTACCATTAATTAAAGACTTCGATGATGACAAGGCTTTTATCGATCATGAAAATGATGATTTTAGCTATAACGTCACTCCTTATCATAACCATCGACTAAAAGTTGATTACCGCTTAGCAGATGCAAATTTAATTCTTATCACCGAGCCTGTTCAGAATGTCTTTACCCAGAGTGAGGTATGCCTAAACTGCACGGCGATGACCTTGAGCCGAGGCGAAAAAGAAATCCAGGTCTACCCTAAGCACCAGGGCAAAGAGTATATTCATATTGCAAGCAAAGGGTTCGGCCCCAACTATGCCTTCAACGTTTACGCCACTGAAAAAGGTGTAACCTATGTGACCGAAAATGACCTTTTCATCACCCAGCTTTTACTTTTCTTTATGTTGCTCTCAGTATGTTTAGCAATCGGCCTGTATCGCACTCCAGAACGCACGTTGAAAGAGATGATCACTTATGGGCTGATGAAGAAAGAATTTATCCCATACTATCAACCGATTATCGATAGCAAAACAGGCACAATGACCTGCTGTGAAGTATTGATCCGCTGGCAGCGATCTGATGGCGAGCTCATCTCACCGAATCAGTTTATTCCAATCGCTGAGCATAATGGCCAAATCAAGTTGCTTACCAACTATATGCTTGAGCAGGTTATCGACCAGTTCGAAGACGAGCTGATTGCAGACAGTGATTTCTATGTCAGCATTAATGTCACACCACAGCAATTGGAAGACGATGAGTTCCTCACCACAACCACCAACTTGCTCAAACAAAGAAATGTGCCAGCCAACCGACTCGCGTTCGAAGTCACAGAACGGATCCCGTTCAGTGATCTCACCAAAGCCAGGCGCATAATCCAGCACCTGACAGATTTTGGTATCTCGATAAAGCTTGACGATGCGGGTACGGGCTACGGTGGCTTTAGCTACCTGCAAAACCTGCCGATTGATACGCTAAAAATCGACAAAATGTTTGTCGATACCATAGGCACGAATGATCTGAAATCCAATATTCTTGATTCCATCATCCTTTTTGCCAAGCATGCTGGGTTAAAAGTTATTGCTGAAGGGGTTGAAACCCAGGCTCAGGTAGACTATTTGCACCAAAGAGACATCCACTTGATGCAAGGCTTCCATTTTGCCCGGCCAATGCCATTCAATGAATTTCGGCAGTATTTACAACAAGATCTGAAGATATCTGACGGCTAATTTAGCTGCGATATTAATCAACCAAACATTTTTTGCGCAACTTCAATTGTTATTTTTGACAGAAACTCTAAAATTGCGCGGTTACATTCCTAAAACACCTGTCATATTGCAGGCTCAGGATACATTAATTAGTCTTGCTGCTTAGAAGCAGTGATTGACGCAGTAAAGGAAATGACATGATTCAAGTAGTTGGTCACAAAAACCCTGATAGCGATAGCATCTGTTCAGCACTTGTTGGTGCGGCTCTTCTTAAAGCTCGTGGCCTTGAAGCTAAGGCTGTTCGTCAAGGTGAAATTAACCGCGAAACTCAGCACATCCTAGAAACCGCAGGCGTAGATCAGCCTGAGATGTGTACTGGCGTAGCTGGCGAGAAAGTTTGGTTGGTTGACTACACTGACTTGGCGCAAGCACCAGACGACATCGCAGAAGCTGAAATCGTAGGTATTGTTGACCACCACCGCCTAGGCGACGTGATGACAGTTAACCCACTTGAAGCATGGATCTGGCCTGTTGGTTGTACTTGTACCATCATGTTCAACCTATTCAAGATGGAAAACACAGAGATCACTCGTGAACTAGCGACACTTATGATGTCTGCAATCCTGAGCGACACTGTTGGTTTTGCTTCTCCAACTTGTACTCAGAAAGACAAAGATGCAGTTGCTGAGCTAGCACCGCTTGCTGGCGTTGAAGATCTAGACCAGTTCATCAAAGATCTATTGATCGCTAAGACTGACATCAAAGGCCTATCTGCTGCTGAGCTAGTAGAGAAAGACCTGAAAGCTTACCCGTTCAAAGAGCGTAACGTTGTTGTTGGCCAGATCGAGCTTGCTACTCTAGAGCAAGTTGAAGACATGATCGCTGACCTTGAAGCTGACCTTCAGCGTCGTTGTGACGAAGAAGGCCTAGCTATGGCAGCGCTAATGCTGACAGACATCACTACCAGCACAACTCGCCTACTTTACAAAGGTGAGTGGAACGAAGTACTGGATACGCACGCTAAAGATGGCATGCTAATGATGGAAAACACGCTAAGCCGCAAGAAACAAGGCTGGCCGTGGCTTCAGACTGTACTGGCTTAATTGCCCGTTAGTCATAAAAAAGGAACGCAGTTGCGTTCCTTTTTTTTGCCTGTAACGTAAAGAAATACTTAGGCTATCGATGCTTAAGCGCCGAAGTCTCATTCAGAATGTCGGCAAAATGAGAAACAAACTCCCGCCCTATCAACTTCCCTTCCCGGTAGTCTATTTCCAAATCATCCTTACTGCTCAGTAACGCACGGCTTCTCAAGCTTTTCTCCGGTGCTATCTGAATGATTTGCAACCCTTCTGGCGGGGAGATCATAAATTCATGGGCATCTTGGTAGGTGGTGTAATAACGGTTGAGCATATCAATCACTTCTAACCGCTTATTGGTACCAGTCAGTGACAGAAACCGCTCTATATTATCTGCAGAGAGCAAGCTCCAACCTCTGCTCTTGCTGGCTGGGTCGGTGCCTCCGGTGGCCTCAGCTTCCTCGCAATGCAATGGCTCCTCTTTATCACGCCAGTTCAGCTTCCAGCTTTCGAACTTGGTGGTGAGTTCACCATGCAGCGCCTTCACTCGATCCAACGACTGATTGAGGCTAAGCCTTTCGATATATTCAGGTAACACTGTCTCCACCTTACCCCGCCAGTCATCAAAACGGCTGGCTCCATCTTGTGGCAGAGCAACAGGCTCGGTTCTAACGACAATAACCAAGTCAGCACCACGCAATTGTGCCTGCCGGACTGGCACAGCTGCACTTACCCCGCCATCAACCCATTCTAAGTCATTAATATTGACAGGCTGATTGTAGATAACAGGAATGGCACAGGATGCCCTCAATACCTCGCACCAGTTTTCCTCGTACATCGGCATATAAATATCTTGCAAGGTATCTTTACGGGTTGCGCAAGCTAATGCTGTCCTGCGTCTCAGTACTTCACGGGCGGTGACAATATCCAACGGGGTAGAACCACGTGGACAGACTTCTTCCAGTGCCCAATCGAGGTTCATAGATTTCTGTTGGCTCAGGTATTTATACAGATTGAAAAATTCATTGTCCGTGGTGTAGTTGACAATGAAGTTATAGCCGAACCGGGGTTGACGGCTGATAAATGAAGAAAGGTTTAAGGCGCCGGCGGAAGTGCCGATGTATAGCTCGAAGGGATCAAAACCGCTTTCCAAAAAAGCATCAAACACGCCAGCTGTGAAAATACCGCGTTGCCCGCCTCCCTGTACAACCAGCGCTATTTTTTTCTTTTTCGCACTCAACAGCTGGCGCGAGAAATTGTTAATTAAAGGTAAATCGAAAGCTTTTAAGCTAAACGGTAAATGATTTGTCATACCCCTGTCTCTCAGACTACAGAATCCATTTCAGGCAGTATACCGTCCTTAGTTTGATAAAACCTTAATCTTGTCTACAATTTTACTGCTGTATTAATAACTTACATAGTAACTGAAACTAGGCCAAAACCCATAATTACAGTCATGGTGATGATTGCAGTTAAGACAGCGAACTTCAAATCAGAATCCATAATAATACCCCTACTCCATCAAGGTGCTTAACAAGTTGTTAACTCTATTTTAGGGAGAGTTCAAGATTCTGGCTAATGAAAAAGCAATAATATACGAAAGCTGTCACACTAAATATTATGTTTGCGCTATTGGATAATGGTATGAAAGCAGGACACTTATTGATATTTTGCACAGGGTTAGTAGCAGCATCGAATGCAGTGGCTGCCAATGCTATCTACGTGACTCCCTATGTTGGATATACTTTTTCTAATTCAATCACTGACGACAATGGGACAAAAATAGAGCCTGAAAACGATCCTCATTACGCTATCAGTATTGAGACAGACCTAGATAAAGGTCGCGTAGGGTTATTTGTTAGCCACCAGCCTACAGACTATGAAACGTTCTCTGGCTCAGGCTCTTTTACCTATGTTCACTTCCAAAGCTCATTGCGTTTTGAGACTTTCCAGCACTTTAACACCTTTGCTGGCGCGAGTGTCGGTACCACGATTGTCGATGCCGATTGGAGCGATCAAGACCTTGTTTTCTCAGGCAGTTTCTTAGGTGGCTTAGAGTACAAAATCAGTCCAAACTTTTCCGTTTTGTTTGAAGGGCGCTGGCTAGTTAACTTGATGGAAAGTGATACCACTACTGTTTGTAACTTACCGGAAGGCAACCAAACATGTAACATTAAAGTGAACTCTGAATGGTTAACCCAATTCCAAACCAACTTAGGTTTCACCTACTCATTCTGATCCCGTTAACTTTCTGCAAACTGGTACTCTACCCAAGTTACCTCAAGGTGCTTGGGTAAAATAATTTCTAGTGTGCATTTCCACTACCCATAGCCCTTTTCACCACCTTAACCTTCGGGTTTTGTAAAATAATATTTCCAACCTGCCTTTTTTGCCCACAGTAGTTGTTTTAACCATCTGAAGAAAGATCACAGTTTTCTTGACTAGCTAAAGAACAAATTCCAAAAACTAACAACTATAAAGCAACCCCTTCGCAACAATAGGCTCTATTGCTTTACATAATAACTCTAGTTAATCTCATTCCATCAGCGTGGTCTTACCTTTCAATTCTCACGCTAAGTATTGATATTAATTGGAATAATTCTCTGACTAATCCTATTTCTATAGTGATTTGCAGTACATAAGGAGATGTATATGAAACGTGAACAATGGGGCTCACGAGCAGGATTTATCCTTGCTGCAGTAGGCTCTGCAATCGGCCTTGGGAACATCTGGCGCTTCCCATATATGGCTTATGAAAATGGTGGTGGCGCCTTTTTTATCCCTTACCTTTTCGCCATGCTCACCGCCGGTATCCCATTTATGATCATGGAGTTCAGTCTTGGTCATAAACTACGTGGTGCCGCACCGAGAGCCTTTTCAAAACTAGGTACAAAATTTGAGTGGCTTGGCTGGTTCCAAGTATTTATTGCAGCCATCATTGCTGTTTACTACGTCGCGATTATCGGCTGGGCTATCTCGTACTTGAGTTATTCGTTCACCCAAAGCTGGGGCTCAGACACCAACGGCTTCTTCTTCGGCGAATACTTGAAGCTGGGTGACAACACACCTAGCCAGCTAGGTAGCCTACAGAGCCATATTGCCATTCCGATGGCTATTGCGTGGGCCATTACATTTGCTGCCGTGTTTACCGGCGTAAAAGGCGGCATTGAGCGCGCCAGTAAAATCATGATGCCACTTCTATTTATCATGGTGCTTGCACTGATTGGTCGCGTGGTCTTCCTTCCTGGTGCTCTTGACGGTTTGAACTACCTGTTCCAGCCAGATTTCAGCAAGATCATGGATGCCAAAGTATGGTCAGCAGCATACGGCCAGATCTTCTTCACCCTGAGTGTCGGCTTTGCCATCATGATTGCTTACTCAAGCTACTTGCCTGAGAAATCGGATATCAACAACAACGCCTTTATGACGGTACTGATCAACTGTGGTTTCTCTATCACGGCTGGTGTATTGATCTTCGGTGTGTTGGGTTACATGGCGCAAGAACAGGCCAAACCGATCACAGAAGTTGTTTCTGCTGGTGTTGGTTTGGCATTCGTGACTATACCGGCAGCAATCAACCTGCTACCGGCTCCGTTTATCCTTGGCCCACTATTTTTCTTGGCCCTGGTTGTAGCAGGCCTTAGCTCGCACATTTCAATCATCGAAGCGGTTACGTCAGCCATCATCGATAAGTTGAAGATCTCGCGTAAGCTTGCTGCCTCTTTGGTATGTGGAACCGGCTTTGTCGTATCGATGGCCTTTGCCACCAATGGCGGCCTGCTGCTCCTAGACTTGGTTGACTACTTCATTAACAACGTTGCACTGCTTGCGAGCTGTTTGGTTGAACTTGTCGTTATCGCATGGTTGTTGAAAGTGTCTGACATCCGTAACTACGTAAACAGCATTTCGGAATTCAGCATCGGTAAATGGTTTGAGATTTGTATCCGCTTCCTAAGCCCTGCAATGCTGGCGGTGATCCTAGGCACAAACCTAGTGAATACCTTCAATGATGGCTACGGCGGTTATGCTACATCAGACCTACTGATGTTGGGCTGGGGCTTGGTTGCAGCTATGTTTGTTGTTGCCGTTATCATCAACCTTTCATCTAAACCACAACTTCAGCAAGAGGCCAAACTATGACCACAGGTGCAATTATTATGATGTTGTTCGGCTTGGGCATTACATGGGGCGGCGCGGCATACTGCATCTCCGTTGCGATGAACAAGCAATAGAAAAACACTGACTAAGACCAAGGGGGCGTTTCGCCTCCTTGGTCTTTGTACCCAGCCAAAAGTAATTATGTTAACGATGATGCATTCTTATAAAGAATTCTTTTCTTTATGGCAATCAGATAGCTACAATCGGAAGTTATGAGATGGCAGCTTAAAAATAACGGCAAGAAAGCCTTACAAGCCATCAGGCCAGATTTATCTGTTGAGCCCAGTAGAAATAAGAATCAAGGATTTGAAATGAAGTTAGCAGCATTAGTACTCTCAACGGCACTCGTCCCATCCTTCGCTTTGGCGTCTACATCCAGTTGCGAAAGTGAAAAGTACCATCAATATATCGACGCTTCGCTCAACTGGTATGAAAACCTCGTCGAGCTAGCCGTAGAAAAAGAACCCGATCTCAAAGAAGTGGGCGATTGGTTCCTAGAAGGGCGTAAACACCATTTCGAGTTAAACCGAGATGCCTTCGATTGGTATCTAACCAACGACAAAGAAAGGCTCGCCCTATCCCAACCTGTTGAGTCTTGGCTAAGCCTCACTCAACAAGATGTTAAAGCGCTCTCTGAGCAAGACTCAAAATTAGGCAAAGCGGCAAAACTGGCCTTCGATGATCGCCAAACTAAGCCTCATCCGCAGAACTATGCACTACGCAGTGCTTTCGCCGAGCTGCTAACCCACCCGGGTAACATTGAAGAGCCACTCAATGCCTATAACCAAAAAATGACGGCGATTGCTGAAATGGAATGTAAGTAATCACCTGGTCGCTGGCTCAATAAAAATTTTATATAAATTGAGCCAGTTTCTTATTTCTTTCAATTGCATACATCGGTTGATTCATACAAGATTAACGGTTTTTTGCTACTGTCAATCCACCTTTTTCACCATGAATCCCTTTGATTAGGAAGGATCCCAAATGACAAACCGGTACGCGAACGCATTCATCGTTCTTCTTCCAGCTGCTTGCTTATCGACTCAAGCGTTAGCCAACCAACCACAGCCTTGGTCTGCAGGCTTCAATGCCGACATATCTATTTTGGCTGGTTATTCTGAAAGCCGTTCTCCTTTCAACACTGATGACAGCACGATCAATGATTACGGCAAAGCAGATAAAGAAAGTGATTTTCTTATCGCCCCGCTAGGCACCATCAGCTATACCAACGAAGCACTCGACAAGCAGGTTTACTTTGGTACCAGCCGTTCAGACTTAGCATTCGGTCGCTTCCATGTTGAACTGGGCTATAAACACAAACTCGAAGACAACGGCACCTTGGTTTTTAGTTATGTCCCGGGCCTTCTGACCAGTGAAACCTGGCAAGACCCTTACTTGCTAAATGAAGCACGTTCAAAGACAGACAGTAAAATTAGAGGCCTGCGTTTTCAATACAACCAGATCCTCGGCAGTAATTTCTCTCTAGAGCTATCTGGCGGTAACCAAGATCTTGATGAGGAAGCCAGCGGAGCCAGCCAGAGCGATCTCACTGATGCTCAGAAGCAATCACTGGATCGCCAATCTGATATCTACTTTGCCCAGCTAAGCCACTTTTTGCCAATTAGCCGCACGCAGGTCATCCGCTCAGCGGTTAGCTATACCCGTAATGACGCACAGGGGTCAGCAATGGCCAGTGATAGCTACGGTGCAGAGCTAGGTGTGGTACAGCGAGTCAATAAAGCCAGTTTTGCATTGACGTTCAGCTATAACTACGTTGACTTTGATTCGCAGAACCCAATCTTCGAACGTACCCAACAAGATGATAAGTGGGGTATGTTCCTCGCCACGCAATATGACGAGCCTATGGGCTGGGAAAACTGGAACTTAGTATCGCTTATAGGCTATAACCAAAGTAACTCTAACATCACTTTTTATGATGAAGAAAGCTTACTATTTACCGTGGGTATGAACTACCGTTTCTAATTTTTTTCGACAGCGGCGGCAAATTGCATTAAATTAACTGCAATTTGCCGAAATAGTTACAAGTTATCAATCGTTATGGCAGTAGTGGATCACAAAAAAGCCGATGCAACCCAAGAGTCGCTGCATCGCATTTTTACAGTGCCGGAAGCACCAGAGTCGACGTTAGGTCGGATCGAAAAAGACATTTCAGAAAACCTCAATGTGTTTTTGCAGACGCATATTGCTGCCCGTGAAAAACCTCTGGCAGAAATCGAGAAGGACTTTTCGTCCGCCGATATCCCAGAGACCCCGAGCTTTGTTTCTGATCATACCCATTTCCTATTGGACAAGTTGGTTGCGCAGTCTGTGCATACCTCTGCCCCGACGTTTATCGGGCATATGACATCAGCCCTGCCCTACTTCTTGATGCCGCTGTCCAAAATCATGATCGGTTTGAACCAGAATCTGGTGAAAATCGAAACCTCCAAAGCGTTTACGCCACTGGAGCGTCAGGTGCTGGGCATGCTTCACAACCTGATTTATAGCGAGCAAGAAGCCTTCTACCAGCAGTGGATGCACAGTGCCAACCATTCGCTCGGGGCTTTCTGCTCAGGCGGTACCATTGCAAACATCACTGCACTTTGGGTTGCGCGCAATAGTGCCCTCAAACCAGACGGTGAGTTCAAAGGTGTCGCACAGGAAGGGCTTTTCAAAGCAATGAAGCATTATGGCTACGAAGACCTCGTGGTACTGGTTTCTGAGCGTGGGCATTACTCACTCAAGAAAGCCGCTGACGTATTGGGCCTGGGCAGAGACTGCTTGATACCTATCAAGACTGACAGCCAAAACCGTGTGCGTGTTGATGAAATGCGCGCCAAGCTAGAAGAGCTCAAGCAAGACAATATCAAAGCCTTTGCGATTGTCGGTGTAGCTGGAACGACAGAGACCGGTAACATCGACCCGCTTGAAGAGCTGGCTGACTTGGCGCAGGAATACGGTTGTCATTTCCATGTCGATGCTGCTTGGGGCGGTGCGACACTGATGTCCAACACCTATCGCCCGCTACTGAAAGGGATCGAGCGTGCTGACTCTGTCACCATTGATGCCCACAAACAGCTGTATGTGCCGATGGGTGCTGGTATGGTCATTTTCAAGAACCCAGCCCTAATGACGGCCATTGAGCACCATGCTGAGTATATTCTGCGTAAGGGCTCCAAAGACTTAGGTAGCCATACTTTGGAAGGCTCAAGGAGCGGTATGGCGATGCTGCTGTACGCCAGCCTCAATATCATCAGCCGCCCAGGCTATGAAATGCTGATCAACACCAGTATCGAGAAGGCCAAGTACTTTGCCTCTTTGATTAATCAAGATCCGGATTTTGAGCTGATTTCAGAGCCCGAGCTGTGCTTGCTGACCTACCGCTATGCCCCGGCTCGAACCCAGGAAGCGCTGCGCTTGGCAGATACCGCTCAACGGGAAGAGCTGTTAGCAGCCCTTGATGATATGACCAAATTCATCCAGAAGCGCCAGCGTGAATCAGGTAAGTCTTTTGTTTCTCGTACCCGTATCACACCAGAGGCATGGGACCGCAGGCTAACAACCGTTTTCCGCGTCGTACTTGCCAACCCACTCACAACGGAGCAGATACTCAAGGAAGTATTGCAAGAGCAAAAAGATATTGCCAAGCAGAGCCTGATCAGTTTCCCTAAAATCAACACACTCACTGACAGTATTCTCAATCAGCAAGTTGCTCTCTAAATTAGCATCATTCAAGTGAGTAAACGGTTAGAAAGCCTGGCAAAAGCCAGGCTTTTTTGCATCAAAAGGCGCGAAAAATGATTTCATATTTCTTCACAGCTTGCTGTAAAAATCATCAATTGCCATAAAATAATTATCACAAAGCAATTAACCGCTTGATAAAACACCTCTAAAGCGCTCAAATTCCAACCAAACAGTCATTTCATCTAAAAGTAATCTCCAATACAGGGCTTTGAAATGACAACAAACCCACCCCACACACGCAACCAAACCTTAACTTTTAGCCATTGAATGCAAAATTAAAAGTGTACGTCTTACTATTGATACTCTTCGGACCGTTCACAACACGCAACAATAATTGATCAAGATCAACAAAAACGCCGATTAAAACGGACAAAATAGGCCGATATCCAGTGGATATCGGCCTATTTATTACAATTTATTTCAGCGGTTCAGTACATCAATGCCGGGTAATTAGTCACCCGCAAACATGTAACCTTCACCGTGTACCGTAACAAAAATCTGCGGGTTTTTCGGGTCAACCTCCATCTTTGAGCGCATACGGCGGATCAGCACATCGATGGTGCGATCATTTGGCGCTTCAACACGGTGGCTGAGCATATTCAAGATACGCTCACGACTCAGGACCACGTTCGGGTGGGAAGAAAATGCCACCAACAACTCGTATTCAGCCTTGGTCAGTTTAACCGGCACACCATTGTGAGTTAGCGCACGCTTATTGATATCAAACTGCCAATCACCAAAGCGAATAATGCTATCTTCCTGCATCTCAACAATGGTTTCATCACGTGCTTTTTCGACAAGGGAGATGCGCCACAGCAGGTTTTTTACCCGAACCAAAAGCTCTCGCAATTCAAAGGGTTTGGTCACGTAATCGTCGGCACCCATCTCTAATCCGACGATACGGTCAATGCTGTCTGTACGCCCTGTCACCAGGATGATGCCGACTTCTGAACGGCTTCTCAGCTCACGTGCCAGCATTAGGCCGTCTTCACCCGGCAGGTTGATATCGAGCATAACCAGATCGATCTTTTCACTGGCCATCACTTCGCGCATCTGGGCGCCGCTTTCGGCCTGACTGACTTTATATCCCTCATTCTCGAAGTACCCAACCAATTTGGTACGGGTAACAATTTCATCCTCTACTACAAGTACGTGATGACTCATTTTTTTCTCTTTATGTCTTATTTACTGTTCTATAAAACGTTAGCACAGGAGGCGGCTATTCACAATTTGTCATAAACCAGCAAATCCTGTTCACCGCCGCCATTAACCTTATTCACATCGTGGAATTAAGATTACCCCATAAAAATTTATACGTCACCGTAGTTTACGGCAGGCATTCATTCTAAATTGGAATCTTCCACTATGAAAAAACTTTGGCAAATGTTGACTAAGCCTAGCAGCAAGTATTCGATTCTTGCGCTGGTCTTGGTTGGTATTGGTATCACTTTGGCGGGCGTTTTGACCGTTCACAAGAGTTTTGAATTCGCTTCAACAACAGAATTCTGTGTTTCTTGCCACACCATGGAACAGAACTACGAAGAATACAAACAAAGCATCCACTTCAAAAATGCCTCTGGTGTTCGTGCCGAGTGTGTAGATTGCCACCAGCCAAAAGATTTCCCAGGTAAGCTAGAACGTAAGCTTGGCGCATGGAAAGACGTATACAACCACTTCATCACCAAGAAGATCGATACCCCTGAGCTTCTGGAAGAACACCGCCTCGAACTGGCAACTGCCGTTTGGGACCGAATGAAGAGCCAGAACTCCAAAACCTGTAAGAGCTGTCACTCTTACGATGCGATGGATCACAGCAAACAGTCTGCTCAAGCTGCATTCGAGATGAACAAAGCAGCCGCTGAAGACATGAACTGTATCGAGTGTCACAAAGGTATTGCCCACGAATTGCCAAACATGGCTGGCGGCTTCCAGAAAGACTTCGAAGAGCTTCAGGCAACGGCTAACTCACAAGGTGCGGTTGCAGAGACCCTGTACTCACTAAGCGAGAAGAATATCTTTGCCGTTGCTGATGCAAACAGCACCGTATCAGGCAGCCTACTTCCAGCTTCTGAAGTTACTGTACTGGAGCGCGACGGTGACATGATGAAAGTGAAGATTGATGGCTGGCTTGAGAAAGAAGGCCGTGGCCGAGTGCTTACAGAATACATGGGCAAACGTGTTTTCAAAGCGACCATTCGTGGCGATGTGAAAGAATCTGAACAGCTTATCGAAGAGCAGACTGATGCATCAACCAACATTGTATGGCAGCACGTTTCTGTTGAAGGCTGGATCACCAAAGATGACATGATTGATGACATCCAACCTATCTGGAACTACGCAGAAGGTATGTACGGTTCGACCTGTACCGCTTGTCACGCAGCCCCAGCACCAGGCCATTTTACTGCAAACGGCTGGATCTCAAGCCTGAACGGCATGAGCGCCTACTACCGTCTAAGCAAAACTGAAGAGCGCACCCTTCTGAAGTACCTTCAGAACCACGGTAGTGATACTGGCGGCGCTGGCGCACATTAATTCCTATTAGCAGAGGGGGGAGTCCACTCCCCCCTCCCAAGCAAAAGAATTCAAATTTAAGGAATTGCTCAATGGCAACTCAAATTCTAAACAAAGGCGTTTCACGCCGCCGCTTCCTTTCTGGCATGGTGGCAGCAAGTGCTGCATCAGTGGTGGGTACAAGCCTACTTGCACCACGTAGCGCCATGGCTGCAACCGACACTAAAGCGACTTTCACTGGTGAAGTGCTTTCTGGCTCCCACTGGGGTGCTTTCCGCGCCAAAGTCGAGAACGGTGTATGGGTTGATACCGTACCGTTCGAAAAAGACAAGCATCCAACCACAATGATCGACGGTGTGCGTGAAGTGGTTTACAACCCTGCACGTGTTAAGTACCCGATGGTTCGCCTAGATTGGCTGAAGCACGGTTATAAGTCAGACACTACACAGCGTGGTGACAACCGCTTCGTTCGTGTGCCTTGGTCTCAGGCTTTGGACTTTTTCTACCATGAAATGGAGCGTGTCCAGAACAACTACGGCCCAAGCGCACTTTACGCCGGCCATACTGGTTGGCAGTCAGTAGGTAAACTGCACTCTGCAGGTACCATGATGATGCGTGCAATCGGCCTGCACGGTACTTTCCTTGCTAAGATGGGTGACTACTCAACAGGTGCGGCGCAGGTGGTACTACCTTACGTTGCCGGTGCAATGGAAGTATACGAGCAGCAGACATCTTGGCCGCTGGTTCTTGAGCACTCAGATACCATCGTAATCTGGGGTTCTGACCCAATTAAGAACCTGCAAGTAGGTTGGTTGGTTCCAGACCATAGCCCATACGCTTACTTTGATAAGCTTGCAGAGAAAGTGAAGAACAACGAAATCAAAGTTATCTACGTTGATCCAGTTGTTTCTGATACCCAAAAATTTGTTGGCGGCGAGCAGGTTAAAGTAAACCCGCAAACTGATGTTCCTTTGATGCTGGCGATTGCGCACACGCTATACACTGAGAACCTATACAACAAAGAATTCCTTGCTGACTACACCACTGGTTTCGACAAATTCCTGCCTTACCTATTGGGCGAGAAAGACGGCACGCCAAAAACACCTGAGTGGGCAGCGAAGATCTGTGGCATTGACGCTGATACTATCCGTGAACTTGCTCGCCAGATGGCTTCAGGCCGTACCCAGATCATCGGTGGCTGGTGTCTACAGCGCATGCAGCACGGTGAGCAATACGCGTGGATGCTGGTTGTTGTTGCCGCTATGCTGGGTCAAATTGGCCTACCAGGTGGTGGCTTCGGCTTCGGCTGGCACTACAACGATGCTGGCTCGGTAACGTCAGCAGGCCCACTGATGTCTGGCTTCAGCGGTGTAACCGGTGTCGACCCAATCCACAACGGCTCATACAAGGGTTACTCTAACTTTATCCCTGTAGCACGTTTCGTAGACTGTATCGAAAACCCAGGCAAAACCATCGACTGGAACGGCCACCCAGTGAAGTTCCCAGAAATGAAAATGGCGATCTTCTGTGGTAACAACCCGTTCCACCACCACCAAGATCGCAACAAGATGATCAAGACCTGGCGTAAGCTGGAAACGGTTGTCTCTGTTGACCACCAGTGGACTGCGACTTGTCGCTTTGCCGATATCGTTCTACCTGCGACGACTACGCATGAGCGTAACGATATCGAGCAGTATGGTAACCACTCCAACGCCGGTATCATTGCCCTGCCGAAAGTGGTAGAGCCAATGTACGAAGCAAAAGATGATTTCGACATCTTCCGCGAACTGTGCCGCCGCTATGATCGTGAAGAAGCCTTTACTGAAGGCAAATCACAGATGGAATGGATTGAACAGTTCTACAACGGTGCCCGCCTGCAAGGCCGTGGTATCGGTGTGCGTATGTCCAACTTCAAGAAGTTCTGGGAAGAAGAAGGCTTCATCGAATTCCCTGCGGGCACTGAGTGGGTTCGTCACGAATCATTCCGTAATGAACCAGACCTAGAGCCACTGGGTACTGCGACAGGTCTTATCGAGATCTACTGTAAGACTATCGCCGACATGAATTACGATGACTGTCAGGGCCACCCAATGTGGTTCGAGAAGACAGAGCGTAGTCACGGTGGTCCTCGTTCAGATAAATTCCCGCTGAACATGCAGAGTACTCACCCGAAACATCGCCTGCACTCGCAGCTATGTTCTTCTACTGAGCACCGTGCAACTTACTCGGTAGCCGACCGTGAGCCGGTATATCTGAGCATTGAAGATGCCAAAGCCCGTGGTATCAAGTCAGGTGATATTGTCCGCGTATTCAACGACCGTGGTGAAGTATTGGCAGGTGCTGTTGTTTCTGAAGACTACATGGCAGGCGTTTGCCGTATCCATGAAGGTGCATGGTACAGCCCGCTAGAAGGCGGTAAGCCAGGTACAATTTGTACTTACGGTGATCCAAACGTACTGACCCAAGATATCGGCTCATCGAAACTTGCTCAGGCAACATCAGCTGCATCTGCACAGGTAGAAATCGAGAAATACACAGGCACAGTACCAGCTGTGACCGGTTTCCATGGCCCAACCGCCGTCACTGACATTAACCCACTATTCCCAGCAATGGATCTAGACTAAGTTAATACCAGCTAATACCCAGTCAGGGGCTTAAGCCCCTGACTGATTTTTACTTTTATAACAGTGTGTTTAAAGAACCTATTCACGTATAATAAATGCACCATTTATTTTATCTGAATATGTTTTTAATACGGTCAGCACAGCACCGTATGCCTTGATTTGGAGTGATCATGAAAGAGTTTATTGCTTTCAACGAACAGCGCGCAGAAATTTATTGGTGGATGTCATCCCTTTTCGCTCGTGAGCTGACCGAGCAGGACATCGAACAATACCGTGGTGGCGATATGGTCACTTTCTTGTCAGGCTTGGCAATGACACCTGAGCTAAAACAGCCAGTGGAAGCCTTCCGCGATGCCCTGAACCGTTTGGAAAGCCGTGAAGACGCCCAACTAGAGCTTGCTGCGGATTTCTGTGGCTTGTTCCTGAGCACACCGAAATCCGGTGCCCTACCCTATGCGTCTATGTATGTCGGCGAAAGCGGCCTGATGAATGACAAGCCCGCGCAAGACATGAACAAGCTGATGGAAGAGTACGGCATAGCCCAGCGCAAAGAGTTTAACGAGCCAGCCGATCACCTGGCTGTCGAGCTCGACTTCATGGGCAACCTAATCATTATGGCTAACCAGCAAGGCTCACAAGAGCAAGCTGAACCGGTTATGCAGGCGCAGCTCGATTTCATCAACACTATGCTGCTTAACTGGCTGCCAGCATTTGCCGCTGAAGCCAAACAGCGAGACCAGTTTGGTTTCTACGCAGCAGCAGCACAAGTGCTCATCGCATTCTGCCATTTGGACGTGCAGTTCCTAAAAGGCGAAGAACAATAAACCTGACTGGCAGTAGCCAGCGACTCAAAAACACTATCTTCATTTGCCGGCACATGGATTGCCGGCTTTTTTATACTTCGCCTTCCATGCAACGCCCACTTTCAAAGGCAGGCTTCTGCTTGTTCAGTTCGTATCCAGCATACATGACACAATACTGACAATCCGCTTTGGGAGCTTTTATACATTGCAGCCATAGCGATGATAACCACCAATAAAGGTTAATTTATGCAAAACAGCAAAACGCGTACCCTGCAACAATCAAATTCAGTATTCAGCCTAATGAAATACGCCCTTCCTTTGATGCTTGTGACTTTGTTCGCATTCAGCCCAGCATCGAAGGCCAGTGATGCTGCAACCGATACGGTTGCTAGCCAGAAAGAAGTGACACACCGTATTAATGCAATCCAGCGTGATTTGACCAGCATCCGCCAGCAAACGCTACAAGCGCACCCAGAGCTGGTCGAGCAGGCAAAAGATTTTGAAGCGGCCTACAAAGAAAAAGCCAAAGAGGTAGGTTACAACCCAGACGAGTTTGTTAGCCAGGCACAAGAGATCCAAGAGAAAGTCCGCAATGCTGAGACCAGCGAAGCAGAGCGCGAAACCTTGATTCAAGAGTTCGCCGCTGCCAAACGCCAACTAGCCGAACAACGCGAGAGTATCCTTGCCGATGAAAAGTTGATGGCAATGCAGGAAAAGCTGCAGGCTGATACATTTGCAGCAATGAAAGCAAACAACCCTGAAACTGAAAGCTTGATCCAAGAGCTTAATGGCCTATTGGAATCTCTTCAGTAATCCAGAGACTTCCCCAGTTATATTCATTGGCAGGTGAACCACGTATTCGTGGCTTCCCTGCCATTTTCATATCTAGCCAAACTTAGCGACCATCTTCATAGTCACTCATGTTAATTCCCATTTCTTCTGCGACTTCCAACCAATAGGGTTCAGCTTCGCAGATGCAGCAGTCACACCAGTTAGCCACACCTTCGTGCATACTTAGCTTTTCACTTGATTCTGACGACTTTTGAACAACTTGAGGGGATTCTGGGTTTTGTGTTTTATCCGACATAGAAAGACTCCTTTTTCACCAACCTGAGTCCCTATTATTATAGTGAACCAAGAACGAAACCACGGACCGCGACTTGCTAACCTGGCCGCAAAACCAAATGTAATACATAAAAAACCCGCTATAAATAGCGGGTTCTCAATCACTTCATTAACGCGTACTGCCTAATTACAGCTCGATCGGCTGGTTCGCCTTTAGCAGCTTCATGCCTTGGATATGCTGGATAAACCATTTTACAATCGCAAGCAATGCTATTATGAGACCTACAAAAGGAATGACCTGCAAAATCTTATGCAGTACAGGGCTGTACACCCAGTACTCTGCCCCGGCAATGATGCCCGTGGTGGTTGCTGCAGTTACTCCTAACACTACAAAGAAGGTGAAGAAATAAAAGAAGGTTCGGATGATGGTGTAGTAATGGCTGTAGCTCAGCTCATCTGTCCCCTTGTTCAGCTTGTAAGCCGAGTAGATAACCGCAATGATGCCTGAAAGCATCAAAGTCAAAGGGGTAAGGAAACTGGCAATATAGGCAAATCGCACTTCGCGGCGTGGATCAGTAGACATGACTTTATCCGTTGATAATTATCTTTATCCTAATTATCACAGGTATTTTTGTGCTATCAAGTTTGGATAATCAAGACGCTGATCACGATCAAGCCTATCCGCTATAGTCTGTTATAGTCACTTATAATGACAGATAAAAAACAGCCTAGATTGAGCGGTCTAGGCTGTTGGAAGGTATAGCTTTTTACAGATTAAAGCTCTTCAGTCGGTTGCGTTACTTCGCTACCGTCTTTGATACGGCGGTGACCTTCTTGGAGGTGAACAAAGTCCACCAAGTCATCACCACCAACCTGGAAGGCTTGGCCGAAACCTTTAACGAAGAGACCTTGAGTCGGCTCGAAACGGAACATTTTGAAATCTTCCAAGCCGCTAAGGCCATCGATGATCTCGCCAAAACGTGACTTCAGCTCTTCTACTGCCGCCAGCCACTTCTCGGTTTCACGCTCTACCACAACCACATTGGCTTCGAACGTAAGGCGTTTGCGTGCATAAATGGTTTTAGACGATGCTTCATCTTCAATCATCATCAAAGAAACCTGTGGGTTTTCCAGCAGGTTACGTGCATGCTTGGCAATTTGGCTGATTAGCACGTAGTAGCCGTCATCCAACAGCGCAAAAGGTGCGTAGCTCACGTTTGGCTTACCGTCAGCATCCACTGTCGCCAACTGGATAGTCTGGCAAGACTGGCGGAATTCTTTAATTTCTGGACCTAGGCGGTTTTGAAGGCGCTCTTGCTTTACAGCATTCATTCTGACTTTCTCCGGATATTATTATTTGAATTTAGTTTTAAGTTCTTGGAATTTTTCAATTTGCTCTGGGAACAGCTGACGTTTCTTGTCGCGTCCCAGGTAAACCTTGAATACACACTCACCGCCTTTCGCGAAGAAGCCGATGAAGTAGCTTTCCTGGCCCATAAATGGCTTGCTTACCAAAGCAATGTCAGTCACAAGGTCGAGGCGCAAGTGGCCATGCAATTCACCCTCTTTACCCATTAGATTGTAGTAACCACGTGCTTCTTTACCTTTAGGGAAAGGCGCTTTTACTTCAAAAATAGATGCCATTGAGTGAACAATGGTAGTAACTGGGCCCCATGCAGGTAGCTGTTCAAGAATTGTTTGGGCATGTTCGCCTGGAAGGGCAACCACTAACTCTTCAGGAAAAGCCATCACAACTTCACCTTCAGTAACACCTAGGGTTTCGGCAATAGCCATGGCATGCAGTTTAGGCTCTGCGGCTAGTTGTTCTGCAACTTGTGCTTTTAGCGATTCAAATGAAATTTTCTCAAACACGATTTTTCTCCAGGTACTTCAATGTACAGGTTTTTAATAAGTTATATTTTGACTCTGTTAAGCTGCGATTTTATTCATCGCATGCTGTTGTAGAACTTGAATCATCGACTGGGCCAAAGTGACAGACCAAAACGTTCCAGCTAACGTCAAGGATAGATACTGGCCTTCCAGTTTGACCAGCCCGTTCTTTTGCCATGCTTCGAACAATGGTTTACACAGGCCAAAAATGTCTTGCTCAAACTTCTGCTGGAAATCCCTTGCAGACAAGAATCCACGGTCAAAACTGGCTTTGATCTCAGCATGCAGCGCTGCCTGCGGGCTAGACCTAGTCATCATGGCAAGCGGAAACTGCTCAGCCTTGATCGCTTCGATATAAGCTTCCAAGGTACGGTGCTGCATAAAACCGAAGCCGCCTACGTTACCGCCCGCACCAGCGCCCAATGGCAGGACTTCGGCTGAGGTTTTCGCAAGGCTGTTATAAATACTGCGCTCTCGGTTATCTCGAGCCCAATGGTTTCCGCTAAGTCGACGTAAATGGTGCTCCGCCATGAAGTTAACACCGTACTCAAACATAGATGCTTTGGTCGGCGTATCAGCAGGCTCAGGCAGGCGCCCTTTCTCAATCATGCCTTTCATTGGTGTGCCACCCATCTCGATCAACTGGTAAAGGTCGACGCCATGAGCTCCACTGTCCAAGAAGTCATTCAAATCTTGCTGCCATACCGCCATATCTTGATAAGGCAAGCCAAACAACAAGTCGATAACGATTGGCGCAGCATTGGTCGCACTCAGAGACTGGATGCGTTCTAACACCGGTTCGCGGTCATCAAGGCGCTTAGCCTTGCGGCGTACCGTTGTGTCAAAGCTTTGTACACCAAAAGAGAAACGATTAAAGCCGCCTTCTAGGGCACCTTCGAACATTTGATCATCGAAGCGGTTAATACGGCCTTCAAGGGTAATTTCGCAATCTGTGGTCAATGGAAAGTGAGCTTTCACCATTTTACCCAGGCGTGTCACTTGCTCTGCCGTTAAGTCGGTTGGCGTACCGCCACCAACATAGACCGCCCGAAACGGGGCTGCTTGTGTCCAAGGCATTGCCGCTTTTGCTTTAAGCTCAACCATCAGTGCATCGAAATAATCATCAATTAGAGACTGGCTGGAAGCATACTGGAAGAAATTACAGTACGTGCAACGCACACGGCAGAATGGAATATGAATATAAAGACATCGACTGTTAGGACTTTCTGGCACAGTCGCTAGCGCCTTGAGCGCTAAACCCTGTCGCTCTTCCTCTGCGATCATTGCCGACATACCACCGGCATGCGCTGAACGCTTATTGGCGAATGCATAGCGAAGTGGGTCAGGCGTGTGCTTTCCTACCACCGCTTCAGTCAGTAGTTCCGGCGCCAACACAGCAGATTGTAATGCTTGTTCTTCAATCATCTACTTTTTCGTCGAGCTAGATACCTAGCCCCTCCTCAACAGGCTGATACCTGTCAGTTTTACTCACTAGAGCAACAGTTCATTGCTGTTTACTTCTAGCACCACGTTGAGCAAACGTGCATGACTACTTTCTTTTGGGCTATGCCCTAGTTATTGAGTGGAATGATAACCACTCTTATTTGCAGGCAATCATAAGCACCCCTAAATAATATTGCAAATGATAATTGATATTATTTAGATTACATGGATAATGATAACCATTCTTGATTCGAAGGGCTAATTGATAAATTACTGTTTATACGATTTATCAATAGTTACAAACACATAAAGCATTATTTTGCATGGTTGGAGTTAAACAGTGAACGCAAAGAGATATGCCATAGCGGGTGTTGTATCAGTACTTGCCCACAGCCTATTGCTTTCCGCTGTGCCTAACAAAATGGTGATGGCGATGCCGGTAGGTACAGACTCAACCAAAGTCTCGCTGAATCTTGTCTCGGCACCGGCTCCTCAGCCAGCTGAACCTGTTGCTGCAGAACCACCACCTCCAGCGCCAATCGAAGCGCCAAAAAAAGTCGTTAAAGAAGACACTGCGGTTAAAAAGTTGGTAAAGAAAAAGCAGCCCGAGCCTAAACCCGAGGTAAAAAAGGTCACTAAAGCTGCACCGAAAAAACCAGTTGAGAAGAAGGCCGAACAAAAGGTCGACAAGAAACCAACACCTGTTCAGAAGCCCGTTGAGAACGATAAGCCTAAAGCTATTGAAGAAGTGGCGAAGACAGCTGCACCTACTCCGGCACAAGCCGCTTCTGGGGTGAACAGTGAGCCTCAGCTCGTGACCAAACCAACCTTCGCCACAAGGCCTAGCCCTGTAAAGTACCCTCGCATTGCTAAGCGTCGCGGTATTGAAGGCCAAGTCTTGGTTGAAATTTGGATTGATGAGTCTGGCAAGCAGGTAAAACAGAATCTATTGAAATCATCGGGCACAGAGATCCTTGATGATGCTGCGCTAGAAGCCATCAAACGCTGGCGGTTTTCATCCCATATTGTTGATGGTCAAGCCATTGCCCATCGCGTACAAGTTCCTGTCCGCTTTAAGCTGGACTAGCAATTATTGGAATCACCCATGGAAATGTTTCACTCCCTACAAAACCAATTTGGCCTAATGACGGCACCCCTGCTGCTGTGTTCAGCACTGACGCTAATGATCCTAATTGAACGATGCATACAGGTGCTGTTATGCACGGGTGTAGGCCGCAGTAAAATTGATGCCATTTTGGCTAAACAAAGCCGTAGCGATGAAGCTGGGCTCGACCAGTTAGCGACATCGCTAAAAGAAAAACGCCCTTTGCTTTTCAAAGGCGTTTCCATGCTCATTTCACACCGTCATTTTGCCAAGCCTTTGCGTGAAGATGCAGCGGGAATATGGCTACAGCAAAAGCGCTCTCAGCTTCGTTCAGGCCTACGCCTATTAAGCCTGATTGGCGTGATCAGCCCTCTACTTGGTCTATTGGGTACCGTTCTTGGCTTGATTGAAATGTTCAAGGGCATTGCGATGAGCTCAGGTTCAGTGACCCCTAACGACCTTGCTGACGGCCTGGGTCTGGCCATGCGCACAACGGCAGCTGGCTTGATCATTGCGCTACCTGCTATCACCGGTTCACAACTACTCGGCTTATGGGCTGATAAAGTCACCGCCAAGCTTGAGCATAGCCTTAACCATTGCAACCTATGGTTAGAAGGTTTAGCTCTTGATGGCAACTACCAGCCAAAAGCCGTACAGTCAGAGGCCACATCATGATCCGAACTCATCAAAGCTTCACTGGCGATGATGAGCTGAAGCCGGATCTAACCCCCCTGCTCGATATCATCTTTATCGTTATGGTGTTTCTTCTTTTGACAGCCAGCGTGAAGCTAGAGTCTTTAGATGTTGAACTGCCGCAAACTGAAACGCAGGTTCTGCAAGAAACAGAATCAGATCCTATTACTGTCAACATTACCGCAACAGCCCCCTACTGGGCGCTGCAAGGCTCAGAAATCGACAGTTGGGATGCCTTCAAGACCGCACTTCTCAAGGAAGTAAAAGCCAATCCTGATAAGCCCGTTGTGATCGGTGCCGATAAGGCAGGCTCGGTTGAAAACATGCTAAAACTTCTCGCTTTTCTTCAACAAAATGAAATCAAGGCGACACAGTTATTAATGGAAGAGGATAAATCATGAAGCGTATTGCTCTGGCTAGCGCATTACTACTCGCTGCTAACTCATCTTATGCCAGTGAGCGCATCATCAGTGCAGGGGCCGCTATCACTGAGCTCATCAATGCAATGGGAGCACAACAGCAACTTGTTGCCGTTGATGTCACCAGTAAAACAATGGCCAATGATGACACGCCGGTACTGGGCTACCACCGCCAGCTTTCAGCCGAAAGCTTGATCGCCCTGAACCCTACTCGTCTGGTTGGTTCAAGTGAGATGGGGCCAAAGACAACCTTGGATCTGATTAAGCAAGCAGGTATCGAAGTGGATGTGGTCAACTCGGGTGAAACCGTCGATGATCTGCTGGCTCGAATTCAGCAAGTGGGTGCATTGACCAACACGGAAAAAGAAGCACGCGTACTTCAAGAGCAAGTGCAGGCAAAAGTGGATACCATCAACCAAAACCTAGCAAAGCACACACACAAGAAGAAAGTCTTGTTCCTGATGATCCACGAAGGTCGCCCAGCCAATGTCTCTGGCCGTAATACCACCGCTGACAGTGTGATTCGTCTTGCAGGTGGCATTAACCCAGCCGCAGGCGCCGTCGAGTCTTACAAGCCAATATCACTCGAATCCATGGTTGAAATGCAGCCTGATATCATCTTGCTAAGCTCTCGCACACTCAGCCAAATTGGCTCTGCTGATGATTTGTTGAAGAAGATGCCTTTGCTTGCTGCAACGCCTGCAGCCCAGAACAAAGCAGTTGTAACCATTGATGGTACAGCGCTTATTGGTGGACTTGGCCTGAAAAGCCTGAGTGAAGCAGAACGCCTGAACCAAGTGTTTTACAACAAATAACCGTTTGCCGTTCATCAAAGCAGTATATTTATGATGCAGTTACAACGAACCCCTGCCAGCATCGTTTTTCCTGTTGGCCTGACATTACTGGTATTGGCTCTCACCTCATCGATTGCGGTGGGCCCAATGAATATCAGTTTTGCTGACAGCTTCAAAGCGCTACTACCTATTCAGCTGGATTTACCAGCTCATATTGAGATCGTTATTCACCAAATACGCCTCCCCCGGACTTTACTGGGCATGGCCATCGGTGCCATTTTGGCACTATGTGGTGCTGTTATGCAGGGGCTATTCCGCAACCCCCTCGCCGATCCTGGTATCATCGGTGTTTCTGGCGGTGCTAGCCTTGGGGCAGCGCTGTCCATTGTGATATTCGCACCTTTGGCAGCAAGCTTTCCGCTATTGCTAACACTGGGGACAGTACCTGTTTTCGCCTTCATTGGCGGTGCCGTCAGTACTTTTTTGGTCTACCAGCTCGGCACAGATAAAAACGGCACATCCGTGACCATTATGTTGCTCGCCGGTGTCGCCATCGGCGCCCTATCAGGCGCTGCGCTTGGCTTAATGAACTATTATGCGGATGACCAAGCCCTGCGTGATTTGTCGTTATGGACAATGGGGTCCCTAGCTGGCGCTACTTGGCCAGGAATTGGCCTTGCCTATATAACCCTGTTCGCCTTGCTGTTCTCTTTTGATCGCAATGCAAACGCGCTAAACGCCTTTTTACTCGGCGAAGCGGAAGCCAAGCACCTTGGGGTGAATGTCCAACGCTTGAAGCGCATGTTGATCTTGCTGTGTGCCGCAGGTGTCGGGATTGCCGTATCGCTAACCGGGGTTATTGGCTTTGTCGGACTTATCGTACCACATATCGGCCGTATGATTTCAGGGCCGAACCATAAAACCTTGTTACCTCTGTCCGCTATGCTTGGCGCTCTGATCTTGCTTGTTGCTGATATGCTTGCCCGTGTTGTGGCTGCGCCAGCAGAGCTGCCTGTCGGTATCATTACCGCCCTATTAGGCGCACCATTCTTCATTTACTTACTGATCAAGCAAAGAGGCAGATTGTCATGAGCCAGCAAGCCAACTCAGCCCAATTACAGGGCGCTAACCGTGACATTGCCATTGAAGCACGTAGCTTGTCACTCAGCCTAGGGGGTAAAAAACTGCTTGATGATTTCTCGCTGCAAATCAAACGTGGTCAATTGACTGCACTGCTAGGCCCTAATGGGGCTGGCAAAAGTACCTTGCTAAAAGTACTGTGCGGTGAAGTCGAAGCAGAAGGTAATGTCGACCTGTTCGGCTACCCCCGGCAGGATTGGCCGCCCGCTCAACTGGCCAAACATCTTGGTGTCCTGCCTCAACACAGCTCATTAACGTTTGCTTTCTCGGCACAGGAAGTCGTTGAGCTTGGTGCACTTCCGCTTGAGTTACCAAATGCCCAGACTAAGCAAATTGCGCATGAAAAGATGGATATGGTCGGTGTGACCGATCTTGCTCCCCGGCTCTATCCAACCATGTCTGGTGGTGAGAAACAACGTGTGCACTTTGCCAGGGTACTCACCCAGCTAAGTCAAGCAGGTGAAAACTGCATACTGATGTTGGATGAACCCACTTCAGCGCTTGACCTTGCCCACCAGCACAACGCTTTGCTTGTTGCTAAGCAAATGGCAGAGGCTGGAGCCGCCGTGATTATCGTTATTCACGACCTTAACCTAGCAGCCCAGTATGCAGACCGGCTTGTTATCATTAACCATGGCAAGATACAAGCCGATGGTACACCGCAGCAGGCACTGACGGCCGAAACCATAGAGTCTGTCTATGGCTGGCCAGTATGCATCACCCAGCACCCCGTCGATGGCTACCCTATTGTCTTGCCGGCAGCGGCCTAGTCAGCTTAACCAAATTGCATAGAAATAATTATCAGCAGGGCTAATTTTTGGTCCTATTGCCTTCCTATCGAGCAAAAAATCGAATGCAAGCAACGAAAAATGCAATTTGAGATAACAAGCATTGCACTCTCGGTCACACTAAGTAAAATGTGAACGCAAGCGATTAAACCATGCAACATGTGCGATATGCATATCATGCATGCAGCAAAAATGTCAGTTCAGAGCCGCCCATTTGAGATGCGGCCTTTTGCCGTTTCTGCTTTTCGTACCCAACAGAACAATGAGCTACTCGAATAGAAGACCGTGACCTAGTTCATTTTTCTGTTGAGTAAATGATTAATTTATAAGGTTCTCTGACCTTTCATTATTAGAAGAATAACTATGGCAACGATTAAAGATGTTGCACGTATGG
The DNA here is from genome assembly GCF_056160145.1 of Photobacterium sp. ABD4_091. Classification (NCBI taxonomy): domain Bacteria; kingdom Pseudomonadati; phylum Pseudomonadota; class Gammaproteobacteria; order Vibrionales; family Vibrionaceae; genus Photobacterium; species Photobacterium sp. ABD4_091. The sequence continues at coordinate 3,108,498 of NZ_JBSWWQ010000001.1, read as the reverse complement.
CTGGTGTATCAACAACCACAGTCTCTCACGTGATAAACAAAACTCGCTTCGTCGCAGAAGCAACCCAAAAGAAAGTGCTGGCTGCGGTAGACGAGTTGAATTACGCACCAAGCGCAGTTGCGCGAAGCCTTAAATGCAACTCAACCAAAACCATTGGCATGCTGGTGACCAAGTCAACCAATCCCTTCTTTGCGGAAGTTGTCCACGGCGTTGAGGAGTTCTGCTACGGAGCAGGCTACACCCTGATCCTGTGTAATACAGAAGGGAACCTGTCTAAACAGCGTGATTACCTACGCATGCTGGCCGAAAAGCGTGTAGATGGCTTGCTTGTTATGTGTTCAGACCTAGATGAGCAGCTTTTGGGCTTGCTAGAGCGCCAGAAAGACACCCCGATGGTGATCATGGACTGGGGCCCAGAGAGCCCGCACACGGATAAAATCCAAGACAACGCCGAGCTTGGTGGCTATGTCGCGACCAAATTCTTTATCGAACATGGTCACAAGGCCATTGGCTGCCTTACTGGACACAGTGAAAAAACCGCTTGTCGCGAACGCCTGAAAGGCTTCCGCAAAGCCATGGGCGAAGCGGGCCTAGAGGTCAATGAGGACTGGATCATCGAAGGTGACTTTGAGTGTGAGTCCGCAGTTGACGCTGCCAAGAATATTATTGCGATGGAAGAGCGCCCCAGCGCGATTTTCTGCTTTAATGACATCATGGCTATGGCGATGATCAGTACCTTCCAGCAAGCAGGCATCAACGTGCCGGAAGATATCTCTATCATTGGCTATGACAATATTGATCTGGCACCTTACTTTTCGCCGCCGCTCACCACGATTCACCAGCCAAAACGCCGCCTAGGCAAGAGTGCAATTGAAATTTTGATGCACCGCGTGAAAAACAAAGAGCACGCCACCCAGGTTTTCGAGATGGTGCCTGAGCTGGTGATCCGCCACTCAGTGAAAAAATTAAACTAAGTAGCCGCCAGCGTTTACTTTTTTAACTTTCAAACGGAGGAATTTTCCTCCGTTTTTTTATATCTATTGCAACGCAGATAAAGTCATTTTGAGACAAAAATATTCCTTCAACAGCAAAATTTAGCGCAAATTTATGGAATCAACATCACACTTCCAAAGTTGCGATCAAGTTCAAAAATATCATCTGGGATATTCTTAAATTGTCACGAACAAGGCAAACCTATCGAAAGATAGGGACGCAAAGCTTCCGGCCTAAGAGTCGTCGGGTTTTATTAACTCAGTCAACTTATGGTAGCGGGGTTGCCGATGGATATAGCAACTAATGTCAAGAAAGTCTTACTTTTTCCTGACAGTGTAATGTATTGATATTTGCTATTCTTCAATCCTCGCTCTGTTGTTAGGTGACCCAAGAAATTTTCACCGAGAAGAAGCATGGACAAACCAATTTTAAAAGAATCTTTACGCCTGTTTAGTTGTTTCGATAACGTTAAGTCACGCTCAATGTTTGGTGGTTTTGGGATTTTTGCGGGTGAAACAATGTTTGCACTCGTAGTAAATGACAAACTCCATCTTCGAGCCAACGCACAAAACGAACAAGACTATAAAAAGGCGGGGCTTAAACCATATATCTATAAAAAACGCGGCTTTCCAGTTGTAACCAAACATTACGCGATACCCGATGAATGGTGGAATGACACTGGCAAGATTATCGAACAAGCCTCTCGCTCTCTTGATGCCGCAAAAGTCGATAAAGAGACCAAAGAAAAAGCATCACCAGATCGAATAAAAGACCTACCAAACCTTCGCCTTGCGAATGAAAGAATGCTTAAGAAAGCAGGTATTTGTTCGGTTGATGAATTAATGGAAGCGGGCTCTATCAATGCCTTTAAAGCATTACAAGATACTCACCAAGGGACTGTGAGCATTGATTTGCTCTGGGCTCTAGAAGGGGCAATTAGCGGGAAACACTGGTCCGTTATTCCAAAAGACAGGCGATCTGAGTTGCTAGCAAAATTAAGCTAGCGAGATAAGTTGCATATATATAAAGAGGCCATTACGGTCTCTTTTTTGTATTTTTTCGACACTTACACGTGTCAATATTCAATCATTTCATTGACAACTTTTTGTCAATTTTCGTTAAAAATTGAATCATCTCACAACGCTGTTTATAAAACGCTCAACACCCTTTTATTGGACACTCACCCTAGTAAAATATGTTTCAAAATAGCACCGGGGGTAATTATGAACTGTTCCAAACCTTTTCCAGGGCAAAGCGATCAAATGTTCAAGGATAAGTTTGGCAAGTGGCCACGAATTATGCGCCTACTTGTTTTGTTCAGCCTGCTTCCTCCTCTTGTCGCTTTTATTCTTGTTCAGAATAACATCACTACATATCAGTCACTTCACAGCTTACTGGTATCTATCGCTAGCTTAAATGCGTTGTTGCTTTTTTGGGGCCTACTGTTAAAAATCAGGGCTCGCAAGTACTGGTATCGCAATTACCACATAGGTAAAACCATGCTGCTGGCCTTCGTGCCTCTAATGGCATGTGGCTATATTGTTCTGACGGAACTCTCTTCAGAGAAAGTGATCACCCAGTCCAAAGCTCAAACTGTACAAATATCGGTCAACTAAACACTTATTTCTGTCCACGAGTGAAATAATTTACTTCCTAGTAAGGTCTTTGTCTCATAACTATCTGATAATTTCGGTAATAATTACCACCGCTATCCTGATAGGCTCACAGTAGCATAACAAAGAGACAAGGGGTCACCGTGCGCATTTCCGCCAAAGAAAACTACTCACTATTTATCAAGCCACTTCTGTGGCTGCAAAAACGCCATTACGGCAAAGTTTTGAATCCCGCTAAGCTGTGGGGTCGCCGCCCTACGTTATTTTGGCTTGTCGCTGGTTTCTTCGGCTACCTGGATCGCCGCTCATCCCCATTAAGCCCTGTGACTCGCTCACTGGTTTGTGTCAGGGTTTCCCAGCTAAACGACTGCGCATTTTGTGTCGATGCCAATGGCATGAAGCTTGCCGAGCGTTGTGATTCTGTCGAGAAAATCAAAGCGCTTGCCAACTGGCAGCAAAGTGAACTCTTCAATGAGCAAGAGCGGGCAGTATTGGGTTATGTAGAAGCGATGACCATCACAGGGCAGCGCGTTACCGATGAAATGCTTTCAGATTTAAAACAATGGTTTGATGAAGATGCTATTGTTGATTTAACCGCGCTGGTTGCATTTCAAAACCTGTCGGCAAAATTTAACACTGCACTTGATGTACCTGAGCAAGGATTTTGTTCACTCCCGATCCAACCTGGTGGACAGCAATCCGCTGATGCCCCTACTCATACGGACAAATAAAGGAGCAAATTATGGACAGAAAAAAACTGCTGGTTGTCAGCGTAGTTGTGTCATTGATTGCTGTTTGGTTTGCATTTGATCTTGGCCAGTACTTTACCCTTGAACAAGCCAAGGCACAGCAAATCGCACTGACTGACACCATCCATGCCAAGCCTTTCCTCTCAAGCATGGTCTACTTTGTTCTTTACATTGTTGTCACCGCACTGTCTTTACCGGGTGCAGCGATTATGACTTTGCTCGGTGCAGCGCTATTCGGTTTCTGGTGGAGCCTACTACTGGTTTCTTTTGCCAGCACGATTGGTGCTACCCTCGCCTTCTTGTTTAGTCGCTTCATCCTGCGTGACTGGGTACAGGCTAAATTCGGCCACCGCCTATCCGCAATTAACCGGGGCATTGAGAAAGACGGTCCGTTTTACCTGTTCACACTGCGTTTAATACCAGTATTCCCGTTTTTCATCGTTAACTTGCTGATGGGTTTGACGCCAATTTCTACCCGCATGTTCTATCTAGTCAGTCAGCTGGGTATGCTAGCCGGTACTGCTGTCTACATTAACGCCGGTACCCAGTTAGGCCAGATAGACAGCCTAAGCGGCATAATCTCTGCGCCCGTATTGGTATCGCTGGCACTACTGGGTATCTTCCCGCTGATCGCCAAATCCGTCATGCAAATTCTCAACAAGCGCCGTGTTTACGCTGAATGGGACAAGCCAAATCATTTTGACCAGAACATGATCGTCATTGGTGCAGGCGCAGGTGGTTTGGTTAGCGCGTATATCGCGGCGGCGGTAAAAGCCAAGGTGACTCTTATTGAGCGCCATAAAATGGGGGGTGACTGCCTCAATACCGGTTGCGTTCCATCCAAAGCCATTATCCGCGCAGCCCACACCATGGCTGAAATAACCCGTGCCAAGGATTTTGGTATCGAGACCGGCGAAGCCAAAGTGGATTTTTCCAAGGTGATGCAACGTGTTCACAACGTAATTGGTAAAATCGAACCCCATGACAGCGTAGAGCGTTACAGCAAACTGGGCGTAAACTGTATCTCTGGTGAAGCGACTATTCTCTCGCCTTGGGAAGTCGAAGTGAACGGTGAACGTATCACGACCCGTAATATCGTGATTGCTACGGGTGCTCACCCGCTGGTACCGGGTATCCCTGGTTTAGATAAAGTTAACTACCTAACTTCAGATTCTATCTGGTCTTTGACTGAACAACCCCAGCGCCTATTAGTACTGGGTGGTGGCCCAATCGGTTGTGAACTGGCGCAAAGCTTCCAGCGCCTAGGCAGCGATGTCACCTTAGTCGAAATGGCTGAACAGCTGCTCATTCGTGAAGATAGTGACGCTGCCGCTTTGGTCAAGTCCAGCCTTGAGCAAGACGGTGTAGACATTAAAGCTGGCCATAAAGCGGTGAAATTCGAACGTGTTACCGATGAGCAAGGTAACGAGCAGCAGCGTGTGTTGTTGGAAACCGCTAACGGTGAGTCACTAACCGTTGAATTTGACGCCGTGATGCTGGCCCTGGGGCGTGTTGCTAATGTACAAGGTTTCGGCCTTGAGAAACTTGGCATTACCACATCTGAACGTGGCACAGTCGAGGTTAATGAATACCTTCAAACCAAGTACCCGAACATCTTTGCCGTTGGCGATGTTGCCGGTCCGTTCCAGTTGACCCATGCTGCCGCTCACCAGGCATGGTACGCAGCTGTGAATGGTTTATTTGGCCAGTTCAAGAAATTCAAAGCTGATTACTCGGTACTACCAGCAGCGACCTATACTTCACCAGAAGTGGCCCGTGTCGGTATTAATGAGAAAGAAGCCAAGCAACAAGGTATTGATTTTGATATTGTTACCTACGGAATTGATGACTTGGACCGGGCGATTACCGACGGTGAGGATCATGGCTTTATCAAAGTGATCACGCCAAAAGGCAAGGACAAAATCCTTGGAGCAACCATTGTTGGCCATAATGCTGGCGAATTACTTGCCGAATTTACCCTTGCAATGCGCCACGGCCTAGGCCTGAACAAGATATTGGGTACCGTCCACCCTTACCCAACAATGAGTGAAGCCGCAAAATACACGGCTGGGGTATGGAAACAAGCCAATGCACCACAAGGGCTGCTTACACTGGTTGAGAAATACCATGGCTGGATGCGCAAAGACGAGCAAGCTGCTGCTAGCGAGCGTGAAGCTGAATCAGCGAGCGCTGTTGAAATAAGCAGGGTTGAAAATAGACACCGTAGAAACAGCACCAAAGCGCAGCAATGAAGGTGCGCTAAGCGAAAAATAGGGATGAGAAAAGGATCATGAAAAAAACACTCCTGGGGCTGGCGCTTGCGCTGGCCTCTGGCCTTAGCACGGCACAAGCAGCTCCCGCACCAGAACAAAACTGGGATGACATCGTTAAACAGGCTGAAGGGCAAACTGTCTATTTCAATGCCTGGGGTGGCAGCCAAGAAATCAATGATTACCTACGCTGGGCAGGTCGCCAGCTACAAGCCCAGTATGGTGTCAGCCTCAAACACGTCAAAGTCGCCGACATCGCTGAAACTACCCAGCGCCTGCTGGCAGAAAAAGCCGCAGGTAAAAACGAAGGCGGCAGTGTTGACCTGGTTTGGATCAATGGTGAAAACTTCCGCTCGATGAAGGAAAGTAACCTGCTGCACGGCCCATTTACCCAGCAACTGCCTAACTGGCAATATGTGGACACTCGCCTGCCAATCGATGAAGACTTCACCGAGCCAACGGTCGGCTTGGAGGCTCCATGGGGCGTCGGCCAGTTAGTCTTTATCCATGACAAAGAAACTCTCAACAACCCGCCGAAGAATTTCGCCGAGCTGCTGAGTTTAGCAAAAGCCTTCCCGGGCAAGGTAAGCTACCCGCAACCACCTGAGTTTCACGGCAGCAGCTTTTTGAAAGCCGCTTTGCTGGAGCTAACCAATGAACCGGATTCACTCTACTCTGCAATTGACAGCCAGAAGGAACGCCAGCGATTTGAGCAGGTAACGGCACCGTTGTGGCAATACCTCGACCAGCTCCACCCTGTTGCCTGGCAACAAGGCAAGCGCTTCCCGTCGGGCACCAGTGAGACTATCCAGCTACTTGATGATCAGCAACTGCTGCTAGCTATTACGTTCAACCCAAACGCCGCCAATGCCGCGATAGAAAATGGTAACTTGGTCGATACGGCGCAAACCTATGCTTTTGAACAAGGTGCATTGTCTAATATCCACTTTTTGGCGATACCCTGGAATGCCCAAGCGAAAGCAGGCGCTCTGGTCACCATCAATTTCTTGATGAGCCCGGAGGCACAAGCACGCAAGGCGGATGCAAAAATCTGGGGGGACCCATCTGTTTTGAAACCAGAATCTCTGGCCAATAGCGGCGCGCACGGCTTTTCATTGTTCAAATCGATTCCTGAGCCACACCCAAGCTGGCTGACCGCCATTGAGCTTGAATGGCAAAAGCGCTACGGCAGCTAAAATTAAAAGGCTAAGCCTAACGGGTGGGAGTTAACTCCCACCCAATGAGTAATTTATGGTTCATCTATTTTTTATTTTCGCCCTTATTCTTTGTTTTTTGCCCCTCTTGCCAGGCATTATCGGGCTGTTACTGCCTTCGCTATCTTGGATCCCGACCTTAGGCTTTGATAGTGTTTCCGTTACGGCATTTATTGATGTAGGTACATGGCCTAACCTTGCCGTATCTATCGCGTTAAGCTTGCTCACAGGGCTTGGCAGCACCGCTCTTGCATTGTTATTTACCTACTCCATTCTCAAGCGCTATTGGGGAACAGCGCGTTGGCAGAAGCTTGAGCGCACACTTTCCCCCATGCTGGCGCTGCCGCATGTTGCCTTTGCAATTGGATTTGCGTTGCTGTTTTCGCCAACTGGCTGGGTTTTCAGGCTTATTGATTTTTTGGGGCTCTCGGATTTTTCGGGGGTAAGCCATCTTCAGAGCAGCCTTATCCAAGATAACTACGGGATCGGGCTTATGTTGGCCCTGGCGATTAAAGAAACGCCTTTCCTGCTGATCATGAGCATTCCTGTCCTCAAACAACTCAACGTGGACCAGCTCAGCAAGGTGTCGGCCAGCTTAGGCTACAGCCATTTTGAAACATGGCGGAAAGTGATCCTGCCACAATGGCTGCCAAAATTGCGCCTATCCCTGTTTGCTGTTGCCGCTTATGGCTTGTCGGTCGTGGATGTCGCATTAATCTTGGGGCCAACACGCCCTTCCACCCTGTCGGTGTTGGTATGGCAATGGTTTAACGACCCCGATCTCCAGCAGCTTCCCCGTGCTGCTGCAAGCGCATGCCTGTTACTTATTATTACCGCAGCCAGCCTGGGTTTTATCCGCTTGATCGAGTGGTTTAGTTTCAAGCTCCAGCGGGGCTGGTTAACCAAAGGGGCAAAAACGACCACAAACACCAAGCTAAAACCTAAGCGCCACCTAGCGTTATACAGCCCGTTCATCGCCATTCCCGTCCTGATCGTCCCGCTGCTGTTTGTATGGTCTTTTGCCCAGCGATGGCGCTTTCCTGACTTGCTGCCGAGCCGCTACAGCGACCGGTTCTGGCAACAAGAGCTGCCAACCTTGGGCGATCTCATGGGTACCAGCCTATCGCTGGCAATCATCTCCAGCACAGTCGCGTTACTATTGGTAATTTCGTGCCTTGAATATCGCCAAAAATACCAGCGAGCTATCCCTGCTTGGCTTATTGCGATACCGCTGGTCACGCCACAACTCTCTCTGCTATTTGGCATCCAGATCGTGACGTACATGATCCCCGGCCAGCACTACTGGCTTTGGGTCGGTTGGAGCCACTTAATCTTTGTCTTCCCGTATATGTACCTAGCCCTAGACGGGGCATGGCGAAGCTATGACGTTCGCCTTGATCAATGCAGTCGGAGCTTAGGTATGAACGCATGGCAAACCTGGTGGCGGGTCAAGCGCCCTCAGGTTCAGCCCGCTATTATATTTGGCCTGGCCATTGGCATCAGTGTCAGCCTTGCGCAATACCTCCCAACCCAAATGCTTGGCGCAGGGCGGATCAGTACAATCACGACAGAAGCTGTTGCCCTTGCCAGCGGCCAGGACCGCAGGGTGATGGCGATATATGGCTTGCTGCAAGGCATATTGCCTTTCGTTTTCTTTACTCTGGCGATAGTAATAAACCGCCTGAGCTATCGCTGGCGGCACTATCGCCAATATTCATTACAAAACACGCATATCCAACAAACCTAATAAACCTAAAAAACTAAGGGAGTACACTCACGGATGACATTATCTGTGAAAAACCTAGCCATCCAGCACGGTGAAAAAGCCCTTTTCTCACCGGTTAGCTTTGATATTCGCCCCGGCGAGGTATTCACCTTGATGGGGCCAAGTGGATGCGGCAAATCAACCTTATTAAGTGCGATTGCCGGGCATCTCGTTGCTGATTTCTCTTGTTCTGGTGACGTAACCCTCAGCGAGGCTAGTGTAATGGCGCTGGCACCAGACCAACGTAAAATCGGCCTGCTATTTCAAGATGATTTACTCTTTCCCCATCTCAGTGTGCTGGAAAACCTCATGTTTGGCATTCCCCGGCACTACAAGGGGAAAGCGCGTATCGAGCATGCTGAGGAGACATTGGCAGCTATTGGCTTATCCCAACTGGCTAGTAAGCAGCCTAATGAGATATCTGGCGGCCAACGTGCAAGAATCAGTTTAATGCGGATGCTGCTATCAGAGCCTAAGGCTGTACTTCTAGACGAGCCATTTAGCAAACTGGATAAAGCCTTGCGCAATGAGTTTCGCCAGTTTGTATTCGATCAAATCCAAAGCCGCCAGATCCCCGCGATCATGGTTACCCATGACCATGATGATATTCCACCACAAGGCCGGGTCTTGGACTGGCCTTGGACAAACGCTGTTCAGGAACAACCAACATGCTAGATAGATACGCGATCAAGGTGATCCGCTGGCCGCTAACGACATTTTCTGCACTACCGGACAAACTCGGTATTACTGCCAACCAAGTAACATTGGCGGGTTTTGTCATTGGATTATTTGCCCTGCCCGCTTTGGCACTGGAAGCTTACCATTGGGCGTTGGGCTTTATTATCGTCAATAGGATCTTTGATGGCCTAGATGGCGCTATCGCCCGACGCCAAGGGATCACCGACTGCGGTGGCTTTCTCGATATCACTTTGGATTTTCTTTTCTATTCCATGGTGCCGTTCGGTTTTGTCTTGGCTAACCCAGACGCCAACGCAGTGGCTGGTGCCTTCCTGATTTTCTCATTTATCGGCACCGGTTCGAGCTTCCTCAGCTTCGCCATCATGGCTGGCAAACGTAACATTGAAAGCCCAGTGTACAAGCAGAAGTCGCTTTACTACATCGGTGGTTTGACCGAAGGAACTGAAACGATTGCCTGTTTTGTGCTGTTCTGCCTGCTCCCTGCCCACTTCGCTACCATTGCTTGGGTATTCGGCACATTGTGCTGGATCACCACAACGACACGTATTTGGGCGGGCTATCAAACCCTGAAAGAGGCTTAACCTCCCTGTTGGTTACGCCCCAAACCAGATAAATACAAGACAAATACGAGGCAAACAAAAACAGCTACCCAAAGGTAGCTGTTTTATTTCGACCTAATCTAGATCCTTGCCTTTCCGGCCAATAATTATGCTTCTACAGGTTGGGCATTCACTGCCGCTGTTTCCACTTCATCCTTATTAAAGCCATCGTGCAGGCGGTAGTAGCGCTGGTAAACAAAGCCACTCACTGCCATCAGGATTGCAGGTAGACCCACCATCATAAAGTGAAGACCCATAATCGTATCTGCAGTCTGCTCTACGTTTGGTACATAACCTACTACTGACAAGCCTACACCAACAATGAAGCCACCAGCTGCACCGGCAAACTTAACCAGCATTGTCTGAACCGAGAAGATCACACTCTCGCTACGGCGGCCAGTTTTGTACTCACCGTAGTCCACTACATCAGCAAGCATTACAGTCTGAAGTGCGTTCGCAATACCCACACCGAACTTGATTGCAGCACCAGCAAGGCCGATAAGGAAAGCGTTGCCAGGGAACATTACGGCCATGACAAGAAGAACGATACAAGACAGAATTGGGAAGCCACACGCCATTTTCCACAGGTGCTTACGAGGCAGTTTAGCTGCGATACGAGGGAACAAGAACACACCAGCGACTTCCGCTGCACCTGCGACCATCATGTAAACAGGGAACAACTCAGGGTTACCCAGTGCGTAAGAGAAGTAGTAGATTGCAAAGCCGCCCACAAGCAGGTTAGCAATCTGGAATGACAGCACGGTACCGATCAACGCTTTAAGCTGGTCGTTCTTACCAATAATAACCAGTACATCTTTGAAGCTGAATTTCTCTGCTGGTTTCGCATTGGCTGGCGCCGCTTTTTCTTTAACGTTACGGGCAATCAGGAATGCACTCATCACGAACAGGACAGCAATCAGCATTGCCACGTTGAAGAAACCGTCACCTTGGTTGCCATCACCCAGCACACCAACAATGTGCAGGCCGTAAGTACCAGTGATAAACCATGCAAGGCTAGCAAACAAACGCGGCCAGACCACCAACTTTTCACGCTCTTGGCGCTCGCTTGATAGCGCAGGGATCATTGACCAGTAAGGGATATCCATAATGGTGTATGTCAGACCCCAAAGGATGTAAGCAGCAGCAGCGTATAGATACAGGGCCGGGCCTTCGAACATATGGGTACTGAACAAGCCAACCAATACGATAGCGTTAAGTAGCGTACCGATGACAATCCATGGGCGGAATTTACCAAACTTAGAACGGGTGTTATCAACAATCACACCCATCATAGGGTCAGTAATTGCATCAAGAATTCGGGCTGCAAGGAAGATAGTACCCACGAAGGCAGCAGACAGGCCGGCTACATCCGTAAAGTAGAACATCAAGAAAATATAGATGGGTGCACACGCGAAATCTTTACCGAGTGCGCCAAGGCCATATGATAACTTGGTTTGTAGTGTGATTTTATCAGACATGTTTTATCCTTCAGTCTGTTCCACACCCCTTCCCTAACTAAAAGGGTGCGTACAGCATTTATTTAATTTTTTTGTATCCGTGAAGCTCTGGGCTCAAAAGGTATATTAAGGATCTACAGAAGGATAACTGTGATCTAAACCCCACCCATGGAAACGTTTCCATGGGTTCCATGAATAGAATGCCAAAGTGCGATTTCGATCACTTAACGCACTGTAGCAGCAAATATTAGCAACATGACATACTGCAAAAGGATAAAAATAATGGGACCTTATCGGTCCCATTATGTTGGTAAGGTCTTACTGACAAAGATTACTCAACAACCATCCAAATTAAAATCGCACTCTCGGCATCAAGAATAGGCATGGCTAACCCGGCCTTCTGACACCATTCCCCGCTCAATGATACCGGCTGTTTCGTCCATGCAGGCTGTTGGTTGACCAAGCCTTCGTGGAAGTTAACTGGGTGATCAATCACAGATATCTTATAGATTTTGCTGGTATTCAATCCTGGTATCCTCAAGGCGCCACTGAGGGAGTTTGTCGGCATTGCCAGCTGAGCAACCATAACTAGTGCCTCGTTGCCATCTTGGCTGATCACCGCCTTAGCTAACTGACCGTCACTGTCATCAACCGGAATACGCACCGATTTACCACTATGAAGGATACGGCGGTACTCTTTGTGCAGCTCGATGTAGCGCTCGAATCCAGCCTTTTCCTCGGCGCCCTCTTTTACTGGGTCTAACTCAATCCCCATATGGCCGAACAGGGCTGTCAGGCCACGGAAGCGGATATCATGGGTACGGCGGGTACTGTGGCAATGGCGCGCACCGATGTGGCTTCCCATTACCTCTGGCGGGAAGAAGTAACTGAAGCCGCGCTGGATCTGCTGCCGCTCCAATGCATCATTGTTATCCGATGTCCAGAAGCGGTGGGTACGCTTAAGTACCTCGTAATCAATTCGGCCGCCACCAGCAGCACACGACTCGATTTCTACCCCAGGATGGCGCTCGCGGATCTTCTCGACCAATTCATAATATCGCATCACCTGGTTGTTACCTGCAGCCCGCCCCTGATGGCCGGGCTGGACAATCTCACGGTTCATGTCCCACTTGATGTAAGCGATGTTAAGGGTAGACAGGAAATGATCAAGCCTTGCCAGTAAGTATGCAAAAGCCTCATCATTTTGCAGGTTTATCGCATACTGGTTGCGACCAGTTGGCTGGTCATAACCCTCGACGGCAAGCAGCCATTCCGGGTGAGTGCGATATAGATCCGAGTCCTTGTTGATCATCTCTGGCTCAAACCACAAGCCGAATTCCATGCCTAGCTCATTCACATGGTTGACGATACCCTCAAGCCCCTCGGGGTACTTAGTTTCATCAAGGTACCAGTCACCCAGGGCAGCTTTATCACCATTGCGCCCTTTAAACCAACCGTCATCAATAATAAAGCGTTCAACACCCATTTTTGCTGACTCTGTCGCCATCTCTTTGATGTAATCAGGATCATGGCCGAAATAGATCCCCTCCCATGTATTTAGGTGGATTGGGCGGGCTTTCTCACTGATTTGCGGTGCTAAAATAGACTCACGTACATGGCCATGGAACTGCTGACTCATCTGATTCAAACCATTCGCACTGTGCGTTGCATACAGAACAGGCGTGGCTAGGCTCTCTCCCGGTTGAAGCGATACCTCACCAGGCAGGTACAACGCCTCTGCCTGGACAACCCGGCGCCCGTCTGCTTTCACATCAACACGCATCCGGTGGTTGCCGCTCCAGGCCAAATGGAAGCCCCAGACATCACCGTCACACTCGCCAAAACCTTTGGTACCTGCAATGAAGGCCGGGTAATGTTCATGTGATGTGCGGCCACGGCGGTTTTCTTGCTGGTAGCCCCCTTGCAACAAAGGCTGGCGTACCTGCTGGAACTCTTTTACCCAGCGGCCATAGTAGGTCAGAAGCTCATTTACGCGCTCTGGCAAAGGAAGCGTATTGGCCAGGCGGTTCACCTGATACTCTCCTTCGCCAATATTGGTCAGAGTCTGCTTGAGTTGGACAACATCGTTGTTATCGACTTCCAGGCTCACTGTTAATGACAGTCCAGCAATTGGGTCTTTGCTTTCTATCTCTAGGCTTCCACCCTCATTTTTAACCGAGCAAATCGTAAAGGCTGGTGACCAATGTTGTCCGTTGCGGTGGCCCTCAAGGGCTGGGCTACCAAACAAGCCCCGAGCCAGCTCAGGGTGCAATGACACAGGCACATCATTATCTAATCGGCCATAAGGCACTGGGCGTTTCAAGGCAATATCTGCCCCTTGGGGTAGCGAAGTTAAAGATTCACCCCAGTAGATCACTTCAGCAACCTCTCCGATCGCAACGATCAATTCAGACTGCCGACCTTTCAGACGAATGATTTGCTTATCCATTGTCATGGTTTCCTATTAAGCATGAAATTTCACCTGATCATAATGAAATACCCAGTAGATACTGTGAGCAAGCCCGCACACTGGAAACGTTTCCATGCATTCAACCAAAACTATCTAGCCATAACGTTGCTTTATGTAAGATAGTGCTTTCAAAAGGAAAGGCGCGTTAATAGAAGCAATATTTGAATTAGGTGAGAATCAAACGGGATCATACGTGACCCCGTAACTAAGCCTGTAACCAAACCTAATAGGTTGAGGAAGCCTTCTTGTCGGCAGCTTCCTTCTTCATTTCGTTACACTCTGTTATCAGGACATGCTTGTGAATGAGCTTGCCATCAATCACACAGGGGGGGCTTGGGATGCCGCCCGTACCAGAACTTCCTCCAGCTTGAACAAAAATGCTAAACAACATGATACCTATCAAACCTAGTAGCTTTTTCATGTTCGGATCCTACAAATGTAAAAAGGCACTTATAAGGATAGAAGACTTAAAAGCGATAAGCCGCCCCGACACTGAGCTTCCACCCGAGATCGTTTTGTACCAGTGGGCTATTACTATCATGGTATTCCAGCTCCAACTTGGACACGCCAAGCACATGACGGCTTATATCATAGAGCGTAGTAAACCCGCCCTTATAAACCCATGTATCATCTGCACTAAATTCCGATAGCCCTGAAGCACTGGCTTCCCTAGCAGAAACACTGTAAATGTGTTCAGACAGTTTATCATCGCGGTAATTCAGCTCGACATAAGGAGCTACTGTCAGCCTATCCAAAGGAGTCTCAAAGGCCCTACCTAAATGCAGTTGAAGCTCATAGCCATTGTGCTTGTCAGTAACATCATGCAAATAAGTCAGCCTGGCACCTACAGTGCCTAAGGTGATCCCTAGCTCCCCGCTGCTATCCCTGTTATCTATGCCGCTTGGAATATCAGTGAAGTCATCAGACACTTCTGACAAGCGTATGTTGCCAGACAGGCCAAACCAAGGTGTCAGGGCCAAGTTGGCCAGGCTACCGTCTATAAAGCCGTAATCACTCTGATGGAAAATATAGGGCTTAACACTGAACTCGCTGCCGTCGCTGGCAAAAACCGACTCCCCTATCGCAGCCCCAGCGCCTAAGAAGGTGTAGTGCTTGTATTTATCCTGAGGTTGAAAGATTTCTTGCGAATAGGCCGCTGCAGATGACACCAAAGCCCCAAAAGCTGTAACCAACAGCACTACTGAGTTATGCATAGCGCTTCTCCTCTTTAGAGATAGAAGAAACGGCCTAGGGTGAATTTATTACAAAAGATGGAGGGAATTTATTACAAATGATGAGTGGAAACAGCACACCAAGTGCCGCTTCCACAAAAAGAACTAATGGCTTCTACCCTGAAAATATCATGCACAAATCTGGGTAGGTACATCAGCATCACTGTACTGACGAATAGAAAGGCCACTTTCGTTGAACAGGTGCAAGTTGTGGTTATCCATATACACCTTCACAGCATTACCGGTAACGACAGGCTCATCGGTCGGTAGATGAATCTTGAAGCCATCGACACCTGCATATTGGCCAAACAAATAGGTACTGTTACCCAACCTTTCAACCACATCAGATTGAAACTTAATACCAATAGTATTTTCCTCACTACTTTGTGGTTTGAGGAAGATGTGTTCAGGACGGATCCCCACTTTCACCGCCTGGCCGACGTCAACTCCGTCAGTATGGGCGGCAATAGAAACAGACTGGCCATCAGGCAAAGTGAGCGTCAGCGATTGTGCCTCTTTCTTCGCTATCATCGCCGGGATGAAATTCATTTTCGGCGAGCCGATAAAACCGGCGACAAACTCATTGGCAGGCTGATAATAAAGCTGCAAAGGTGAACCTACCTGCTCTACCCTGCCTTCACGCAATACCACAATCTTGTCGGCCAGCGTCATCGCCTCGACTTGATCATGGGTCACATACACCATGGTATTCCCCAGCTGTTTGTGCAGCCTGGCAATTTGGATCCGCATTTCGACCCGCAGCTCGGCGTCAAGGTTAGATAGCGGCTCATCGAACAGGAAGACTTCTGGATCGCGGACAATCGCACGGCCTATAGCCACGCGCTGCCGTTGCCCGCCAGATAGCTCCTTTGGCTTGCGTTTAAGCAGGGCTTCAAGCTGGAGGATATCACTGGCATGTTTTACACGCTGCTGGATCACCTGTGGTTTCTCCCCCACCATCTTGAGGCCAAAGCCCATGTTTTCTTCCACTGTCATATGCGGGTAGAGCGCATATGACTGAAACACCATTGCGACACCACGTTCTGAGGGCTCAACGTCATTCATGTTTACCCCGCCTATGCAGATATCGCCTTCAGTAATGTCTTCCAAACCAGCAATGAGCCTGAGAAGGGTAGATTTACCACAACCCGACGGACCAACGAAAACAGTGAACTCGCCATCTTCGATAGTCAGATCAATACCGTGGATAGTTTGTACTTTTCCAAATCGTTTCACTGCGCGATTTAGGGATATACCAGCCATATAATTTCATCCTCTGAGATTACGGGACGTCAGCAAGGCTACTAATCAAACAACTAGAACGTTATTTACGCTACCCGATTGTAACGCCACAGTAAACGTTTCCAGAGAAAAAAGACTCATCTTTTTAACATAGTGTGAGCTGAGTACACCTTGAAGCATTCACATAAGTTAAGAGTGATAGAGCACACAATTCATCTAATATAAACAGGGTATTAGATTGAAAAATCTACATTAAAGACTTATACGCGAGAGAGTTACCACGCTTTAAATTGCCAATAGCATCCAGATCCATGTCACACATTGCGAGCAATATCACGATCATTTATGGAAACGTTTCCTTGATCACGTTTTATTAACACCATTGTCGATATCGTAACCACGCAAATCACTTTGCGTCATCAAACAGCTATCAAAACAACACCTAGAACATACAGAACAACTTGGTAAGCACGTTTACCAATGAACCGAGATCTCTGCATACATGGAATCGGAGCCTAGTATGATTCATTCTTCTTCAGCAGAAGCGACATTAAATAGAACCAGTGACGCTAAACAAAAAAGGAAGCGGGTTATTCCTATTTCTTTAGTACCTTGGGTATTTCTCGCCCCGGCATTGGTGCTTTTTTCTATCTATGTCCTTTACCCCATTATTAATAGTTTCAACCTCAGTTTGTACCAGTGGGATGGTATGGGCGAAAAAGTCTGGGTGGGTTTTGAAAACTACGTAGAGTTATTTGACTCAGAAACCTTTTATACCGCACTGACCAATAATTTGTTGTGGCTGGTTATGTTTATGCTTGCTCCACCAATTGGTCTGGCTATCGCTTTATTTCTGAATCAGGAAGTGAAAGGAATACGTTTGATTAAAGCGTTGTTCTTCTTCCCATTTGTTATATCACAAGTCATTGTCGGTTTAGTCTTTACTTGGTTTTATGACCCTAGCTTGGGCCTATTAAATAGTATCCTTGCCTTTTTCGGTGCAGAGCCTATTGCGCTGTTATCGAGCGATCAATACGTCACCTACGGCATTATTGCTGCAGGGCTATGGCCGCAAATTGCCTATTGCATGATCCTCTACCTCACTGGGCTCAACAACCTTAACCCGGAGCTTATTGAGGCCGCCCGACTTGATAACGCTAAGGGGTTCAAGCTCCTCAGGCACATTATACTGCCTCAGCTATCACCGGCGACATTCATCGCTGTGGTAGTAACGGTGATTGGCGCCCTGCGCTCATTCGACCTGGTTGCCACCATGACAGCTGGCGGCCCATGGGGGAGCTCGACGGTGCTCGCTTACATGATGTATGAGCAGTCAATATTCAACTACCGGATGGGTTACGGTGCCGCCATTGCTGTCGTGCTATTCCTGATCATGGCTATCTATATCGCCTTTTTCTTAACTCGCATGTTAAGGAGTGAGAAATAATGTTTCCGACACCTATTAATAAATCCTCCCGGACCATCAATATTGCCTACCGGGTCGCATTGCCTTTTTCAATAATATTATGGCTATTACCTCTTCTGGCTATATTGCTAACTTCGGTTCGCTCAATAGAAGATATCAACCAAGGAAACTATTGGGGCTGGCCCACCAGCTTTAATTTAATCGAAAACTATCAAATGGTTTTCCAAACCACCGATATGGGGCAATATCTTCTTAGCTCGTTGATTATTACGCTGCCAGCTGTAGCCGGCGCCGTTGCCCTTTCAACACTTGCTGGTTTTGCATTGGCAAAATACAAATTCAAAGGCAGTATTTGGCTACTTGCCATCTTTATTGCGGGTAACTTTGTCCCGTTTCAAATATTGATGATCCCTGTTCGCGACCTCACCATCAGTGCAGGCTTATATGACACCCACCTTGGGTTAATTATTTTCCATGTCGCTTTCCAGACGGGTTTCTGCACCTTGTTTATGCGCAACTTCATCGTCAGCCTTCCCAATGAATTACTTGAGGCAGCGCGCGTTGAAGGCGTCAGCGAGTTCAAGATTTTCTGGTACATCATCTTGCCATTAGTCCGACCTGCCTTGGCAGCGCTATCGGTACTGGTCTTTACCTTCATCTGGAACGACTACTTCTGGGCATTGGTATTGGTGCAAAGCGAAGAGGTACGCCCTGTTACCGCAGGGATCAGCGCTTTGCGTGGCCAATGGTTGGCCTCTTGGAACCTGATCTCCGCAGGTGCCGTACTGGCAGCGCTTCCGCCTGTCGCTTTGTTCTTCGCGATGCAGAAACACTTCATTGCTGGGTTAACCCTAGGCGCGACCAAAGGTTAAACGGAAATACAACTACCCTACTAATAAGGATAAATGATGAAAAAACTACATAAAATCATCACCGCTACCACCCTAGCGATGAGCATGGCATCAACTGCTTTCGCCTCGGAGCTGATTATCAACTCAGATCAAGCCGATCCGGCACCAAAGGCCGTCTTTGACAATATGGTTGCCCAGTTCAAGCAGGAGAATCCGGATATTACCGTTAAATACAACCTGTATGACAAAGAAGCCTATAAAACAACACTGCGTAACTGGTTGGTCACCTCTCCACCCGATGTCGTATTCTGGCATGCTGGTAACCGAATGAAGACTTTTGTCGACCGCGGTTTGCTGGAAGATGTCAGTGACGTGTGGCAAGCCAACAACATGTATGAAGATTTCACCAGTACCATCCCTGCTATGACGGTTGATGACAAGCAATGGGGCGTACCGTTTACCTATTATCAGTGGGGCATTTATTACCGCAAAGATATCTTCGACAAATACGACATCAGCGAACCTAAAACCTGGGAAGAGTTCCTGGCCGCGTCAGAAACGCTGAAACAAAACAACATCGCCCCTATCGCCATCGGGACGAAATACCTCTGGACGGCGGCTGGCTGGTTTGACTATATCAACCTGCGCGTCAATGGGCTGGACTTCCACCTCGATCTAATGGATGGCAAAGTCCCTTACACCGATGAGCGGGTGCGCAATACCTTCAATACTTGGCGTGAGCTGATCGACAAAGGCTACTTCCTGGAAAACCATGCGGGCTACTCTTGGCAGGAAGCCCAACCGTTCTTGTACCGCGGCGAAGCAGCCATGTACTTAATTGGTAATTTCATCACTCCTAACTTCCCAGAGGAGCTAGAAGGTAAAATGGGCTTTATTCAATTCCCAGCCATTAATCCAGAGATTGCAATGGCCGAAGAAGCCCCGATTGATACCATTCACATCCCAAGCAAGGCGAAAAACAAAGACAACGCCCGTAAATTCCTAGCCTTTATTGCACGCGCTGAGAACCAAACCAAAATGAATGAGGCACTGCTTCAGATCCCGACCAACAATAAATCTACGGTCACTGACGATGTGTTCCTCAACAAAGGCATTGCCATGCTAAACAGCGCATCCGGTACGTCACAGTTCTACGACCGCGATACCGATCCGGCGATGGCACAGGAAGGAATGAAAGCGTTCCAGGAGTTCATGGTTCATCCTGACCGCCTGGACCGAATCCTCAAGCGCTTAGAGCGAACCCGTGCTCGTACTTTCGATAAGTAATTGATAGTAGTGAAATCGATACCACTCCAGTAAAAATGCAGTGTTTTGGGTTTTGATTCCATTCAAGGTGTTTCACATATTACTTGAATTCACACCAATAGCTGACGTATTCTGTGACTATTGTGATTCAAAGTGAAACGTTATCCTTGGGTTCCTAACTCAAAACACTCATAGATAGCTTCTTTGCTTGTCTTACCGAGCAATCTGTACGGCTTGGGAAGAAGTTTGTTTCTATTGATCAAAAAGCCCAACCCATTGTTTTGTTGGGCTTTTATTTCCCTTCGCTTATACCCACCCTCGCTTTGCGTAATCGTTTCCGGATTATAAAAACCACTTACTGTGCATTTTTCCATCAAAAACCGCCAAAATACGCCGTTATTGTGAGCTAAATTACAATTTTATTAATTGTTTTGCCTTTAATGAATAAAATACGCCACGGCTCACTGTAAACGTTTCCAGAGCGGTGCTAGGATCGCTCTTGAGTTAGGACCCATACATAAAAAAACAAAATGATGGAGACGTTTCATGAAACAGAAGATGCTAGCAAAAGCAGTCGGCATAGCACTGATAATGGCCCCACTAGCCAGCCAAGCAGCCGTAGAGAATATTCAATATTTTGGCTATGCCAAATGGGGAAATATCTACACAGACAATGACGACCATAATAATGGCAAAGGTGAGCGAAGCGATGTGATCCGCGCCAGTGAAGGTTATGGTAACTACCGTTTGGGTAACGAGCTGAACTGGTGGGAAGCCGGCCTGAAAGCCGATGTGTGGCAAGACGGTGATGCTTATTTCGATACGACCCTCTACCTAGGGAGCGGCGAAAGCTGGGGTGATGTCAGCATCATCCAGATGTGGTCAGCCGGTCATGGGTTAATCGCTTCTCAGCCAAATGCCATTCTTTGGGGTGGTGAACGTTTTTACCGCCGCCATGAAGTCCACATGGTTGATATTAAATACTGGGATACATCGAGCACAGGTATTGGTGTTGAAAACTGGGATCTTGGTTTCGGTAATGGCCATTTTGCCTGGATGGCACCAGATTCAACGTCTGATGGCCGTAGCTTGCATAACATTGACGCCCGAATCAGTGACATTGTAATCAGTGACACCGCTGATCTGACTTTTGGTGTCAACTACGTTTTCACTCAAAACTCTAGCTATGATGAATCAGATATCACCACTTCTGGTGCCATGCTATCAGCGCTTTACCGCCAAGCCTGGGACTACGGTTCAAACACCTTGGCCTTCCAGTATGGTACCGATGCCCTTGCCGGTGGCTTGATGAGTGCTGAAGGTGGCCCAGCGAATGGCAAAGCGACCAAATACAGCACCGGCGTTGACCACGACGGTTACAGCTGGCGAGTGTTCAATCATGGCGATCTGAACATCAGTGAAGACTTCCAGGTTATGTATAACATTGCTTATCAAGACAAAAATCTCGATAACAACAATGGTGATAAATGGTTCAGTGTGGGTGCCCGCCCTCAGTACAGCTGGACAGACTATATGGCAACGGCCCTGGAAGTCGGCTACGAAACAGTCGAAGCACAGAACGGTGCCGGTACCAATGACATGTTCAAAGTCACGGTTGCTCAGATGTTCCAAGCCGGTAAAGGCGTCTGGGCTCGCCCGACACTTCGTGTATTCGCAACGTACTCTGAAACGAATGATGAGTGGCAACGGGAAACTGGTTTAGATTCTGACGGGAATGCGACTCGAAATGCTTACGGCAATGCACAAAGCATAGGTAAAAAGTCGACTGATGAGTTCACCTTTGGCTTCAATATTGAAACTTGGTGGTAATCACCCGCTCTCACAAACCTGACTAAAAATGGTACGGGCCTATTTGGGCCTGTACCCTAAGGACAAAGCATGAAGAAGAAACAGTTGGCGACCATTCTGCTTGGGCTGAGCCTAACCGCTTGCAGCAGTTTTCCAGACACAACACTCAATACCGATCTTAACCAATCGGCATGCTGTGAATCTATTGCTGCGCTATCGATCCAACCGCTGGCATTGGATAGCCAGCAGTATGTCATTCTCGATGGCAACGGCCAGACCCTCCCTCTTGCCTATACAGGCAATGAGGGATCAGGCCGCACGCCTGCCAAGGCTTATGGCCTGCCGCAAACGGCTTCACCTTTCATGCTTTCAGTCAGTGCGCCGATTAAAAACAACCAAGTGTTCGCCCCGGCCATAACCATCTATGACAACCAATGGCAGTTGGTCGAACAATACACGACTGAAGATTTTCATTACTTCACCAGTAGCCTAAGCGGTACCGAGCGCATTGAAGGTAAATTTATCCTCAGCACCCAGCTCAACAACATGGCCTACTTGATGATCCAGCATGATCCCCAGCAAATTGGCAATCAGCTGGAACGTATCCACCCTGAACAGGAATTTGCCGAGTCACAGAACATTATCGGCAGCAAACGTCTTCCACTCTATGCCACCTTGGCACCTGTCGGCGTGGTTGAAATCACCACGCAACAACACTTCGGCAACCCGGTGGTAGACATGCTCTCTAGCTTAACCGCAAAAGAGGCCTCGGCAGCTGCTGTATCAAAAACAGCCCCTGCCAATGAATCAAAGACGGCATCCGCTGACACACACAGCTGGCACTATTTCAAACAGCAAATTGATGAAGCCATGAGCAGCGGAAAACTCAAGCAAGCGGTTGATTGGGCAAACAAAGCCGAATCAGCCGGCCATGAGCAGGCTAAAGATTACCTGCTCGATACCTTGGCCCAATAACAGCCAACCCAAAAAACACAAAGAATAACTAGCCGCAGGGCAACAAGCTATCGCCGTGCGGCACAGCAACTAAAATTTTCAAGATTACGTAAGATCACTATAAGTAGGATAACGATGACGGCATTTTCTAACATTATTCAGCGCCGAGACTGGGAAAACCCTCAGTCAGTGAACATCCATTGTTTGTCTGCGCACAGCCCACTGGCCAGCTTCCGTGACATCGACAGTGCACGAGATGCAAAAAATGCCCAGCGCCAGTCTTTGAACGGCGAATGGAAATTCAAGCTTTTCGATGCCCCGGAGCAAGTGGACGGCGAGTTCGTGACTCCTAGCTTCAATGACCAGGCTTGGGACAATATTCCGGTACCTTCCAACTGGCAGCTGCAAGGCTATGACAAACCGATTTATGCCAACGTCAAATACCCGTTCGAAGTAAACCCGCCTTTCGTCCCGAAAGACAACCCAACAGGCTGCTACCGTACCAGCTTTACGGTAGAAGAAAGCCAACTGGCAGACACCCACCGTATTATCTTCGATGGTGTTAACTCTGCTTTTCATTTGTGGTGTAACGGCCATTGGGTCGGTTACAGCCAGGACAGCCGCCTGCCTGCAGAATTCGACCTTTCCCAGTACCTTGTTGCTGGCGGCAATACCCTTGCAGTGATGGTGATCCGCTGGAGTGACGGCAGCTACCTAGAAGATCAGGATATGTGGTGGCTGAGCGGCATCTTCCGTGATGTCACCCTGCTGGCCAAGCCTTCTCAGTGCATTGAAGACGTCTTTATCACACCGGATCTAGATGCCTGCTACCGTGATGGCACCTTGTCCGTTGTTACCCATATCAATGCCACTGCAGAGCACCAGGTTCAGATCCAACTGTTTGACGGCGAGCAGGCAATCACCGAGCCTGTTATTGACCGCCCTAATAACCGCCGTATCGACGAGCGTGGCAGCTACAACGATGTCGTATTCCAAACTGTGTCGGTACGTGAGCCGAAAAAGTGGAGTGCCGAGGCACCCAACCTATACCGCTGTGTAGTCTCTTTGCTTGATGCCGATGGCAACCATATCGAAAGTGAAGCCTACCAGGTTGGCTTCCGTAAAGTCGAAACCATCGACGGCCAACTTTGCCTCAACGGCAAGCCTCTGCTGATCCGGGGCGTCAACCGCCACGAGCACCACCCAGAGCTTGGCCATGTGATGACAGAAGCAGATATGATCAAAGATATCTGCCTGATGAAGCAGTATAACTTCAATGCGGTGCGTACCGCCCACTACCCTAACCACCCGCGTTGGTACGAGCTGTGTGACGAGTACGGTTTGTATGTGTGTGACGAAGCCAACATCGAAACCCACGGCATGGAGCCGATGAACCGCCTGTCTGCCGACCCGATGTGGGCACATGCTTACATGAGCCGCTATACCCAAATGGTCCAGCGCGACAAGAACCACCCTTCTATTATCATTTGGTCACTAGGCAATGAATCCGGCCATGGCAGCAACCACAACGCCATGTATGCCTGGTCGAAGAACTTTGACCCATCTCGCCCGGTGCAGTATGAGGGCGGCGGCTCAGATACAACCGCAACGGATATCATTGCCCCTATGTATGCCCGTGTGAATACCACTATTGAAGATGAAGCTGTGCCGAAATGGTCAATCAAGAAGTGGGTGTCCCTGCCTAATGAGAACCGCCCATTGATCTTGTGTGAGTATGCCCACGCCATGGGTAACAGCCTCGGCAGCTTCAACAAGTACTGGGACGCTTTCCGTGACTACCCTCGCCTGCAAGGCGGGTTTATCTGGGATTGGGTTGACCAAGGGATCAGCAAGTTTGATGACAAAGGCGATCATTTCTGGGCCTACGGCGGTGATTTTGGCGATACCATCAACGACCGCCAGTTCTGCATCAACGGATTGGTTTTCCCAGACAGAACCCCGCATCCAACGCTGGAAGAAGCCAAACACTGCCAGCGCATGATCACCGTCCAGCTAAATAGCGAAGAGCAATTGGCCAACTGTGTCGCGTATACCCTGACGGTGACCAACGAAAACTTGTTCCGTGCAACCGATAACGAGCGCCTGAAATGGTCTTTGCTTGAAGATGGTCGTGTCATTGCGACTGGCGAGCAGCCACTGGACGTTCCGGCAGATAGTCAAAAGACTCTCTGCATTGATATTGACTTCAAACCTCGTGCCGGTGCGGTTTACCACCTCAATACCGATATCGAGCTACGTGAAACAACACCGTGGGCAGAAGCAGGCCACATTGTAGCCAGTGAACAGTTTGCAGTTACTAACCGCAACTCCCTGGCCTATCCAGCCTTCAACCGAAGCCAAGCGCCTGTTGCTACTGAAAACGAACAAAGCATTTTGATCAGCAGTGACAATGGTATGCACCATTGGTGCTGGAACAAAGGCAGCGGGCTGCTGGAGCAATGGACTATCGAAGGCAAGCCGCAGCTTGTGGCTTCCCCATCAGATAACTTCTTCCGTGCCCCGCTGGATAATGACATTGGTGTAAGTGAAGTTGATTTTGTCGACCCAAATGCCTGGGTATGCCGTTGGGATGCTGCCGGTATCGGCAAATGGGACCGCGAATGTGTAGACTGCCAGGTAAATACCCTTAGCCACCAAGTCGTTGTTACTTCAACGTTTGTATATACCTTCAATGGTAATGTACAGGCGATTACAGTCTGGACTTACACCTTGGACAGCCAAGGCCAAACCAAGCTAGATGTCTCGGTTAAATTAGCTGATGACCTACCGCCTATGCCACGCATTGGCCTAGAGCTAGCTTTGCCACTACAACAAGAACAGCAAGAGCAACAGCACATTGAATGGCGCGGCTTTGGTCCATTTGAAAACTACCCAGACCGGCTATCAGGTGCGCGCTTTGGCCAATACACCGAAACACTGAGCGGCATGCACACCCCATACATCTTCCCGACGGATAATGGTCTGCGCTGTGGCTGTAACTCGCTGTCTATCGGTGGCTTGAATATCTCAGGCGATTTCCAGTTCAGCGTCAGCCGTTACAGCCAGCAGCAATTGGCGGCAGCGAAACACACCAACGAGCTTGAAGCCGAGCAGCAAATCTACCTGCGTGTAGACCACCAGCACATGGGCGTTGGCGGTGATGATTCCTGGAGCCCGAGTGTCCATGAAGAGTTCAAACTCACTGACAAGCAATATGCCTATAGCTTATGCATTGAGCCTCTAAGCGCCTAGCATATAACACCTTAGCCAAACGGCCTCACCACGGTGAGGCCGCATCCCTCCAACGTTAAAATTCGCTAAAGCAAGCTAAGCTCACTCTAGCAGAACAGTTTTTGATGATACTTACCGATGAATGTGATGTTCCCAAGTGTTATTCGAGTACAGTTGGCAAGTGAACGTCTGAACATTTGGCTCAAAAGCCCCTCATTGTGTGATATATTAGTTGGCTTGGGATTAGGTGTAGATACATCGAAGAGGACCCAGAAAAGGTCATGGAAAAGACCCGTCACTCGAATGATATTTGCATACTAATCAGTCGATTAATAGACATGGAGTTGGTCATTACATTCGGGATTCGAATGTACAAGCCTCTAAATTATGGGTTTTAAATCAAATAAATACAGTATAGATTCAACAGATTACCAAGTAGGTCAGGACAACGTAACCAAATGGGGTATGGATGTCCACAACACCGTTTTTACCGTTTCCGCGGGCTTATCCATTCTTTTTATTGTTACACTCTTAATTCTTTCACCAGCAGATTCCAAAGCGGCAATTGATGCCGTGAAGGCAGCCGCTCTCTCGAAGTTTGACTTTGTCTTTATGTGGGGCGCAAACATATTGCTACTGTTTGCCATTGTTATTGCTTTCTCACCTTTGGGTAAAATTCGCCTGGGTGGCGATGACGCTACCACAGATTTTTCGACTCTTTCATGGATCTCCATGCTATTTGCTGCAGGCATGGGCATCGGGCTTATTTTCTGGGGGGTCGCAGAACCAACGGCATTTTTCACTAATTGGTTTGGCACACCACTAAATGTCGAGCCATATACTGCCGAAGCAAGAGAGCTGGCACTAGGCTCTGCAGTCTTCCACTGGGGCTTCCACGCCTGGGCCATTTATGGCATGACTGCTCTCTCATTGGCATACTTTGTATACAACAAAGGGTTGCCTCTATCGATGCGTTCCGTTTTTTACCCACTACTTGGCGACAGGGTTTGGGGAAGAATCGGTGACGTGATTGACGTTTTGGCCGTACTGGTTATTTTGTTCGGCCTTGCTACCTCACTGGGGCTGGGAGGCTCCCAGGCGGCAAGTGGTATCAGCCATGTATTCGGCCTTGAAAACAGCCTATTCCTCCAAATATTGATTATCTTGGTCATTATGGGGCTGGCTATTGTTTCTGTAGTTCGAGGAATGGATGCTGGGGTGAAAGTGTTGAGTAACCTCAATATGATTATCGCCTTCCTGTTCATGGGCTTTCTCGTTGTTTTGAATTTCACCACCACATTTGACTCGCTGTTTACCGCTGTCACTGGTTATGTGAAAAACATTATTCCACTGAGCCAAAGCTCTGGCCGTGAAGATACAACCTGGCTACACGGCTGGACCGTCTTTTACTGGGCCTGGTGGGTCGCCTACGCGCCTTTCTTTGGTATGTTTGTTGCCCGTATTTCAAAAGGCCGCACAATCCGCGAATTTTTGGTCTGTGTTCTGGTTGTCCCTACACTGGTTACCACTGCGTGGATGTCTTTCTTTGGCGGCATCGCCATCGAGCAGGTTATTGACAAAGTTGGCCTACTAGGTGCAGAACAAGGTATTAGTGACGTATCGCTCAGCTTGTTCTACATGCTAGATGCATATTCAATCGGTAATATCCTTTCTCTCATCGCCGTTGCACTGATAGTTGTCTTCTTTGTAACAACCCTAGACTCAGGTTCGATTGTTGTTGATAGCATGACGGCAGGTGGCAAGTTAGAGCTTCCGATCAGGCAAAAAGTCATTTGGGCGGTTATCTCTGCAACCATTGCGATGGTGATGCTGTGGATTGGTGGTACTGACTCCATTCAGGCCCTTCAATCGATTACGATTATTGCAGCCCTACCCTTTACGATCATTCTGATCCTAGGCTGTGTGAGCTTGATGCGAGGCCTATTTACCGAGATTGACCAAACTAAGGCATCTCGTAAAAAATCAGCTTAAATCACAATAAAAGCCCCCCCCTCCATCTGGAGGGGGTTGCTCACCAAGAGCGTCTTGATTTATCGATAGATTCCCAGAACTGTTCGCCCTCTGCCACTTACCCCCTCTCCAACACAAAAACATGCCCCTAGCAACTGGCCAGTTCCCGTTTTAGCAAAGGTACCGCTTTACTAATTATTGATTCATCACTGCTTGATATTTATTGAGTTGTACTGGTGTCATAGGAGCAATCCTGGGTTATTCCAATCCCTACTAAAATATAAAATCTGATTATAGTGTTTCTTGTTAATACTGTTTTCACAGTAAGGCTTCTAATACCATTTACTAGCCATTGTTATAGTTTACCTAAGCAAAACAATACGATGATAACTGGACAAGTTATGAAGTTAGATTTTAAAAAGCCTGTTATTGCTATGGCAGCAGCGCTACTCTCTGTGCAGGCATACACCGCCGAACCCACGTCTAAAGTTGTCGCCACCGATGACATTGAATGGGGATACCTAAACCCATTGCGTGGCGAATTGAGCCCAGGGGCAGCCGATCTATGGGGGGATAGAACAAAAGACACCGCTACCGGTATGTTGGTTCGCTTCCGTAAAGGGTTTGAGTCACCGCCGCATATCCACAACATTACCTATCGTGGCGTGGTAATTGATGGCCTAATGCACAATGATGACCCAACGGCTGAAAAAATGTGGATGCCAACTGGCTCATTCTGGACGCAGCCCGCAGGTGAAGACCACACCACTGCCGCTAACGGCGAGATCAACCTTATCTACTTAGAGATTGATGAAGGCCCCTACCTTGTAAAGCCATCCAAAGAGAAGTTCGACAATGGTGAGCGCCCCTTGAACCTTCACAGGGATAACATTGTATGGTTAACCAACAATGACCTTCACGATATTGAAGCGGAAGGTGTTTTGTCTACCTACGTATGGGGAAGTACCTCAGCAATAGGTGGTTCAATGATAAAACTACCACCAGGCTTTGAAGGCAGTATATCGACCGAGGCCAGTGAGTTCCGTGCAGTTGTGATTGGAGGAGCACTGAGCTACGACTCCAAAGACCTCGAGACCGCAATTGTTCTAGGAGCAGGCAGCTACATCGAATCTACAGATAAGTTTACCCACAACATTTCAAATGTTGGTGATGAGGAGGTAACGCTGTACATCCGCACCGACGCGAAATACAACGTAAAATAACACTGACTCTTGGCTTGAGTGATTCAGCCACCTAGATTCCGAGATTAATGCCTGTTGCTTACTTTATCACCCTACTTAAAGATGAGTAGGGTGATTCAAGTTGCAATAATTAATTCAGCCTATGAAAAAACACTGACAGGGATTTGTTTTATCCTTCCAACCATTGTTTAATGAGCCAGCAGTAAAGAAAGAGGGCTCTATGGCTACCATCAAGGATGTCGCGAAAGAAGCGGGCGTTTCCGTCGCCACGACTTCAAGGGTGATCAACAACGCACCACACACCAGTGAAACGGCAATTAAAGCCGTGAAAGCCGCAATGGCAAAACTCGGATACCGGCCCAATGCCAATGCAAGGGCACTCGTGAGCAAATCGACCAACACCATTGGCGTTTTGGTCAATGATGTCTCTGCCCCCTTCTTCGGTACCATGGTCAAAGCCATCGATACCATCGCTAACCAAAATGAGAAACAGCTCCTTATTGGCAATGGCTACCACGACCCGGTAAAAGAGCGCAATGCCATTAACCTGCTGATCAACAGCCGCTGTGAATCCTTGGTCATTCACAGTAAAGGGTTGGGCGATCAGGAACTCATCGACTTAGCCAACGAAATCCCGGGGCTTGTGGTGATCAACCGCATCGTACCTGATATCGCCTCGCGCTGTATTTCTCTCGATAACCGCAAAGGCTCCTACCTTGCCACCGAGTACCTGATCCGCCATGGCCATAAGCATATTGGTTACTTGTGCTCAAGCCATGACATTGAAGATGCCAGGGACCGCAAGGCTGGCTACCTTGAAGCCCTCAAAGATCATGGCTTGGAGCCTAACGAAGAATACATCGAGTACGGTGAGCCGGATGAGCTTGGCGGTGAATACGCCATGACCAACCTGCTGTCGAAGAACCTGCCTGTCACGGCTGTGGCTACTTATAACGACTACATGGCTGCAGGTTGCTTGTCCGTACTGCATGAAAATAATCTGCGCATTCCAGAGGATATTTCGGTTATCGGCTTTGATGATGGCGATATTGCCCGATACGTCCACCCGAAACTCACTACCATCCGCTACCCTATCCAAGTAATGGCAGAGCAAGCAGCCAAGTTGTCATTGCAATTGGCAAGCGAGAATAAGCAAACCAACCAGGCAAGGCTATATAACCCGACATTGGTTCGCCGCTTATCGGTTGGTAAAGCGTCTCAATAGCGGCCCCAAGGCGCTAACACTACTAACATAGCCATACAAAAGCCCAAGTAACTTAATGCTACTTGGGCCAATCCCCTTCACATTCCCGTCAATTACCCCTAGAATTGCCAGCCAATTTCGATTTGGTATGTTAAGCATGAACCGCAAGAAGAAAATTAACGAAGCGCTGAAGAAAAAGCAGAAGAAAGCAAACGCCAAGTTGCATCGCAGCAACAAGCCGCGCTACATCTCCAAAGCTGAGCGCGCAAAGATGGAAGCAGAAGCCCAGCAGGCTGAGCAACCTGCCGAACAAGCACAAGAAGCAAGCGCAGCCGAAGACAATGCTGAAGCCAGTATCGTTAACACTGAAATCGATGGCGAAAAAGCGGGCGATAAAACCACTGAATAAGCCAGCTTGCTAAGCATCGTGCCTAGCGCATCCATTCGCGATGAAGCTGCTCGCTATCTCCCAGATAATCGAGCAGCCAATCAATCGCCGGGTTCTGGCTCTCTTTATTCCACGCCAAGCAGCATGGGCTGACCGGCGGTTTAACCGCTAACTGTTTCTCTACCAGCTCGCCACTTTCGATAAGCGGCAACGCCTTGTGCTCTGGCACGACACAGATCCCCAGCCCCGACTTCAAACATGACATGGCACTGTGCCAGTTTGGCACCATGATCCGCCGCTGGTTATCCATCAGCCAAGTCACCCGCTTAGGCAGTACCCTTGACGTATCTTCAAGGCATATCGCCGGGTATTCGATGAGCTCTTCCGCCTCAAGCGGATAGTCGGTTTGTGCCAGAGGATGATCAGGGCTAATCACAAAGCGCCACTCCAGCACCCCCATATCGCGATAATCAAAGTGACCACTAACAGGCACTGCCGCCGTTGCACCGATGGCAATATCAGCCCGACCATCAGACAAAGCATCCCATACCCCGTTGAACACTTCCATCGTCAGATGCAGTTCCATATCGGGAAACTGGCGGTAGAAATCACGCACCAGAGTATTTACCCGGCTCTCACGTACGACCGTATCCAATGCTACCGATACACTTTGCGACCAACCATTGGCAACTCGCTGGGTTTGCATTTTTAGCAGTTCCATTTGCTTAAGTAACGCCCTTGCCTCTTCAACAAAGAACTCACCAGCAGGGGTAAGTTGTACCTGGCGATGGAGCCGAACAAACAAATCGACCGCCAAGCGCTCTTCGATAACCCTAACGGTATAGCTAATGGCACTGGGTACTTTGTGCAATTCTTCAGCAGCTGCAGAAAAACTTCCTCTCCTCGCAACCACGTCTATCACTTGTAAATCATTATAAGAAAACATCAGCCCCTTCCTTTTTACCGTTCAGCACTCACATCCAACACAGTCAAAGCTGTTGATTTTTACAGTAATATTGCAACAAGTTGCTATTAATTCGCACCACCTGAACGATATTCAACCCAACACAGTGCACCATAGGTAAAACCATGATGGCGGTTAAAAAACATTCAAATCAAATTTTTTGAAAGTAATGTTTAAATTTTACCGTTTCACAGCACGAAAAACCATGTATAGACTTGCCGCAAAGTACAAAACAGTTAAAGAAATAAAAGCTATGACAAATCAACCTTCAAAAATGACAACCCTGTGGTTTGCATGTTTAAGTATGCTGGGCTTCCTGGCGACAGACATGTACCTCCCTGCTTTCGAAGTTATTCGAGAGGATTTTGATACATCACAATCACTTATCGGCCTGACACTGAGTATTTTCTTGTTGGGTATGGCACTTGGCCAGTTAATTTATGGCCCGCTGTCTGATCGAATTGGTCGTATCAAAGTGCAGATGGGTGGTATGGCACTATTCAGTGTCGCCTCTGTATTCTGTGCCTTTGCCCCAAACGTCGAATTGATGCTGGTAGCCCGTTTTGCACAGGCGCTAGGCGCATGTAGTGCAACAGTTATCTGGCAGGCCGTGGTGGTTGACCGTTACGAAGGCAAGGTCTCTGAGCGTGTTTTCGCCACCATTATGCCGTTGGTTGCGTTGTCCCCAGCTCTTGCTCCACTAGCTGGTGCGATGCTTGAGCACCAGTTCGGCTGGCGTAGTATCTTTGTTGCCCTCGTTGGTTTTGGTGCTGTTTTGTCCATCATGACATTAAAAGAAACTGAAAGTGCCAATTTGGACAAAAAACAAGAAAAAGTCTCAGTGCAATTGCGCCGCGATTATGCCCAGATCCTTAGTTCAAAAAAATTCATTGGTAACATGATTATCTTTGCTGCCTGTTCAGCTGCGTTCTTCGCATACCTTACAGGTTCACCATTTGTGATGGCAGCTATGGGATACTCCGGCGCAGATATCGGCCTGAGCTATGCACCACAGACTGTTGCTTTCATTATCGGTGGTTACGGTTGCCGTACCCTGCTAAACAAATACGACAGCCAGCAACTGCTACCTTGGATCCTAAAGCTGTTCTTTGCCAGCGTAACGGTGATGTTCATGATCTCATTGCAAACTGAGCCAACCACTATCTGGCCGATCCTGGTTCCATTCTGTTTCTTGGCAGTGGCGAACGGTGCTATCTACCCGCTAATCATCAGCAAAGCGCTGGAAGATTTCAAAAACTGTAGTGCAACAGCTGCTGGCCTACTGAACTTCCTGCAAACAATGGTGTGTTTTGCAGCAAGCGGCCTGGTATCAGCCTTTGCGGTATATGGCTTGATTACTGTGACGACAGCAATGTTCATTACAGGGTTTGTCGCGCTAATTGGTTACGCATTTGTGGTTAAAGCCCGCCGCGAAGAAACAGCGGCACTTGCCCAGACTGCATAATTCCATACTGCGCTAAACGCTAAATCTCTAAGGCCACTCTCGTAGTGGCCTTTTTTTGTTTAAATGCTTAAATATTCCACACCGCAAATCCGCACCAATATGCCATTTTCACATCTATCGCTCTAGCCACTTAAATACAGTGATTTAAATGGGGTAAAAGATAAAATTTAGAACATAAATCAAACAAAAATGTAACCTGTGGGATTTTTTATACATTTTTCTTGCATAAGATCTCACTCTGGGTAATATAAACCTCAAGTGACGATTAATGCAGTAAGTCAGCATGAGTATTCAAGTAAAGAGTGTTAATAAATTCTATGGTGATACCCAGGTTCTTCATGATGTTGAATTCACCTGTGGTAAAGGGGAAACCTTGGTATTGCTTGGCCCAAGTGGCGCCGGTAAAAGCTCTTTGCTAAGGGTGCTAAATTTGCTGGAGAACGCTAATAGCGGCCAGCTTCAGGTTGCCAACGAAGCCTACGACTTTTCAAAGTCTGTATGCGAGAAAGAAGCACTGAAACTAAGGCGCAAAGTCGGTATGGTGTTCCAACAATACAACCTATGGCCTCACCTCACGGTAATGGAAAACCTGATTGAAGCGCCGATTAAAGTTGCAGGTATCTCTAAGCAACAAGCCATTGACGAAGCCATGGCTCTTCTCACTCGTTTGCAACTAGCAGACAAAGCTGATGCTTGGCCGTTGCAACTCTCTGGTGGCCAGCAGCAGCGTGTTGCCATTGCCCGCGCACTGATGATGAAGCCTGAAGTGCTGTTGTTTGACGAACCAACGGCCGCACTCGACCCTGAAATTACCAACCAGGTTGTCAAAATCATTAACGACCTGAGTGAAACAGGCATTACCCAAGTTGTGGTGACCCACGAAGTGGACTTTGCCAAGAAAATCGCCAGCCACGTGTTGTACCTTGAAAAAGGTCGCATGGTGGAGCACGGCACCAAAGAGGCTTTCACAACCCCGGCGACCCCTGAGTTCGCTGAATACCTCACGCACTAAATTCAGTTACCGACCCAAGTGACTTGGGTATAAACATATTTCAGCATCACTGCCACGTGATGCTGCAGTTAACGACGCACGGAGTATCGCGATGAAAAAGATTGTATTGGCAACATTGATTGGTTTGGTTTCAGCTAATGCCGCAGCCCAAGAAGAAATTAAGTTTGCGATGGAAGCAACTTACGCCCCATTCGAATTCGTTGATGAGAATAACGAAATCCAGGGCTTTGATGTTGATCTCGCCAATGCACTGTGTGACGTGATTGAAGCTAAGTGTTCTTTCCACAACCAGCCATTTGATAGCCTGATCCCTGCGTTGAAATTCCGTCGTTACGATGCAGCAATCTCGGGTATTGATATTACTGAACAGCGCCAGCAAGTGGTCAACTTTACCGACGCATACTACGACAACTCAGCCGCTTTCGTTGCCCTTGATGGAAAAGTGGCAGACCAAGCTTCGCTTAAAGGCAAGCGTGTTGGTGTTCAGAACGGTTCAACCCACCAGAGCTACCTAACCGAACAACTTGACGGTGTGACCGCAGTACCATACGCCAGCTACCAGGACGCGTTCATCGATATGCAAAATGGCCGTATCGACTCTGTATTCGGTGATACTGCCGTGGTTGCCGAGTGGTTCAAAAAGAACGACAACCTGGTTTATGTGGGTGAGCAGGTGACCAATGCCAAATACTTCGGCAACGGTTTTGGTATCGCCATCAACAAAGACAACCAAGAGCTACTGGATAAGCTAAACACTGCACTGAAAACGGTTAAAGCAAATGGCCAGTACGACGAAATCTTCAACAAGTACTTCGGTGAGTAATTTATGGCGTTCTCAGGTTATGCTCTGACGCTACTTGAGGCTAGCTGGGTCACCATCCAGCTAAGCCTGGCCAGCGTCACTGTAGGATTGGTCTTGGCAGTTCTCTTTGCCAGTGGTGAGATGTCGCGCTTCCGTGCCCTTGCTTGGCCGACAACAGCGCTGGTCACCGTGCTTCGGGGCTTACCTGAAATATTGGTTGTACTGTTTATTTTCTTCGGATCTACGCAAGTACTGTTCTTGCTGACCGGTGATTTCATTGAAGTCAGCCCGTTTCTGTCTGGGGTGATTGCCCTCTCGCTTATCTTTGCTGCCTACGCCTCTCAAACATTGCGAGGCGCTCTCAAAGCTGTTCCTAATGGCCAGCGGGAAGCAGCAAGTGCATTGGGGATCAGCAAGTCACGGGCATTCTTCAAGATTGTACTGCCACAAGCCGTTCGCCACGCCCTACCCGGTCTGACCAACCAATGGCTAGTACTGTTAAAAGATACTGCCTTGGTCTCTCTGATTGGGGTGACCGATTTGCTCAAGCAGGCTCAGCTAACCGCAGCAGCCACCCACGAAAGCTTTACCTGGTATGCCTGCGCGGCAGCTGTGTATTTGGTCATCACCTTGATCACCCAGCGGGTCGTCAAGCAGCTGGACAAAAAATACAGCTTGCAGGATGGCCACTCAACATCGGGCAAATCAGCTAAAGCAAAAGTGACTAAAGCAAATGCATTGGAAGGAGCTAGCGCATGAATGAGCAACACGTTTGGCAACTTCTCGATGGCTTAGTTGTTAGCCTTGAACTGACCGCGGTCTCCTTGTTGGTTGGCTGTACCTTGGCGTTATTGATGACATTGACGCTGATTCTCAAAACGCCAGGCCTGCACTGGCTAAGCCGCGGCCTCATTACCTTGTTTACCGGTACTCCCCTGTTGGTACAGATCTTTTTGATTTACTACGGTCCAGGACAATTTGAGTGGGTACGGGAAAGTATTTTATGGAACTGGCTGAGCCAACCTTGGTTCTGCGCCATGCTTGCCCTAGCGCTTAATACCGCAGCATATAGTACCCAGTTGTTCAAAGGCGCCTTCAATGCTATCCCTTCCGGCCAATG
Source organism: Photobacterium sp. ABD4_091 (assembly GCF_056160145.1). Lineage (NCBI taxonomy): Bacteria > Pseudomonadati > Pseudomonadota > Gammaproteobacteria > Vibrionales > Vibrionaceae > Photobacterium > Photobacterium sp. ABD4_091. The sequence goes on along the minus strand of NZ_JBSWWQ010000001.1, from coordinate 3,072,530 downwards.
GCAGGCATGCAAAGCATTGGGAATGAATACTAAAGCGACCTTGGGTGTATTGCTGCCGTATGCGATTCGCCGAGCGGTCCCAGCCTATTCCAACGAAGTGATTTTGGTTTTTAAAGGCACCTCGCTGGCCAGTACCATCACCATTATGGATATCATGGGCTATGCTCAGCGGATCAACGCCCAAACCTACGATACCTTAATGGTCTTCAGTGTCGCAGGGGCTTTCTACCTAACAGTCAATGGCATGCTTACCCTGGTTTTCCGTCAGGTTGAGAAGAAAGCCCTCGCTTTCGAGACGGCGAGATAAGATCTGAAACTTCAAATCTTCATTTATTAAAAGCTGGTTCATACCAGCTTTTTTATTCCTCAAACTCACTCCTCAAAATCCCAATCTGTAATAAATCACTTCAAATCAAATCCGCACTGAAACAGTTTTGATATTAATTTTATCGCTATAAACATGAGTATTGGATATGTATGAAATCACCCTTTAATTTACATGGTTAATATTTATATAGATCTAGATCACACTTTATTTCGATCAACTTCTCGGCAAATCAATAAAAAATGCTCTTTCGTCACGTCAATCAGATCAATATCGCAACCAAATTTAAATTAATTTAACAAAATAGAAACACAAAGAGCTATTAATAATTCTTCACAACCACCCATAAATAGTTATATAAAATCGCATCCCATTCATCTTTCCGTTACAGATCAAAAAAGAATTAATAAGGTAAAACCAATAGCTTTTGCCCAATTGAATCACCACGAAAATATATCTTAAGATCCCTTTAAAACATTTGTTAACACTTTTCCTTTTAGCTCAATTAACAAAGTAGAACGGGTAGATATATGAACAATGGAATCAGCACAGCTGCTAAGGATGAAAAGCAGCGTGAGTGGCGTGCTTTCTTTTTCATCACAGTTTTCCTCTTTCCCATCCTCAGTGTTGCCGCCGTCGGTGGCTACGGCTTTTTCGTTTGGATGATGCAGGTCTTCTTCTTGGGGCCTCCAGGCCATATGGGATAAAGCCTAAATAACAACAATCTAATAACCACACATTGAGTACACAACATGAAAGCATTTCTAATTAAAGCTTGGCAGACTTTCTCTCGGCCAAGTGTTCATATCAGCCTCGGGGTATTAACCCTTGGTGGCTTTATCGCAGGGGTTATTTTCTGGGGTGGTTTCAATACCGCGCTTGAGGTGACCAATACCGAAGAATTCTGTATTGGCTGCCACACCATGGAAAATAACGTATACCAAGAGCTACAAGAAACCGTGCACTGGAAAAATACGTCCGGCGTTCGTGCAACCTGCCCTGACTGTCACGTTCCACACAATTGGACTGACAAGATCGCCCGTAAAATGCAAGCCAGCAAAGAAGTGTTCGCCCAAGTATTCGGTGATTTAGACACCAAAGAAAAATTCGAAGAACGCCGCGTTGCTCTGGCCCAGCATGAATGGGATCGATTCTCTGCCAATAAGTCGTTGGAATGTAAAAACTGCCACAACTACGACAGCATGGATTTCGATAACATGCGCCCAACAGCTCGCATCCAAATGAAGCAAGCGGCTGAGCGTGACCAAAGCTGTGTGGATTGCCACAAAGGAATTGCCCACAACCTACCGAAAAACATGGACAGCTCTGGTGGCATGATCGGTGAGCTTGAGCAGCTAGCGTCAAACACCAAGTTCGAAACAGGCCAAGAATATGTCAGCGTACGCCATTTGCCGCTTTACGAAGAAAAAGAGCTAACCACAGAAGCTGGTCTGCTAAACCCTGCATCTTCCGTCAAAGTCATCGATCAATCCGCCGATGCCATCGAAGTAGAAGTCTCTGGCTGGCGCAAAGACAAAGGCTTTGGTCGTGTTATCCAGGAAGATTTCGGTATGAACATCGCCGTCGCTTCCCTGCTGAAAGAGTCTGCCACCAATGATCAGGTTGTCGAGAAATTCGAGCGCAAAGAAGATGACCTCACCGGCCTTCCTTGGCAGCGCGTTACCGCCAAAGTGTGGATGAAAAAAGAAGCCTTGATGGCCGACGTTCAGCCTATCTGGGAGAAAGCAAAACAGTCCTACAACACCAACTGTTCTGTGTGCCACACCCAGCCGGATGAAGCGCACTTTGATGCCAACACCTGGCCAGGCATGTTCAACGGCATGATGGCCTTCGTTAACTTCGATACCGACAGCAAAGCCTTGGTGCTGAAGTACCTACAGAAACACTCATCTGATTTTGCAGATGGCCACCACTAAGCGATTGATGGAGTAATTGACTATGTCTGTAAGCAGAAGACGTTTCCTACAAGGTATGGTAGCGACCAGCGCCGCATCAGTGATTGGCCCTAGCCTGCTAGGTGCAAACAAAGCGATGGCCGCTGAAACCATAGGAACCTGGAAAGTATCAGGCTCTCACTGGGGTGCATTCCGCGCCCATATCTACGGCGGTAAGCTACAAGAAATCAAACCGCTGGAGCTGGATAAGCACCCAACCGAGATGCTTAACGGCATCAAGGGGATCCTTTACAGCCCATCGCGTGTGCGCTACCCGATGGTTCGCCTCGACTGGCTGAAAAAACACAAATACAGTGCCGAGACCCGTGGTAACAACCGTTTTGTCCGCGTTACCTGGGATGAAGCGATTGACCTGTTCTACCGCGAACTGGAGCGTATTCAGAAAGATTACGGCCCATGGGCACTACACGCTGGTCAAACTGGCTGGCGTCAAACCGGCCAGTTCCACAGCTGTGGTAACCACATGCAGCGTGTTGTCGGCATGCACGGTAACTACATCAAAAAAGTCGGTGACTACTCTACCGGTGCCGGCCAAACCATCCTGCCGTATGTATTAGGCTCCACCGAAGTGTATGCGCAGGGTACCTCTTGGTCTGAAATCCTTGAACACAGTGACAATATTGTTCTTTGGGCTAACGATCCGGTGAAAAACCTCCAGGTTGGTTGGAACTGTGAAACTCACGAGTCATTCGCCTATTTGGAGAAACTGAAAGAGAAAGTCGCCAATGGCGAAATCAATGTGCTTTCCGTTGACCCGGTGAAGAACAAAACCCAGCGTTACCTCAACAACGACCATATGTACATCAACCCACAAACTGATGTGGCGTTTATGCTGGGTGTCGCGCATACCCTGTACACCGAAGAGCTTTACGACAAAGACTTCATCAAGATGTACTGTTTGGGCTTTGATGACTTCATCCAGTATGTAATGGGTGAAACCAAAGACAAGATCGAGAAAGACCCAGAATGGGCAGCTGAGATCTGTGGCGTGTCTGCCGATAAGATCCGCGAATTTGCCCGCATGCTGGTTAACGGCCGTACCCAGATGCTATTTGGCTGGTGTATCCAGCGTCAGGAGCACGGCGAGCAACCATACTGGATGGGGGCAGTTATTGCAGCGATGGTCGGTCAAATTGGCCTGCCTGGCGGTGGTATCTCTTACGGCCACCACTACAGCTCAATCGGTGTGCCTTCAACAGGTTTTGCGGCGCCAGGCGGTTTCCCACGTAACCCAGACGAAGGCCAAAAGCCTAAGTGGGATAACAAAGACTTCAACGGCTACAGCAGTACTATTCCGGTTGCACGCTGGATTGACTGTTTGCTCGAGCCAGGCAAGCAAATCCGCTACAACGGTTCAAAAGTGACCCTGCCAGACTACAAGATGATGGTGATCAGTGGCTGTAACCCTTGGCACCACCACCAGGATCGCAACAAGATGAAGAAAGCCTTCAAGGCGCTTCAAACTGTGGTCACCATAGACTTTGCATGGACAGCGAGCTGCCGCTTCTCGGATATCGTACTGCCTGCTTGTACCCAGTGGGAACGTAACGATATCGATGTGTATGGCTCATACAGTGGCCGTGGCTTGATTGCGATGCAAAAGCTGGTTGACCCACTGTTCCAGTCAAAAACTGACTTCGAAATAATGACTGAAGTAGCCCGCCGTTTCGGTCGCCACAAAGAATACACCCGTGGTATGGATGAGATGGAATGGGTTCGCCAGCTTTACAGCGAATGCCGCGACGCCAACAAGGCGAAATTCGACATGCCAGAATTCGATGAGTTCTGGGACAAAGGCTATTTCGATGCCGGTACAGGCAAACCTTGGGTTCGCCATGCCGACTTCCGTGAAGATCCAGAGATCAACCCACTGGGTACGCCATCAGGCTTTATCGAAATCACCAGCCGTAAGATTGACCGCTTTGACTACGAGCACTGCCAGGGCCACCCAATGTGGTTCGAGAAGAGTGAACGTTCGCACGGTGGCCCGGGCTCAGACAGACACCCATACTGGCTGCAGTCTTGCCACCCAGACAAACGCCTGCACTCGCAGATGTGTGAGTCGGAAGACTTCCGTGCCACCTACGCTGTACAAGGCCGTGAGCCGATCTACATCAACCCGAAAGATGCTGCAGCCAAAGGCATTCAGAATGGTGATTTGGTTCGCGTCTACAACGACCGTGGCCAGCTGTTAGCGGGGGCTGTGTTAACAGACAGCTACGCACCGGGCGTAGTTCGTATCGAAGAAGGCGCATGGTATGGTCCTCTAAGTGAGAAAGAAGGCGCGATGGATACCTACGGCGATCCAAACACCCTGACTCAGGATATTCCGTCTTCTGAACTGGCTCAGGCAACCAGTGCCAACACCTGTCTGGTTGAGTTCGAGAAGTTCACAGGCATCGTTCCGCCAGTAACGTCATTCGGCGGGCCGATTGAAGTGAGTTAATTCTCACTGGCAGTAAAATAAACTAAGGGGAGTTGCCAATGGCTACTCCCCTTTTCTTTGTTCATAGTATTGCTTTGTTCATAGCATTTAACTGGTAACGGTTACACCATTCCTTCTTATTGATTTTATTGGCCATGTGCTTTAGTTCTAATTCTTTTTCTGCTTTGTTGTTGCACCTGTTACACAGTCGGTGTTTAATAAGCGCCAAGTATGATTTGAGCTAGGATGTGTAGCCATGGCTACGATTAAGGATGTGGCCAAACTGGCCGGTGTTTCTGTTGCAACGGTATCACGTGTAATCAATAAATCCCCTAAAGCCAGTAAAGCATCGATTTCGTCTGTCACACAGGCGATGAAAGAGCTTGGCTACCGCCCCAATGCCAATGCAAGGGCACTTGTCAGCCAATCCACCAATACCGTCGGTGTGGTGGTCGGCGATGTTTCTGATCCCTTCTTTGGCTCTATGCTCAAAGCTATCGATCAGATCGCGCGGCAAAACGGCAAACAAATTCTTATCGGCAATGGCTATCACAACGCTGTGACCGAAAAAGAAGCCATAGAGCTATTGATTAACAGCCGCTGTGAATCCCTGATCATCCACAGCAAAGGGCTGAGCAACCAAGAGCTGATTGATTTTGCCAATGAGGTACCGGGCATGGTGGTGATCAACCGCTACATACCCGAAATAGCCCATCGCTGTATTGCACTCGATAACCACAAGGGCTCCTACCTGGCAACCGAATACCTGATCAAAAGTGGCCACCAGCAGATCGGCTATGTCTGCTCGAACCACGACATTGAAGATACCGAGCAACGCCGTGCCGGATACCTTGATGCCCTGCGTGCTTATAACCTGCCAACCGATGACAACTACATCGAATACAGCTCACCCGATGAAGCCGGTGGCGAGCATGCGATGACCAACTTGCTTTCCAAAAACCTCCCGATCACCGCTATTGCAGCCTACAACGACAACATGGCTGCTGGTTGTTTATCTGTGCTGGAAGAAAATGGTATTACCCCACCGCAAGATATCTCTCTGATCGGTTTCGATGATGGTATCATCGCTAAATATTTGAGCCCGAAACTGACCACGGTGCGCTACCCGATCAACATCATGGCAGAACAAGCGGCGAACCTTTCGCTCTCTCTCGCCAAAGGTGATGAAAACAAGGCGTGTACCCGGATGTTTGTCCCTACCCTAGTACGCCGCTTGTCCGTCGCTCAAAAGTAAAAAGCAATAAGAGGAATGTATGCTTAATCTCGAAAAACAGTTGGCTTTTATCAATGAACTGGATCGCCTAAAAGCGGTATACCGCAAAACCATGGTCAAGCCTGATAACAACCGCCAGGAAAACAGTGCTGAGCACAGCTGGCACATTGCCCTTATGGCACAAGTCTTAAAAGACTACATTGAAGAGCCAGTGGATGTGAATCGTGCGGTCATGATGCTGCTGATCCATGACATTGTTGAGATAGATGCCGGTGATACTTTTGCTTTCGCTGAGCAGCATGAGCTGGACGGCCAAGAAGAGAAAGAAATCGAAGCGGCCAACCGTTTGTTTGGCCTACTACCAGAAGCACAATTTGTCGAAATGAAAGCATTGTGGATCGAGTTTGAGAAAGCCCAAACCGCTGACGCTCGCTTTGCTAAAGCCATGGATCGCATCTTGCCGCTTATCCAGAACATGTCCAATGAGGGTGGCAGCTGGGTTAAACACACAGTGACCAAGCAGCAGGTGCTTAAGCGTAATGAGTACCTGGAAAAAGTCACACCCAAGCTATGGCAATACGCTTGCGAGCAGATCGACCTTGCAGTAAAGAATGGCTGGCTTGTCGACAACTGATATCGGCATAATAAAGACTTGATGACAAAGGCCGTGGAGATTTGAGCAATCTTCACGGCCTTTTGTTTATACCCATGTAGCTTGAGTAAATTAAGTCACTGACACAGTGTTTACAGGCATGACTTATGAGAAATTCCTTTTCTCTACACTCCATACTGTTATGTGTTTACTTATCTTTGTTGATCAGCGCCGTTTTATAGGCAAGGTTACCTTCTTGATCCATTGCCCTGAACTTCACACTACCAGAACGGTTAGATGCAACAGTCACAAAAGCCCGACCATGTTCATCGGTGGTGAAAGTACCAGAACCTGGAACATTGGTTGTAATTTGCACATTGCTCGCGGGTGATCCGTTTTCGCTGACTTTGACCCATGCTCCCTCGTTTTGCGGAGTCACTCTAAGGTTTAAATCGGCCATCACTGGTGCGCTTAGTAATACAGTTGCTGCGATCATAGTACCTGTAAGCTTAAGCATATCTTTTCTCCTTGAAATATTTTGTTTGGGTTCGGAGTTAATTTAGCTAGAGCATCAAGATAAAGAAACATTAAGAATTAAACATGTCGTTCGAATTATTCGAACATGATTTTTCGCCCTGACATTAGTTTACGATTACGCACAGACCGTTTACCATTGGCACAAATAGCTGGATTTTCTTTGTTATCAGAACAATGCATCACTAAACCACGCATTTAGACAATAATAACTTCTCAACAACTTTATTTCTCTACCCTACATGTTTAAGCTATAGAGCATAAGACATAACAAAGTTATATAAGTCGTTCAATTTCTCAAAACTGATACAAGTTATCGGTAAATTAAGGTAAATAACCGTCAATTAAACGGTATTTTATTGATGTATAGTGAATTTATTTTACACTATTTTATAAAGTTAACCGACGTTATATAAACTAAAAGTCATAGCTTAAACTCACCGTGCTGTATAACTCATCATTGCTCTGAACGGAGGCCACAGTCGAATTGTAGATATATTCTAAATCCAGTTGCAAAGAGACATCTTCCATCAACTGATTTTTGACAAACACTTTCAGGTTGGTCGACGTATTTGCCTCACCGTAGTCGACACCAAGGCGGCCTCCAAGCTCAAACCTGTCGTTGATTTTGGTGTTTGCCTCAACAAAAGCATTCGCTATAACTTCATCTTCGTTCTTTTTGGGGAAATCCGGGTCGAAAGACTGGCGCTGCGAGAATCGGTAACCCGGACCGGCACCAATGTCTAGCTTGCTATCACCCGTATCAATTAACGTTGCACCAAAGCCCGAGGCAATAGTGAGCAGATGGCGGTATGTCGCGAACTGGTCGTGTTCATATTTACTGTTACCGTAAATAAACCACGCATCATTAACGAAATGGCGTAAACCGTAGCTGAGGTTGTACTTATTAGTCCCATCTTCGCCTTCACTCGAGCTGGTATAATAGGTGTAAAATTCACCCTTCTGCTGCCAGTCGTTAAAGTCGTAAGCAAGGCTAGCCCCGAAGTTAACAGACAACGAGCTAGTAGTAGTTTCGGTAAATATAAAGCCCAGTTTGGCATTGCCACTCCAGGGGCCCGACTCTTCATCTTCACCGGCATGCACCACCACAGAGTGAGAGGTAAAAAGAATAACGGATAGCGCTATAACAACCTGCGATTTCATATTCCCCGACAACCTTAAGCAACCAAACTAAACGCCCCATTGTATGAAGCAAAATACTGCAATTGTCAGCGAAATGTTATTAAATTATAAAATATGAGGCAGAAAACACCCGAAAAATCATCATATAAATATCACCCTGCCAGAATATTTAGCTGATGAATTTCTCGCCCTTATATTTGGTTATCCAAATGTGCCCCCTCATCACATTTCCTGCAGTTAAGCAGGTAGCCTTTCATTTTTTCACGCCCAACTTCGGTTATTGGTTATTACCCACGGACGACAAATAAAAGGAGGCTGGTGACGCACATGCTGATTGTGGCCGCATGCTAACTCGGCCACCCAGTGGTTTTCTTCGTCTTTATGATAACCGGTAATCGGTTGGTCCATTACTTGTGCCTATTTTCGATCAGCTGGATGGTTAACACCATCATTAGTCACCACATCACCTAGGTCAAATGGATTGACGCCTTCCAGGCATCCTATGTTATAGCCATATTCTTCAGGGTTTGAGCGTCTCTGATGGTGAGTATATATGCCACACTCAGAACAAAAGTAGTGTTTAGCAGTATGGGTATTGAATTGATAGAGCTTGAGAGTATCTTGCCCTTTGACAATTCGGATACCATCAGGCTTTACCGAACCCACTATCGCCCCTTTACGGCGGCATATGGAGCAATCACAGCGGCGGGGTTTCTCTATCCCATTGGGTAAGCTCAATTCCAATTCAACAGCGCCGCAATGGCAGGTTGCTTTATGCTTGGGTTGGATTTCCGTCTCACCAACTTTTCTAATCATCTTTCTTCCTTGTGCTGTATTACTTATGGTGCATTCCTTGTTGCATAGCTACCGCTCTAGTCGATCACTAAGCTACCATCGTCATTGAATTCCCAGCAGTCACCATAGGCCACTTCCCACAGATACCCGTCCGGGTCAGAGAAATAGCCACTGTAGCCACCCCAAAACACATCTTGTGCCTGCTTCTCGATTTTCCCGCCTGCGTTTTCAGCCAAGCTTAATACCGCATCGACCTCTTGTTTAGAACGAGTATTGTGGGCCAGGGTGATACCGGAGAAACCCTTTTTTACTGCTTTAAAATCAGGTGATACATCCTCGGCCAAGGCGTCCAATGGATAGAGCGCCAAGCATACCCCACCAGTTTTAAAGAAAATGATGCCATCTTCCGGTGTTTTCGATGATGGAAAGCCGAGTTTGGTGTAAAACGCAAACGACGCTTCAAGATCTTGAACGCCTAATGTAATGATACTGATCCGAGGTTCCATAATGTCTCAACTCCTCTAATTTGCACGATTCCCAACATGACAAAATTGTCATGTTAGCGTCCGGTTTTGGTCACCGTCAGTTCGGTATTCTCTATCTCGTAAAGTCAAACACTGAAGAGGACACCACTATGAAATCACTTAAAACTATCGCTGCTGCAACCACACTTGTACTGTTTAGCTTACCATCAATGGCGTCAACTCCGCTGGTTGCTGGTAGCAAATACAGCGTACAAAGCAATGACCGAGTCGTAAGCACTCAAACTTTTGAGACAAAAGAAGCCGCCTACGCTGAAGGCCAACATGTATTGAATGTATTGGAAACCAGCAAGCCTGCTGAACTACACAAAATGCTACGCGTTATGGCGTGGGGCCCGAAAGAAATTTCTAGCCTACGCATCCAAGATAATGGCTATGTCACCGTTGATGAAATGATGGGCTCAGATGGAAATGTCGAATACCGTGCAAACGTCAATGTACGCTTCGAGCACTTCCGCTACGATAATAGCTAATTGGTATTACTTATCCCCCTGAATGTACTTGAAAAGCTGAACGCGCACTATGTAGCATTAAGGGTTGAGGGAACCAACCCTAAAGGGCATGAACAAAAGAGGCTCAAGGTAAAAATGAAGTTACTGCTGATTGAAGATGAACCCAAAACCGGCGAATACCTTCGAAAAGGGCTCACCGAAGCAGGCTATATTGTAGACCTCTCATCAGACGGCGTTGATGGCCTCTACCAGGCCACCAGCGCCAACTATGACCTCATTGTACTGGATGTCATGCTGCCCCAGCTCAATGGCTGGCAAGTGCTAACTACACTGCGAGCCAGTAACATAGAAACACCCGTCATTATGCTGACCGCCAGAGATCAGGTCGAAGACCGGGTGAAAGGCCTCGAACTGGGTGCGGACGATTACATCGTTAAGCCTTTTGCCTTTGTTGAGCTGGTCGCTCGCATTAAAAATACCCTGCGCCGCAAGCAGCCCTCACCTTCTAAAGAACTCGCCCTGGAAGTCGCTAACCTGCATCTCGATTTGCTCAAACGACGCGTATCCCGGGAAGGTGATAGTATCACCCTCACCGCCAAAGAGTTTTCTCTACTTGAACTGTTAATGCGCCGTCAGGGTGAAGTGCTGTCCCGCTCAGAAATTGCCTCTATTGTGTGGGATATGAATTTTGACAGTGATACAAATGTTATTGATGTTGCGGTCAAGCGTCTGCGTGGGAAAATTGACAAAGGCTACGAGCCCAAACTGATCCATACAATCCGTGGAATGGGGTACATGCTAGATGAACAAGGTTAGAAGAAACACTATGTTCAACTCAATGTCATCGAAGCTCATTGTTTCCTTTTTTACCGCCTCTATTATTGTTTTATTTGCATTGAGCGCTACCACACTCTATCACCTCAAGCGTCACTTCTACGCCCAAGATCAGTATACGATTGAGCAAAAATTCAAAACCATCAATATCCTGCAACTGCAAAATGACTTTATTGCCAAATACGGTACTTTCTTTGAATTGGGCGAGAACAAACTTTGGTTAATCGATAACAGCACCAAGGAAGTCATTTATCAAACGGAACCCATTGACCTGCCAGAAGCCTTTTTCCTTAACCGTGATACGCAAGCAGAAGAGTGGCAAGATGGTAATGATCGCTACCGGGCTTTTCGCTTTGCCGTTGAAAAAGAGCGCAATGTTGATGTCATTCTAGGATTAAACATTAATCACCAGCTCATATTCCTCAATAGTTTTACTGAGGTACTTTTCTGGACCACACTATTCGCCAGTATGGTCAGTGGCTTTCTTGGCTGGTTGATTGTTCGAAGAGGTATGCGGCCAGTGAAACATCTCGAAGAGCACATGCAGCAGATCTCTACAGAAAAACTGGACTTGCGCATTGAGCCAGCGCTTTTTCCCAGCGAACTGCAGCAGCTCGTGATTGTCTCGAATGACATGTTGTCTAGGCTAGAGAAAGAGTTCGAGCGGTTATCCGAATACTCCTCTGATATCGCCCACGAGCTCCGTACCCCGATTAGCAATATGATGACCCAAACCCAGGTGATCCTCGCCCACCCGCGTACTACCGAGGAATACCAAGAAAGCCTGATCTCAACCTCGGAAGAACTGAGTCGGTTAACCAAAACCATTACGGACATGCTCTACCTTGCCAAGTCTGAACACAACCTATTGCAAACCGCTAATGAAGATATTGACCTCCAGCCACTGATTGAAGATTTAGCTGAGTACTATGAATTGGCTGGAGATGAGAAAGGTGTGACGATCAACCTATCTGGCTCAGGGGTGGTTCACGGTGATAAAGAAATGCTCAAGCGCGCCCTCGGTAACCTGATATCCAACGCGGTCAGGCACAGTGAGTGTAACGAGGCGATCAATGTCCAAATCAGTGAATTAAACAATACAACCAAGGTTGCAGTCATCAATAAGGGAGATGACATTCCCGCGGAGTATCTACCCTATATCTTCGAACGTTTTTATAGAGTGGATAAAGCGCGCATGCACAGGGCCACTGCCGGCGCGGGGTTAGGATTAGCCATCGCCCGATCAATCGCCAAAATTCATCATGGTGATATTCTGGTACGTTCTGACAATGGCATCACCAGTTTTATATTGTCGGTGCCAAAATAAACCCACGCTAATGCGTGGGCTTGAATAATCAGCAGAGATAAAACTCGCTATGAAGCCAGGTAAGGTTAACCTATCTGCTCACCATTGGACTCAATCACTTTTTGATACCAGTAGAAACTATCTTTTTTATAGCGTTTCAGCTCTTTCTCGCTCTCTTCGTCACGGTCGACATAGATAAAGCCATAGCGCTTGGCATAACCATTTAGCCAGCTGAACAAGTCTTGGCACGACCAAGTGCAGTAGCCGATAACCTCACAGCCATCATCGATAGCATCAGAAATAGCTTCGACATGGCGGCGAAGGAAGTCAATGCGGTAGTCATCATGCACCCTTCCCTCTTCGGTCAGGGTATCGTAGGCACCAAGGCCGTTTTCGCTAATAAGGATTGGCAACTCATAGCGAGAAGTAATACGGCGCAGCGCAACACGCAGACCGTTGGGATCAATCGCCCAGTTCCAGTCTGTCATATCCAGATATTCGTTATCTGCACGGGCAAATAGTTTATCCGTTGGGATATCACTGATTTCTGATACCACCGACACTTGGGATGCATTACCTGTCTGGGCTGTTTTTTGTTTATTCTCTGCGGCAACGAAGGTTGCAGACTGGTAATAGTTCAAGCCCATGAAATCACACACGCCATTAGCCAAAAGCTCTTTGTCACCTGGCTGGAAATCAATATGGATATTCAATTTCTCCAGCCGCTTAAGCGCAATCTTCGGGTAACGCCCCTTCGCATACACATCCATCCAGAACAGGTCTTGCAATTCCTGGGCATCTTCCGCCGCAATGACATCTTCCGGTTTCGCCGATTGGGCATAGGCTGGGCTGTAGGCAAAGCTGGCACCAATTTGGGCATTGATCCCCATCTCGCGGAACTTCTTCACCGCACTGGCATTAGCAAGGTTGGCAATATGGTTGGCATTGATAAAGCGCTGGAAATCAGAGACTTTTGGCGGGTGAATCGCTTGCAGGTAACCTAGGCTGGTAAAGATATTTTGCTCATTTAAGCTGACCCAGTACGGGACTTTGTCACCGTATTCTTCGAACAGTACTTCACAGTAGCGGGTAAAGTCTTCAATGATCTCTCGGCTTTCCCACCCTTGGTATTCTTCTTGTAACGCCTGCGGTAAATCCCAGTGGTAAACCGTCAAAATTGGGGTGATACCATTGGCAATCAGGGTGTCGATAACTTTATGGTAGAACTCGACGCCTTGCGGGTTAACTGTACGTCCGTCAGACATGATTCGAGGCCAAGACACTGAAAAGCGGTAAGCCTGAAGCCCCATTTCTTTCATCAGCGCAATGTCTTCTTCAAAACGGTGGTAGAAGTCTATCGCTACCTCCCCCGTGGTGTTTTTGAAGGTGTTGCCCGGCACTCGAGAGTACACATCCCAGATCGAATCGCCCTTTCCATCTAGGTTTGCAGCCCCTTCAATCTGGTACGCTGCCGATGCACTTCCCCACAAAAAGCTTTCTTGAAAACTCATAACTCACCCTATGAACGAACGCCCCTGTAATCCACCTTAGTGGCCAAGGTAACCGATTTAATGTTTACACCACACTAAACAAAACCATATGGTTTTACAGCCAACAAAAGCCATAAATCAGACCTGAATCACAATAAGTTTTGGATTCAGCGCTGTGCGCAAATCAAAATTAAGGTATTCTGCTCCACAGCCCCCCTGTATGAGTAAAAACAATAATGAGCAAATATAAGGATATCTATCAGCAGCTTAAGACTCGTATTGATTCTGGTCAGTACTGTGCTGCAGAAAAACTCCCTGAGGGAAGAAAACTCGCGGCCGAGTTCGAGTGCAGTGAGATCACCCTCAAAAAAGCGATGGATATACTGGTAAAAGAAGGCATTGTTGTACGAAAAAGAGGCTCGGGGTCATTTATCAAGAGCACGCCGCCTCAACAGCCTGACACTCATTTGCAAGGGACTAAGTTGCGATATAAAGGGACGGGAAAAGAAGTTACGACAGAAGTAAAGATATTTAGGGTTATTGAAGCCAATGCCGATACGGCAGAACTGGTATGCGGAAGCGTTGGTGAACACCTTTTTGAAATCATCAGGGTGAGATCAATCGACGATCAACCCTCCATTATTGAATATACCTATATGCCCGTAGCAGTGGTACCGGGACTCACCTTAGAGCAAGCAGAGGATTCCATTTACGGTTACATCACCGATACCCTTAAGCAAGGGATCCATAGCGCTAACCTGACGATCACCATAGATCAAGCAAACGACCAAGAAAGCCAATGGCTCGCGATTGCTGAAAACGAGCATCTGGTCAATGTTGCCCAACGCGCCTACTTAGACAACGGTCAGCTTTTTGAGCACTCTGTCGCCAAGCACACCTGTGAATCCTTCAAGTTGTCGACCACCTATGTGAAGTCGGTTCAGTTGAGATAACTTTTGCTTTAATCGATAGCGCCTAACGATTCAGGCGCTTGAAGTAACCAATGACTTTAAAAGTAGCCAGAACAAACTTCTTTCCTCGACTCTACACGACAAGCAAAAAATCCCCCCCCGCACAAAAGTCAAATTACAGCGCGGTTCAGTGAATAAAACCCTATTGAGCCCACCTTTATTTTGCGCCGAGCAATAAAAACTCTATATACCCAAGCTACTTCAAGAGGCAGGTTCAGCGAGATTTTTTAAGTTTATAGACAAGGCATTGTTTTGAAGATCTAGTGGCTCTAAATCAAGAAACAATAACGCGGTATAGAAGCTTAAAAACTCGCCCTTCGGGAGGGTGTCAGCCCATTCACTTCTTCGTTGAAGCTTTTTGAAAGGGAATGCCATTCCTGCAAACCTTCGCCTTGTATTGAATGCGCTGACAACCCTCTGAATCCTGCACCTTGAGGTAACTTGGGTATATACGGTTCAGGCTGTATAAATATCAAGCAATTCATGTTGGCATTGCTAGACTCATATAAGTTGAGCTGTAACTTTATAAATTACTTACATTTTGTGGGGACATGGAGGAAACCATGAACGCTCTATCAATTAAGCAACGCTTGATGCTGATCATCCTGATCGCGGTAGTATCCCTCATCTCAGCCACCTTACTTGCGCTCTTTGACAAAAGAGATAGCATGCTCGGTGAACGTAAGCACCAAATTCAAGTCCTTGTCGAGTCTGCTGATACGCTTGTCTCGGCTCTCTATCAGCAAGCGCAACAAGGTGAAATAACCAACCAGGAAGCCCAGCAAAGAGCGATCTCTGCGCTCGATGCCATGCGTTACGGCGACAACGGATACTTTATGGTGTATGACATGAACAGCACCATGGTGCACCACCCTATCAGCCCCGATCTGAATGGGCGGGATCTGTCTGAGCTAAAAGATATCAACGGGGTACGTATAGTCAGTGAGCAAGTTGCCGCAGCGAGGCAAGGCGGGGGGTTTGTGTCTTACCATTGGCAAAAAGCCGGCCCAGATGAAACCCCCTACCCTAAAATCGCCTATTCGCTTCCCTTCGAGCCTTGGGGTTGGGTACTTAACACTGGCTTGTATGTCGATGATGTTGATACTGTTTTTTACCAAAACATGCGAGACTTTGTTGGTTTGATTGCTTTACTGACTAGCGCGCTAATTGTCATCTCTTTCTACATTACCAAAAGCATTACCACGCCACTTTCTCATTTACAGACTTTATTTAAGCAAGCTGAAACTAACTTAGATCTTACCGCTAGGGTATCGACACAGGGTAAAAATGAAATTGCTGACGTCGGCCTTGCTTTCAACAGCCTAATGGCAACTTTTGAACATACATTACAAACGATCCAAAACGGGGCAAAAGCGCTTAACCAAGAAGCCTCTAGGCTGGAAACACTGTCAAACCATATTGTTGTGGCCTCCAACCAGCAGTCAGATGACACAGGCTCAATAGCGGCCTTGATTGAACAATTTAGCCAAAGTATCCATACCATTTCTACTGATGCCGATAAGATTAAATCCTTATCTAATGAAAGCGGTGAACAAGCCGATATAGGGACATCGACGATGCGGCTTGCCATTAACGACCTTGGTGAAATGTCTGAAAAATCAAGATTGTCCAGCGAGGCGGTATCGAACCTTGACCAGCACTCAAAAGAAATCGAAGGCATTGTCAGTGTCATCAATGATGTCGCTGAACAGACTAACTTATTGGCACTGAATGCGGCGATAGAGGCAGCTCGTGCAGGCGAACAAGGACGCGGGTTCGCTGTCGTTGCTGATGAAGTCAGGAACCTTGCTGTGCGCACCTCCGACTCAACGAAGCAAATAGCCACAACCATTCAAGAGCTTCGCTCTGGCATCGAATCAACCGTACACCATATCGAGGAAAGTACATTATCAGTCACGCAGAACATGTCGAAAACCAAGGACGTAGAGAGCAAAGTGAGTGCAATGCATCAAATATCCCAGCGTCTTATGCATTTAGTCGATGAAGTATCATGCTCTTTGCATGAGCAGTCCAGCGCGAACCAAGAACTAGCTGAACGGATACAGCAGATAGCTGAAATGGCCTCGGCCAACCAGCTATCTGCAACGGACGTACAGGAAGCTGCAAAGGGAATGAAAGGTTTGGTCAGTGATTTCCATGGCTCTGTCGATAAGTTCAAGCTGTTTTCCAGCTAAGGTGTTTCCTGGCAAATAATCGCCAAATATAAGCCCTGCATGGCAGGGCTTTAACTTCTATCAAGAAATAAAACTCAAGACACTCTTTTCAGCGGCCTCGCTTTCAACGGCTTAGCTTTCAACACCTGCTACATAGGCGATATAAATAGCAACTATATTGATAGTTCTTCAGTGTTGAACAGGAAGGAGGTGATTGCGGTTGGCTTTGCGAGACACATATTAAATAAAATTATGCATTAATGACCAAGATCAATTTATTGCATATACATTGGTCGTATGTTGTAAACATGTTAAACCAAAAAGGACGTGTATATATGGACCTAATACAAGATCCAAGATGTTATACCGACATCTGCATTGATGGAAAATGGTTCCACCATGACCATTGTACCGATACCGCTTATATGCTTTGGGGCGGAACATCTCCTCATATCCAATTAGACAAAACCCCAAAAACTGAAAGCGAACTCATAGACCTTCTCACCCACGCCAATCGTCGCTAAGGCCAATCCAAGCTGATGACTGAACTTTCCGATAGCTGGTACCCATACTAAGAAGTAAAAGTACCAGCTAGCATACAGTGTTCAGTTTACTGTTTGGTGATGAATCGCTTACCGATGCGAGTAAACGCAAAATAAATTGGTACGTAGATCACAAGCAAAATCAGCGTGTCTACCACAAAATTTAACTCACCTGCTGATAAGAATGCCCCTACCAAAATGTTCTTGAGTGTTATCGCAATGAACACCGACACAAACGTGACGATGAATGTCATGGTGTTTTTCTTCATCTTCAACCAAATACAATTTCGTAAATAATATTCGGGCGATTATACCGTTTGATCAGGATAATCGCATAAAGATAACTTGTAAGCCTCTCTTGCAGGCTGACTACGATAGCTATCCATTCGCTGAAACAACTCCCGCTGGAAAAACGCCTTAATCAATAACCATAAGTAAGTGAAAATAGAAAAAGTGACATCAAGTAAACTCTTCACGACTTGATATCACCTTTAATAATCCGCTGTATTGTGAAATCACACTGAGTTACAAGTACCTTGAACTGCCATTGAAGTTTCAGCTATAGCTTTCTTTCCTGCAACTTCATCGACAACCCTTACGTCAGCACCACCCACAAAAAGCCCCATTTTGATATACTGCTCAATGAAATATAGCTGCCCAGATTCTGCCAATATTTTCAGCTCATTCGGTGAAAACTCAGATTCAGTACTAACAGTATGCTCCTTACCGCCTTCGATTTCTTGGTAAAAGAAAACACCAGGTGCAGTTTCACCAACACATTGGCCATTCACAAATACATCTTTCTTAAGTGCACCGCCAACGGGAGAATTAGCACGGTAAACATAGAGCCCAGCTTTGCCATCAGTAGGCAGCTCAAATTTCTTGGCTTCATTTGACTGCTCGACGTTTGCCGTGGGTACAGATGCACAACCAGATAGAACCGATAAAACAAGCGCACTGAATAATATTTTATTTTTCATTGCTTTCCCTAGCTATTGAATAAAATATAAACTTTACGTTTTCGTACTACTTCAGCAACAACAATATGTCATATTGCGGCCCATTTAACACAAAAAAGCCCGCTCATTTGAGCGGGCAAACCCCAATTTCAACAAATAATATACCCAAGCTACTTCAAGATGCAGGTTCAGCGAGAATTTATAAGCTTATAGACAAGGCATTGTTTTTGAAGATCTAGTGGCTCTAAATCAAGAAACAATAACGCAGCATAGAAGCTTAGAAAACTCGCCCTTCGGGAGGGTGTCAGCACATCCACTCCTTCGTTGAAGCTTTTTAGAAGGGAATGCCTTTCCTGCAAATCTTCGCCTTGCATTGAATACGCTGACAACCCTCTGAATCCTGCACCTTGAGGTAACTTGGGTATAAAACACTAAAACTTAAACCGGTAACCCGTGTAATGGGCATAGACTTTACCGGGACGCAAAATACTGTCTCCAGGCCACTCCGGGTGGTTAGGTGCATCCGGCAGATATTCTGTTTCTAGGCAGAAACCTTGATGAATACCATATTCGCCGGAAACGCCTTTTGTACCCGACAAGAAATTACCGGTATAGAGTTGAACAGCCGGCTTAGTAGTCTGTACCGTCATAGACACTTTCTGATCGGGTGAGACAGCTTTAGCAAAGTCTGCAATACCATCAGTGACGTCCGGTACCATAATGAAAGCATGATCGTAGCCTTTCGCTAATACTTGCTCAGGATCTTTCAGTAAGTCCTGCGCTATCGTTTTCCCATCACGGAAATCAAACCCTGTCTGCTCGACTGATTTCAACTCGCCAGTAGGGATCCCGACATCAGACGTTGGTACAAAGCGATCCGCTTTGATCATCAGTTCATGCTGCAAACAATCTTCGCCTGAGCCTTCACCAGCCAAGTTAAAGTAGGCATGGTTGGTAAAGTTTACCGGGCAAGGCTTATCACAATCAGCCTGGTAGCTAATCGCAACCGTATTATCTGCTGTTAGTTCAAACGTGACTTTGGCTTGCAAAGTACCAGGAAAGCCTTGATCGCCATCTTCTGACAACAGGCTAAATACCAGCTTGGTATCACTCTGATGTTCCAGCGCCCAGCGACGTTTATCATAGCCATCAGGGCCACCGTGCAGGGTATTGCCCGCTTGGTTGGTCGCCACTTGAGTCTTTACATCATCAATCGTGAACTGGCCATTAGCAATACGGTTGGCATAGCGACCGACAGTCGCTCCCAAATAGGCACTTTGCTTTTGGTGATCAGCCATGGTTGAACAGCCAAGTAATACTTCCCTCGCCTCACCATCGACAGGCACGGTACAGCTTAGCCATGTCGCACCTATGTCCATGAAGGTCGCCGTCATGCCTGAATCATTAGTCAGGGTGAACAGGTTTGCAGGGCGGCCATCGCTGGCCGCCTCCATGGTCATGGTTTCGTGTAGCGATATCACCTTATGAGGTAGTGTCATTGTTCATCCTTATATGTGATTTTTCTTCACGGCTCAGGCAATCACGCCTGCACCTGCTTTGGCTTTACACACGTAGATAGTTTCTTTCAGGCCGGTTTCTGCTTCGTATTTTTCGGCAAGAACCGCTTTCACTTCCTCAACCAATGCCGGTGGCACAATCGATACCACACAACCACCGAAGCCACCGCCTGTCATGCGCACCCCACCTTGATCGCCAATCACGGCTTTCACGGTATCAACAATGTAATCAATCTCACGCACTGTGATTTCAAAATCATCACGCATAGAAGCATGAGATTCGGCCATCAACTCACCCATACGCTTGATATCCCCCTTGCTTAGGGCAATCGCAGCTTCTTCAGTACGGTCATTTTCAGTGATCACGTGGCGAGCACGCTTGGCAACCATCTCGTCAAGCTCATCAACGCGGGCGTTGAACTGCTCGATTGTGACATCACGCAGCGCTTTCACCCCAAAAATACGTGCAGCTTCTTCACACTGCTCACGGCGGGTGTTGTACTCGCTATCAACCAAACCACGCTTCTTGTTCGAGTTGATGATAACAACGGCCATATCTTCCGGCATCGATACGGCTTTGGTTTCCAGTGAACGGCAGTCAATCAGCAAGGCGTGGTTTTCTTCACCTTCAGCAGAAATAAGCTGATCCATAATGCCGCAGTTACAACCAACGAATTCGTTTTCTGCTTGCTGGCCGTTAAGCGCGATTTCCTGCTGGCTGATCTCTAGCGCATAAAGGGTTTTAAATGTCTGGCCAATTACCACTTCCAATGCCGCCGAAGAGCTCAAACCCGCGCCTTGAGGCACATTACCGCTAACAGCAATATCTGCACCGGCAAACTCGTAACCACGACCACGTAGGCACTTCACCACACCCTTGATGTAGTTGATCCACATACACTCTTGGTCAAAAGTGATTTCAGAGGCCAGGTCAAACTCTTTGGTTTGGTTGTCGTAGTCAACTGACACAACACGGACGATATTGTCGTCACGTCGTGCGGCCGCCACGACAGCTTGATAGTCAATGGCACATGGCAGTACGAAACCATCATTGTAATCAGTGTGCTCACCGATAAGGTTTACACGGCCCGGCGCTTGGATAAGATGCGTCGCTTCGTAACCCAGCACGGAAGAAAATGAAGTATTAACAGCGTCAATCAGCAGTTGTGTTTTAGACATAATCGGTTCCTATCTTTCTGTATGGGTACGTTGTTATTGTTGGTTTTCACGGTAGTGAACATCGCTTAGGGCACGAAGCCTATCTGCTGCCTGCTCTGCGGTAAGGTCACGCTGGCTTTCTGCTAGCATTTCGTAGCCCACCATGAACTTACGGACGGTGGCTGAGCGCAGTAGCGGCGGATAGAAAATCGCATGAAGCTGCCAATGTTCTGTAGAGGTATCGCCCTCTTTGAAAAATGGTGCGTAATGCCAGCCCATTGAATAAGGGAACGAGCACTTGAACAGATTGTCATAACGGCTAGTCAATTTTTTGATAGCCACGGCCAAATCATCACGCTGTTCGTCGGTCAATTCGCTCATACGACGAATATGGGTTTTCGGCATCAGCATGGTTTCAAATGGCCAGGCAGCCCAGTAAGGAACGACGGCAATCCAATGCTCCGTTTCAACAACGGTACGTGAACCGTCAGCCATTTCGGCTTTGGCGTAATCCACCAGCAAGTTTGTGCCTTGCTCTTGGTAGTAGGCACGTAGGTTTTCATCTTTACTGGCGATCTCGTTTGGCAAAAAGCTATTTGCCCAGATCTGGCCATGTGGGTGAGGCTGAGAGCAGCCCATGGCTGATCCTTTGTTTTCAAAAGCCTGTACCCAAACATACTCTTGACCTAGTTCTTCTATTTGCTCATTCCAGGTATCAATTACCTTGCGAATGGTACCGACTGGTAGCTCAGGCAAGGTTTTACTGTGATCAGGTGAGAAACAAATCACTCGGCTCAAACCGCGGGCACTTTCGCAGCGGAAAAGTGGGTTGTCAGATTCCGGAGCATCCGGTGTATCTGGCGTTAAAGCCGCATGGTCATTGTTAAAGACATAGGTATCGGCGTAGTCAGGGTTTTCGTCGCCTGATACACGGGTATTGGTTGGGCATAAGAAGCACTCACTATCATATGCTTTATCTTCTGCTTCTTCCGGTGTTTCATCTGCCCCCTGCCAAGGACGCTTCGCACGATGAGGTGAAACTAAAATATATTGCCCCGTCAGCGGATTGTAGCGACGGTGTGGGTGATCAACTGGATTAAATTTTTGCTCAGACATTTTCAAAACTCGCCATTACAGTGATACTGCAAACTAAATAAAGGTAGGAGCAGGCAAACTTAGGGGTGAGACGCTACCTACTCCCGAATTCATATCAATGACAACTAGTAGCCATTCGGGTTTTCTGACTGCCAGCGCCATGTATCGGCAGCCATCGCAGTGACATCGAACTTGGCTTCCCAACCCAGCTCTTCACGCGCTTTAGCCGGATCAGCCCAGCACTCGGCAATATCTCCAGGGCGACGCGGGCAAATTTTGTAAGCAACATCGTGGCCACAGGCTTTGCTGAAGGCACCGACCATCTCAAGTACGCTGCTGCCTTTGCCAGTACCCAGGTTGAAGACATGCAAGCCCGCTTTTTCTCCTACCGCTCGCAATGCTGCAATATGGCCATCGGCCAAGTCCATCACGTGAATGTAATCGCGAATACCCGTGCCATCTGGCGTTGGGTAGTCATTACCAAAGACAGATAGGTACTCTCGGCGACCGACAGCTACCTGGGCAATAAACGGCATAAGGTTATTCGGAATACCCTGCGGGTCTTCACCCATAATGCCTGAAGGGTGAGCCCCTACTGGGTTGAAGTAACGCAGTAGCGTGATACTCATTGCCGGCGCGGCAACCTGGATATCGCGCAGGCACTCTTCCACCATGTACTTACTGCGACCATATGGATTGGTCACTTGGCCGGTCGGTGTGGTTTCTTTGATTGGAATTTCTTCCGGATCGCCATAAACCGTTGCCGATGAGCTAAACACCAAACTGTTGACGCCCGCATGCTTCATCGCATCCACCAGCATCAAGGTGCCGTGTACGTTGTTGTCGTAATACTCAAGTGGTTTTTCGACCGACTCCCCGACAGCCTTCAGGCCGGCGAAATGAATTACAGAGCTGATTTCGTGCTCAGAGAAGACTTGATCGAGGATTTCGCGGTCGCGGATATCGCCTTGATAGAAAGTCGGTTTTACACCTGCCAGCGTTTCAACGCGCTCAAGCACGGCTTCTTTACTGTTGCAAAGGTTATCCAAAATGATCGGCTCAAGGCCTGCTTCAATCATTTGTACACAGGTATGGCTTCCGATATAGCCCATACCACCTGTTACTAATACCTTCATCACTCTCTCCCAAATCATTGCCAGTGGCCTTGCTCAACCACCCAAGAAACAGCATCTTGTTCTTAACTGCATGCAAGTTTATCAATAAGCCCAAAACGAATACTGTGATCACTCCCACAGAGTGTAAACGTTTCCACAAATTTCACATTTTAATGGGAATATGACGGCTAAACCAATGCTGTGTTAGGAATAACCACAAGTGGATTGGTGTAAACGATTTACCTTTAGGTGGAGCCAAATAAGCATCAGCGAGCATAATGGTGAGCGGAATCATGCTTTCCAACATAGACACTGTGACGTGTCATACTAATTTGGCTTTTTTGTATGCTGTAGTGGGCATTCAACGACTATACTAACTTAGTTGATGTGCACCCTGGTGAATTATGAAAACGACGATTTTTCGGTTTCTGTTTTTTTTCATTCCTCTCCTGACTATTACGTCGGTTTCGATTTACTACATCTACAGCGAAGACATCAGCCAGCTGAATCATCGTATCCAAGACCGTGAAAACAGCCGCCACCAATCTTCATTGCATATCACGCGTTTGCACTTTGCCCCTATCATCGAAGATCTTCGCTATTTGAGTGAAAAAGCCAAAGAGTTATCGCTAACTCACCATACTATTGAAAGACAACATGAAATTCTTACCTCGACATTTGAACGCTTGTCCTCAACACGCTCCTATTATGATCAAGTGCGCTTAATTAATGATGCTGGGCAAGAGGTTATACGTGTCAACAAAGTAGGCGATGAAACGGTCGCGGTTGCAAAAGCAGATTTGCAAAATAAAAGCCATCGAGGTTACGTCAAAAAAGCGTTAGCCATCCCACCTGGTAGCTTTCATACATCCCAATTCGACCTGAACCAGGAAAATGGCCAAATTGAGCGGCCATACAAACCTATGCTGCGTTTTGTTAGCCACTTCAAAATTAACGGTAAAAGCTGGTTGATCACCCTTAATTATCTCGGGATGGATTACCTCGCAGAGTTGAAAGGGCAATATGGCTGGGATCAGGTTCAAAATTGGCTGGTAAATAGTGATGGCCAATGGCTACTTGGCCCTACAGAGGACAGTGCTTGGCAATTCATGCCTTCTGTCTTCGACCCTGACCAACAGGATTTTAACCACATCTACCCTGGCCTTTGGCAAGACATTCAGGCTAAAGATCATGGTCAGATTCAGATTGATGACTACCTCTATACCTATACCCGATTCTTCTCGGGCACCTCGTTTGATGGTGAAGATATCTTTACCCTGCCTTTCCAGGGTACCGACCTCCCCTGGACCATTATCTCCAAGGTCAATATGAAGGAGGCGGTCACCGAGCTGGCCTTTACCCAACAGCGAATTATTAAGCTCATTATTTTCAGTGGCCTGATCGTCAGCCTCGCTTCCGGCTGTTTAGTGCTCGCTTGGCATTTATCACAACTGCTCCGTGCCCAGCGCAAAATGACGGTCAAGATTGAAGACACCGCTTTGCAGTATGCTACGGTACTTCGCAATGCACCTGATGGGCTCATGACACTCGATCACAATTTGAAGATCATGACTGCCAACAATGCAGCGAAGCAAATCCTCTCCCTGTCCAACAAAGATATAATAGGCAGCAACCTAGCGAGGCTACTGCCCGGAACAGAATCGCGGCGGCAAGTGGAAGCTATTATTGAACAATTGCAGCAACTGCGTGAAAAGACACAGCCCACCATTAAAATTCGTTTGATATTTAACAACCTCAAGACAAAGCATATTGAGATAATCGCTACCGAAACGGTCTATAGTGCAAGCCGTGAAATACTGCTGAATTTAAGAGATGTCACCTACTGGATCGAGCGCGAAGAAAAACTCAAAAGCCTTTCCAGAGCATTAGAGCAGAGCAATGACTCTGTCATCATCACCGACAAAAGAGGTGTGGTCGAGTACGTAAACCGCTCATTTGAAAAGCACAACGGCATCAAGGCGAAAGATATTGTTGGCAAGCAATCACTTGAGTTGCTTAAGAATACACTCAACAACATCAATGATGTAAAGCATGTCCAGAAGCAATTAAAAGAGGGGCATGTTATTGAGAGGGTTATTGCCCATAAGCAAAATGACGAAGAGATCCTTTATGAAGAAAAAACCATCGCCCCGATACGCAATAGCCGCGGGAAGATAAGCCACTATATCTCTACCGGCAAGGACATTACCGAGAGAGTCTTGTTTGAAAACCGGCTCCACCGCCTTGTTCACTACGATTTATTAACTGAATTACCCAATCGTACGTTACTGCAGCAGCAAATCAGTGCCGCGGTGAAATGTAACATGAGTACTGGAGAGAATATCGCGCTGCTATCACTTGATTTGGATTACTTTAAACAGATCAATGACTCCTTGGGACATGCTGTTGGAGACAAAGTAATCCAAACAACAGCCAAGCGTATTCACAGCCTGTTGCGTGAGACTGACTTCCTGGCACGTCTGGGCGGCGATGAGTTCGCTATTTTATTGGTACAGAACGCCAACTTGCAAAATGTCACCAATATCGCAACTCGCATCCTCAAGCGCATTTCACAACCTATGGTCGTGGAAGGCAAAGAGCTATTTTTGACCGTTAGTATCGGTATCAGTTTCTTTCCTGATGACTCTAATGTTGCTGAAAATCTCAGTAAATATGCTGATATCGCCCTTTACCGAGCCAAGGAACAAGGTCGCAATCAGTTTTGCTTCTATACCACCGAAATGGGCGTGGATAGTATTCAGCAAATTCAATTGGAGTCAGAACTAAGGCGGACGATAGGAACAGATCGCTACGAGTTCTTCTACCAACCCAAAGTACATGCCATCAACCATGAGATTTGCGGTGTCGAAGCCTTATTAAGATGGCGAAATGAATATGGTGAACATGAGTCACCTATCAACATTATCCCTATCCTTGAACGTTCAAGCGTAATCATCGAGGCTGGCGAATACCTGATCCAAAAGGCATGCCTCCAGTTGACCGAATGGCAATCTAACGGCATCTACCTCAATTTCGCCATCAACATTTCTGCACAACAATTATTGGGTTCCGACATTGTAGAGACAATCGATAAAGCCATAATCCTCAGCGGGTGCGATCCTTCATACTTAGAAATCGAAATTACCGAGTCGGTGATTATGTCTGATGTCAATACTGCCCTGGACAAGCTGATTAAACTTGAAGCTCTCGGTGTGAGAATAGCTATAGACGACTTTGGCACAGGCTACTCTTCCCTAGCCTACCTAAGTCGCTTCCCTATACATATATTGAAGATCGATCGGGAGTTCATCAAAGATCTCCCTTGGAATAAAGACAATATCGCCATTACCCGCTCAATAGTAGAGCTCGCTCATAACCTAAATATGCAAGTTGTCGCTGAAGGCGTTGAAACGGAATCGCAACGCGACTTTTTAACCAGTATCGGCGTCGAAGAATTTCAGGGCTATCTGTTTGGCCGTCCGCAGCCTGTAATAGAATTTGAAAAGCTGTATTTACAGAGAGGTAAAAGCCTTGTTTAGCTGCTAGCTTTGAGAGAAATCAGCGAAAAAGTTGATCTAACCTGTATTATATACGCTGTTTTATTAGTCACCACATCCAAATACATCAGCCGATAAGGGGAAACGTAGTTGTTGTTATAAAAAAATCAAAAAAAAATCGATAAAAATCGCCTCGATACAAGGATATTTACTGCTAAAGCTATTCATTGATTACGAAACAATCGACAATTTTAGTAGCGTAACAACTTAATCACATAAATTAATGGTTTATATATACCGCTTTTTTCGTATGGATATTCACCTGTTCAACAATAGCCTGCTGATTTTAAAGCATACACGTATATCGGATGAAGCATTTCTTATATATAAAGACTTTTATCAGAAAGCTTACCCCGCCCCAATACTGAGAACATAAAAATAACAAAGCAATCTACTGCATTGTTATTTTGTAAACATGAGCAGCACAATCAAAACATTTACAACCAAAGAACAACCACGGGTCTACACTATTGTAGTTAAAATGGCAATATAGGCAGTGGCCATTTTAGGGGGTAAAATTGACGCCTAAGAAACAACGATAAGACATAATCATGAATTCAGTTATACAAGTAAGCGAACTTGAGTCGTTTCTCACTGCGATTATTGTGCTTTTTCTTGGCTATTTCATTAATAGCAAAGTAAAGGTATTCCGGAAGTACAATATTCCAGAGCCTATTGTTGGCGGATTGATTGTTGCCGTGCTTATTGCAATTTTACATACTCAAGGTGTCGATATTACCTTCCAGCTAAGCCTTAAAGACACACTGATGCAAATGTTCTTTGCGACAGTCGGTTTAGCCGCAAGCTTTAAACTATTGGCTAAAGGTGGCTCAAGAGTTTTCTTATTTCTTGGTATCGCTACACTCTACATCATTATCCAAAACGCTGTAGGTGTTAGCCTAAGTACCATGTTGGGCTTGGATCCTTTACTGGGTTTGATGGTGGGTTCGATTACCCTCTCAGGTGGCCACGGTACCGGCGCGGCATGGTCACAGACATTTGCTGATATGTATGGCTTGCAAACTCTTGAACTGTCCATGGCAGCAGCCACCTTCGGCCTTGTTATGGGTGGTATCATTGGTGGCCCTGTTGCCCAGCGCTTGATCAATAAGTTTTCGCTCAAGTCTGAGTTTGGGGCAGGAGAGAAGCACCATATCGAACACCCTGATCTGGTTACCTACAGCGATAACGAAGAAGACCGTATTACCGCAAAGAACACCATTGAAGTGTTGTTCATCCTGTTGATCTGTGTTGCCGGCGCTGCCCATGTAAAAGAGCTCGTCGATAGCTTTGGCATCAATTGGCTCCGTATACCTGATTTTGTCTATTCACTGTTTATTGGTGTGTTCATCACCAATATCTGTGAAACGACCAAGGTATACAAAATCAACAATGAAACGGTCGATGCATTGGGTACAATTTCATTGTCGCTGTTCTTGGCTATGGCACTAATGAGCCTCCAGTTGTGGGAATTGCTTGGCCTAGCCCTGCCAATGATTGTGATCCTGTCAGTGCAAACTGTCACACTGGCGGCATTTGCCTACTTTGTTACCTTTAGGCTGATGGGAAAAACCTACGACGCTGCCGTTATTGCTGGTGGTCACTGTGGGTTTGGTATGGGAGCAACGCCAACGGCAGTGATGAACATGGGAGCCCTGGTTTCGCGCAATGGCCCATCACCGCAAGCATTCATGGTTGTTCCTATTGTCGGGGCATTCTTTATCGACATTGCTAACCTGATCGTGCTGCAAACCTATATCAGCTTTATCCAATAATCCCCCTTCCAAGCCGGGCCTAAGAGGGTCCGGCTTTGCCGTTCGGCATCTCCCAGCTATTATTAATTTATCGACCTCAATTTTACTAAGAACAACTGTCTTCTCTCGTTTTGGGGTGCGCTTCGTCGGTGGCCACAAGCCTCTGTGGCTTACATTTGAATCTGTGCCTATCGTCCGTATCGGTAGGATTATGAAGAGCGTGGGAGTATCAATATGTTAGGTGAAAATCATGCACTGTTTATCGAGTACCCTGAGCATCAAGATAGAATCAAGGAGCTAAAACAATCCGACCAAGACTTCAAGCAAATGGCTGACCGTTACCACCAGCTAGATCACAAGATTAGAGGCTTAGAAGGTAACAACGTTCCCACAGATGACCACCACTTCACCCAGCTCAAATTAGAACGCGTCCAACTGAAAGACAAAATCTACAGTATCCTTTCACACTGATCCTACCCTATACAATGATGTCGAATATGTTCACTTCACAGCTTTACGCACTGTGGGGTGGACATAAATTCATACTTTCTACATACCATGTCATCCCTACAATAACCCAACATAAGTCATTGAATGTAAAGAAACAACCATGTTAACAGGATATGAATAGCCCAAACAAACCCGGAAATAATTGTAACTGGATATTTCTAGCGGTTTCCAATTCAAAAAATATTGATAGAATCCGCGCAACTTTAATAACAATCAACTTTTGTTAATAAAGACCAATTTTTTTTGAGCACAGTATGAAAGCCATACTGTTTCCCTTGTAGTGACAGAGAAAACAATGACTAAATTCGATAAAGCAAAGCAGATCCTGCTGGCAGGTTTCTGTATCAACCTATGTATGGGCATCCTGTATGCTTGGAGTGTATTCAAGCAAGCACTCGTTCTAGATATGGGCTGGTCTGATGCAGATGCTTCTATGCCATACTCAGTTGCTGTAATCACTTTTGCTCTATCACTATTGGTAGCTGGTGTACTTCAAGACAAAATGGGCCCGCGTAAGATCCTTATCTTGGGTACAGTGCTTGTCGGTTCGGGCATGATCATTTCAAGCTTTGCTACTAGCCCTCTGCTACTGCTTGTCACATTTGGTCTAATGACAGGTGCAGGTATCGGCTTCGGCTACGCATGCCTTGCCCCTTCGGCAATGAAGTGGTTCCACCCTTCTAAGAAAGGCTTGGTAAACGGCCTGATCGCTGCTGGCTTCGGCTTGGCTGCAGTATACCTAGCGCCACTAACATCTCTGCTTATTGATTCATTTGGTATCAGCACTAGCTTCCTGATCCTGGGCGTAGCAATCCTGCTTATCACTGTTCCATTAGCTAGCACTATCACTAACCCACCAGAAGGTTACAAGCCACAGGTTCCTGCTAACTACAAGGCTAAAGCATCTAAGCCAGTAGATATCCAATGGCGTGCAATGCTGAAAACACCTCAGTTCTACTCACTGTGGATCATGTTTGCTCTTGCATCTTCTGCAGGTCTAATGGTGATTGGTAACATCACTCTGATTGCCTCTCAGCAAGCAAACATCACTGAAGCTGCATTCCTAGTTGTTGTTCTATCTATCTTCAACTCAGGCGGCCGTGTGGCTGCAGGTATGCTAGCTGATAAAATTGGTGGCCTACGTACCCTGACAATTGCTTTCATCATGCAGGGTATCAATATGGCACTATTCGCAAGCTTTGACTCAAGCTTCACACTAATGATTGGTGCAGCACTAGCAGGTGTTGGCTACGGTACACTGCTGGCTGTATTCCCTACCCTAACCGCTGAGTTCTACGGCCTGAAAAACTACGGCGCGAACTTCGGTGTGCTATACACTGCATGGGGTGTAAGTGGTTTCATCGGTTCTGCTATCACTGCGATTGCGATGAGTGTTTCAGGTAACTACACCCTTGCATACACCATCTGTGCCGTGATGCTGGGCGTTAACGTTCTGCTATCTGTTATCACTAAGCCTGTTGATGCAGAAGCACTAGAGAAGAAATTGGCTAACGCTTAATCTCCTCTGAGGCTTAGATAAACCTTAGATATAAAAAGCACAGCCTGGCTGTGCTTTTTTTGTTTCCAGCTTCCTCGACCTTGCCACGACTCCAACCGATAACTTTTCTCAAACGTTCACTTCCTCTTGCCGCCAAATGTTAACAACTTATTAACTAGAACTATTTCAAAGTGTTTCTATACTAAATAGTGACACAAAAACAGACAGTTATTTTTTATGGCTAAAGCAAGCGCTTATTAGATAGATAAAACACGGCGTACCCTTTTGGAGATAACTGCTAATAATGACGACAAGAAACGTCAATTTCTCTTAATAAGGAATAACAGGACGTAACTATGAAGCAAACCCTTACCTCTACCTTGGCAGTATCCACTTTTGCTCTCATTCTTGCTGGCTGTGATAGTGGTGGTAGCAGCCAAGACAAAGAGATAATCCAATCGCTACAGAATAAAGTTGAGACCCTGGAGCAGCAGCTTGCCCAAGCTTCGGGAGGAGCAGTTGACGTTGACGGCGGCAGCGACCAACCTGCATCAGCCCCAGGCTCAGATACCCTTGCTCAAATACAGAAACAAGGCTATCTCCAATGCGGTGTGACTACTGGCTTGCCCGGTTTTTCAAACCCTAACGAGAAAGGGGAATGGGAAGGGATTGATGTTGAATTTTGCCAGGCTGTCGCCGCAGCGACGCTCGGTGACAAAACCAAGGTGAAATACATCCCGCTGACCGCCAAAGAACGCTTCACTGCCCTTCAGTCGGGAGAAATCGATCTGTTATCCCGCAATACCACTTGGACGTTACACCGTGATACAGCACTGGGGATCAACTTTGCCGGGGTAAACTACTATGACGGCCAGGGGTTGATGATCAAAAAAGACCTTAAAGTCGAAAGTGCGGGAGAGCTAGATGGGGCAGCAGTCTGTGTTCAGTCCGGTACCACAACCGAGCTTAATCTCGCTGATTTTTTCCGCCACCGCGAAATGCAGTATACCCCAGTTGTCTTCGATACCGCCGCACAAACAGTGAAAGGCTTTGAGGCGGGCCGCTGTGACGTACTGACCACTGACCAATCAGGCTTGTATGCGCTGCGCCTAAACCTACAAGACCCGTCTTCAGCCGTCGTATTACCCGATATCATCTCTAAAGAGCCGCTTGGCCCGGCAGTCCGCCAAGGGGATGACCAATGGTTCAATATCGTGAAATGGACCCTTAATGCGATGATCAATGCCGAAGAGTTGGGCGTGTCTTCCCACAATGTTGATGACATGAAGAATTCTAACGATCCTAATATCCGCCGCTTGATTGGCGCTGATGGACCGAAAGGGAAAGGGCTCGGCCTCAACGACGATTGGTCTTATCAAGTTATCAAGCAAGTAGGTAACTATGGGGAAAGCTTCGAGCGTACCGTAGGTATGAGCTCGCCGCTTGAAATTAAACGGGGGGCAAACGCGCTTTGGAATGATGGTGGTTTCTTATACGCACCACCTATGCGCTAGTACCCATCGCAAATGTTAGCCCATTTGGAGGGGAGCCGTTGCCTCCCCTCCTGCCATGATAATCTTTTACATAGGATGTATTGTTTTGGCAGCGAAGAAAACAAGTCTGTTTTATAACCCTACTTTTCGTGCTCTGCTGTTCCAAGCACTTGCTGCAGCAGCGCTGGCTTATTTTATCTATTCGATAATCAATAATGCCCTGACCAATTTGGATCAGCGCGGTATTGCAACGGGGTTTGGCTTCCTCAGCCAGGAAGCTGGGTTTGGGATCGGGTTGAGCCTAATTGATTACGACGAAACCTACAGTTATGGTCGAACGTTTTTTGTCGGTTTGCTTAATACCGCCCTGGTTTCAGTTTTGGGGATTTTTCTAGCCACTGTATTGGGTTTTGTCATCGGCATTGCCCGGCTTTCATCAAACTGGCTGGTCAGCCGTTTTGCTGCAGTTTATATCGAGACTTTCCGTAACATCCCTTTGCTACTACAAATTTTCTTTTGGTATTTCGCCGTCCTGCAAGCCCTTCCCTCGCCCAGAAACAGCATAAGCCTTGGCGAAAGTGTCTACCTCAATGTCCGAGGACTTTATTTTTCCAAACCCGTTTTTGAACAAAACGCCTACTGGATTGGCATTGCATTGATTACCGCAGTCGTGCTGAGCATCATCTACACCATTCATGCCAAAAGAAAGCAAAAGGTATCTGGTAAGCAATCGCCTATTTTATGGGTCTCATTAAGCCTACTTATCGTGCTCCCCACCATCGCATATTTTGCCAGCGGACAACCTGTCCATATGGAAGCCCCTGTACTCAAAGGGTTCAACTTCAGAGGCGGCATCGGGATCATTCCCGAGCTGGCAGCATTGCTGCTGGCATTGAGTATCTATACCGCTTCATTCATTGCGGAGATTGTCCGAGCCGGGATCAATGCGGTCAGCCACGGTCAAACTGAGGCCGCTTTGTCACTCGGGCTCCCCCAAGGCAAAACCTTACGCTTGGTCGTGATCCCTCAAGCACTGCGGATCATCATCCCTCCCTTGACAAGCCAGTACCTTAACCTGACCAAGAACTCCTCATTGGCAATGGCAATCGGCTATCCCGATCTGGTCTCGGTATTTGCAGGGACAACACTTAACCAAACTGGCCAGGCTATCGAAATCATTGCCATGACCATGGCGGTTTATCTGACTCTAAGCTTACTCACATCATTACTGATGAACATTTATAACCGCAAAGTCGCGCTGGTTGAACGTTAGGAGGAATGGCAATGCATCAACATCAGTTTCGCCCAGACTTGCCTCCCCCTTCAAATACCGTCGGTATTATCGGCTGGTTGCGAAAACACCTGTTTTCAAATGTTATCAATACCTGCCTGACGCTCATTCTTGGCTACCTTGCCATCATGATAGTTTGGAATATTGTTGACTGGGCCTTCCTCAAAGCAGATTGGATTGGAACCACCCGCGATGACTGCCACCGGAATGGCGCTTGCTGGGTGTTTATCTCAGTGCGTTTCGAACAATTCATGTTTGGGTTTTACCCCCAAGAAGAGTTATGGCGCCCTCAATTGTTCTACATCACCCTTGCTATTTTTATTACGCTGCTCGCCTTCGAAAAAACACCCGGGCGAACTTGGATTTGGCTCTTCTTCGTCAACATCTACCCATTCATCATTGCAGGCTTGCTGTACGGTGGCATATTTGGCCTACCCGTCGTTGAAACCCACCTGTGGGGCGGCCTTCTGATCACCTTGATTATTGCGATTGTCGGTATCGTGGTCTCCCTCCCCATCGGTATTGCACTGGCTCTAGGTCGACGCTCGAACATGCCGGTGATCCGAAGCCTCTGTACCGTATACATAGAGATCTGGCGTGGAGTCCCGCTGATCACCGTGTTGTTCATGGCATCTGTCATGCTGCCACTTTTCCTCAATGCCGAAACCGAAACCAACAAACTCTTCAGGGCATTGATCGGTGTGGTGCTGTTCAGTGCGGCTTACATGGCAGAGGTTGTACGTGGCGGCCTGCAGGCCATCCCGTCTGGGCAATATGAAGCGGCTGACGCGCTCGGACTGAGTTATTGGAAGAAAATGTACCTCATCGTACTGCCGCAGGCGCTGAAAATCAGTATTCCAGCCATTGTTAACACCTTTATCGGGCTGTTCAAAGACACCAGCTTGGTGCTCATCATTGGTATGTTCGATGTGCTTGGGATCGGGCAAGCGGCCAACACCGATCCTAGATGGTTGGGCTTTGCCACAGAAAGCTATGTCTTTGTCGCGCTGGTGTTCTGGATATTCTGCTTTGGTATGTCGAGATACAGCATTTACCTTGAAAACAAGCTCCATACCGGCCATAAGCGCTAGGTCATTGAGAGGGATGATATGACAGAAAATACAACGGCCAAAAGAACACCTGAGACCAGTGAAAACGGCAGCTCAGCAAGCCACACCTTGCCAAACCACGCCTCGCCAAACCAGTCAGCCATGATCACCATGGCTGGGGTGAATAAGTGGTACGGCGAATTCCACGTACTGAAAGACATCAACCTTACGGTCAAAAAGGGCGAGAAAATCGTTATCTGCGGCCCTTCCGGCTCGGGGAAGTCAACGCTTATACGTTGTATCAACCGTTTGGAAGAACACCAGCAAGGCCAAATCATTGTGGCGGGCAACGAGTTGACCAACGATCTGAAAAACATCGAGCTGGTTCGGCGCGAGGTGGGCATGTGCTTCCAGCACTTCAATCTCTTTCCCCACCTCACCGTACTGGAAAACTGTACCTTGGCGCCAATCTGGGTCAAAAAAATGCCGCAGAAAGAGGCCGAAAAGATTGCTATGCAATACTTGGAGCGGGTGAAAATCCCTGAGCAAGCCAACAAATACCCCGGCCAACTTTCTGGTGGCCAGCAACAGCGTGTCGCCATCGCCCGCTCTCTGTGTATGACACCCCAGGTTATGCTGTTTGACGAACCCACTTCTGCTCTGGATCCCGAGATGGTCAGGGAGGTGCTTGAAGTCATGGTGGAGCTTGCCAATGAGGGGATGACTATGATCTGTGTAACCCATGAGATGGGCTTTGCCAGGCAGGTGGCCGATAGGGTGATCTTCATGGACATGGGGGAAATTATTGAAGAAAACACCCCGCAAGCGTTCTTCGATAACCCGCAATCAGACAGGACACAACTATTCTTGAACCAAATTCTGCATTAAGTCGTATATTAATCATGACGTTATTGAGACGCACCAACAACGTGCTGTAACATTCATTTACAACTTTGACCACAAAGATAAGGAATTGTTAAGTATCATTCAGGTCATATCGTTACACTGGGTTTATTGTTTGGGGACAGCCGCATTAATTTGACAAACGGCTTGCAATAACGATGAAATGCCCCAATATACATTTACATTAGCAATCACATATCTAACCCTGAGGGGACTATTTATGAACGATCGTATGGTCAATCGTAGCGCAGCTTACGAAAGCGTACTTTCTACGAACAAGGTTCTACGTAACACTTATTTTCTTCTGTCTCTAACGCTTGTATGGTCAGCTGTCGTTGCAGGCTTTGCAATGGCGATGAATATGCCTCACCCAGGTTTGATCATCACATTGGTTGGCTTCTACGGTCTGATGTTCCTGACAGAGAAAAACCGCAACAGCAGCTTAGGTATCGTATTTACCTTCGCACTAACAGGCTTTATGGGCTACACATTGGGGCCAATCCTCAATATGTACATCGGCGCTGGCATGGGCCATGCGATCGTCCCAGCCCTAGGCGGTACAGCACTGACCTTTATGGCGTGTTCAGCATACGCACTAACAACTAAGCGTGACCTGTCTTTCCTAGGCGGCATGCTACTGGCTGGTTTTGTTGCAATCCTAGTTATGGTTGTAGCAAACATCTTCCTACAGATGCCAATGCTATCACTGGCAATCAGCGGTATGTTTGTTCTGTTCTCGTCTGCAGCTATCCTGCTGACTACGCAAAACATTGTGCGCGGCGGTGAAACCAACTACATCTCTGCGACAGTGACGCTGTATGTGTCTATCTACAACCTATTCCTGAGCCTACTGCAAATCCTAGGCATCATGGGTAGCAACGACTAATCACTGTTAGCTGAACTGAGACAAAAAGCGCCGAAAGGCGCTTTTTTTATGGCCTTAACCTTGCAGCCACCCTCGAATATCACTATGCTTTGGCCGTTCTATATGTGAGGCAAACATGCTTGAATTTGAAGGTAAACAAATAGAAACCGATGCCCACGGTTATCTGAAAAACACCGGCGACTGGAGTGAAGCCCTGGTTCCGATGCTGGCTGAAGAAGAAGGTATCACCCTGACAGAAGCCCATTGGGAAGTTGTCCGCTTTGTTCGTGAGTTCTATCAGGAATTCAACACCTCACCAGCGATTAGAATGCTGGTGAAAGCAATGGCGAAAAAATACGGTGAAGAGAAAGGCAGTTCACGCTACCTCTACAAACTTTTCCCGAAAGGTCCTGCAAAGCAGGCAACTAAACTGGCTGGCCTACCAAAACCGGTGAAGTGCATCTAACTATTGCATCGAACCACAGCATCTAACATTGAGTGCGTAGATCGGCAAATCAGTAACGATAGCGCGGGTGGAAGCGACCACTCGCCTATCGCCGCCAGCTACATCCTATTTCTGCCCCAGTATCATAGCCCCAACTACATAATTTCAAAGCCGTCATAATGGCGCCAGTCAATCTGTTCCCATGCTACGCTATCGACGCATGAAGTCCTCGGGCCATTCTCCAACCAAGCAAGCAACTGCTGAACCTGATCTTCTTGCCCGCAAGCCATCACCTCGACACTGCCATCCGGCAAATTTTTGGCGTACCCCGTCAATCCACATTTCAATCCTTCATGCGCTGTATGAAACCTGAACCCAACCCCTTGAACCATACCGGTTATTAGTGCTTTTACGCATATTTGTGACATAGATCACCTCAAGCATCCTACTCTACACACGATAACAATATAATATTACTCGCATAAAAAACGTTCTAAGCTTTTGTTTTTAGAAATTAATATGAAAGAAGTTGCCTTTCGATGGATTGATCGTTACTTAATCCATATCACCCTTCAGGAAAAATTTTACTTATTGTTCCTGCTCCCCATCATCGCCCTTATCAGCGTCGCTACAATATTAGCCGATAGTGCTAGCCAGCAACGTATTGAAATCACGACACAGCAGTTACAAACTACCGCATCCCTTTTCTCTCAGCAGCAAATCAGCCAAGCTGAAGCCCGGAATATTCTTGCCAACACCAACCTGCATATTGGCCAAGGCGACATTACTGCTTATGTCAGCGGGATGAATTACAGCATTTCCTCAGCTCATGCTGAGGGCCTGTTTTCAAACGTCGCGACTAGCCAATGGGCTTTTATGCTGGCGATCCTACTCGTTACCCTCGCGGCGGTTTACTACATCATGACTTTCATTGGTGGTGCGATGTTTACCACCTACAAAGCCTTACAAAGCCTTGCTGACGGTGACTTAACCAACCGCCTCAACTTCTTCCAGGTCCGCGATGAATTCAGTACCATTGCCATCACCATTGATCGCGTCAGCGAGCGTGAGCATCAACTGGTTCAGGCTACTCAGCAAGCGATAGCCTTGATGCAGCAAATCAGCAGCAGCTTACGCCAGCGTAGCGCAGGGAGTGAGCAACTCTCGACATCGCAGCAGCAGCACCTTGATTCTTTGGCTAGTGCTACCGAGGAAATGGCAACGTCCATCCGCGAGGTAGCAACCCATGCACATCAAACCTCCGAGCAAACCCGTGAAGCCCAACAGGTATCAGAGCATGGCCGCGCTCAGGTCAACCAGACTCGCAATGCCATCAGCCACCTTAGTGAATCAACCAAGCAGCAAATGCTGTTGCCGAACTTGATACCAATGCCGCTAAAATCGATGACGTGGTAACCACCATCAACGGTATTTCAGAACAAACGAACCTGCTAGCCTTGAACGCAGCGATCGAGGCAGCCCGTGCAGGTGAGCAGGGCCGGGGTTTTGCGGTCGTAGCTGATGAAGTCCGTACCTTGGCGGGCCGGACGCAAAGCGCAACCGTTGAGATCCAGCAGATGATTGAAGCCTTGCAGCAAAACAGCCAGCAGTTGATGGCTGTAATGAAAAATACGGTTGAGAATGCGCATAACAGCGAAGCCTTGATGGATTCGGTAGACAATGAAATTTCCCAGATCACCGAACGCAACCAGCATATCTCAGACCGCAGTACTGAAATAGCCGCCGCGGCTGAGCAGCAAGGTGCCGTTGCCGATAACATTGCCAACAATGTTGAGCAGGTACGAAGCCAGTCCAATGATATCTGCAGCGCAATCACAGCCTCTGCCAACGAAATCGCTCAGCTCAACAAGCAGGCTGAAGTATTGGAATCCCTGATGCGGGGGCTCAAAGTCTAACCCCTCCCTTCCTGGCAGTGCCGAACCACCGGCACAGCCGCCTTCAATAAGCCATATAAATTTGATTTTATGTGCTTTCGACAACATAATACGCCCCCATTCCTTACTCCATACTGGGCAAGTCATGACAGCTTCAATTTATCTGGTTAAAGGCCGTGAAAAATCTCTTCGCCGCCGCCACCCTTGGGTCTTCTCTCGCGGTATCCAACGTGTTGAAGGTAAACCATCCCTTGGTGAAACCGTTGATATCTTCGACCACAAAGGCGAGTGGTTAGCACGCGGTGCTTTTTCTCCGCAATCTCAGATCCGTGTTCGAGTATGGACCTTTGACCGTAACGAACAAATCAATGTCGATTTCTTCGTCAACCGCTTGAAAGCAGCCCAAGGTCTACGTGATATTCTAGCAGCCCGCGATGGCCTAACCGGCTACCGCCTGATTGCTGCTGAGTCTGATGGCCTGCCTGGTATTACTATCGACCGCTACCAAGACTTCCTCGTGTGCCAGTTGCTAAGTGCAGGTGCCGAAGCGCAAAAAGACGCCTTGGTACAAGCGCTAAACATCTGTTACCCAGAGTGCAGCGTGTATGAGCGCTCTGACGTATCGGTACGTAAAAAAGAAGGGCTTAAACAGCGCACCGGCATTCTTTCAGGTGAAGAGCCTCCTAAGTTTGTTACCATCGAAGAGAACGGCGTGAAAATCAATGTCGATATTGTTGGCGGCCACAAAACCGGTTTCTACCTAGACCAACGCGACAGCCGTGAAGCGGCCGTTAAGTACGTTAACGGTAAACGTGTTTTGAACTGCTTCTGCTACACCGGTGGCTTTGGCCTGTACGCGTTGAAAGGCGGTGCGAGTGAAGTAGTGAATGTGGATGTTTCACAGCCAGCACTAGACACTGCACGCATGAATGCCGAAGCCAATGGCTATCCGCTGGAGAACGCAGAGTTCCTCAATGCCGACGTGTTCAAGCTGCTGCGTGAATACCGTGAACGTGGTGAGCTATTTGATGTAGTGATCATGGACCCGCCCAAGTTTGCTGAGTCTAAGTCCCAGCTAGTCGGTGCATGCCGTGGCTACAAAGACATCAACATGCTAGCTATGCAAATCCTTAAGCCAGGTGGCACATTGCTGACCTACTCTTGTTCAGGCCTGATGGACAACAACTTGTTCCAGAAGATCATTGCCGATGCCGCATTGGATGCCCACCGTGAAGTTCAGTTCATCGAGCGTTTCGGCCAGGCCGCTGACCACCCGCTAGACAGCGCCTATCCAGAAGGTTTCTACCTGAAAGGCTTTGCGTGCCACGTAAAATAATGCGCAGCAATTAACCTGCCTCAGGGTAAATAAAGTGAAAGCCAGCTATCAAGCTGGCTTTTTTCCATCCAGTTTGCCTGTGGCCATACAAGCTAGTCGCTAACCATTGCCGCAATAGAACCACACAACGTCATCAAGAAAAGGAACCACTTAAGTGTTTCAGGCCGTGCAGAGATCGCCATCTTAACCGCCAAATGCGAACCGACCATGGTTCCACCAGCCAGAATGAGCCCAGGCCCCCACAGCACCAAATCTTCGATGACAAACAGCACTAGCGCTACTAAGGTGAATGCCAGTGCACACAGCATTTTTAAGGCGTTCGCTTTAACCAAATCATATCGCAGCGTTCCGGCCAGCGCCGCAAGCAAAACAAAGCCGACGCCCGCCTGGACAAAG
The DNA here is from genome assembly GCF_056160145.1 of Photobacterium sp. ABD4_091. Classification (NCBI taxonomy): domain Bacteria; kingdom Pseudomonadati; phylum Pseudomonadota; class Gammaproteobacteria; order Vibrionales; family Vibrionaceae; genus Photobacterium; species Photobacterium sp. ABD4_091. Next base: position 3,032,359 of record NZ_JBSWWQ010000001.1, on the reverse strand, counting down.
CCACCATAAAAGCCTGCCAGCCCTAGCCCCCACCACGAACTTGGGGTATTTCTCACTTTTCTTGGCTCAGTACCTGCCGGAGGAGCAACAATAGACGGGCGGAGTAAAATAACCAACGCCATGGTCAGCATGGTGCCAAGCAGTAATGGTTTTATCCAAGTAGATGGTGCATAGGCAGCGCCAAAAGCCCCCAACAGTCCGCCGATGACAGTGGGAAGCAATATAGGTCCGGTATCCGATGTTTCTAGCTTGCCATGCTTACGAAAGCCCACCAGCGCCGTTAGCCCCTGGACAGCGACACCAACCCGGTTAGTGGCATTCGCCACTTCTGCCGGCATTCCCATTACCATTAGCGCAGGAAGAGTCAAGTTTGAGCCCCCTCCTGCCAGCGTATTGATAATCCCGGCAAGAAAACCAGTGCCAATTAATAAACTGGCATGCAGTAATGACATATCCATTGCAATACTCTATCCATAGCGATTATGTTTTTTGTCTATACGCAATATACCCAATACATTAAACAAAGTGTTATATTTAGTGACGAGTTTATTAGGGCATAAAAACCAGCATTCAGCCCTTATTCAGCTACCTAGCGACAAACTGCTGGGATAATACCGATAACGACAACTTTATTCGGACATTGTTTTTCAAGGAACCGCTATGAAATTTCGTACCGCGCTACTGGCTCTTGCAGCATGCGGCATAAGCTTCTCCTCTCTTGCTGACGTTAAGCTTGATCTCCCTTACCAGGCAGACCTTATTCTGGTCAACGGCGTAGAGCATGACGGCAACGACACGCTAACGCTTCCAAATGGTGTCAACCAATTTGCCTTCACTTATGTTGATTCACTGCGTGAGAATGGCGACGACTACCTGTACAAATCAGACGTTATCATCGTCAAGTTTGACGCCAGCGATGAAGCACTAAAGTTGGAACTGCCTAAACTGCGTACCGCCCAAGACGCGCGTAAATTCAACAAATCGCCTCAGCTATCTTTGGTAGCAGCCAACGGTGATAAAATCGACGTAGAACAAGACAAGCTGATCAAATCTGGCCTTCAGCTAGGTCGCGACTTTGAAAAAGAAATCGCTATCTACAACCAGTCAGGTAAAGCGGCTGCTGTAGCGGCTACCACGACAACCGCAGCGGTTGCTGCAACGGCTGCAGTACCAACCACACTTCCAGCCGCAACACCGTCTGCTAGCTCGCCTAAGCCACCGGTTAGCCCAGAGCAGACACGCAATGTCGCTGAGAACATGCTCAACTACTGGTATGAGCAAGCTGATGAAGCGACTCGTGAACGTTTCAAAGCAAAGATTAACCAAGAGTAAGCGCATTGAAAATAGAAGAGCCTCCGGGCTCTTTTTTTTCAACCAGCTCTAGTCTGACGTTTTTTCATTCAGCCCATCAATCTCCCATCTCTCCCCACAATTATTCCGATTGCCATCGCCTCTTCTAGCCATTCCCCCTAGTTATTGAAGGGTAAATCTTGTAGCAAATTTTAGTTATCGGTGCAAAATAAGACTGTTTAAATTACATGAACAAAGCAACTATTTGCGAGGCACCATGTAATTTGAAACAAAATCACCTGCCTGTAGAGATATTCTTCATATACTTTTTTCACGGCGCAACATAAGACCAACATGCCGTAATCAAATTCAACTAACGCGTATCTACAACAAAGGAATTATCAATGGAACACCCGAAACAAGGACAGGCGATCACTCGAGTCCTCAAGCTCAGTACCCTCGCCGTTTCATGCATGGCGGCAATGAATGCCCATGCAGCGATGGAATGTAAAGATATAGAACCATGGAATAGCGCAACGGCCTATACCGGCGGCGCTCAGGTTCAAGAAGATAACAAGGTCTATAAAGCTAACTGGTGGACAAAAGGCAACGCCCCTTCGGCCCACTCAGGCTCTCATCAGGAGTGGAGCTTTGTGGATGACTGTAGCACCGGAGCCACTAACCAGTTGCCTGTTGTTGCGATAACCTCCCCGGCAGAAAACAGCCAATTCATCGTCGGCAACACAGTGGCTATCAAAGCTGATGCGACTGACCAAGATGGCACAATAGCCAGCGTAGATTTTTATGTCGGCGCTACTAAGCTCGGTAATGCCACCCAGCCCCCTTATGAAATTAACTGGACCGCGGTTAAAGGCAACCAAGTTGTAAAAGCTGTCGTTACCGATGACAAAGGTGCCACTTCTGAGTCAACAGTGGCAATCGTTGTTCAGGAAACAGCCAATGAGCAGCCAACTGTCAGCCTGTCCCTTTCTGCAGCCAGTGTTGAGTTAGGCTCAGCAGTCACCCTCAGCTCAGCTGCAGCCGACAGCGACGGTACTATCGAGAAGGTAGACTTTTTTGCCAACGGCGCATTGGTTGGCACCGCTGCAACCGCTCCATATACATTAGCCTATACCCCAACCCAGTCTGGCAATATCACCTTATTTGCCCGCGCAACTGACAATCTTGGTGCCACCTCGGATTCCAGCTTGGCAACATTGACGGTCAACGGTGGAATAGCGACCCAAAGCTGCCGCCCAGACGGGCTTTACCAAACAGAAGGGGTCAATGTTCCTTACTGTACTATCTACGATGAGCAGGGCCGGGAAATCATGGGCGCCGACCACCCAAGGCGTGTTATCGGCTACTTCACTAGCTGGCGTAGCGGTGATGACCCGCAAGCCTCCTACTTGGTCAATGACATCCCATGGGAGCAGCTCACCCACATCAATTACGCCTTTGTCAGCATTGGCAGTGACGGAAAAGTCAATGTTGGTGACATAGCCGATCCAACTAACCCTGCAACAGGCAAAGAGTGGCCAGGTGTCGAAATCGATCCGACCCTAGGGTTCAAGGGGCACTTTGGTGCACTTGCTACCTACAAGAAGAAACACGATGTCAAAACCCTGATCTCCATCGGCGGCTGGGCGGAAACGGGTGGGCACTTCGGTGCTGACGGCAGCCGTGTTGCAGACGGTGGTTTCTACACCATGACCACCAACGCGGATGGCTCGATCAACCATGCCGGCATTGAGAAGTTCGCAACTTCCGCAGTCGAAATGATGCGCCAGTACCAGTTCGATGGCCTCGATATCGACTATGAATACCCAACATCAATGGCTGGGGCCGGTAATCCGGATGACAAAGCCTTTATGGAGCCCCGCCGTGCTTACCTATGGGCTTCCTACCAAGAGCTGATGAAGGTACTCCGCCACAAACTTGACCAGGCCTCAGCACAAGATGGTATCCACTACATGCTGACCATCGCGGCTCCGTCATCAGGCTACCTACTGCGTGGTATGGAAGACTTTGATGTCACCAAGTACCTCGATTACGTCAATATCATGTCTTATGACCTGCATGGGGCCTGGAACGACCACGTTGGACACAATGCGGCATTGTTCGACACCGGCAAGGACTCTGAGCTGGCGCAATGGAATGTTTATGGCACCGCAGCCTATGGTGGTATTGGCTACCTCAACACCGACTGGGCATACCACTACTTCCGTGGTTCGATGCCTGCAGGCCGGATTAACATCGGGGTACCTTACTATACACGTGGCTGGCAGGGTGTGACAGGCGGTGAAAACGGGCTATGGGGCCGTGCAGCACTTCCTAACCAATCACAGTGCGCACCGGGTACGGGTGAAGGCGAGAAGAACAACTGTGGCCATGGTGCCGTGGGCATCGATAACCTGTGGCATGACAAGAATGCTGCCGGTGACGAGATGGGCGCAGGCTCTAACCCTATGTGGCACGCAATGAACCTTGCACAAGGTATTTTTGGTAGCTATACCGCCGCCTATAACCTAGACCCTATCAACAACCCTGAGCATCAGCTAGTCGGTACGTATACCCGTAACTACGACAGTGTTGCCGTCGCTCCTTGGCTTTGGAATGCCGACAAGAAGGTATTCCTGTCCACGGAAGACAAGGCTTCTATCAATGTCAAAGCCGATTACGTGATTGACAAAGAAATTGGCGGGATCATGTTCTGGGAGTTAGCCGGTGACTATAACTGCTACATCTTTGATGCTAACGGCAACCGTACATCGGTCGATGCGACCGAAAATGCTTGTAAGACCGGCAATGGCGAATACCACATGGGTAGCACCATGACCAAAGCCATCTACGAGAAATTCAAGTCAGCAACACCGTATGGCAACAAAGTAGCAACCGGTGCGATCCCAACAGAAGCCCTGGATATTGCAGTCGATGTATCTGGCTTTAAAGTAGGCGACCAGAACTACCCTATCAATCCGAAAGTCACCTTCACCAACAATACTGGGCAAGATATCCCGGGCGGCACGGAATTCCAGTTCGATATTCCAACATCGGCGCCGGACAACGCCAAGGATCAATCTGGTGGAGGCTTGAAAGTCATCGCTTCAGGCCATAGCCGTGCCAACAACATTGGCGGCCTTGATGGCTTGATGCACCGGGTTGCCTTTACCCTTCCAGCCTGGAAGAGCCTCCCAGCTGGCGGTACCTACGAACTGGATATGGTGTACTACCTACCGATCTCAGGCCCTGCCAACTATAGCGTGAACATCAACGGCAAGGATTACGCGTTTAAGTCCGAGCAGCCAGACCTACCGCTAGGGACTATCGGCAGCGGTAATGGTGGTGGCAATAACGGAGGCGGTGACGGTACGTGTAACACAGCAGGCATCAACACCTACCCTAACTGGCCACAAACCGACTGGGCAGGCAACCCAAGCCATGCCAACCAGGGTGATAAGATTATCCACAACGGCGTGGTTTACCAAGCCAACTGGTGGAGCAGCTCAACACCTGGCAGCGATGGCAGCTGGTCAACAGTGTGTACAATTTAATCATTGAGCTTTGAAAACAATGCGCAGAGTATTTCCTGCGCATTTTTCGTTCAAAACATCATTTATTCAGTGACTTCTTATAGCAAAAAAGCCATTAAATGCCCTTCCACTCAACACCAAGATATTCAACAAAGCTAATAACCGCGCGATAAACCCGCCATCAGGTAAGTAAAAAAATGCGATAAAGCGCTCAATTTTCAACCAAACAGTCAAACAGCTAACATTTCTTTGTTTTCAAAATATGACACGTAGTTTGGCTTTATCAAACAAGGCATTATCATATTGGAAAATGTAACAATGACCAATTTGGCTGATTTTTTCACCTTTGAGACAAAATTTAATATAAAAATGACAATCGCTTTTAATTACTTGTAATCAATTATTTTTTGAGCAAGAAGAAACAATAAAACAGAATTTTTTTGCTTTTTATCACATTCACCTCACGCGAAAACCGATCTTAAATGTCGATTTTTTTGTGTTAAAGTCAGCCTCAACCAATATCAACAACATAATTGAACATTTTACAGGGACAATGAAAAAGCTAACCGTACTATTTGCAATGGCACTATTCGTTTTGCCGTTGCAGGCTACCGCAAGTGTTATATCTAGCCAGCCTTACGCTAAAAAAGAACAAGCGGACATCTTAGTAAAAGATGCCTATAACAAAGCCAAATTAAATGGTGTTATTAACTATCAAGTATTTAAAGAAGCTTACGAGGCTTATTACAATACTAAAGGCCGTAAAAAACCGGTCTTAACAATCATTGATTACAGCCTTCCTTCTACAAAGGAGCGCTTCTTCGTAGTAGACCTACAACAAAACAAGTTGCTCTACCGTACTCTCGTTTCACACGGCGTGAACAGCGGTGGTAAAAATGCGACTAAATTCTCCAACATTGTGAACTCCCGCCAGACATCTCTTGGCACCTTCCTCACCGACACCACCTACTACGGTGGCAATGGTTATTCACTACGCCTTGATGGTTTGACTCCTGGTGTTAACGACAAGGCACGCCAACGCTACATCGTCATCCACGGTGCCGATTACGCTACCCAGTCATTCGTTAACCGCCACGGTTATCTTGGCCGTAGCTGGGGTTGTCCGGCGCTACCACCAGAGCTTTCAAGGGAAATTATCGACACCATTAAAGGCGGCAGCGTTATCTACGCCCACGCGTAAATTCGACATCCCTGTATTATCGATTGAAAAACAGCAGCTTAATTAGGCTGCTGTTTTTTTATTTGGCTATTGGCTATTGGCTATTGGCTATTGGCTATTGGCTATTGGCTATTGGCTATTGGCTATTGGCTATTGGCTATTGGCTATTGGCTATTGGCTATTGGCTATTGGCTATTGGCTATTGGCTATTGGCTATTGGCTATTGGCTATTGGCTATTTAGCCTGTTCTCTAATTATGCGAACATCAATGGCTAAATTGTCATATGTTTTAATTTAAATCTCTGTATTTAATTATTTTTAATTCTTACATTCGTGTCTAAATTAGCAATCAGTAAACACCCCTGAAGATTAATTGCCATCTATAAATAGTGAACAAACTCATTTAATATTTGCTCCTATTCATTAGTAAGTAATTAAATTCAAAGACAAATATAACGCTTTATCTACCGTAGAAATTATCGGATTCTCGCCTCTAAGTATACGCCAGGCAAAAAAAATCCCTGCCTGAGCAGGGATTTGATGTTCGCGAGTGTAGATTAAGCTAGCGCTTTCTCTGGTGCTAGGTATGGAAGATCCAATGCTTCTGACACTTCCTCGCAAGTGATCTGGCCACGGTAAACATTCAAACCGTTCAGCAGGTGCTTGTCTTCTTGCAGCGCTGCTTTGTAGCCTTTGTCCGCCAGCTTAAGGATGTAAGGCAGAGTGACGTTGTTCAGTGCGAAGGTTGATGTACGAGCAACAGCACCTGGCATGTTAGCCACACAGTAGTGAACAACATCATCAACAATGTATGTTGGGTCGCTGTGAGTCGTTGCGTGAGAAGTTTCAACACAGCCGCCTTGGTCGATGGCAACATCGACAATCGCAGCACCTGGCTTCATCTTCTTGATCATTTCAGCTGTTACCAGCTTAGGCGCGGCAGCACCAGCAACCAGTACACCACCTACTACAAGGTCAGCTTCGAGTACGTGTTTCTCAATTGCGTCTTTGGTTGAGTATACACACTGTACAGAACCGCCAAACTGGGCATCAAGCTGGCGTAATACGTCGATATTACGGTCTAGCACAACAACATCAGCACGCAGGCCAACCGCCATTTGCGCTGCGTTTGCACCGACAACACCACCACCAATGATAACAACTTTAGCTGGCTCTACACCTGGTACGCCCGCAAGTAGCATGCCGCGGCCACCGTGTGATTTCTCAAGTGCCTGTGCACCGGCTTGGATTGACATGCGGCCAGCAACTTCGGACATTGGAGCCAATAGTGGTAGGCGGCCTTTGTCATCTGTCACGGTTTCGTATGCAATACACACTGCCTTGCTGTTGACCAGGTCGTGAGTCTGCTCTGGGTCTGGCGCAAGGTGAAGGTAAGTAAATAGAATTTGGCCTTCACGAAGCATTGCACGCTCTACAGCTTGCGGCTCCTTAACCTTTACAATCATCTCTGACTCTGCAAAAACCGCCTCTGCAGTCGGCAGAATCTGGGCACCTGCATCAATGTAGTCCTGATCACTAAAGCCGATACCAGAACCTGCATTGGTCTCAACGTACACCTTATGTCCATGAGCAACAGCTTCGCTTACTGAAGCTGGAACCATACCCACACGGTATTCGTGAACTTTGATTTCCTTAGGTACACCAATAATCATCTTTTGTTTCCTTGCTGCCTCGTTAAAAGATATATACACAATAAAGAAAAAAACCTGGAATGTGTGACCGTTTTTTAACTAATAACCAACAAATCAAACTGGCATTTTATCCCAAACCAGCACAAGAAACTGTTTTTGAGCTTAGTCACACAAGAAAAAACCAACAAATAACAACAAACCAGACCAGTAGACTACCTTTTATCAATTATCCAGTGACTTAAACCGCCAGAACACCATAAAAGCAGTTTTATACGCTAGACTAGCACGAAAAAAGTCTCGTCTTTTTTGTTGCTTTCAAGCACTTAATTAATAAAAAGTGACATCACAACCGCCTCGGGCGACATTTTTCTCTATTTTGTTATCAAGCTCCGCTATTTTCCCTATTGGCATCTGGAAACCACACGCAAAACAAACCCAAAACATACAGGCAACAAAAAAGCCGCTAAAAGCGGCTTTTTTGTGAGCTAAACCAAAAGTTAGTCTTCTAACTCCCAAGGCATATCTGGTAGAGCGTTTAAGTTTTCACTGTATCGTTTCAAATCAAAGCTGCCGCCATTTTTGGCGACATCGAACACTTCGATTGAAAGTGCACACGCAATCATTTGAACCGCTTCCTCCCGCGGTGTACCCGCCATCATCAAGCGCATCAAGGTTTCTTTAACCTTGATAGGGTTCCCTTCTTCTAACTGGTTCTCTACGGTTTGAACTAGCATGTCGCCAGTCATGATATCGTCGTCTTGCATAACAATGCCTACAATTGGGCCAATATATTGGCCGGGGTTTTAAGTCTTTCAATCCTCGGTTATATCATAGGCAATATAACAAGGGTTAGGCGATAAGCCATTTAGCCTGCTGCGCCTGTGCTTCCATCAAGCTGTCATAGCGATAAGGTGTCATTTCCGCGCCAAAAGGATGCAAGTCATTGACCACGACCAGCCTCAGCCCAGCACTATGCGCTGATTGTGCCCCGGTCTGGCTATCTTCAATTGCGACAGCTTGATGCTCAGGTACGCCTAAAGTACGACAAGCCAGTTGGTAGATTTCCGGTGCAGGTTTGTTATGCGTGACATCGTCACCACAAAACACATGATCGAAGAAATGCAGCCAGCCGAGGTGCTCTAAAATCCCCTCGACATAAACCCTCGGTGAGCCGGTTACCACAGCCAGAGGGCGAGAGCCATGGAGAGATTTAATCAAATCAAAAGCGCCCTGTTTAGCCGGGATCCCTCTTTCCATGATTGCTTGGTAAGTCAACCGCTCCATGTCACGAACAACTGTCGGTGTACTATGGGGAATGACAGCAATAGAAGAGAAATGGTTAGCGACTTTCTCCCAAGGAACACCTGCGAAATCAGCCAAAAAATCATGTGCTGAGATATCAATATTCAAGCCCGACAGGTACTGGCTCCAATTCTGAGCATGGAAAATTTCAGAATCGACCAAAGTACCATCAAAATCAAAACAAACTGCCTGCATGGGCCTACTCCACGAACAACAAGACCGCCATCTTACTCAGTTGCCCCCGACAAATCCAAGTCAAGTTTACTTGATTGCCTGCTTAGCCAATGCTTCACCTAGCAACTGCCCCTCAAGGATTGAAATACAGCTCGTAAAAGGAACAGCAGGACTGTAGAAGAAGCCCTGAACAAAGTGGCAATTCATCTCTCGTAAAATATTGAGCTGTTTGCGAGTCTCGACACCTTCGGCAACAACTTGTATCCCCAGCTTATGGCTCAAATCAATGATCAGAGACACCAAAGTCCGGTTGTCCTGCTTATCAATTTCTTCAATAAAGCTACGGTCAATCTTGATGATATTCGGTCTCAGCTCTACCACCGAACTCAATGACGAATAACCGGTACCGAAATCATCAAGGGCAATTTCAATCCCTCTCTGTTTAAACGACGTCAGCAGAGACTGGATATCATTACTTTCACTTGAGGCTGTTGATTCTGTAATTTCGACCACGATAGACTTCAGTGGTAGTCCATAGGATTCAATGGTGTCCCATATCGGGGGCAGCCCATTACTGCTAATAAACTCTTTCACCGACCGGTTAATGCTTATTGTCACATCCGCAAACCCTGCCTGATGAAGCTGCTTCAGATCGCGGCATACCTGATGCAACACAAATGCGCCAAGCGGCCTTATCAAGCCATAGCGCTCTGCAACCGGAATAAATTCAGCAGGTGATATGTTCCCCTCAACCTCATCAGTCCACCTTACCAAGGCTTCAAATCGGCCAATATGACCCGTTTGTGCATCAACAACAGGTTGGTAGTACACCGTCAGCAGCTCATCGGATATCGCTTTTTTCAACCGATCCCGCATTTTTAGCTTTTCTATGTAGTCAGACTGAAGCGCGCTGTCGTACTGGCAAATTCCGTTTCTTCCCTGCCCCTTCATGTTATACATGGCATAGTCAGCATTTTTGAGCAATTCCGTGTGGGTTTCGCCACTCTCCGGGTACGTCGAAATGCCAATACTGACCGTCGTGTTCACCTCTATATCATCAAGCACAAAAGCTTCAGCAACACTATCGACGACTTGTTGTCCCCATATCCTGGCGGCTCCCGACGTTGTTTCCGGTAAAAGGATACAAAACTCATCACCACCATAGCGGCAGATATCATCAGCCACAGGAAACACACCTTTCAGGCAACTGGCAATATGAACCAGCACCTTATCGCCAAAATCATGGCCATATAGATCGTTAAGCGACTTAAAGTCGTCCATATCGATGAACAATAACGAGAACGATTGAGCCCGCTGGTCATCAATCGATGCAATATGCTTTTTCACCCGCTGCACGAAACTACGGCGATTGACCAGGCCAGTCAGCGGATCTTTATAGGCAAAAAACGTCAGCTGCTCTTCTGCTTTTTTCCAGTGGCTTATATCGCGAAAAACGGCCACGTAATTGATGATCTCTTCATTATCATCACGGATCACATTGATCGATATTTCTTCAGGGTAGATCTCTCCATTCTTGCGACGGTTCCAGACCTCCCCCTTCCAGTGCCCATGACGGTTAAGGTTGTGCCAGAGAAACTGATAGTACTTTGCATCATGGATCCCTGATGACAAGATATTCGGTGACAGGCCAAGCAGCTCTTTTTCTCGGTAGCCAGTTGTCTCTTCAAATGCCCGGTTTACCGAAATGATTTTGTTCTCTTTGTCAGTGATCAAAATGCATTCAGATGTGTTATCAAATACAACCTGCGCCCGATCCAATTGGCGCTTGGCTTCGACGGTATGGGTAATATCCCTCTGGATACCCGCCACTTTGGTTGGCTTCCCATTCTCATCGCGAGCAACAATGCTGCCTTTGACAGTTAGCCAGCATTCATTGCCATTAACCGCAATTCGACTGCTCGGTTTCAGCCGAAACTCAAACTGAAATACCGAGGCATGCTGCTGCTGGATAAAACGGTCAAAATAATCGACACCTTCATCCCGGTCCTCTTCAACAATGCAAGATAACCAAATCTCTAAATCATCCCCATCCATCGGTTTCTCACGGCCGAGTAAATGCCAGAACTTGGCGGATGTGGCGAGCTCCCTTCGCTCCAGGTCGAACTCCCAAATCCCCTCATCCACAGAGTTGAAGGTGGTTGACAGCTGGCGGGAAGCTTTATTCAGCTTGGCAGAAATTTGATAAACGTCCGTCACATCGTGGACAGTGCCTCGCATTTCTGTCGCTTTGCTCTGGCTATCACGCAACACTTCTGCGCGCTTGCGCAGGTACTTGATTGAACCATCCCAAAGCTGTACTCGGTGCACCAAATTGTAATTTACTGCGTCACTTTCTATCGAGCGATTAAGCGTATCGAGCACCCATTCGCGGTCTTCGGGGTGGATCAATGCCGACAGCAGCGACAGCGTCGGTAATATCGACTCATCCTTGATGTCATAGATACGGTAGACTTCTTTGCTCCACTCAAAATATTCTTCTTGCAGATTCCAAATCCAGCTGCCGACTTTTGCAACTCGCTGCCCCTCTTCGAGCTGCCACTGCAACTGAGACTGACGCATCAGTAGGGCTTCATAACCGATCTCGTTGCCAAGGTGGGCTAAAAACGTTGAGCAATACTCTTGCAGGGCTTCAACTGCGTGGAAAGGACGTTTGACTAGGCAAGAGAGAACTCCCACCAATTGGTGGTTTCGGGCAAAGAGCGGTATGGCAATATAGGTTTCAGCAGGTTTTCCATACCGTTCTGAATATTGAGGGTATGCCTTATCAAAGCCAGCTAAAATGATCACTGGCTCCCCGCTGTTAACGAGTTTCGCTTCCGGCATTCCCAACAATGTTAAGTAGTAGGCTTCCCCACTTTCGCCCTGAATATAATTCGAGAGGATATGTACGCTTTCACTGTCTTCGCTTATCGATCCGATGAGAACGTTGTCGATAGCAAAAGCTTCATACAAACTTTGGCCAACCGTATCAAAGAGAGCTTTTCCACTAAGTTGGTTAAAGGTATTTATTTTATTGTCATCCATCAGCATTTTCATTATCACCAAGAGCACATATACAGCTCGAATAGTGATAACACTATCATTCACCCGCTGCGGACTTTACCCCATGACAATTTGAGATAAAAGCCATCCAGTGCATTCATAAAAGCGATATAGCAAAACATTGATTAACATCACTCTAATGAAATCCAATCGTTTACATAACATGCGAAATGCGTTGTGTATTCCAATGTCGCATAAACGTATTGGCGGCAGCTCCGTAAAAAGCTACCGCCTAAATCGCCCTACAAAACGAATACGGCAAGCTGTCTCTTTTGTTCTATGGAAAGCTCACTCAAAGCTTGGCTGGCTGAGTGCGTTGCATTTAGCCTGTCTGAAATATCACTCATGGCCGTGTTCACGTAAACCACATGTTCATTGGCCTCGTTGAGGGCTTGGCTTTGCTCATTGGCAGCAGTAGCAATCTCTGTACTCATAGTTACCACCTGGGCGATGACACCATCCAATTCACTCATTTTGGCGTGGCTTGTCTGTGCTAAATGCCGATTATCACCAACCAACTCAACGCTGGTCTCAACAACCTCTTTGACCGATTGTGCCCGACTCTGTAACTCAATGATCATTTCATGGATTTCTTGAGTCAAGCCTTGGGTCTTGCCTGCCAATCCGCGTACTTCGTCAGCCACTACAGCAAACCCTCTACCATGTTCGCCAGCACGTGCTGCTTCGATAGCGGCATTCAGTGCTAATAGATTGGTCTGGCTAGAAATACCATCAATTAAATGAATGATTTCTGCGATCTTTGTACTGGTATCTGACAACTCAATCACCGATGCCGAGCATTCGGCTAATTGTATTTCCATATTCTGGCTAAGCTGCTCGCTATCATTAACATGCACGCTATTTTCGGTGCCAAGAGTCTGGGCTATACCCGCCAATTGTTCGGCATTTCTCGCATGGCAGTCTACTTCAACCGCACTTGCAGATAACTGTGTCATGGAAGCGGAAATACTGGCCACTTCTTGCAGTACATTTGTTGCTGTCGACTCGCACTCCGAGGTATTTTGCGCAAGCACTTGTGCTTTATTTGAAACGTTCTGCCCTATCCCAACCAAGGCTTTGACCATACTAGATAATGATTCAATCGTATTATCGGTATGACTGCACAACTGGCCTAATTCATTACTAAACTGAAGTCTACTGCGGCGGGTCAGATCGCCTTTCGAAAGCGCTGAGATAACGCTTCCCAATAGCTCTAATGGTTTCACAAGCGCCCTTGAAATCACCAAGGCACTGGCGACCGAAACCACTAAGCTCAGCAAAACGACCATCAGCATCAATGAACGAATTTGTTCAACCTGCAGACGACTTGCTTCCGTTGCGTCTGTAGAGGTTGATATCGCAGCGACTTTTAACTCATTGGCGAGGCGACTCAACTGCTCTAAGCTATCTGCCACATTGTACATTGTCGTTTGGTAGCGCTCTGCGGCATGGCGCATCACTGGCAGTTGCTGCTGCCAAACCTCAATATCTTCTTCCACTATTCCCTCTGCAGGGTTATTGGGCAATGTGGCTATCGCCTCTCGCATTTTTGCTAAGCTCGCTTCGATTTGCTGAGCGTTTTCAGGTTGCATAGCGGAAAAATAACGCTCTCTATGCACCAATGCAGATCCGGCTTCGGCATACAGTGTTCGCTGAGCATTCACCCAAAGAGGCGCAAACGAAGCAGGCGTAAAGGCAAATGAAATAGTGACATCAGCATCACGGATAGCCTCGATAAGACCTGGTAGTGCGAGGTAAGCATCATTAAAAGCCCGATGCAGCTCGAAAGCCTGGGAGTAATGCAATGGAATGGTCGACATGATCTGCTCAAACTCAAGCAATACGGGAGCAGAAATCCCCCCAGAGGCAGCCAATGCAGATAAGGGGGAATTCATCTCAGCGGCTATTTGCTCAAACCTTTGCTGAGCAGATTCAAGTTGAGAGGCATCTGACGCTGCTAATTGGTAATGTATCTGTAAGCTATTGAGATGCCCGCTGAGCAGATCAGTTAACTGAGAGCTTTGCGTGGTATCACTGATGGTCTCGGCATGGTGATCTAATTGATTAAACGAGAACTGGCTGATAATAACCAAGACAGAAAAGCAGGCGCTGGCAACAATCGCTGGAAATAAAATAAGATACTTCAAAGAGAAGCGCTGTAAAAATGGGTTCATAGTCATAGAGTGCTGAATAATTTTCAGCGACTTTAAACGCTGAACATGACCAGTCGTTGATAGGAAATTAAGAAAATCTTATCTGATATTTAGCCGAGCTTAATGGCAAAAACTCATTGGTACAAGACATTCCCACCTCACCCTGTGGTAAGGGATATTTGGGTATATAACCAGTCACAAAATAACTGCACCTTTGGCGAGCGCTTACTTTGAGTGATCAAGTAATGCCCTCTTTCCTCGGGCATAGAGCCGGGAACAGCCCTAACAAGCTCCCCTTTTTCCAGCATCCCCTCCGCTAGCAGTGAACGCACCATCAGTAATCCGACATCATGTTTAGCGGCCTGCATTGCCTGCAGTGAATTATTGACCTCAAGGATAACAGTGGGAGGTGATGAAGAAAGGCCATGGTACTCAAGCCAGGAATACCAGTCACTCTCATACCCTTTCACCTGAATAGCAGATAGACCATGTAATTCAGAGCACTCCAGCTTTTGTTTATGCTCATGAAAATAGTCTGGGCTACAGACCAAGTACCAATGTTCATTAAATAGCCGCTCTGACTGGATATTGGCGCTCTCATCGCGGCCATTGGTGATCTCGACATCAACTGAATCACAGGGGTTTCGGGATGGCCAGTCTACCGTCTCGATATCGACCCTGATGAACGGATACTGGCGATAAAATGATGACAAGCGAGGCAATAGCCATTCCTGTGCCAAGCTATTATTTACCCGCATCTTCAGTACCTCGGCTTTTTCTTCGCCTAATATCGAACGGGTTTTATTTTTTAATTGAGAGAGCGCGTGGGATACCACCGGCAAGTATTGTTGACCGGTATGGGTCAGTGTCATTCCAGCACGCCCCCGCTCCAGTAAAGGAAGGTCAAAAAAAGATTCCAGCAATTTAATTTGCTGGCTGACGGCTGCTTGCGTCACGTTAAGCTCTTTTGCCGCCAAGCTGACCGATCTCAGTCTCGCTACAGCTTCAAAAACCACGAGAGCACGTAAAGGCGGTAACATAGGCATCCTTGTCTGTTTATATTGACGCTGACAACCTATAGCAAAAATATATACGGTCAATGCTATCTAGATGAAATATTGATGAATTCACCTTAAATTCCCTCTTTTAGCCGCATTTTCAAAGCATTTTTCACCATAAAAGAAAAACCGCCCCTTTATGCAGGAGGCGGTTATGCTTGTGATACTTCTTGGAGCCGTTAGCTTTTTCCTAGCGGATCTTCCATCGCTGGGTGTGCTTAATCAAGAAATGGCTGACGATTAAGTGGAACACTTTAGCCAGCGCGGCCAATGCCATTATCATAATCGCCATCGCTGCTGCTGAAGCCATCGCCCCAGTATCAGCCATATTCATAACTGCAACACTAGCAACAATATTTTGGGTGGAATACAAGAACACAACCGCGGAAGTCGTGGTCATCGCATTCACGAACATATAAATAAAGACATCGAGAATAGCAGGCATGCACACTGGTACAGAGACTTTCCAGAACGCTTTAAACTGACTGATTTTTAAAGAAGCGGCAACTGCTTCAATTTCCGCTGGCAATTGCTTCAATGCGGTTAAAGATGTCAGGTGACCCACGGTATACAGATGAACAATGGTATTGACGACCAAGATAGTCATGGTGCCGTAGATCATATTCAGCGGGTTGTTAACGTCATTGAAGAAGAAGATATAACCCAAGCCTAGAACCAACCCCGGTACCGCCATCGGCAACATAGCAATAAGGTGGATCAAACTGCGAAGTCGCTGCATGCCACTGGCTTTTTCAACCGCATACGCAATAACGAACGTCAGGACAGTACCGATCCCTGCTGCCAGCAATGCCATTTTGATCGAGTTGTAGAACGGCATCCAACCGTAAACCGTTAAATTTTCAAAATCATAATGACGAAGGGTAATTGCTTTGTTGTACGGCCAGAAGTTTACCAAAGAGCCATAAATCGCCATCCCAATCACAGTCAGGATACAAATTGAAATCAATGCGCACCAAACAAAAGCAGCGCCATCACGCAGCTTATTTGGCTCAGGCTGATAAGGCACAGCGCTGGTCGAAATCATTTGCTGCTGCTTGTTACGCACCCAACGGTCAATAGCAAACGCGACCAATGCTGGGATCAGCAACACCGCACTGGTTACCGCCCCCATTGAGAAGTTTTGCATACCGACAACTTGCTTGTAGATATCCGTCGCCAGCACGTTGTACTGACCACCAATTACTTTGGCGACACCAAAATCACAGACTACCAAGGTAAAAATAACAATCAGTGCCGAAATCAGGCCGTACTTGGCATTAGAAAGCGTAACAACAAAAAACGTTTTCCAGGCTGGAATGCGCAGCACCTTCGCCGCTTCATAGAGGCGGGCATCAGAGTTGGCCAACCCGGTCGAGATCAGGATCATTGCATGGGGAAAGCACCAAAACACCAAACCCAGTACGATACCAATCGGCCCATAAATACTGCTCCCCAGCAACAGCTCCTTAGCGACACCTTGGTTACCAAACAAGTAAATCAGCGCAATACCCGGCAGCAAAGACGGCGTCAGGATCGGCAAATACCCCAGTGCTTTGAACAGTGTCTTGCCCGGCATACAGGTACGGGTTAAGGCAAAGCTATAACCAAAAGCGAGGATGCCAACAACAAGGGTTACCACAACGCCCATTGTCAGGGTGTTTGACAACGATTGGCTGAGGGCTGGCGTATTGAGGTATTGGATGTAGTTAGCAAGGCCAACAAACTCGCCACTGGTATTGTAAAGGCTTTTCAGCAACATACTCAGCAGCGGAAGTACCAGCCCGACAGTCATTAGGCCAATCACCGAACAGAGCAGTACTGCCATCACCCACTGATCACGGCTAAAGCTTTTCAATCCGAGCCGAGACGGCTTGTGTACTCGAGGGGGGGTCATAACTGTTGAGGTCATATTATGCTGCCTCCGCCATGAACAATTGGATCTTATCGCTTTCAAAGCCGACATGAACCCGGCTTCCGATGTGAAGTCCCAGCTGTGAATAGTGGTCGCTAGGGAGATCCACCAGCAAGGTCAGCTCTTCATCCACATAACATGTAGTGCGAACAATCGGCCCCAGGAACTCACAGGCAATAATATTGGCGTTGCTTTCTTGCTGGTGACAGAGGGTGATATTTTCCGGACGTAATGCCGCAGTTTGGCCAATCGTCGGCAGTGTCACTGACTGCAAAATGTGATGGTGTTGCGGGATAAAGTTCATCGAGCCGACAAACCGGGCAACGAACTCAGAAGCTGGGTGGTTATAAATCTCCTGCGGCGTGCCTACTTGTTCAATCACTCCATGATTCATCACCACGATGCGATCGGCCATCGACAGCGCTTCTTCCTGATCATGAGTCACCATAATGGTGGTAATACCCAACTCTGTTTGGATTCGGCGGATTTCACTGCGTAGATGGGTACGGACCTTGGCATCGAGTGCCGATAGTGGCTCATCCAGTAGCAGAAGGCCAGGTTGCAGTACCAAGGCACGTGCCAACGCGACCCGCTGTTGCTGACCACCTGATAGCTGTGAAGGGTATTTATTACCAGAATCAGGAAGATCAATAATTTTTAGCCATTTATGCAGTTGAGCTTTAACGTCTTGTTTAGAAAGCCCCTGCTCTTTCAAGGCAAAGCTGATGTTGTCAGCCACGGTTAGATTAGGGAATAAGGCATAGGATTGGAAAACAATGCCGAAATCACGCTGCTCAGGAGGCAAGAATGTAATGTCTTTATCCGCTTGGACAATCTTACCGCTTGTTGGCAGTTCGAGGCCTGCAATCGCTCTCAGCAACGTCGTTTTGCCACAGCCCGACGGGCCCAAGAAACAGACGAACTCACCTTGTTCAATGGTGAGGGAAATATCATTCAATGCAGTAAATTGATCGAATTTTTTAACGACATTACCAATACTTAAGTAGCTCTGAGCAGACATGGGAAAATAACCTAAAACAAAATAAGGAATGCCAATGGGTACAAAACCTACGGACGATTCAAATGCAGTAAGAAAAAAGAGAAAAGCCAGAGGGCCTAAGCCCCCCAGCCATCACCAAAGGTGATTATTTTTCAGTTTTACCGTCGTAACGTTTTGCCCACTCGGCAAGGATGTTGTCACGGTTAGCTGCTGTCCACGCGAAGTCATTCTCAATCATCAGCGCTTCTGGGTTCTCAGGGAAGTGTTTAACCGGCTTGGCAACACCTGGAATGGCCACTACGGCATAGCCCTTGTTGTATAGCTCATTCGCTTCAAGCGTCGCTGCGAAATCAAGAATTTGCTTAGCACCTTCTGCGTTTTTCGCACCTTTGATTTTCGCTGCGGCTTCCATATCCCAGCCTAGACCTTCTTCAGGGAAGATAAGCTCGATAGGTGCGCCTTGGCTCTTAAGGTTCGCACCGCGGAAGGCAAAAGAGACGCCCATAGTCGTTTCACCGGTTGCAGCTAGCTGACAAGGCGCAGAACCAGAGTGCGTGTAGCGGTCGATGTTCTGGTGCAGCTCATCCATGTACGCCCAGCCTTTATCTTCACCGAACGTTTGCAGCCAAGCTGATACATCAAGGAAGCCAGTACCCGATGAGTTCGGGTTAGGCATAACTACGTGGCCTTTGTATTCAGGCTTGGTTAGATCTTGCCATGTTTTTGGCATTTCAAGACCGTGCTTCTCAGCTTCAACAGTGTTGAAACAGATACCTGCAATCCAAGCGTTCATGCCGATCCAGTGCGGTACTTCGTTAGTATCACGGAAAGCCGGAGACAGAGAAGCCAAGTTTTCTGGTGCATAAGGTTCTAGCATTTTTTCATTGTCCAGCACCATCAGGCTAGTTGCTGCTAGGCCCCAAACCACATCAGCTTGCGGGTTGTCTTTTTCTGCCAGTAGCTTAGCCGTTACAACACCTGTTGAATCACGTACCCAGTTAATTTTTGTGTCTGGGTATTGGGCATTGAATGCACGCTCGTAATCACGCAGCATGTCAGACTCGAATGCGGTGTAAACCGTTACTTCAGATTTCGCCATTACCGCGCTAGAGGCAAGGGCAGCAAGAATACCAACGGCAGCTTTCTTCAACATGTGTTTGTTCCTTCGGTTAGGTGTCATCAATGACAAAAGGGAGTATTTCAAAAGTTGCGGTTACGATAAGTTGGCTTTATTAATCTGAAATGAAAGGGAATAAACTAATTCTTAATTTAGGATTAAGCACAGCTTATGGAAAAGACCATAAATTGAAATGCGCCGATTTATCAATGGTATAGACCACCAAAACCAGCTAAAGCTTACTACTATAAAAATCAAGACTACCGATATTTTTCACCTAATATCTGAATACAAGCTCTAAAAAATAAAAAAACGGAGCCAAAAGGCTCCGGTTTCTATCTTGTGCTCAACAGCAGCTCTGCAAAATGAAATATCGTTAACTCGCAGGCTCAATGGTCCCTTTGAAGGTATCCTGCATGAAGTCCTTGATAGGCTGTGACTGAAAGATGCCTACGATTTTCTGGTAAGTGCTATTCGTTTTATCTTCCTCACGCGCAGCAATAACCATTACCGCAAGCGGCGCATCTTTTGGTTCAAGGAACAGGCCTTGCTCTTTAGGGTTCAGGCCCGCTGACATCACGTAGTTCATCGTAATAGCCGCGGCATCAACATCATCCAAGCTTCTTGGCAATTGCGCTGCCTCAACCTCTATAAACTTCAGCCCTTTCGGATTTTCTGCAATGTCATGCAGCGAAGCGGTAAAGCCAACATCCGGTTTCAGGGTAATTAGCCCTGCCTCTTCCAGCAGCAGCAAACCACGCCCGCCATTGGTTGGGTCGTTTGGAATGGCAACTTGGGCATTCGCTGGTAAATCGTCAAGCGAGCTGTATTTGTTGGAGTAAATGCCCATCCGCATCAGGATCGACTCACCAATTGAGACCAAGTCGCTGTTGTGGCCCTTGTTGAAATTCTGCAAAAACGGCAGATGCTGGTAACTATTCAGCTGGATACTGCCGTCAGCTAGCGCCGCATTCGGCGTGATGTAATCAGAAAACTCCACCACCTCGATATCCAAGCCTTGTTTCTTCGCCTCAACAGCGACGGCTTCAACCACCTGTGCATGCGGCCCTGACGTCGCACCAATTTTAATCACTGACGATTCCTTCTGGTCGCAAGCGGTCAGACCTACCAATGCAACGACTGCAATTATCCATCGATTCAGCTTGGTATATTTCTTCATGGCTCTTCCTTGAGTAAGCATTTCTACTTTTTTACTTAGATGCGTGAGTTCAGACAAGCTAATTTAGACGTCTGAACGTCCATGATATAGCGCCTTATCAATAAATCAAACACTTAATCCACACCTTTATATACCCATATGAAATTTATTATTCCAAATAGAGATATACCTATTCTAACCTCTCATATGCTTGAACTGCAGCTCTACCAGGCGCTGGTAAAGCTCGCTACTTTGCATCAATGCATTATGATTACCGATATCCACCAGCTGCCCCTGATCGAATACCGCAATGTGATCGGCATGTTGAATCGTTGAAAGGCGGTGGGCAATAATCAAGGTTGTTCTTCCCCGCATCAACTCTTCAAGGGCAAGTTGTACGTGGTATTCGCTTTCACTGTCCAGTGCACTGGTTGCCTCATCGAGCAACAAGATCTTCGGATCTTTCAAGATTGCCCTGGCAATCGCAATTCGCTGCCGTTGCCCGCCAGACAACCTGACCCCGCGCTCGCCTAGGAAGCTGTTGTAGCCATCCGGCAAGTTTTGAATAAACTCATGGGCATGGGCTTTCTTGGCCGCCTCAATCACCTGCTCATCGGATGCTTGCGGGTTCCCATAACGGATATTGTGGAACACATCATGGCTGAACAAAGCCGGTTGCTGAGGAACCAGTGCCATTTGCTGGCGTAATTCCCCCGGCTCAAACTGACGGATATCAACTCCGCCCAATATCACCCTGCCTAATTGCGGATCGTAGAAGCGCTGTAAAAGCTCGAACAAAGTCGTCTTGCCCGCACCGGATGGCCCAACTAACGCGAGCACCTTACCTTCTTCGGCTGTAAGCTGTAACTGCTTGATTGCGGATTGATCCGGCCTAGATGGGTAGCAGAACGTCACATCATCAAACTTCACTTCAGCCGAGAGTGATTGGGTCGAGGCAGTGTTTTGACTAGGCGCAACAATGTGGCTGTCGACATGAAGTAATTCAACCAGCCTTTCTGTTGCACCCGCTGCGCGCTGTAATTCCCCCATTACCTCAGAAATCGTTGCCAGCGAAGAAGCCACCATGATGGCATAGAAGACAAACGCCCCGAGATCGCCCGCTGACATCACCCCATTGATGACATCGCTGCCACCAACCCACAGCATCCCGGCGATGGCACTAAACACAATCACTATCACGCCAGAAATCAAAATCGCCCGTTGCTTAACCCTTTGGCGGCCAATATCGAAAGCTTTCTCGACCTCATCTGCAAATGAAGCCCTTTCCTGTTTTTCATGGCTATAACTCTGCACCGTCTTGATATGCTCGATGGCTTCTCCAGCATAGCTGCCCACATCAGCCATTGAATCTTGGCTTTTACGCGACAGCGCCCTTACCCGCCTGCCGTAAATCAAGATCGGAACCAACACAAACGGCACCGATGCTAATACAATTAACGTCAGTTTTATATTGGTAGCAAACAGCATGATAATCGCGCCGGCACACATTAAGGCACTGCGCATCGCCATGGAAAACGACGAGCCGATTATGCTCTGCAACAAGGTGGTGTCAGTGGTGAGGCGCGACATGATCTCGCCGCTGCCATTGGTCTCGAAATAACTCGGGTGTAAAGTGATGACGTGATTGAACACCGCCAGCCGGATATCGGCACTGACCCGCTCCCCGACCGAAGAAACTAAATAGAAGCGGAAGAACGTCCCAATCGAAATAAGCACTGTGACGACAAGGATAAACTGAATGGCATTGGCCAGTTCGGTGGTTGACTGCTGGGAAAAGCCCTCATCAATCAGAATCCGCACCCCGTGACCAACCGATAAGGTGAGCGAGGCGGTAAAGACCAATGCCACCAGCGCGGCCAAAACCCTGCCCCGATAAGGCTGCACAAATTTCACCAACTCCAGCAGGATGCTGAGGCTCTTGCGCTGACCCTTTGGTTTCAATGATTCATCGCGAATATCACGATTTGACGATGCTTGAGTTTGACTAGACGTTTCCATAGGCCTGCCTTTTGCTTTCCCTATAGCTAGCTTATCACTATGCGCACGAAGATTAAGCATCAGATAACTGGTATGAACAAAAAGCCCCTGTAATTCTACAGGGGCTTCTATCAATTGGATTATTCTAGTTCAACCGGCGGCCTAAACACCATTTCATGCATCACCACGTCTTGAGGCAGTTCAAGCAACACGGCAATCGTGTCAGCAACACTTTTCGGGTGCATGTACTGCGGGCGGTCAACGTCTCTGAAATTGGTATCGGCACCACCAGGGAACAAAGAGGTGACTTTGATGCCATGAGGCTGTGCCTCTTTCATCAAAATAGCGCTAAAACCTGCCAGCCCCTGCTTCATGGCGGTATATACACTCATGGTTTCATTCGAGCGCTTAGCAACCGTGCTGAGGACATTGATGATTTGGCCGCTTTTGGAAGGCTTCATCACTTTCAGTGCTTCGCGACTTAACACAGCAGGAGCACGCAGGTTCACCGCATACTGGTAATCAAACTCTTCTAATGTGAATTCATCAATACCGCATTTACGGGAGTTCATCCCGGCATTGTTGATAAGAATATCCAACCCACCCAATAGCTCGACAGCTTTGTCCACCAGCTCAAGGGCTTGCTGGGAATCACTTAGATCGGCTTGCACCACCTGACATCCAGTTAGCTCACTGAGTTCTTCCAACTTTGCCAAGTTACGACCAGTCGCAACGACACTGTGCCCTTTCTCGCACAGCGTCTTGGCCAACTCGTACCCTATACCACTGGTAGCGCCAGTTACTAGTACACGTTTCATTGTATTCCTACTCAACAATCCTTGGTTATAACTAATTGCCAGTCTGTCACATTTGTGGAGATAAAAGAATACGAGAGCATTTAACTGTAACCAGCCTAAACCCTAAACAGGCTTGAGCATTTGCATATCAGCACCGGTATCGTCAGGTAAGTATTCCATATTGTGCAACCGATATGACGCCCAGTAACCTCGCCAGCGAACATCCGAACTCAATACCTTCGCCATTTGTTCGACAAGCTCTGACCGCAAGCTCTCCCCTTGTTCTTCATAGAACTGATTAACCTGTATATCAGCGTCAACATCATACAATTCTTGATAGCCGGTTGAGGCATTATAGCCGTAGAACCATTCCTTCCCAGATAGCTCTAGTCGGATAGCTGCCCCTAAATTCATCCCAACATGCATGCCTGTCTGGAAGATTTGTACCAAAGGATCCCTTTCTTCACCTCTTGCTACTTTCGACAAATCACTTCCTTCCATATGGCTTGGTTTTTCAATACCTGCAAATGCCAACAGTGTCGGGCCAATATCCAATGCCGAACATACCGTTTCTACATTATCAATTACCGGTAAGTTAGCCTTAGGTGGTTTGATATACAGTGGAATCGAAAATATATCAGGCTGAAAATAGACACCTTTGTCGGCCATTCCCAGCCGACCATTCATATCACCATGGTCTGCTGAGAAAACAACGACACAGTCATCCCACACCCCCTCAGACTTCAAATAATCAACTAGGCGACCAACCGCATAATCAATAACCTCGACCTGTAGCAGGTGCCCGGCTATATAGTCGATGACGGTCTCTTCATCGTACATCCCCCAATACTTTCGATATAAAGCATAAATTGGGTTATCCGGCAGAGTGTCATTCTCCTGCAGTTCGGCATAGCTCGCAGGCAAACGAACTGACCGTTTAATCTCAGCATAGCGGGACTCGAATCCACTAGGAATGGAGTAAGGCTGATGTGGGTCGAAGAAATCCAACTGCGCGAAGAAAGGACTATCTGGCTCCTGCCTCTTCGCGGCTTTTATCTGACGGATGGTCAGATCAGCCAAAAACGTCGAATAATGGGCCTCTTTAGGGAAATCTGTACCACCGGCTTGCTCTATCCAACCGCCAAAAGAGTTGGCTGGCGTTTGTTTATCAGCCCTTAATCCCCGTAACTCCCTACGATAACGCGGAGGTTCCACGTTTAATGCATCGAGGTAATCCAGGTAACGATCATCATCGGCAACTGGTGGGCCCCACCGATCCCAAGCATGTAAGTTCTCTCCGAAAGTACGAATGAATTTATCGACCCCGACATGACATTTCCCAGCATGTTTGAGTACATAGCCTTCAGATTTCAGGTAATCCTGGAAAATAACATCATCGACACCCAAATCTACCTGTGAACCACAAGGGGCGCGCTCGCCATTTGTCAAATAAGGAGGATGCATCCCGGTAAACATCGCGGCCCTGGCAGGTCCACACAGAGGGCTCGTGGTATAGGTCCGGTTAAACCGTGTGCCCTCAACCGCAATCAAGTCAATGTTTGGCGTATTAATCACTTTGGAAAGCGGCCTTGTATCAAAATAACAATCTGGCGATATCATATCGACAGTAATGAAAATGATATTGGGCTTTCTGCCCGTTGAATCGACACAATAACTTCCTTGGCGTAACTTCGGGTTAAGGAATTTGTGATTGAGGCTAGTATCCTTAAATAACGACATCTTTTTCTCACACATTACAGGCAATTACATTAAAAAGTTAGGCAAGGAAAACTCCCTGCCTTAATTACACTGAGGCTATACCTCTCTGGCCACGCCGACCGCGGTGGATTTCTTCGATGTGTGGCGGGTTAGGAAACGATGAAGAGCGAAGCACAGCACTGCCACCAGCGATAGCACAGCAATGACTTTACCGGCACTTCCCTGCTCTCCAAGTATGCCAATTTCAGAAAATACGGTGTAAAGCAAAGCCAGCAAGCCAACGATTGCCCAGCTAGCATGAGCGGCATATTTCCACGGCTTGACCTCAACTTGATTGGTATACACTTGCTCATAAGGTTGGGACATAGGTTTGAGGTAACGCACGACCATCATAATGCCGACCATCCATAGGAAATTCAGCCCAACGAGATGTAGCCAATGAACTTGAACAAAGCCTAAATCACCTTTAAGTACAAAGTGGGCGGTATAGAAGGACAGCATCCCAACCGGTAAAGCGATATAGGCCGCCAGTGCCGGAGTACGTTTAGAAACGATGCCGACCAAAATCACGGTTAATATCGGTACATTGATCACCGCCATGATCGTTCTCATCAAGGTATACAGCCCATCAGCCTGCGCAATAAATGGCGCGATGCAAACGCAGATGGCAATAGTAACGGCACCAAAGACTTTACCCATTCTCACGACTTTTAAATCATCTGCTTTAGGGTTGATGATCTGTTTGTATATATCCAAACTAACAAGCGTCGAAAGACTGTTTACACCACTATTGAAAGAGCTCATAACGGCACCGAACAACACTGCACCAAAGAACCCGGTCAACCATGACGGCATAACCTCACGGACTAAAGTTGGGTATGCCATATCCTTCGCCAGAATTGCTTCACCGGCTTCGGTAAAACCTCGGGTAGGTACGGTGATCATCCCTTTTTGGTGCATATGCCACGCAATGATCCCAGGTAAAACCAACATGGCTACCCCCACAACCTTCATTGCCGCTGCAGCCAGTACACCTTTTTGACCTTCAGCTAAGTTTTTTGCCCCCAATGAGCGCTGCACGATTGCCTGATTTGTACACCAATAGAACAAGTTAATTAACAGAATACCTGAGAATAAAGTATGCCAAGGAACGGCCGCACCCTCCCCCACACCAGCCGCAGCCATTCTTTCTGGAGCTTCCGTTATGAGGACATTGAACCCTTCTGCGACACTACTATCGCCCAGTTGGTAAAGCGCCAGAACAGGTACGAGAAATCCACCGAAAAGCAAGCCAACCCCATTGACAGTATCGGATACAGCCACTGCCTTGAGGCCGCCAAATACCGCATAGATACCGCCGACAATGCCAAGCCCGATAACCATGAACCAGGTAGCAGCCGTTCCACTTACACCGAGAATTTCTGCCACACCGAACAGTTTCCCTAAAGTGATGGCGCCTGCGTACAACACAAAAGGCAGGAACCCAATAACAATGGCGTAAATGAAAATAAAAGATGCCACTGAGCGCATCCGCTTACCATAGCGCGCTTCCAAAAACTGAGGAACAGTAGCAACCCCTCCTTTTAAAAACCTAGGTAAGAATACGACAGCCAAAATGATCATGGTTACGGCAGCTACGGTTTCCCACGCCATCACGCTGGCACCACTCGCAAATGCATTACCATTAAGCCCTGTTAGCTGTTCTGCTGATATGTTGGTTAAAAAGAGTGAACCTGCGACTACAAACCAAGGCAAACTCCGCCCCGCTAAAAAATAACCAGTTGATTGTTTGAGGTTTTCTTGTTTTGTTGCTTTGTATGATATCCAAGCAACCAACAAGGTAAATATTATGAACGAGCTCATTGCTATCATGTGAAAACTCTCCATGTAGGTAGCGTTTATTATTTTTATACGCTTTAAAATTCTATCTTTATGTAAAATTCCGCTTTGTTAACATGCGACCAATATTATTGACCGCCATCACAAATATTCTTTACTTCTAAATATCAACTAGGAATATAATTTAATTTCACACATTATTAGATGTAGTTATCGAACCAATCCATGTGAAAAACGAAACTATGAAGAATCAACCTTTGGTTATTACGAAAAATGTGAGCTTTCGCAGCGTTGGCATTCGATCTTTTTGGGATGTGAATGGAGATGAGAACTACATAAATGTGTGGCCACGCGACAGGCGGTTACCTATATCTGATGATACTCTAGTTATTGTTTACACAGAAAAAGGCAATGGAATCATTGATTTAAAAAATGGAGAAAGGATACAGATCCGTGGTAACTGCTTAATATTCCTCGATCCTAAAACCATTAATTGCTACTGGTGTGATGGGCTTATTTGGAAGCTATATTGGATAGAGATTTTTATCGAGCGCACGACTTCAATGGATATCCCTAAACAAAAAGTGATCCAGATCGATAATCATAGGCATTTCGAAATTCAATTCGAAGAACTCAAAGATTCACTTAAAAAGCAAAAAGATACATTCAAGCACTATGCGGCCGCCTTATTTAACAAGATATTTTACGAATGGCTTCTGACTATACACAGTGAACAACGATCTAAATCATACAATAGCGTAATGCTAGTAATAGAAGAAATGCACCATCGACTTTCCGAAAACTGGCAAGTAAAATCTATGGCAGCTTTTATAGGCTGTAGTGAACAGCATTTAAGAAAACTTTTTCTAAATCATACAAGAAGATCACCCAAAGAGTATTATCTTCAATTAAAGCTCGATATCGCATTGGGTGTACTGAAAAGAGGCAATAAATCTGTATCGCAAATTGCTTATGAACTTGGCTTTTCCGACGCTTTTCATTTCAGCAATGTATTCAAAAAACGCTTCGGTTATCCGCCTTCAACTGTTGAACCTATCATGCATACCTCGCAGCAGTTAATTGCTATCGAACATGATTAAGTGCCATGAGGGTTACTTGTTATAAAAATCTTTTTCTTATGGCTTGCAGGTGATTTACCGCATCGCTTTCTTCAATATTAATTGAAGGTGTCCAACACTCAGCAATCGCAAGAACCCCTCGAACCCTGGCATGATATGAAAGTGCAACCGCACTTCGTCTGACACCATTCTCGTTAAACATCAAATCAACGTGACAACCGCCTTCCTTTGCCAGCACTATTTGGTTTGTTTCTTCTTCACGACTGATTATATTGCGGACACCTTTCGCGCCATAACGCCAGGGGGTTTCATTTTCGGCAATTACCGTTGGTGAAAAGGCTTTTCCCACGATATATACAGCATCAACCTCCCCTAACCAGTTGCGTATATAGCCTTCTTTAGCCCACACCCTGCGCTCCTGTATAGGACTAACGCTTTGCTGCAATACCATGCCATTCTTCGAAAACTCATACCACTCTACCGTATAGCCGCACTTCTTACTCAAAGAGGTCATCTCAACCTTCAAGGTATTTTCGAAGCTGACAATATCTTCGTCGTGAATGGCGGTTAACTGCCGTAACGGTTCATAGGTTTTATCTTTATTTCGATAAAGAACTTCCATCTGCAACAAGGTCTCGAGAATCCTCGAAAGCGTCGCTTTAGGAACACCAGATATTTGAAACAGCTGATCCAACGTCAACGGTTTCTTCGCCGTATTTAGGCACTGAAGTACCCAAAACCCCCGAGCACAAGCAGGTGCGGAATAATTATCAGATTCATTAAATTTCATATTTGGAATATATCAAAAATTCAATTTTAAATATACTTTTTAGATGTGACCTATTCGATGTATTTATCAACAACAATTGATTGATTTAGATAAAGTTATCAATTGCCATATAGGTGGCTATGGCAATTGATAGAGAGCGTAAAGTGCTACTTCACAATTAAATCAAAATAACCACGATTCTGTGTCTCCGAACTTCCTCCCACGAACACATCAATACGAGAAGAGGATAAAATTAAGTCACCATCATTGAAAAAATAGCCCAGTTTCTCAGCAGGCAAGTGGAATATCACTTCTTCTGATTGACCGGGTTCGAGCTCAATACGCCTGAAATCTTTCAGCTCTCTGGCTGGGCGTGTTGTCCGAGCAATATTCTGGCGAATATAGCACTGAACAATTTCTGTTGCTTTAACCGCCCCGGTATTCGTCACAGTCACGGCAACCGTTTGGTTGTCTTGTTCTGTCATCACAGGGCTTAGCACGCTAACATCAGAATAAGTAAAACTGGAATATGTCAAACCAAAGCCGAATGGATAGAGGGGCTTGTCGCACTGATCTTTGTAGGGCATATATTCCTGGAACGCACGCATCTTCCCGATAGGTTTTCGAGCATAATAGATAGGTACTTGCCCAGTTGAACGGGGAACTGACATTGGCAACTTACCGCTTGGCGCAGTGTCACCAAATAAAATACGTGCTACCGCCTTACCTGTTTCTGTCCCTGACTGCCATGCATACAAGAGTGCATCAGCATATTGCTCTGTCGCAGGCGAAGGCAAAGGCCGTCCGGTACATTGCACTACAATCAGCGGCTTACCTGTTTGTCCAATCGCAGTGATTAGCTCTTCCTGACCAGCAGGCAGGGCCAGCTCAGCGACATTTCGTGCCTCTCCCGTGCGGCGATGGCTTTCACCAACACAAAGAACCACAATGTCGGCACGATGCGCCTGCTCAACCATTTCATCGCTAAATACCGCGGATTCCGTGATCACCTCGAGTTCCGGTGCAGCTGTCACCACCCCCTCAAAAATAGAAGTCACATCTTCGGCTTTACCGTCTAGACACCAAGAGCCTAAATGCTGTCTCTGTGAATGTGCATGTGGCCCAAGTACCGCTAGCTTCAGCCCTTTTTTAGGCAATGGCAGAACCTGCTCACGGTTTTTAAGCATCACAACACACTGCTCGGCCAATTCCAGCGCTTTATCGACATGCTCCTCAGCGCGCAGTGCTGTTTTGTGCCACTGTTCATCAACATAAGGTCTTTCAAACAGACCCGCGCTGAATTTAGCCGTAAGAACCCGGCTGACGGCATCATCAAGCCTGGCCTCATCAATACGACCAGCATCGAGCAACCGAGCCAAATTTTCATCATAGACTTCAAACGTCATGGCCATATCTACACCAGCATTTAGCCCTTGGGCTGCTGCATCAGCAAGATCTTCAGCCACTCCGAAGTAATCCAAATCAGAGATAGAGCCCCAATCACTGACCACCATGCCATCAAATTGCTGATCCGTTTTTAGCCAACCCTGTAGCAGTTTCTGGCTTCCCGTTACCGGTGTACCACCAAGATCATTGAACCCTGACATCAAGGTAGCAACGCCATTTTCGAGCGCAGCTTTGAACGGCGGCAAATACACATTGTGAAGTGTGTTATCGGTGATTTCAGTCGTATCGTAATCACGCCCACCCTCCGCAGCACCGTATCCCACGAAATGCTTTGCGCAAGCCAACAATGAATCTGGCTCTGAGGCCTCTTTACCCTGAAAACCGCGCACGACAGCTCCTGCAAACTGAGCACTCAAATACGGATCTTCACCACTACTCTCTATCACCCTTCCCCAGCGAGGGTCTCGGACAATGTCCAGCATCGGTGCAAAGGTCCAATGTATGCCAAGCGATGCCGCTTCTGTCGCTACACAACGGTATGCTTCTTCCACCAACCCAGGGTTCCATGATGCAGCCTGTGCCAAAGGTATTGGCAAAACGGTTTGTTGGCCGTAGATAACATCCCGTGCGATGATCAAAGGGATCCCCATTCGGCTTTCTTCAACCGCAGCCCGCTGTATTTCATTAAGCTGAACAGGGTCCACCACTTCAGCTGGCGCATTACCAGCCCAAGCGGTATCAGCCAAAATTCTAGAACCGAAGCGACCTTGCCTTACCGCATCCAAATGTTCTTCACGGCGCTGTTCATAATTGCGCATCGGTGTTTGACAGAGTTGACCGACCTTTTCAGAAACCGTCATACGATTAAGCAAGTCTTCAACACGAGCCGCAATCGGCAAATCAGGGTTTTTATAGTCCAGTGTCATCATAATTATCCTTGTAACATCATGGCGCAATGGGTGGACTCATTGCGCCATTAAGATTGCGATTTAAGCTTCGTTTTTAGCGGTACGGCGAAGTTTTAGCTCAGCCGTAATCTTTTCGAACAACTCAGGGGTGATGTAGTACCAACGCATCGCAATAATCGAGCATGCATGGGCGAACGCTACAGTGAGGAATTTTAAAACTAATATCGTGTTAAGCACGTCATCGGGCTGGACTTCATTTGGCGTGTAGTTAACAGATGCCAATGCATAACCGGTCAACAGGCCAGCCATCGCACTGCTGCACTTAGCGACAAAGGTCATTATTGCTGTAGTCAGGGCATTGGCGTTATTACCTGTTTTATACTCACCGTATTCCACACAGTCTGGAATAAGTACCCACGTCAAGTTCCCGGCAAAAACATTACACGCCATTGAGGTAACCAACAGGCCGAACATCAACCAAACAGGAAGGAAGCCTGCGGTGAAGTAACAGAATACACAGATCAGCAGGCCTGCCCAGCTACCACCGAGGAACATCCCTTTCTTCGAAAACAGTCGGCCTAGCAACGGTAGCGATATAACCATGAGAAATGGAATGAAACTACCTACCCCTTTTAGCATCGGGAATAGTGCTTCGTTCATCATGTAATATTTAAAGAAATAAATAGCGATTGATGTTTCCATCGCAAAACCAAAGATGTTTGTCGCATGAGCGGTAACAAGTGCAATCAATGGCTTGTTAGATTTTACAGTTTCAACAACTTGCTTCGGTGTCACACGTTGTGCTTTTACTTGTTGAGCATATTCCAGCGTATCGCGTTTTTTTGCCCCGTAAGCGCACATCCAAAAGTTTACCGTTACCAAAACACCGAAAATAACACCAGTTACACGCCAGCCATCAAGACCTCCGCCAAACCAGTCAACCATAATCAATGGCAGCGCTGTAGCTACGAAAGTCGCCAAGATCCCCAGCCCTTGTTTCATGGCCACTACCGTTGTCCTTTCATGGTAGTTAGTGGTCATTACCGGCGTGAGCGCATGGTATGGAACATTAATGACGGTTTGTGCCAGCGAATAGGTAATATAAGCCACATAAGCGAATACAACTTTGGAAGTTACCGATAATTCCGGAGCCCAGAACAGAGCCGCAATCGTCAGACCAAGTACTGGTGAACCGAAAATTAGATACGGACGGTAACGTCCCATTTTAGTTCGGGTGGCATCAGAAATCATACCGAACAATGGATCGGTAAACGCATCAATCAAACGGGTAACAAGGAAAATCTTACCGACTGTCAATGGATCAATGCCATACATATCGGTTAGGAAGAACATCAAAAATGTACCAATAAAATGGAACATTAAATTTGAACCAACTCCTCCCATACCATACGCAAAGAGTTCTTTTTTCGATAACGTTGCCAAAAACTTACTTTTGGGTTTTTCTATTACGGCGGGATCTGCCGCTGCTTTTGCTACGGTCATTTTAGACTCCGAAATTCACATTATTGGATTTTTTATTTATTGCTGGGCTGAGTTTTACTCAACCCATATATTTTTGTTCAGAGACCAGAACTACTTTTTTATAATTGTCGGGTGCTTTTGTTTAATTATTTCTATTTGGTCTTCACGCCCAGTCTCTTCCAGCCTTTTAAAATATGCTTGTATATCTTCACATTTAGCATGGTGCGGTCCCCCCTCTTGCATGACTACACGCATGGGATCTTCGGTATTGCCAAACGGTTGAGTTGTCATCATATGGTCATACCATTGCAAGTACCGGTATGCCATATCTTTGGTAACTTCAGGTAATTCATCGGCTAAATTGTATTGCTGATGAGGGTCATTTTTAATGTTGAATAGCATTTCCTGCGGGAATAGATGAAGACCATCATGGTAGGTGCGGATATATATATAGTCACCATGCCTTACACTGCGCTGGCAGACATGGGCACACTGGCTTAACACCAATGATTCGTGCCCCTCTTCTTTTCCTTGAGTAATTGCAGAAGCAAAGCTTTTACCTGTCCATAACGGTAAAGGAGATTTCTCCATCATTTCTGCTAAAGTTGGAGCCCAGTCGATATTGTAATGTAGTGCATTATTTTCAATACCTGATTGCATGCCAGGCCAACGGACAATAAATGGCACGCGGCAGGTGATATTATCAGCGGTGGCATGCTCGCCGAATAATCCAAGTTCGCCAAGATTTTCACCGTGGTCAGAGCTAATCACGATAATGAGATCATCCATTACCCCCTTTGCCTCAAGAGCAGCAAAGATCTTGCCTAGATGTTGATCCATATACCGAATACCGCAATCATACCCATCAATCATTCGGCGGAATCCTGCCATTCCTTCAATCTCACCAGGCTGGCGGGGATATTGCTCATAGGTATTGTTATCCCACATATTAAAGTCTTGAGCTGAATGCGGCCCCGCTTTTTTCCAATATTCAGCCATCTTTTCTTCTGTCATCCATTCAGGCAGAGGATCATCACTGAACGGATTACCAAACTCTTCTGGCGCGCGATATGGCGTATGTGCATCCCAATAGTTAACATGCAGATACCAATCATCCTCATCGCCATTTCGCTCAATCCAATCAAGCACAGTAGGCGTCACTTCTTCTGCGGATTCATGACCAGACCCACCGGTGTTATACATTTCAGTAAAACCGGCATAGTAATGAAATAACGAATGGCGCTCAGGAAATGGACTGACTAACACCGTTCGCATATTGTTCTGTCTGAACAAGGTTGGCAATGCATTATGTTCTACATAACTCTTAAATTTGCGGCTCGCACCCTGCCCCCTAATATCACCAGCCGTACCGCCATGGCTGACGGCACCGTTATGGATCCCCTGCATACCTGTCATCATCGCCGTACGTGATGGAGCACACGGTGCATCGGATGCGTAATAGTTATTAAACCTAACCCCTTGTGCAGCAATTTTATCGATATTAGGGGAAGTATTACGTTGGTATCCATAACAACCTAAATGGTCAGGACGTAGGGTATCAAGATCAAGGTACAACACACGCATAGGGGTTCCTTTATATTTCTTATCAAAGCAGTTAATAAGCGTTATTAGACGGAATATTCACTGATTTCAAATATGTAATCAGTTGTTAAATTCCATATTTAAAATATACCTTATTTGGTATTTAAGTGGAATTGAGCAATTCATGTTCTGTGATCGAACCATTTTAAAATCGCATTTAGTATTAACTTTACTCTTTTAAATAATACTTATCTCAAGGAGCAGGCGGTTTATTACTTTGATTTTCACCCATATTTGGGGTTCTATTTCCTTACAAGAGTTAATTTAAAAAAAGAGCCGGCATTTAGCCGGCTCTTTTCTCACTAATTTCAAATATGAAATATTTAACTCTTCAATATTTTCATCATTTCAGCTTTGTACTGATCTACACCATTTTGATCAAATGGGTTCACACCGGCCATGTAGCCACCAATTGCCACGCTCATCATGAAGAAATACATCACACCACCTAAGTGATACTCATCCAGTTTATCAATAGAGATCTCTAGGTTAGGAACACCACCTTCGGAATGTGCAACCATGCTTGCTTGTTTGATAGAAGCTTGAATATGATTCAAAGATGAACCAGCAAGGAAACCCAAGTTATCCAAATCTTCATCCAGAGTTGGCACAGGCACATCGACTGGTTTATCAATCACATGAAGGACTGTCTCGAAAAGGTTGCGTCGCCCTTCCTGTACCCATTGGCCCAACGAGTGTAGGTCTGTAGAGTAAAGCGCGCTAGCAGGAAACAGGCCTTTGCCATCTTTTCCATCACTTTCGCCAAAGAGCTGCTTAAGCCATTCAGAGAAATACATCATATAAGGTTCATAATTAACAAAAAGCTCAATTTCTTTGCCTTTATGGGTCATGATATTTCGGATAATGGCATATTTAAGTGCAGGGTTGGCTTCTACCTCGTCAGACTCACAAACCGTCATCATCTGTTTTGCGCCGGCAAGTAGAGCATCAATGTCGATACCGGCAACAGCCAAAGGCAACAAACCAACTGGCGTAAATACAGAGAAACGCCCACCTACTTCGTTAGGTAGGTGATACATTGGATAGCCTTGCTCGGCAACGATATCCTTTAATGGGCCACGGAATTTATCCGTTGTGACGATGATACGTTCCTTTGCCCCCTCTTTGCCAAATCGGCGCTCAAGTTCTGCACGCAAGATCCGGAATGTCACTGCGGTTTCAAGTGCAATACCTTCTTTCGCAATAACGTTAATGCAATAGTTCTTATCTGCTAAATACTGCATTACCTCATCTAGGTAACGCGAGCTCAAGTTATGTGCAGTAAATAGAATTTCCGTTTTATGTTGTTTATCAACTGCTGGTTGAAGCGCTTCCATAATCGCTTTATGACCCAAGTATGAGCCACCAATCCCAATACAAACAAACGCATCAAATTGTTGCTGAATGTTTTCAGCTCGTTGCTTGATGTCAGCAACTTCTTCTGAATCAATAGTTTCTGGTAGGCGGATCCAGCCGTGAAAATCGCTCCCGACACCTTCACCTGTCACCAGCTGTTGGTGGGCCAACTTCGCATAAGGAGCTAATTGAATGTATTCATGGCCTTTTACTGCCTGGTTAAGATGTTCAGTATTAATTGATAGCATTTTTTGCTCCATAACTTGCAATATACCCCACACAATTGGTAGAGCTTAATAAAACTTTTCTATTGGCAGGTATGATAAATGTCTCACCCTGACAGTATTTTTTTAAATTTCCTGAAGACCAAACAGATAACTGCTTTTCCGCAACAAAGACCATTGTTAAATAATCTGAATGGTATTCAATCTCGTTATTTTCACTATCGAGATTAAGTTGACTAAAAATAAATGCTTCTGTGCCATTATGTTTATAGCAACCAATATTCGCTTTACCTTTTAACGAAGTAGGTACTAATAGTTGCGGTTTAACTTCACGGTAATCAATCAGGTGATGTACTTCATCAAGATCGACGTGCAGTTTGGTAGGCCCAATGCGTACTACATTGTCAGAGTTCGACATGATCTCGATATTCTGGCCTGCAAGATAGGCATGTGGGATCCCAGCACTTTGATAGATCCCTTGCCCTACAGGCACATTAACGATATTCATCATAAACATGGCAACTAAACCACGATCGAAACCGCTACTATGCTCCAGAACTGCCCTGCAAGCCCAGAATTCCGGTTGCAGTTTGCTAATGTGACCACGTGTGTAGAGCTCTTTGTTCGTATCTATAATTTCAGCGAGTAAATTATTGATATCTGCCTGTGGCATCCGCATCAACAATTCAAAAGCAGCCTGAACGCCAAACAAGCGAAGTTGATCACACAGGTAGCCAAACGAGGAATACGCAGAGAAACGCCTGATTATTGCCTCTGATGACATAAAACCATGTGCTAACCAGCAGGGCGTCAGTGCAACCATCATCTCCGGCTTATCGTTGCGATCACGGTAAGTTCTCTCTGGTGCTGTTCGTTCAATACCAAGTTGGTCCTGCCTTTCGTATCCTTCTTCAGCCTGAGCTTTAGTCGGGTGGACCTGTATCGCCAGCATCTGATTCACATCGAGAATCTTCATCAAAAAAGGAAGTGGGAATTCTCCTTGACGCTCTTCTTGAGCCTGTACCTGCTGATTGGATTTAAGCCAGTCTAGTAATGGCAGCTTCTCAGCATTGATCTCAACCAAAGAAGAATCATCAGGGTGCGCGCATAACCACCATT
Organism: Photobacterium sp. ABD4_091; assembly: GCF_056160145.1. Taxonomy (NCBI): domain Bacteria; kingdom Pseudomonadati; phylum Pseudomonadota; class Gammaproteobacteria; order Vibrionales; family Vibrionaceae; genus Photobacterium; species Photobacterium sp. ABD4_091. The sequence goes on along the minus strand of NZ_JBSWWQ010000001.1, from coordinate 2,995,467 downwards.
CGGCATAGGGTTTGGAGTCCAAATTTTCCACCCCAACGAGTGAGGGGATATAAGACTCACCTCCCCAGGCATAATGGCGTGGTTTACCTAATATGGAATAAGTACTCATAACGCTACAGCCACATTGTCGAGAAGAAAGGAACGAATGTAATCAGCAATAACGATACAATCATGCCTAACACTAGAGGAAATGCCCCCTTGAAGACCTGAGGAACTGAGGTATTACTAAGCTGGTTGGCAATAAACAAATTGCCACCAAACGGTGGTGTGACAAAGCCAATACCCAAATTAATGATCATCATAATACCAAACTGATAGACTCCCATTCCGAATTGCTGCAGTAATGGAAATAGCAGTGGCGTCAATATAATGATTGCAGCCAGTGTATCCATAAAACAGCCGACAAACAGAAGGAACAGGTTAATCATCAGCAATGTCATCAACATCGTACTGACGTTATCTGACATCATTCCAGCAATAAGTGCAGGGACATTCTGGGAGGTCAATACTTTGCCAAAGGCTGTAGCAAAGGTCATCAGGAACATTGCAACAACGGTGATCATCGCCGCTGTCGATAGCACTTTGAACGTGTCGCGGATCTTAAGGTCTTTATGGACAAACACCCCAATAATATACGAATAGAAACACGCTACCGCAGCTGACTCCGTTGGCGTAAAGATACCGGAATAAATACCACCAAGAATAATAACAGGTGTCAGGATAGCCCAACGAGCATGCTTAAAGGCGGCGATACGTGTCTTGAAAGTACCTTTCTCACGATGCGCTCCCCAACCATTTAGCTTAGAGATCCACCATGCCGGTACTGCCATCCCAACAGCCAATAAGATACCTGGAATAATGCCAGCCAAGAACATATCGGACACCGAGGTCGCGTACTGGGTCAGAGAGTAAATGATCATCGGGTTACTTGGCGGAATGATAATGGCAATAACACCAGAACACGCTGCCACCCCTGCAGCAAATCCTGGGTTATAACCTTGCTTTATCATGGCCGGAATGGTGATACTTCCCACCGCAGCAACGGTTGCAGGTGCTGAACCGGATAGGCCGCCGAAGATTACGCTTGTCATAATGGTTACGATAGCAAGGCCACCATACATATGACCGAAGAACTCTTCAGATAGGTCCAAAATACGCTGAGCTACACCGCCAGTTGCCATAATGGTTCCAGCTAAAACAAACATTGGTATTGCCAGTAGCGGGAAACTATCAATGGACTGGAAGGTATCTAGCGCCATCTCGAATATTTCAAGTCCGAGCATTTTATTGTAAACAATGAGAATAATACCGATTGCTATTGCAACGGGCACTCTGACCATCACCATGGCGATAAAGCCAAAAATTAACATTAATACCTGTACAGTGGTCATTGCTTACACCTCCTCATGAAGTGCTAGTTCTGTATTTCCAGATTTTCTGTAGTCCATTACGGCAGAAATTATTTTTTGGATAATACGAATACATGTTAGGCCGAAAGCAAAAGGCAACATTGACAGTTGAATCCAATATTCAAACCCTAATGCTTCTGTTTTAGTACCAAGCATTTTATGAAAATCAACGGCCTCTAATGCAGCTTGGGTAAATACAAAAGCAAATATCAAAAACATAATATTGGAAATAACATCCAAACACAGTTTCTTAGTTGCTGAAATATCTTGCGGCCACAAATCAATAATTATATGCCTATTCATTTTTACAGCCCAAGGCACACCAAGAAATACAATAAACAACATCAACATTCTTGCGATTTCATCAGTAAATGCTGACGGCGACATGAACACATATCGGTTCAGTACTTCAATATTTAAAGAGATGGCGATATAACCAAGCATGAGTGAACAAAAGAACTCTTCAAAATGCTGGTCTATTTTTTTTATGATGGTCAGTAACATAACTACCTCTACCATTAGTCACCTGCACTAGCGTGCAGGTGACGTTTTTGCAGAATTACTGTACTGCTGCGGTTTTAATCAACTTGATAAACTTAAGTTCGTCTTCACTCAGGCCGCGTGTAGCTAGAGGCTCAGCAGCTTCAATTGCCGCACGGCGGAATGAATTTAATTCCTCATCGGTTGGTTGAATAACCGTTGCGCCATTGTCTTCAAACGAAGTGAAAGCTACATCAATCGCATCATAATGAAGTTGCTTGGTTGTCATTACTGCTTCGTCAGCAGCTTGCTGAAGCATTGCCTGCTGTTCCTCTGGTAAGCGGTCCCAGAATCGCTTATTAATTACTACAAATGTAGGGTGAGCCTGAAAGTTAAGGTTATTGAACACCTTGGCGACTTCATTCAAAGCAAATGCTTGGGCGGTTACCGGTGGGATAGCTAACCCATCAACAATCCCTGTCTGCAGGGAAGTGTATACCTCTGAAATACCCATTGTGGTTCCAGCTGCACCCCAACTTTCCACAATGCCACGCTCGACCGGGTTTGGAGTTACACGGAATTTCATACCGCCTACATCATCCATGGTTCGAACTTCTTTTCCATTAGTAAGGACACCGCGGAATTCGAATGGTGTTGCATAAAGCAAGCGAAGGTTCTTCTCACCTAGGAATGCTTGTAATTGATCAGCTACTTCGCCGGAAAGCTTACCATCTTGATATAGCAGCTCAATACTTTGTTCAGGGCCATTTAACAGGAAAGGTACATCAAAGGCCTTAAATGCGTCAACGACAGTACCCAAGTTAGCACCTGAAGTTTGAGCGGCATGCACTTGGCTACCAATCTGAGCTTTCTGCAATAACTGAGTATCATTACCTAATGCGCCGCCAAAGCTTGTTTGAACGGTAATCTTGCCATCAGATAACTCTTGTGCTCGTTCCTGAAACGCAATCATTGTCTGAGACATTGGGGTATTTTCTTGCGTTGTATTAGCAATGGTCAAATGTGTGTTCTGAGCAAATGCTGACGTAGATGAGATTGCCATAGTTAGGGCAGCAGCAAGAACAGTTATAGACCTCTTCATAATATATCCTTATCACGTTATTGGAATTAACTAATTATTGGTTTAAATGGCTCATTCAAAATGAACTCTATTTTCTGGCTTCCGTTTTTCTAATTTAAACATTTGCCCACCTTATTTTATCGACCTAGATCACACTAATTACAAATGTGATCTATGTCACCTCGGTTTTGTGATCTTACACATTAACCTAAAAACCATAAGCCATTGAAATAAAGGGAAAAGATTTATTTATAGAGACATTTATCACTATTTTGAAAAGTGAGGTATTGATCAAACAATGGATTTCAGATGACAATGTAATCACTGGTTTGGGTTTCTCTGGCTTCCAGTTAATTTATTTATGAGGAGCTCGTTTTGAATATTTTGTGTATTGGTAATGCCACATGGGATCGTATATTCAATGTGGATCAAATTCCTTCTGAAGCAACAAAGTACTTTTCAACTTCATACCATGAAATTGGTGGTGGAGTAGCAGCAACGGCTGCTGTAGCAATTGCAACTCTCGGGTCTAATGTCTCATTGTTAACCCGTTTAGGTAATGACAATGTAGGACGCGCAATCAAAGAAGATCTTAATAAATGGGGTGTCGATACATCACTTCTCCAGCAATTTAATGACACCAGTTCAAGTAACGCTGTCGTGCATGTAGATCCCGCCGGTGAGCGTCAAATCACTGTTCATAGGGATCCGAATTTACCAGTAAATAGTGACTGGATAACTGAAGAATTGCTCGAGAATATTGATTGTATTTTATGTGACTGTACATGGAGTGAAGGTGCTGAAAAACTGCTAAACCTTGCCAATAACAAAGGGATCCCATCAGTTATTGATGCTGACCTAGGTGGCGAGACCATGGCTAAGTTAGTCAGCTTAGGCACTGATGTTGCTTTCTCATACCCAGCCCTATGTCAGATGACTGGGGAAACAGACATAGAAAAAGCGCTGCTTGCAGCACAGCAAAATACCAACGGCACCGTATATGTGACCAATGGTGAACACGGCTGTTATTGGGTCGAAGACAATATTGTAAAACATGTCTCTGGCTATCGAGTAAATGTTGTTGATACGACGGGGGCCGGAGATGTTTTCCACGGTGCTCTAGCCTTTGCCATTGCCAATAAACTCAAAGGCGAGAACGCTGTTAATTTCGCTAATGCTGTTGCGGCACTGAAATGTACCAAACCTGGGGGCCGAGCCGGTATTCCAGACTACGACCAAGTTATTAACTTTATTAAATCGCATTAAACAGGAATTTATTTATGGCTCTTGTCACATTAAAAGAAGTATTAGCTCACGCGAAAGAAAATAAATATGCCGTTGGCAGTTTTAATGCTGTTGATTTTAATCTTCTTCGTGGCTTAATTGCAGCAGCAGAAGAAGAAAAATCGCCAATTATTATTAATTTAGGCCAAGGTCAATTTCGCCTGACACCACCAGAGTTGCTTGCTCCAACTATGGTAAAAATGGCACAAGAAGCATCAGTACCCGTCGTGCTACACCTTGATCATGGTAAAGATGTCGAAACATGTATTCGTGCACTTCGCCTTGGCTTCTCGTCCATTATGTATGACGGCTCTGCTTTATCATTCGAAGAAAATCTAAAAAACACCCAAGAAGTCATTCGGTTTGCTAAATATTATGACGCATCTGTCGAAGCTGAAATCGGAAAAGTCGGCAATACAGAAACCGGTGATGAAGAAGAAGTTCAAGCAGCTCAAGAGCAAACAGAAGATCAGCTCACCAAACCGGAAGAAGCCAAAGCATTTGCCGAAGGCGCAACGGGTCTTGATGCCCTTGCTGTTGCATTTGGTACCGCTCACGGCCTTTACCACGGTGAACCAAAGCTTGACTTCGACCGCCTAAACGAAATCAACAAAGCTGTTGATGTCCCACTTGTCATGCACGGTGGCTCAGGCTTGGACGACAGCGTCTATCGCGATGCCATTGCCTGTGGCGTATGCAAGATAAATTACTTTACAAACATGTCTCACGATGTCGGTAAGCAAATTCAAGCCATGCTGAATAGCAAAGATGAAGCGTATTACCACGACACTATTCTTTGCTCAATCGAAGCCACTAAGCAGCATGCTGCGCGAATTATGCAAGTCTTTGGTAGCAGCGGCCAAGCGAAATAAACCACTGGGTTAAATAACAATTATATTGAGGAAAATATGAAAACAATTCAATTTGAATATGGCCCAGGTTTTATGGCAGCACAGCTACCCGACTCTGCAGATGTCTTTATTCCTGGTGAAACGGTCAAAGATCCGGAGGCTCTGGCTGACCCTATTTCAGCGACGCGTGACTCGATTCTAAACCCAATTGGTATGCCACCAATCAGCGAGCAGGTTAAACAAGGTTCAAAGGTCGCGATTGTCTTCCCTGACCGAGTGAAAGGCGGCTGCCATGATACTGCACACCGCCGCATCTCTATCCCAATTATTCTGGAAGAGTGCCGTAAGGCCGGGGTTGAGAAAAAAGACATTACCCTGATTTGTAGCAACGGCTTACACCGCAAGAACACTGAGAAAGAACTACGTGAAATCCTAGGCGATGAAGTCTTCAATGCCTTTTACTGGGAAGGCCAAGTGGTTAACCACGACAGTGAAGACTGGGACAACCTTGTTGATCTAGGCCGCAACGAGCATGGCGACAAAGTTGTCATGAACAAAACCGTATTCGAAGCGGATCTTGCGGTCATGATCGGTCATACCCTAGGTAACCCATACGGTGGTTACTCTGGTGGTTACAAACACTGTGCAACTGGTATTACTAACTGGGAATGTATTGCCTCACACCACATTCCACGCGTTATGCACCGTGAAGACTTCACCCCAGTTTCAAGCAAAAGCCTGATGCGCCAGAAATTTGATCAGATTGGCAAGCACATGGAAGAGCGTATGGGTAAAAAGTTCTTTACCTGTGATGCGGTACTGAATACTTTCTCCCAACAAATCTCGGTATACACCGGTGGCTGCGAAGATATTCAACCTCTATGCTTTGCCGATGCCGACAAGCGGACCTATGCCAACTGGGCTGAGAAAAAATACGACATCATGGTCTTCGGTATGCCGCAGAATTTCCACTACGGAAACGGCCACGGCACCAACCCGGTTCTGATGATGCAGGCCATCGGTGCACAGATCATCCGTCATAAACGAGTAATGTCCGATAACTGTGTCGTGATCTGCTCTTCACTGTGTAACGGATATTTCCACGATGAAGAATTCCCTTCATACCGCAAGTTGTTCGAGCTATTCCAAACGGACTACTGCAATACACTGGTTGATATCAACAAGCACATTGAATATATCGCCCGTGACGAGGAAATGATCAAGCAATACCGCTTCAACTACGGTTACCACCCTTTCCATGGTTTCTCGATGACTTCATGTGGCCATATTGCCGAAATGAACACCAAAGCGGTATACATCGTCGGCGCTCAAGAGCCAGGTCTAGCGCGCCAGATGGGCATGAAAACCCGAGCAACTTTTGAAGATGCATTGGCTGATGCAGTCCGTTACACCGGAGCAAACCCTAACATCCTTGCTCTGCCACAAGCATTCACCCGTGCAGCAATGCATTTGGGTAGCAAAGAAGAACTATAACGAAAAACAATATTTTCCTGAGTTTGCCACCGTCCCGGCGGTGGCCTTTTTTCCATCCAGATGACAACGCGTGGGGCAAAAATGCATATTCATCTTGATATAATTGGCGGAATTGCTGGAGACATGTTCTCTGCAGCAATGCTAGATGCGCATCCGCACTTAGAACAACCTCTACTCGACATGCTAAATTCACTGCAGCTTGAAGAGCAAGTGAAGATCACACTGAGCCATGGCGAAGATAAGGGGCTAAATGGTAAACGCTTCAATGTAGAGCTGAAAAATAGTTCACATGACCATGAGCACCATGAGCACCATGAGCACCATGAGCACCATGAGCACCAACATAGTCACGGCGACCACGATCACAACCATCACCATCACCATCACCATCACCATCACCATCACGAGCATGATCATCAGCACGGTCATGATCATCACCATCATCATGACTGGCAGCACATTCGTCGTTACCTTGCGAGCAGCCAACTTGAAGCTGAAGTTAAAGAGACGGCCATAGGTATCTTTAGTTTATTGGCCGCTGCAGAAGCAAAAGTACATAACATGGACATTGAACATGTTCAGTTTCATGAGGTCGGTGCTTGGGATTGCATTGTTGATATCATTTCAGCCGCTTGGCTTATTCATCACAGTAAAGCCACCAGCTGGTCAATATCTTCACTACCTTGGGGCGGCGGCACGGTTAAATGTGCACACGGCATCATTCCCGTTCCGGCACCAGCGACTCTTAACTTGTTAAAAGGGTTTAACTTTGTTGATGATGGCGAAGTTGGTGAACGCATTACACCAACAGGCGCAGCCATTCTAGCCTGGCTATCACCAGAGCAGTCTGTTGCGACTGGGCAATTTCAAATGGCTGGCTATGGTTTCGGCACCAAAAAGCTATCGCAGCGTGCCAATGTCGTTCGAGCAAACTTAATCAAACCCTCTACGTCCCAGCACAAAGAGCAAATTGCCATTATCCAGTGTGATATTGACGATATGACCGGCGAGATGCTTGCCAATGCCAGAGAGTCACTACGTCAACAATCCGGTGTATTGGAAATCACTGAGGCAGTCGCTCACGGCAAAAAGCACCGACTAATAAGCACGTTGACCCTGCTATGCCAACCTCACCACCTCCACGAAGTTATCGAAGCCATTCTCAACCAAACGTCCACTTTGGGGGTTAGGCATTGGCTGTGTGACCGGGTTAGCTTACCTCGCCTTCACCATCAAATTAATCACAAAGATAAAACGTTCAACGTAAAAACCGTCCAGCGTCCAGATGGTAGCCAGACAAGCAAACTAGAAGCCGATCATCTCGATGAGGCGGGCAGCAACTACCACAAAAAGCAACAGCTAAAATACGCCATTGAACATCAAGCTGAGGGAGCCGAGCTATGAACACAGTGAATAAAATACAGGTTTTGCAAGGCATCCTTCAGCAATTTGACAAGGTAACGGTTGCTGTAAGTGGCGGTGTCGATAGCATGACCCTAGCTTATGTGGCCCACCAAACCTTGGGCCAAAAGGCAAAGATGGTCCATGCAACCTCCTCTGCCGTACCAAGTGCTGATACACGCCGTATCCAGAAGTACGCCAAAGAGCAAGGGTGGCAATTGGAGTTGGTTCAAGCCGGTGAGATGCAGGATATGGCTTACCGAAATAACCCTGTCAACCGTTGCTACCATTGCAAGTCAGCGCTGTATTCAACCCTAAAGTCCTTAGATTTTGGCCAGGTGGTGTCCGGGACAAACATGGACGACCTTAGCGATTACAGACCGGGGTTGATTGCCGCAAATGAAAAAGCTATTCGCCACCCATTCGTAGAAGCCGACATCGATAAAGCTACCATTCGTCGAATTGCCCAGCATTATCAATTGGCTGATATTGCCTTTCTACCCGCCTCTCCTTGCCTTGCAAGCCGTGTAGAGACAGGGGTTTTCATCCAGCCAGAGCAACTCGATTTGATTAACCGGGTTGAAACCAGCCTGCGCCAGCAAATTAACGCCGAAAATATCCGCTGCCGATTGCTTGCCCAAAGGTTGGTATTACAAATTGATGAAGATGAACTCAGCACTCTGCACGAAACGCTGATCAATCGCATCATTGCAGATACAGAATCCATGGCCAATGAAGTTGGCCTGACATTACCGGTTGACGTTGCCCCATACAAACGCGGCAGTGCTTTCGTGAGGGTCGCATAATGAACAATATAACAATGGACTTTGAGCGCCGAGCGCGCTGTGGCATAGAAGAAGCGGTTTTCTGTGAAGGTAAAAACGCTGAGCAAATCAACACGATTATCAGGATGGCCAGTGAACAACAGCGTCGGTTGTTGCTGACTAGGCTAAGCCAAGATAAGTTTGAGCTCCTCGCCCCAGCATATCAAGAGCTACTGATGTTTGACCCACTGGGAAGAACAGCCGTACTAGGTGAGCTTGAGCCTCCGAGAAAAGCAGCCAAAGTCGCTATTGTCTCAGGAGGGGCATCAGATGCGGCAGTGTGCAATGAAGTTTCTATCACCCTGCAATATCACGGCATACACTGTGAACGCTACGAAGATATCGGCGTAGCTGCACTATGGCGCCTGACCAACCGGTTAGAAGAAATACAGCAAGCCAATATTATTATTGCCGTTGCCGGAATGGAAGCCGCCTTACCGACCGTATTATCCGGCATGATAGCCAATCCGATTATCGCGGTGCCAACTTCCGTCGGTTACGGCGTCAGCGAAGGTGGCCACCTTGCCCTGAAATCCTGCTTAGGCAGTTGTGCAGCCGGACTAACCACTGTCAACATTGATAATGGCTTCGGTGCAGCCTGTGCTGCAATAAAACTCATCAACCAATTCTGCCGTTAGTCTATAGCCTAACAGCCAATGAGCCCCGCGCATATACCAGGCGCATAGCACCTTCTGGTGTACTGGTTAGGGCCACTTCGGTGGCCCGATTCTTCACCATGTGACTTTCAATACCACTTAAAATACTAATCCGTTACAATAATCAGTAATTTGGTTACCAAACAACAATTAGAAGAAGATTAATTTGAAAACAGTCATTTGCATCGGAAACGCCACTTGGGACCAAACTTTTTCGGTCAGTACATCGCAACTGCAAGCCGCAAAGTCTTACGCTGAAGGGTTCTCAGTCAGCGGCGGGGGCGTCGCGGCTACCGCAGCCGTTGCCATTGCAAACGCGGGAGAGAACGTTGACTTCATCGGTCGCATGGGTATCGATATGGTGGGTCAGCAAATTTCAGATGAGCTCCTTGCCCATGGCGTCAACATTGAGCACTGCCTCAAATACGAGCAAGTCCAGTCATCAATCGCGACCATCATCCTCGACGAACAGCTTTCATCGAAAATATACGTCTACAATGATCCTTCAATGCCCAAAGACACGTCATCACTCTTTGGCATGGATTTATCAAACACCGCCGCTATCGTCGCCGATTTGACATGGCCTGAAGGTGCAAAAGTACTGTTTGAACTGGCTAAACAAAAAGGGATCCCGACGTTCCTTCGAGTCAGCTATTTTGACAACGCACTCATTGAGCTCCTCGAACTCGCTGATTGTTGCGTCTTCAACCACCCTTCATTGCTGGCAATGACCTCGGATATTCAACATAAGCGTGCCCTGAATAAAGCCATTAAGCGTGTTGGCGGCTCTGCCGTGGTTACACTAAGCCAACGTGGTTGTGCTTGGATGCATGAGGGGCACTTTGAAAACCTGCCTGGTCATCAGGTCGAAGTCGCTGACACGACAGGTGCTGGAGACATTTTCATCGGTATATTGGCGATGCAGGTCGGTAAAGGACACGCTTTCGAGCAAGCGATTCTTACCGCCAACCATGTAGCAGCCTTAAGCTGCGAATTCATGGGAGCCAGACAACTTGCCAGCTGTGAAAAAGCCCAAGAAGTGTTGCGCCAATCTTAATAGCCTAGCTAAGTTTCATTTCGCTCAGCCCACATATTGTTGAAGCCCCCCTCTAAGAAAAGCCCCTCGACGAAGTCATCTATTTCGAGGGGCTTTAATATGATTTTGATAAGAAAGCCGTTCAGTTACTCACATTAACACCAGCATTTTCATTCCGAATTAGCCCGCTTTTGGGTGCGCTTTTAGCTGCGCATCTAGGTCAATGTCTTCTGGCCATTCGATTACCCTATCACAGACACTCTTCAGTAATGGGTAGCTGTGAGAAATAACCAATGCCCCTATATTTCTCGTCTTCAGATCCTGCAGTAACACCTGCCATATTTCTTGTTGGGTAATAGCATCGAGCTGCGCCGTGATTTCATCACAAATCAAAAACTCAGTAGAAGGAGCCAATGCCCTGACAATATTTAGCCTTTGCAATTCACCGCCTGACAACTGTTTTGGTAACCGCTCTAACCATTGCGGTTTTACCCGATAGCGAGCCAATACCGACTCTGACACAGAGTAGCTCTCGGCCAAAGACCGAGAGAGGCGCCAACGAGGATTGAACGCGAACTCAGGTGACTGACTGATCCATTGAACCGGCGAACCCGCCTCTTTTCGTTTTAATGGCTGTGACAATACCCCCTGGGATTGCGTAAGTAATCCAGCTAGCACCTGTGCCAACGTTGACTTACCGCAACCGCTTGGACCATATAAACCCACCCGCTCGCCAGGTTGGATGCTGACATCAGGAAAAGATAAACGCTGGTGCCCATATTCAAACGCACCATTACGCAGACTTAGCATAGTGTTCCTCGTTATCATTAAACCAATGTTCTGGTGCGGCCTGCCAAAGAGCATGAGTATAAGGGTGACACCCTTTATCCCAACCTGGCTCAATAGTGACATCATCAACCAGCTGACCGTCTCTGAATACCAATAAGCGATTGACATGCCGAGTAAGCGCTACAATATCATGGCTGATAATAATCATTGCTTGCTGGTTTAACCTTGGTGAGGTCAATAACGACAGCAGTTGTTCGCTTCGCGCATGATCCAAACTTGAAGTCGGTTCATCGGCGACAATGATCTCTTTGCCTTGTACTAGTCCCATAGCTATCAGCGCGCGCTTGGCCATTCCGCCCGATAATTCACCGGGATATTTATGCAATAAAATCTCATCCAATTGGCAGTGGTTAACAACCTTGCGATACTCGTCATCACTGCAAGCGAGCTCTGCTAACTGCCGATCAATGCGTGTCGCCGGGTTAAGACAAGCCGCTGACTGCGGGACCAATGCAATATCCCCGTCGCAGTCAACCGCGCCCTTCATCTCAAACCCCTCAGGGCAATGACCCAGCAATGCATAAGCCAGAATGGTTTTGCCGCTGCCACTTGCACCCACGACCCCGACCTTTTCACCACTTTTCACCGAAAATGTTACGTCATCGAGTAAACCACTTTCACCACAACAGACCGTTAATTGATTAACTGATAGCATTAGTAGCCCTTAATTTGAGAAAGTCGAACACATGCTTGCCCCATGGCTGAAAGCAGCAGCAATACCGCCAGTAGAACCAAGCCAGGGAATACCGCCAACCACCAATTGCCCGATAACATATAACGACTTGCTTCAGACAATAAAATACCGATGGAAGGGGTAGTCGGCTCTAAACCGAAACCAAGAAAGGTGAGTCCTGACACATGAATCAATGCATGCGGGATCATCAGTAAGATGCCAATAAGGCAGTGAGGTAGCAGGAAGGGAAATACATGGTGCCATATGATAGACCACTTTGGCCGGCCGAACTGCCCTGCGAGTAGAACAAACTGGCACATTAACAGCCCACGTTGCTCCTCCACCAGCAAGCGGGTGAGCTTAGGCCAGTGGGTTAGCGCTACAGCCCAAATAACGCCATTCATTCCTCCCCCAAGAGCCAATGTCATAATGATCAGCAACAATAAATGCGGGATGGCCATGAACGTATCGACAATCAGCGACACCCCCCACTCGCAGCGTTGATTAAGGCCTGCGATTACTGTCAGCAACAATGCGATAAGCCCGCTGAGCAGTGCTGAGCCGACGCCGATTTGTATACTGAGTAACAACCCTTTGACGGTTCGTCCCCACATATCCCGCCCCATGACATCCGTGCCAAACCAGTTATCAACCGATGGAGGCATAAGCACCTGATGCAAGTCCACGGCTTGGCTCTGAACTGGCAGTATCGCGCAATAAAATAGGATGCCGATAAAAACAGCAGTAAGAGACGCAATATTCTTTCGTAAACGAGATATGCTCTTTTGTTTGGGTTCAGACATGCGACCTCCCTTCAGGAAGTAATTTGACACTGATGAACCGGGCAATTCCATTCCCAGCAAACACCAAGATCATCGACAACATAGTCACGGCCATCAACAGGGCAATGTCACCATTCAAACCTGCAACAACCATTGTCATTCCAATACCGGGAAAATTAAACACTGTCTCAATAAGCGCTGAACCACCGAGCAATTCCGATAACCCGGCAAATTGCAAAACAATAGCTGGAGTCAACGTATTTCGAAGCAGATGCTGATGATATATAGCCCATCCTGTTTTGCCGTGCATACGGGCATACAATACATGCTCGCTTTCAAGCACCTGAACGGCTTTCTCGCGGGTATGCATTGCGATATGCCCCATGCCTGTTAGCGATAGAACAATGGTAGGCAACACCAAGTAAGGCAGCTGTTCAACCCAACCAATCGAGTCGGGAGAAATGCCAATAGGTGCACCACAACAAACCGGCGCCCATTGCAGCGAAACTCCAAACAAGCTCAGCGCCAGCAAAGCAATCCAAAATGCCGGAGCAGAAGCAGAAACCCAACACAACCCACGGATCAATCGATCAATGGTTCTACCACGGAAAAAAGCAGCCAAAATCCCCGAGCAATAGCCAAGTATCAGCGAGCCGACCCACCCCATAACCATCAGCCTGAGTGTTAGTGGTACCCTCTGTTGTAAGATCTCCAGCACTGGCTGCTGCTGAGAAATCGAATAACCAAGCTCCCCTTGCAGCAAGTGCCAAAACCAATTGCCAAAGCGGGTAGACAGGGATTGGTCGAATCCTAATTGGGCGGAAAACTGCGCCGTATGATCTGCGCTCATCGCAAACAAATTATCACTGGTGTAATAAAGCACGGGATCAACCGGTGAAACAGCCAGCAAACTGAACGTCATGGCTAACACCAAGATAGTAAGTAATAGCAGACGCCATGCAGTAGCAAGGTGTTGAAGTTTATGGCCCATTACTGGCATCTCCATTGCCATTGCTCGATAGTACGGGTGATTGGCCAGCCATGTTGGTGAGGCTCAGGAAGCGGCGAGCCGATATCTAGGCATTCGTTTACCGCGTAAAGGTGGTCAATGTTGACTAGCCAGCTCCATGGCAGATCATCTTCTAACTGTTTGTAGACCGTGTCCCAGTATGGCTGGGCCTCTTGATTATTCGTGGCATGTTTAATCGCATTCAATGATAAATCAACGACTTCATTGCCATAGTAACCGGAGTTATACCACCCTTCGCCAGCATATTCGCTGCCATAAACCAAGAACATTTCGTTGATTGCATGGCTCCCAAACCCCATCAGAACAGGATTCGTCGTCATCGCGTGTCCTATCTGTGTCCAACTTGCTCCACGAACGACGACATTTATGCCTAGCGGCTCAACCATAGAAGCGACGGCAAGCGAGAGTTGCTCTCGAAGACTATCTCCTGCAGGGTAATAGAGGGTAAAGCTTGCTGTCGTTCCTTGTTTTACTCTTATGTTTCGTTGCTTATCCAGCAACCAGCCTGCTTGCTCTAGCTGATGAGATATTTCACCCACGTTAGTCTGTTCACGCTGCTGATTTGCAGGTCCCCACGGCAGACCATCGGCAAGGGAAAATGCTGGTCGACCGTAGCCTTGCAGAACACTTTCAACCAACAACTCACGGTCAATAACCTGATCGACGGCACGACGAATAGCAATATCCGACGTCACGCTGTTACCAGGCTGGTTAGCCGAAGGGGTATTAAAAGGCCAAACGATGCCACGGTTGTCATTCGTCTCAACAGTCAAGAGTTGATAATTTTCAGGAACAAGGCGCGCATATCTTTGCGGAATAGAAGCCAAGTGGATCTGACCACTACGAACCAAAGAAATAAGACTATTTTCGCTGGCAAAGACGATGATCAATCGCTCGACAGCGGGCTTTTTACCGTAATAATAAGGGTTTTGCTCTAAGACGACCTGCTGACCTTTATCCCAACGCACGAACCGGAACGGTCCACTGCCTAGAGGCTTCTGACCATAATTAGGCCCGTAGGCGTGCTTAGGTACGATACCAACAGACGCCAATAAATCTGCAAACCCCAAATCAGGTGAGTCCAAACGAAAACGTAACTTGTATTGATCGTCGACGATTATTTCGCTAATCATGCTCGCATCATGCAACGATAGGCCCTGCTGCAATTGGTTGTATGTAAAGGCAACATCTTCCGAGGTCACTGCAGAACCATCACCAAAACGGGCATCCTCTCTTAGGTCGACAGTCCATTCATGGCGATCATCAGAAACCGAAACATGGCGGGCTAAATCCGGCTGAAGTGCTAAATCATCACCGCGTTTTAACAACGTTGACTGAATCAGGGGATCACCATACCTCCCCCACCCCATCACTGGATCCAGTCCCATTTCAGGCTCATCGCTAAGCCCTAATATCCATTGCTTATTATTTGCAGCATAAATTTGTGTTGAAATAAAAGCGCAAAAAAACACCGCAAAGATCTGTAGGAAATATTTTTTAGACGACATCACATTTTTAATTTTCGGACGGTAAGTACAGTTAACACTATCATCAAATTCGTGTTAACGTGAGTGACACAAATCACACAAACAATAAGAGTGATCTATATCACATGAGCAATTTAAATAAAGAAATTGTCCGATTTTCACTGTCTTTTCCCAAGCAACTTTATCAAGAAATGATGGATACACTAACGGAACGCCAATATGGCTCGCGCTCTGAGTATTTCCGTGATCTCTTTCGTGAAAACCGGACAAATGACGACTGGCGGACGCCAAACAGAAACGTCGTGGGAGTCCTCAGTATCGTCTACAACCACCACCAGCGAGGCCTCAGTGAAAAAATCAATTATCTTCAACATGATAGCCGCACTCAGGTTCAATGTACGACACACGTTCATTTGCAGCACGAGTTGTGCCTAGAAAATACCGTTATCATAGGTAAAAGTACGGATGTCCAAGCACTTGCCAACCAAATATCAGCCCTAAAAGGCGTTGAGCAAGCTCAACTTATACAACACTTAAATCGATAACGCGACTAAAATCACACTATATAAAACAGAGATCAATATCACATACCAATCTTTCAAACACTGATATATTTGATCTACACTCCCTACCAATATGCGAACAAAATAAATGAAAAAGAACATACTTATTAATTTAAAAAGATTTGAAGTTAGCAGGGAAAAAGGTGGCGTTTGTCCATCAGATAACCCTGTTGTATGGATAAAAGACACTATCCAAAGTATTGTTGATACAGGCTGGGGAAAAAATGACAAAATAAACCTATCTGTATTCGTTCCTGATATTCTTCTGCATACAGCAATCGAACAGTTACAATCAAATCCAGATACGGATATCAAAAATATGTCTATCGGTAGCCAAAGCTGCCACCGTGAAGACGTTACTGTCGGGGGAAATTTCGGTGCCTTTACCTCGCACCCTATAGCTGCTACACAAGCAACACTAGGGAGCAAAGCAAGTATCATTGGGCACTGTGAGGAACGCCGCCACCTGAATTTTGTTATCTCCCAATACAGTGGCGCTGAAGAGTTTTGCAGTTACTCCGCAAACAAAGTGGTAAGTACCATTATCAGTGAAAAAGCCTGCTGTGCCCTAGAGCAAAAAATGAAAGCTGTCATCTGCATTGGCGAAACAGCAGAAGAACGCGGTGCGGGTACTGAAGAAGAACAGCTTTCACGAGCTAAAACTTCGCTTGAAAACCAGATCATATCCAGTCTCTCACACATCCCAGCAGAGCAACTGAACAATAATGTGCTGCTAGCTTACGAACCAGTATGGGCTATTGGCCCAGGTAAAACGCCTCCTAACAGTGACTATATTGGTCTTATCACAGACTTTATCAAGCAAACGGTAGAAGCAAACTTCAATACCGTATTACCTGTTGTATATGGCGGCGGTCTAAAAGCAGAAAATGCAGCCATGCTAGCTGATATCAACCAACTTGATGGTGGGCTCATTGCCTTGACCAACTTTACCCAACCGATTGGTTTTCAAGTAGACGAGCTTTCGAAAATACTCTCTATTTATACTGCATCATAATCATTGGCCAACATAGACATCACTAAAAAGCCCCTTCCCATTATTACAAATGGAAAGGGGCTTACTCTTTAGGTGAAGATAGTTTTGAAAACTCAGAACACTGTATACAGTACTAGGCTCACCAAGATAACCAGTAAGGTAATGATATAGGTTGTTTGCTCCGAAATTTTACTCAATAAAGACGCTGCGACAGGTACACCGATAAATGAGCCAACGACAAACCATATTGCCGTATAGATGTCTGCCTGCCCTCCTTTGGCATAACCAAGCGCCGCAAAACCTGATAAAAATAGGGCGAGAACCACAGATGAACCAATAGCTTTCTTGATATCAAGGTTCAAAATATTATTGAGCACAGGAAGTAGCAAAACCCCACCACCGACACCCGTTGAACCTAAAATTGAACCGCAAAACATACCAGAAACGAGTGCCTTTTTATCGCTGTTACTTACAGTCGCAGCCGTATGCTTGCTTTTGGGTGAGGACCTATATTTATGAAATACCGACATTAAAGAACCAACCATCACAACTGTTACCAGAGTTGTAATAATTGACTGCGTGGTCTCCTGGTGTAATGGGTGTTCATTAAAATAAATCACCACCTGAGTCACCAATAGAGTTACAGGTAAAGCGCCGGCAAACAGGATTGAAATTTTCCGCCAAGAGACATTCTTTGCTTTCACATGAACAATAGATGCATTCACTTTGACCAACGCTGATATCAAACTTGCCGTACCCACCGCAAGTACTGGTGGCATGCCACAGAAGAGCTGTAACATTGGGATTAATAATACCCCGCCTCCAACACCTGTTAGCCCCAAACATAATCCAAAAATACTCCCCAAAGCTATTTTTAGCATTAAGGCTTCTGTTGCTAACACACCTACGAAAAGATCTACCATATCCATGATATGTGAACCCCAATAAACAGTTGTAATTATATGCTTGTAAACGCTTTCAATAATAATTACTTTACGGGATCAACAAGCTTAAATTTTATGGTGATGATCATATTTGTTTAGCTAAATATCAGGTAAGGTATCTCTAGTGACTTTTTCAGGCATACTCTTACTGATGGCTATTGATATTCGCAGGCAATTAAAAGATCACATAGACAACATTGACGTTAGCAAAAAGCAAGTCGTATACCATAATGGCTTGCCTGCTAAGGGTTTTTACTATGTAGATCAAGGTTTAGTGGGTTTATACCAAGTTTCTGAAAGCGGGAAAGAATCATTACTAAGGATCTATGGGCCGGGCTCATACTTTGGCTACCGTTCTCTCTTTACCGCACAAAACTACCCATCTACAGCCAGAGCAATGCTAGATAGTGCTTTAATTAGAGTTAATGTAAACGATTTTAAATCTCTCGACACAGTTTCTCCTAATTTGGCCAATTTATTAATGCAGGAAGTGTGCTCTGAATTAGGTGAAGCTGAAAAAAGACTAATGCAATTTAATGCTTTTAGCGCCAAGAAACGTATTCTCGATACAATTTATTATATGTTTCAAACATATCCTGAATATCCTTGGACCTACCGTGAAATAGGTGAATACAGCGGTACTGATACCACAACAGTGATCAGATATTGCAAGACCTTAAAAGACTCAGGAATTCTTGACAAAAGCAGTCGAAAACCGCTTCCGGTAAATCTAGAACAATTAACAAACTACCGAAGAACATTACTGCACAATTAACTTATCTATGAAAAATACAACACTAGATTCCAAAACGGCCTGGCGAAATGAAGGAGAAGCTCCGGACTACCGATTCTCCCTGGCTAACGAACGCACTTACTTAGCTTGGATACGCACCTCCCTTGCACTGCTTGCCGGTGCGATAGGTATCGACCAATTAACACCAGATCTCGCCAATCCTTCTGTCCGAATATTGATTTCCTCATTTTTGTGTCTATGCTCTGGCTTACTGGCTATTTTTGCATACCGTCGCTGGGCACAAAATGAAAAAGCGATGCGGACAAAAACCGCCCTCCACTACACCAGTTTTCTCAAAGTAATCAGTATTATCATGTTATTTCTCACCTCTGTGATAATACTGGTCATCACCCTATGAATAAGGACCCAGGCTTACAACCAGAACGAACCGCGATGTCTTGGCTAAGAACCCAGCTGGTATTATTCGCTCTGGGACTACTATTTTTCAACGTTACCGATCAATATCCTTTCATCCGTCTGTCCTTAGTCGGCCTATTAATGATGTTTTCAGCCATTCTTGGAACAGTGTACTGCCGCTTCCGCTTCACTCAAGTGTTCGAGAATACGATGACAGTTACACGTACGGAGTATTGGGTAAAAAGGTATCTATCATCACTGATTACCCTTATGACAGTCGGTTACCTTATCTACATGTGGACACCAAACAGCAATTAGGATCAACAATGCATCAATCTCTTGGCTGCCATGTAATGGCCAAACCTACAGGCTCAGTCTGCAACATAGATTGTGAATACTGTTTCTACCTTGAAAAAGACAAGCTTTACCCAGACAGGCAGAGTGATTGGCGGATGCCTGACGAAACACTGGACGCTTACATTAAACAGCACATAGAAGCCCAACCCGGCCATGAGGTTCAGTTTACCTGGCAGGGCGGAGAGCCGACTCTCATGGGGTTAGCGTTCTACCAACGGGTTGTAGAGCTTTGCGAAAAGTATGGTCGTAACAAACACATCACTCATGCTTTTCAAACCAATGGCATTTTACTTAACGATAAATGGTGTAAGTTTTTCAAAGAACATAACTTCTTAATTGGAGTATCAATCGACGGGCCACAAGATTTACATGACCATTACCGTGTGACACGGAGCGGCAAAGGGACGCACCACCAGGTCGTCGCAGCTATCGAACTATTAAAACAGTATCAAGTTGATTTCAATACACTTACCGTAATAAATGCACAGAATGTGAAGCATCCATTACGGGTCTACCAATACCTCAAAAGTACCGGCTCAACCTTCTTGCAATTTATTCCTTTGGTAGAGCGCGATAATGCCCAGCAAGGTTTCCCTCAACAAACGCTTGCTAGCCCAGACCAATCTTTTGGTAAAGTCACCAAGTGGTCTGTCGATCCTGAGGAATATGGCCAGTTTTTAACGACCATATTTGATTATTGGATACGTCACGATGTCGGCCAGACCTTCGTTCAGATTTTTGATACAACGCTTGCTAGCTGGTTAGGGCACCCCCCCGGTATTTGTATTTTCTCCAAGCAATGCGGCCATGCTTTTGCGCTGGAAGCCAATGGTGATTTGTACCAGTGCGATCACTATGTATACCCTGAGTACAAGCTCGGCAATATCCATGAAACTTCTATCTCGTCCATGAACCATAGTGAAAGCGCACTTCAGTTCGGGAAGGACAAATTCGACACTCTCAATGACAAATGCCGACAATGTCGATATCTACCAGCTTGTAATGGCGGTTGTCCCAAACAACGATTTGAACGCGGGCCGTCGGGCAAAATTGATCACAACTACCTCTGCCCTGGCTACTTCATGTATTTCAAACATGTTGAAGAACCAATGGCGATCATGGCTGATCTACTGCGACATAACAGGCCAGCGTCTGACATCCAGCGCTACTTGCCACCACTCCCTTCTTCAGCGCAAGGATTGGGGCGAAATGATCCCTGCCCTTGTGGCAGCGGAAAAAAATACAAGAGATGCTGTAGCAAATGATTACAGAGATACTGCCCTAGAGGGATAAACCTAAAGACATGACTCAAACATATCTGGTTAATAACTCACGATAGCCATTATAAGTGGCCTGGGTAAGTATGATAATATCCACACTTCATTTTTTTATGGGGTATGACATGGCCCGTATTACTAAAGAAAAGTGGCAAGAAAATTTTGCTACCTATAATGCGATAATTTTGAAAATCTTTCTTAATGAAGGCTGGGAATACGTGACGTATGATCGCCTGAGCAAAGAGACCGGACTTCGCAAAAGCACCTTACAGGGCTACTACCCATCCAATCAGGATTTTGCTGTAGCCATGGACGGAAAGGTGCTACCGATTATCATGGATCATCTGTCATTCGAGTCCAAAGAGGCACTTATCCAATCTTGGACTGAGTCGCTTGAATCCAAAGAGTTCAAAATGATCATGAAGATGCTCATGATGCACGCTGCTAAGCATGAAAATCAGGGACAAGGCGCATTAGGTGCGAAAGGTCTTCTCAATATCATTCAGCATAAATTACCAAACGAAGACGGCTTAGCGCTTATCCAGCAGCTTTTCGGCTTAACTTTGACTGGATTGCTGGGATTGAACGAATAACAGAAAGTTTTGGATTGCAGGCAACAATCTCGACATATGTTGAGATTGTTTATAAAGATGATCAGGCACAAAAAAGCCCCTATCTCCTTCTCAATAAACTCAATTACTTATGAGATAACACGAAAAAATACTCGGAAAGATTTTAGGGCATTTGGACAGTAAATCGCTTTCAACTTTCTTTACTAAGAAGCTAAACGATCAAATTAAACAGTGCAGTACACCATGTGTCCCCCCGAAATTAAGTAATAAGATGCCGTTCATACTTCATAAGAATTTACTCTGACATGCAACCTGATACCCCCCCAGCTTACTCAATACCTGATCGTTATTTAATTGACCTTACTGTGAGGTGTTAATCATGAGCTTATTGTTCAGAACTGCCATTAAAACATGTAAAAAGAATCACAAGCAATTAGTACGGGGCACAGCAATCTTTTTAATATCAATAAGTTGAAAGGTATAAAAATAGGTGCTTAAATCGTATTTGGAAAGGCATTGCTATAAATGGCAGCGCCAGAGGCACTGCCATTATGTCAATTAAAAATGCAATTTCAGCCCAACGGCAAATCCGTTGTTACCAAAGGCCGTTGGGTTGGCGTATTCGTCTTTCGACTCCCAAATAACCGACGCGTACGGCGAGAACTGCTTGAAGCCTTTATATTCGGTGGTCAGTTCCGCTTCGGCGAACTCAGCTTTGTGGCCAACAGCTTTGGCTAAACTACGGGTTGAGCTTCTAACAAAGTGGAAATGGGCAGCACGAAGGTTGATATCCCAATCCGATGTTTTATAGCCCAACACGAGATCTTTTCGATCGACATCCGACGTTGCGTAGCTGACACGATCCAATTTGCTCGATAAGCCACGGTCAAAGCGATACATGGCAAAGGCATAGAAGCCGTTGCCATGGTTGTACATACCAGCAACGCCTGACTTCAGCATAGAGCGATGACCATCGTCGAACTGATACTTAGCCAGCGGGCCTACAGCCAGTTTCTGGCTAATTGGCACAAAGTACATAAAACCGGGCGCAAAAAATGAATCCACGCTGTTGGCATCGGCCAGATCACCCTCAATAGTAATAAAGCCGTTCTCACGCATGTCTTTCGCCCAGCTGTGATACTCCAGCGTCGTCATCAGCAAGCCAGGACCAACCTTGCCAAAATTACTACCAAATTCCATGTAATCGCGGCTGAAATGCCCGCGATGCTCAGACACAATTTTTAGGTTATGACTCGCAATTGGCTCCTCGCCAAACGCCCATACATTGGTCGTCAGCAGAAGTGCTGCTGAAATTAGCATTTTACTTTTCATCATATTTTCCAATTACAGTGCACGACCGACTTCATAACCTTCCCAGATAGCCGCCATAATAGTGCGGGCCTCTTGGCTATCACCAATGTTAAACACTTCACCTGCGTTAACTTGGTTGGCTATGTCATCAAACAGCTTGCTATTGGCTTTATAACCCATAGCCAGAATGACATGCTCAGCTTCAATACCGTTAGTGTCATCGCCACGACGTACTTCAACGCCCCAATCTGTCACTTTATTCAGCGCAGTACTGGTTAGCACTTCTACCTTTTCTTTAACCAGCAACTCTTTGAGCATCTGGTAATTGGCAAAACAGGTTCCGTGAGGGCCACCGATAATATCGTCAGCGGCATCGATCAAAGTGACCGTTTTGCCTTTCTGAGCAAGCCACAATGCCGTTTCGGCACCAACAAGACCTGCGCCAACAACAGCGACCTTATTACCCGTGATCACATCAGGCTGCATCAATACGTCTTCTGCAATGGCAACATGCGATTTGTCAGCCCCTTCCAACCAAGCCGGAACGGTTGGACGTGAACCCGTCGCAAAGATCACACTGTCAGGCTTCTCGCCGTTGATAACGTCGAGATCCGCGGCGGTATTCATGCGAACATCAACCCCTTTACGAGACATTTCGCCTTCAAACCAGGTGATGAGCTGCGCATCATCATGCTTGAAAGGTGCCTGGCTACCAGGAATAACATTGCCACCCAGCTGGGATGATTTTTCAAACAACACCACATCGTGACCACGGTCAGCTGCGATTCGAGCTGTTTCCATGCCGCCGACACCACCGCCGACAACCACGACTTTCTTCTGTTTGAAAGCTGGGGTCAGTCGGTACTCTTCTTCACGTCCACAAGCTGGGTTAACGGCGCAAGATAGGTTACCCACTTCTGCCATACGGCCCAGACAGCCAAGGTGGCAGGAAAGACATGGGCGTACTTCCTCAAACTTGCCAGCGCGGATCTTGTTGACAACTTCCGGATCAGCCAGAAGAGGACGCCCCATTGAAATACCATCTGTTGCACCTTCATTGACGGCGCGAGCGGCTAAGTCTGGGTTTTCCATACGGCCAGACATAATGACCGGAATGTCAACCACTTCAGAAACCGCTTTACAGTATGGCTTGTACATGCCAGGTTCGAAGTAGTTAGGCGGATGGTTCCAGTACCACGAATCATAGGTACCTGCATCGACGTTCAATGCATCAAAGCCAGCATCTTGCAGGTATTTTGCTGCGCGCAGACCTTCTTCGATATCACGACCGACTTCTTCTGCCAGCTCCCCAGGTAGAATGCCCTGGCCAAAGCCTTTCATGTTGCCTTTGACCGAATAGCGCAAGCTCACAGGGAAATCTTGCCCACAGATAGCTTTAATTCCCTTTACAATTTCTACTGCAAAGCGGTAACGGTTTTCAAAGCTGCCACCGTATTGGTCGGTACGCTTGTTAAAGAATTCCATCGTGAACTGGTCAAGCAAGTAGCCTTCATGAACCGCATGGATTTCAACCCCATCGTATCCCGCCTTTTGCGCGATCGCCGCCGATTCAACAAACTTGCCGATGAAGTACTGCACTTCTTCGGTTGTCAGCTCGCGGTGAGTAATCATCGGATCAAAACGGTTGGGTGCCTGCGATGGCGCAACAGACTTGTCTTCGGGAGTAAAGCCAGGAATGCACGAGCGTCCCCACCCCGCAGTCAGCTGGGCAAAAATTTTCGTGCCATAGGCATGTACGCGCTCAGTAAGCTCTTTAGAGGCTCGGATATATGAGATAGGGTGGATTGTTGGGCACGGAAGAGAAGGCAATGGAAACTGCTCAAGTTCATTTTCCACCATCTGTACACCAGTGATGATTAAACCAACACCACCGCGGGCACGGGCGGTGTAATATTCAATACCACGTTGATTATACGCGCCATCAGAATCGACACACCCTAGGGTCCCCATAGGGGCCATAGAGTAGCGATTTTTGAGTTTGAGCTTACCGATATTCATCGGCTCAAACAAAACGCTATGCTCTTGTCTTAACATTTAAACTGCTCCAGTCTTTTTTGTCGGTGATTTACACACCTACAGAATCTGGTGCGATTACAACAATTTATGAGCATACATTCTTTGCTATGCGCGACCTCCACTTTGCTATTTACGCCAAAAAATGCGGGAATTGATGTGGATCAGATTCCCCCGAAAGCGATACCCTGCCACTGCAGACAGAGCATGGCCTTGCCTGTTTACATAAAAAAAATGTGCCATAAAAGGCACATTTCAACTTTATTAACATCAAAGCAATAAGCCCTTAGAAATATAAAAGGCCCGCAAGATTTATAACGCTAAGCAGTAGCGCTATCACCAATTATATTGCACACCAAATGATACCGATGTCTCTTGGTGAGGGTTGATGTCTATACCAAAGTAATCAAAAGAGAAATAAGAGATATGCGTAAGTTTACCTGTCACGGACCATTTCTTACTATTGCCGATTGGTGAGGTTAATTTTGCTACCCCTTTCAAATATTCTACCTGAGTGTCTTCACTATTGGCGCCGCTAAAGTATTCACTACCCAGCATCAATCTGGCTCCATTAGAAGCGATCTTTCCGCTGATTCTTGGATAGAAGAAAAAACCCTGAAATTCACTCTCGCCCAAATCGCCTAGACCATCTTTGCCCAACTTAGCAGAATAAATGTAGTTTAAAACAGGCGTAAAAGACCATGTGTCCCAATGGTAACCGGCACTCAAGCCGACGGAGCCTAAGCTGTAACCGAACTTTCCTGCCTCTGTGAGACTAATATCACGATCAATCCCATAATAGTTCCACCCGAGCTGAAACGATGGAGTTAATTGCCATTGTTGGCTAAACAGCCCGTTGATCTCAAGTAACTCGCGGCCATAAGGTGTTTTCGCAGGCCCATTATCTGTGCCATTAAGCTTGCCTACAATCGCTTCCATAAACGCAAAATAGGTACTATTTCCTATACGCCCTGCGGTTACCGTGTCAAGGTAGAGGTTTTGACTCGATACTTGATTACTACTTCCACTTTTCGCCGCCGTTCCAGACGTTGACTGAAAAGAAGCTGACGAAGTGGTTACATAATGTTGCCAGTATGAATTGGTATTCAGGTTATTTGCACTGGCATTTGCAGATAGAGAAATTGTAGAGAGAAGAGGAAGAGTCAGTAATAGTTTTTTCATTTCAAACCTAAAGAGTACTTTATCATTAAATTTTATATTTAATGATATACAGCTTGTGTACAGGTTCTATGATCACTCAGCCAATATTATTATGATGACGTAATTAGCAAGACGGTTGGCGCTTAAGGACAAGATTACCGTCTGTTGCATATAAAACTGTCGGCTATTACTTTATTATTTTGAGCCAGCTCAACAATGCTAGAGAAACGCAAACGGCAAAACCCTAGCGGATTTTGCCAAGTATGGATAGGGGGAATATTATTTACAGGCTCTCAAAAACGGTTCAACACAGTGTAATAATCCTGACTTGTATCATACTCCCTCCACCTCGGATTTAATGTTGTGCTTTATTGCCATGGGAGAAACTCCCGTCCACCTTTTGAATGCACGCGAAAAAGTGCTCAAACCAGAAAAGCCGAGTTGGTAGGCTATTTCGGTCATATTCACTTTTCCCGAGTCAAGCAAATGCAATGCTTTTTCGAGCTTATATTTCTCTACGACGCCTCGATAACTGGTATTTTGCAACGCGAGATGACGGTTTAATGTGCGGAGATTCATATTGAGCGCATCAGCAACGGCGCTGCCGTTAATCGCCTCTAGGTTAGGTTGCTTACTAAGGAAATGGTATATCTGTAGAATCAAATCATCTTTCTTCAAACGATCCGCCTCTTCGCGTAATAAATTGACACACGCGAAATGCAGATTTTTGTCACGATGAGTTAAGGGAATATGCAAGAAGCGCTTGGGAATGATCATTTTGCGAATTGGCGAACCTTCAACAATTGTGCAGTCCATCTCGGCTTCTAACTGCGCATTTTCTTCCTCACTGTATCTATGCTCAATCAGACACACATCAAGTGTTACCTTGGTATCATTCAACACTTTTTGAATGATTTTTATCATCACCGCAATAAATAGCGTGATACCTAGATAACTAACCTTAGATTCATGCCCCAACGACTCTGTATCTAGCACCCAAAGTTCGGCGTTGCCTTGACGGTCAAGTTTGTAAACTACTCTCACCGGCGCACTCAGCACTATCACATACTCCTGCAGCACTTGGAACATGCTATCGAGGTTCTCAGCGGTCCAAAGCGCAGTCGAGAAACAGCCAAACGTCAACGGCCCTACAGTGTCCGCAATATGCGTCACCGCCAAGGGGGTCTTGTTCTGCTCATACATTTGATAGAACATGCTCCTCAAGTCTTGTACGTTCGCCCTGTCATCCGTGTTAAAGCGAACGGCCTCAACCAACGACGGTTCACATACCGGCTGTAGCAGTTTTACCCACCCAGAGTGAACCGAAAGCGCCCCGTCGAAAACTGATTTTTTATGATTCATACCACTCATTGACCTACATTTGTGACGCAATATGCTGGTTAACGCTGCCCTAGCCAGCATATTAGCTGTCTTAAAAAGCCAAATGTTGACTTCCATCAACAGAGTTAGCTGTACGCAGTGAAAAGGATTTTCTCCCCCTCGTTAAATCAGATTAGCCATTATGCATCGACATTGTCACCGTTGAGAAGTCGGTGCCCTTTTGTCCCTACATGAGCTTTGTATGGCATCCCCCTACATAATGAATTTTTTTAGTTTAACCACTTTGGTTAAATTGAACGTCCAAAAACAAACTGTACCTATAACATTTATACCCATGGGTAAAACTATGAAAAAATTCGCCTTAAAAACTCTGACTTTTGCACTAGCATCTGCGACGGCTCTAACAGCACAAGCCAATGTTCCTGCTGACCACCCGCTAGCACGATACCTGAACGCTCCAGGTGCCACGGTAAACTTGCCTGTTACCGCGGCTAAAGAATCGTTTGATCTTGATTTCGTTCAAGGCGCGTACGACAGCTTCGAAAGCTTCCACGCTCAAATGGGTGGTGACCATGCGCTTTACTACATGACCAACTTCAGCACTGTCATGCGTACCGACAATGTTAACCCTGCGGCAGAGCAAAAAGTGTTGGCACGTAATATCAATAAAGAGATCGGTAACATCACGGTTAACACTGACAGCGAAGGTGAACTGAAGATGGACGACTACTTCGTTCATCCAACATTCCGTCACCAAGGCGTGATGATGATCCACAAAGGTGAAGTGGTCTACGAAGCATACTCAGGTATGAAACCAACCGACTCACACATCTGGATGTCGTCATCAAAGACACTGACTGGCCTTATCACAGCCATGCTTGCTGAAGAAGGCAAGCTAGACATGAGCGCTTCAACCGCTAAATACGTACCTGAGCTTAAAGGCACAGCATGGGAAAAAGTCACTATTCTGGACTTGGTTAACCATACCGCAGGCCTTGATCACGAAGAAAACAACACTTCGATTCTAGACCCAGAAGGTGTATTCGTTCGCTTCATCAGTTCTGCTCTTGGCACGACTGAACGCTGCGAAACGGGTGAAACATGGCGTGAAGTACTGAAAGATGTACAACCACTAGAAAACGAAAAACCAGGCGACCGTTTCCGTTACTCGTCACTTAACACGCACGTACTGGGTCAGGTGATTCAAAACGTCACCAACAAACGCTGGACTGACGTTGCTGAAGAGCGCATTTGGGGTAAACTGGGTGCACGTATGCCGCTACAGGTTCACCTAACGCCTGACGGCACACCACTAAACCTAGCGATTATCTCGTCTACACTAGAAGATTTCGCTAAGTACGCGACCATGTTCACGCCAAGCTGGGATAAAGTGGCACACGAGCAGGTAGTAACACCATCTCTACTTGAGCGCATTCGCTCAGCAGGTAGCGCGGTCGCGTTTGTAGGCGGCCGTAAAGAAGGCCAGGCAGTGGGCCTATTTGGTGAAAAACCAGTGAAAGGCGCTTACCAGTTCGACTTCATTTTTGAAGACGGCGCAATGTACAAACACGGTAACTCTGGTCAAGGTATCTACGTAGATCCAGAGCGTGACTTTGCCGCGGTTTACTTCGGTGCGACACCGTATGTGCCACCTTACGGTGAGATCAAAGCGCCTGCTTACTTCCGTAAAGTTGCAGAGTTGCTAGACCAAGCAAAATAATCTGAATTTAGATAATTCAACTTTTTAAGGCCTAAACGTTTCACGTTTAGGCCTTTTTTGTCTGTGAAGCTATCGTCAATAGCGATCTGACCGCCTTATCTCGTAAGCTGAGTGGAAATATTTGTAGATGGCACAACTGAGTCAATGATGTAGTTTGCCTGTACAAGATAGCGTTATTGTAACTGCTGACTTCCTGCCAATTTAAGCCTCACTATTCTCATAACACACGCACTGATGGACGTGTCTTGTGACATATATCAAAGATATCCTCATTGTCCTAGTCAGCTAACCGCATGACCTAAAATGCAAAGCGCCTCTCATACATACTTGTTGTAATAACAACAGATTAGATGACAAGGAGTCAAGCTGGCGTAGACCTGTGCAACTACCTCAAAATACGCGACTTGTTATCACTCTATCGGATCAAATAAAAGTCATGCAAGGACGCACCTTTGACCCAGACGGACCAACTTTTGGGGAACAAACACAAGGTGAAACCATGAAAAAAGCAACTCTTACTTCTGCGCTACTATTCGCGCTTACTGGCGCTACAATCGCCGCAGAGCAAGAGCAAGAGAGCGAAGTCATCAACCCTTCGGATCTTACCCGCGTCTACACACAGGCGGCAGTCTTCCTCGATTCAAATGCCGATGTTCGCTTTTCAGGTATGATGACTGGTGCATGGACAGACGATATCCAATTCGCTGGTTTTGCTGAAGGAACATTTGGTAATGATAAAGCAAAAATTGAAGGCAAACATAAGCTTGGTACCGATTACCAAAAAGGCCGTGCACAGTACTTCCAAGTTCACGCGCTAGACAACCACCTAATTCCACGTGTCGGCTTCTCGACAGATTTAATCCACCAAAACGGCGAAGCGGGTACGGCTAAAGATTCTGGTTTAAAAGACACTACCTTGTTCTCAGCGGGTGTCATTGGCCTTATTAACCCTGCCTACACTTTTGGTGCCAAAGTTTTCCCTAACGTCGCTTACACAACCGGTAAAGTTTTTGGTAAAAGCGCTGATGGTTACATGTTGAACATGTTCCTGACTAAAGAAATTGGCGACTCTGGCAGTTTCATCCAGTTCTCTCCTGAATACTTCAAAGCTGAAGGTGATGTGGTATCGATGGAATCAAGCAAACTGAACTTCTTCGTAAGCGCCCCTACTCGTTCAGACCGTACCCAATGGTTGATGACTCGCTTTGAATACGGCTCAGCCGATGTGGTTTTGCCTGACGGAACGGAAATTGATAACGATCCTGAGCTGCGTGTCGAAATCGGCATGAAGTGGTTCTTCTAACCGACCCAATAGATCAGGCAGTGCGGCAAAGACTCACGCTCGAGAAATCACGCGCCCCCGTTGCGCCGCACTCCTATAACGAATCAGGCAGACCGACACCATGAAGCACTCATTTTTGATGACCACTCTGATTATGTTAGGCCTGCTCTGTACGCCTGTTGTTTTTGCTCTTCTGAATCATCACTATTCAGTTACCGAGCCCAGCACAAGGTATGAGCCAAGCCAAACCGATATGAATCATATTTACACATTACTTATAGCGCGCTGATCACCTTCGTACGCCACCACATTGATATTTACTGTTTTTACCAAAAAATCTAACGTGTAAACTATGATGATTAAACAACCTGAATTGATAGATTTTGTCACACTATTTCAGGAAATTATTGCTCATATCAGAAACGACAAAGTGAAAGTTTTCCCACAAGAAAAGCACTGTATCATCACGCTTGTCGAGCAATTAGCTTCGGACATTCTCGATAAGCAAACGATTGAAAAGCAACATATCAATCAAGCTTTTAACTTGGTTGAGCGCTTGTCGACAGTGGTCAATTTACAGCGCTATTCACACTTTAATCAACTCATTAAGCGGGCCCACAGCGTGGCGAAGTACCTGCTAGAGAACAATATGAAAAGTAGTTGTCGTGACGAAGAAAGAATGGCACTGCTATTTTCCTACCTCAAACATAAGCAACTGGTATTACACACAAAACAGCTCATCGAGGGCAACGGCATCCATATTGCCACCGCTTACCGTAAAGGTTTGCTAACCCTGAGTGAAGCAATTGACGCCTACAGAGCGCAGTTAGCCTGCCAGCATCGGCTACAGTTCTTACAGCTACATACCTCGTTCCAACCACACACGACTTAACCTTACCTGGGCGAGCACTATCGATAAAACCGGGCTTAGCAAGCCATCGCAGCAAACGGCATACAGACACAAGCTCCATCACTACCGGTGGAGCTTGTGTTTTATCCGCAGTCCATTAGTGAACGACTAATGGCTTATATTGCGGTTTACTTCAGCCGCCCCCTACTTCACCCCACCAGCAACAGCCATTAGGAACGCTAATCGATCCATGGATGAACCACGTTCACGTGGCCTTAAGGCGTTCCTGCCTTACAGAGCACAGGCTCTTAACGGCGTGACGAAGGCGTTAGCTCCATAAAGAAACGGAGCTCAAAGAGCTCCGTTAACTATAGTTGTAGGCTTAATGGTTACGATTTCACTTTTTCACGCAGTTTCTGGAACACGGCATAGAAGCCCGGCGTCATAATCGAACCCACCGCGAGTACCATCAGCATACCACCTAGCAAGGCTAACCCTGTGGTGTTTTGAGCAATCGCACCCGCACCTTGTGCAAAGGCAAGAGGTAAGATACCAAGGATAAACGACCATGAAGTCATGTTTACCGCTCTAAAGCGCATTTTACCACCTTGGATAGCCGCCTCTTCAATCGGCAGACCTTGCTCCTCGCGCTTGGCCTTGGAAAACTCAACCATCAGAATCGCGTTTTTCGCTGCCAATGAAATCAACAGGATCAAACCGATCTGACCGTAAATCGACAACGCCTGGCCACCCATTAACAATGCGGCATATGTACCCACCGCAGCCGTTGGCGCAACGATAATAATCGCAGCCGGCAGTGCCCATGATTCATACTGGGCCACCAAGAATAGGTAAATAAACACCAAAGCTAGAATCATGGCAATTTGTGCTGTGCCACCGGCTTGTTTCTCTTGGAAGGCCATATTGGTCCATTCGAACGTATAGCCTGCTTCTAACACTTCGCCAGCGATACGCTCCATCGTTTCAATAGCCTGGCCTGATGAGTAGCCCGGTGCAGCATTAAGCTGAATACGCGCTGCTGGTAACATGTTGTAGCTTGTCACCAAATCCGGCTCAAGTGTTGGAGAAATTGTCGCGACCGTTGACAACGGTACTTGCTTGCCCGTGTTTGATGGCACATGAATACGCAGCACATCATCGAGATCATGACGCTGCTCACCTTTCGCCTGAACGAACACGCGGTAGCTGCGACCATTAAGCGCGAAGTCATTGACATAAGATGATGCAAGGTGCGTCGCCATGGCATCATTGATCGCCCCAAGAGTCACTCCCATCTGGCGTGCTTTCTCGCGGTCAATATCAACGTGGTAGTGAGGTACGTTGGCGCGATAAGTGGTCATCGCACGCGTGATCTCTGGCGCCTCATTGGCAGCCGCTACCATAGCGTAAGTCATTTGCGCTAGTTCTTGCGCGTTACGGCCACCCGTATCTTGAAGCATGAACTCAAGTGAGTCACCAGCACCGACACCCGGAATAGCAGGTAACCCCATAGTAAACGTCATCGCCTTGTCGATGCCATGCAATTGACGGTTAAGACGCTGTGCAACCGCTGCCTGAGTATGATCACCGTCTCGTTCAAGACGCTCATCCCAGTGCTTAAGGTTGATAAACATGGTCGCGGCATTCGATGAAACACTCCCCGTTACTGCGTTAAAACCGATTGCACCTGCATAGTCTTCTATCGCCGGGTCTTGATTCAATATTGCTTCCGCTTTACGAATCAGTGCATGGGTACGCTCTTTAGAAGCGTTATCAGGCAAGAACATCGCTAGCGCTAACACGCCTTTGTCTTCTGCTGGAACAAACGCTGTCGGTAGCTTGGTATTCATTGCGACCATCGAACCAATCGCAACAATAAAGGCAACGCCCAACACTAGGCTCTTACGAACCATAAGAGCAACGGCTTTACCATACAGGTTAGTCACTCGGTCAAAAACCCGGTTAAAGGCAACAAACCATTTAGCAGGCTTGCTGTTACGCTTCATTACCATGGCACAAAGTGCCGGCGAGAGAGTTAACGCATTAACCGCTGACAAGACTAGGGCGATACAGATCGTGATAGAGAACTGAGCAAACATTAGCCCCGTGATGCCAGGTAGCAGCGCGACGGGAATAAACACCGCCAACATGACTAGCGTTGATGCAATGATAGGGCCTGTCACTTCTTTCATCGCTTGGATGGTGGCTTCTTTGCTTGACCATTGTGGCTCTTCTTCAAGAATACGCTCGACGTTTTCTACCACTAAGATCGCGTTATCAACCACAATACCGATTGCGAGTATCAGACCAAATAAGGTCACTGTATTGATGCTAAAGCCACCCATCAGCATAAATGCAAAGGTGCCGATCAAAGATACTGGGATCGCAACAACTGGCGCTAACGTTGCGCGTACATTACCCAAGAACAAATAAGTCACTGCGATAACCAGCACGACAGCGACGATCAGTGTTTCGACAATGCTCTTAATTGACGCTTCAACCGCAAGCGTTGTGTCATATGGGATAGAATACGCCATACCTGCTGGCATGATCGATTCAATCTCTTTTAGTACTGACTTAACCGCTTCACCCGTTTCCAATGCGTTGGCATCCGGGTTAGCTTGCATCATTACCAATGCGGCTTCTTGGCCATTGTAGTTTGCATAAGCATCGTAAAACTGACTGCCAATTTCGATATCCGCCACATCAGCCAGGTGAATATGGTTACCATTGGCTAGCGTTTTGACAATCACTTGCTCAAAATCTTGCGCGCTGGTTAAACGGCCTTGAGTGATCAAGTTAAACTGCAGCGCGGCATTCTCGCGGCTCGGTCCTTGACCGATACGCCCTGCAGGTACCACCGCATTTTGTTCACGTATCGCGTTCTTGACTTCCACGGTGCTGACGCCCAGAGCCGCCATGCGATCCATGTCTAGCCAAACACGCATACCGTACGTCGCGCCGATCAAATCACTGGTGGCTAAGCCCGGAATACGTGCAATACGCTCCATAAAGTTGGACTCAACCCAAGAGTTAAGCTCAAGCTCCGACATCGACTGATTTTCTGAATAAAACGCAATCGCAAGCAAGTCATCTGGCGTCGCTTTACGAATACGGATACCACGAGCACGCACCTCAAACGGCAACATATTTTCGGCTACCGCAACTCGGTTCGAAACGTTTACCATCGCCATATCAGAATCGACACTGTTGTCAAAGGTGATATTCAGGAAGTAACGGCCGTCGTTCGTCGAGCGAGATTGCATGTAGACCATTCCATCTACACCATTCACCTCTTCTTCGATCGGGTTTCCGATGACCTCTTTCACCGTTTCAGCGCTCGCCCCAGGCAATACGGCAATCACGCGAACTTGGGGCGGTGTCACACTTGGGTACTCGGCGACCGGCATGATTTTGATCGCGATAAGGCCAATTAAAGTAAGGAATATCGAAATGACAAACGCGAATTTTGGTCGATTAATGAAAAATTGACTTAGCATGGACCTACTCCGCTACCACGACTTGAGCACCTTCCCTAATGCGCTGTAAACCACCGACAATGACTGGCTCTTCCGCTGCCAAACCATCTGTAATAAACACTGTTTGACCGATGCGATCCGTGACCTCCACATCACGTCGCACCGCGACACCCTCTTCAATAGTCATGACATATTGCGCTTTGTAGTCTTGGTGAACCGCTGCATGAGGTACTTTTACGCCGCTAATCGCTTGAGCTGGCGCGAGTCCAACACGTACATACTGGTTAGCAGTCAACTGACCGTGTTCATTATTAAACGTTGCTGCAAGATCAATGGTGCCGCTTTGCGGGTCGATTTTGTTGTCAACGAAAGAAATCACC
Source organism: Photobacterium sp. ABD4_091 (assembly GCF_056160145.1). NCBI lineage: Bacteria > Pseudomonadati > Pseudomonadota > Gammaproteobacteria > Vibrionales > Vibrionaceae > Photobacterium > Photobacterium sp. ABD4_091. The sequence continues at coordinate 2,960,715 of NZ_JBSWWQ010000001.1, read as the reverse complement.
CCTTCGTTATCTACACCTTCGCCAGCGATCTCTAATGACACCAGCGTCGCCTCTTGGCGAGAGAAATCATGTGTCGCTACGTCACTCTGTTTGAGCGAGAAGCCCGCTTCAATTGGGTGAATTTGCACCAAGTCGGTCAAAGCCCCGAAGTTTGGCCCAACCATATCACCGATAGAAAAACGGCTTTTACCCAGTTTGCCGCTGTAGGGCGCTCTCACTTTGGTTTGCTCTAGGTTATCTTGCTGGACCACTAGGTTTGCTTCGGCTGACACAACGCGATATTTCGCCTTTGCCAACTCAGCAGAGCTAACGTCAAACTGCGCTTGAGAGGCTCCACCGCTTTTTAGCATATTGCTATTTCGTTTGTGGTTTAGCTCGGTCAATGCCAGCGCAGCTTTGGCTTCGCTAACAGACGCTTTTGCAGAATCGAGCGCGGCCTGATATGAAGTAGGATCGATTTCAAACAAGATGTCGCCCTTCTCAACCAAAGCACCATCCTCAAAATTTTTCTTCAGCAAGTAGCCCGTCGTTCTTGGCGTAAGGTTCGCAGACTCAATCGGTTGCATTCGACCTACATAGTAATTAGTTGGGCTGTGTGAATGAGCCTCTGCATTCACGACACTAACAGGCATTGCAGCTGCAGCATTTTGTTGATTGCTTTCATTGGAACCACCACAACCCGATAGCAAAAGGGCAATCGCTGTGTATAAGGGCAATTTTCTCATGAGTTTCTCTTTGTTAAATAATTTGATAGAGCAGATGCGGCCTAGTCACTAGACATCTAGTAAGCTGTTTACCGCCTTCAGATCATGGTCACCTAGCACGCCGGCCAAAAAATGAAGTTGAAAGTTCGCGACCAAGAAATCGATATGCGCAGCAGTTAATTGTTCTCGGGCCGAGTAGAGTTGACGTGTAGAGTCGAGCACATCGACAATCGTGCGACTGCCAATTTCTAACCCTTGTTCTGTCGCCTTCAACGCCGACTCCGCCGATATAACGGCTTGCTGATACGCCCCCTGAGCACTCTTTAACGCCACTAAATCTTTCTCAGCGTCGCGAACCTTGCGAGCCACTTGACGCCAGGTATGGCTTTGCAGCTCTAGTGCCTGCTGGTATTGAATGCTGGCCTGGTCAACGCGGCTGTTGGTTGCCCCTCCACGATAAGCCGGTAACGACATAGCCACGCCAGCAAAAACAGTGGCGTTATTATCTAAATCATGAAATGCGCCTTTTGACTGCTGAGGCTCATTACTGCGCGATTGAGTCGCGAATGCGTAGCGATACTCTGCGACCAAGCCTATGGTAGGCATGTGCCCAGCTTCAGCTAACGCGATTTGCTCGCGAGACAGTTCCACGAGCTGGCGCTGGATCGCCATTTGTTGACTGTGTGCTTGTGCCAGCTCCTGCCAACTGCTGTAGCCGTTAGGCTGTGGAATAGAGACAGCAGATGCCTGCGCGGATAACGGCGCGACGTTCGAATACTCACGACCAGTCAGCTCATACAAATAATCGAGCGCTTTTTCGAATTCATTTTGGGCAAAGATCACCGCCGCCTGTGCCAAGTCGTATTGTGCTTGGGTTTCTTTGACGTCATTTTCAGGCACTAAGCCGTTGCGGTAGCGATGTTTTACTTGAGCTAAGTGCTCGCCAATCGCTTTTTTGGTTGCGTCAACCTGTTTCTGCTTCTCTTGTGCTTTAAGCGCATTAAAGTAGCCACTCACGACACTCATCTGCATATTTGAGAGCGCGAATTCATAGCTAATCGTGCTTAATTCGTGTTGCTGCTCGGCAATCGTATCGGCTTTATTAAGTTGATCATTAAACAGATTTTGGCCAACCGACACAGACACCTCAGCCCCTTGGCCATCTGTTTCAGTCATCGTGGTCCAATCGTTGCGCAGCATGCCATATTGGAGACCAATATCGACTTGGGGACGATATTGCCCCGCGATGATGTCACGCGCTTTGTCCGCGCTTTTAATTTCCAATGCAGCACTGGCAAGGGTGGGGTTATTCTGGAGAGAGTCCAAATAGAGCTGCTGTAAATCGACCGTTTTAGCCAAAGCTGATGGCCCACTAAGTGTCAAAGCGCAGCCGATTGCGCTTAACAATAATCTGTTCATAGTATTACCCATTGGTTTACAGCGTAATAACGTGATTACCTGTGTTGTAGTAGCGCGTTTTTACAGAGTACCAATGGGGAAACATACTGTTAGCGAAACAGGATTTGTTCCAGATCAGCTTTACTCGAGATTGAGGGGGAAAAACGTGGTTGAGATCGGCTTTTTTTGCTATTTAATTTATTACTTATTAATTATGGATCACCATTTGAATGATTGGCCTAAAGGCAAAGGTGTCGTGGTTTAACACCGATAAAAAGTTTGGCTTCGCTGTCCCGGATGTCGTCCCGATTGATGTGCTCATCGATCTATCTAGTATCAATAACCCGCAGCTCGATTTGTCCGTTGGCCAGCGGGTCTTTATTGAGGTAGAACCTCAACAAGATGGTGCATTTCGCGCAACCTCATTGATCCCACTATGAAGATTATGAAGACATCAAACCCTCTACAATATTCAGCGCGAGGCAGGCCGAAACGAACCCCGATAGAGAACTATCAGCGCCATGTCGCCAATCGATACCAATCTTTGCGTCAGCTACGCAAAGCGTTTGATATCGAACTTGAGCAGCGCTATCCCGATCTTAACCAAGCGGCACTCGCTGATATCGCTCAGTTGATCCTTGCTACCGCAGAAGAATATCGCTTGTGGTCAGAGCTCGATAACCGGCTACTTTCAGTCCAGCGGCATCTAAACCCAGCTCAGCAGTTCGCCGCCCAGTCAGCGGCGATTGATGGCTATCTATTGCAGCTAAGAAGTATCTACCAGCTGATCTTCAATCACCGTAATCAGTCTATTTTGCCTAGTGAAGCATTTTGGTACGGCGCGAGTCAGCCGGCTGTCAAGAAGGCCATTAATGAACTGAAAGGGCAATCTGCGGCCGAACAAACGATGACTCTGTATGGAATGACGGTGTGGCTTGAAGTGCAGTGCCGTGGGCAAAGCACATTGTTAGACATTCGGGTATGGCGCACGTTACTCAGAAAAATGCTCAGCCACATCATAGAAAAACGGATTGGCTTAATTTACCCCCTCAGCAACACAATATCCCCAGGAAGGCCCAAGCTACCTCTACCCGTTGAGCTTGTGCGGGCGGAGCAGGCCCTCATCGAGGACTACCAACTACTGAGAGCAGCCTGCCTCGAGCAACAAGTGCTGCCAATGACGCCGCAGCAGCTTTGGCGCAAATACCAGAGTTCAAAAAAGACTAAACTGGGTCGTAAACCGCTTAGCGAAAAGCAGAAAAATCAAAGAGATCTGGACAAACTCGAAAGACAGTTACACCAGCTTGAGCAAGATAGGCCTAATTTGATTGCCATGGAACAAAACCGAGAAGAGAAGCGAGGACGTAAACCCCTTACCTATGAGCAGCGACATCGCAAGCTAATAGAAGAAATTCACGCTTTGAGTGAAAATCTGAACAAGCAAAAATAATCAAATCCTTGGCGCTAAACAGTAACGCGCCTATCAATATTCGAGGGGCTGAAGCCCGTCCACCTTTTGAAAGCACGCGAGAAGGTACTGATATCAGAAAAGCCCAACTGATAGGCAATCTCGGTAATACTGTGGTCAGATTGACTAAGCAGATGCAATGATCGCTCTAGCTTGTACTTTTCCAGCACACTTCGATAAGTGGTTCCTTCGTCGGCTAACCTTCTATTCAATGTCCGTACGCTAAATGACAGCTGTTTCGCAACATCGTCTATCGTTGTGTCACTCAAACTATTCATTTGATTCAGCACACTGTGTATCTGCAAAAAAATGTCCTCCCGGATCACTTTTGCGGTCTGCTTAATGACGATAGGCTTCATGGCAAGGTAGATGTCAGAATTTGCCGTGATGACCGGAGAGTTCAGCACCGCTCTGGGAATGACTATCTTACGGACTGGGGAGCCGGCAATGATCTGGCAGTTCATTATTTGTTCGAAGTGAGCCATATTCTCGGCCGAATAAGGCCAATTATTCAGTCCGACCGTCAATCCCATCTCTTCCTGGCCAGTGGCTTTGTAGATAATCTGCATCAGCACGGCGATAAACAGTGTGACCCCGACATAGGTGACTACCGACTCTTTATTCAGAGGCTCCCTATTGATAACCCAAAGCTCGGCATCTCCCTGATTGTTATAAGAGAGCTTCAAGTGGATTGGGGCCCCGACAGACATTGAGTATTTACTGGCATCATTAATGAGTGTATCGAGATCAGGCGCCGTCCATAGTAACAGCGAAAAGCTTTCAAACGTTAAGGGCTCGACACATCTTGCCGCGACTAAAGAGAAAGAAGGGTCATTACAGTCAAGCACCATCTGGTGGTGGATGCCCCTGACCGATCTCACATCTAAATGCGGGATTTTATTATTCGGTTGCGGGAAATATTTATTCAGCGGAAGTCCGTACTGTTCTGCCGCTTGTTTTATTAATGTCAACCAACCTTGATGTAAATAATATGATTTACTGTTTCTTTCACTATTCACTGACGTCATAATCCTGATTCATAACTTTGAGAAGCTCGTATTATATTACGGCCAAAATATAAACCTCGATATCGAAATTTATAATGATGTGATAGCAATCATACTTTTTTACCCTGTCAGACTTAGCCAATTGGTTGGCGTAAAATGCAAAGACTAGCACGACTATCCCGCTTATGATTCTTGCAACACAAAACGACAACACCCTACAACGACTGTGATATCAAGCAGTCTTATTGATAACGAGGTTTATCATGAGTAATTGGCAACTGGCCTATAATGAAAAGTTGATTTCTGTTGAAGAAGCAGCAAATAAAATCAAATCTAATGACAAAATATGGGCTGGGGGGTTATTAGCTACTCCTTATTTCTTTTTAAAAGAATTAGAAAAGCGTCACACCGAGCTTAACGGTTGTAAACTATACACAGGTTTGCTAACCACTCCATATGACTTTCTAAAACCAGAATATGCACCTCACCTAGAGCACCATAGCTTATTTATGGGGCCTCTTGAGCGCAAAATTCAAAAAGTGGGTAATATTAGTCATACTAATTTCCACTTCTCTCAAATGGGTCAGCTTTTCAGTCACCTACAACACAATGTTGTGGTTGTAGAAATGACACCGCCAAATGAAGATGGCTTCCTGAGCATGGGCGCTTGTGGCGGCGTTGGTACCCCGGACGCACTTAAATATGCGGATACTGTGATTGCTGTTGTTAACAAATTCCAGCCATTCATCGGTGCCGAAGAAAACCTCGTGCATATTGATGACATCACCTGGGTAACTGAAGGCCATCACCCTATTGCCGGTCCTAAGCCGCAAGAACCTTCAGAGCTGGAAATCTCGATTGCCGAACACGTCTTGCCATATGTGAAAGACAACATGACCATTCAGATCGGTATCGGTACGATTTCAAATGCCATGGGTATGGCATTGAAAGGGCACAAAGGCCTAGGCATCCACACTGAGATGTTTACCGAATCGATGATGGAGCTATGTAAGGCTGGCGCTGTTTCCAACGAGCACAAGAACTACAAGCCAAACAAAATCATCACTGCATTTACTGCGGGCTCGCAAGAGTTGATTGATTACGTCCACAATAACCCAGATATCGAAATGGGCAACGTGACCACCGTAGTCAACGCGGTTGAGATTGCTAAAAACGACAACTTTATTTCCATCAATACTTGCATCATGGCTGATCTCACTGGCCAGGTGGCATCAGAAGGGGTTGGCTTTAACCAAATCTCTGGCTCTGGTGGCCAACTTGACTTTGTTCGAGGTGCCGGGATGTCGGATGGCGGCATCAGCATCCTTGTACTGGCATCAACTCACCAAGGCAAGGAAGGTCCTGAGTCAACTATTCGCACCGCTCTGCCTATCGGTACCGCAGTGACGACACCGCGTAATGATGTACAAGTTATTGCCACTGAATACGGTAGCGCCGATCTTCGTGGCCTGAATGTTCCTGAGCGTGTTAAGGCGTTAATTGCCATTGCACACCCAGATTTCCGCGATTCTCTTCGCAATGAAGCTATTGAAGCAGGCCTAATCAAGCCTGGTCAGGAGGTATAATATGTATCAGGGACAAAGTTTCCAGATTGTTGAACACGGCAAGTATGCAGAACTGGTATTCAATGATCAGCAAGACAAAGTCAACACCCTACGCGACAGCGCACTGAAAGAACTAGAAGCCTGTGTCGAGGTACTTGAAGCCGCAAATATTGACGGCCTGGTTATCCGCTCTGACAAGCCGCTATTTAGTGCTGGCGCTGATATCAAAGCGTTCCGTAGCCTTTTTGCCGCAGGCGATGCTGCTATTGAGGACTACCTGACATGGGTTCACGGTATTTACAACCGTATTGAGGATCTTCCTTTCCCGAAAATTGCCATTATTAATGGTGTAGCAGCAGGTGGCGGCGTCGAGCTTTCTATGCTGGCTGAGTACCGCCTAGCAACCACTGATGCAAAAATCAGCTTGCCGGAAGTGAAGCTTGGGATCATGCCTGGCTATGGCGGTACTACCCGACTTCCACGTATTGTCGGCCTAGATACGTCACTGCAGTGGCTTACCACTGGCAAAAACTTCAAGGCTAACAAAGCCCTGGAGCAACGTTTTGTTGACGGTATCCTCGATACAGCGAAAGTGAACGCGGTAGAAGAAGCGATTGCTGTTCTTGATAGCTGTGTGGCCGGTGATCTTGACTGGCAGGCACGCCAAGCAGAGAAAAAGCAGCCATTGACTCTTAGCCAGTATGAGCAAATGATGTCTATCAGCGTTGCTCGTGGCATGGCTTTCAAAGTAGCCGGGAAACAATACCCTGCGCCACATATCATCCTAGATACAGTGGAGAAAGCGGCGACCTTGGGTCGTGATGAAGCCCTAGATTTCGAGCGCAAAGGCATTGCTAAATGTGCGGCATCAGGCGTTGCAGATGCATTGGTATCTGTATTCCTGTCGGATATGCACGTTAAGGCTAAAACTCGCTCGTTCAAGGGTAAGGCTGACAAGACCTCTGAAGTTGGTGTGATCGGTGCTGGTATCATGGGCGGCGGCATTGCTTATGTGTCGGCTGACCGCAACATGGATGTCGTTATGAAAGACATCAACAAAGCCGGTCTTCAGCTTGGCTTGGCAGAGGCAAACAAGCTGCTGTCTAAGCAAGTAGAAAAGGGACGCAAAACTCCTTCTCAAATGGGTGATGTCCTAAACCGCATTCAGCCAACCCTGCACGATGCAGCATTGGAATCTACCGACCTGATCATTGAAGCGGTCGTAGAGAACCCGAAAGTTAAAGAAATCGTACTGGCTGGCCTGGAAGACGCAGCTCCAAATGCCGTTATCGCATCGAACACATCAACCTTGATGATCAGCGGCCTGGCAAAATCGCTTAAGCGCCCAGAAAACTTCTGTGGTATCCATTTCTTCAACCCGGTTCACCGTATGCCATTGGTTGAAGTAATTCGTGGCGAGAAAACCAACGATGAGACAATTGCCAAAGCGGTTGGCTATGTTGAGCAGCTAGGCAAGACACCTATCGTTGTTAATGACTGCGGTGGCTTCCTGGTTAACCGTTGCCTGACGCCTTACATGCTGGCATTCAACCAGCTAGTGCTTGACGGCGGTGATATTGCCATTATTGACAAGACGATGTCTAAAGGCTTTGGCTGGCCGATGGGGCCTGCACATCTTACTGATGTCATTGGCCTGGACACCGCAGAGCACTGCGTTGAGTCTATGGACGCGGCCTTCCCTGGACGTTTGGGCGCGCCTGAAGTCAACCTGTTTAAGATCATGGTTGAGAACCAGCGTCTTGGCCAGAAAAATGGGGCTGGCTTCTACAACTATGTTACTGACCGCCGTGGCCGTGTCAAACCTGCGACAAGCGAAACGGCACTGTCTTTAATTTCCGGCAACCGCAAAGAAGCTCGAGAGTTTGATGCAGACACTATCACCATGCGCCTGATGCTACCGATGATGTTCGAAATTATCCGCTGTTTGGACGAAGGCATTGTCGCATCACCACAAGAAGCTGATATTGCGATGATTTACGGTACGGGCTTCCCTCCATTCCGTGGCGGCCTAGTCTACTACATGGATCAAATCGGTCTACCGAAACTGGTTGAGATTGCCCGTCAGTATGAGCAATTTGGACCGCTGTATGCACTGCCGGAAGGCTTGGTTACTCGTGCCGAAAACGGCGAAACCTTCTACTAATTCCTAGGGGTAAGATATGAAAAATGTAGTTATCGTAGATGCAACACGCACCCCTATGGGTCGCTCCAAAAACGGTGTGTTCCGCCATACCCGTGCTGATGACCTGTCAGCCCACTTGATGAAGGCCATGTTTGAGCGTCAGCCAAACGTCAAGCCTGAGATGGTCGACGATATCATCTGGGGTTGTGTCCAGCAAACAGAAGAACAAGGGGCTAACCTGGCTCGAAATGCTGCGCTGCTGGCTGGTATGCCAGTGACGGTCCCGGCGACAACGGTTAACCGCCTCTGTGGCTCATCGATGGATGCACTGCATATGGCAGCTCGTGCCATCAAAGCAGAAGATGCTGACATTATCCTGGTTGGCGGTGTTGAGCACATGGGTCATGTGCCGATGACCAAGGGGATGAACTTCAACCCGGCGCTGGACAAGCAAATGGCACAAGCCTCTGCATTGATGGGGATGACCGCTGAAGCTCTGGGCAAAATGCACAAAGTAACCCGAGAAGAGCAAGACACACTGGGTGCCCGCTCTCACCAGCTAGCGCACCAGGCAACAGTTGAGGGACGTTTCGCTAACGAGATCGTTCCTACTATGGGCCACGATGCCAACGGTCGCCCAATTCTAGTGAAAACGGATGAAGTTATTCGCCCGGAGACAACCGTGGAGTCTCTGTCTCAACTTCGCCCTGTTTTTGACCCAGTAACCGGCACAGTTACAGCAGGCACATCATCGGCGCTTTCTGACGGAGCATCGTGCCTGTTGGTCATGAGCGAAGAGAAGGCCAAAGAACTTGGCGTGACGCCGCGCGCTCGTATCATTGCTGCAACATCGGCGGGCGTACCTTCAGCCATCATGGGCTACGGTCCGGTTCCTGCTACGCAGAAAGCACTGGCGAAAGCCAACCTAACCATCGATGACATCGACTTTGCTGAAGTTAACGAAGCCTTCGCGGCGCAGGCTATTCCATGCCTGAGAGATCTAGGTCTGTGGGACGTTCGAGAAGAAAAAGTCAACTTGAACGGTGGTGCAATCTCTCTTGGTCACCCACTGGGTTGTTCAGGTGCACGTATCGTCGGCACACTGATGAACATCATGGAAGACAAAGGTGGCCGTTTCGGTCTAGCAACCATGTGTATCGGCATGGGCCAAGGCATTGCGACAATCATTGAGCGGATTTAATCGCAAAAGTGCCGATATAAAATAACTTAAACTTTTACCTACCATCTTGCCCTGCATCTCTCCGGAATGTAGGGCCTTTTTTATCTCCAGACAGACCTCAAGATACTTGGGTATATCGTGCTATCTTATAGGAGTCATCTTCAAGGAAGTCCTGTGAGCAGGTCATCAGACATTAAGCTGTCGATGGTGTATTTTTCTCCCTGATATTTTAAGCATCTGATACTTTGAGATAATAAATGATTTCACTTGAACAAATTCATTCTCTTACTCTCGTTTACGAGCATGGTTCATACAGCGCTGCCGCACGAGCAGCCAATAAAGAGCGCAGCACAATACGCGAACACATCGTCACCTTAGAGGATACGATAGGGGTAGAACTGTTCAACATTGAAGGGCGAAAAGCAAAACCGACCGACGCAGCCCGCAAACTGATATCGCGCGCCACAAACTTAAGCAAGCAAGCGAAAGACTTTGAGCTGACGGCCTTCTCATTACTCGATAACCCACTTGGAGAACTGGTGTTACTCCACGACGATCAAATTCCAGCCGTGCTGCTCGCCAAAGCCATAAAGGCAATCAAATGCCGCTACCCCGGACTGTCCATTCAATGCTCCCCCTCTAGCCGTGAAAACGCCTACCGCTGTATAGAAAGCAGTGAGTGCCACATTGCAGTTATGGCGACAGAAAACAGCCCAAGAACCCTGGCCAGGATTGCTTCCAAATATATTGGTAACTTGCCACTTTGCGGATACGTGCATACCCGATCACCGCTTGCTGGTTTCGAGAGTGTTTCCCTCGATGAGCTGCGGCTAGAGACGCAGTATGAGCTACCAAATACTCGTGAGGGAGACTTGGGCTTTTTCAGGGTGTCCAACATTGTGGAGAAAGTTAGCAATGTCGAGTTAGCCGCCGAGTTATTAGCAGACGGCGGTTGGATTGCCTTGTCTGAAGCCTTGGCCAGGCCGTGGATAATATCCGGCGACTTGAAACCGTTACAGTTAGACGACGCAACGCGTAGCTACCGCCAGGGAGTATGCCTGTTCTTCGGTCTGACCAACAACTCCCGCGAGGAGATCTCTTTCGCGCTTGATGCACTTAATCGTCATGCCGGTGATTACCTAGCCTGACTCGCCATCACTGCAAATAGCGCCGGGCTTTTGACTGGATGATCTCGGCTATGCGGTTTAGTTGCCTGTTCGAGCGATAGTGAATAGGAAGAAAAGCACAGACATTATGGGGTTGTGATTGCACAAACTCATCCAAATTAATCGGTACCAATACCTTTTTTTCCACATAAGGTTGAGCCAGTTCATCAGGCAAAATTGTCCACCCGTCAACTTGCACCATATCGAGCAACATATTAAAACTCGTTACAATTTGTTTTTGTACCGAGATTGGGTATCCCCCCAAGCCGCCCATCGCCGCACTTTCGGTCATATATTGCTTTGCCAACCTGAGATCGTTTACTGACAACTGTTCTTGACCGGCAAGTGGGTGCCTGGCGGAGATATAGGGTCGAAATCGCAAGGTCCCAAGATTGATAAAATCAATCTCCGCCGAGGTCGCGGTCAGGTTTTCACTGGCCATAAGTGCAATATGAGCCTTTCCGCTTTTGATATCTTCGTAAGCGGCTTCTCTTACCCGGCAAAGTAGCTTGACCTGGATATGCGGGTATTCGCTGGCCAGTTCCTCATTAAACGCTTGAAGAAGTTGTGTCGGGATCAAGGGGTCATGATACACAACTAACTCGGTCAACGGGCTGTTATGCAACATCATCATTGTTTCACGAAGATCGTTGGCCTGCTTGGCTAAATGACAAGCACGAGAATAAATACACTTCGCATATTCTGTGGGTATTAGGCGCTTTCCTTCAAGGGTAAACAGCTCTAGCCCGGTTGAATCCTCCAAGGCCATAATATGCTCGCGAACCGTTGTACGTTTTTTTCCTAACAGTTTGCCGGCTTCACTGTAAGACCCTGCCTCAAACACCTCCTTGAAACAATAAATTTGCTCAAGCGTAAACATAACACCCCCAATGAAAGCCTATACCTTACATTATGTATTTTTATGTATTGATAAACAATCTTAAACTGATCTTCGACACCAATACAAATCACAACGTTGAACACGTTTATAAGGTAAAAACGAGATGAATTTGAAGAAAGGTATTACAACATCCTTACTTACCCTATCTTTGGCGATGGCCACATCGGCAAGTGCCTCCTCACCGGAAATGGTCAATTTTGTAAACAGCCAAGCTGACCGCCTGCAAGAAATCTACAAAGACTTACATGCCAACCCTGAACTTGGGTTTATGGAATACCGCACGGCTGGTGTTGTTGCCGACGAGCTAACCAAGCTTGGCTATGAGGTAAAAACAGGAATAGGTAAAACCGGTGTCGTTGGCATTTTAGAAAATGGTCCAGGTCCTGTTGTGATGTTCCGTGCCGATATGGATGCCAACGCGGTAAAAGAAGAAACCGGACTGCCCTACGCCAGTAATGTAAAAGTCACCAACCTCCAGGGCGAAGAAACTTATGTTTCACATATGTGTGGTCACGATGCACACACAACCTGGCTAATTGGTCTGGCAAAAGTGATGGCCGAGATGAAAAACCAATGGCAAGGCACCCTGGTCCTTGTTGGCCAGCCTGCCGAAGAGCCGATTGAAGGGGCTCAGGCCATGGTTCAAGACGGCCTTTATACAACTCACGGCGTGCCTGAGCCGGACTACTTCCTGGCAATGCACACCTTTCCATTCGCAACCGGCACTGTCCTTGCGTCTCCTGGGCGTGTAAGTACCGGCTCTGACCATATCGATATCACTTTTCATGGTGTAGGTGGCCACGGCTCCTCGCCGCACCTGGCGAAGGATCCGGTTCTTATGGCCGGCCAAGCTATTGTCCAGCTGCAAACTGTGGTATCACGCCATATTGATCCAACCGATGTGTCAGTACTTTCCGTGGGCTCGGTTCAGGCTGGGGTAGACAACAACGTTATTCCTGAAGAAGCCACGCTTAAGCTGAAACTGCACTTCTCTGACAGCGATGTGCGTAACACCATGCATGACTCGATCACCAACATCGCCAACAACATCGCGCGCTCTAATGGAGTCTCGGAAGAAAACCTGCCGACAATCACCTATAAGGGCTATGCCGCAGCAATGGTCAACGATCCTGAGTTTACCAAGTTGATCCAGAGCGAGCTGCGCAATGCCGAGTATGTCGACAAAGTGATCCCGCAATTCCAAGCTCCAGCGTCAGATGATGCCACGACACTGGTTGACCATATCCCTGGGGTGAAAGTGGCCTACCTGGCCGTCGGTTCTGCCGAACCTGAGCTGGTTAAGCAAGCCCATAGTGAAGGTAAGCACTTCCCGTTTATGAACCACAACCCAGACTACCGGGTTGATTTAGACGCTATCGCAAAAGGGACCAAAATCGCTTCTGATGTCATTCTAAAAATCATGAAATAATCCTATCTATCGGGGCAATGCAGGGAAGGGACTCCCAGCAGCTTTATCCAACTCGCTCCAAACTAATATAAGGTCCCCACTTACTACGTGATAGATGCCGATAATTGAGCGGACTCTCCATTATCGGCTAAAGCGACTTATATAAACCTGATTACCACCGAGCCTCAGCTAATTTAAGTAAACGTTGAGGCATCGGTGCTGTTTGTATACCTGAATAAATGAGCTGTTCCAACATCTTTTCCATGTTAAACCGCCGATTAAACTTAAAACAGAACTCTGCAAGATAGCGCGGTAGATGCTTCTTATTTATCGCATGGTATGTACCATGCATCGCATTTTTAACATTACTAATCATAGTGTTGACCCACTTGAAATAGGGTAGCTCCACAGTCGGCACCTCCGCCAGTCACAATGGCAAGGTGAAAGCTTTTTGCATCCTCAACACCTCTAAAACAGGCTAAGCCATCTGAAATTGCCAATGACTTAGGCCGCAAGTGCACCTTAGCCCATTTCGTTAACTCCACTTTCCTGAATCCTTCGACAACACTAAATCGCATTCTCATTGGGTGACCTTCTTCATTCAGTGATACTGCTGCAACAAATGGCCGCTTCCCTTTGGCTCCCCGTCCGCGAGCACCTCGTTGCACGCCACCCCAGTAAACATCATCCATTTGGATATACCCATCCAAAGGAGATTCATCATCACGCTCTTTCATGGCCTGCATGAGCTTGTGCTTAAGCCGCCATGCTGCGTTATATGAAACACCCAATTGTCTTGAAAGTTCAAGCGCTGAGATACCATTCTTTTCTTGTGTTATCAGGTAAATGGCCAAGAACCATATTGTTAATGGCAGCTTAGAGTGAGCAAATAGGATTCCAGATATTAATGAAGCTTGATGGTGGCATTTATTGCATTGAAATAGAGCCCTAGAATGCAATTGGCAATACTTATCATAATGACATTTTGGGCAACGGTAGCCAGTCGGCCACCGCATATCAAACAACCGCCGCTGGCATTGTTCTTCTGTACCATAGAGCTTCATAAAGCCATGTATAGAAATACCTTTTTGAAACTGAACCTGATTCTAGCCATGATAATAGCCTCATGAACTGACTTATCATCAGTATAGTTAACAGGGCTGAGTATTAGTGGTAATCAGGTATATAAAAGTACGATATCTCTCTTGCTGTTGTTTTAAGAGTAATAACAGAGACCAAAATATGAACTATTCAAAACCGATAGACTTGGTTGAAAGTTGATTGGAAAAGACACTGAAATCAAAAAAGCCCCAGCATTTCTGCTGAGGCTTTCTATGTAGATGGTGCCCCGGGCCGGACTTGAACCGGCACAGCGCGAACGCCGAGGGATTTTAAATCCCTTGTGTCTACCAATTCCACCACCAGGGCACGCAATTCTTTGCGATGCCGTTTAGTACAGTAAACACCATCTATTCTTACCGCTTAATGCCGTAAGATTTAATTTGGAGCGACACACGAGGTTCGAACTCGTGACCTCAACCTTGGCAAGGTTGCGCTCTACCAACTGAGCTAGTGTCGCATTGCTTCTTGTGGGCTTTGCCCTGAAGACGAGATGTACTTTAACCGATTACAGAAATGAGTCAACGCGTTTTTTTAATGTTTTGATTTGAATGAACAAAACTCGATCAAGAAGAAGAAATATCTCACATTTTTCAACCACTAAATTTGCAGTTCTCTTAGTCTTCTCATACTAAAAAGCCCAGCTCGGTGGCTGGGCTATAAAATGTAAGCGTTTTAGTGATTCAGCGATAACATCGCGTAATCAGGCTTTCGCTTTTTCAGGGTGTGCAGGCAGACGAATTGAGATAATCGTTGTCAGTACCAAGAAGATCACCGATACCCATAAGCAAGCCGCCAAACCCGCATACTGATAAACCAAACCAGACAGTACGGTACCAATCAAACGGCCCATCGCGTTAGCCATGTAGTAGAAGCCGACATCCAGAGAAACACCGTCGTCTTTGGCATAGCTCACAATCAGGTATGAGTGCAGTGAAGAGTTAACCGCAAACACCGCGCCGAAGATCAACAAGCCAACCACGATAGTAAACTCAGGCTGCCAGTTGAACTGCACGCCTAGGGCAACACCCATGGTAATAAGGCTCAGCAAACCGGCCCATCCCATCGCGGCACGACCGTCAGGCACTGTGCCTTTCGATTTACCGGTAATTTTCGGTGCGATGCCCTGAACAAAACCATAGGCTATTACCCAGAGGGCCAGAAAGCCGCCGACCATGGTGTGGTCCCAATCAAACACCTGGCTTAGGTAGATTGGCAAGGCAATTACGAACCAGACATCCCTTGCGCCGAACAGGAACATACGGGCCGCAGAGAGAATGTTGATGCTCTCGCTTTTCGAGAAGATCTGCTTGAACTTGATTTTGTTCTTGGCCTTGCCCATGTCTTTTTCTAGTGACACCAAGCTGAGGATAAGTACCAAAGCCAATACCGCTGCCATAGCTAGAACTGCGCCTTTGAAGCCAACAACGGCCAACAGCAAACCACCGATAAAGAAGCCAGCACCTTTCAGCGCGTTCTTAGAACCGGTCAGGATAGCGATCCACTTGTACAAAGCGCCCTGCTTTTCATCTGGAACCAGGGTTTTGATGGCACTCTTGGCACTCATCTTATTGAGGTCTTTGGCGATACCTGAAACTGCCTGTGCCAACATCACCCAAGGTACAGTCAGGTACGCCGACGGTACCGCTAGCATAACCAGCGCACCGACCTGCATCGCCAAGCCAATATTCATGGTGCGGTTCAGGCCCAGCTTGGCACCCAGCCAGCCACCAATCAAGTTGGTAACGACGCCAAAAAATTCATAGAACAAGAAGAGCGAAGCGATCTGCAGCGAGCTGTAACCCAACTGGTGGAAATGTAAGACGACCAACATGCGCAGTGCGCCGTCAGTAATGGTGAAGTTCCAGTAATTGAATGTCACCAGCATGTACTGACGAACATCTTTGGAGAGGTTGGCAATAGCCGAAATCATGCAATAACTCACTCTACTGTTTGTTGCTGTGTACCACTATATATTACGAAGGCCAGCCCCCAATAACTGGGGCTGGCCATTGGTACGGTGTTGCTTACGCCAAGCCAACCTTACGGATTAGCTCAGAAGTACGGGTTGCGTAACCCATTTCGTTATCGTACCAAGCGTACACTTTCACCATACGGTCGTTCACAACCATGGTTGATAGTGCATCAACGATGGTTGAGCGCTGGTCACCTTTGTAGTCGATAGATACCAGTGGACGGTCTTCGTAGCCCAGAATGCCTGCAAGCTCGTTTTCAGACGCTTCTTTCAATGCAGCGTTAACTTCTTCAGCAGTCACATCGCGGCTTAGGTCAAAGATGATGTCTGTTAGTGACGCATTGGCTAGAGGTACGCGAACCGCGTGGCCATTAATTTTGCCTTCAAGCTCAGGGAAGATATCAATGATCGCTTTCGCAGAACCAGTAGTGGTTGGGATAAGGCTCATACCACATGCACGGGCACGACGAAGATCTTTGTGTGGCGCATCTAGGATAGTTTGCGTGTTTGTCAGATCGTGAATCGTCGTGAATGACGACTGCTCGATACCGAATTTCTCGTGGATAACCTTAACAACAGGGGCAATACAGTTGGTAGTACAAGAAGCCGCTGTGACAATCTTATGCTTGTCAGCATCAAACAGGTAATCGTTCACACCCACTACCACGTTCAACACGCTGTCATCTTTCACTGGTGCAGAAACTACAACACGCTTAACACCCTGTGCTAGGTACTTGTTCAGGTATTCCATTTCACGGTGAACACCGGTCGCTTCCAGTACGACATCACAGCCAGACCAATCTACCGCATCGATATCGCGCTCTTGCGTACAGCGGATCACAGAGTCACCAATCTGCATCGATTGACCATCAGAAGTCACGGCATGATGCCAGCGGCCTTGTACTGAATCGAACTCCATCAAATGAGCTAATGTTTTCGCGTCACCCGCTACATCATTGATTTGAACAAATTCCACTTCTTCCCAATCAAACGCAGCACGCATCGCCAAACGACCAATACGACCAAAACCGTTAATGCCTACTTTGATAGCCATAATCCACTTTCCTTAAACCGTTAACTTGAACATATGATTTAGCATATATATGGTATGCCGCATATACTAGCCAGATCCGAACCGCTTTTCCAGATCTTTTTTCAATTAATTACTACTGTAACTGCCAAGGACACAGCCCGGTGACGTTAGGTACTGAGATAGGCGCTTTTCCTTCGCTTTATGAAGGGTCACAAAGCAAATTATAGTTATGCTATTTCCAAGCTACAGTAACGAGATAACGAAAGAATAACGGAATCTAGGGGATAACTATCAGATACAAAAATGCCCCGCAAAGGCAGGGCATTCTATGAGTAAGGAAAGCCTGACGGGCTTACTTGTACTGCTGGATGTAGTCGATGTGTGGCTGACGCTGGAAAGCACCCGGGCGAAGCGCTTGGATCTTCTCGATCGTTGAGTTCAACTCTGCACCACGAGACAGCATAATGCGTGCGGCAATCAAGCCAGTACGGCCAGAGCCACCCATGCAGTGAACAGCAATCGCATCGCCGTTATCCAACATAGCCTGAGCTGCTTTGTTAGCTTCAGGGAAGTTTGCATCAAACTGAGCACCCGGCGCACAGTCATCCTCGATAGGCAGGTGGAACCAACGCATACCTAGGCCACGGCACTCTTCCGCTAAGGCTTCCAAACCGCCTTCCGGAAGATCTTCTGGTTCAAGGGCTGTTAGTACTGCTGTTGCGCCAGCTTCTTTTAGTTGCACTAGCGAGTCGTGCAGAGAAACTTCTTTGGTACCTGGACATGGAGTCAGTAGCAGCTTGCCGCTATCTTCTAAAGGCAGAGCCCAGAATGGGTGTGTGTTTGACATATTTGCACCTATAAATAAGTAACTTACTTCTAATTAATCTTAAAATAAAAATACTAGCTAACTTTGCTAAAGCCTGGCTTTTTACGCTCTTCACGATGGCTGAGTTTGATCTTTTCGTCATTGATCATGCCCGGATTGCCATTTCTCACTGTAGCAAGGATATGGCGGATCCAAACCGGCAATTGCTTAGCCAAATGATAAAAAATCCACTGCCCTTCCCGCTGAGTCTCCAGCACACCACCGTCACGCAGCAAGGCCAGATGGCGTGAGACTTTAGGCTGGCTCACACCAAGTACATCGACCAGATCGCCTACTGTCAGCGCTTGCTCATCTTCAATCAACATCAAGATACGCAGGCGTAGCGGATCACTAAGCACTTTAAATAGCTCGACGGGGCCAATCACCGAATCGTGCTCTTCACCATTGAGCATCAGAAACAATGCCATGCGACTTTCCAAGCCGTCTAAGGTGTCACGGAAAGGTTGGTCGCCGCTCTGTGGCTTGGGATCTTTGAAGTCCCAGTGAAGCAGTGCATCGGAGTCAGGGAACAAAGCACATTCATTACTGGCCTTGTCACACAGGGTGATCACGGTATCGAAATGCTGTCCTTCGAGATCCGCTGCCGAGCAACTCTGCAAGTTATCGCTATTGATGCCGCGCTCGGCCAATACACGGTATACACGAGGATCTACATCCTCTGGTGCCATCCCTGCACTAACAACTTGGTAATGCTCACCCGCCATATGCCGCATCGCGGCCTCTGCTAACTGAGAGCGGGCTGAGTTTCCGGTACATAAAAATAAGATACGTTTCATGTGACTCGCGGCAATTGGTTAATACACTAATGTATACATATGGAAAGCATTATATATGCTTTCCATTATATGTAAATCCCCTAGTCGCGAATCTAACAGGTCTATTGAGCGAGGTGCCGTCAGAGGAGCTATTAGCGCTACAACGTATTTGCCAGCACCCACTCGCTGACTTTCGCTGCAACTGCAGGATGGTTAAGCAAGTCAAGATGATCAACCCCACCCACAACCCACTTATTTTCTGGCGGGTAATTCAATGCCATCACCCCTTTTGAGCTTTCAGCCAGTGCACTGGACACAGGAACAAGCCCATCCCCCAGCTTGCGGTTGTTCTCATCCTGAATGTTCTTGCCAAGACAAGAGGCAATGGCATAACACTTGACCGTATCAGGCAGAGTCGGACGTTGGATTAACGCAGTTCCCGTAGCTATGTCTTCTTCCGGTTGCTTGAAAGGAATTGTCGCCGCTTGCCAATCTTCGTGGACAATGTAGCCCCGGCTTAGATCCTTACTGCCGCTGCTGCGTATCTCACCCAGCTTTTGCAAGAACTTAAGCTGCGGCGTATTCGCCACTTGTTCATCGATCCAGCAAGCTAGCTTCGCCAGTGGTGCACCATTGTGCGGTGTCCCCAACGTAATAAAGGTACGGAGCACCTGTAGCCACTGTAGCTGGTTGATGCCGGCATAGTAACAGGCACTGCGCGTTACCAAACCGCCCATACTGTGGCCGATGATCACCAGCTCTTTGACCTCACAAGGCCAAGCCTGCAATAGCTTTTCCAGCCTGAAGGCAAACTCTTCACCATTGAGGGAGATATGGTTGCCGGTGTTGTACCACAGGTAGATAGGGGTATAACCCGCATTAATAAACTGCTTACCATGATCGTGGCCTTTTCTTACCCAACCTTTGTCGGCCATACACCAGCCATGAACACACAGTACAATACGGCCAGATGCATCAGATAACTGACGTTCAAGCAGTTCGGCATCATCGCTTAAATGCCGGGTATGATCAGTGAACACCATAGGTATGGCGAAACGGCTGTTTCTCTGCAGTAAATGGTCACCAACTAAACCATTAAAGCTTGCCAGCAAAGCATCCCCTTGAGCTGGCGGCAATCCGTGCTCCAGCAGCTCAACCACTCGTTGTTTGGCAAACTCCGAGTTTTCTATCACTTTGCTAGAAATATCTTCCTTGAGGCTTTTGAGCTTTTCGCTCCATTCGTTTTTAGAAATCATTACTACCTCAAACAAATACCATCTATTTATCTGATATTAAGCATATGGATTAGAATTAACAACCGATTTTAGCAGTGAGAAAAGTGACGGCACTTGAGGGTTATTATTTATACCCGAAGGGTAAATATAAATCATAAGTAACAAAACATAATAGAATAAAAAATTAGAATATTCATACTAACTTTAAAAAACAAAAAAAAGGCACGATAAAATTAAATTTATCGTGCCTCAATTATGAAAGATAACCTATTTATGCCACACAATCTTTCAGCTTGGAAATATTCGTTTCGATGATGGATATATCTTCCAGTATCATGTCAGCCGCTTTCTCACCAATCATAATGGTAGGTGCATTTGTATTCCCCCCCACCAAGGTTGGCATAATCGACGCGTCCACAACACGCAACCCTTTCACCCCATGAACACGCAACCTTTCATCGACCACCGCTTGATCATCATGCCCCATCTTACAGGTGCCAACGGGGTGGTAAATTGACTCTGCCTTGCGCCTGATGAACTCCTCTAGTTGCGAGTCAGTTTGTACTTCCTTACCCGGGAAGACCTCTTTGCCGCGGTAATGATCAAACCCAGCCTGCTTCAATATCTGCCGTGAAAGCTTAATCGCTTTGAGCATGACTTCCATATCTTCAGGATGACTGAGGTAATTCGCGATTATACGGGGTGGCGCTAGCGGGTCTGCACTGGCTAGCCCCAAGCTTCCCCGGCTTTTAGGCCTTAGGTTACACGCATGCAGCGAATAGCCATGCTTCACCGTTTGCCATAAATTCAAACCATGGTTATCCAGATAGCACGGAGAAAAATGGAACTGGACATCCGGTTTATCAAGCTCGGGCGACGTCTTGGCGAAGCCCCCAGCCTCAGCAATATTAGTTGTAAAATTACCCTTTCTAAACAATAGGTAATCGAATATTCCTTTGATTGCCCTCGTTAGGGCAACAGGCGAAAAGCCAACAGAATGGAAAGTACGCTCGCGCGTTACCACCAGCACATCAAGGTGGTCTTGGAGGTTTTTGCCCACTCCGGGAAGATGGTGTTTTACCTCAATACCGTGGGCTTCAAGCTCTTGCTGATCCCCGACACCAGAGAGCATTAGCAGCTGCGGGCTATTGATTGCACCGCCGCTTAAAATGACCTCTTTATTCACCATAACCTGATGCTGCTGGCCACCTTTAAGGTACTCAACCCCTGTTGCTTTACCGTTTTTAATTAATACTTTAGTTGTAGTTGCATCCGTAATAACCGTCAGGTTTGAACGCAGCTCTGCTGGGCGAAGATAAGCGACAGCCGAACTGCAACGCTGGCCATTTTTCTGGGTGACTTGGTAATAGCCGACCCCTTCTTGTTCCTTGCCGTTAAAGTCCGTAGTGATGTCATGCCCTGCTTGTTCAGCTGCCTTCAAAAATGCATCAGATAGCGGGTTATTTATCCGTAAATCAGACACATGCAATGGGCCATTTGCACCATGGTAGTCATCGCCACCACGCTCTTGGGTTTCTGATTTCCTGAAATACGGCAGCACTTCGTCATAGCCCCAGCCTTTGTTTCCCAGCGAAGCCCACTCATCATAGTCACTGGCATGGCCGCGGATATAGCACATCGCATTGGATGAAGAGCTTCCTCCCAGGGTCTTTCCCCTGGGCCAAAACAGTTGGCGGCTTTGCAGGTTCGGTTCCTGGTCGGTGTAGTAGCGCCAGTTCATTTTCTTTGAATGCATCATGCCGATGATGCCCAAAGGAACATGGACAACCGGACTACAGTCTTTTGGGCCAGCCTCAATGAGGCAGACTTTTAAAGAAGGATCAGATGATAGTCTATTTGCAAGCACGCATCCTGCCGAACCCGCCCCTACAATAATGAAGTCATACATAGCTTTCCCTCAATAGAATAATCCTTGTTCAGCCAGCCAATTAATAATTCCAGTCTTTATCATCTATTTTTTGTTTCAATTAATCATAGTGTAGTTTATTTCTGATTGGGCAAATACCTCGCAGATTATGAATTATTTCATCACTAAAAATTAAATAGTGATCCATATTAAACTTTTTGCATTTAATAGGAGACATGACCTCAGACCAGTGCAAATATGTATTGGCTAAAGGAATACAGCATTTTCTGAATTCATTAAACCGAACGGTTTTCTCTTGTCCTTTTACTGGACGAAAAGAGTTTTCATCAATTATCTCGGCACACTGTTTTGTGCTGGCTAGGAACAAGTAAAGGAACACATCATGGCAGATCTAAAAGCGAGTTTTGAACAAGCTCAAGTTGACGTAAAAGCATTGACTAAACGCCCATCTAACGACGAGCTACTAGCACTATACTCACTGTTCAAGCAAGCAACTGACGGTGACGTGAAAGGCAAACGCCCTGGCATGTTTGACTTCAAAGGCGGCGCGAAATACGACGCGTGGGAAAAACTAAAAGGTATGGATGCAGAAACAGCCATGCAGCAGTATGTCGACAAAGTCGGTGAACTGACCGCTGCTTACGCGTAAGCCTCAGACAACTCGCTCCCAACTTTTATGAAAGGTCGCTATGCGGCCTTTTTTGTATCTACACCTACTCTAGCAATGCCTATGTCGAAAAAGCTCATGCCAAAAAAAACCAGAACCACTTTCGCGGTTCTGGCTTTCACAAGGTTAATCGCTCGTGCTAACTAGCTGGCAATCTTGGCTAACTAGCTGGCACTTTTGGCCTTTCTCACCCTCTCTTTGCGAGGTGCAGGACTGATTTCGTCTTGGTTGGTCGCAGGCGTTTCAGGGTCAATATCGACAGTAGCTGATAGCATCTCGGTCAGTTGTGCCAACTGCTTTTCAAGCTCTTCGACTTTGCGCTGCTTTTCCTGATAAAGCTTTTCGAACTCGTCATCTTCCGGCGTTAAAGACTCCTGTGCGGCTTCTACCGCCAGTTCAACAGCCAACGACTCATCATGTTGATAGCCAAGTTGCTCGGCAACGGCCTGCGCCGCCGTTTCCATCACTTCCTGCTCAATCTCGGCAAAGGCATCGCACATGTAGTCGGTGATCACTTCAAAACCCGGTAGCGACTGGTTACACGCCACCAGCGAGAAGTACATGGTGTCGGCATTACTGAAGAAAGTAATGTTCAAAGTCTGGCCCGGCATCAGCAAAGATACTGGGTATTGCTCGCGAACCTTGGCACCCATGAAGTAAAGCTCTTCTTTGGCTCCTGGCACATTAGAGATAAGGAGATTACTGGCTGGCGGTATAAAGTTATTCAAGCCAAATTTACCGCTGAACAGCGAGACACCATTTACCAGCAATGAGTAGTTGATGTAAGCATCTGGCGAAATATTCAGGGCTTCGTTTTTCAGATCCGTTGTCGCATGCTGGATAGACTCAAGGCGCTCAAGTGGAGACAACCCTTGCTTGCCCAGCTCAACATGGCCAATCGACATCTTGTTGCCCGATTTGCCTTCATCCCCTTTCGCGCGCAGGTTGATAGGCATCATCGCTACCAGTGGCTTGCGGATTGGGATCGCACGGTCGTTGAGGTAGCGGTTCAATGCGATGTCACTGATAGTGAACAGGATATCGTTCATCGACGCGCCGGTAATGCGGCTAATGTGTTTGAGCTGCTTGATGGAGAAATGACCAAGACTAACCGCACGACTGCGTTTAGGGCTCTGGTTAAAGGGTGTCTTGGGTGCGGTAAACGGCACTTTCAAATCACAATCAGCAATATTCACCGCTTTCATCGCTAGTTTACTGCCCAATCGGAACATTGATGGGATCAGCGAAATCTGCTTGGTTGCTGCCACAGCTGTTTTCATGACCATGTCAGTTAGGTGCGATTCTTCACGGCGCTGACGGGATGATTTTCTCAAATCACACTGCCAGATTGGCTTGTTGAATGACTCATCAGGCGATGTTGCACAGCTTTGGGTAAAGATCTTCCCAGCACGAACACCGTCTGCCATCGAGTGGTGGATCTTCAGCACTAATGCCACGCGGTTATTTTCAAGCCCGCCAATCACCCACACTTCCCACATCGGGCGGCTGCGATCCAGCACTTGGCTGTGCAAACGGCCAACCACTTGCTGCAACTGCTGCTCGTTCCCCGGGGACGGAAGCATGGTAATACGCAGGTGATCTTCCAAGTTAACGTGGTTTACCGTTGTCCAGCTCGGACGGCCTGTCAGTGACCAGTTAAGCTTCCAGTTAAAGGGTGGTACCATTTCCGGCTGCTGCAGGAAATTGGCATAGAGCTCTTGGGCATAAGTCCCGGCATGCTCTTCTGGCGGCTCTAGAATGACCAAACCAGTAACATGCATTGGGGTTTTTGCCGTTTCAAAGGCAATGAAGCTGAAATCCAGCAGAGACAAACTCGGCATAAATCTAATCCTTTCTTGCGGTGTGGCATGGTCTGACGGGTGAGCATTAGCTCCTGACTTGATACTAGTTGGCGCTAATGCTACCCAATCAAGGTCTGTCCCTTTGCCATTGTCGCTATTGTGTAATTTCCGTTACTTCGACTTTTCAGCCAGCTTTTCCACCATCTCTTGAAGACGGTCCACTTTCTCTTCGAAGTTGCTCATACGATCGCGGTCGATACCGCAAGTCGCGTTGAAGGCATGATTGAATTGTGACTCAGCCTGACCGAACAGACCACGCTTGGTATCTTTAATGCGCTCAACCATTTCAGTTTCCACTTCGCTGCCTTTGGAAACCAAATCTTGGAGTTGCTTGCTCATCATGTGCTGTGCCATACCTACTTGCTCAGTACCTTTGCTGTACGCGCCAAGGCCAGCCCAAATCACAGTACGGACAGAAGACTCACCCATCTGGGTGGCAGATTTTACAGTTCCAATAATTTTCTTAGGGGTAATCATCACTTTATCCTCAATAAATCAGAGAAATATCTTTTTCGATGGTTAAACCCTACCAATTAGAATTAGATCAATCTTTCTAATTCAACCCAGGAATTGGTAAGCAGCTCACACAACGCCTAGCAGGTAAGAATTACGGGTTCCATAGTATGCGTACACATTAACAATGCCGATTGCGCATACACGTGACTGAAGTCCCAAAACCGCACACTAGGCAAATTTTGGGGCTTTTTTGTCCAAAAATAGAGTGAACGCTCTAAGTTCAGACGCAACAATGGGGGGATAACAACTATAAGAACATATATGAATAATATCGAACAAGGAATGCACTATGTCAGTTTTAGAAATCGTAGATTCATCATACCCAAACCCATCCCTTGAACCGTCTGACTCCACAACGAAAGCTCCCGCAAAAGTGATCGCCAAGCCAGACGATCTGGTTGATCAAATCATTGCAACTGTCGGTAAGAACATTGTCCTTGGCGCGCCACTTGCTATCGGTAAGCCTGTTAGCTTTGTGAATGCGCTTTATCAACGAGCAAAGAAAGATCCAAGCATCAATCTACGGATCGAAACCGGGATCACTTTGGAAAAACCGGTAGGTAAAAGCAAAATTGAACGCGGCTTCCTAGAACCGTTCGTTGCTCGTGAGTTTGAAGATGTCCCTGATATTGACTACATCATGGATCTGCGTGCTGGCAAAGTGCCTAGCAACATCACTGTTAGTGAATTCTTCTTCAAAGCCGGTAGCTTTATGAATTCACCACAGCAGCAAAACTACACGTCTACCAACTACACCCATGCTGTTCGTGACTTGCTGGATAAAGGCGTGAACGTCATTGGCCAATTGGTCGCTGCCCGTACTGTGGACGGCGTGACGACTTACAGCCTAAGCAGTAACTCTGATCTGGCACTGGACTTCGCCATCGAAATCGAGAAGCAGAAAGCGCAAGGCCGAAATATCACCATTATCGGCGAAGTAAACAGCAACATGCCTTTCATGCAAAACCATGCTGAAGTGGCGAGCTCTGAGTTCGATTTCATCCTAGATGGCAATAGCCTGCCTGATCACAAAGACTACCAACTGTTCGCTGCGCCGCATGCCAGCATTTCAGCTGAAGACCATATGATCGGCCTCTACTCTAGTGCCTTGATCAAAGATGGCGGTACGCTACAGGTGGGGATTGGCTCCCTAAGTAGTGCCCTCTCCTACAGCGCCCTTGTTCGCCACCAGCAAAACCGCATGTATAACAAAATGCTGTCTGAGCTGAACATCTACGAAAAATTCCCTGTCTGCAAAGAAGTGGGTGATACAGGTGCCTTCGAGAAAGGCCTCTACGGCTGTAGTGAGCTAATGGTCGATGGCTTTGTCCACCTTTACCGTGCCGGTATCCTGAAGCGTGAAGTATTTGAAGACCTAACGATCCAGCGCCTGCTCAACGATGAAATGATCACTCACGAAGTGACGGTAATGACCTTGTTGGCACTGCTTGAGCGTGAAGCGATCTCTGCCGAGCTAACCGAAGCAGACGTTAAGTACCTCAAGCGCTTTGGTATTTTCAACGATAACGTTGAGTTTGTAGACGGTAAATTGAAAACCACCGATGGCACCAGCAAAGCCAATATCCAAGACAAGGATGCCCTTGAGTGGATCACTAAATACGCACTAGGCCAACGCCTGAAAGGCGGTACAGTGATGCACGGTGCTTTCTTCATCGGCCCGAAAGACTTCTACCAAGAGCTAAACAACTTTACCCAGGAAGATCACGACAAGTTCTGCATGACCAGCGTGAACTACGTCAATGACCTGTATGATCACTTCCTTGGCAGCCAGCAACTTAAGCAAGCCCAGCGCCAGCATGCTCGCTTTATGAACTCAGGGATGATGGTCACTCTTGATGGCTCTGTCGTTTCCGATGCGCTGGAGAACGGCCAGGTCGTCAGTGGCGTTGGCGGCCAGTACAACTTCGTCGCTCAGTCCGGCCAGATGCGCGAATCCCGCTCTATCATCAAGATCCGAAGCTGCTCTTTCCGTAACGGTAAGCTACGCTCGAACATCCTGTTCAACTACGGCCATAACACTATTCCGCGCCAGTTGCGTGACATCGTTGTCACCGAATACGGTATTGCTAACTTGCGCAGCAAACCAGACCACGTGGTATACACCGAGCTTATCAAGATTGCTGACTCGCGCTTCCAGCAGCAGCTACTGGAAGAAGCCAAGGCCGCAGGCAAAGTCGCCAAGGATTACCAAATCCCGAAAGAGTATGCCAACAACACGCCAGAAGCGATCCAGGCTTTCTACAAGAAATACACCGACCAAGATATTTTCGGCCCGTTCCCATTTGGTTGTAGCTTCACTGACCAAGAGCTAAAACTAGGTAAAGCCCTGAAGGCACTGAAATCTAAATGTGCCACGCCAACAGGCAAGCTGAAAGCTATCGCACAGTCACTGTCGGCACCTAAGCCTGGCCATGATATTGATATTCTGCTTAAGCGTGTTGGCCTGGATAAACCTGAAAACCTACAAGAAAAAATCACACGCAAACTGGTGATTGCTGAACTTGTGAAGTGATCATCGCGTAAATAAAGGCTGGGCCACTTATGTGGCCCGGCTTTCTTATATAAAAAGCAATCGTTGAGAGAAAAGAGGTGTTCAATGTCGAAGAAAAGCAAGGAAATGGCGCTGTGTCCGTATGCTGCGGTTTGGGGCTGTCCAAAGTGTCCTGTAAAGAGAATCTGCCCAGGGAAGACAACTATTGGCGATCAGCCGATAAAACGTAAGGAAGAAGCAGAAGTCGACGCCGACAAATAAAATGAATCCCCTCCCGGAGGTTGCCCTACCAGCCTCTGGGAGTTATTCATACACTGCTCTCCTTCTGTACTATCTCACCATGACTGTCTCATCCGTTGTAAACCGCTAAAACTCTTATTGTTTCTTCTAGCACATCATTTCCGTTTCTGACTATGATTTAAATAAAACCACCGAAATTCCAACAACCAAATCAAACGCGGTGGGTTAAATAGTGGGGGGTAGTTATGGAAGTGATAAAAGCCATTCTGTTCGGCATTATCTTGTCATTGACTGTCGGGCCAATAGCCATTTTGGTCCTTAATAATGGGATGCATCATGGCTACATGGCAGCCGTTCGCAGTGCTGCCGGTGCAGCGCTGGCTGACTATTGCTATGCGTTGGTGAGCTTCGTGACCGGCAGCCTATTAATCAGCAAACTCGATCAATACCACTACCAAATCATCCTGCTGTCTTCTTGGGTTCTCATTTTCATGGGCTTTTATATGATGTTCAATGCCATGAAAAATACCAAGCTCCTGGCAAGAGTTCATCGTCCATCTAAGAAGCTCGGTTTTCGTTCTGCCTTTTACCTAACACTTGCCAACCCAATAGCTATTATTGCCCTGTCGGCATTTATCGGCCATTCCACCGAGCAGGTAGACTTACTGTTTGCCATGCAACTTGCCGGGGCTGTGTTTGTCGGTAGCTTGATTGTCCAGTGTCTGCTTGCCATTTCTGGCTTTGCATTTAAAGACGATGACAGCATTACCTTCCCGTTTTATTTGCAGTTACTAGGCGGTTTGCTGACTTGCCTATTTGGCGTGAATAACTTTATCGAGCTGGCCGGTTGAAAAACAACAAAAAAGGCCCAGCGTTGCCGCTGGGCCTTAAATGATGGAGGCGCGTCCCGGAGTCGAACCGAGGTCCACGGATTTGCAATCCGCTGCATAGCCACTCTGCCAACGCGCCAAACTGTCACAAGCATACCTACTCGGTAGCTCGCTTGGTTGCTGTTGCCCAATAGGCATCAGAACCGAATATGGAGGCGCGTCCCGGAGTCGAACCGAGGTCCACGGATTTGCAATCCGCTGCATAGCCACTCTGCCAACGCGCCAAATTGTCACAAGCATACCCGCTCGGTAGCTCGCTTGGTTACTGTTGCCCAATAGGCATCAGAACCGAATATGGAGGCGCGTCCCGGAGTCGAACCGAGGTCCACGGATTTGCAATCCGCTGCATAGCCACTCTGCCAACGCGCCAAATTGTCACAAGCATACCCGCTCGGTAGCTTGCTTGGTTACTGTTGCCAACAAGCATCAGAACCAAAATATGGAGGCGCGTCCCGGAGTCGAACCGAGGTCCACGGATTTGCAATCCGCTGCATAGCCACTCTGCCAACGCGCCAAATTGTCACAAGCATACCCGCTCGGTAGCTTGCTTGGTTGCTGCCGCCCAACAGGCATCAGAACCGAAATATGGAGGCGCGTCCCGGAGTCGAACCGAGGTCCACGGATTTGCAATCCGCTGCATAGCCACTCTGCCAACGCGCCATCAATTTTGTTGTTACCGCTGATTTACGGTCAGTGCCGCTGCGGTACGGAGGTGTAATTTACTGATTTTCAGGGATGAGTCAAACAAAAATACACTAACTTGCTTCAACTGGACAATTTCCAACACATCAAGCCAAAAAAACGTCCTGATTCGTATGGAATCCAATCAACTGCCGCTTTGAACACAACTGGCTTAAAGTTCTCCCCTAATTACATGCTCACAAGTTCAGCGCCCTTTTGTGCTATGAGTTTTGAAAAGAAAAAAGTATTGAAAAGAAAAAAGTGTGCTGAAAAAAAAGCCCACCAGTGGTGGGCTTCGTTTCTATTCGCACTTTGTCAGCAGTAAAATCTGTTGTTAGTCACTCACCAACTCAACTGCTTCACGTACCAAACGGCCAATTTCTTCCCAGTCACCATTTTCGATCAGCTTTGGTGCCACCATCCAGGTACCACCACAGCAAATCACGCGATCAATCGCCAGATAATCACGCACGTTTGCCTTGCCGATACCGCCAGTTGGCATAAAGCTAACGTCAACGTATGGCGCCAGTAGTGACTTAACCATATTGATACCGCCTGATGCTTCAGCCGGGAAGAACTTCAAGAAGGTCAGACCCAACTCCAGCGCTTGTTCAACCTGACTAGGACTGTTAACACCCGGCACCATAGGGATCCCCTGCTGCTGGCAGTAACGTACCGTGTTAGGGTTCAGCCCCGGCGCGACAACAAACTCCGAACCGGCCGCCTTAGCGCGATCAACTTGCTCAGCATTGAGTACCGTACCTGCACCAATACACATCTCCGGGTAGGCTTCACGCATCAAACGAATAGCTTCTGCAGCGGCTTCTGTTCGGAAGGTCACCTCGGCAACCGGTAGGCCATTTTCTACAAGCGTTTTCGCCAGAGGCACAGCCTGTGACACATCGTTAATTTGAATAACAGGGATAACTTTGAAGGCTTTTAGTTTCTCAATGATTTGCTGAGACATGTTCCAATGTTCCTATTGATAAATTCTTTTACATTAACTCGTTCATTGCATCAGCCGGGATAATCGCACCGGGATGCTGAATCACTAAAGAGGCCAGCTGGTGTCCTAATTCTGCAGCAGTCGATTCACTACCACCACTCAAACGCCCCGCTAGATAGCCTGCGGCAAATGAATCACCTGCCGCGCAGGTATCAATCACTTTTTCCACTTTGTTGGCTGCGATATAGGATTCTTGCGGCTGTTCGGATTGCAGTTTGCTTACGACCAAGCACGGCTCGCTACCACGTTTGATCACCACTTCCTGGCAACCGAATGACTGGCAACGGTCAACAATGTTTGTCTCTCCCCATACCAAGTGATCGTCGTCTTCGGTGATCAAGGCAATATCGACAAAAGGCAGGACTTGCGAATACCAGTACTGGGCTTGTTTCGAGGTCCAAAGCTGTGGACGGAAATTGTTATCAAACAGTACCTTGCCACCTTTGTCTTTGTGTTTCTCCAACAAGGTAATCAAGGTTGCTTTGGCATCTTCAGCCAAAATTGCCAAGCTGATCCCGCTGATATAAAGGGCATCGAAGTCATGGCTTTCGATAGCTTGTTCTAGTGGCGACGTGCCACTGGCAAAGTAGAACTTGGCTGCACTATCGTTGCGCCAATAATGGAAATGACGCTCGCCATTCGGCTCGGTCTCCACCAGATAAAGGCCCGGTAGTTTATTTTCCAGCTTGCGAACCATAGAGGTATCGATATTTTCGTGTTGCCAGGCATTGAGCATATCCTGGCTGATATTGTCGATACCCAAAGCCGTAGCATAACTGACAGCGATATCACGGCTAGTGCCCAGACGAGACAGGTAAAGCGCTGTATTTAACGTATCACCGCCAAAAGTCCGTTGTAGCGGTTGGCCACTGAGCTCAACCATGCACTCACCAAAAAAAGCAATTTTCACACTGCCACCTTTCTAATTATTCGAACTGTATTTAAAGCGTAACTGAAGATGCAGGCCTTACATCACAACAAAGGCCTGCATTTTGACGAGTTTTAGAAGATTATTTTGCGGTAGCCGGCTGAGCGTCGATACCTTGCTCTTCAGGCTTTTCCATCGCTGCACGCTCGGCGTCAAGGATAGCCTTCGCCTCTTCCTTAGACACTGCGTTGGCAGGAGTAACTAGGCTCACAACCACACCGGCAACCAAGGCTGTAGTGACTGATGGAATGACCGGGTTACCCCAGAATGCCGTCCAGTCAGCAT
This sequence comes from Photobacterium sp. ABD4_091, assembly GCF_056160145.1. Taxonomy (NCBI): domain Bacteria; kingdom Pseudomonadati; phylum Pseudomonadota; class Gammaproteobacteria; order Vibrionales; family Vibrionaceae; genus Photobacterium; species Photobacterium sp. ABD4_091. Next base: position 2,929,297 of record NZ_JBSWWQ010000001.1, on the reverse strand, counting down.
TGAACATGATAGAGAAAGACGCTGCCGATGCACCTGCCAAGGTAGCCAGTGCACCCTGCCAGTTGTAGCGGCCCCAGAAGCGACCCAGCATACCGCACACGAACATGCCAGACATCACTGTAGAAATCATCTTGGTGATGTAGCTGATAATGTCATTCGACGTCAGGGCGAACAGCAGTGCCAAACCGATACAGATAACCAGTGCGATACGCGAGTAAGTAACCATCTTGTCTTTTGATGGCACTTTGCCCGTAAACATGATGTAGATATCACGCAGCAGGATAGAGACACCGGCAATTGCATCCGAACTTGCACTCGACATCGTCGCTGACAGACCAGCAATCAGAACAATCATGCCGATACCCACTGGCAGCACTGTTGCAGCAACGTATGGGAACGCAAAGTTAGCGTTGTTCAGCTCAGGGTTAATCGCATGTGCTGACATACCGATAACCGCTGGAATGATAGAGAAGAACAGGTACAGTACACCCGACATCACGAACGAGCGGCGGATAGTCGATACGTCTTTACCCGAGTAGATACGCTGGCGGAAAGAAGGGGTTGCCAAGATACCCACACCAACAACCAGTGCCAGAGAGATACCTGGGATCATGCCCAGTTTTTCCAAGCCAAGGAAGCTGACAGACGCAGGTTCCATCGCAGCATACAGGTTATCAAGCCCACCGATGTGGTTGACCGACAGAACAGCCATCAGGATGAAACCAGCAAAAAGGATAACGGCCTGAATTGTATCGGTCCAAACGACTGCGGTGTAACCACCAATCACTACGTAGATAGTAAAGGCAGCCGCGATGATCAACTTGGCGGTATTCAGTTCAATATCTGCAATCCAGGCCAGGTACATACCACCACCTAGGATGTGCGCGCCCAACCAACCGATGGAGGCGGTAAAGATCAGGATACCCACGACATTTTTGACAACCTTGTTGGCACCGACATAGTAAGACAGCTCTTCACTCATCGTCATGAAGTTCAGCTTACGCACTGGAGCAAACCAGTAAGCGAGCAGCAGGATACCGAGTGCGCCACCAATACCGTATAGTGCACCTGCCCAGCCGTTGGCATAACCGAAGCCAACCGCACCCATGCTCGAACCTGTACCCACCATGGTGGCTACCGTGGTACCCAGTACCAAGAATAGCGGAAGACCACGACCTCCAAGTAGAAAGTCTTCGCCAGATTTCTGGTTACGCGATACAAACCATCCTAACCAGATTAAAAAAACCACATACGCACCGAATCCGGTGAGAAAGAGTGTACTGTTCATCCCATACCTCTTATAATCCGAATACCAGCCGGCACAAATATTTATCTGCTCAGCAAGAATAAAAAATCTCAGATACAAGGCACTTGATTGAAGATTTATTCGTATCCATCAAAATCAAGTAACACAGTAGATGTGATTTTTTAACTTGCCCTCCGGGAGCGTACCAGTGACCTAATACCTGCATCAAATTGTTTCGATTTAGAGCCACTATATCTTCAACAATTTGTCTTGCTCTTAAATCACTGGCTAGCTCTGAGCCGACAAATATTTGTGCCGGCTGGTATATGCTTTTATTTGCTTGGGGATAGTCTCTTCACTTACTACCCCATGAGTTACTGAGTCATTTCAGTATTTTGCTTTTTTCAGGTTGGTACTTTGCCAACCTTTTTTCTTTGGCCTTTCGGCTCTAATTCTTTATATCTAGCTGTAATAGCCCGCCAACTTCCGTTGTGGCATCGCTTGTCAATTAGGCTTCTGCTAGCCCCGCGGCTTTATTGTTTTTGCGGGGCCCGAAGATAATGCCTGAATTAACGGCGATCTTCGCGGTAGCACGTCACATCCACTTCAACTTTTACGTCAACGACCAAGTCACATACCATGCAGATACGCGCAGGTGGGTGCTCGCCGAAGAACTCTTTGAACACTTTGTTGAATGACTGAAAGTAACGAGAGTCAGTCAGTACCACTTTCACGTGAACCACGTCTTCAAGGCCGTAGCCCGCTTCTTCCATAATGTCGACACAGTTCTGAATCGCCAGGCGAGACTGATCAACAATGCCACCTTCAACCACTTCGCCGTCTGTCATTGGTGTTTGACCAGAGACATACAGGAAACCACCCGCCTGAGTTGCACGTGCAAAAGGTAGGTGCTGACCGCCGGTGCCTGTACCGCCTTCAATGCCGTAGCGTGTGATAGTCATAATTTCTTTCTCCAACGTTGTGTTACTTAGTTCAATTTGCTGTCCCAGGGTTTAGTCCTGGTGACGGTATAAGAAACGACCATGGCGGTTATTACTCACCTGACCGTTTTGATAACTGATGCAGCCATTGACCATGACTACGTCAATCCCTTTCGCTGCTGCAATCGGATTTTCGAAACTTGCAACATCGATAATGGTGTTCGGGTCAAACATCACGATATCGGCATAAGCCCCTTCGCGAATTTCCCCTCTGTCTTTGAGGCAGTAGCGCTTGGCTGACATGCCTGTCATTTTGTGAATCGCCTGTCCCAGAGAAAACAGCTGGCGTTCACGGCTGTAGTAGCCCAATACCCGTGGAAATGATCCCCACAAGCGCGGGTGTGGGTGTGGATCATTCGGCAGGCCATCTGAACCCACCATGGTTAGTCGGTATTTCAGTACCCGCTCAACATCGGCTTCGTCCATGCAGTGATATACCGCGCCTGCTGGCTGAAGTTGCTTGGCCGCCTCCATCAGAGGCAGTCCCATATCTTCAGCAATTTGCTTGAGCATCTTGCCTGCATGCTCGGGATAGCTGTCGGACCAGGTGATGAAAATATCTATCTCGTCGGTAACCTGCTTGAGGTCGAGCGTCGATGAACTCGCCGAATACGGGTAGCAATCGCAAGCTACGTCTTGGTGCTTGGCATTTTTCTCCATCAGGTTGAGCACTTCGACAGTTCGCCCCCAGTTACCCGCACCTGCACATTTGAGGTGCGAAATTACAACAGGTACCTTGCCATGTTTACCCGTGGCAAAAGCTTCTTCCATAGCTTCGAGGATCTGCTCGAACTCGGTACGCATATGAGTGGTATAAATGCCGTCAAACGCTGCAAGCTCTTCGGCAAGCGCCATCACTTCTTCTGTCGGCGCATCTTTTGCTGAGGCATAGGCCAAACCAGAGCTCAAACCCAATGCACCCTGCTCCATCGCTGCGTGCAGTTTGGCTTTCATCGCTGCAATTTCTTCACTGGATGCGGCACAGTACAGATCATCCATCTCGTTATTGCGCAATGTGGTATGGCCCACCAGCGCAGCAACATTGACAGCTGGCTCTGCCGCCGTGACCGCCTCGGCATATGAAGCGAATGTTGGGTATTTGAAATCTTGCTGCTTGCCCAGCAGGTTCATCGGATCCGGCGGATCACCCGCCAGCGTTGCCGGAGAAGCACTGATCCCACAGTTACCAACAATCACGCTGGTGACACCCTGGCTGATCTTCGGCAAACAATCGGGATAACGGATCACATTGGTATCATCATGGGTGTGCACATCAATAAAGCCCGGCGCTAATGCCTTGCCATGACCATCGATGATTTGTGTTGCTTCGCACCCAGCCAGATCCCCTATAGCTGCAATACGATCCCCTGTAATAGCTACATCGGCGTTGTAAGGCTCACTACCCGAGCCATCAACTACTTGAACATTTCGGAAAACGGTATCGAACTGCATGAAACTTCCTTCTTTATGACGCTAATTCTGCACAACCGTTAAGCCGAACTGTTCGCTTAGGTTGTGTTAATCGCCGAGAGGCTGTCTATCCTCTCCACCACGATGACTGTCTAGTGCCAGCTTCAAGCGGCGCAGCTTATCGCGGGTCCGGCGTTTGTGGCTCAAGGCCAACTCTGTCGACAGCACATCTATCAACGCCATCATGGCGTAGCGTGATGCAGACGGTTTGTAGATAAAATCGGTCTCTTTGGTGACCACCGGAAGAACCAAATCACTGACCTCTGCCAGCGGTGACTCTTTAGGCGTAATCGCTATCACCTTCAAGCCGTATTGCTTGGCAATCGATGCCGGCTCAACCACTTCTGGCGTGTAACCCGTTGCGGAAATTACCACCATCACATCATTGGCATCGGCAGTTGAAGCTACCATCCTTGCCAACAGGCCATCGTTGTAGGCCGTTACCGGGTAGCCCAGGCGGAACAAGCGAAACTGCAGTTCCTGCGACAACATGGTTGAGCCACCGCCCATACCTATGGCCAAAATCTGTCGGGCGTTCTGCAGCATATCTACTGCAGTAGCCACATCCTGCTCATCGACAACCTTGCGGTTAATGTTGATCACATTCTTGATCGACTCATAAACCCCTTGGATCCCCGACTGATCTGGCGACTCATGGATAAATCGCTGACCGATTGCCAATGACTGGGCTAATTTCAGCTTCAGATCACGGACATTCTTGCAGCCAACCGCTTTGGCAAATCGGGTAATGGTTGCTTCACTCACTCCGGCTTCTTCTGCCATTTGAGTAATGCTGTAACCCGATGCAGCGGCCAAATCATCAATCACCAGCATGGCAACTTTCTTCTCGGCATCCCGCAGTTGCGAGAAGCGCTCAGTAATTCTTGAAACAATATCGACTTCGATAGTCACGGCTTTCACCTTTCTCTCGACAGGGCAAATAGTAATTTCAGGGCAGGTTCAAAACAGTGAGAAACAGCACAAATCGCTCAGTAATGTTTGATACTTTCTAACACCGATAATATTATCACCACGCTAAAACGCAGTAATAACAAGCCCTGAGAGCTATGTTAGGAGAATAATAAATGACCCAAGCAAATAAAAAGCATGTTAGTAAATACCAAGATATTCATCACAAAAAATTTCCCGTAGGTACTAAAGGGATATGGGCGGATGAAAAAACGGAGGGAAAATACAGCCTAATTAACGAAGAAATCAGCCTGCCTGCTGCCGTTATCAAGCAACAGTCGATTGATAACAACCTAAACTGGATGCAACAGTTTGCAGAACACCACAACGTCAAACTGTCACCGCACGGCAAGACAACCATGACACCCGCGTTCTTCGAGCAGCAGCTTGAAGCTGGCGCTTGGGGACTGACAGTCGCCACGGCCCCACATGCCGAAGTGGCAGCGGCAGCCGGAGCCAAGCAGATCATGATGGCCAACCAATTGGTGGGTAAAGCCAATATGGCAATCATCAAGCGCCTTTTATCCCAGCATGACGTGACATTCTACTGCTGTGTCGATTCTAAGGAGAATGCCGAGCAACTGTCTGCGTTCTTCGCAGGCACCGGTGTGACTGTGCATGCACTGATCGAATTTGGTGTGGAAGGTGGTCGCTGTGGTTGCCGCTCACCGAAGCAAGTGATCGAGCTAGCGCAATATATCGATGGCTTGGAAGGCATTCGTTTGGCTGGTGTTGAAGTTTACGAAGGGGTGATCCACGGTGACAATGCCGAACAAGCTATCCGTGACTTCCTGGCAACGACTGTACAAACGGTTGAGCAGCTCAAAGAAGATGGGTTAATCCAGTTGGATAGCCCTATTGTGACCGGTGCCGGCTCGGCTTGGTATGACGTCGTGGCTGAAAGCTTCGCCAAGTGCCAGCACCTACTGGCGATTATCCGCCCGGGCTGTTACCTCATCCACGATACCGGGATCTACCAGGATGCCCAAAATAATGTCATGGCAAGGGCGCAAGCTAACCAAGGCTATGCCTGTGATTTGGGTGGCGATCTTGAATCGGCGCTGGAAGTATGGGCGTATGTGATTTCCCGCCCAGAGCCAAACAAAGCGGTGATTGGCCTAGGCAAGCGTGATGTGGCGTTTGATGCCGGCCTACCTATCCCAGAGCGCGGCTACCGCAATGGCGAAGAGATTGAAGTAAATGGCTTGGAAGCCACAGCAATCATGGATCAGCACACTTTCGTTACGGTACCTGAAGGCCACGATTTACGTGTCGGTGATGTGATTGCGTTTTCCACCTCTCACCCATGCCTGACATTTGATAAGTGGAAATACATCTGTATTGCCGATGAAGAGTTCCAGATCTCAAAGCTCGTAGAGACATACTTCTAACCGGTGGCAGACCTTTCTATATAATCGCCAGGCTAATTAACCACCAGGCTACTTTACCCTCAGAGCGGCGATTATAAATCAGGCAGCAATACGCGTATTGCTGCCTATTCATTCACGCGCACAACATAACCAACTAAAACCCTGTTTTTTATAAGGTTTACATTTAAAAATCCTTTGCCAGATACAATGAGATGTGTATTATCCCTATATCATTTCACGTGCCACAAAGGATTAGGCCTGTTTATGAATTTCACTTATCTCATTGAAGGTACGCTCTTTGGTTTGATCGTACTGCTTCTCGGCTTGGCAGGCGGTTCTTTTTTTACCATGGCGACAGCCAAACCCACCAACGAAAATAGCCTGGTTGAATCACGCATCGAGTTCGGGTTCTATGGGGTGGCCAGTTTGGTGTTTGCAGGTTTGCTAACCGGTATCCTCAGTTAACACTCCTTCCCTCTCGCATAGATGGGCTTTTAAGACAATCACCCTTAAGCTTGATATAGCTCCAGCGGCAACCCGTCCGGATCTTGAAAAAAGGTAAATGCCTTACCTGTATATTCATCGATCCGGATTGGCTCCACTTCTACCCCGCGCGAAATCAAATAGTCCGTTACCGCTTCTACTGAATCAACAACAAAAGCAAGATGGCGCAGCCCCCTCGCCTCAGGAAAACTTGGCCTTTCAGGCGGGCAAGGAAACGAAAACAGCTCGATCTGGCTTTTATCAGGCAACTGCAAATCTAGCTTCCATGAATCCCTTGCTTCACGGTAGTGCTCAGCCAAAACGGTCAAGCCAAGAATATCAACATAGAATGCCCTCGAACGCTGATAATCAGAGCAAATTATCGCAGCATGATGAATACCTTTTAACATAACCAACCCTTTAATATTCAGTACATTAAGTTATATAACGTCACTATCTCATCCCATCGCTGGTAAGGCAACGAAACCCGCCCCAACAACAGTGAATACATCCACCACAAAGAATAAAAGCAGAATTTTTTACCCATCATCTGTTTACACGCCAGTTTTTTATTTATATGTTATTAGCGACTTCGATATTAATGTTCAGGAAAACGCCTTGTTGAATCTAAACCAACAATCAACTTGCCAGCTTTCAGTTTGCAAGCCTGCGAAAGCAACAGGCGGAACGTTTGTATCTCGCGAAATTATTGCTGCTATTCTAGTGATTATTAACTAGGCTGACGGCTATTACCCGTCAGCCAGGCTGACGGGGAGCAATGTAATACCTACCTGTTTTTCTTCAGCCTTTCTGACGGTCCATAACAAAAACTGATGTATATCAGAGGACTTGTCCGAATGACTAAACACAACACCGTAGCCATTGGCTTAATGACTTTTGCGATGTTTCTCGGCGCAGGAAATATCATCTTTCCACCGTTTCTCGGTCTGCAAGCCGGTACCCAGTATTTACCCGCTATGCTCGGTTTCCTTATTACCGCGGTTGGACTACCAGCCCTGACATTGATAGTGCTGGGCCGTCTAAGCCATAGCCAACAACTTACTGCCGCCTTGCCAAAGCCGATGGCTACTGGCTTTTGGGTATTGCTATTTACTGCCATCGGCCCAGCATTTGGTATGCCCCGGGCTGTGACCGTTGCCTATGAAATGGGCATTGCACCATTTACCCAACACAATCTGTTACTGCCTTTTTCGCTGGTATTTGTCGCCGTTACCCTGCTACTCGCTTTCCAACGAGGAAAGTTAGTTGATTACATCGGCAAGGTGATGACACCGCTGTTGGTATTACTTCTCACCGTGTTAGCCGTCGCGGCTTTCATTACCCCAATCAGCCCAATGACACTCCCAACCGGGGACTACCAGCATCAAGCCGTTACCCAAGGGCTGATCCAGGGGTACATGACCATGGATGCCATCGCAGCGGTTGGATTTGGCTGGGTGATCATTAAAACGATTCAGGCTAAAAGTGTGAGTCCGGGCAATAGCGAGAACTCACGCCACGCCTTATTTAAAAGTACCGTGAAAGTTACTCTTATCTACGCTGTACTGATGTCAGCCTGCTATCTTGCCATGGGGTATGTTGGCGCAACCTCTTCTGCTGTTGCTGGCAATGCGACTAACGGCGGTGAAATTTTAACTATGTATGTCGCTAACCTGTTTGGCATCTATGGCCAGTACCTACTTGCCGTTATCATTGTGATGGCTTGCCTGACGACAACCGTCGGCCTGACTAATGCCTGTGCCGAATACTACCAGCAAACATTCAATGCCCCTTTTTCTGCCACAGCAATTATCGTTTGTGCCCTGACAGGCTTGCTTGCCAACTTCGGCCTTGATCAGATCCTAACGATCAGCCTACCTGTCATCTTAGTACTGTGCCCAGTTGCGATTGCGTTAGTTATCACCGCACTAATGGTGAAAAAATCGCCATACCAGCGTTATATCTTTGTCGCTACCGTCTCGGTCACACTGGTTTTCGGCACCGTAGATACCCTGCATATTCTCGGTTTGATCCCTGCACAATGGGAGGCAATGCTGGTTGATTACATGCCGCTTTACACTGCCCATGCAAGCTGGTTCCTACCCTGTTTGACGACGCTACTTTTCAGCATTTTGGCGAATGCATCGCTTTCACAGCGAAGAAAAGCGGCAGTCTCAATATCTGCAAAATAGTAGCTATAATCCTCAATTATGCCGCAAAAAAACAACAAAACCGCCCCTTTTTTTACAAGGGGCGGTTTCTATAATTTGATATTTAGTCCTTTGGATAACTTAAGCCAGGCCGAGATAACAACAAGACTGAAGCAAAATGAAACTTCGATAACTAGTACAAACTAAGAATAAGTGAGAAGTGATAAACGAATAAATAAGTAGAGTATTCAGCCATCAACCAGAATGATGACTTTTTTTACTTTTGCTGTTTACAGCTCAAAAAAATGCTTATATGTTGTATACCCAAGTGACATCACGTTGCTAAGACATTTTTGTTGTTTCGCACTAGGAAAGCTCAATGCTAACGCTTATCTCTCAAACCGCTGCTAATAACGTTCTGGCTCGTGCCAAGCGTGCGGTTGTGCGTGCAACACAATCTGTCGTCTCTGTCGTCGTCCTAGTCATCGTTATCTAGGCTGACGGCTGTTTCCGTCAGCCAGGCTGACGGAGAATCAAAATATCATCGTATCTATCTTCCCAGCCCCTGACGGTCCCAAGAATTAAAAGCAAACACAGGGCTCGTCCAATGAAAACTAACGATACACTTGCCATCGGGCTGATGACCTTCGCCATGTTTCTCGGCGCAGGAAACATCATTTTTCCGCCTTTCCTCGGCTTAGAAGCCGGTACTCAGCTACTGCCTGCCATGGCTGGGTTTCTGATCACCGCTGTCGGGCTGCCCGCTCTGACCCTGATTGTTTTCGGCCGCCTTAGCGACAGCAAGCAGCTAACCAAGCCATTGCCAAACTGGCTGGCTACAGTGATTTGGGTCGCCCTACTGACAGCTGTTGGCCCGGCATTCAGCATGCCTCGTGCCGTCACCGTTGCCTATGAGATGGGGATCAACCCGTTTGTCGATAGCGACCAGCTACCACTTTTTTCTCTTATCTTTTGTAGCTTGACCCTGCTTCTGGCTTTTCAACCAGGGAAACTGGTTGATTATATTGGTAAAGTCTTGACGCCACTGTTAATCATCATGCTTTGCACACTGGCAATTACCGCTGTGATCAACCCATTGTCCGCACCACTCGCGCCTCAGGGTGAATATATTGATTTCGCTTTCACACAAGGCCTAGTACAAGGCTACATGACCATGGATGCTATTGCTGCAGTCGGCTTTGGCTGGGTGATCATCAAAGCGATTAACAGCAAAGGTGTAACCGACAAAAAAGCGGTAGGAAAATCGACGTTCAAAGTCGCTCTGATTTACATTTTGTTGATGGGCGCGTGCTATTTGGCAATGGGTTATGTCGGCGCAACATCCAGCCCTATTGCCCACGAGGCAACCAATGGTGGTGAACTACTCAGCCTCTATGTCGCCCACCATTTTGGCGAGTATGGGCAACTACTGCTGGCAGCCATTATTATCATGGCCTGCCTGACAACCACCGTTGGTTTGACCAACGCCTGCACCGAATATTACCAGCAGACCTTTGCAGTTCCTTTCCGTCGCACGGCTACGATTGTTGTTCTACTAACCGGGCTTATCGCCAATATTGGTCTCGACCAAATTTTAGCCCTGAGCCTACCCGCGATCCTGGTACTTTGCCCCGTTGCGATCGCTTTGATCCTTTGCGCCTTGTTCTACCCAGAACAAGAAAAGTACCGCAACACCTACATTGCAGCTATTACTGTCGCTTTAATCTTCGGCAGCATAGATGCCGCCAGTATTCTTGATACTGTACCTGCGGCACTCGATAACAGCTTCAAAACATGGCTGCCGCTGTACTCGGCCAATGCTAGTTGGTTGCTGCCTTGTGCGCTGGTTCTGCTTGCCCGTACTTTGAAATTACCGTGTAAAAGGCAACAAGTTGTGGAAAGCCAAAACACCTAAACACTTAAACACCTAAGCACTGGCAAAAAAGGGAAAATACAGAGGCTCGCTTCCGTATTTTCCCTTTCTTTACCAAGAGCCCCAAATTACCGCCCTATCCGCTCGATTTCTGTTGACGGCGAATTGTTAGCCATATAATCGAGCCGAATATTGCCAGCAGTAAGAAGGGTCCCCCCCACAGCAGATAGGTTTGCGTGTTCAAACGTGGTTTGTATAACACGAAGTCACCAAACCGCGAGGTCATATACTCAATGATGGCTTCGTCACTCTGACCAGCATTGACCATCTGGTACACCTTAAGGCGAAGGTCTTTCGCCACCGGTGAGTTCGATTCAATCAGGTTCTGGTTTTGGCACTGAGGGCAGCGCAATTTACGTGACAGCTCAATAGCCCGGCGCTGCTCGGCAGAAGAGCGGAACTGGAATGTCTCAACAGACTCGACCAAAGCCGAGTCAGCAGCCACAAAGATCTGATCACTTTGAGCCATCGCAGGCATACTGACAACAAGCACGCTCATAACAGCAGCCAACATGAAGTGTTTTAGCCGATTAAATACATCCCTATCCATTCGTTTGTTCTTCCTGTTGCAGCAGCTTGATGACTGGAACAAACTCTCGCTGCCAGACATGTTCATCCAACGCCCCTAAATAGCGGTAACGGATAGTACCAGTGCTATCGACTATATAACTTTCCGGCGTTCCATACACACCGAGATCCAATGCAAACGCACCTTTAGGATCATACAAAACAGCCTTGTAAGGATTGCCACTTTGGTTCAACTCACGTATTGCTGCCTGTCGGTTATCACGGTAATTGAGCCCAATAATCGACATGTCTTGTTGCTGAGCCAACTGCAACAAGAATGCATGTTCACTTTTACACACAGCGCACCATGAGGCCCACACGTTCAGTAGCTGCAGCTTACCAGTTAATAATGTTTCATCCGCTGTGCCAGCAGTATCTAATCGCTGCAAGCTAAAAGCTGGTAGCGGTTTGTTTTCAAGCTTTGGGGCATGACCTTCTTGGGTGAACATCATCGACAAACTGATGATGACCAGAATCACGACCACCGCGCCTAACGGAAGATAACGGCTAGTTTTTCTCATCTCTTTACACCATCACTCTATTACTTCCAAAGCACGATAGTTTCTATCTTCTTGGGTTGCTGCAGCTTATGCGACACCCGTTTGCTGGCCAGGCTAGCCACAGCGATGGCCCCGCCGATCATCATCAAGATACTGCCCAGCCATAACCATCGAACATACGGCTTGTATTGGATCCGAACTGCATAATCCGTACGGTTAAGCTTCTCTCCCAAGGTGATATAGATATCACCATGCCAGAACCATTTAATACCCGGCTCACTCATATTCATGGTGCGCACTGTGTAATGGCGACGTTCAGGGCGAATAGTTGCGATGAATGCATCATCTTTGGTTACGGTGATCTGCGCTTGTTCGGCGGTATAGTTAGGGCCAACTAACAGGTCTGTCTGCTGATAGGTAAAGTGATATTCACCCAGAGAAACCGCATCTCCCGGCCCCATCTTGCTGCTGATTTCTTCGTCATAAAAGCTCACCAATGTCGCACCAATGATGGTTGCCGAAACGCCAATATGGGCAATAACCATCGCCGCTTGCTTCCATACAATGCCACTCATACCTTTCGCCCGGCGGACTCGGATACGCATGTACATAGCCTGCAAAGCACACAGGGCTATCCAGATAGCGGTGATAAACGCCAAGCATACCGTGATGTTTACCCCACGCTCAAACATCACAGACAATGCCACCCCCAGCACAATAGACACTGACATTGGCGCCAGAGAGCGGGTAATCACATCTTCCAATCCCACCTTGTGCCAGCGGATCACGACGCCCAGTCCCATAAACAGGAACAACACAAAGCTCATCGGCACAAACATCGCGTTGAAATAAGGCGCACCGACAGAAATATTGCCCAAACCCATCGCTTGGAACACCAGCGGGTAGAAAGTACCAAGCATCACAGTCAGCATGGATACTGCAAACAAGCTGTTCCCCACCATGAACATCGCTTCTTTCGATAAAAACCCGAATTTGGCAGCAACAAAGTATCGGCCAGAACGCACGGCAAACAACGACAAGGCAACAATAAGGATTAGGCCTAGCATCGCCAGCAGCGTCACACCACGAGTCGGGTCAACGGCAAAAGCGTGAACAGATGTCAGCACACCCGAACGAACAATGAAGGTGCCCAGTAAGCTAAGGGAAAAGGTGAAGATCGCCAGCAACAAGCTCCAGCCAGACAGGGCCTTGCGGTATTCGGTGATCATCAAAGAATGGATCAGCGCAGTGCCCGTCAGCCATGGCATCAGCGATGCATTCTCTATAGGATCCCAGAACCACCAGCCTCCCCAGCCGAGTTCATAATATGCCCACCAGGAACCCAACGCGATGCCGCCGGTGAGGAATACCCAAGCTGCCAAGGTCCAGGGGCGGCTCCATTTAGCCCATTCTACTTTTCCATGATCTTTGCCGTGTTCACAGGTCAAAGCCGCAATGGCAAAAGCAAAGCTGACGGCAAAACCCACATAGCCTAAATACAGCATTGGCGGATGGAAGATCAGCCCAACATCCTGCAGCATCGGGTTCAAATCACGTCCTTCGAGCGGTGTCGGGAACAAGCGCTCAAACGGGTTAGACGTCAGCAAAACGAACAAGCTGAACAACATAACCAACCCAGACAGGGTAACCAGCACCCGCGTAATAAAAGCCTCATTCAGTTTTCGGCATGCCCTTGCAACCAATGCGGCCCAAAGGCTTAAAGAGAACAACCAAAATAAAAATGATCCTTCATGTCCCCCCCACACCGCGGCGAGCTTGAAGAATATGGGTAATTGGGTATTGGAGTGATGGGCAACATAGGCAACCGAAAAATCATCCAGCGCAAAACTCGCGCCGAGCAAGATAATCGAGAGACCGATAAAACCAAAGGCGCCATAACTTAATGGCCAAGCATAGCGAGTAAGGTATGAATCCTTTTTGACTAATCCTACAACCGGGACAGTTACACCGAGCAAGGCAAACACCATACCGAGGATTAACGAGAAATGTCCAACTTCAGGGAGCATCTATTTTCCTTGTTACTAAATCGCCACAGCGCTAACTGTGGCGATTCTATCTTTGTTACATCAACCTATAAGGTCGTCATTTGTCCAGCATACAGCACAAACGTACGCAGCATCAGTACACCGATCAAACTTAGGGTCGTCACGAGCATAATAAAGGCTTTGTTGTGTTTAACCCCTGAAGGGCTCACAGCGTTAAGGCCTAATGGCACCAACATACCGATGCCAATCACACCATACCAGAACCAGCTCGCCCAGAAGCCACCACCGATAGCGGCAATCGCAGCTACCTGACTTTGGCCACCACCGAAGTACAAACCTGAGAAGAAGGCGAAAATCACAAACAACTCAAACATTACCACTGGACGCTCGAACTTATGCACCCAGCTGACACTGGCACTATTCGCCGATTCCTTGAAGAACACCACGCCAAACAGCAAGCATGCGGCAGCTCCCGATGACAAGCTAGAGAACAAGAACAAGATAGGCAATACCGGGTTATTCAGCATTGGATAGGTTTGCAACGCTGACAGTAGGAAGCCGGTGTAGGCCGCCAGTACCAAAGCCAAGAAGCCAAGGAACAACTCAATGCTGTTTTCGAAGCGCTCTATTACCTTCATGACCTTGCCAACAATTGGCAACTTTTCACCCAGCAATTCCAGCAGCTCGTTCTTGTAGATAATAGCTAGCCAAGCAAACAGAACCACCAGGTAAACCTGGAACAACACCACACCCATCGACATCACCGAGTTCGGGTTGTAGAAAATCATGATTTTCCAGAATGACCAAGGCTTGGTCAGGTGGAAGATCAGAATCAACAACCCCACGATGATCCCGAACGGGGCCAGAATCGCTGTCGCCTTGATAATACCGTTACTGGCCGGGTAGCCTTCGATCACCTTACGTTTAAGGTAGATAGCAATCATTACCGCACCAGCTGACATCCCTGCCAAGAACAGGTAGACCGCAATGATCCAGTCCCAGACCAACGAGTCAAAATAAAAGGCATCTGCAAATGTCGTACTCATCCTTTTATCTCCCCTTTTCCATGTGGCACCTTGTACATCTTAGGCGCAGTGCCGAGCTCGACTTTTTGGCGATAAACCGGCTTCTCAGTGATCAATTGACTGATTTCGCTATTTGGATCATTCAAATCACCAAATGTCAGTGCCTTAGTCGGACATGACTCAACACAAGCAGGTTGTTTGCCTTCCTTGAGATTGGTTTCACGGCAGAAGTCACACTTATCCGCAGATTTAGTTTCAGGATGGAAGAAACGCACCTGATAAGGACAAGCCGCTAGGCAGTAACCACAACCGACACACTTGAAGTTATCGACGGCAACAATACCGGTGTCATCGTCCTTGAAGGCCGCCCCAGTCGGGCAGACATGGACACAAGGTGCGTTTTCACAATGCTGACAAGAGATACGGGTAAATTGGTAGTCAACATCTGGGTATTCGCCCTGTGGTTCACTGCGGACAATTTCCAGTCGTGATACCCCTTCAGGCACATTATTGACTTCGCGACAGGCATCGGTACAGGCGGTACAACCGATACAAAGCGTCTCGTCATGGACCATACCATAGCGCTTCACGCCATCTTCCATGGTTGCCGCTAATGTCTTACGACCGCCAACGAGGTTAGAGGCTGCCACCCCTGTAGTGAAGATAACTGCCCCGGCACCAGCCAGGAAGTTACGTCTTGAACACGTCATAAACTCTCCCCTACTTTTTTGCTTTTGTCTGATCGGAATGGCAATCGACGCAAAGCTTGATTTTCGGCTTTCTCTCGATACCTTTCATCGGATCAGATGTTGGGTGGATGTTATGGCAAGAAGCACATGAGAGATCCAGCGCATGGACATCGTGGGTCCAGTTCGCTTCGCGTAAATTCTCAGGCTCATGACAGTTCACACACGTTTCGTTTTGCTGGGTGATCCAGGCAACATCAGCTGCTGGCTTTTCAATGCCGGCAACAGACTGAGCTGGAGCAAACTTGGTCACCTCTTTTGCGCCATTGCGGTGATCTTTGCCTACATTGCTGTGGCAATCCACGCAGGTCACATCACGGTTAGTGTGCGGGTTAATGGCGGTGCTGTGTGCACCTTTAAGTACGTGTTCATCATCCTTGTGACATTGGGTACAGGCGTAGTCCCGATCACGGATGAATTCAACGACATGTCTGCCGGACTCCGAAGTGGTTACAGAAGGATTGGCTGCTGTGGCTTCTGTGCTTTGGGAGTCTGCGGCAACATTGATTGAGAAACCCCAAATACACATAGCGACAAACAATGTCAGCATGCTATTCAGGGCTACTTTATGATTGCCCATTTTTCACCTTTTCATCTTCCACAATTACTTTTTTATTTAAATCAAAAAGTAACCGGTGCTGATAATACAAATCAGGCACAAACGTGCCCCTTGATTTCTGCAATTAATAATCCATTGCACTTGAAATCAATTCTTATTTGCATCATTTTTAAGCCACAACGCTCAACAAGCTTATTAAACTATATTTCAAGATGTGAAAATATGCGACAAATAACAAATAACGTAAAAGTGGTATTGAACATGAACTTTTACTGATTTAGATCAATCCCAGAATCCATGCTAAAATGTTGTTTTAAAATGATATTACAGCGCAGAACCCACACCAACCCAAAGGGTTATGTAAATACCCACAAAGGGGTATATAGGTAAATTATTAATCTACCTCGCGTTATTCACTTTTCCCTTTTGATCCAAGACAAAAAAGAAAACGCTTTTATCTCGGGTTTTCTCCTTTCTGATATTCTTATTTAGAACTCTAATTCTGTTTGCATCGAAAAGCCGCATTCACAACGCTTGGCTCTATTTACAACAAGAATTATGGAGTGCACATCGTGAGTAATAAATGGACGAGAAATACTGCCGCTGTTGCAGCATTACTGTCTGCAATATTTCTTTCTGGCAATGCGTTAGCAAACGAAGAACAACCTGCTGAAAAAGAAAGAATTGAGGCGCGAAACGAAGCTTTTGCAGCGGCCCATGCAGACCAGTACAAAACCTGGGAAGCAACCAAAGAAAGCGATCATATCGAAGATGCCCTTGAAGGTGACCCGAACATGGTTATCCTCTGGGCTGGCTACGGCTTTGCCAAAGACTATAACAAAGCCCGTGGTCACTACTACGCCCTAACCGATGTACGTGAAACCCTACGTACCGGTGGCCCTCAGGATGCCAACTCGGGCCCAATGCCGATGGCATGTTGGAGCTGTAAGAGCCCTGACGTTGCTCGTGTGATTGACGAGCGCGGTGAAGATGGCTATTTCGAAGGCAAGTGGGCACGCTTGGGCTCTGAAATCAGCAACACCATCGGCTGTGCCGACTGCCACAACACCAACAGTGAAGATTTCAAACAAGGCAAACCAGCCTTGGCTTTGTCGCGCCCATACGCAGCCCGTGCGATGGAAGCCATCGACAAGAAATTTGAGGATGGTTCTCGCCTAGACCAGCAAGCGCAAGTTTGTGGTCAGTGCCACGTTGAATACTACTTCCAGAAGCAAAGCCACAACTCAGTCAAGTTCCCATGGGACATGGGTACGGGTGTTGACGAAATGGAAGTGTACTTCGACAATATCGGCTTCAGTGATTGGACCCACGGTCTGTCTAAAGCACCGATGATCAAAGCGCAGCATCCAGAGTATGAAACATGGCGCGATGGTATCCACGGTAAGAACAACGTGACCTGTATTGACTGTCACATGCCGAAAGTACAGAACGAAGACGGTGTCGTGTTCACTGATCACAAGATCGGTAACCCATTCGACCGTTTCGAAGATACATGTGCTAACTGTCACACCCAAGACAAAGAAACCCTACAGGGCATCGTTTCTACCCGTAAAGCTCAGGTGCTAGAGATGAAACTTCGCGCTGAGAAGCAAATCGTTGCCGCTCACTTCGAAGCGAAAGCTGCTTGGGATGCAGGTGCGACTGAAGAAGAAATGAAACCAATCCTGACCGATATCCGTCACGCCCAATGGCGCTGGGACTACGCGATTGCTTCTCACGGTGTTCACATGCACGCACCGGAAGTTGCCCTACGCGTTCTGGGTACGGCACTGGATAAAGCCGCTGATGCCCGTGCTAAAGTAGTTCGCCTACTGGCAACCAAAGGCATTACCGATCCAGTTGAAATCCCTGACATCTCTACCAAGCTGAAAGCCCAGCAGGCACTTGGCATGGATATGGATGCAATGAACCAAGAAAAAGAAGACTTCCTAAATACTGTTGTGCCTAAGTGGGAAGAAGAAGCCAAAGTTCGTGAAGCGAGCTACGACGAGAAATAACTGAGCAGCTTTAGTTATTAACTCATGAGCTTTTAACTCAATAACTAAAACGCCCCGATTAATATCGGGGCGTTTTTTATATCATACCCTGATTGTTCCCACTAAATCAGTACACATCCAAATCCTGAGCCATAACATATTTACCTTGGTAATACTGGCTGAATTCATTGTCTACTGAAGTAGCACTAGTACCGAAATAAAGCACATGGTTAAGTACCATCAGCTGAGGCTTTATGATATCGCCTATTTTGGCCAAATCCTTAGTCGATGTATGAGCCAGCTGGTGGTATTTCTGCCAATCCAGTGTGCGCTTGGCGAGCCCTTCCATGCTGTACACTTCATGGATCAGTATGTCGGCCCCCTTGTAGTTTTCGATAACTTTTTCGTCATAGGTGGTATCACCTGAAACAACGATCACCCTATCAGGAGTCGTAAAGCGGTAACCCAAAGCGTAGCCATCTGGCCAATCACCATGGCGTGCGTTGAAGGCTTCAACGGTAACATTATCATCCTTATACACTACTCCCGGCTCGCGAATAATCGTGGTGTTTACCTTATATCCATCTGGGTTTGCAGGTTGAGCGCCATTCATGCGATGAACAATATCTTTATCAAAAGCCTTTAAGGTGTTGTTTACCAAAAAATTGGTGTTCGGCGGACCATATAGATTTAATGGCTCTTTACGCCCTAATACCCACGGCGTCAGAATAATATCGGCGATCCCCATGGTATGGTCCGAGTCCAAATGGGTAAGAAAAGCAGTTTTTATGAATGTTGGGCGTAGTGTATTACCCGGAAAGCCCTCAAAGCCTTTTTGCCTAGCTGCATCAATTTGTCGGGCCACCCCTGGACCAAAGTCAACCAGATACACTTCACCATTAACCACAATCGCCACCGATTGACCTGAATGGTTTGCGTCATTGAACGGTGTACCGGTACCAAGCATAACAACCTGCGTTGTCTTGGACGGAGCAATCGCTTGAGCAAATGCCCCCCAGCTCAAGCACAACATAATTAGCATTAGACTGGCACGAGAAAGAATTGATAGCCGCATAAGTTCAAACACCCTTTTAGTTAACATGTTAAACAAATTATTAACACACTAACTAAGAGAATGTCCAATTCGTGTTTTCTCTCTTAAAAATGTGTACGGCGCTCAATTTCTGTTATCTGGTACTTTTATAATTTAAATATTGAGAGCAACATCAAAAATAGATGGGAAAAATAAGTGCCACTTGAACTATTGTCATGCCACATCAAGATAAAAACTTTTGTATGGTGTTTTTAAATTTAAAGGTGAGAGCATTTTATATGTAACAATATTGGCGATATATAAACTGAATAATTATATCTGCTCAAAATAAAGTTTCGTATTAAGCATTTTTTAACTGCCCCATTATATTTACATGAAGGTAACTGTCTAGAGAGCTCAATGGTCAACCCAAACATAGAACACCTGCACTACTTTACCACTGTCGTCGAGACGGGATCATTTACTGCAGCCGGTCGTAAGATAGGCCGCGATCGCAGTTCTATCGGCCAAGCCATTGCCAACCTTGAGATTGACCTTGGGGTAAAGCTGTTCCATCGAAATGGCCGGAACATTTCCCTCACCGACGAAGGGGAAAACTTGTACGGCAGGGCAAGGACTTTGGTACAAAATTACCAATCATTTTGCCAGCTCAGCCAGAATGTTGCCCATCGCATTGAATCATCCCTTGTCATCGGGGTGGACTTTCTTACCACCTTTGATGAGATCGGCCATATTGACCAAGCCCTATCCAGCCAGTTTCCCGGGCTAGCCGTGCAATGGCAGAACCACCCAACCAACAACCTTGACAGCTTGCTGGAACAAGGTGTGATTGATATCGCCATACGCCTCTACCAAAACCGGGATCTTCCAGAAGACTTCCACCCCAAGCATATTGATAACGTCACAATGTGCAGCGTACTCAACCAAGAGGCTTCATCACAGCTGAACGCCTCGGGGCTAAGCAATGTCCGCTTTCACTCCGAGCTACGTAAACTACCATTCGTGAGCTATCCTGGCCTCGGTATTGTCCTGCGTACCGACAGGTTTGAGCTGGTGCAGCAGGCCTTTTCCCCACAGTCCGCGTTAGCCATCATTCGCCAAAAACCATCATGGGGCATTTTCCCCCAAAAACTGCTCTCAAGCCAAGACAACACCTACCAGGTATTTAGCATCGATACCGACGCACCGCTATATGCAGGAAGAATCGCGGTATGGCATCACAATCAGAGTTTTGGCAAAGCGAAGCAATGGTTAATTTCAGAGCTTGCCACCCTCCTATCTCAGCGGTAGTGATCTTTCACTCAGGTCACTCCCATAACTTTATAATGTCCTTGAGGGGGAACCGCCCCCGCTAAGCGCCCTGCAGCGATTCAAAGGCACCAAGTCTGTTTGCCGAGGCCAGCGACTCTCCTATTACTGTCTATTCTGCTGCAGGCATCATCACCATGTCCGACGCTATCGACCAAGCCAATGCGGTTGCAGTCCAAGACGGTAAAATTCTCGCTGTCGGTGAAAAACAATCCATCTTAGCCAGATACCAAAACACCGACGGCTTTAGCCATAACACCGACTACGCAGAGATGACCCTGACCCCGGGCTTAGTCGAGCCCCATTCGCACATTTGGCTATTTGCCCTGGTGGCCAATACCCATCTGATCACACCTGCTGATTGGAGCTTGCCTTGGGGGGATGTAAAAGGCCATGCGTACGAAACCGGCCTATATGCTGCTGCCCCTTTGATGTTCTCATTGATAGCCACCCCGGAAAAGTTTGCTGAAGGCATGACGCGGGCGAATCAATACCTGCAGGCAGGTGGTATCACTACAGTTGTGGATCCGGGCATGATGATGCCAGATGACATGACCAAAGCCATGATTGATATCATGGAGCAACAACCGATGTTGGATTACTTCATGATCCCGGCAGGCAACACGGTTTATGACAAAATGGGCGGCGATGCCGAAGCAGCATTTGAAGCTGTTGAAAAACGGGTGAGCGATCCTTCCCTAAACAGCGAATATGTCCGCTGGCTACCCAACCAAGTCAAGCTATTTGCCGATGGGGCTGCCTATGCCCAGCTAATGATGATGAAAGACGGATATACCGATGGCCATAAGGGAGCGTGCTACGAAGTTGGGAGCCAACTTTTCGGTGAAGCCCTTCTACCTTCATGTTTTAGGCGATCAATATAGCCTCTATGGAATTGGTACAGAGCGTGCACAATACACCTCAAGAGGGCGCTCTTTCCTTGATGCTGGTGCCAAACTGTCTTTCCACTCCGATGCCCCAATGGCACCGGGTCGACCACTGGCATTGGCCTGGACAGCGGTAAACCGAACTGGGCTCAGTGGCAAAACGCTGGGTGAGTCTGAAAAATTGACGATGGAAGAGTCGATGCGAGCAATCACTATCGATGCAGCCTATGCCGCACGTCTTGAAGACAACATTGGCAGTATCGATATTGGCAAAAATGCCAACTTTGCAGTGCTGGCCGAGCACCCTTATAAGGTAGAAAAAGAAAACCCGTCTGCCATCAAAGACATTGAGGTCGTCGCGACTGTGTTTAATGGGTCCCCGATTGCTATCGAAAAGGCAGCGCCGGGGCTTGTGATGAACCAAAGCAACCTCAATAAGATGATGCTGATTTCACGTTATGACGGCGCCCACGGCGGGGGGGGATAGCTGCGAAGCCTCGAAAATCTAGGGCCTTCACTCATGCGCCCTCAATGTGGCCAACCGAAGTCTGGCGCTGGTCTGGGGTAATGGTTAATGTCATTGGTGTATTAGGCTTTATTATCGCGTTAGTCACTTGGTTTCAGCCTACAGAAAGCTCTTAGCCCGATTGATGGCATTGATCACTTCGACCCTATCTAAATCAGTCCGTTCGGTATCCAGTACTCGCTGCCAGGTATCAATGGCTCTTTGGTAACGGGCACTGAGGAAATAGTCGGACGCAAGCAGCATAAGGGCGGAGATATTGTTTTCGTCCAACTCCAACGCCCGGTCAAGCCAAGCCTTGCTTTGCGCGGTGAAGTGCTGCTTTTCCTGATAGTAACTAGCCGTCGCCATGGCCGAGTAAATATTGGATTGCGGCTCTGGGGCTAATCTCTGTGCGTAGAGGAATGCAGTACCTGCATTTTCAAACTCGCTGCTGTACATATACGCATTGCCCAGCGCGTACCACAGTTCTCCGTTTTGGGTGTCTTCACGCAGTTTGTCTTGGATCTCCTCGATACGCTGTTGGTTCAGCTCCGAAGCGCTCATCAACATATCTTCAGGCAGTGGTTGCGGGGCTTCTGGACGCTTAACGGTATTCTTCGGCTCATGCCCCAAGAAGGCGTAGCTGGTGACTGAAACTACGGCGAGTACTCCAATAATCATCAGCGAGAAAGGCGTTACCTTGCGATTGTAGCGGTAAGAATGGGCAATAATCAGAGCGGATGCGATGACTAACAATAGCAGGAAGGACAATCCTTGGTAATTCAGCATTCCAGAAATCCATATAACGTAGTTGAAATACCAGTTTACCAGAGCCTGTTATTAGCGCCTGAAAAGAATGCAGGATATTTAGCCTAGATCAAACCAAAAAAGGCAACGCCAATGCGCTGCCTTTCGATGCATTCTTTAACAAGCCAAGGTGACTAGATTATTGAACTTAAAGCTCAAAATCACCAAATGCGTCTTTCTCTACCTGACGAGCAAGGAAAGCAACCAAGTCATCGTGGCCACCAATGTACTGACCATCCAAAATGATTTGCGGAACAGTACGGACAACATTACCAGTCTGCTGCTCGATAAAATCAACCATTGTGGTTTTAGGCAGATCCGTACCCAGCACCAAAGTGGTGTACTCGGTGCCGCGCTCATCCAAGATAGCTTTTGCTTTTACGCAAAACGGGCAGTTCGGCTGGGTGATCACTAGGTTCTGGTAGCTAGCAAGTTGCTCCATCGTCATATCAGACATGATTACTTTCTCATTCAGGTGTTTTAATAATGGGTAAGATATCGAATTGCCTGTACCGATGACAAGCCTAGATCCAATCTAAAGCACCTATATTCTTTCACCCGCTGGCTATTTGCACAGGGATCCGCCGCCGACCAAAGGCTTTTTCAATCGGCTTAAACCGGCCAGCCAGTTGATAACCACAGTGATGGCACTGCCCTTGGCTGGTTAAGTGGCAATCACCTAATTGATACCAGTTACGGGAGAGGACGTTTTTACCACATCCAGGGCAATAGGTACTGTCACCCTTCTCATCGAAGATATTGCCAACATAGGCATAATGCAGGCCATTGGCAATAGCGATATCACGTGCTCGTTTCACTGTCTCGGGCGGTGTCCGTTCCTTGTCGAGCATTTTAAAATCAGGGTGGAAAGCACTGAAATGGATCGGGACATCCGGCCCCAAGTTATCGTGCACCCAGCGAGTGAGCGCATCGATTTCTTGCGGGCTGTCATTTTCATCGGGGATCAACAAAGTCGTGATTTCAAACCATACATCTGTTTCATGCTTTAGATAGAGCAAGGTATCGAGCACCGGTGCGAGATGACCGCTACAGATTTTGTGGTAGAAGCGCTCAGTAAATGCCTTTAGATCTATATTGGCAGCGTCCATATGGCGATAAAACTCAACCCTAGGTTTATCGCAAATGTACCCAGCACTGACTGCCACACTGTTAATTCCCATTTCCCGACAAGCCTGTGCGGCATCGACCGCATATTCCATAAAGATCACCGGATCGTTATAGGTAAAGGCTATGCTGTCACAACCATAACGTTTCGCGGCCTGTGCGAGTTGCTCCGGCATCGCTGACGATCCCAAGGTATCTATCTGGCGGGACTTACTGATATTCCAATTCTGGCAAAATTTACACCCTAGGTTACAACCGGCGGTTCCGAAAGACAGTACCGAGCTGCCAGGGTAAAAATGATTGAGTGGTTTTTTCTCGATAGGATCAATACAAAAGCCACTGGAGCGACCATAACTGGTTAAAACGATTTCTCCCTCATGAGCCTGCCTAACAAAGCATGCTCCGCGCTTACCATCCCGAAGCCGGCATTGGCGCGGGCAAAGATCACACACTACCCTACCATCATCGAGTCGATGCCAATATTTTGTGGGATAAAATTCAGGAGGTTGGCGCATGATAGACCCTTCATGGTTATCTTTTTGAACTGAACACATTGATGTTGCTCTGATTTCTGGCACCTTGAGATCAATAAGGCATTTTTATTCCTATACTTAAGATTAGTCCAGTTTTTAAGACTTTATCGGTAGGTACCCTATGAATACGCGTCCACCAGCCGTGGCTGGCCGGTTCTATTCTCACTCAGCTCAACACCTGAAAAGCCAGATGGATGAATGGCTTAAGTCCACTCAACACCACACGCCTATCCGTGCCTTAATCGTTCCTCATGCAGGGTACGTTTTTTCAGGCCGTGTTGCCGCCGATGCTTACCGTTACCTACTTCCTGAGGCCGACCGCATCCGCCGGGTGATCCTTATCGGTCCCAGCCACCGTCACTATTTCCAAGGCTGTGCCATCCCCGCAGCAGACTATTTCGAGACCCCGCTAGGTAAAATCAAAATTGACACACAATTTGTTGAAAAGCTGAAGGAAATAGATGATATTGAAGTATCGGATCAGGTTCACGCCCTAGAGCACAGCCTCGAAGTGCAATTGCCTTTCCTGCAGTCATGTTTACATGACTTCACCCTGTTACCGCTCTTAACCAGTAATGTAAATCCGGCACATGTCGCCAAGCTTATTGATGCCCTTTGGCAGGGTGATGACTGTCTACTTGTTATCAGCAGTGATCTAAGCCATTTCCACACCTATTCGGAAGCCCAGCGTATTGATAGCCAAACCTGCAACATGATTGAAAACTACAAGCCGACTCTCGTTCCAGAACAAGCTTGTGGCTCAACCGGCATAAATACATTGCTATTGCTAGCCAAACAAAGGGGATACACACTTACACGTAGAACATTAATAAATTCCGGTGACACAGACGCCGGAGATAAGGAGAGAGTCGTAGGATATGTCAGCTATCTCGTTTCAGAACCTCAATAAAGGTGAGCTAACCCAACTGTTAGATGTGGCTCGCGATGCCATTCGCGGTCATTTTTCTGATGATCTTCCCCAACCTCCCCGACTTGATTTATATGGCAAGAAATTGCTCCAGCCAGGCGCTTGCTTTGTTACCCTAACGGTTAATGGCGAACTTCAGGGCTGCCTGGGTACAACTGTGGCCCACTCTCCTCTGGTCATGGAAGTACACAACAAAGCCCGTGCGAGCGCTTACCAAGATCGCCGTTTCATGCCGCTGGTCGAAGAGCAACTCGACGGATTAGTGGTCGAAGTTTCGGTTCTGACCCAGCCGGAAGATCTCGATGTCGACTCAGAGCAAGCGCTCATCGACTACCTAGATAACAACAAGGTCGGCGTGATCCTTTCGGATAACCACCAACAAGCACTATTTTTACCGCAAGTCTGGGAAAAACTGCCCAAGCCAGAAGATTTTATCCGCCAGCTGAAACTCAAAGCCGGCTGGAACAGTGTGTACTGGTCACCATCGATGAAAGTACAAACCTTTGCTGTGAACAGTATCAGCGGTAAGTATCACTATTAGGTTCTGGGCTATGGGCTATGGGCTATGGGCTATGGGCTATGGGCTATGGGCTATGGGCTATGGGCTATGGGCTATGGGCTATGGGCTATCAAAGATTTGATTTTCAGACCTAACCTAAATGCAAACGCCCCTGTAAAAAAGGGGCGCTGCTTTGAACTATTTATCTGCCTTTAGGTTTTACTTCGTTATCAACCCATAGGGCTTGCCGGTGAAAATTTCAGGCTGTCTCTGAATAGTTGGCACGGCATGGGCACCCTGCCAATCAAGTAGCATGATAGCAAGGACATTGCGGTGTTCGCCATCTAGCAGATCGGTGCTGCCATTCACTGCCGGTATAATACCCGCCTGACGGTTAAGCGAGCGCTGTATCGCCTTGCGGGTCTTTTCGACCACAGGATCGTCCTCCAAGCCAGCTAGCAAGAAGTTGATCCCCACTTCGGCAATCACATCTTCCTTTGAGCGAGAGATAATGGTATCAATATTGGCGCGGTAGTAGTCATAGATCCATTGGTGATCCGACTCTTTGACCGGATGTTGATAATAGCCTGTGTCGGCAAAGATTATGTGGGTCAGGCCATAAACCTTGTTCATGAACTGTTGATCCGTCAGCTGATCGTCTTGACTGTCAGGGTATGTTTCTTTGAACGCAGCGGTAAAGTCCTCAACCACATCCTGCTCGCCTAACTGACGCAACCAATACACCTGATTGGCTAATTGAGCCGCCCATGCTCTGATCATTTCAGGATCAGTCGCATAGTCTTTAAAATCATAGCGGCGAATAACCTCGCGAAGCTTGGCGTCTTCTCGGTGCTTCAAGCCATACTCATTCGCCCGCGCCATCGATCCCAACAGATCAACGCCAAGGTAAAAATATTCCGGCTTATCTTTGGTCGCTTCGTAACGTAAATCGCTGCGAACATCTTCTTTGTAGTCATAACGAGCAAGGCGTTGTGCCGAGTACGCTTCAATTTGCCCGGGTGTATGGACTTCAGTAGCAAAGTAATTCAAACGGCTGGCAACACGGGCCATATCTGACCATATCGCCGCTTGGTATTTAGGATCTTGGGTCTGGCGGTACATACGCAGGCCATAGTGGCCCATTTTGAAAGCAGGAAGGGTAAAGAGTTGGCTTTCATAGGTCTGGCGGATCCGCTCAGCGTCTTGCTCAAAACTGGCTTGTTCAGCGCTCGACGTGGTATTGCTGCCGTTGGCATTGAGGGTCAGCCCTTGCTCGGCTGCTGACTGGACATCCGCCCAAACAACCGAAGAAGAAACCATTGCCCCGACCACCAGCGAAGGCAAGATTCTCCGTTGAAATACCTGCTGTAAATTACTGCTTCCCCGTCCCATTGAAGACTCCCTGCTCATTCCGCTAAACATTTAGCCAGAACGCTAGCAAAGCCTTGAATCTATTACGTCAGAAAACTGTAAAATTATGCTTGCAGATGTGATCGAGATAACAATAGCAAAAAAGACCTTGCCCTATGGGAATATCGACATTGGCCACAAGAATACCCCCTCATCATTCCATAATTTCACGAAAGGTTAAGTTGATACGAGGGGTGTCGACCCGCTGTGTTTTCGGTACCGCATGTTGCCAGTACGTTTGCAGGTCTCCGGCCATCACTAAGAGCGAACCATGGTTTAGCTGATATTCTTGCTTGTCCTTGCTTTGCTTGTGCCGCAGCACAAAGCGCCGTGTTGCGCCAAGACTAACTGAAGCGATCACGGGCTGCTCACCAAGTTCAGGCTCGTTGTCTTGATGCCAGCCCATCGAATCTTTTCCATTGCGATACAGGTTTGCCAAAACGGAATTAAAATTTCTGCCAAGTAGGTCATTGAGCTGCTGGCGAATGATCTGCAAGGTCGGTGTCCACGGATCGGGCTGCATCGTCAAACCTGAATAGGAATAGACTGCCTCGCCGCACCAAGCCTGCAACCTGGGTTGCCACACCTCCTTGCCGAACATCATAATTTTTTTCTGCTGCCAATTGAGTTCATCTTCAAGTCGCTCATAGCACTTATCTGCAACAGAAGGCTCGAGAAAATGCGGGTTCCAGTACACCCTACCCTGCGGCAAATCCTGCCAATAGCCATTATGGGTAGCGCTCTTGCTAATGACGCTCATCAATAGGTATCCATTCTTGGTGATCTGGGCCGATGTAATCTGCACTCGGCCTAATGATCCGGTTGTGATCGCGCTGTTCAAACACATGCGCAGCCCAACCGGTAACGCGGCTCATGACGAAAATCGGGGTAAACAGCTTGGTCGGTATGCCCATAAAATGATAAGCCGATGCATGGAAGAAATCAGCATTGCAGAACAGGTTCTTTTCACGCTTCATGACTTCTTCTACCCTAACGGAAATATCATAGAGCACCGGATCACTGGCATCTTTCGCCAGCTTTTCAGACCAAACCTTAATAAGGGCATTTCGGGGATCAGATTCGCGGTAGATGGCATGGCCGAAGCCCATGATTTTTTCTTTTTTCTCCAACATCTCCAGAATGCCGGATTCCGACTCATCTGCTGTCTGCCATCGCTCAATCATATCCATGGCTGCCTCGTTAGCACCACCATGTAGCGGCCCCCTCAAGGTACCAATCGCGGCACATACACAGGAATAGATATCCGACAAGGTTGAAGCACACACCCTTGCAGCAAACGTCGAAGCATTGAATTCATGCTCGGCGTACAAGGTCAGCGAGCAATGCATGACTTGTTTGTGCAAATCAGGTGGCGTTTCACCAGTGAGCATTTTCAGAAAATAACCCGCAATACTGTCTTGGTCGCAATAAGTTTCTATCTTTACCCCATGATGGCTATAGCGGTACCAGTAGCAAATAATGGCGGGCAGCAGAGCCAATAAGCGGTCGGCTTTGTCGTACTCTTCGGTAAAGCCGTGCTCCTGCTCGAGGTTGCCCAGCATCGAGCAGCCTGTTCGCATCACATCCATAGGATGGGCATCAGCAGGGATCTGCTCCAACACTAGCTTCAGGGCAAGGGGCAAACCACGGTAGGAAACTAACTTGGTTTTATAGGCGGCAAGTTCAGCCCGGGTGGGGAGTTTACCTTTGAGCAGCAGGTAAGCGACCTCTTCAAACTCGGCATGCTGTGCCAGGTCAGAAATGTCGTAGCCGCGATAGGTCAAGCCGGTACCGGTTTTACCTACCGTACACAGTGCCGTGCTACCAGCAGTTTGTCCGCGTAAACCTTCACCGCCAAGCGGTTTGAGCGAATCAGGCATGGTGCTCCTCCCTGTCGAATCAAGGTTAATACCCAAATACAGTCACTTTGTTATATTCAAAAGCCTAGGTCAGGAAACACCATAAAACCACTCGCACAGTACGAATAAAGCTCTTTATTTCAGCGCGATATCTACCCATACCAAACGGTGGTCAGAGCCAGCCTGAGCTCGCTCCCGCCCGCGTTCATCGGTAATCAAGCGGCGTAGCGGATCTTTCTTGTCAGGCCAAAATACCCCGCTTTGAAGTACATCTAGGTTGGCCGATGGCAGCACATAATCAAGGCGCAAGCCCGATATGTGCGTCCACTCACTCGGCCGTCCACGGCGTTGTTGCCATGGCCTTAGAAAACGTGCCCCCAAGCTTTTTGGCGTCATCCGGCCTGAGGACACGGAGCGATGGATCCTTGGGTGCAATAACAGATCGCGGATAGCTTTTTTCATTCCATCACCGTCAGCCATGTCGGCATTGAGATCCCCCAGCACCACAAAACGGCTATCAGGCAACAACCCGCCCTGATTACCATTATCATCAATAAGGTAGTCTGTATTGTCGATAATGCTTCTTAGCAACACCAGTTCATCATGGTTGCGGCGGGCATTGCGCTTTTCATGCCCGTCAAAAACTGGCGGTGTTGGATGGCAGCACACCAGGTAAATAGCCTGGCCTTCAACCTCTACCGGTACTACAACATGGTTTTTTGAAGATAAACGAAGCTCTTTTTCTGCCCCCTCCGAGTAGTAGCCTTCTGGCATCTGGTGACCCGGCAAGTCTTTCCATACCAGTTTTTGCCAACTTCTGATGTCTTTCTCGGCAATGGGGAAGCGCGACAGGATCACAAAGCTGAAGTGACCATGGTGCTCGCCAAATCCCTGGGCATCGTTGGGCAAGGTGATCTTCCCATCACCATCCAGATCATTGGCCATTGCCATGCCGGTATTTGAAGGCGGGCAATAGCGGTAAGGGTAAGATACGGCTGGCTGGCCGTGCTGTGAAACGGCCAAGTAATGCTGGCAGAATCGCTCAAGCGCACCATCATCGCCCCCCTCACCGGGATGATCGAATTCACACAGCATCAGTACGTCGGGGGCGGCACACTGGATGATAGCGGCTAGTTTTGCAAAGCGCTCGTGGCGGGGTTGTTCCAGCTGGCCCAATATCGCGCCGGGGGTTGGGTCTGACATTGAGATATTGAACACTGCAAAACGTACGCTTGGTGGCAAAGGGCGCGAAGGGGATTGATCAAATGAAGAGGTCTGCAAGAGGATCACTCACGGCTAAAAAGGATAAATCAGTATACCCACTTCTGATAAACCACTCACCAGAAATGGGTCACTAACTTAATGAAATCACTACTCTGTCAGCTGAGTGATTGCCTTTCTTATTTGCTTGGCATCTGATTCGGCGCGATGCTGCACAGGACCAAGTTCAGCCATGATCTGCTGGAAGTGTGCCCTATCGATGCCGTTTTCCTGCAACAGCCACAGGCCAACCTCTGTCAGGGTAAACGAAGGCCGCATATGGGCTGCATGATATAAGCGCCCAAGCCAGAATAGATCCCACTGGCTGTCACAGAAAACAAGTTCGTATTTTCCTAGGACAGCATTGAGGTGCTGGCACACATCCACGACTTGAATTCCTTCATTGTGAAGCTTCTGGCGTGAAATTTGATGGATCTCTTGCTCTGCGTAGTCATCCCAATGTTGCCATGGATCACCAGCCGTTAACGGATTGATAAGTAGACTGTTCGCAGAACCGTCTGGTAGCGAGTATCCTACCTCAATCGGGTAAGATTGCCCGGAAAGACCGGATGCTTCAAAATCCAATGTTGCCCACATTGCACTCTCCCTGATGCGATTATGAGTACTTACCATCAATACCACGACTTCCTGTCAAAAAACTGTATGGTAAGCGATTAAGGCATTTGAACACCTTACTTAAAGGTAATAGCAGATGCCTGCGATGTACTCAATAAATGTAGTAGGAAACATGATGTTGTTGGAGAAAAAACTCAATATCCTCAATTTTGATACAGTGTTTGAAACACTAGCGGGCATATTCCATTGCACCCTAACCAAATGGTTTTAAAGCGCAAACAGGTTTGTTCAAGACAACGCATTGAATTACACTCAGGATATTATTTTTAAGCATTTCAAAATCAAAATGGCACCAATTATTGGCTTTGCGGGGTACAGTGGCTCAGGCAAAACGACCCTTCTTGAACATATCATTCCACTCTTGAAATCAGAAGGTTTGCGCATTGGCCTAGT
Organism: Photobacterium sp. ABD4_091; assembly: GCF_056160145.1. Lineage (NCBI taxonomy): Bacteria > Pseudomonadati > Pseudomonadota > Gammaproteobacteria > Vibrionales > Vibrionaceae > Photobacterium > Photobacterium sp. ABD4_091. The sequence continues at coordinate 2,898,071 of NZ_JBSWWQ010000001.1, read as the reverse complement.
CAAGCACAGCCACCACAACATTGACCCAGACAAGCCCGGAAAAGACAGTTACCGCCTGCGCCATGCCGGCTGTAGTCAGACACTGCTGGCGACCAAAGCCCGGCACATGCTGTACTTTGAATACCCAGAGCCAGAACGGGAAGAACCACAATTAGAAGAGTGCCTCGCCCAGCTCGACCACAGCCAGTTAGATATCGTGCTGGTTGAAGGGTTTCGTGATGAGCCGATTGCAAAAATTGAAATACATCGCCCAAGCTACGGTAAGCCGCTTTTTTACCCGCAAGATAAAAACATCATTGCCTTTGCCAGCGATGAACCTGCGCCTGAAGGATGCCCACTTCCCTACTTGGATTTGAACACCCCGCAAAACGTAGCTGACTTTATCGTAAAGTGGTTACAGAGCTCTTAAGCAGGAGCTCTTAAGCAAGAACTTTATAGCTGAGCCGCCCGCTTGGATACAGAATCAAACCATGATTTTCGGCGCTCTTCACTGGCATTCAATATCGGCCCGAAGTAAACCGATGATTGATTTTTGATACCAGTGAAACTGAGTACCGTATGCTTAAGCTGTTTGTAGATAGGGTTGCCTTGCACGAACTTATACCAAAATGGCGGGGTATCGAGGGTAAAGATCAGCTCTGATGTACGGCCACTCAGCAATTTCTCAGGTATTGATTTGCCCGCTTGGTATTTAAAGGCAAAGCCCGGCAGGAAACTCCGATCGATAACCCCTTTGAATTTGGCTGGCACCGTGCCCCACCAAACCGGGCTGACAATCACGATATGCTCAGCCCAAGTCACCCACTGCTGGAAATCTTTCAGGTCGTCCTCTAGGGTAAGCTTCTTGTCATATCCTTGCTGCAAGTTCATTTCAAACGACATATCAGCAATATTCACTTGCTTAATCTCATGCTTGTCACCTGCGGTATTGGCATAGTGCTCAGCCAATGAGCGACATAAACTCTCCTGTTTCGGGTTAGCATTTATCACCAGAACTTTTTTCATCACACTGCCTCCATTTTTGTGCTGGAGGCATCTTAAACCCTGCCCCTAGGGGCAGAGTCAATATCTAGATTAGCTGTTTGGGTTCCTTCGATTGAGTCTTGCTCTCACACTGTTTTATTGCCTGGTGATATTCCCTTATCCGTGCGTTCAGTACCTCGAGAGATTTAATCTGCGCCGCTATATTCTGTTGCTTCTCTTCCAGGATACATAGCGCCTTTGACCAGTTGAATCCCTGTTCTTCATCAATCAGCGGGAGCAACTCAGAGAGGTGGACACCAAGAGACTGGGCATCTTTGATCATTTGAATAAACTTAATATCGGCCTCGGAAAATACCCGATAGCTACCTGCCCTTGCGACCTTCAACAACCCCATTGACTCATACAACCGTATCGCCCGCACCGAAGCCCCTGACCGTTTTGCTGCTTCACCTATGTACATGGCTTACCTTCCTGCTCATTGGCACCTCCTTTTGCCGCATTTGCTAAATTAAGCCCGCGTAGCTATCTTCTTATACAAGAAACCCTGCTTCTATACGAAAAATCACGCATCTATACAAGAAGTCGCGCTCTAGAAACTGTCTGTCAATAATGGGTGGGTTAATGATAATCAAACGCTTGGCTATTATCTTTTTCATTTTTGTTCATTTGCCCGTATCAGCAGACAGTGGGTTAGTTCAAATCCAAAGTCCCCATTCAGTTCCAGAAACTGTCGAAAATCTAAAACAGGTGCTGGACGAAAAAGGCATGACGCTTTTTGCCCATGTCCCGCACAGCCAGTCAGCAAAAGACGTTGGTATCAGCCTTCGCCCTACTGAGCTGCTCATTTTCGGCAACCCCAAAGTCGGATCTATCCTGATGGAGTGCCAACAAACCACGGCAATCGACCTGCCACAAAAAGCCTTGGTGATGCAGAACAGCGACAATGAGGTTTGGGTGATCTATAACGACCCAGCCTATCTCGCCGACCGCCATCACATTGAGGGAAAAGTCGCTAAATGCGACGCTACGATCGAGAAAGTGAGCAAAGCACTGAATGCCATTGTTACAACTGCAGTAAAACAATCGCAATAAAATAGCCGTGCTGGTTACTTACACTTTTCTCTCGATATACCACTCACCGTTGCATGGGGCATTGGTGACCTTCCAGCCACCATCAATACGGTCTTTATCCGCTGCCCCGGTAAAACGGTAGCCCCAGCGAGGACTGTCAGTGTAGAGTTCAAGCTCGCCCTCCGCCGAAATCCAGCCACGAAGTAAGGTGTTGTTATACACCAGTCTGATAGTGACCGCTCCATTCTCTATCGAGCCAACCACGCGTGTCGGTGAGCATATTTTATCGCCACTGACATCGAACCTTTCCCCTTCCCATTGCCCATCGAAAGCATCCGAGGCCGTAAAAGCCGGGCTATCTGGTATTGCCGCGTTGATCGGCTGCCTCTCCTTGCCGCCAAATTGGTATAGCATCACTGCAATTGCGCAGGCAGAAATACCAATAACCATTATTTTCTTCATAGCTATCCTTAAAGTATTCATCCCTTAATATGTGGTATATATTTCGCTGTACTCACTCCCATCGACGGCAAGATATAGTTCACGATTAATTCAAATAGGTAATCTTCGTCCTGGTGGATATAGGCACCGGACGTCATGGTAATCACTAACTTCATTTCCGGTACGATAAACATTTCCTGTCCCCCAGCCCCACGCATTCCTGCAATGGTCAGCGGCTGCCCATCAACGGTGATCAGTGGGAACCACCAATTATGCCCGTAGGCAATAGTCTTTTTCTGCCAAAAACGCCCTTTAGGTTCCAAACTGTCTTTTGCCCATTGTGGTGAAAAAATCCGTTTGCCTTCCCACATCCCGTTATTGAGATACAGTTGACCCAGCTTGGCTAAATCACGCGTGCGCAAATACAAGCCCGATGAGCCTAGGTAATCCCCTGTTACCTCATGGGCAAACCAGTCATAATGGGTGATCCCCAGCGGATTGAACAATGCCTGCTCGGTATATTTCCTCAGACTCATGCCCGTTACCTTCTCTACAACGCCACCAAGCAGTACACTCATCGCACCTTGGTACACATACACTTCACCGGGTGGGTGGGCGATCTTTTTATCAAAGATGTATTGGTAAGGGTCTTGCGACAACCACATTCCCATCGCATCACTGGGGTAGGCACCCCACTCTTCCCAATCCAGCCCGCTGTTGAAGTCCAAGGCATTTCTCAGTGTGATCTGCTGTTTCTGTTTAGCATCTTGAATGTCTTGATTCGGAAAGTAGTCAAACAACGGCGTGTCTTTGTCTGATATTGCGCCGGTGTAGAGCAAGTTACCGATTAAGGTAGATGTGACGGTCTTGGTCACCGAGCGCATTTGGTGATACGTATCAGGTGCCGGAGGAAAATACTTGGGCATCGGCGTGCCATCGGGTGAGTGCTGTACCGGATAATACTGTTCAAACACCAAGTGGCCGTTTCGGGCAATCAAGAGAGACTGGACTTTCTTTGTTTTCTTTAGCGAGACCTGATCATGTAGATCCAACAACACCTCGGGGTCAAAGCCTTCTTCTTCAGGAAGCTTGGTCGTCCAGTCATTCAGCCCTGATGCTTGTTTTGATGTTTGCGTCCAGCTAAACCCTTCCATATCTGCTTTAGGCGGATTGAGTAGCACCCAGGCAACAGTCAATATCGGGAGCGTGGCACACAAAAAGATAATCCATTTATAGGGTCGATCATTTCCTTCCACCGAATTCATGCTCCATCATCATAAACGAAATTTAAGCGCGGTGAAGAGAAAATAAATTAGAGGCAACAAACTGAAAAGTCGTCTTTTTTACAATTGCTTATACCGTTGTTATTGATTAAGCAAGTTGCGAGTCACCTAACAAAAACGCCTCTCATTTTTCAATGAGAGGCGCAATATTTGGTGTATGAAAGTTTTAGTGCATGAATGGTTTGGTAATTGATTGTTTAATCAGAGTTCAGTACCACCACTCATTGATAGAGGGCTTTAAATCGCCCAGCCACCTGCGTAGAACGCCACCAGCACAATGGCAATGATCACGGTACCGGCATTCAGGCGCTTCGCTTCACCAGAAATCACACGGCCAATCACCAAAGAGCCAAAGCCCAGCATAATACCGGTAACGATATTACCTGTTAGTACGATAAATACCGCACACACAAGACCAGATAGCGCATCAACAGAGTCAGCCATATCCAGCTTGCTAACATTGCTCATCATTAGCAGACCAACATACATCAGTGCTGGTGCGGTAGCGTAAGCGGGTACCAAGTAGCTGATAGGTGACAAGAACAGTAGCAACAAGAACAAGCCACCGACGACTGTCGCTGTCAGGCCAGTTTTACCGCCAGCTGCCGTACCCGCTGCTGATTCAATGTATACCGCCGCAGGTGCACCACCAACGAAGCCCGCGAAGATACTACTGACTGAGTCAGAAGTCAGCGCTTTACCGCCATCGATGATCTGGCCGTCTTTATCAAGCAGGTTTGCCTGACCAGCCACCGCGCGGATAGTACCGGTTGCATCGAAAATTGCGGTCATTACCAACGCCAATACACTTGGGATCACGATTGGGTTTAGTGCCCCCATGATATCCATGGTGCCCAGTAGCGACTCACCTTCAGCGCCGAACGATGGCATCGCAAACAAGCCCTGGTAAGTCACTTTCGGGTCGAAGATCAAACCAAAGATAGAAATAGCCACAATGACCAGCAAGATACCGCCCGGCACACGGCGCTTTTCAAGGCCGAAGATAGCTGCCAAACCGACGATAGACATGATCACTGGCAGTGATGTGAACTCACCCAAGGCAACAGGCAGACCTTCATGCGGGTTCTGTACCACAAGGCCAACACCGTTAGCTGCGATCAACAGCAAGAACAGACCGATACCGATACCCGTACCATGGGCAATACCAAATGGCAGGTTGGTAAGTATCCACTGACGTACACCGGTCACGGTAATACCAGTAAATACCACACCCATCAGGAATACCGCACCCAATGCAACCGGAATGCTGATCCCCTGCCCCAGTACTAGGCTAAATGCGGTAAAGGCGGTAAGTGATATGGCACAACCAATGGCCATCGGCAGGTTGGCCCAAAGACCCATCAAAAGTGAACCGAACGCTGCAACCAAACAGGTCGCGATAAACACTGCGCCTTGATTGAACCCTGCGGCACCCAGCATACTCGGCACAACGATAACGGAGTAAACCATTGCTAGGAAAGTCGTCAAACCGGCGACCACTTCCTGTTTGACACTACTGCCACGCTGGGAGATTTTAAAATACCCATCCAACCCACTCTTACGGGGTGTGTCTTCTGCTACAACTGTAGATTCATGATGAATCGAACTATTTTCAGACATGATGTGATTCCTTGTAAAATTTAGCGTCAGGCTCGCAGCCTGATCACCTTAAAAAACGTTGAGCTTCCTCTCAACCCGCCCCGTCGCAATCGATTGCTTTTTTGGGGCTGTGACTTGTCTGTCACGTTAAAAATGTTGCTGACTTTTATCGACACAACCCCAGTTAACAGAACCCATCATTTCCCTAAATGGAATATCCCTAGAGTGAAAAACCGGGGCTGGGCAAGGTAAATTGGCGGCGATTATACGCTTTGCTCACCCTGCATTGTCAAAAACTTATTTTCCGGCGAAACCGTTTGCGTAAAATTTAACCGCGCTCGTACACTAATCGACCGTCCACATAGGTTCGGTAAATGCTCCGGTCGTCGCCCAAGGTCATCAGCATGAACAATTTCTCAGACAGATCTTTCGAGCTGTCGTAGCGAAGTTGCTGCAATGGCGTCGAGCATGGATCGATAATGACGAAATCTGCCTCTTTACCTACCTCAAAGTTACCAATCAGGTGATCTAATGAAAGAGACTTCGCACCGCCTAAGGTGGCGAGGTAAAACGCCTCAAAGGCCGACAAACGGTGCTGTTGCAACTGCATGATTTTATATGCTTCATTCAGCGTCTGAAGCATATTGAAGGTTGTCCCAGCACCAATATCGGTACCCATACCGACTTTCACCTTGCGCTTCCAAGCTTCCTGCAGCTTGAACAAACCACTGCCTAGGTAGAGGTTCGAGGTTGGGCAGAACGCCACTGCTGAGTCGGTTTCATGCAGGCAGTCCCACTCTTCATCTTCAAGGTGGATACAATGGGCGAAGACACTCTTCGGCCCGGTCAAACCGTGGTGGTGATAAACATCAAGGTAGCCATCCTGCTCAGGGTAAAGCTCTTTCACCCAAGCGATTTCATTCTTGTTTTCACACAGATGGGTGTGTACATAGGTATCTGGGTATTCTTCCTTGAGTTTTCCCGCCATGGCGAGCTGCTCAGGCGTGGAAGTCGGTGCAAAACGCGGAGTAATTGCATATAGCAAACGGCCACGTTTATGCCAGCGCTCAATCAATTCTTTGGTTTGGTTGTAGCCAATTTCCGGTGTATCCAGCAGGTATTCAGGCGCATTGCGATCCATCATCACCTTACCGGCGATCATCCGCATGTTGATCTTCTCGGCCTCTTCAAACAAGGCATCAACTGACTCTGGATGGACTGTACCGAAGACCAATGCAGTCGTGGTACCGTTACGCAGTAGCTGCTTGATAAAGAAAGTCGACATTTCACGGGAGTAGTCTTTGTCTTTATACCTGGCTTCCGTTGGGAAGGTGTAGTTGTTCAGCCACTCCAGCAGTTGCTCACCATAGGCGCCAACCATTTCGGCCTGTGGGTAGTGGATATGGGTATCGATAAACCCTGGCATCACAATCTTGCCTGGATAACTGCGGATCCTCACTGTCGGCGGGATTTGATCTTTGCCCTCTTCCCATTCGCCAACCCATTCAATACGGCCGTTGTCGACTAGCATCAAACCATCTTCAATAAAGCGAATGTTCTGCTCTATCTCCTCAGGCTTGTCGACAACCTTGGCAATATCCAATATCGACGCTCTAATTGCTTTCACTGATTGGGTATATTCCATGATTACCTCTTATCTTTTCTGGCTGGACAGTGGTAGGATTCACCGTGTTTTCCAGCGCTGTCATTTTTCAAATTCTTTCTGTTATGGGTTTAAACCTGTTGCTCGCGCGATTGCATCGCCTCTTCCTCGGCCAACGCTTTTTCACACGCCTCACATTCTTTAATTTGTTCTTTCAGTGCTTCGCGTTTTTCTTTAGCGCTTTCCGCTTCATCTGCACGGTTGATACCCAGAACTATGTTCAGGCCAAGAGCAACCAATGAGCCGGTTGTGATACCCGAGCCAAGGATGACACGCATTGAATCTGGCATATAAGTCAGGATCTCAGGACGAACAGTCACCGCCATGCCCGAAGCCACACCGACAGCGATGATTAGCATATTGCGTTTGGTAAAATTAATTCGTGACAGGATGCCAATCCCTGCAGAGATGATCATTGCGAACATCACAAGTCCAGCACCGCCAAGTACCGGAGAAGGAATAGTAACCACAATACCGCCCAGTTTCGGGAACATACCAGCAATGAGCATGATCACACCGGTAACAGCGACAACATGGCGGCTGGCCACACCAGTTATCGATACAATACCAACATTCTGGCTGAATGATGAGAACGGGGTTGCGCCAAATACCGACGCCAGCGCACTACCAATACCGTCACACAAGATCCCTTTCGATAGCTTTTTCCCTGTTAATTTGGTGTGGGTCGCATCACTCAGTGCAAGAAAGTCACCGGTCGATTCCATAATGGTCACCAAATAGGCTATGGACATGCCAATGATGCCACTGACAGTAAAGCTCAATCCGAAAGGTAATACCTCAGGCAAAGAAAAGAACTTCGCTTCATGTGCAGGAGTAAAGTCAACTACTCCCATAAATATAGCCACTATGTAACCAACCATCATACCGATCACGATAGCTGCTGCGGAAATCAGCCCCTTGCCGAGTTGTGACAAGACAATAACCACCACTAACACCAATAAGCCGAGCATCAGGTTATTGATGTGGCCGTAGCCCTCCTGGCCGACAAAGCCACCAGCAAACCAGTCAACGGAAACAGGTAAAATTGTCAGACCAATTAACACCACCACGGTACCGGATACCACAGGAGGGAACAGTTTGCGAATTTGCGGCATAAACCGACTACCGATAATCATCACCAAGGAGCCAATCAAAGACGCGCCGAACACGCCGGAGATCCCTGAGTCCAAGCCGATTGAGATAGAGATAGCAACGAAGGTAAAGCTGGTTCCCATCACCACAGGAAGCCGGATCCCAACCGGGCCAACCCCTTTACACTGGATGATGGTTACTACACCCGAGACCATTAGGGCGGCGTTGACCAAAATCACCATTTGGTCGGTGGGTAATCCGATTGCACTACCGACCACCAAAGGCACGGCGATAATCGCTCCCATTGCGGCCAGCATGTGTTGAAGAGCTAAGAGAATTGAGGCGCCCACAGGGGGCTTGTCTTCCACGTTGTACAGTAGTTTCATTTCTGTTCCATCCGAAATCTTTAAATCGATAACCTAGCCAGAAACTCCAGGGCCCTTTACACCAAGCTCAACAGAGCTTGTGCCTGCCTACCCGCTTACTATCATGACTACCCAGTGTTAGATTCAGTTGCTGAGACAGTCGATACCAGCCAAGTCATGACGGCGTAATTGCCAAAACACCAGCCCGGAAAACCGGAGCCGAAAAACAAAACGGCCATTTCCCATCCCCTGGAAATGACCGCTTGCGCATTAGTTACAGCTTATTCAGACCTTGCAAAATCTTCTCTGGGGTGAAGTGCCAATCACGCAACCAGACACCACATGCATCATGAATTGCACTGGCGATGGCAGGGGCAGCACCGTTAACCCCAATTTCAGATATCGATTTCGCACCGTAAGGGCCAACCGGATCATCACTTGGTACCAACACCGCTTTGAAGTCGCGTGGAATATCACCGATCTTCGGTGCACCGTAGCTCTTCAGATCGCGGGTAACAGGCACGCCGTTGTCATCGTAAATCAGCTCTTCATACAAGCTGTGGCCGATAGCACGCATGCTGGCACCGTAAATCTGGCCAAGAGCCAAATCAGGGTTAACCGGCGTACCACAATCGAGCAGGGCATGGAACTTATCCAGGCGGATTTCACCCGTACGGGTATTGACCGCCACTTCGGCGAAGTTAGCGCCATAAGGGAAGGCAAACTCTGGCGTAATAAAGCAGCCTGAAGCCAGTAACTGCCCCCACCCTGTGCCGCTTTCTGCTTTGTGGGCGATATCGAAGTAGCTCACCTCGCCTTTCTTACCTTTCACCAAACCTGGAGCGACAATCTCTACGTCTTCCACTGGCTCTTCGAGCATTTCAGCACCGCATTTAAGGATCTTGTCGCGCATCGCTTCGGCAGCACGCTTGGCGGCATTGCCTGAGAAGCAGGTACCCGATGAGGCATAAGCCCCTTTATCGAATGGGGCGTGGTCGGTATCACCAGAGTGAACGGTAATTTCGTCCATCGGGCAACACAGCACTTCTGCGGTCAGCTTGCTGATCACCGTATCCAAACCAGTACCGATATCGGCACCACCGGAATGAACAATGAAAGTACCGTCAGAGGCCATCTTGATACGGCAGTTGGCTTGGTCGATATCTGGAATACCGGATTTCTGCTGGATAATCGCCACACCGCGGCCAACTTTCCACTCGCCTTCAGCGTGTTTCGGACTATCCCACTCAATCAGCTTGCGGCCTTCGCGCAGGATTGGCTCCAATGCACAGCTGTGTACTTTCGGAGCGCTGGTTGGCATCTTGCCTTCACCAATAGCGGCTAAGATCTTCAGCTCCTGACCTTCAACAACACGGTTCTTCTCAACCATATCCAAGTGGTCGATACCCAACTCTTCTGCCATTTCAGCCATGGCCATCGTTAGGGCAAAGTTCCCCTTCGGCGCGCCGTAGCCTTGATAAGCCCCGGTAGGACAAATGTTTGAGTAGTAAGTGGTAACCCTGAAATCGACGTTGTCACATGGGTACAGTGGCAGTGACAATGCAGGGCCATTTGAAGGGACAGTCAGTGCGTGGTTACCGTAAGGGCCGGTATTGGCACGGAAGTCCATATCAATCGCAGTCAGTGTACCGTCTTTCTTCGCACCAAGTTTCACCGTCACTTTAGCCACGTGGCGGGTTGAGTTACAGATGAACTCCTCTTCACGGGTATGATGGAAGTAGACCGGACGGCCTGTGGTCCAAGTTGCCCACGCACACACATCTTCCAGCAAGATATCTTGCTTCGAGCCATAACCGCCGCCCACACGCTCTTTGACGATATGGACTTTGTTCTGCTTCACACCCAATATCTTGGCAACCTGACGGCGTACGTGCCAAGGCACCTGTGTCGAATCGTGCATTACGATACGATCACCATCCATGTAGCTGTAGCAAATATGGGTTTCAACCGGCAGCTGCTGTACCTGCTTGGACTCGTAAGTACGCTCAATAATCACATCCGCTTCAGCAAAGCCTTTGTCCAAATCACCGATATGGCCACGGACACTGGCGGCAATGTTCTTGCGAGGGAAGCAACCAATCGGGAAGTTAACAATCAGTTTGCCTTCACGCGGATCGGCATTGCGGTTCTGCTCTTCCAAGTCATCCGGCGCACCAACACCGTACTCGATAGGTTCGTTGTGAATAATCGGCGCATTGGCAGCCATCGCCTCGTCAATGCTCATCACTGGCTCAAGCACATCGTACTCGACATCGATGAGTTTCAATGCCTGCTCGGCAATCTCTACTGACTCGGCAACAACAGCAGCAACACGGTCGCCGACATGACGCATTTTCTGACCGAACATACGACGGTCTAGCGGTGATGGCTCTGGAGCACTCTGACCACCTGGGGTGTAAGGGATATCTGGGCAGTTTTCATGAGTGATCACCGAGACCACACCAGGCAGTGCTTCGGCTTTGGATACATCCAGATGTTTGATCCACGCATGGGCGTGTGGGCTACGTAGCACCTTGATGACACAAGCATTGGCAGGAATGCGGTCTTCGACATAGCACGGCTTGGCCTGAACCATTTTGGCCGAATCAATCTTCGGACAGTTCTTACCGACTACCGCCAGATCATCACGGAACTCAGGGGCAAACTGCTGGGTATAGTCAGGATCGTTAAGACGCTTCACCGCCAATTCAACCACTTCGTAGAACTGCTGGTAACCCGCATCACGGCTGAATAAGCCTGATAGCGCGTCATTAATTTCATCACGATTTGGCTGAGGAATACGCTCAAGCAATTCGGTTAAGATAAGTGCCAATGCCGGATCGTTGTAGCCTGATTGCACCACACCGACATCGATCATCGCCTGCTGAACCAAGCTTAGCTGATTCCACTCACCAAGAGCTTCAGCAGTTTTGATTTCTGCGCCTTCAAGCTGGGCGGCGATCAACAATGAAGCATTGATCAGTTCACCATTGAACAGGATCACGTCCGATCCGGCGAAGCCCCAACTATCATCACTGTTTCGCACCGAGTGATAGCCCATAGAGTGCAGCAATGTCTGTACATTTTCACCAAGACGACATTCCAAAGATTGAGGGCGGCCATTTAAGGTAAATTGAATCGTCATGATTATGCTTCCTCTACCAAGTGCTGACATTCAGCCATCAAATCCGTGATCACCACACCTGCGATATATCGCTTATACTCCACACTGCCGCGAATATCGGCTTCCGGATAGATCGCATCAGCCACCGCTTGCTCAAGCAGCTCCCCTTTAAGATCTTGTGCTTCCACATCACGCAGGCGAACCGGACGGGCTGCACCGTCATGCAAAGGAGAAACACCATCAAGGGCAATCACCTTGTTGCCTTGTTTATCGATAGATACTGCCGCAGTCACAATGGCTAACCCTGCTGCCGAGCGGGCAATGTTGTAACCAATACAGGTAAGATTTCTATCTGGAATAATGATAATTGCGATGAGTTCACGCTCTTCACTGTTGATGTAATCTTCTACATCCACTTCCAAGCCATTTGCCAGCTTCAGTTTCGCCCTTAGTGCAATCAAGCTAGGCACAAGCAAAGCTTCTGGTTGGCGAGCCGCAATTTCACCACCCAAAGTGGCCTGGTTGCGGACATGGCGGGAATAGATAAAGGCCGCAGATTGTTTCAACGCCACTGGCACTAACTCGTGGTCAATCAGTTGCTGAATGTGGCACATCGCACCAATGTGTAGGCTGTCACCTTGCTGCTCAACCTTGGAGAGGTTCAGCTTACCCAGAGAGATAGCAACCGTTTTATCCGTTTTAGTTGGCGCTGCATTGATTTTGGATCCGCCTGCAAACCAGATGGCATCACTGCCATGCTGCTGCTTGAATTCAAGTGCCTGAGCAGGGGTATCAGGCGTTAGATATTGTTCAATCATGTTAATTGCCTTTTCGCATTCTCATTGTTATTCCTGCATCATGCGTTCGGCCGAGAGGCTTTTACGGAACGTTATTGATGTCTTGAATATCTAAAAGGCAACAAACACGCCAAACTGCTGAAACTGGTCAGCTGAGGCAAGGATTCGTGAGCACAGTCCGAAATTTCAGTAAAAATGCGATCAGCGTCGGGACACATATCACTTTTTTTAAACCGGATAAATATCTAGATTATCAAGTAGATAATAACGGTTATCACTAAGCTCAGAGGTGATATCAAAATAATATCAGGGGGCTATCAAAATGATATGGGTGGGAATGATAGTTCCTTTGAGGGTATATCTGACAAAACTAATATCGAACATTCTATGTGGCAAACTATAATTGTACTACATATCAAACTGTCTATAGTTTGGGGCTGTTATGTTGTTTAGTACTTATCGTATTCAATCAGTCTTAGTAAGTTGTATTCTTTCTTTATTGTTGTTTGGTTGCAGTTCATCTGATGAAGATGAAAGTGTTGACGTTGTTGCCAATGATCCTGTCAATGAAGCTGGGCCAGAGCCCACTGCAGTCGCTGTAACTCAAAGCCTTCTTCCACCCAAAGGTAAAAAAGGATCCCTTTCATATCCAATCTTCTTATTGGAAAATTTAGACTTCTTCAGAGAAGATCTTCATTACGAAAACCCAGCCCAGTTTACAATGTTTTATAACGGGGGCTGGGAGTTTTATGCCGACCGAATTGCTAACTATCGCCAAACAAGCGCAGATGACGGTGTGACATGGGTATTATGGTTAAGGGCTTCTTTTTACGGTGAACGCGATTGCAGCGGGCCTATATTGTACGCAGAAAACTACCGTTTATATTCAATTGGCTATAACGAAGATGAAAGAAACATCAAAATTACAGGCCATGATATCAAGTTCCCTCAAAAAGCCGCTCAAATACAATGTATAAGGTATTATCAGGAGTGGGTTCGCTAGGATAAAGTTAATTAAAACAGGTATAGATTTAAGAGTATTAAAATATAAAAGGGCAGATAATTTATCTGCCCTTTTATCAGCTAACCAGAAAGCAGGCCATGAAGCCTGCTTTCTAATATACATTTCAGATTTTATACTCAAGAGTGTTTCGTTGTATGGTGGCCTGTTTCCTTCGAATCAGTGACCGCTTCACTCTCCTGCTCAAATCGGTAGTCTGCGATAGGCTGTGTATTTGGATACAAAGAGCTAAACAAGAAATACCCGACCGCACTTAGCAGCAAGCCGAGGAAGATACCATCTAACCCGAAGAAGTTTACCCACCCATATTTCACAGCCAAAATGCCCAAGGTACCAAGCAACAATGATACCCATGTCCCCTGCTTACTGCCTTTCTGGTAGTAATGGCCAAGTAAATATGGAACTAACGTCCCTCCAGCACGAAGGCTAAATGAGAACATCAAAATTGAAATAATGGCGCCGGTATTGAGCACAGCAACTGCAATCGAGAAAAGACCAATCGCAAGTATGGTCAATCGCGCCACTTTCAACAGTGTTGCCTGATCTGCATCGGGATTGACGTAAACCTTGTAAATATCATTGGCAAAGATAGAACCTGCCCCCAGCAAATCAGACGAAGCTGACGACATGGTTGCAGATGAAATACCTGCAAATAACAATCCAACCAAAACCGGTGGCATTACTTGTACAGCCAATGTAGGAAGCGCGTAGCGGGCACCGTTTTCCACAATAGCTGAGCCGTCGATCATCCCAAGATCAACCATGGTTCGGGCAATAATCCCAAGCGCTGCTGGGATCATGGCAAATGCAAAAAACACCAATGCCGTGAGCAAGCTGCCCACCAATGCCGTCCGGCCATTTTTCGCTGCATACAAACGCTGGGTAACTTCCTGACCACAAATGAAAGAAGCGGCATAAATTAATATGAGGCTAACAATAGTGGGTACCCCGATCCCTTGGGTAAAAGACAATCTCTCGGAACTGGTATTGGCAACGACAACATTCCAACCGCCGACGAGGTCAAGAGAGAATGGCACGACAGCAAGCATACCGAATACAATCATCAACATCTGGGTAAAATCGGTTAACGAAACCGACCATAATCCACCCAGCATGGAATAAATGATTACAACGCAAGAGATAACAATAACCGAAGTTGTATAATCCCAGTCCATGATGACCGACAAAATGACCCCAGACGCAATAAACTGCACTGCGGTTAAACCAATCAAGGGCAGTATCATAATTACCGAAGTAAAAAGCGCCGACGGTTTGTCATATCTCTTACGGAAAAACTCAGGAATGGTTTTAACCATTGCCCGCCTGAGCATTGGTGCAACCAGGGCAATAATAGTAAAGGTTACCCCCATCGTCGCGACATACCACAACGCAGAGAAGCCCCAATCACCATAAGCCTTTTCGACTACCCCCAACGACGAACCTCCACCGATTTCAGTCGCTGCCAATGTACCTGCAATCAGAAAGGGACCAAGCCTTCTTCCTGCTACGAGGAAATCCTCCGAATCACCAATCTTCTTCGATGAATAAATACCTATTCCAATGAGAAAAAACAAATAGCCCACTACAATCATTAAAACTACTGTATTACCTGCCATAAAAGTACTCCTTACTTTTTGAAGCAACAGAACTGTTAATTACTACCTGTAAAGCCTTTCTGTACATCCCCTCACAGCAAGTTCTATTCCGATAAAGCAAAGATGATAACGATTACAATTTTATAAGCTTCTTTATTAAATTACTGGTAGTAAATGTCAAAAAGGCATTGATTAAACGGAGAAAAAATCGAATGAAAAAGTGCTTTCAATCTAAGCATTATTCACTTTCATTGATAGTACTATCATATTGATAACTTCAGGGCATGAACGTTCAAGAGAAATAAAGTTAACTTTTTTTCTGGAGGTTTTGTTAGATATGCCATCTAGCTCATCTGATTCGAATCTTACCTATCTCATTGCTACGACTGTATAAATACTTAGGGTAAAAAACCCAATATATATCTGAATTATCAGAGTCTTCAGCTATCCATAACTCAATTTCTCCTAAATTTATAACAATACGTAATGTGTTCATTTTTTCTGGCCGAGTTCTATTTGTCGTAATATAACTTTGCTTTTTCAATGCGCTTATCAACTTCTGCTCATCAACATCCATAGAAGAGCTTATAATAAAACTGTATTCATCCAAGTGCTCTGACACTTCATTTCTAATCATATGTCTCATTATGAACAATGAAAAAAAACTGATAAACATAAATAAAAACAATACAATCATGAAGTGATTTTTAAGTTGCCACTTCATAAATAAAAATGTAATAAATATTGCAATAATACATATTGGAATAATTCCAAGCACAAACATATACCATACATCAAATACATCTTTCATACAAAACCTACTTACACAGCCCGCTTGAAAGTCTATTAATAGCAAACTTAAACTTACAGCTCCAAAAAATAGTCAGAGTTCAAATTTACTGCTTGAATAAGATAGCCTGAATCTGTACGCATTAAAGTAAATGTAAAAAGGCCACCACCTTTTTCAAACTGAGCTTGAACTATGAATATAGCCACGTCACTGCTACCGGTCTTAGTCGTTACAGAGGAAGTTGACTTAATGAAGGTTGGTTCTTCGAATGATTTTAGTGCACCTAGCTTTGAAAGGTAATTTATTACTTTGAGACCTTGTTCACTTTGAATGTTTTCTTTTCCTTCAGCAGTAAATAAATGCTCAAAGTTAGCTACATCCCAGGTAGCTATTAAGGGAACACTCTTTTCAAGAAATGGGGTAACTTCTGCTTTAACTTGGTGAGTTTCATGTGCAGCCCAATAGAACATCCCCCCAATAAGAAATATACAAACAAATACAATTACTCCCAAAACCTTAAGTATTTTCAACAGGTACTCTCCTTGTACGAAAAACAACTTGATTCATTGAATGGCCTAGCACCATATCAACAACATAAAACCAGAAAATCGCCACTATACAACCTATTGAGTATTTAAAGTGTGTGATAAGTATAGTTTTTACATCTTTTTGTCCTAAACACTAGAATCTTAACTCTCATGCTATCTTCTTTTGTAATATATGCCGTTTAAACGAGCCATAGTAACCCTTAAGAGTCGCTACCTCCTCATAGCCTTGTTTCTTGTAGAAATTTAAAGCCTGAAAGCTAAAGGTATCAAGCGTTGAGGCGACGCACCCTCGCTTTTGGGCTTCATCTTCAGCAGCGCCCAATACCCTAGCACCTAAGTTCTGCCTCTGAGTTTGTCGTCAACCCACAAATATTCGACATGTAACCAATTGCCGCAAGTATTCCCTTTTAAACCTGCCACTATTTCTTCATTTTCACCCTTAAGATAGACAGAAATAGGCTTGAGAGTTTTTTCAACAAATTGAAAATTATAATCCCTTATTCCGGTAATTATTTTTTCATCATCCTCTTTTCGAGGTTTTTCTGTGATTATTAATTCCATCATTTTTCTTAAATCAAACCGCCAACATAAATCGGGCTTTGTATTACTTCCAAATAGCCTTATTGATAAAATCATTTTTCAATATATGTTTATAAAGCGATCCTTATACCAAGTTAATACATTTCAAAAACAAAGCCATTGATATAAAACTATTCACAGGCAAAATACCGCTTCCAATACACTCACCAACAATTACTCTATTAATCATATGGTTAATAGCGCTAACTTCATTAACAAGAAGAAAAATACAATGAATAAATTATTACTTACTCTGTTATTGCCTTTCGCAACATACGCTACAGATACAATCGCTTCAGATACAGCAACATCTAACCAACTTACCCCCGAGGCTATTACTTCATTCCAAGTCAGCAGTGTTCAGGCTAACCAAACTTATACTTATGTCCGCTGCTGGTACCGGCCTCATTATAATCATGACGATCCGGCAACTACCTGGGAGTGGGCACTGGATGAAAACGGCGACTACTTCACTCTAGACGGATATTGGTGGTCATCGGTGTCATATAAAAATATGTTCTATACCGATGCTAACCAAGAGAAAATTATCGAGCGCTGTAAGGCAACACTCGACGTTGATCATAAAACGGCTGATATGAGCTACTATGCCGCTGATAACCGAATGTCTTATAACCACTCGATTTGGTTCAATGATCCCGTTTTCCAGCCACAGACTATCAACAAAATGGTTGCCTTTGGTGATAGCCTGTCTGATACCGGCAATATTTTTAACGCCTCACAATGGCTATTCCCTAACCCTAATTCTTGGTTTTTGGGTCGTTTCTCCAATGGATTGGTATGGACAGAATACTTAGCTCGCGACAAAAACATTCCGCTTTATAACTGGGCAGTCGGTGGTGCTGCCGGCACCAATCAGTATATAGCGCTGACCGGTGTATATGATCAGGTCACCTCTTATCTGACCTATATGAAAATGGCGCAAAACTATCAGCCTGAGCGTACCCTGTTTACCTTGGAGTTCGGCCTGAACGACTTCATGAACTACAACCGTGAAGTCTCTGAAGTCAAAGCAGACTTCAGTAGCGCGCTTATTCGCCTGACAGACGCTGGTGCGCAAAATATCATGCTGTTTACCCTACCGGATGCCACCAAGGCGCCGCAGTTTAAATACTCGACCCAAGATGAGATTGAAAAAGTCCGGGCTAAAATTCAACTATTCAATGTCTATATCCGCGAACAGGCTCAGCTCTATCAAGACAAAGGGATCAACGTCGCGCTGGTCGATGCCGCGCAGATGTTCAACGATATAACCACAGCGCCAAAAGCCCATGGTTTTGAGAATGCCAAAGACGCATGCCTTAATATCAACCGCAGCAGCGCAATGGATTACCTTTACAGCCACAGCCTAACCAATGATTGTGCCTATCATGGCTCTGACAAGTATGTATTCTGGGGGGTCACCCACCCAACCACGGCAACGCACAAATACATCGCTGACAAGATCCTGGCTGGGGTTATCAATCAATACGATTTTTAACTACGGTTTATATTTCTGCGTTAGCTATCTAAACGACAAGTAAAAAGCCACCTTCTGAAGAAGGTGGCTTTGCATTAGCTTTAACTCTTTTTTGCTTATGACATATTGCTACTTATCACGTACTTCTATTTGGCAGCGAGAAACTCTTTCGCCTGCTGCAACCGCAGCCTATCGGCATCCCCTTCACCAGCAACATCAATCAGCATTTGATAATATTGCCCAGCTTTGTCTTTATCTCCAGCCATCTCCGCTGAACGGGCTGCGCCATAGAGGCTGTTAAAGCGATTCTTACTTCGGATCAAGGCTATGACATATTCATCCAATGCTTGTTGATACATTTCCATTTCCCAAAGCATATCGGCCAGCAACTCTCTGGCCGGTATGATTTCGCCAGGTGTCACAGGATGTTTTTCAGTAGTCGCCTCTAAATCGGCAGCACTTTGCATGGTCTGCAATCCTTGTTCACGATCGCCTTGTTGGAATTGATGCCAGGCCAACGCAGACAGGCGCTGAATTTCAACCTGCTTGGCCCAATAGGCCGAGTTTTGTTCGGCTTGAGCCTTCAACTCATCCAGCCTTTTCAGCGCTTTCTCGGCGCCTTGCTTATCACCCGTTCGGGCTGCCCCTAGTGCATTGGCAAAATGAGTAATGGCCTCCATAGCCGGATAGTTATCCCATGGATAACTGCTGGGCGTTTTAGGCACTAGCTCTGCTGCAGCGGACCATTGCTGTCTTTCAAGTGCATACCGGGCCGGCACAGCGGCCAGCGTATAGGCCGACGCAACATGCGGCTGAATCGGTGCATCGAGCCCTTGAATAGTTTCGACTACTTCCAGTGCTTTCGCGTCCTGTGCCTGTTGAAGGTATGAATAGGCCAAGTAATCAAATGCATGGAGGTAATGAAGAGAGAGCTTATCACCCGCCGGATGTTTCTTGGCAGCTTCGGCCGAGCGGATATTCATGGTGATTGATTCTGGCCATAGGCCAAGTCGGGTAAAAATATGCGTTGGCATATGCAAAGCATGAGGAATGGATGGGGCAATATCCCCATAACTGCGAGCCACATCTAATGCTTTGGGCGCCAATTCGGGATAATCATAGGCATGAATTATGTAGTGATGCCCCCCCCCGGATGTTCAGGGATCTTTTCCAACACCGTGGCTGCTGTCTCGCCTGCCTTTTTTTGTATTACATAGCTTTTATCATCCGGTGAAGCCGTCGCCAAATGGGCCAGTGCATAGAAGGCAGTTGCTTCAGGATCATCCGGAAACGACTCCATCACTTTTTTCCACCCTTGCTCGAAAGCAGTGAGGTTAGCGGCTTCTTTGGTATTGCGGCCCTGAGCATAATAACTTTCAACCGCCGCAATATAGGCAAGCTCCCGCGGAGTTTTATCTCCTTTGCTAGCGGCTAATTCAAGCATTGCCTGGCCTTTAGCAAATTCATCTTCATCAGGCGGATCAGACCAAAGGGGATGTATCATTGACATTGCCACTCCCCAATAAGCCATGGCGCAATCAGGGTCACTTTTGATGACGTCTTCGAACGTTGCCTGAGCACCGACGTAGGTCATGTGGTGCAGCAAAGCCAGCCCTTTATCCAGCATTGGCTGGCTGTCTGAATTGCAAGAGGTAGGAAATTGAACGGTGCCTAGTTTTTCCTTGTCATCGGAGTGGGATGCCGCGTGAGCACTCTGGCCAAGGAATGTTGAGCTGATAAATATGGCCGCCATCAATCGCAGGCCATGCCGACTATTCATACTCATATTCTTACTCCAGAACATAGGTAAGATTTACGAAAGTATAGGTAAAAAACCTGCTCAGTGATGATTCAAAGGACGAATTATCTCTTTGCCGACAACATGGTGTTTTATTTAGATATGATAACCTCCAACAACGTGGCCAAATTTTTTGGGCTACTACAACCTTCTCTTACCATTTCCTATCAACTGCTCAGACCTTATTTAGTGATAAGGTTAATAAAATCAAACCAATGAAATTGTCATACTAAACGGTTCACACTCCACATACTGTAAAGGAAATACGGATGTTAAAACCGCTTGGGATCGCCCTAACCGCTTCTACCCTTCTATTATCAAATCTTGCTTTTGCCGGAGAGCATGTTTTCGCGCAGGCATCAAAAGGCAGCTTCAACGATGCGGCTATCACTAAACTGTTTGAACAACAGCCAGCGCTAAGTGCGGCCGTGACGTTTGCGGGGACGCCAAGCAACACCTTCAAGCAATCTATTGAACATGATGCCCTTGCTTTCAGCGCGGTAGAGAACAGCACCATTGAAGGCCGTTTGGTGCAAGCCACGGTGGAGGCTTTTCAGCAATACCGTTTAGTTGAAGCCAAGGCATTCATTACTACGCCGATTGAAATGTGTGTATTAATGAACCACCAAGATGTCACCAACGATACGGCGATTACCACCATTGCCTCCCACCCTGCTGCCTTGAAACAGATCGACAGCTGGAAAAATAGCTTCGAGCCTAAAGAGCTAGCAATCCCCGAAGGTACGGCAGCGGCAGCCCAGAAGGTTGCGAACCAAGAATTGCCGTCCGGTACAGCAGCGATTGGTGCCTGCGTACTGAGTAACGTCTACACCAACCTGAAAGTAGTCGAGCAAGGCGTACAGGATAACAAGAACAACAAAACCTCGTTCTTGCTGATGGACGTTGAGCCACGTGAAGAAAAAATCAGTGAAGCGCAAGCGCGCAAAGAGCTAACCGCAGCCATTGAGGCCGGCAAGAAACTGGCGAAAGCTGAGCAGTAGTGAGTTTGATAGGCTCCCATGGAAAACACGGGTGTCGTTATCCATTCGCATCTCAAGGCTAACTAATTGATAAATATTAAGTGTTGATGGCGATATCAGGGTGATATCGCCATGGTTTTAGGAATCAATTACACCGTCTTCTTGGTTGGCTGAGTGACTTCTTTATTGCCTTGTTCCTGGGGCTCTTCATAACCGGTGATCATGGTCCTGATGTGACTCAGAGGAGTTGGCCCTGTGGTTGTCATATAGACATGTACAATTAAGAAAATCAGGATCAAAAATGCAGTGGCCAGGTGCACGTTTGATAGCGTGGACAACGAGAACACTTCGAGCCCAAAGGGATAAGCAAGTAACAATAAGCCCGAGAGCCAAATGACAGGCGCCAATAGCAACTTGAAACCCAAGTAAGAGAAACGCTGTAACGGGTTGTGTTTGCGCTCCGGTGTCGCTTTATAGGGGTGAGGTTTGCCGAAGAAGATATCCTTACTGTAATAACGAATGACGGCCATCAGCTTCTCCGTAGTTGGGATGTATTGCCGCCACTCCCCTGTGGTGAAATGCCAGAAAATGGCAAACAGCCAAAGAATGATCAAGGCAAGTGCCCCCACCTCATGCCAAAGCAGTGCTTGCTCGAAACCCAGCCAGCTAAAAAAGCCGTGGATTTCAAACCCTGTTACTAACATGGCCAACATCAGCAAGCTTTGCGACCAATGCCAGAAACGCTCAAACCGTTTATAAATCATCTGACGCATAACTCACTCCTTGTCTTTTTTGTTGGGGACGAACACTCGCAACTGAGCATGAATGCACACGACCCCGAATACTATCACCACCAACCACCGAAGGAAGGGCTCCCCTCTGAAGGTGTGGGATTGACCGGGAATATGGAAGCCCGCCAATTTAGTCATTCGGCCATCCGGGTTATGGCAAGCCTGGCACTCCAGCGCTTTTTCAGCAGGGGCAACCATATGGGTGATTGGGAAGTGGTATTCGGTATTGATGAAATCAAGCTCACCACTAAAGGTTTCACCACTAGCTTCCATCCCTGCCTGTGCTGAGGCATCCCAGTCGTAGCTTTTCCAGTATGCGGCTTTGTCTTTACCGAATAGATGCGGTGTAACCATGATTTGGGTTTCGCTATCGTAGGGCTGTATGCCTTTCATCACCTTGAATGGCCAGATACGGGAATCGTCATCACCACAACGTCCTTGCGGGGTCGTTAACGCAATAATGCCGGCCTCATTAGGTATGACTTTCTCACCGACAACGGTGTAGTCAATATCGCCGTTGAAACACACATACTCTGGTACGACATTCATTTTCCAGATAAAGTCACCTTTTTTCGGGGTATAGGTTACGTTGCCCCATTGGTCTTTGGTGACTGGACGGCTCTTGTCACCTGCGGTTGACCAGTCCCAAAAAGTCTTGGTAGCTTTTTCACGGGCGAACTCGGGAATATGGCAAGTCTGGCAAGCGATGTTGTCAACGTGTTGGTTGAGGCGAATGGCATTTCGGGAGCCTTTATGCGGCTCGATACCATGGCAGGATTCGCAGCTTGCCCGGCTAAAATCACTGTGGCCGGGAATATCGATACCTGAGGTATCTTTCGCAAGCATCGCGTAGCGCGAGCCCTTGGTTTGGTGATTGCTCGTGGTATGGCAGTCTTGGCAGTTGAGGTTCGCGCCCTCTTCCGATAAATGGACATCCAGCTCTGGTGACGCACTAAACAGAGTTGAGTCCATATCTCCATGTTTTACCGAGTCCCCGCCTCCACCGAAAAAGTGGCAGGCACCACAATTTTCTATATCTGGGGTGGCAACACTTTGGGCGGCCATTGCTAAATCAACCGCAGGTAACATCTTGCCAGAGCCTTTCGGCCACTCCTTGTCGACATAGTTGGGGTGGCCGGCATCGGTCGGGAACTTGCGGTACTGCCCAGATTGCTCGTGGCAGATCAGGCAGTCGATACTTTCCTGCTTGGTGAAGTCAAAGCTATCATCCTTCCAGCCATAACCGGCATGGCAACTGGTACAGCGTGGTTCATTGGAAGCGGTAGCAATACAGAAGTTATTGACGACGTTTGTTTTACCGTACATGGCATCACTACCCGTTTTGCCATGTTGCCAGGTCCAGTGTGTGGACTGTTGTAATTGCTCTCCAGCTTCGGTGTGACAATCCAGACAGGCTTTAGTGACTTGCTCTGCACGCTCAAAAGGACCATGCAGTTGTTCAAAGTTGGTGTGATCGGCGGTCGAGGCAATAATTTGAAGAGGCAGAACCAAAATAGCTGCAACGCAAACAGCCCGACACCATATCGAGAATGTAATCCTATCCATTGTAGCGCCTCCTTACATTAGCTGTTACTTAATTAAGTGATCGCTAATGCTAGAATGCCAATACAATTGAAAGCAGATTTGTCCCACATCAAAAAAGTCGTTCAAAAAATGCACAACTTATGTGTTGGGTCACATTCTCTTATCATCCAGGGGCTGTGTCGTAACTTTTTCTCCTATCACACAAACAATGTGTTAGGTGTGTTGAGCTATTTCAGATCGTAACCGTGGTATTTTTGCGCTATAAGTGATTTGGTGTGACGATTGGTATGGTGTGACGATTGGTACGTAACTCATTTTTGGACATTTCTGAGTCAGTTATATTACTAAATTAGAATGTTATTGATTATGTCTGGTATGGAAAGGTAACGCCCGCTTAAGTGGTGAGCAACGCAATACGATGTTTCCGCACACCACCTTAATCACTAAAATCAACACATGGTAAAAATGCCACGCGTTGCGAATCCGTCTTGAAGCGTTTGTTATATAGATTTTTTATGACGCAATACTGAGATAACAAGTATCCCAAGACTCACGGCAATAATAGCCCCAATATGGAAATTACCTACTAAATTTGTCGATAGAGGATCAAAGGAAGAAATATTCAATCCGGCCTTCTCTCCAAACTTCACTGCGATATCCCCAAGCTGTATCAACTGCTCTTGACCTGCAATTAAGGCAAGATGATTACCATAGCAGAAAAACCAATACGCGATGAGGATTGCAATTGGTTCTTTGATAGAGCGAGTGGCTTTATCGCTGCCCACTACAAACCCTGATATAGCAAGAGTAACCGCGCTAAAGTAACCCCAAACTTTATCCACTTGATCATATTGAACTTGATAAATTTGAATTGCTTCCATTGCTAGCTTTACTTCATCCATGATTTCTACCATCACTATCTCCAATCTACATAACGCGCTAAGTAGTGAGCAACGCTACCACGAAACTTAACCATACCACCGTAAACACAAAACCCAACGATGGAACGAAAAATGCCATGCGTTGAGAATCTGTCTTAAACGCTTTGTTAAGGCTATGTTTACTCGATAGCAGTTGCTACAGCCTGTTGTGCCATTGTGCCTAAACGAGACCTTTCACTATCATTGACCCCAAGCCAGTTTGGAATCAAAGCTCCTTGGGATGCAAAATGCTCAACGTGCACTATCGTAATTGCACCATCCGTATATGCAACATCATTGATCCAGCGCCATTCACCACCTCTGGCACTTTTAAATAATTTAAATGCCTCTCTCACATAGTTTTGTTTAGTTCCCAAACCAAACATTAGTATAAGCTTCGTCTCATAAGGTAATTCAGACAAAAATTCTTTTGTACAATTCTGGGCTATGGAATGACCAAAGCTTGTTGCTACAAATTTGTCTAGCATTCCACCACCCGAGCCTTTCCATTTGTTAGTTTTGAAATCGTACCTTTCAACTGTGCACCTAACCAATGAGCCAAAATGGAAATTGCCTGTTTTGTTAGCGATTAACTTATCCACTTCACGCTTTATCAGCTCATTATCCTCTAGTTTTGGAATCAGCCCAACGTGAGCCATTATTTTTCCGACATTAAGCCTACTGCCTTTATACGCGATTTCATCGTGGTGAATACTAGCTAAAGCACCTGCTTGCGTGGGACCTTTAGAAAAGCCTAATACAACAACTTTCGGCTTCCGGCTACCCCAAGTTAATGGATTCGCCGTAATCCGCCAGCCATCTCGCTCTTCTTTAGTTACATCGAATTTAATGTCGCACTGTGAGTAACAATTATCACATTTAACTCTTCCATGCTCTGGTAGCATATTCATTATTTCCTCAGATAAACTTGATAAGTAGCCCTAACGCCTGCAATAAGGTGTGCCCCACTGAACCAGCAAAGTGCACCGAACTTCATACCAAAACCGCCGAGTGTAACGCATCACCTTGATTGCCTTGTTAGGCATTAATAATCAGGTAGTTGGATTCTCTTAATCTGTGTTGCTGGTGTATTTACAGGTAAACAGATCTCAACACCACCACCAGATTGCCCAAATAATGGAGCAACTGTACCTATATTGATCGTTGTACCAGCAGAAAGTCTATATCTAAACACATAGCTTGCTGGTAATGGTATTGGAAGAGCAAATCGACCTACGGCACCAAGCCCAGTATCAGCATGAGCGAGTTCCCTATCAGTTGTGATATATGTTCCTTGATTTAGTTCACCTTGAACAAAACGACGATCAACCGGAGAACAGACATAACGTAAAAATTCAGTAGCAGCCTGAAGTTGAACTGAAATTATAAGGGGGAAAGGACCAGAGGTACCAGCATATGCACTTGAAACATTAGCCTGACGTAAGGCTGATGCAGCCGTATTTCGATTATGGCTACATTTTAGCGATTCATAAAAACTAAAAGCTTTCCTTTGTGTAGTTATAGGTAATAAATTCCCACGGACTAGGTCATCAATGCAGTAGAATGTTTTATCTGTATATAAAGGAAGCGCAGTACCATCATGTAATACAGCTAAGTACCCATTAAGAGTCTTTACAATATAGAACCCCATTCCAGTGGCATGTTGCTGATGTAACCCGTCCATATTATTCTTTACTAATTGCATTAAGGGTTTGGGATCTTGCATTTGAAGTCTTCATATACGTTTAACAGGTAAACTAACTATAGATGCCAAATTCTGCCACAACTAATGAATCACTGAATGCCTAACAGCTTTATATATTGAAACTTTCTTTTTATCACATCAACATTACACTAAGCACAGCGTAATAAATCTTTGAATATATTCGATTTAATTGTTCATTTCTGTGTGATATGTTGAATTTTTCAACATATCACTATCTCCTATATCAAAAGACCCTGATAAGACCTAAGACTTGCCGATACTTTAGGATTAGAAAAAGTAAGCTATTGCACTACTTGATCCACTCTATTGATACATTTAACTAAAATAGAATGGGGCATAAATTTGGTAGCCCGACTGACATGTATGCCTCAACTCACCGCCCTAGATATCGACAATTTTGAGCATTGGTAGCTCATACGGTACTCTTTCTCAGACTGGTCAATGAGCTCAAACTTTGATTTTTGGTATAACTCAATCGCTGCGGTGTTAAGTTTATACACTGTCAAGATGAGCTCGTTTTCAATTCTTGAATCAAGTACAGATTTTGCTTTTTGAAGCATGATGCTTCCAAGTGATCTCCCCCTGAATGCTTGCGACACATACATCTGTACAACTTCTAGCGACCTACCATCCTCCCGAGACAATAGCCCGCATAAACCCACGAGCTTTTCACCGATGAAAGCACCTATCATCGCTCCTTGCTCACTTTCCTCTTCCAGCAACGTTTGAAAGTAAAGTTTATTTAACTCAGACTGCTCTTTAAAGCTTGCCCCGTAGAGCTCTGGGTGCAACTGAAGACTCTCCAGCCTCAGCACTCTATACGAACTACTATCGTTTTTACCAAGTAACCTGCAACTTACCTGCATAATCGTTCCCTTAAATTCAACTCTTAGCTTATTCAGCAGCATTACAGATGGTCAGAATATCTACATAAGGAAAACTAAGTCAAACTCAATGGATTCTGTAAGTAAAGTTGTGAGCTCTAAACCATAAAGGGGCAAAAACGAGTTAGCAGCCCAACAAAAAAAGTACCTAGCGGCCCCAACAGAATCAAATATCAAAATTACAAGTGAGAAAATTAAACCGTTACATTCTTAATCGCTGCTCGCCCCATCGGGTTAAGAGATTAAACCAAACTTGAACAGTATTCGCCTTTTCCACCCTCTTCATTTCCACTGCGCCTTCATCGGATCCACAAGATCATTTCAAAAATGTCGTTTAGATCTCACTTACCAGTTTGACTTTTACCCATATGATCGTAGAACATAACTAGTAAACCGATTTACCAAACCGATTTACTGGAGCGTTCACCAAGTGGCGCTTCCCCGATTTACGGAGATCAATGATGAAAATTGAAGACATAAAAGTGTATGTAACCAACCCTGGCCGCAACTTTGTTACGGTCAAAGTGATCACTGACGAGGGGGTCTATGGTCTCGGGGACGCTACTGTAAATGGCCGTGAGATGGCTGTGGCCAGCTATTTAGAGGAGCATGTGAGACCTTGTTTGATCGGGCGTGATCCTCACCAGATTGAAGACATTTGGCAGTACCTCTACATGGGTGTGTACTGGCGTCGAGGTCCTATTACCATGGCTGCCATCGCAGCAATTGATATGGCTCTTTGGGACATTAAAGGTAAAGTTGCGAACCTTCCAGTTTACCAACTTCTGGGTGGTAAATGCCGAACAGGTGTTACGCTTTATGCCCACGCAAACGGCGAAACCATTGAAGATACGCTCGATATTGCAGAAAAGTATATTGAACAGGGCTTTAAGGCGATCCGACTACAGACGGCGATCCCCGGCCTTAGCGAGACCTACGGCGTGCTAGGTGATCGTAAAGATTACTTTGAGCTACAGGGAAACCGTCCACTGCCGCCAGAGCAGGAATGGTCAACCCCTAAGTATTTTGAACTGGTGCCAGAGCTATTTGCCAAAGCGAAAGAGCGTTTCGGTAACCGCGCCCAGTTCTGCCACGATGTCCACAGCCGCTTGACGCCGATTGAATCAGCGAAACTTGGCAAGATGCTTGAACCCTATAACCTATTGTTCCTAGAAGATGCCTCAATCGCTGAGAACCAAGATAATTACAAGTTAATTCGCCACCACACCACAACGCCTCTGGCACTCGGTGAGACCTACAATACCATCTGGGATTGTAAAGACTTGATCCAAAACCAGCTGATTGACTATATCCGTGCGGCGGCCACTCACGCAGGCGGGATCACTGGTATGAAGAAAATCGCTGACTTTGCTGCTATCTACAATGTTCGCACCGCTCCACACGGTGCACCTGACTTGTCGCCTATCTGTTTTGCGGCACATATGCACCTCAATATTTCAACGCACAACTACGGCGTCCAGGAGTTTGTTGGCTTTGGTAACGAGGCTTCACAGAAGATCTTCAAGCACGAGATGAAACTCGAAAACGGCATGATCATAGTCAGCGATGCGCCAGGACTTGGGGTTGAATTCGATGAAGAAGAAGCGGCCAAACATGAATACAAACGTTCATACCTACCAGTGAGCCGTCTGGAAGATGGCACTCTGTGGCACTGGTAATACCTGCATTTATCTAAGTGAAACAACTGACTTGTTAATTGATCTGCCTGCCGGATAGCAGGCAGAAAATTAGCCCTGACTGTACCCCATTAGGAAAGTTAGACAGATGATATATGAATACCTTGTGATCCTCGGCTATTTTGCCCTGATTGTTGGCATTGGCTTTGCGTTTAAACGACTCGCTAACCGTTCTACCAGTGACTACTTCCGAGGCGGCGGTAAGATGCTGTGGTGGATGGTAGGCTCAACCGCCTTTATGACCCAGTTTTCGGCCTGGACCTTTACCGGCGCTGCAGGTAAGGCGTTCAACGATGGTTTTACCGTTACTATGGTCTTCCTGGCCAACGCCATCGCCTACTTTGTCGGCTACCTCTACTTCTCGCACCGTTTCCGCCAAATGCGGGTCGATACTCCGACTGAAGGTGTACGCCGTCGCTTCGGCAGCCACAACGAGAAGTTCTTCTCTTGGACCCTGATTATCTTCAGCTTTATAAATGCTGGGGTTTCGCTAAATGCCCTCGGTGTCTTTGCCAGTGCAGTTTTCAACTCAGACCTCCATACCACTATCGTATTGACGGGGCTAGCAGTGCTATTAGTCTCGGTGATTTCCGGGGCTTGGGGTGTCGTTGCCTCAGACTTTATCCAAACTTTGGTGGTCGCGATTGTCTCTGTCGCGTGTGCAATTGTGGCACTGATTGCTGTGGGAGGCCCTTCGACCATAGTGACCGAGTTCCCGACAAGTTTTGTGATGGGCCCTGAGATGAACTACCCATTGCTGCTGGTGTGTGCTTTCTTTTTCTTTGTGGTGAAACAGCTGCAAAGCATCAACAACATGCAGGACTCCTATCGCTTCCTAAACGCCAAGGACTCCTCTCATGCCCGTAAAGCCGCGCTACTGGCAACGGTACTGATGGGCCTTGGTAGTATCATCTGGTTTATTCCACCATGGGCTGCAGCAATCCTCTACCCTGACGCCACTGCTGAGTATCCGCAACTGGGTGCAAAAGCTGCAGATGCGGTCTACCTTGTGATCGCGAAGAATACCATGCCTGTCGGTACTGTCGGTCTGCTGTTAGCCGGCCTGTTTGCTGCCACGATGTCGACGATGGACTCGGCGCTAAACCGTAACTCTGGTATTTTTGTCCGCAGCCTCTACCAGCCATATTTTGGTAAAGGTAAACAGATGAGCGATACCCACTTATTGCATGTCGGTAAGGTGATGAGTATGGCGAGCGGTATTTTTGTTATCTTCGTGGCACTGTTCTTTAGCTCGCTGAAAGATATGAGTTTGTTCGAGCTGATGATGTCGGTTTCTACCATGTTGCAGGTACCGCTGCTGATCCCGCTCTTCTTCGGTATGCTAATCAAGCGTACGCCTAGCTGGGCACCATGGGCGACTGTCTTGGTAGGTATGGTTGTCTCCTGGATGATGAGCAACGTGATCAGCGCTGACATGATTGCCGGTTGGTTCGGTATTGAGGAGCTAACCCGCCGTGAAGCCAGCGAGATCCGAATTGCCGCAACGATTGCAGCACACCTGTTGATCACTTCAAGCTTCTTTATCGGTTCTTCACTGTTCTACCGCGAAGAGAAAGATGCGATAAAACAAGAAACCGAAGACTTCTTTACGGATATAGAGACGCCAATCGTTTCAGAAAAAGGCTATGACCAAGTGGATGCTGAACAGCGCCATAAGTTGGGCTCGATGGTCATGACGATGGGGATCGGTCTATTGGCAATGATGCTGATCCCTAACCCGCTATGGGGAAGAATGGTCTTCTTGCTCTGTGCCTTGGCTGTGTTTTCTATTGGCTGGATGCTAAAACGAAAATCGTTGCAGCAAACTGATGGAGCCACTGTAACTCAGAGCTAAATCAAAGCTGTCATTTCACATACCAAAATTAAGGTCACCTGGAGATAGGTGACCTATTTTATTTTTGCCGAAGTTACTGTTGTTGCGTTATCCGCAACTCATATCGCACAAGTTGACTGCCGCCCGATGAACTCACAAGCCACAACTTTATGTTCCGGACTGTCTAGCTGACCTTTTATTGCCTGAATAGCAAGTTTGGCCGTCTCATGCCCTATTTGGTAGGAATCCTGCTTGATGACCGAAACGGGTACTTTGAAAAGTTCAACCATAGGGATCTCGTCAAAACCGATGATCGAAACCTGCTGTGGTATAGCAATATCAGCGTTGTGGTAAGCCTTCAACAAGTCAGTCGTAATCGCCAAATGCTGACTGAATATCGCTGTCGGCGGGTTATCTGTTTGCAGTAACTCTACCGGGTCTTTAACAAAGCCGCTCTCGCGTTGCCAAAAATGCAGTAGTGTTTCGTCGGCTTCGATTCCATGCTTATCCAGCGCATCAAGATATCCTTGGTATCGCTCGCGACGCGAATAACTGTTGGTAAATTCCTGCGCCATAAAACAGATACGCTTATGACCCAGCTTAATCAAATGCTCCGTCGCCTGAAATGCAGCATTTTGGTAATCCGAAGTAACGATATGACTTCTGCAGTTAGGGTACTCGAGTTGAAACTGAACCACAGGCATTCCTGCCCCCATCAGTTCATTAATCAGTTCGGAGTTGTGACCTGAAGATGTAATGATTATACCGTCAACACAAAGCTGTTTCAGAGACTGTAGCGCCCCCTTTTCGGCAGCAGCATCGAAATCACTGTTATAGATCAAAACATTATAATTATGCTTCTTACAGTAGTCATCGATCCCCCGCAATACCCGGCTGGTGTTGTAACCAGTGATATCACGCACCACCACGCCTATGGTGTGGGTTTTCTCGGCTTTCAAGCTACGTGCGATAGGGTTAGGCACATAGTTCAACTCAGCAATAGAGGCCTTAATCTTTTGCTTGGTCTCTTCTGACATATGGCTGTAACGGCCATTAAGATATTGTGACACAGTGCTTTTAGACACTCCCGCATGGGTCGCAACATCGACTATGCGTACCTTCTTCATACAATACTCGAGTCATTTTCGGGTGTAATTTACTGCGCTACATCATAGCTAAGCCCCTAAATGAGCACAAGTAAATCGGTTTACAAAGATGGCCATTTATCTTTTTAGCGAACTCACGGGAAGTGACAATATGATAATAGAAAAACGACTCAATTCCTGTTGGAGAGTATATGGGCCAGCCTAAAACTGACTGACTAGGGGGGAGATCTAAACTATGCTTTTTGCTGTGTAAGGTTATGAATAATAGCTGTAAAACAATTGCATAGGGAGCCTGTATGAAACGTCTACTTTTGACATTATCGCTTACTGTTGCGTCTAGTCTACCTGCAACGATAGCACAAAATGTGGAAATCGCGCAAAAACACCAGCTAGATGGTTTTTTGAGTAGCTATTGCTTAGATATGGTTGGACAGGGCGAAAATGCTACCATTGATAAACCACTACAGTCTCATACGTGATATAGCTACCGTGGTGATTTAGGTATCGATCAAGTGTTTGACTCAACGAAACTCGCCCAAAACCAGTTTTACCTCCCCCATTTTGATCTGTGTGCAGAATTCAGTGAGCTCTCAATTGGTGCTCAAGTTAACTTAAATAAATGTAATGAAAGTGAGCTACAGCAGATTGAGATAACGAACGAGGGCTTAATTCGCCCAATAGTAAATCGTAACTTATGCCTAACCTCTGGACTCACTACAAAGCGGGGTCGAGGTGGCACATCCGATCACCAAATAAAAACGTTAACCTTACAACAATGCAGTGCTGAAAGAGCCCACTTTCAAGAATGGTCTGGTCGTAAAAATGAATAACACAACAAGGAAAAGGCAAAATCGAGTTAGCAGCCCAACCAAAAAAAGGGGCCTAGCGGCCCCGAACCAAAAGGTAAACAAAAATACTTACAAGAAGGGAGATGTTAACTGTCAGCAGCGGGATAACTGCTGAAGCCAACGAGTGAGTAGATTAAGCGATGCTTGCTGACGATAAGCTGACGTAGAACGCTGATCATCTATCGGTCGGATGATTTCGCGGTAACAGCCGACGACCTGGGCAACAAAGCTAGGGTTGGCCAGTGTTTCCAAAGATTGGCCGATAACCAAGGATTCCAGCTCGCGGCTGCGGACGACCGTTGGACCAACCGCACCAAAAGCAACCCGCCACTCTTCAAGCACGGGGGCTTTCTTGGGGTAGCGTTTGATACGGGCCAACCCAGCCACCGATAACTTGCTAAGGGCATTGGCAGCCCGCGTGCCGACCTTGTGGTAGAACTCTTCAGGCAGGTCATGCTGCGGGATCACAATATGGCTGAGCATTTCATCAGGCTTGAGGGCGGTCACCCTAGGCGCCAAGATGAAATCTTCCAATGGCATTTCTCTCTGTCCGCGTATCGATGACAGCACCACACGGGCATCAAGCACATACAAGGCAGGCAAAGAGTCAGCCGCTGGAGAAGCGTTACAGATATTGCCAGCTAGCGTGGCGCGGTTACGCAGTGCGGGCGCAGCTATTTTGGCAACACTCTGGCAAAGTACCGACGGTACCAACGGGTGCTGCTCGATATCCGCCAACACGACACCAGCCCCAATGTATAAAGCTTGCTCTTGACTGCTTTGCTCGCTGTGAACAGGCTTTCCAGGCGCAATATATTGCAGCTCTTCAATGGCATCGACGAACAGCACATCTTGCTCGAACCTTGGTGACATCCCTGCCCTGACGCCATGCTGTACCATCAAGTCCGTGCCGCCGGAAAATACTGTCAGCTTGCCCATCGACAGGGTATCCAATGCCTGCGCCAACGTTTCAGGCCGATAGACATTTACCATAAGCCTTCTCCTTTCTTGGCAGCAATCTTGGCTGCTTCGACTATCATGCCGTAACCAGTACAGCGACATAAGTTGCCGGATATCGCAGTGCGGATAACCTGCTCGGTTGGGTTAGGGTCGACTTCTAGCAAGGCATAGAGTGCCAACACCATACCTGGTGTGCAGAAGCCGCACTGTACACCTTTGGCCTCGAGCAACGCGTTGATCACACACTGGCCTTTTTCGGTCTGGCGCAATCCTTCCAAGGTCATCACATCACCGCCCTGTACCTGGCCGATAGGCATCATACAG
Source organism: Photobacterium sp. ABD4_091 (assembly GCF_056160145.1). Taxonomy (NCBI): domain Bacteria; kingdom Pseudomonadati; phylum Pseudomonadota; class Gammaproteobacteria; order Vibrionales; family Vibrionaceae; genus Photobacterium; species Photobacterium sp. ABD4_091. Next base: position 2,864,229 of record NZ_JBSWWQ010000001.1, on the reverse strand, counting down.
GCGTTGACCAAGCGATTGTTGAACAGCACAGAGCACGCTCCGCACTCCCCTTCGCCGCAGCCTTCTTTGGTTGCGGTATGGTTCATGGTTCCGCGCAGGGTATGGAGCAAAGACTGCATTGGATCAACGTCGACAACGACAAGGTGACTGTTGAGATAAAATTCAATCTTCATACTTCAGCGCTCCCTTAGCCAAAGCCTCACATATCTTTTCCGGGGTTGCAGGAATGGACGACAAAGGCACACCAATGGCATTTTCAACTGCTGCGACAAAGGCTGCAGCCCCGCCGTTGTGGGTCAATTCACCACCACCTTTAGCTCCGTTCGGACCATAAGGGTATGGGTTGTCGACAAGATCGCTACCGATAGCCGGTACATCCAGTGCTGTTGGGATCACATAATCTGCCATTGAACGCTGGGCAAACACGCCATCTTGGGTCATCTCCAGCTTCTCGCAACTGCCATACCCTAGCGCCTGTACTAAACCGCCTTCGATCTGACCCCTGAATATGGTGCCATCGATAGCCTTGCCGATATCATACACCGCCCAGGCTCCGGAAATTTCCGCCTCGCCTGTCGCCATATCGACTTCAACCTCGACCACGTTAACGCCATAGCTGGTCGCCTGATAGGCATTGCCCTGGTAGGTATTTTGATCCCACTGATGATAATCAGGCTTACAGTAAACCTCTTCCAACTCCTGTTTTTCACCGGCAATCCATGATTTTTTCAGCTTTTTCGCTGCCTTTTCGAGGATATAACCAACGATCAAAATCGAACGAGAAGCAACTGTAGGGCCAGAATCTGGCACAATCCCAGTATCCGGCACGGCTATTTGGATATCATCCAGTGGCTTTTCAAGGGTATCTGCCACAATCTTGCGGAACGTCAGGCTCAAGCCTTGGCCGATATCAGTATTGGAAGCCAATATCTGGACCTTGTCTTCAGTATCCTTGAGCAGTTTGACCTTGGCTCTGACTAAGGTATCTTCCAAATCACCGGCAAAGCCACATCCATGCTGGAATACCGCAAGGCCGATCCCCTTACGTTTGCCCAAAAGATCGGTTTGGTTTTGGGCTTGGTTTAGATTTGGCAGGTTAAATTCGACGAATTTACGTTGATAGTCCGACATATCCAGCACTTTTTGCAGCATCTCGTCGAGAACCAAATCACCGAAAATTTCCGCTCCGGTCAAAGAGTGGGAATCAGAGGTAAGGAAGTGCTGCTGCTTGAACGCAACCGGATCGACTCCCAGCTTCTTGGCCACATGGTGGATATGGGTCTCCATACAGAAACAGTTCTGTGGCGAGCCAAAGCCACGAAATGCGCCAGTCGGCACCGTATTGGTCGCCCACGCATGGCCTTCAACCCTGACATTAGGAATGTCGTAAACATTGGTGGCAGTCGTGATTGAGCGCTGTAGCACAATGCCGGACAGGCTCAGGTAGGCACCGGCGTTGACATCGAACTTGATATCCATAGCAACTATCTTGCCATCGGCATCGATACCGGTTTTATAGTGAAAAGTGACAGGGTGACGCTTCGAGGTGGTCGCGATATCTTCCCCGCGCTCGAAAATGATTCGAATTGGCTTTTGCAGCTTCTCAACTGCGACTGCCAAGGGCGCTGCCAGCACATCAGGAAAGTCTTCCTTACCGCCGAATCCACCGCCGGTAGGACACTGGATTGCCCTAACATTGTCATGACCCAGCACAACAGCCATGGTGTGGTGGACATACCAAGGGCATTGCATCGACCCTTCCAGCACCACTTTGCCATCTTGTGGGTAGCAAACGGCACCTTGAGTCTCGAGATAGATATGCTCTTGATAGCCGGTCGAGCAGGTCTCTTCTATGATGGTAACTGCCTTGGCAAAACCTGCGTCGATATCCCCTTTGTGCAGCATATGGGTATCAAGCACGTTGTCATCGGCATGGATCGCGCCGTCTTTCAGCGCTTTGGATTGTTCAATCGTATAGGCAGGTTCCAGTGGCGCGTATTCGATGGCGATCTCGCCAAGCAGTTCGTCAACGACATCAGGATCAGGCCCGACAACCAAGAAGATCACCTGACCGACAAACCGTACTTCTTGCTCAGCGAAGGCTGGCCAGTCGATCTCAACGATCGGCAAAACATTTTGTCCAGGGACGTCATCTGCGCCGAAAATATGGTAGCCGTCAGGCAAGGTTGGAAGTGTTACCGATTTGATCCGCCCGCGAGGGCAAGAAGAGCGGTAAAACCGCCCTTCCAATAGTCCCTCGTAATGGCGATCGGCAATATATTTCGCAGCTCCTGTGGCTTCCTCCCACTTAAAGTGCGTATTTACCGTATCCATAACGGGTTCTCACATTAGTCCAATTTATCCATGGTTTGCCATAAACGCATCGCCACCTTGCGTGCCTCAGCGTAAATTGGAGCCACATCGAATGGGAACTCACGGTTTTCGTAAACGAAGCGACCTTCAACCACTACGCTGTTGACGTTACCGGCATTGAAACCAAAGGCGATATGGCCTGCTAGGTTATCTGCCACCAACGGTGTCGGGCTGGTGTAATCCAGTATGGTCAGATCAGCCTTGTTGCCGGCGTCTAGGCGACCGAATTTCGCACCAAAGTTACGGGCAAGAATTTCGTTACCGTTCCACAGGTGGCGCAGGAAGCTGTCTGGCCACAATGGGCCGCCCGCATCACGATGCTTGAAGAAGGCGAACTTGAGCTCTTCGAACATGTCTGCACCGATGCCATCAGTACCTAGTGCAACGTTCTGGAAGCGGGTCAGCTTGTCGTTGTAGCCCACGTTGTTGTTCATATTCGAACGGGCATTGTGGACCAAGAAACCGTTTTTGGCATTCAGGATGGCGATATCCTTTTCCGATAGAAACAAGCCGTGTGCCAACAGCGTTTTCTCGTTGATCAAGCCGAAGCTGTCCAAGCGCTCAACAATGTCCTGGCTGTAGTGATGGTGACTATGAGTCACATCGTAGCGATCTTCGGCTACATGAACATGGATCCCACGCCCGGTTGCCTGTACCGCTTCGGCCATCATCGACAACCCGTCATTGGTCACCGTAAACGGTGCGTGGGCACCGATATGGGCTTCTACCAAGTAAGGCTCTTCGCCGTTTTCCTTGGCACGGTCGATCAACTGGGCAAACGCGATGTTCTCTTCGACGCCAGCTACCATCTCTTTCATGCCGTGGTTACGGTCCGTGGTCTCGAAACAGGTCATGCCGCGCAGACCAGCTTTGAGGAACCCTTTACGCAGGGTATTGAGCGAGCCGGCGATGTAGTTCGGCGAGGCATGGTGGTCAATCACCGATGAACACCCGCACTTGATAGCTTCCAGCGAGCAGATCAAGCCGCTGTAGTACAAGGCTTCTTCGTCCAGCGCCCTGTCCATCCGCCACCACAGGTTCTTCAGTATCGAGATGAAGTCAGGACTTGGCTTGATATCAGCCATGATCCCGCGCGCCAACCCAGAGTAGAAGTGGTTGTGAGAGCAGACAATACCCGGCATCACCATTTTGCCCTTCATGTCTTTGACTTGGGCATCTGGGTAGTTGGCGGCCAAATTGGCACCAACTTCCTTGATTTTGTCGCCATCGATAACAATATCGACGCCTTCTTTGATCAGTGCAGGCTCAAACTGCACGGCTGTTGCGTTTCTGAGTACTAACATTCCCTGGCTCCTCACTAAACTTCTACTTTGCCAAGCAGGTAGCTGTGGTTAGCCATGACATAGTTAATAATCGTCGCTTCATCAGCGAGCGACTCTGGCATGTCCACATTGCCCTGCTCATTAATACGGAAGGAATAAATCTCACTGTGACTGCGTACCAGTACTTCATCACCTTCGACGAAGAAACCGGCATTGGTGCTGTTGGTAAAGTCTTCACGCAGGTTGAACAGCGTGAACTTGTCTTTGTACGGCTTGCTATCCCATGGGCAGAACTGGGCACAGTTACCACACTCGTTACAGTACGCATCAAGGTGTAGCGTCTGGAACTGGTCACGGAAGCCCGGAATTGGCAGCGAAATGTTGGCACGGTTCGGACAGACATCCACACACTTGCTACAGATGTAAGAACATTCCAGACAACGTTTTGCTTCCTGCTCGATGAACTCTTCGCGGTCGGCTTCTTCCAGCTTGTTGGCTTCAATCAGCTTGACCTGGATATCACCCTTACGGGCATATACCGCTTCTACTTTCACATCGGATTTTGCTTCAAGCTGCTCATCGGCCTGTGCTTCGCGGGCCAAGATAGTGGTTGCCGCCTTACGGCCTCCTGAAATGGCCGATACGATTGATGATGGACCCGTGTGGGCATCACCCATCAAGAACACATTCTCAACCGCCGTCTCACAGCTTTCACGGTCAACAACCGGCCAGCCGTCTTCACCCATTGGGATACCCATACGGGACAAGACATCGCAGTTGGACTGCTCACCAACAGCCGTGATCAAGGCATCAACCTTAAGATCAACAGTCATGTCTGTTGCAACTGGGCGGCGGCGGCCTTTCTCATCCGGTTCACCCAACTCCATCACACGGGCGGTCAGCTTGCCATCGGCATCGAACTGCTCAGGGTTGGTCAGGAACATGAACTGAACACCATCTTCCACTGCTTCTTCGTACTCTTCCTTGTAGGCTGGCATTTCTGCGATAGTACGGCGGTACAGGATGGTGACTTTCTCAACGCCATCAACTTTCAATGCGGCACGGGCGCTATCCATTGCGGTGTTACCGGCACCGACAACCACAACATGCTTGCCGAGCTTGAGCTCTTCGCCATCATTGAAGCTGCGCAGGAATTCCAGTGACTTGTAGATGTTGGTGTTATCACCCGCCAGTGAAATCGGATTGCCTTTGTCAGCACCTATACCCAAACAGACATACTTGAAGCCGCTCTGCTTAAGCACATCGATGGTTAGGTCTGGGTTGCAGCCGTATTCGATATTCACGCCGTGATCCCGAACAAACTGGATGTCGTGCTCAATCGCTTCGGCAGGAATACGGAACTGAGGAATAATGTTCTTCACTACCCCGCCAGCGTTTTTCTCTTTCTCAAACACTGTCACAGGGTGACCGGCACGTGCCATAAAGAAAGCCGCAGACAAACCGGCAGGACCTGCACCAATCACCGCCACAGGGTGCTTGGCTGTGTCTAGGCTTGGCTCATGCCACTTGGCTTTGTATTCATCCCAACCTTTGGCCAGTGCGATTTTCTTCATTTCACGGATGTTCAACGCACCTTCATAGTCACGGCGGGTACAGTTGTACTGGCATTGGTGATCACAAATATGGCCGGTGATAGAAGGCAAGGCGTTACGTGCATATATCACTTCCAGCGCTTCGGTGTACTTGTGCTCGCCCATCAGGCGGATGTACTCAGGAATGTCCTGGCTGATCGGACAAGCTGTGACACAAGGGGCAACATAGCAGTCTGTTAGCGGCACTGCTTTCTTCACGCTGATTTCTTCTGGGCCACGCCACTCTTTCTGGACGTAGTCGGCATCAAGCGATTTCGCAGCTAGCGCTTCAAGCTTGACCAAATCCACCTTGCCCATGCCCCACTCATCGCTGCCTTCTAACTCTTTGGCGCAATCTGACAAGCGAAGGTAACCACCGGGCTTGAGTAGATCCGTTGCCATGGTGATAGGACGGATACCCGCCTCGAAGATCTCTTTGATATTGAATTTGCTCGCACCGCCCGAGTAAGAGATAGGCAATGTGCCGTTGAATTCACGAGAGAGCTCCAACGCGACATTGATTGATAGCGGGAACAGAGCACGGCCAGACATATACATTTCTTTGTCAGGCAAACGGCCTTTCTTGTTGATAGTCCCCAAGGTGTTGGTCAGCTTGACACCGAAGCCAATGCCCTTTTCTTTACCCAAATCAACCAAGCGGTGCAGCATGGCTTTGGCATCATTGATTTGCAGGTCGTGGCTGAAGGACTCTTCGCTCAATGCCACATAGTCAAAGCCTGCATTGTCGAGGATGCCGCGTACCCGCTCGAAGCCCAATAGGGTTGGGTTCAGTTTAACGAAGGTATTGATACCCTTGTCTTCAATCATGTAACGACAGATAGCTTCGATTTCATGCGGAGGACAACCGTGCATGGTTGATAGGGTAACACCACGGGTCAGCTGGGCTGGGATCTCGTCGACCAACGCATTCAGGCGATCGACTCTTTCTTCTAGCTGATATTCGCGGATGAACTCAGGATCCTGGATAAAGGCTTTCAGCTCGCTGATGTAGGCGTGGAAACTTGGGTGCTCGCTGGAATCGAGCATATCGTGAATGTATTTCTGCATCGGCGGGGTTTGGATCCCTGACAGATCGTAACCGACACTCATGTTAAAGATGAAAGATTTTGCTTCGCCATCGGTTCTTGGCGCGAACACTTCTTCTAGCAAGTGAAGGGCAATCCACGCCTTGAGGTATTCGTCGTAGGCTTTTAGCAGGGTGAATTCTGTCGACCATTCTGTGTTGAAACACTCATCTTCAGCATCGATACACGGTTTGGCGATCTCCAACTGATCAAGCTTCTGGACGGTTTTAAGCTCCATGAAGCGGCCACCCGCCAGCCAAGAGGTAATGATGTTCTGAGCTAACTGGGTGTGAGGACCAGCCGCAGGACCAACAGGGGTTTCACAATACTCTCCCCAAACCGCCAGTGATTCTTTGCTCGCTTTGCGGTAGAACTGCTTCTCTGGAATACCGAAGATAGATTTGCTCTGCTTGTATTCACTAAACATTCGGTTAAGTAGCTCACCGAACGGAACGGGGCGCATGATATCTCCCATGATAGATCTCCTTGATGCTTTTCTTGTTCTTCTAGGCACATTTATATGCGCAATGTGTAGGGCTAAATAAGCTAAACACATAAGAGCAACTACTGAGCCAAACTTTTTCAGCACCATCAAAACCGGTGGATTTATTAATGAATTTCGTGAGCAAAGTCGAAAGTTGACCGCATTTTGTGACCGGTGACAAATACCCGAATTTATTTAAAACAAGAAAATAGCTGTTAAAAAAAAGAAATCATCAAACAATAAAACACCTCAAATGAGGATGATTATTGATTAGGAAAGAATTGCTATCATATTAATAAAAAGCTATCAGTTTGATATCAACTATTATGATAGATATTACCTGCCATGAGAAAATAAACATCTGATAAAAATAAAATGAAAAATGTGAGATAAATGTAATCTCGATATCAGATTGATAATAAGCCTATTATCAACTATCAAGTTGATAGCACTATTGTGACACTGCACACAACTCTTCATAAGCTTGCGGTGTGTCGACATCTAAATAAATTTCCTCGCAATCCAACCCCAAATATTTCACCGGATAGCGGAAGATAATCTTCTTCATCGACGAGTGAATATTGGCATTGAGCACCATGCTCTTCAAACGGCAGGGGATCAACACCGGATGACCGGGCCTTACGGCAGTACCAGGGAAGACGGTACAGCCGCCTCTCTCAAACCATACATCACGGAAGATATGCGGCGGCACACAAGGCATATCACCATGGGTAATAAAGAAAAAATCGCTCTCTACATGCCGGACTCCCTGCTGGATAGAGCTAAACATGCCTGCCTTGTAATCTTCGTTGACCACTATCTTTACTCTTGGATCATTTTTATATTTTTCAATAAGTTCTGCGCCACGATAGCCAACAACCAAAATTACCCGGCGGCAAAATGAGAGCGCATTTTCGATACTTGCATCAAGGATTGTGTACTGCTGGTAAGGTAGCATGAGTTTCCAGTCCCCCATCCTTGAAGACAGGCCTGCAGCAGGCATTACGCAGTCTAAGCGTTCGGGACGTAACGATTTATCCATCACTGAACATACTCCTTTAATGATAATTATGGTGGTCGTATGGTTAATAACACACAGACACGATTAATAGAGCAAACTCCAGACCAGTTTATCCTGTCAGAGTTATACCAATACCATTTAACTGCTGAAACTAACCCGTTGTTTATTACTCTAGTCGGTGGAGGCGGAAAAACATCAGCCGCCTTTTGGTTAGCTAGAAAATTCAAGCAATGGGGCCATGCGGTCTGTCTCACTACCACTACAAAAATGTATTTACCCGATGCAGATCAGGCTGACTATATTCTTCCTATAGATGCCATGTACTGCAATAAAAAAGAAAATGAAAAAAGAATAAAAGTACGTAATGATGCTTTAACACAAGATGCTTTTTGTTTTTATGATCCCACAATCACTTTTTGCTACAAATCGTTATTAACAGACCACTTGAAAACAGCAAGGTTGAAAGTATCTGGCTTATCTGAAAAAGAGATAAAAAAACTCGAAAATGACTTCCCCTTCACAGTTTTTATTATTGAAGGCGACGGCTCGCGTTCATTGCCAATAAAAGCCCCTCACGGGCATGAGCCTTGCATTCCGAGTTACTCGGATATGGTGATTGGTGTCACCGGCGCAGAGGCTATCAACCATAAGGCGATACCTGAACGCATCCACCGCTGGCCGGCTTTTTCAGCCCTAACACAGTGCCAACCCGGTGATGTGATTGATGCCGACGTATTACAACCGCTGATTTCTCACCCGCTGGGGTTATTCAAATCAAGCCCAAGAACAGCGAAACAGGTGTGGCTGATAAACAAAATGGATAAAGCCAATGATACCCAAGCAGTGAGCCAGATAGCAGAAGAGGTGCTGGTGAACAGCCCACAACTCGATACGGTTTGGCTGGCAGAAATGCAGACGGAAGCACCAATCAAGAAAGTCATTTTGAAGGAACAAGTAGCTAATGCCACTGAGTCATGCCACTGAATCATAGCAGCTACCTGACTTCGTCAGTACAGAGGTCATAGAACATGAATATCTTTGCCAAGGCAGCCCAACTCGAACAAGACAACGTCCCTTTTGCCCTTGCCAATATCATTGAAACCCGCGGCTCGGCCCCGCGCCATTCCGGCCAGATGATCGTCAAAGCCGATGGCAGCATCATCGGTACTGTGGGTGGCGGCATGATCGAACGGTACGTTATCGAACAAGCCTTGGAAGCCCTACAAGAAAGGAAACCCCGCGTCGTCAAAGGCCGGATGACCCGCAACGGCCCGGATGCTATGGGCATGGACTGCGGCGGTGCAATGACAGTGTTTGTCGATGTCTATGGCCTGCGCCCGAGCTTGATCCTCATCGGCGCTGGCCACGTCAACCGAGCTGTTGCCCAAGCAGCCCATGTACTGGGTTTCGATATCTCGGTAGCCGATGCGTATGCCGATAGCCTAGCTGAAGAATACTTCCCATTGGGTACCAAACGCCTGCTCGGCGATACCATGGAAGCGGCCATCGACCAGCTTGATATCAACAAAGACAGCTATGTGGTGATTGCCACCAACCACCAAGACCAAGATGCGATTTCCAAAGTGGTCGATTGCGAAACCCGCTATACCGGCCTGATGGCTAGCCGCCGCAAGGTACAAACCCTGTTTACCCACCTGCGCCAAAGCGGGGTGGATGAAGTCAGGATCCAGAATATCCATTCCCCAATCGGCTTCAATATCGGTGCCGAAACCCCTGAAGAAATCGCCATCAGTATCATGGCGGAAATTCTCAAGGTGAAACATGAATCGGCTGGCGGCCAAATGAAAGATGACACCCGCCTAAACCAGAACAAACTGGTGTTGGTTCGGGGTGCTGGGGATATGGCCACCGGTGTTGCTGTCCGCCTGTTCAATGCCGGCTACAAAGTCGTTATGACGGATATTGCCAAGCCCACCATGATCCGCTGCAGCGTGTCATTCGGCCAGTGCCTGTATGGCGAACCGGTTGAAGTGGAGGGGATCACCGCCTGCAAAGCCAATAACAAAGATGAAGTGTTCGACATTCTTGACCGCAACCAGATCCCGGTTGTGGTCGATGAAGATTGCAGCTACGCAGGTACGCTGAAGCCAACCTTCCTCGTTGATGCCATTTTGGCCAAGCACAATGTCGGCACCCAGAAAGACATGGCCCCCGTCACTATTGCTCTCGGTCCAGGTTTTACCGCAGGCAAAGACTGCGATGCGGTGATCGAAACCAACCGTGGCCACCATTTGGGACGGGTTATCTACCAAGGTGCGACAGAGCCAAATACCGGGGTACCGGGCAACATTGCCGGCTATACCCACCAGCGGGTATTACGAGCCCCATGCGCCGGCGTCATGCACAGCCACGTCAAACTGGGCGACATTGTCGCTGAGGGGGATGTGATTGCCCACATCGGTGATAGTCCTGTCGTAGCGCCTCTTGGCGGTATGGTACGCGGATTACTGAACAACGGCCTCACCGTTCGCGAAGGCTTCAAGATTGGCGATATCGACCCACGCGGCGAGGAAGCGGACTACACCACGGTGTCTGACAAGGCGCGGGCGATAGGCGGCAGTGTGCTCGAAGCCATGTTACACCTGGAGCAACACAGAATGAGTTAAACCAACTCCCCCCAACCGCTTCTAATAGGGTAATTCGAAGCGGTGGTGGGACAGATACAGTCAGGCTTGAGGGATTCAAGCCTGACAAATTTACCAGCCTAGATTTCCCCCACCAGCATTCGCTGTTTATGAGGCTAACCGACAGGCTGGGTATTACGACAGGAAGAGATCAAATTATGAAAACTAGAGGCTATTTCCATCATTTTGTTACCTCCTTTGTACTGATGTGCGCTGCAGCACTTACTGTCAAAGGCTTCTTCTTACCTGAACACACCGGATTGCTGCTCAGCGATACCGGTATCGTCCCAGCTATGTATGTCGAGCCCATTGCTTTCGCCATCCCATTGGCGCTCGGTATCAGTGCCCTCACGGCTTACTTGGGCATTACCACCCTACTCCCTGTTGTTGCAGGCTTCGGTATCCACATTGCCCTGTCGGGTCTGGCGCTATATCAAGGCTTACATTTTGATTGCGGTTGCTACCTGCCTGGCTCAGTGCAATCAGACGTCTATAGCACTTTAGAGCCTCAGTTTCTCATCATGCTGCTCGTGCTTCTCGTTTCAGCAGCGCTTTATTACTTCAACAATTTGGCTACCCACCGGCCTGTCACACCGGCCGTGTGATGGGGCGTAATAGCTATTTTTCATAAGGATACGATCATGATAATGAACAAAGCCGGGCGCAGTTTTTGGCTCAATCTTTTTATTCTTGCCAGTGCATTGCTAATCCTGCCGTTTAGTGCGAATGCTGCCTTGTTTGGCGGCAAGTTCAAAGCCGAGGTTGAAACCGAGCAAGTCGCGATCAAGCTCCATAACGATACCCTTGCCGGCGGCTACCAGCTTATCGACACCAACGGGCTTAAGACAATGATCGAGCAAGATAGCAATGTGATGATTGTCGACGCCATGCCGTTCAAAGACAGCTACAAGAAAGAGCATATCCCTAGCGCCAAACAGTTCGAGTTCCCTATTCCGGATATGCCTGAATGGGACGCTGCCTTAACCGACCAGCAATCTATCGAGGACTTCAGCAAGCTTTTAGGCGAAGACAAAGATAAAACCTTGGTCTTTTACTGCGGGTTCGTGAAATGTGGTCGTAGCCATAACGCAGCAGCTTGGGCAGTGAAACTGGGTTACACCAATGTCTACCGTTACCCTGGCGGTATCTTTGCGTGGAAAGGTGCAGGCTTTAAAACCAGTTCTCTATAGAACCAGTTCACTTTAGATCTGTTCACTAGAACTGCTAACTAAAATCCATTAACAGCAAAACTAAAAGGCTGAATCTTAATTAGGATTCAGCCTTTCCATTTAGATGGAAGCTTGTCTTATTGGGCCTTCATAGCCAAGCGTTTAGCCGCCGCACTATGGCGTGCCATCAGATCATCGAGATCAACACCTTGTACACGGCCATCCACTACCCGCCACTTACCAGCGACCATTACCTTATCGGCCTGTTGAGCGCCACAAAGCAATAAGGCGGCTAATGGGTCATGGCTGCCGGAGAAACGGATATCGTTAAGCTTGAACATCGCGATATCAGCCTGCATCCCCGCTTCAATCTTACCGATATCATTGCGCCCCATCGCAGCCGCCGAACCTGCGGTTGCCCAGCGCAGGGCATCATAATGTGTCACCTCGGCAGAGCCATAACGCAAGCGCTGCAGGTACATGGCCATACGTACTTCAGCAATCATATTGGAACCGTCATTGGACGCAGAGCCATCAACACCGAGCCCAACTTTGGCACCGGCTGCTTCTAGCTCTTTATTACGACATATCCCCGAGGCCAGCATCATATTCGATGTTGGGCAGTGGCAGATCCCCACCTGTGCCTGCCCGAGCCGACGTATTTCCTCGTCATTGAAGTGAATACCGTGGGCCAGCCAAGTCCTTTCGTGAAGCCAACCGACTTCTTCAAGGTAATCCACCGGACGATATCCAAACCGCTCAAGACAGAAATGCTCTTCATCCTTGGTTTCGCATAAATGAGTATGCAGCATCACCCCATGCTGGCGGGCTATCTTTGCGGTCTCTTTCATCAGCTCGGTCGTCACTGAGAATGGCGAGCAAGGTGCCAGTGCAACCTGCACCATGGCGCCGTCATCCGCTTGGTGGTATTCACGGATCAGACGCAGGCTATCGTCAATAATCGCGTCTTCGTGCTGAATGGTATGTTGCGGTGGCAAGCCTCCCTGCTCTTCCCCCAGGCTCATCGAACCACGGGTGAGTATCGCCCGGATACCCAGTTGCTGCGCTGCATCAACCTGGATATCGATGGCATTTTCCAGCCCGAGTGGCAATAGGTAATGATGGTCTGAGGCGGTGGTGCAGCCTGACATCATCATCTCGACCAAAGCCAGCTCGGTCGCCACCCGCATCATCTCCTCATCCAGCCCCGCCCAGACCGGATAGAGGCTTTTGAGCCAGAGGAACAATTCTTTGTTGAGCGCACCGGGGTAAGCGCGAGTCAGTGTTTGATAAAAATGATGGTGGGCATTGATAAGCCCTGGGGTGACAACATGCTGACTGGCATCAACAGTAACGTCTATCGGTGCGGAAGGCCGCTCACCTAGAGCGAGGGTTTCGAGAATTCGGTTACCTTGAATAACGATACCGCCTTGCGCATTTTGCTTTGCACCATCATCTTTCATGGTGGCGGTAAAAATTGCGAGAGGATCTTTAATCCACGTTGTTTCCATCCATAGTTTTCCTTAGCCTTCGCAACCATTTCAGGGGAGAAGGACTTTGTTTAAGTTGTTATTGAACACAAAAAACATCTTTGAAAAATCGTCTTTATATTGCCGCTTTACTCATTCAAAGAACAAGCAAAGGCAATGCAAAGACGTTACCAATTCCACGAAACGCCTCCAAGATACTGATAAATCAATACTCCCAAGCTATCAAACTTGACCCAAGCAGCTCTCATTACCAAATTGAGACTATCAAAATGATACCTCTGGCAAATAAATGAAAATAAGTCTTATTTATCAACACAATAAAGAAATCTGATTTTTGATGCCCCTCTCAGCGAGCAACAAGTTGCTCACTAACACGACAAACTTTCCCCCTTGAGTTCACACTTTTGCCTGACAAATCAGACATGCGCTTTTTTGTGGCCTGATTAATGCCTTTATAGCTGGGTCGAAGTCACTATGAAATATCGCTAATTCACTATCAATTTCGCGTAATTTCGTAGTTTGTCATCCTCGATGCAGCAATTTATTTAGCACATTGTTTGTCATTGGTAGATCGTCGTCGCCAATGTAAGAGGGAGTGTTTAATGACGCGTTTCAATCACGTAGGCCACAGCCTACCCCGCGTAGACGGCCAAGCCAAAGTAACCGGTACGGCCATATATGGAGATGATATTACAATGCCCGGCATGCTGTATGGTGTGTGTCGCTATACCGATATCCCGGCGGGCAAAATCCTTGGCATAGACACATCTGAAGCTGACGCCATCGAAGGCGTAGTACGGATAGCCACATTCAAAGATATCCCCGGAGACCCTGCAACAGGGGTTATCATTCGAGATTACCACCCGATATGTGATGAACTGGTTCGCTACAGCGGCGATGTTGTTGCTATCGTTGCCGCTGAAAGTTATGAAGCGGCTTGCCTGGCAGCCGATAAAATCAAAATCGACTACCAGCCCTTTACCCCAATCGGCAATGTGCATGACGCACTGGCCGATGGTGCACGCCTGATCCACCCCGAAACCGGCTCCAATGTCGTCAACCGCCACCATACCGACAAAGGTGACGCCGAAACAGCCATTGCCAATGCCGATATCGTACTTGAGCATACGTATCAGGTCGGCTTCCAGGAACACGCCTATATTGAGCCGGAATCTGTCACGGCCTATATCGATCCCACCTCGCGTGACTTAGTGATCACCGGCTCGATTCAGAACCCCCATCGGGTTCGCGGCTTTGTTGCCAGTTTCATGGCCATCGACCAAGCCAAGGTCAATGTGAAACGTTCGGTTATGGGCGGCTCATTCGGTGGGAAAGATGACGGTATTGACCACCTCTCTTGCCGAGCGGCATTGCTCGCTTCTATCACCGGTCGGCCGGTGAAATTTTCCTATACCCGCGAGCAGTCAATCATCGAAAGCACCAAGCGCCATCCCTATTATATGAACTACAAGGTCGGGGTCAGCAAGGACGGCAAGATCCAAGGCATGAAGGTCGATATTCTGGCCGATGCTGGTGCCTATGCCGCCTGTACCCCTTTCGTCACATGGCGCTCAGTGGTTCAGGCAGCTGGTCCCTATGATATCGAGCACGTTCGGGTCGATATCAAAGGCGTTTACACCAACAACAGTATGTCCGGTGCGATGCGGGGGTTTGGCTCACCGCAAATTATCTTTGCCAATGAATCCTTGATGGATGAGATAGCCAAAGCCTGCGAGCTAGACCCGGTTCAGGTCAGGGAGCGTAACGCCCTGCGTCAGGGCAGCCGAAGTATTACCAATCAGGTATTTGATAACCACAATGTCTCAGCGATTGAGGTGCTGGACAAGGCGACCCAGCGCAGTGAGTTCCAGGCCAAGCGAGAGCACTATGCCGAGTTGAATGCCAAGCCCGACCATATCAAATACGGCATCGGCCTGGCGTTAAGTTATCGTGGGTGCTCGATGGGGGCTGAAGGGGTTGATACCTCCAGTGCCTTGGTAACCGTCAACAGCGACGGTAGCGTCAATGTCTCGACCGGTGTGTGTGAGAACGGCCAAGGGCTGCAAACTACCATGGCAACGATTGCCGCCGAAGTACTCGGCTTACCGGTAACCAAAGTCACATTTATCGAGCCACCTACCTCCCTGATTGCTGATGGCGGCCCAACTGTCGCATCAAGGGCGACCGTTACCGGTGGCAACGCAGTCAAAGACGGTGCCGAGCAAATCAAGCAGCGCATTTTCGAGGTGATCAAAGAGCAGCTATGTGTTACCAGCCTCGATGACACCCTCTGGGCCCATGGCGAAATCTGTAACCGCCACGCACCAGATAAATCCATCAGCTTTGCCGAAGCGGCCAATGCCACCAAATGGGCGGGGGTTAACTTGGCAGCCTACGGATGGTTCGACCAACCGGCAATCCACTGGGATGAAGAAAAAGGCACTGGCTCACCTTATTTCACCTGGGTGTACGGCTGCCAAATCGTCGACCTGAAAGTTGATACCAGTACCGGTAAAATCAACCTTCTCGATATTACTGCTGTCCACGATGTCGGCCAAGTTATCAACCAAATTGGTTATGAAGGGCAAGTCGCCGGCGGGATCGCCCAAGGTGTCGGCCTTGGCATGCTGGAAGACTACAACATCGAGCACGGCCAAGTGAAATCGGAAAACCTCGACAGCTACTTGCTGCCAACGATTAAAGACATTCCTTCGCTTTCTATCCACGCGGTGGAAAATATCGACAATGGCGGGCCTTTTGGTGCCAAGAGTATCGGCGAACCTGCTGCAGAGCTTGCCGCCGCGGCAATTACCAATGCGGTCGCCTTTGCTACCGGGACACGCCATCGCCAACTGCCGCTCACCCTCGAACAGGTTGTGCTGGGCTATAACCTCAAAAAGCCAGCCCGCCAAAGTGAATTGCTCCATGCCTCAGCCGAGAAAAAGCAGACCCTCCGGCTCAATGGCTTCTCGGTGAAAAATCCAGGGTCACTGGCAGCGGCGCTTGAGTTGCTAGCTGACGGCAGTGCCATGCCTTTGGCTGGCGGTACTGATGTGATTGTCCAAGGCCGGTTACAGAACGAACCTCGCACCTTGGTCAACATTGCCAAACTGCCAGAGCTTTGCCAGATAGAGCGCTGCGGTAACGAGTGGCATATCGGCTCGGGAGTGTGTTTCAACCACCTAACCGAACACCCAGACATTAAGCAGCTCTACCCCTTGCTGGCTGAGGCGTGCCATACCATAGGCTCGCACCAAATCCGCAACCGGGCTACCGTTGGGGGCAACATCGTCAACGCGGCGCCATGCGCTGATTCCGTTCCGCCACTGGTTATCTACGATGCCAAAGTAGTACTAAAAAATAAGGCAGGGATGAGAGAACTGCCAATCAGCGAGTTCATCACTGGCGGCTACCGCACCGAGCTACAGCCCGGAGAGTTGCTGACCAAAGTGATCTTGCCAATACCGTCCTCAAAGACTGGCTGCATCCAGCAATACCGTCAGCTCGGCAGGCGTAATGCACTGAATATCACTCGCTTGAGCCTCAGCTGCCTGATGGAGCGAGATGACAGCGGGGTGATAACCCACTGCCGTTTGGTGGACGGTGCACTATTTAGCAAACCGCAACGACTACAACCGGTTGAACAAACCCTGCTCGGCCACCCCTTAAACAACGAGAACATCGAGAAAGCCTGCCAAGAGCTCGAAGCGATGATCGACAAGGCCATTGGTGGCCGTTGGTCTGCCGCCTACAAACAACCGGTTTATCTCAATATGTTCCGTGATCTTATGAACGATATTCGATATCAGCAGTTCCATCAGCCACTACAAGGTCAGCCACTACAAGGAGAAGTGCAATGAGCCTGCTTGCTGAAAACCTGATCCCATTGTCACTCTGCGTTAACGGTCGCCCTTACCAGTTGTCTGTCACAGGCAACACCCGCTTGCTTGACTTGCTTCGCCAAGATCTCGGGCTAACGGGAACCAAAGAAGGCTGTGCCGTAGGCGAATGTGGCGCCTGCACCGTTGTGATGGATAGCGAGGCTGTATGTTCGTGCATGATCTTGGCCGCCCAATGCCAAGACAGCCAAATCGTGACCATCGAAGGGCTAAAGGACGACCCATTAGCCCAGCAACTACAGCAATCCTTTATCAAGCGTGGCGGAGTGCAATGTGGCTTTTGCACTCCCGGCGTCCTGATGAGTACCTGGGCCTTGCTGAAGAAATATCAACGCCCAAGCCAACAGAAGGTCTTGGATGCCTTAGAGGGCAACCTGTGCCGCTGTACGGGCTATCAACCCATCCTGAATGCCATCAATGCTGTCATTGAAGACATCACCCCGTAAGTCTTTCTCCCCTGCCTAATCAGCAGGGGAGCTTTTTTATCCAAGATTACGTGTACTTGTATATAAGGATTGAACAATGCAGTTACTCTACCAACTCAATGAGAAGCCCCCCAAGGGGGTCACCTTCTTCCTCGCCCTGCAACATATGCTGGCCTCCATCGGGGGTATCGTCGCGGTACCCTTGATTGTCGGTGGCGCGATTGGCCTGCCCGAGCCGGATATCGTCACCCTTATCAGCGCCTCCCTGTTTGTCTCTGGCCTTGCCACCATCGTCCAGTGCCTCGGCGTTGGCCCGGTTGGGATCAGGCTGCCGGTGGTGATGGGATCCAGCTTTGCCTTTCTCGGTGCCCTGATCGCCATCGGCAAGACTGAAGGCATGTCGACCATCCTCGGGGCTGCTTTCGTCGGTTCATTTTTTGTCATCCTCGCCAGCTTTTACATGGATCAGATCCGCAAGCTGTTCCCCAATCTGGTCAGCGGCGTCGTGGTTACCCTGATCGGCCTGACTATCCTCCCTGTCGCAATGAACTGGATAGGAGACGCCCCTCCCGGTGATCCCAGCTTTGCCTCACTGCCCAAAGTGTTCCTGGCTGCGGCCTCTCTCGCTGTCGTCATCGGCGTGTCGGTGTTCTGCCGGGGCGCGATTGCCGCCTCGGCTATCGTCATCGGCTTGGCCGCGGGGTATGTCATGGCAATTCCGCTAGGCATGGTTGACCTGACCCAGCTCTACGAAGCCAACTGGGTGGCGGCTCCTGAACCCCTAAAATACGGCCTGACCTTCTCGCTCCCGGCGATTATTAGCATTACCTTGGTGTACCTCGTGGTGGTTGCCGAAGCCACCGGGGATTTCATGGCGCTGGGCAGCAACTGCCATGTCGAAGTGTCCGGGAAAGATCTCAAGCGCGGTTTGCTGGGTGACGGCCTTGGCAGTACCTTCGGTGCCATGTTCTCTGCCATGCCGGTGGCGAGCTTTAGCCAGAATGTCGGGATCGTTGGGATCAGTGGTGTCGCCAGTCGCTATGTGGTCGCGCTGACTGGCTGCTTGCTCGTAGCGGGAGGCCTATTCCCCAAACTGGCGGCATTGGCGGTTACTGTTCCTAAACCCGTACTTGGCGGCGTCGGCTTCGTCATGTTCGGCATGATTGCCTATGCCGGGATCCGAATGTTGCTAAAAGCCGCCGATTCACGCCGTAATGCACTGGTAGTTTGTGTGGGGCTCGCATCAGGAATGGCCGTCACCCTCGAGCCAAACTTGCTCCAGCACTTTCCTGATTCGCTAAAAACAGTTTTCCACTCAGGGATCACCACAGGCACCTTGGCCACTATCGTACTGAACCAGTTGCTTCCCAAGAGTAAAAAAAGCACCGAACATGCCCAAATAACAGCGAAAAGCATTTTAATCAAACCGGATAAACGCGCTGCACGTTTAGTGGCTGCAAAAGCGCGCCGTGCCGAACAACTTGCTGCCTCAAAGTAGCTAACAGCCTGCTTTTAACGTTAATTGGTTAACAATAGGCTCTCGAACAGTGCAATATCTAGCGCATTGACAGGGAGCCTTTCTTTAAAGTCTCAAACCATCCACCTTAATATAAAACAAACTGCATTATATTGGTGTATTGAAAACATCCTGTCATAAAGCCTGCCTACAATCCCCATGCTCATTTAGCCAAGTGATTTGAATCTCTTGGAAAATCCCTACAACGAAGAATTAACTTGATAAGAAAGACATGAAAAGTTCTGCGGATGCACTCAAGGCGGCAATCACGACGATTTACCAAACATTTCCTAATTTGAGTTATCGCCCAAGGCCTGATGACGTAAAACTACTAGCGGCGTACATGAAGAGCCAGAATAGCGATTACCCTAGCCAATTGGATACCTTGCTGGAAGTGGAGAATGTGCACATCGAGTTGGCGCTAACCAAATACCACAACATCAATAAAGCGAGCTTAAACTAAATCGAACATTAAGGTAGGCCGTGGAGTCACTCACCAGCGCTCAACGGTTGTAATGTCAGTTTCTAGAAAGTAATGCTCTTGCTTGGGCACGGTAAATGTCAGGATCTTTCCTTCCCGCTCTGTACCCGGCCGGAAATAGGTTTCAGGCATGCGCTTGATAGACGTCCAGACCACATGGTTATCGCGCTTGAGCACCTCCCCTTTGTCATTGCGTAAAATCGTGGCCACTTCAACGAGGATCACCGAATCGGTTCCTTCATTTCGCAACGAAACAGGGATCGTCAACCTCCCATCCTGATAGCTGGCTGGTCGAGCGACCATGACAACCCCACTGCGCTGATACTCACCGACCAAACGTCCGGTATCTGGCGCGACCAAATCACCGTTTGTTGATGAAGCTTTAACACCTGAAGCAGTCGCTGGCGCTGTAGATCTCCCAGCTGTACTTACTTTATCCGCTGTAGCTGCTGTATCCGTTGCAATTGCAGTGCTTGTAACCACAGTAGTACCTGTTGCTAGGTTATTCCCGCCTGCGCTGGTGGTTGGTGTTGCTGATGGCTTTACCGGCGCACTACTTGCGGGCTCTGGTGTGACAAAGCGCCATGTGTTGTCTTCTAGCAGAAGAACTTCCCGGCCGTCAGGCAAAGTCGCTATCATTGAGCCAGCTTGGACAAACTGGATAAACCCAAACAAAAGGCTGGCTATCGCCACCTTGATTATGACTTGCTGAGCTGAGCGCATAACTCTTTCCCCCAAACGTACTTCCACTACTTCTTTTATGCTCTTTTATTAATAGGCTTCCTTGCTCATTATTTGCCTACTTGGCATTCAAACGAGCTATCAAACCATTGAATATTTATCTCACCTTGGTGTTCACCATACTCCACATTTTGTCCCGTGTACTTGATCCCACTCGCCATGGGCTCAGCCAAGGCGATCACCTGATCATTGCCTTGGGTTAATACCAAGCTTGCGGGATCGGTTTGGTTATAAAAAACAGCAGTAAAGGGCTTGCTACTGTCACCGCAATCGAGAGAAATACTGTCCGGTACTTCTAGCTGACCGCTAATAATTTGCAATTCGACAATCCGGCTTTTGTAGGAAAACTCGGTACAATCACGAACATCACTGGCCTTCCAGCAATCATTGCGTCCTTTAATCCAACCTCGTTGCATCGCCTTTTGTAGCTTAACGTCTTCTGCTGGCAACTGTGTGATAGCATTATCGAAAACTTGCTGCATTTGCTTGTCCAAAGCAGCCAGTTCTTCATCTTGGCAAATTAAGGTCTCCACCTCACCCTCTGCTTTCGAACAATCAAATGCGGGTTCACCGGCCACACTAATTGGTACCAGTAGACACGACGCTCCCAAGATCAAAAAAATTTTGTTCCAATACGGTATGTTCACAAAACCTCCACAGTGCAAGTCTTTCTCCATAAGCGCTCAATAAAGTATTAACCCGTCAGCCCTGTTATGTTTTTTCATCTTTGAGCCTGACACCTAAAAGAGCTAAAGAAATATTATCAACACTAATTAACATTAATTATCGATGATATAGCTTGTCGCGATTTTGCAATTTCATAGTATAAGCCGGGCTCAATACCCATTTGCATGCAACGAAAATAAACAATAACTCATGGAAAGCCCCACTATGGATAAAAAAAGATTCAACCCTGTCAGTATTTTCCTACACTGGCTGACTCTTTGTTTTCTCATTGCCATTTTCGCCTCGGTGGAGGTGGCGATTAGCTTTGAGCGAGGCTCAGCGGCCCGCAACCTATTCAGCAACATTCACTTTTATCTGGGCGCTGCTCTTTTTGTTATTACCCTTTGTCGCCTAATGGTAAAAGTGAGAAGCCATAAACCTGCCACTCACCCAACACCAAGCTCGATGCAAAGACGAATTACCCTGCTCGTCCATCTCGCTTTGTATGCGTTAATGCTGCTGATCCCTATTGCAGGGGTGGCTCTACTGAACAGTACAGGCAAACCGCTAATGCTATTCGGCCAAGCAATACCGCCCCTAATTGAAACAAACCGGGCAGTCAGTGCGACTATTCGTGAACGTCATGCTTTGCTGGGTTTTACTCTTCTGACCTTAATTACCGTCCATACTGCAGCGGCACTGTTCCATCACTGCGTGATTAAAGACAACACCCTTGCCCGCATGATGCCGCGCGCAAAAACGACAGCGGCCCAGCCAAAGGCTGAGCCGACAATCGATTAATCAACGAAATGATATATCAAAAAGAATAATAAAAACGTCACCTGGCTAGGCGACAGGCCCCACAAGAGTGGGGCCAAATTATTCAAAATTATTACCCAACATATTATCCCAATAAGACAGGCGATAACCCTGTGCTCTGAGTGCTAGCAAGCAATAAGCCCAATAGAATTAATAGTACGCCACCGAACAGCTGCAAACTGTATCCAGCCCATAACAAACCGGTTTTAGGTTCAGACTCACCGGATTGCCCATTCCCTTGCTGCAGGTAACGATGAACAATACGTTTACCCGATAGGGTCAATAGAGCCAGTGCAGAAGTCGTCAACGCCGTTCCCAGCGACATCACCAGCGCACTGACTACACCCATCCAGTAAAGGCCAACCATATTAGCGAACAGCAATACCATAATGGCACCGGTACACGGGCGCAGGCCAATACTCAAAATCACCCCCACGTACTCACGCAAAGTCTTGGCATTGTCGACTTCCTCTGGCGAGGCGATATGGCGATGCCCGCAACCACATTCAGCACCATGTCCGTGATGATGGTGATGGTCATGGTGGTCATGGTGGTCATGGTGGTTATGGTGGTCATGGTGGTCATGGTGGTCATGGTGGTCATGGTGGTCATGGTGGTGACTACAGGCCAATTGTTGTTTCTTGGCAACACTTTGGCGAAAACGCTTAATTGCCCGCCAGCAGATCATCACACCGAGTACACTGACCAGCGCGCTACTCATGGTCATGAACTTCACTGCCTGTGAGCTCACTTCACGCATGGATGCATTAAAGCCCCATAGCAGTACACTCACCAAGGCCACAGCCACTAATGCCTGGCAGATAGCCGACACCAGCGTCAATATCAGGCTTGTTTTTACCTTAGTCGGCTGAGTGGCTAAGTAAGTCGTTACTATCACTTTGCCATGGCCTGGGCCAAGGGCGTGAAGTGTTCCGTACAAAAAGCTGAAACCAGCCAAGTAGCCTCCTGATACCAACGGGTTCTCTTTGGCATCATAGAGTAAATCAGCCAGTTGGTTGTTCACTGCTCTCTGCCATTCGATACTTTTCAACACCATGCTCGGCCATGCCAGCCAAAGTTGGTAGGCACCAAACAAAAAGGCTATCGCCAGCACGGACAACATCAGCCACTTCTGGCTTAATACATGACTGGAAGCGGCCTTCACGCTAGTCGATGGCTCGCTGTGTTTATGCTGTGTCATTCCTTGGCGTCCTTATTTGATTCGTTTGGTTGGCAATGAAAGCGAACGGACTGGGTAAATAGCTGGCCCAGTGCATTGTCAGGGTCGGCATCGGCAGGCAGCGACATGGCATAACTCATCTGCTCTGGCGTTGGGTTAGGCTGAATCATCTCAAGCTCGCAGTAGTCAGCCAAATCACCAGCAAGAATGACATCCCCCTTAGATAGCCATGACATATCTACGTAGTAACTTGGTTCAAAAATCAATAGCTTGAGCGAGTCCTCGGTCACTGGCTTCGGCTTGGAAAGCGGCAACTCGAAAGTAAGCACTAACCGCGCACGATCTCGGGTGAGCTTGCCATAGCGGGCGAGCTGGTATTTGATAGGCTCTTCACCGTCATAGAAGTAGGTGAAGTAGTGCTCTGACAACATGTTATCAAGCACCATTGCGGTCACTTTGGTGAAAGTTTGCTGCTCCATCTCCGGCGATGTGTCTTCGCCATCAAGCATGTATGCAGAGGTCATAGGATCAAAAGACCAAACCATGCGAAAGCCGGTGATCATGCCATCATTGCCATCGACATAGGTTTTCATCTCGATCCAGGAGTGTGGATGCGCTGTGGCAAACAGCGGAGAAATCAGTAAAGAGAGACCGAGTACAGCCCGCTTCATTGCGGTTAACATTCGGTTGTTTGCCCTTTTGCGGTAAAACATCAAAAGCCCTGTGTTATGGGTTATTCTAACTAATAAATGTTATAATATAACATTTAGTGTTTGCGCTACCACCTTTTTACCCCATAAACAAAAAGGCTTCCAACACTGGAAGCCGATTTTTAACGCTTTTCGAACCTAAACCATTAAGTTCATCGTGCCTTAAGCACATGGTGTAGCAGCGAAACAGCCAATCGCGCCGTTTGGCTCTGGTAGTCATACTCAGGATTCAGACCCGCAATATCCACCAGCCTCACTTTGTTGCTCGCCATTGCTTGGCTGATCACCATCTCAACCACCGCCAAATTGACACCAAACACCCGCGATAAGCTCACTCCCCCAGCAATTGCCGATGAAAACACCGATAAATCGATACTTAGGTGGATATGGTCAACTTGCTCAAGATACTTGGCCACCATCGCCTGGATCCGCTTGCGGTTTTTCATCTTCATTTCACTATCGAGCAGCCATTGTGCTCCCAGCTCATTGGCGTAAGCCAAGGTAGCCTGCGAATTGATATGATCGCACATACCCAACCCGAGATAACGGAAAGTTCGGTTGTTGGCATGGCAAAATGCCGCGACACTATGGAATGCAGAGCCGGACTTTACCGCTAAGGAACGCCTTAACTGGAAGTTTGCATCGATATTGATAATCCCAATCCGGTTTCCTTCTAGGAAAGGGAGGATATGGCTTTCTTCACCTGAGCTGTCGTTACCCGCTTGATTAACGGTATCTGACAGTGCCTGATAACTCCCGATAGCAACCTCATGGCCACCGCCTAGCATCACTGGCAAATGGCCAAGCTTAAGCATGCTGCACAGCTTGGCATACTGGGCAGAACGCATGGTATCGAACTCGTCTTCCTTCACGCCAAAATAGCTTTGCGCTTCGATAACCCCCGCATCATAAATAGGCAAAGCGCCTGAATATGGGGTTCTCGTTAACATCTGCCTAATGGCGTCTGGCCCTTCTTTGGCACCGGTGTAGATATCATAGTCACTCAAGCTCAAGTCACTGGCCAGCCCGAGGATCACGGCCCCGGCTTTGCGCTGTTCAGCATAAGGCTCAATCATAGCCTTGGGATGCGTATTGACGGGGTGACCTAGGAAGGAAAATGGAAACCAACGTTTTACATCCAGCATGATTGCTCCTTATGGGGAATTACAAATCCGGTGGCAATACCCTCGCCGCCTGGAGGACTGAGAAAATAATCGCGTTCTTACTCTTTTGAACCCGCTCTTGCGGTGCCATCACACTCACCGCCCCGACAATTTTGTTGCCGGTAAATACCGGGGCACTCACCCCTGAGACACCTACGTCATACTCCGAGGTACTGATGGCATACCCGTCTTTTTTTATTTGCGCCAAGTCTTGTAACCAGTGGCTAATATCATCCGGCTCAGTGATCCCGAAATGGTGCAGCGTCGCCATGATCCTTTGTTCGGGAAGATGGGCCAGAATCACTTTGGCCGATGCGCCACGGATCAACGGCTGGCTCTGGCCTTCCTCATATGCACAACGTAATGCATGGGGGCTGTCCACCCGGGCGGTACACAGGGCGCGAAAGCCGACCGGTACCAAGTAGGCGGCCATTTCACCAGTTTGCTGCTGGACCCGCTTGAGAACCTGGTGCACTCCGCTTGAAAGCGGTGAAAACTGCTGGAAATTACGCAGCAGTTGTAGTGCCGCCGGACCTATGCTGTAACAGCTCTGTCTTGGGCTTTCCTCAATCAGGTTCCAGTTCTTGAGGATTACCAAATAGCGATAAACACTACTTTGCGGCATGCCTGTCTGTTCACTTAATGCCTGTGCTGTAACAGGTTCATTAGCTGACGCAATATGCATCAGTACCTGCAGCA
Organism: Photobacterium sp. ABD4_091; assembly: GCF_056160145.1. NCBI lineage: Bacteria > Pseudomonadati > Pseudomonadota > Gammaproteobacteria > Vibrionales > Vibrionaceae > Photobacterium > Photobacterium sp. ABD4_091. The sequence goes on along the minus strand of NZ_JBSWWQ010000001.1, from coordinate 2,838,788 downwards.
TCTTTTCATTGGCATTCAATTTATATTTATCTGATTTCAAAGCATTTCCTGTCGGTTTTATCTGGTTAGGCGACACGTTCAGTAGCTCCCATCGCGCCGACCCCTCTATTTACGCGGATCACCCACTGCGGTTCAACCAAGATTCTCACAATGTGGTAATTACTATGATATAGGAACCCAGCATTCCCACAATTTGATAATTTTATGATGACTACAAATAGTTGGTAAAAAAAGCGCCGACCTAATGGCCGGCGCTTTCAAAAGCTATATATGCTTTTTTGTTACGTCTTCTTGCGAGTCAGATACCAGCAGCTCAGCGAAGCCAGCGTTACCATCACCACACCTTGCCAGAACGTCGTCCCTAAGCTGATCCCGAAAATCATCGCGGAGAAGAATGCTGATAGGATGGGTGTGAAATAAGACAGCGTCGCGAGCAATACCATGTTGCCGCCAATAATGGCGATGTTCCACAACCCGTAGCCCCCCGCCATTGCAATGGCCGCCAGCGCCAAATTCAACACGGCTTCACTGCTCCAAACCATCGGTGGCTGATCGGTGAGAAAGTATTTCACCCATAGGGCTATTGCCGTAGCAATGAAAAACCAGGCAATCGCATTCTGGCCGTTGGCCAAGCGTTTGGTGATATTGCAGTAGATAGCCCAAATAAAAGCGCCGCTGAATGCCAAGGTATAACTGACCGGGTTGGTCGCCACATTGGCAGCCAAGCGAGTGAGTGATACCCCTTGTTCACCGCTTACTGTCCATGCCACGCCAAAAAAAGCCATCGCCATGGCGGGATATAATAGCTTGCTCACTTTTTGCCGGCTCACTACCACCGCCAGCATGACAGTCAACGCAGGCCAAAGGTAATTGATGACGCTCATTTCAACAGTCTGCACCCTGTCGTTAGCCATACCCAACGCCAAGGCCAAACACATCTCGTAACTGACGAACAACCCGCCGCCGATGAGCAAATAGCGAGGTGAAAATCGGCTGAGCCTCGGCGCACCGACAACCACCACCAGCAGCACCGAGCTCAGGGTATAAATCATTGCCGCGCCGCCTACCGGGCCTAACTGCTCGGCAACGTTTCTGATAAAGGCAACGATAGTGCTCCACAGCAAGATAGCGACACATCCAGCCAGGGTATATTTGTGCTGAGAAAACAAAGAAAAACCACCACAATAAAACATAGAAAGCGGCTAGGTTATCAAGCTTTTGCCGCTGACGGTTAGCCTATTTTGTTATCGATTCTCACTTAGTATAAACACCTATAAAAACCATGGTTTTTGTGTTTAATTTGTGACCGTCTGAGCAATGCTGCAAATGCAACTAGTGTAGCATTTGGGAAGTATACCCAAGTGCCTTCAATTCGTTGAAATAAATAGCTAGAGGTCACTTGGGTATACATAGCATCAGTTGGTCAAATCATGAGCTATCACTTGTTGTATGTGATTTTTCACCAAAATGCTCTGGTTGATAAGGTGCAAAAAACGGCGCATAAGCCGGGAAGTATTTTGGTGAGGAAGTAAAAAAATCGACCCATAGGAAGTCGACCAAATAATAATCACATACCAAGGAGCTATGTCGTATGTCTACACTGACACAAAGGAGCAATACGTCCCAGGGCACACCAACTTACCCAGGCCAATCAACCGTAATACATGGAAATGGTGCCGTCGCGCATGTCATGGATTACGTTTGTGGCGGTGTCATTGGATACCCCATTACCCCCTCGACTGAAATCTCAGAATTATACGAAGCATTCAGGGCGCAAGGTGGTTGCAATGTATGGGGACAGCACCCCTTCTTCTTCGAACCCGAAGGTGAACACTCAGCACAAAGTGGTGCACTCGGCGCGGCTCTGACCGGCGGGAAATATATCTCAAATGCCTCCTCAAGCCAGGGGATCTTGTATGGCTTGGAATCACATTACGTTACCGTAGGTAAGAAAGCCGCAGGCTTCGTCCTTCACGTGGCGGCTCGCTCTGTCTCGCGCCATTCACTGAATGTCATGGCCGGGCATGATGATGTGTACGCTTTGCTTTCTGCTGGTTACACCACCCTATTTGCCAGCAACGCACAGGAAGCGGCTGACCTTGCGGCGATTTCATACCGTGTTAGTGCGCAATCGCTGATCCCGGTTGCCAATACCATGGATGGTTTTGCCACCAGCCATATTCAGAGCGAAGTGAAACTTCCCGAGCCAGAGTTACTGAAGCAGTACCTCGGCGACCCAACTGACCGCATCCCTGCACCAACCGAAGCCCAGCGTATGCTCTACGGTGCCAAAGGGCGTGTTTGGCAGCTCAATCAATTCATCGATAAATTCCAAGACCAATTCTGGCCTGAAAAGCTAAATGATCTGAAAGGCTATATTGCCAGCAACAGCGAAGCGATTGAGAAAGATGGTGAAGGCCAGTTTATTGAATCAACAAAAGCCTTCTTGCCTGATGGCCTACACAAAAAATGGCAGCGTGCGTGGCTAAACGCTTACGAGAAAGATTCCCGTCAGCGCGTACCAGCCTTGATGGATACCCATAACCCAGGCTTGACCGGCGGGGTGCAGAACCAGCCAGATTACCAGGCAGGTATTGTCGACCACCGCAGCCACTTCCAGAATGACGTGCCGATGTTTATCGAGCAGGCCATGAAGGAATATGGCGAGCTGACCGGCCGCATCTACGAGCCGGTTATGGACTTCATGTGCGACGATGCCAACTATGTCATTGTCGGTCTAGGCTCTGTTACGGATGATGCTGAAGCCGTTGCCACCCACCTGCGCAAACAGGGCCAAAAAGTCGGTGTCATTTCTATCAAGCAGCTTCATCCATTCCCTGAAGCGCAAATCGTCGAGAAGCTTGCCGGTAAAATGGCAGTGACCGTGCTTGAGCGCTGTGATGAAACCCGCTTGACGGCTCGTATCTCGCGCGCCTTGTTCAAGGCACAAGAAAACGTTCATAGCCCAAGGCACAAGGGGATCCCTGCCCTGCAGCATATTCCAACCATCAGCACCGGTATTTTCGGGCTTGGCGGCCATGACCTGCAGCCTAAGCACTTGATTGCCGCGTTCGATAATATGCGCGAGGAAAATACCAAGCCGTTCTTCTACCTCGGCAGCCAGTTCTTCGATGCCAAAGCCACCGGTGAGCTAAAAGAAATCCAAGACCGCCTTCGTGCCGCCTACCCAGATACCGAATTGATGGCACTGGAAACCGGCGAAAACCCTAACCTGCTGCCTGAATCTGCCCTACGGGTGCGTTTCCACTCGGTGGGTGGTTACGGCACCATTGCCACCGGAAAACTGCTGACTGATATCTTGTCCGGCGCATTGGGGCTGCACTCGAAATCCATGCCGAAATACGGCTCGGAGAAAAGTGGTGCACCGACTAACTTCTTTATTACTCTGTCTCCAGAGCCAATCAAGATCACCAACGCCGAACTACAGCAAGTTGAAATCGTCCTGTCGCCAGACCACAAGGTGTTCATGCACACCAACCCACTGGCAGGGTTGACTCCTAACGGTACATTCATCCTGCAAACCCACCACGAGCCTGAGCAGGTATGGCAGGAAATTCCAGCCAGCGCCCGCCAGTATATTCGTGAAAACAACATCAACTTCTACATTGTCGATGCCTTCAAGGTCGCCCGTGAGCAAGCACCATCGGCGGATCTTGAAATCAGGATGATGGGTATCGCCTTTATCGGCGCGCTTTGCGGCCACGCGACCCAAGTCACCCAGGGGGCTGACGAAGCCTTGATGTTAGAGCGCATTACCCAGCAGATCGCCAAGAAGTTCGGCGCCAAAGGCGAGAAAGTGGTTGCCAGTAACATGGCGGTGATCCGTGAAGGGATCCACGCGACTAAGCAGGTTTGTTACGCAGATTTCAGCGATGCCGATATTGAAGCAACTGCAACATTAATCACAGAAGCACCTAAGCAAAAACAAGCCAGCTGTGGACTGTTCGATCCGTCTTATTTCAGCAATATCGCTGGTAAGCACTACGCCGATGGCTCTATTGGCGAGGCGCCGGTCATTCCGGGTTCGGGCATGTTCATGCCACCAGCGAGCGCGATCACTAAAGATAAAGGCCTATTCAGACTTAATGCGCCTAAGTTCGACGCAGATAAGTGTACTGGCTGTATGGAATGTACCATTGCCTGTCCTGACGGTGCGATCCCGAATGCGGTGCATGAGCTACACGATATCCTGTATGTAGCTATCGACAAACTCAATATCCCGCCAGCACAGCGTGATGGCCTGAAGGCGAAAATGCCGCCGATTTTGGATGCAGTTCGCCAGTACTACCGCACCGCGCCGAAGAATGAATCACTGCCGCTGCACCAAGTGGTTGCTAAAGTGGCCGATACCATGTCCTTCGACGAGCCGGGTGTGAGCCAGCAGATAGCTGGGATTTGCGTCGCGCTGGAATCACTGCCAGTTAGCCGCACCAAGCCTTTCTTTGATGCGATGGAAAAAGCGGTTCCGGGCAGCGGTGGCTTGTTCTCGGTTGCTATCGACCCGAGCAAGTGTAGTGGCTGTATGGAATGTGTGGATGTATGTGGCCCGAACGCGCTACAGAAAGTCCGCCAGACCACAGAAATGAACCAGCAGATGCACGAGCTGTTCCATACCTTGGCAGAAATGCCAAATACCCCAGCCCGCTTCCTGCAACAAGGCGTCACCGATGCCAGCGAATCCAAGCGCCTATTGCTTGACCGCAGCAACTACTACGCCATGAGCTCAGGCCACGGTGCGTGCCGTGGTTGTGGCGAGGTCACCGCGTTGCGCCTGGTTACCTCTATCAACCGTGCCTTGCAGCAGCAACGCTACCAGTCACACATCGCCAGCCTTGAAAACGTGATTGAGAAGCTGGAAGACAAGCACCAATCATTGGCGGTTATCGATGCAGAACACGTCCGTACCGAGCGTATTGCCCGTACTCTCCAAGTATTGGAAAAACGCCTGTACCACTTCGAATACGGACCAACCGGCAATGGGCCATCCGATGCGCTGATCGCCAACGCCACAGGTTGTAGTAGTGTTTACGCTTCGACCTTCCCGGCTAACCCATATAATGACCCATGGGTGAACAGCTTGTTCCAAGATACCCCAGCGGTTGCCAAAGGCTTGTTTGAAGGGGAAGCGGCCAACCAGCTAGAGCAGTTCAAGGCACTTCGTACCGCCAAGCTAGAGCTTGAAGATATGTACGATACCGAAGTCCATGACCGCCAGCTTCGCTACCTGGAATGGAGCCACTTGTCAGATCAAGAACTCGGCCTATTACCGACCGTATTCAGTATCGGCGGTGACGGCGCGACCTATGACATCGGCTTTGGTGCCCTGTCCCGTTTGCTATCAACCAGTACGCCTATCAAAGTCTTCGTGCTTAATACCGGTAGCTACTCCAACACCGGCGGACAGGCATCGACCGCCAGCTTTACCGCGCAGGATTCCGACCTCAGCCGCTTCGGCAGTGCCCACAGCGGTAAGCAGGAATCACGCAAAGAGCTAGGTATCATCGCGACCTTCCACCCGAAAGTCATGGTGGTACAAACCTCTACTGCTTTGCAGGGCCACTTCATGGCGAATTTGATGGAATACTTGAACTATCAAGACGCCCCAGCGCTGTTTGATGTTTACACCCCATGTATGGGTGAGCACGGTATTGCCGATGACGCCAGCACCCGCCACTCTCGCCTAGCAGTCGAAAGCCGCATGAGCCCAGTGTTCGTTCATGACCCACGCAAGGGCGAGACACTGTCTGAGCGCTTCTCTATCGAAGGCAACCCCGAGCTGCAACATGACTGGGCAACCCATACCATTAGCTACATCGACAGCGACGGTATGACCCAGTTGAAACAAGTGCCGTTTACGCCGGCTGATTTCTCACTCTATGAAGGTCGCTTCAAGAAACACTTCAATCCAGTGTCTGACGAGCAGCACGCGGTTGAGATAGCTGAGTTTGTGGCAATGAGTGCCGAAGAGCGTAATGGCAAGGTACCGTTCATTTGGGCAACCGATAAACAGCAGCACCTGATCAGGCTAAGTGTCTCCAGCTCGATTGTCGCCCTGACCGAAGAGCGGTTACGCAACTGGCATATGCTGCAGTACTTGAGCGGCCAGCACATCACCAACATCGACCAGCAATACCAGCGTCAGATCGATGAGTGGAAACAGCGTTACCACACCGCGATAGACAGCAACGAGCAAACTATCGAAACCATTGCCAATGGCTTGGCTGAGCTGGCTATGACTGCTTCGCCCAATGTGGCCAATAGCATCCCGGTCACCCAGATAGAAAGCAGTTCAACTGCAACGCAGGCTTCTACTAGCAATCAAGGGGACTTGCCGCTCGTCGCTATCAACGAGGACGAAAAAGGCCAGTGTACCGACTGCAAAACCTGCTACCAGCAATTGAGCGAGCTGTTCGAGAAAACCACCATTGTTGAAAACGGTGAAGCCAAGGTCATCAGCCAGGTGATCCCTAATGCACTAGACACTGTCGAGCTCAGCGACGAGCTGATCAAGCGTGCCTCACGCATTGCTGATGAGTGTGATGCAGAAATCATCCACTTCAACGCGCCTGCATCGGTGGAGGTGTAGTCATGAGTGATGTAATTTCCCGTCCAATCTCGCAAGCTCAACGGGAGCTGATGCTAAAGCGCATGGAGCAAAACCCACAGCGCTTCCAGCAGATGGTGATCGAGGAGAGCATGCAGCTTATCCGCGACACGCTCAAGCAAGGCAAGCTGTCGGCTGAGTTTACCGACAAGCTCTGGCATTTATTGCTGGCAAACAACGAACTCAGTGTCGCCTTGCAGCGTTACTTGTGGCGTATTCCGCTCAAGCAAAAGCGTGCTTTTGTGCAGGCGCTGGATACCCATCTGTCTGAACGTTACCCGATGTTCAAAGGGCTGTCTGCTGGATGGCCCGGTAGCAACAACATACCGCCTTACGTGCGCCCTGCCGAGGAGCGCCGCAAGGACTTTGACTTGGTTAGTCAGGGCTATCTCGGTTACATGGGGCTGGGCTACAGCCTGCGTGAAGTCGAGATGTTCGTGTGGCTCGAAGTGATCCGAGACAAACAGTGTGAAGACCGCCCATGTGAAATCGGCGTGCCGAAATGCGATCGCGACGGCAACCCCGCTGAAGAAAACGACGGCGGCTGCCCGGTTAAGATCCACATTCCTCAGGTACTCAACCTGATGGGTGAAGGCCGTTTCAGAGACGCTTTCGAGCTGATCCGCGATGCCAACCCACTGCCGAATGTTACCGGCCGGGTTTGCCCCCAAGAGCTGCAATGCCAGGGGGTGTGTACCCACAATGACAGGCCAATCGAAATCGGCCAGTTGGAGTGGTTCCTGCCCCAGCGTGAGCGCGAACTTTCCAACGGTGAGCCACCAAAACCGGCTGATATCAATCCTTGGGTTGCGGCGACCAAGCCACCGGTTGCGATTGTCGGCTCTGGACCTTCGGGGCTAATCAATGCCTATTTGCTTGCCAAAGAAGGCTACCCAGTTACCGTGTTCGAGGCATTCCATGTCTTGGGCGGGGTACTGAGATACGGTATCCCTGAGTTCCGCCTGCCTAACCAGTTGGTGGACGATGTAGTCGAGAAAATCAAAGCGCTCGGCGGCCGCTTTGTCACCAACTACATAGTAGGTAAAACCGCAACGCTTGAAGACCTTAAGCGCGCTGGCTTCACGCGCATTTTTGTCGGTACTGGTGCGGGCTTACCGCGCTTTATGAATGTTACGGGTGAGCATTTGCTGAACATCATGTCAGCCAATGAATTCCTAACCCGTGTCAATCTGATGCACGCCAATGAGCCTGACTACGAAACGCCAATGCCGGATATGGAAGGCAAGGAAGTGATGATCATCGGCGGTGGTAACACTGCGATGGATGCTGCCAGAACGGCCTGCCGTTTGGGTGCCAACGTCACCATTGTCTACCGCCGTACCCAGCAGGAAATGCCAGCACGTGTCGAAGAGCTTCACCATGCGCTCGAAGAAGGGATCCAGCTTAAGGAGCTCCGCTCGCCTTGCGAGTTCCACGGAGACAAAAACCATGTTCTGGCCAGTGCCAAGCTAGATGTAATGGCGCTGGGCGAGCCTGATGCATCAGGCCGTAGGCGTCCACAGTCTACCGGTGAGTTTGAGCTGATGAAGGTCGACTTTGCCATTATGGCCTTGGGTAACAGCTCTAACCCGATCGTCAAAGACGCCAACCCTGACTTGAACACCTCCAAGTGGGGTACGCTGCTGCTCAACAAGGGCTCGCAAGAGACCTCGCTCAGCGGCGTATACAGTGGCGGTGATGCTACCCGTGGTGGTTCTACGGCTATCAAGGCTGCGGGTGATGGTCAGGCTGCGGCAAGGGAGATCATGGGGCAAGTCGATTTCAACGCCAAGGAAGTCGAAGGACTCGTCGCACAAGCTTGTCACTATACAGGACTAGGCCAAACGCCAGCTAAAATCGTCAAACGTCGTCAATTAACCGAGGAAATTGTCGAATTCACCATTACCTCTCCACTGATTGCCCGCTCAGCCAAGGCTGGCCAGTTTGTCAGGGTACTAGCAGATGAAAAAGGTGAATTGATCCCGTTAACTCTGGCCGATTGGGACGCCGAAGCCGGCACTATCGAACTGGTGATCCAAGGGCTGGGTACCAGCTCCAAGCTGATCAACCAAATGCAAGAAGGTGATTGCTTCGAGGCTATTGCCGGCCCATTGGGACAAGCAAGCCATGTAGTGAAACACCCTGATAACCAGAGTGTCATCTTTACCGCTGGTGGTGTGGGTCTGCCTGCTGTGCACCCTATCATGCGCGCCCACCTGGAAATCGGTAATAAGGTTACCCTGATCTCCGGTTTCAGAAGCAAAACTCATAGCTTCTGGACGAAAGAAGGCGACAAAGTCGAGAATCTTCGAGCAGCCTACCCTGAACTGCTGGAGGTGGTTTACGCCAGTAATGACGGTACGCTCGGCATCGAAGGCTTCGTGACTAACCCGCTGGAAGATCGCTTGGTACAGCACAGGGAAGCCAATGATCCTGATTCTGACCAAACCATAGCAGAAGTCATCACCATCGGTCCGCCTATGATGATGCGCGCAGTCAGCGATCAGACTCTGGGCTACCAAGTCCCTTGTGTGGCCAGCCTCAACTCCATCATGGTGGATGCCACCGGCATGTGCGGTGCCTGTATGGTACCGGTGATGGAAGACGGCAAACTGGTGCGTAAACACGCCTGTATCGATGGCCCGGAAATCAACAGCCATGTCATCGACTGGGACAAGTTCTTGCCAAGGTTTAACCAGTTTAAACCGCAAGAGCGCCAGAGCCAGATAGCGCACAAGCTGATAGAAGAGTAAATTAATAACAAAGTAAGTCCCAATAGCTCGATAATACGCAAAGGCCTCACTACAAAGTGGGGCCTTTTTCTTTTCCAACTCACCACACCATTCCTATACAAACTCTTCAAAAGGTAGAACAAGAGTAAGCAATAAAACCGACTACACTTAATCCACATTGATACCAATCTGGATAAGTATCAGGAGACTATTATGAGTGGCTCGAATCATCACACTTACAAGAAAATGGAGTTGGTTGGATCATCACCCGATGGTATTGAAGATGCCATCAACAATGCCATCGCCCGAGCTAATGAAACCGTTAAAAATATGCGTTGGTTCGAAGTTGTCGAAACCCGTGGCCATATTGAAGATGGCAAAGTGGCCCACTGGCAGGTGACTATAAAAATCGGATTTACGTTAGAAGAGTAAACTTTTTTTTCGTGCAAAACTAAACTTAAGGCACTAAATTTAAAAGCTTTTATGGGGTTTATAAAATATAAAACCCAATAAAAGATATATCAAATCCAAGCTACAGCTCTTGCCTACCTACCTTTTTCGTAACATTATCCGTGTCGAAAGTTGATTGTTAAATCCAAATCAATGATTGCTAATTGTGTTTATCACCGACTTTAGATAAGCGACTGTCTGGGGAGGTTAACTCCCCTTTTTTTAACGCTAGCCTCATTGAGACATCAGTTTCTGTTACTACATTAAACAGTCGGGGCATTGATATGTTTGCGCCCCTTTTTTTGCGAGTACCAGCCTTATATTCAAAATAATAGCCAATGCCTTAGGGTACGCAGTGCCCGCTCGGAAAAATCCATCTCTTCGATGCTCTTCTTGGCTTCCAACGCAAGCTTGGGCTCATCGGTAATAATGCCGTCAACACCGAGCAGAAATAAGCGCTGCATAGCTGCTGCATTATTAATAGTCCACGCCAAGACTTCTTGCTCACGCTGCTGAATTTCGATAATCCGCCACGCATCGAGCCATTGGTCACTCACCATCAGCATATCGACTTCTCGCTCTAGATCCGATTGGCCAACACTGGCCGCATAGATAAGTGCATAACGCAGGTTCTCTGGCCGCTTAGTTTCCATCTTGTTCATCAGCCTTGCCAGTAACTCATTATCTAGACTCGATACAATCATGGCTTGCTGGTAATTCGGCAACAGCTCAGCCATTGCCAGTGCAAGATCAAAGCTACGGTTGTAGCGCTTCAGTTCAATATTGAATTCAATGTCGTCGGCATAGTCATTGAGTAAATTTGCTAACAAAGGCGGCGGTGTTTGGTTTCTTGCCTGATAAGCCGAGACAATCTCAGCGTAGCTGACATTCTCCACCACCAGATGAGAACCCAGCATACGACCCAAGTCACGGTCGTGGAACACCACCACTTGCCCGTCTTTGGTGATCTGTACATCGATTTCAGTACTTTGGATCCCCAATGAAATCGCATACTGAATACCTGCTTCGCTATTCTCCGGGTGTGCAAAGCCACCACCGCGATGAGCAGTGACATAGCCCGAAGTATTGGTTTGTAAGTGGCCAACGAAATGGCGCACATCGGAGTAACCATTAAACGAAGCAAACACAATAAACACCGCCATGACGGAGCTAAGCAAAATACGGCGCTGTGTGCTCTGCATTAGCCCGGCGAAACGCTCTTCTTCATTGACGAGCTTAAGGCGCTTGGTCTGAAGTCGTAATACGTAATATTGGCAGCTTGCATAGATAAACCTGTCGACAAAGCTCAGTAGAAAGCCAACCCCAATCAACAAGATCGTTGCCACCATAATCCACGGATAGCGCTCAGGATCATAAGTCGCCCAGTGAAGTATCGGCTCAAGCACAAACAAAATGCCCTTGGCGATCATCGCAATGATCACTACCCTGCCAAGCAACCATGCGATATGGCCCAGTAAGATATGCAGGTAAATCCCCTGGCTTAAGCGTTGGGCTTGTTTGAACAGCTTCCACTGGGAGCAGTTTTGAAACAGGCTGAGCGGTAATGCCAGCCACCAGCTCGCCCAATAGCGAAGTACCAACAGTACTATCGGCAGGGTGATCAACACTAACAGCCCCACCGCAAGCCACAATGAGCTCATCTGGTGGCTGAGGTAGTAATTGATATCCCAGTCATTGAGCATCAGCCCGTAGATCCAGCGCCCGCACCACACCAAGGTGGAAAGCAATAAACTAATCCCTAGCGATTGGGCAAGCAGAACCTTAGCCACCCGAAAACTGCGCTGCAGGAGCAGTCCGAACGTATCCAATATCGAGCGTTTGCCCAAGTCATGCTGAGCCAACAAGATACTAATGGTTGAGTGTTCGACAAAAAACGCGAAGCTCAGCTGGGTAATAAACCAGAGGCTGAGCAGAAATCCTGCAGGCGAGAGAAAGAAAGCCAGTAGCTCCTGATTGGCAATCGCACTCACCCCGTGAAGGGACATCAATTTAGAGGTGACCCATATATCCAGCGGGACAAACAAGGTCAGCAGTGCACAGCGCACAAAGAGAAAACTGGTCAGCATCTGAAAACCACTGGTTCTTAGACGGTGCCATATGAAATAAAGAATATGCCGACCACGATGGAAAATTGCGCTAATCAAGTGTTGTTTCGCCAAAATTGTTATTTAGTTCTGGCGGTATGATAGCACCAGAGTTAACTGGACGCTCATCGAAGCTAAGTGATGGCAAGCATTGGTACAGGACAAGGGCTCCCACTGGCTTACAGAAGGAAATGCATATAATCTTGTATTTTCACGAAATCCTGAAATCTAGCAGAGAAAAATCATGGTCGATTTTACTAATGGCAAGTGGACATTTGAGCCAAAGCATTTTGAAGTAACCCCAGAATCAGTCTCAATCACTACAGAGCCTGAAACCGACTTCTGGCAACGTTCATATTATGGTTTCCGCAATGACAATGCGCCTGCATTACAGATTGAATCCGGTGATAACTTCACTTTCACCACCAAAGTCAGTTTTGATTACCAAGCTCAATTTGATCAATGCGGATTAATCATTTATCTCGATAGTGAAAACTGGTTCAAGGCATCCATCGAGTATGAAAATGAAGAGTTTTCAAGGCTGGGAAGCGTAGTGACAAACTTGGGCTATTCGGATTGGGCAACATCAGACATTCCTCTACCTAATGTAATTTGGTACCGCTTGAGCCGCCGTGGCCCTGACTTTTTAATTGAATCCTCGCTAGATGGTAAGATTTTCAAGCAAATGCGTATTTTCCATTTGCACAAACTCGGTGAAACCACATCTGAAATGGGTAAATGCAACCCACCGCTTCCTGCGAACAATACGGTTAGTTTCGGCCTTTACGCTTGTAGTCCGTTGAAATCTTCATTTACCGCTAAATTTACCGATATGAGTGTAGAGCCGTGTAAGTGGTTGGCACATCCTGTGTGATTATTATCATTGAATCAGATGCGTTTACTTGATTAGCAGGAGCTTAATCGCTCCTGCATCAATTTGTTTGAGAGATAACCGTCATACGCTTCGAAAATCTTGTATTAGCGTAGGCGTTTTTGCAAAAAAGAATTTGCTGAACCGGGATTTATACTGCCATCCAAGCGCGAGCAGTCGCTTGGCCAAGCCTTTATTCTCAATAGTGGCGACTTCAATGCCATTATAGTGATAAGGATGTTCCCGGATGTAATCAATAAAAGCGGTCAACACCCCCTGTCCCCTTACCGCAGTGGCAAAGCGAACAGATACAATAGAGAACCGTTGGCTCCCTACTGGACAGCGAACCAAACAGTAACCTAATTCATTTTGGATGGTTTCCGAAAACTCTGGAAATGGCCGAGCTTGATTCTTTTGCGATAAGTAATCGTATTCCGCACAAAGGTATTTCAGAAGTCGTTGGGCATTCTGGTTCATGGGCAGCGCCTTATTTTGATCTTCTTCGGTAATAAAAGTCTAATTGATCATGCTTATCAACTAAACCCACATAGGCCTTTAAAATGGGGTAAACATTTAAGTATTCAAATTGCCTCTTTTTAGCTTTTTCGTAATAGTTTGAAAAATTCAATGACTCAATTTTTCAATATAGCCATTGCACTTATTCCGACTATATTTATCTAAAGAAATACATCAGTACACCCGCCAAAGCCAACCCTAAATTAAATCATTGAATGTTAATGATTTAATTGAAAAACAAAGTCATTAACCTTTAGTTTCCTCGAGGTTAAATTCTAGTTTATGGCATCTAAATAGTATTTGAGCAAAACTATAACCGTGATTTGGACAAAGTATGCATCAACATTAAAAGGTGATTACTACTTTCATTTTCACAATGAAGCAAAAGGTTAAATAAAATATTTCCCCTTTAATTTATTAATTATCGAAATTAAGCCAATAATCTTTTGAAATATTCAGCTTAAAGTCAGTTCGAGGATATATTTAATGAAGTTAGTAAAACGCACTCTAGCATCAGCACTAGCGATCGGTTGTTTGTCTTTTTCTCTCCCTGCATTGTCTTCAGGAGCAGAAGCAGTAAACGCAAAAAATACGGCAACAGGCGCACTTTACCAACCTATCGTTGAAAAAGATGTCTATCGTAACCTGACACCATTGCACCTTGCTGTTGTCGAAGGTGATATCGAAAAGGCGAAGAAATTGCTTGCCAAAGGTGCCGATGTAAACGCTTTGGATCCATTAATGGGTAATGCCCCTATTCACTTTGCCGCTCAAGCCCATAATGTCAACATGTTGAAAATGCTGGTTGAACATGGGGCATTCGTGAACCTTCAGTCTGTACGGCTCGGCGCATCGCCGCTGATGCTAGCGGTATGGTACCGCAATATCGAGGGAGTCGAATACCTCCTAAGCCTGCCAGACACCGACACCTCCTTGGTGGCAGCGTTTGGTATGTCGGCCAAAGATTTCAATGACTTTGGTCCAAACCCTGACGATAAAGCAGCCATCGCTGATATTGCGAAAATTAATCAGCTGTTCGATGAACGTGCTGCCCGATTAAATAACCAAGCTGAAAGTGAGAGCGCAATCTTCACCGCCCTAGTTCTCGATACGGAATCGAGCGATGAGGAGAAGCTGGCAAACATTCAGGCACTCATCAAAGGCGGGGCTGAGGTAAACACAATTTCACCTGTCCTCAAAGTAGGCAGCGATTTCCATACGGCTTTACTCGTCGCTGCTAGGAATGGTAACTATGACATTGCCAAGGCTTTGCTAGAAGCCGGTGCAGACCAAACCATTCCGGGTAACTATATGGCAGCTATCCCGTTGCACAAAGCGGCTTATTTTGGCCGAGCCGACATGCTGACACTGCTGTCTCAATATGAGGGCTTCAAAGAAGTATTGGATGCTATGGGCCCGAATAACGGCTATACCCCACTTCATGATGCAATTTGGCATGGCTACACTGAGGCAGCCAAAGTATTAATTGATGCTGGAGCAGATACCACCATTGTTGCTTTTGACGGGTTAACACCAAAAGCATTGGCCGAGCAGTTTGGCTATACCGATATTGTTGAGTTGTTAGAGGCAGGCAAGTAATGGCCAATACTGAACTCGAAGCGATCATCAAACAGCTCTTTACAGCTTTTGATCGGTTAGATGATGACAGTTACTTTCTGCCGTACATCAGCGAACAATGCCACTTTTCATTCCATGGAGAGATCTTTGATGGCATAGATGGGTTTAAATAATGGATGGCAGGAAACAGGGCAACATATGAGCCAGGCTCGTTGTATCACCATCCTTATGGCTTCGAATATACAGAGATGGCTGATAACCGGTATCAAATTGACTTCATGCTGGATTTCAAGGCCCGCTCCTTAAAGGGGGAAACGTTCAAGAATACCGTTAAGGAACGGTGGGTGGTCGATTCAAGTAATACCCGGTTCGAGATTATCTCGTATATTGTCGAGCCCACAGTATAGGGAATGAAAGAGTTATTCCCTTAGTCTTAAAAAACAAAAAACAGCAACCCAAGCAATTGGATTGCTGTTTTGATTTATATAGTTAAAGTGAAGCATCGACAAAAATCACTTCACCATGATGAAGCCATCAACCGAACACTCAATAAATGAGCTAATCGTCACCACTGCGCCTTTGTGATTTACAGTTCGCAACTACGGCTCATACCTTGCTGACTCATTCGTGCTTCGAAGTTCGTTAGCAAAGCTTCATTTCTCGTCACAGTAGGGCATTGTTTGGCTTGCATTTTTTATAAGAATAGTCTGAAGAGCAGATCATAGCCTATACACTAAAGCGTTTGGTTAAACTGTGTTGCTAAACATTGTAATAGTGCGTTGACTCTTAATGGCGATGAATATTTAAAGGTGTCCATCCAGCCTTGTTGATTCAGCTCATTAATGAATTGGTGACAAGGAGAGAGTGTTGCTTTCGCAATATCAGCAAGGGGGATATCAGGAACCAAAGCAGAAACAGCATACTCATGATTACCATTGCTAAATTGATACCAGCGATTTTGCCACCACCCAAGGGTTCTTGCTTCGGTGAACTGTCCTATCTCATGCTCATTTCTTCCTGAGACATAGTAAACCGCACACTCACCTGCTTTTACTTGATCAGCAAACTGTGTCATACAAGCACCGCGTAGAAATACTTCATGATAAAGATAATGATGACCTTTCTTTTTACCATGCCCAAGAGTGTTAAGGGTACGCCAGTGAGCGTGTGCAGCTAAAACCGGCTTGCACATAGACTCTCCTTTCGCTTGCAAAGAGCTTGGACCAAAATTTAGCTGGTCAAACTGCGGCCGTTCCCAAAATACCTGGCTACGTTTCTCTGCAAGCTCCATCGCCTGACAATTGGGTGTAAGATTATGATCTACTGACTCATACGGAGTCTGTGTATATTCATAAAGACTGTCCGATGGAAGCAAAAAAGGACACCAAGTACTAGTCAGTAGAATGACTTTTCCAGTATCCACATCGCAACTACAAAGCAACCACAGTTTATTTTGAGCTCCTAGAGCCTTCCCTTTGTAAGGTACAGTCCAAGCATAAGTTGCCACACGCTGAGCAGATTCCAAGTCATAACGCTCTTGCTGCTTTAGGTTACTAAATTGTGTTAACAGACGATCGAGTTGATTGCGTTTGAGTGGGGATTCCGTCAGATATTGAAGCCAACAGTTACTGTTTTCAAGGCTTAGCTCAAGTTTGGCTAAAACTGATTTAAGTTCCGTCTTAGGTGTCCAACGCGAATAAGTTGTTAAACAGTCTTTACACCTAAAACGTGTTTTTCCATTGGCTGAAATACCAAAGCGGGTCCTAGCTGTACTGGCACAGTTGGGGCAAATAGATGCTGTTAATTTGCCAAGGGTTTCTGCTCTTTTAGCCCATATCTTAGTGAAGCCATCACTATCTAGCACCGGGGGATAAGATCCGCATTTCTTACAATAAAAGGCTCGAAACCCTAGTCGATAAACGGGGCCGGTAAACTCTTTAGCTTTGATGATACCAAAGTTATCACAGAAGTTATTTTTGCAGACGTTTAAATCAACTAGTTCCATAACAGCATCAACAAAAAGTGTATTTTCTTATTTTATCGTTTGCGCAAACGCTTTTAACGTGACATTGGTCACAACTTAAGGTTTGTTTGATGAGTAAATTGCGCTCCAAATTCAATTACGGCAAAGGTTGGTCTCCGATGAACAGCCCCCCGTAGTTGTTGAGCCAAACTAGCAGCGTTCGCAGGCAAATGAGGCATTTGCCTTCTTTACCAAGAACGCGCTTAATTTTTAGTACTCTTATACCAAGGCACTACCATGAACCTAAAACAAATCACTCAATCTTTGGCTGCTTTAGGCTTAGGCTTGAGCGTCAGCTTCCCTACCCTCGCAGAAATCAAGGAAGTGACTCTTCTGCATACCAACGATATCGAAAGTGTGTACCAACCAATCGATGCGTTTTGGGATGAAAGCATGGAAGGTATCGGTGGTATTGCTCACCTTGCAACTTTGATTGAGCAAGAGCGTGATAAAGCTACTGCTGAAGGTAGTACATACTTTCAAGTAGATGCCGGTGACATCTTTACTGGCTCTTTGACAAAGCGTAGCTTTGGTCGCTTAGCTTTTGATTTATATGATGTAATGGGTTACGACGTAATTACTTTAGGTAACCATGAGTTCGAATACGGTTGGGAACGCCTTCGTGAAGTCATGCCTCGTGCAAGCTATCCAGTGCTATGTGCAAACATTTTTTATGAAGGTACAGATATTACACTCGCTCAGCCATACACAATCATCGAACGTGATGGTATTAAAATGGGTGTCATTGGTGTAATGGGTATTGACGCATACTACAACACAATGTGGGAAGGTAACCGTCGTGGCCTAGAAGTTCGAGATCCTATCGAGGTCACTCAGCACTATATTGACTTTTTGAAAGATGAAGTCGACTTCACTGTTATCCTCACTCACCAGAACCTGACTGCACCAATGCAGAGCGATAAACAAGTCGACGAGGAAGTTCAGCGTGGTATTGAAGAAGACTACGAAATGGCAGGTAAGCTACGCGGAGCTGACATCATCATTGGCGGTCACTCAGATAACGGTCTTTGGGAGCCCGTGGTACATCCTAAAACTGGCACGATTATCGGTATGACATTTGGTCAGGGGATGCACCTAGGCCACATGAAGCTGTTAGTGGATACAGAGAATGGCGGCGTAAAACTTGAAAAAGGAAAGTTAATTACCGTCAACGCAGATAAGATCCCAGCACACCCTCGTGCAGAAGAAATGATAAATGAAGCTCGTGATGCAAACCCAGATCTTTCTGAAGTCATTGCTGAGCTTGATGACACAGCAGCGCGTCGCTACGTTCGTGAATCTCGCATCGGTAACTTACTAACAGATGTTATTCGTGAAGCAGGCGAAGCTGATATTGCAATGCTAAGTTCAGGTAGTATTCGTGTCGATTTTAATCAAGGGCCGATAACGGTTGAGCAAGCAATGAATGCTTTTCCATTCACTGATAAGCTAACCGTTGTAGAGTTAACTGGCGAGAACCTAAAAGAGCTATTGGAATACAGCTACACACTACCGTATGGATTAGCTCAGTTCTCAGGCATCAAAACCACGTATGATATGTCTAAGCCGGAAAATAAGCGTCTAGTTACTCTGGAAGTGAACGGTAAAGCAGTTAAAGACACTGATAAGTATCGTGTAGCAACATACTCATTTGCTGCTAGTGGCGGTGATGGTTACACCGTTTTCTCCAAAGGCAAAGTACTTAAGGAGGAAGGGCTAGTAATGGATATTATTATTGATGGTCTACGCGAACGTAAAGATATTGTTGTACCTCAGCTTGGCCGTCAAATAGATATCAGTAAGTAATCCTACCTCTGCTGATAATAATTAATGCTAAAGCCAGCTGATTTTACAGCTGGCTTTTTTAATTGGCCTAAATCAACTGATTTAAGATACAACTTTAACGCCACTAAGGTTCTGGTTTATATCAAATCGACAGATATGGCATGAACCACAAAAAGCAAAAGTAGCAAACCTAATGAACTAGCGATTTTGTAATAGAAGTGACCACTTAGGCATTACGCATCGACAAAAATCACTTCACCATTGATGAAACCATCAACCGAACGCTCAAAAGCCTTGCCGACTAGCTTACCCGGTACCGGTTCAAACCCTGGCATCATCTCGCCGTACACATCCCATGCTTCAGCAAGGACGGTCGGGTTAACCACATTGATCCGCGTGTTACGTGGCATTTCATAGGCAACGCATTTGACGAAAGTATCTATCGCGCCACTTGTGGTAGCATCGGCGATAGCGTAGGGAATTGGCTTCACATTCAAAATACCGCTGATTAAGGTGAAAGAGCCGCCATCAGCAATGTATTTCTGGCCAATCCGCACTAGGTTAATTTGCCCCATCATTTTGCTCATGACAGTGGTCATCCACTGCGCTTCAGTCATCTCGGCAAACGTCGCATATTCACAGTAACCGACCGTATTGACCACCGCATCAAAGTGGCCGACTTTTTCATAGAGAGCCTCAATGGATTTTTCATCGGTAATATCGACGATATGGTCAACATCACCAGAGCGCCCCGCCGTGATCACCTTGTGGTTGCCTAAGCCTGACAATGCAGCTTGACCCATTTTGCCCAGTGCACCAATTAGAATGACAGTTTTCATATTTCTCTCCAGCCTTTGGATTTATTCGATGGAGAGACTTTAACGAACCACTAAAACAACCTGAAACAATATGATTTTGTAAGTGATACAAGCCAAACTTGTTATTTGGTACAATATCAACCAAAGTAGCTTTTGCAGCAAGGTGAAGTGTGAGCAGGTTAGATCGGTTAGACATAAAGCAATTGAGGGTTTTCCAAGCACTGATACGTGAAGAGAACGCTTCTAAAGCCGCGAGCCAATTAGGGCTAACCCAACAAGCGGTCAGCGAGCACCTGAAAAAGCTCAGAGATATGTTCGATGACAGGTTATTCGTCAGGAAAACCAATGGCTTTGTTCCCACACCATTTGCCGAAGAACTCGCCATCAAGGTCGATAAGCTGCTGATTGACTTCAATGCACTAATGGCAACCAGCTATTTTGTACCTGAAAAGGCCAAGGGGACGTTCGTGATATCGGCAACGGACTATGCCCAGCAGGTGATCTTACCCCGTTTGATTGCCAAGCTAAGGGTACAGGCCCCCAAGCTGAAGTTAATTGTCAGGGATTTCGAAATAGACACACTCCATGAGCTGATGGAAAATGGCAAGGTCAACTTAGCTATCGCCTTTCCTGATTACATTCCTGAAAGCTACCGGGTTTTAAAGCTATTTGAAGAGCACCATGTCTGCGTAACCTCATCAAAGTCATCCATCGCAGGGAAAAAGCCATCCTTAGCCGAAGTGGCGGAATTCCCGACCATCATCGCCTCGCCATCTAGGCCGAATTTCAAAGGCTCTATCGATGATTGGTTTTCACAGTTTGGTTTGAAACGAAACGTTGTAGTCTCTGCGCCCTGCTTCTCTATTGTGCCTATGTATCTGGAAACAACAGACTCCATTGCTTTCTTACCGTCGCGAGCAATACAAGGGCTGGATGTGGTCACTATTCCGCTCGAGCAGTCCCCTGATAGCTTTGATGTCATTGCGGCGTGGCACCCCCGCTACCATGATGACCCGTTACAGCAGTGGGTTGTGTCATTGCTCGAGATTGAGTAATCGATAGCTAACAACGCAAAAAACAGCAACCTAATAGCTAGATTGCTGTTTTTATTAAGCGGATTAATCAATTCGCATTAACGCAGCTCATACCTAGGCGCTAATACAGCTAACACTTAAGCGCTAACGCATGTCCCGGCTTTTTCGGCCAATACATCCAGCCCTTCTTCCAAGGCGCCGATGTAGGCCCTGCCACCAAACTGGGCAAAGTCAGCGGCGGCTTCCACTTTCGGCCCCATTGAACCGGCTGGGAACTGGTATTCGCTCAACTGCGCGGGGGTTGCTGCGCGAAGGGCACGTTGGTTCTCGGTACCCCAATCTAGATAGACCGCATCGGCATCGGTTAAGATCAGCAGCTTGTCAGCGTTAAGCTGCTTGGCGAGCAAGGTCGCAGCCAGATCTTTGTCGATCACCCCTTCTACCCCGGTATAACCGTAGTCGGTTTTACGCACAGGGATCCCGCCGCCACCACAGCAGATCACGATTTCACCCGCGCCCAACAGGGTCTCGATTGATTTCTTGTCAATGATGTTCAGCGGTTTTGGCGACGGTACGACCCGGCGGACAAACTCACCATCACGCTTCATGGTCCAGTTGTTGGCTTCGGCCAAAATACCAGCTTCTTCTTCGTTGTAGACGGGGCCAACGAACTTGGTTGGGTCAAGCATACTCGGATCGTTCGGATCAACTTCGATACGGGTCAGCAAACTAGAGACTTCTGTATCCGGCATCAGGTTTTGCAGCTCTTGGGCCAGCATATAGCCAATCATGCCTTCACTTTCAGCGCCCAAAACATCGAGCGGGTATGGTTGAACCTTGTCATAAGCTAAGTTCTGAAGTGCTAACAAACCGACCTGCGGCCCATTGCCATGGACAATCGCCACTTGGTACTCCTTGGCAATCTCAGCAATGGCTTTGGCGGCAATCTTGATATTGGCAAGCTGGTTGGTAAAACTTGGCGCATCGCCACGACGCAACAGTGCATTTCCCCCTAAGGCGACGACAGCAGTACTCTTCTTGGTTGGGGTGTTCATAATTACTCCTTGAATTATCCTTGTTGTTTTGGGGCTATTACCCCTACCCGTCCGTTACGGCTCACAGCGCACTGGCATCGAACGGTTTGCGGCGAATAAAGCGGCCATTCCCAGCTTTCCCCGTAAATTCGCCATTACACGCTACAACGTCCCCTCGGCTGATGGTCATCACTGGCAAGCCCTGGGTTTGGATATCTTCAAACGGGGTGTAGTCTGCGTTGTCGTGTAGTAATTCGTGTTTGATTGAGACTTCTTGCTCTGGGTCGAACAGCACTAAGTCAGCATCAGATCCTGCTTGCAAAGCGCCTTTTTGCGGATAAAGGCCAAACAACTTAGCAGGCAGGTAACTGGTCAGCTCAACAAAACGGCTTGGGCTCAGCCGCCCTTTCATCACGCCTTCAGAGAACAGTAATGGCATTCGGGTCTCGACGCCAGGCATCCCGTTAGGGCAAGCACTGAAATTGTCTTTGCCGCGCTGTTTTTGCTCATGGTAGGTGAACGAGCAATGGTCGGTAGCCACTGTATCAATACTGCCATCCACCAGCCCGAGCCAGAGCTTCTCGCGCTCTACCGCTGGTCGAAGTGGTGGGCTTAGAATGAACTTAAGCGCGTCTTCCCGCTCATAGCAGCTATCATCCAACATCAAATATTGCGGACAGGTTTCCACCCAAACCGGTTGATGGTTATCGCGGGCTAGGCGGGCATAATCTAAGCCAAGTCCATTCGAGAGGTGGACAATATACAGCGGCGCATCACCGGCGAGCTTGGCGAGATTTATCATCCGGGCAATAGCCTCGGCTTCGCACTCCAGCGGGCGGCTTACCGCGTGATATTTAGGTGCGGTCTTGCCCTGCTCAAGCAGCTGGGTACGACGCAAGGCAATAGCAGCATCGTTCTCGGGGTGCACGGTAGCCAATGCGCCGACTTGTTTCAGCTGGATCAGCGCCTTGAGCACTTCTTCATCATCGAGCTTGTAACCGTAGGTTAGGTACAACTTGAAGCTGGATATCCCCTTTTCTTCCACCATCGAGGCCATTTCAGCGAGGATGTCGTCATTTACGTGCTGGATAACTCCATGGAAGCTATAGTCGATAACTGCGGTTTCCTTGGCGTATTGCTGGTAGACATTCAACTGGTGGTGAAGGCTGCAGCCTTTGGGGCCAAAGCCCATATGGTCAACAACCGTAGTGGTGCCGCCACAGGCTGCTGAGCGGGTGCCGGAGAAGAAATCATCGCAACTACGCGCGATACCGACATCGATATTGAAATGGGTATGGACATCAATTCCACCCGGCATCACATACAATCCCGCCGCCTCGATAATTTCGCACTGCTTGGGAATGATGTGAATTTCAGGGGCTATGTCGGCGATCTTGCCGTCAACGATAAGAATATCGGCTTTTTGAGCCTGCAGGTGATCAACCACTATCCCCTGGCGGATCAACATTGTCCCCGGACGGGGCTGGGTCAGGATCGCCGCTTGGTTTTCTGATGTTTTTTTC
Source organism: Photobacterium sp. ABD4_091 (assembly GCF_056160145.1). NCBI lineage: Bacteria > Pseudomonadati > Pseudomonadota > Gammaproteobacteria > Vibrionales > Vibrionaceae > Photobacterium > Photobacterium sp. ABD4_091. Next base: position 2,815,694 of record NZ_JBSWWQ010000001.1, on the reverse strand, counting down.
GACGCCGCGGAAAACATACTTTATTCCTTCTCTGCCTAAGAATTCATATACCCAAATCACGTCAAGGTATAAAAAGAATGCTGTTTCGTTTGCCCGCCAGAATTCGGAACTAAAACTTAGAGACTTAAGCTTTGAGACTTAAGCTTTGAGGCTTCAGATTAAACGGACAAAAGAAACAGAACACATCTGCCTAAATATCCAAAATGCCTCAAAACTCGGAGGCAAAAAGAAATCCATCCTGGGAGGGATATGTGGCCAACGTTAGGCAGAGCGGTCGGCGCCCCCAGGACGGAAAAGGGTGGACAGGCAAGGCACAGAGAGCATAGTGCCCTACCCGTCACGTTTTATTACTTCTTCAACTCTTTCAGGTACATCTGAGGGATAACAGCGTACATCGCTGCACAAGTGACAAGGTGATCTTTCCAAGTCTTCTCGTTTGGCGCGTGTGCTTCAGGCTCTTTACCAGGACCAAAGCCGATCACAGGGATACCGTATCGGCCCATGATAGATACGCCATTGGTTGAGAAGGTCCACTTATCAACAGTTGGTTTCTTGTCGAACAGTAGCTCGTAAGAGGCTTCCAGAGTCTTGGTGGCAACGTGCTCTTCATCAATTTTCCAAGCTGGGAAGTAACACTCAGTTGGGTAAACCAATCCGGTATAGGCAGGACGGTCGTAGTTGTACATAGACACTTTGCCGCCAAATTTCTTAACCGCTTCAAGCTCTTCGATTTCCTTGATAGCGCCTTCCCACGTTTCGCCCCAAGTCAGACGGCGGTCGATAGATACTGCACAGCTATCAGCAACCGCACAGCGGCTTGGTGACGTAAAGAAGACTTCAGAAACAGTTAGCGTACCTTTGCCAAGGAACGGGTCGTCGCCAAGGTTAGAAGCCAGCTTCTCGATATCGCCTAGGATGTGGCCCATTTTGAAGATGGCGTTATCGCCGCGCTCAGGCGCTGAGCCATGACAGCTGACACCGGAGACATCAACACGGATTTCCATACGGCCACGCTGACCACGGTAGATCTGGCAATCGGTAGGTTCTGTTGAGACAACAAACTCAGGGCGGATATTGCTTTCCTGGATGATGTACTGCCAGCAAAGACCGTCACAGTCTTCTTCCTGAACGGTACCGGTTACTAGCAGGGTGTATTCATCTTCAAGGCCTAGATCTTTGATGATCTTACCGGCGTAAACCATAGACGCCATGCCGCCTTCCTGATCCGAAGCACCACGGCCACCGATCACTTCGTCATCTTCCATACCTTCGTATGGATCGAAGCTCCAGTTGTCCATGTTACCGACACCAACGGTATCAATGTGTGCATCCATCGCGATTAGGTGAGGCCCGTGACCAATCCAGCCCAGTACGTTGCCCATTGGGTCGATTTCTACTTTGTCAAAACCGACTTTTTCCATTTCTTCTTTGATGCGCAGTACCACTTTTTCTTCGTCACAGCTTTCACTTGGAATCGCAATCATGTCACGAAGAAAACGGGTCATGTCCGCTTTGTAGTCTTGGGCTTTTTCCAGTACTTGGGCAAATGGGATGTTCATTATAATTCTCCTTGAACCGGGCGGTGGTCATCACACCCGGTATGATCGATTTTCATGGCACCCTGCCTATTGATGACACCAACAAGGCACTAAAATTAAAATTCTTTATTCATATATATTTTTTGAGCATTTAAGTGGTGCTAGTTAGCTCAGGTATTGTGCTAACTAGCCCAAATAATGGGTCAAAAACAGGTTCAAATAGTTTGGTGTTTACCGCCCCACACGACTTCGCGGTAATGGACTGGGTCTGTATCCCCTTCGGTATTAATCAGCAGTACCACTGAGTCTTTGTTGAGGCCCATTTTTTCCATCAACTTGTCTTTCTCTGGATGGAAATGAACGGCTGCCAGCAAACCAGCACCTACTGCACCTGACTCACCCGATACCACCCTTGGGTCTTCACCCAATGGATTACCGAGGACACGCATACCAAGTGCTGCAACACTGTCTTGGCACGAAACAAACTGGGTAGAACAATCGCGTAGGACCGGCCAGCCAATTGGATTAGGCTCGCCACACGCTAGGCCAACCATGATGGTGGCAAGATCGCCATCCACATTGATCATTTCGCCTTTTTCGCTGATACCTGAGCGGTAAATACAATCGGCTTGGTCCGGCTCAACAACCACAGAATGCAGTTTGTCAGGGCCGTATTGCTCACAGAGGTAGCCCAGCACGCCGCCGGCCATCGCGCCGACACCGGCCTGTAGGAACACGTGAGTCGGGCGTTCAACAGCCATTGCTTTCATTTGATCGACAGCTTCCGCCGCCATAGTGGTGTAACCCTGCATGATCCAGGTAGGGATTTCGGTGTAGCCTTCCCAAGCGGTGTCCTGCACTACTTTCCAACCGTTCTCGTCGGCTGTTTTGATCGCAAGGCGCACGGTATCGTCATAGTTCATGTCGGTGACAATACATTCGGCCCCCAAGGAACGGATGTTGTTGACGCGCTCGTCAGCCGCGCCTTTTGGCATATAGACCACAGCGTTCTGGCCGAGTTTGTTGGCAGCCCATGCAACACCACGGCCGTGGTTGCCATCGGTGGCGGTCGCAAAGGTCATTTTTTCTGTGATGTCGTTTTTCAGCTTGTCGAAATCAAACGCATTGATATCGAGCTTGAACTCATCACACAGCAGGCGGGCAATCGCATAGGCGCCACCCAGCATTTTGAATGCGTTCAAATCGAAGCGGTAGGCTTCGTCTTTGACTAAGATTTTGCCCACACCGATTGCTTTGGCCAGGCAGTCAAGAGAATGTAATGGTGTCGGCTGGTAGCCTTCCACAGCTTGGTGGAAAGAGCGGGCTTTTTCCGCTTCAGCGGCGGTAAATAGTGGAGATAGCTGACCGTTATAGTGGCGGTTATCGGCGATCTCCATTTTAAGAGTGAACGTAGACACGACCAGACCTCATAAAATAAGAGAAAGAAAAAGGCGGGGGTCTGAAATAACCCAAGGATATAACTCCCCCGCTAATGGGCTAGCATGCCCAAGCATAAAGATACAGATAGATCGACTAGGGGTTCGATGCAGTCAGCGGTTATTTAACACGCTTCTTCGCATCATCCAGTAGCTCTTGCAGAATATGCCCAGGCTCCTGGTATTTACGGTTTAGTATCATTGCCGCAATAATGTATGGCTTCCAGCTCGCTTCCTTGTAAGTCGCGATACGGTATTTCTCAAATACCGACTCTTCCACTTCACCTTCTTCACACGATACGCCAGTGATGTCCGCTGGTAGGCAGTGCATGTAAAGTGCTTCGCCACCTTTGGTCAGCTTCATCATTTCTTCGGTACAGTGCCAGTCTTTGTGGTTGGCATTCTGACCCAGGCATTCTTTTTCCAACGCTTTCAGGCCATCATGGTCATTAGCACGCAGCAGTTCGGTACGACGACCCATCACTTGGTAAGGTGCCCAAGACTTCGGATAAACGATATCTGCGTCTTTGAATGCTTCTTCCATGCTGGCAACCTGAGTGAAGCTACCGCCAGAGGCCTCCGCGTTCTTGCGAGCTTCTTCGACCACTTCAGGGATCAGGTCGTAGCCTTCTGGGTGAGCCAGCGTGACATCCATGCCGAAGCGGGTCATCAAGCCGATGATGCCTTGAGGCACTGACAATGGCTTGCCGTAGCTTGGCGAGTAAGCCCAAGTCATCGCAATTTTCTTGCCTTTCAGCTTGTCCAAGCCACCGAAGTGCTCTTCCAACCATGCCAAGTCAGCCATAGACTGGGTTGGGTGGTCGATATCACACTGCAGGTTTACCAGAGCAGGACGGTGAGGAAGCACGCCTTCTTTAACACCGTCATCCAGCGCTTCACCTACTTCACGCATGTAAGCATTACCTGCGCCTAGGTACATGTCATCGCGGATACCAATGGCATCGGCACAGAATGAAATCATGTTGGCCGTTTCACGGACTGTTTCGCCATGGGCAATTTGTGATTTGCCTTCATCCAAATCCTGCTGGGCAAGGCCTAGCATGTTGATCGCTGAAGCGTAAGAGAAACGGGTACGGGTTGAGTTGTCACGGAACAGGGAGATCCCGAGGCCGTTGTTGAATACGTTGGTAGCAATGTTTTCCTGGCGCATTGATTTTAGGGCTTGGGCTGTTTTCAGTACACGCTCAAGCTCTTCCGGGGTTTGCTCCCAGGTCAACAGAAAGTCTTTGTCGTGCAGTTCAGATTTAAGCTCATTAATTTCCTTGATCAGTTCGTTGATGCTCTTCATGTTTTTCTTCCCGGTTTCAATTGTTATACGTCTCTGGCAGCGCTTTTCTTCACGGGCCAGTCGCTTAATGGGTAATGACAGCCTTCAGCATTGCTCAATCAGCGATCATTCATTTGGTTTTTGATTTAAGGCACTGAGATTGCTTATAAGAACGGTACGTTCAAGCAGTGTTCTTGTAATGCTTCAGGCTTAAACTAAGGGTTAACAAAGATAAATATTTCGGAACTTAATTCAGTACAATCAACAACTGTGCCAACATTGAAATTCAAGATTTATATTTATCATTACGCCTTGGAAAGCCGCGTAAATACTGGGATGAAAGATTTAGGTGTATCGTTTCCGCATAATAAAAAGAGAGGCAATTGAAATACCCGCTATCACTGAGGTATCAACCCGCTAGACCAAAATGATAGTGATAAAAAAGGGGGATTATCATATTGATATTCCCATGTGACATTGCTAGCAAATTATTCCATTGCAAAATTTTCTATTGAAAAACCCTGACACATATCAAACAGCATAAAGCGGTTTTTCTTTATGTTAATTCCGTCATTAAAGGAATAAGCCAGTCAATATGCTGAACACACCAAGACCCTCAGAGTTAATGCAATTGCAACCAACGATCCTCCGCTTCACCCAGATGCTGTCTGCGGTGTTGAAGATCGATGCCGAAGTCGTCGATGCCGATTTGGTTCGGATTGCAGGCACGGGTCCCTACAGTAAGTTTTTTGGGAAAAAGCTGAATACTAGCTCAAGGATATTTAGATATATCCTTGAGACAAATGAAGAAAAAGTTGTCGTCAAATCTCGCACCGATCCTTTATGCGAAGGGTGTACTAACAAAAACGGTTGCCGTGAAATGGCATTTCTGGGTGTGCCGATCATGATCGAAGATCGCTGCTTGGGAGTAATCAGCCTTGTCGCGTTTACCGAAGAGTCGCGTGAAAGAATCAAGGAAAATGTTCAACTTTTCTCAGACTACATTAAACACATCGCCCAAATTGTGGTGTCTAAAGTTGTCGAGAAAAACAGTAACAGTGAAGGTCTCGATGAGGTGTTTACTAATCTTATTGAAAACATGGACCAAGGCGTATTAGTCCTCGATGAAAACAATCGGGTAAAATATGGTAACCAGCCAGCACTTAACAACCTGAATATAACTCAGGAGGGGCTACATACCCTCGAAATTAATATTCAGCCGCTGTCGCTTCACAACAATGAAATGAAAGGCCACCAGCAGCATATTATTTCGCTGGGAGGACGGCAGGAATTATTAGTCGGGCAGTTTTATAATGCCCACGGCCACCAATTATTTCTGATGGCTTACCACCAACCCAATAGCGCCTTGATGATCCCTGATCATGAACCCCAGTTCGCCACCGTTATCGGCGAATGTACCAAGATGCGCCAGTTGAAAAAGCTCCTCACCCGTATTGCCAGCAGCCCGTCCAGCGTGCTGATTAATGGTGAAAGCGGTACCGGTAAAGAAGTTATCGCCAATGCTGTCCATAACCTAAGCGATCGCAGTAATTACCCGTTTATTGCTATCAACTGTGCCGCGATTCCTGATCAGCTGCTGGAAAGTGAGCTGTTCGGTTATGTCAAAGGAGCCTTTACCGGTGCGTCTACCAAGGGCAAAACCGGTCTTATCCAGGCTGCCAACAAAGGTACCCTGTTCCTCGATGAAATCGGCGATATGTCAATGACACTGCAAGCCAAGTTGTTGCGTGTACTGGAAGAGCGGGAAGTGATGCCAATTGGCTCGAACAAATCCGTCCCGGTGGATATCCGCATCATTTCGGCAACCAACCGAAATTTCCAGGAAATGATCGCCACCAACAAATTCCGTGAGGACTTGTATTACCGCCTTAACGTTATCCCTATTCACCTGCCACCGCTGAAAGAACGAGAGGGGGATATCGCGCTGCTGATCAATTACTTCCTCGAGCACCACACCCAGAAAATAGGGGTGACCTATCCGGGGATCAGTGCTGAAGCCATGCGCCGCCTCAATGCCTACCATTGGCCGGGGAACGTTCGAGAGCTGAGCAACTTAGTGGAATACCTCGTCAATGTCGTGCCTGAAGGCGACCAGATTGACGTCGACTTGCTGCCCCCGTACTTTGAGCAAACACCTGAGGCCGCCAGTCCACAGGAAGTCTTGAGCGACGATTGCGCTATGAGCTTGGAGGAAATGGAGAAGATCCGAATTGAAGAGGCCATTTCACGGCTTGGCAACCGCAAAATGGTCGCCGAAGAGCTAGGGATAGGGATTGCCACCCTATACCGCAAGATTAAGAAGTACGGGCTGAGCAACCACAGGGTCTGATACCCGCAGATACCCCTGCTCCCTCTTAAAACCTGCTTCCCTTTAAAAAATGGCCGCGACATTGTCGCGGCCTTTCTATTGTTAGAAGCTAATTGGCTTACGGCCTGTTGCTTTATCTGCTGGACCTTTGGCTGCTGGCTTGCCTGAGCCACCTTTCTTAGCTTTATTGGCTTTATTGGCTTTATTACCTTGGGGGCGGCCTCCTTGAGAGCCGGCTTTGGCACCCTGCCCTTTACCCTTCGCCGCTTTTGATGCTGACTTAGAGCGAGGTGCTGGCTTTGGCTCAGCCGCTTTCTTAGGTTTTTCTACCACCTCAGTCACTGGCTGGTCGCAAAGCACTAGGTAGAACTCATTGTTGAACTCAATGACATCACCGTCGTACACCTTGCGGCGTTTTCGTTGCTCCAGCTCGCCGTTGACCGCGACATAGCCTTCGGCAATCGCGAATTTGGCTTCACCGCCACCACTTACGGCGTTGGCAATTTTCAACACCTTATAAAGCTCAATAGGTTGGGCACTCACCTCAACGCCAAGGGCTTCAACTTCATATTCTTCGTGTTCTTCAGACATTTTTCTAACCAGTGGTGACTTAAATTATTTAACTTGCGTCATAATTTTAACCCAATCACACTTGGCATTCACGGGTTTGGGCCTATCAGCGAGAAATAAAAGGTTCAAGTACAAGGCTATTGCTTAGTTTGGTATAGTTCGCCACTCGATTCTTCTGCCGATGCCCAGGTTTCACTATGTACTGCCCCTCTTGCGGACAAGCCTCTCTCGCTCAAACCGATATCAAAGCGTTTCGTTGTGAGCACTGCCCATTCACCTATTTCCACAATACCGCATCGGCTGTTCTGGCGATTATCTGCTGTGGTGATGAAGTCTTGGTGGCAGAACGAGGGCGCGATCCCGGTAAAGGCATGCTGGATTTCCCTGGTGGGTTTGTCGATTATGATGAATCGCTAGAGCAAGCCCTTTGCCGCGAACTGCAAGAAGAACTAGGCTTTCAGCCTACCGCTTTTCGCTATATCGGCTCAGCATCCAACACCTACAACTACCGCGAAATCGAATACAAAACCTGTGATGCTTTCTTTCACATCACGCTTGATAGCAAGCCAAAAATGCAGGCAAATGATGATGTTGCCGCTATTTATTGGGTAAAGCGCGACGACATCACTGCGAATGAATTCGCTTTTGATTCTGCCAGAAACGCATTGAAATTACTGGGTATAGATTAACGGCAATTTGGTCGTTCTACGCCTACAAGGGCGAGGAAAGTGTGAACTACGCCTCCTTACTCCTCCTTAAAATAATTAATCAGGGATGATGGTTTTTTAACCAAATCAAGACAGGATGTATGTCGTAAACAACATGATGACTTGAGGGTAAACGTCATGCTGACTTTTAATAAAGATTATGTTTTTTCAAACAACGCAGAAACCAGCTTCGAAGAAGCCAACCGTGTTAGTTGCCAGCAAGAAGCCGACAAAGAGCTGAAGCGTAAGGCAATGTTGGCTAGCGTACAAAAAGAAGGTGGTTTGGAAGACTGATATCAAGTGCAACGTCTCTAAGACTTTTGCCTGGTATGAAGACCAGTCCTAATTCGACGTCTCTCCAGCGCTGGTGGTAACCAAGTTTTTGGCCGCCAACCAATATCTTCCTGTGCCTCGTTGTTAGTAAGCAATCAACTTTCTCAGGCCATCAGCGCTTTTCACAATCTCCTTCAAGCCTCACTCGCAAGGCTTTAGCACTTCAACTTTGTCGTAAATTCAACCATTAACTAGTATTCCCTTATGACCTTCGCACACAGCGACTTTAGGGAAGTGGCCATGTCTTTATCATTATCTCTATTATCCTTACTCCTGCGCACCTTACTTCTCATCATGACTCTAATGGTGCCATCCCTTGCGCTGTCAGAAACACAAGCTGACGAAGAAGGCATATTGGAGCGACCGCTGATAGAGCGCTACGTATTGGACGAGCTCAAGGCCCTGCGCACAGACCAGCAAGATCTCGAACGGCGCTTAGTGCTGGAAATCACCGACCGGGAACTGGCCGTGGCAGACAAATCGATGAACTATGCCAATGTCACTGTCACCTACTTCTTCTACTTCATCGCTGGTGCCGCTTCGCTATTTGCCTTTGTGGGTTGGCAGTCCCTTCGGGAGCTGCGTGATAACACCAAGAAAGCCGCCGACCAACAACTCCAGTCAATTGCTGATCAGTACGAGAAGAAATTCCAGCGCCTCGAGCAAGACCTCAAACGCAAAACCCGCATTATTGCCCAGAACAACAAAGAGATTGAAACCATCAACGAGATCCACAATTTGTGGCTCCGTTCGCAGGGCTTGCAGACCCCAGAGCAAAAAATCGAAGTCTATGACGACATATTGAAGATCCGCCCCGGTGACCTAGAAGCACTGATCTACAAAGCCGATGCCGTGATTGAAATCCGCGAATTTCACTGGGGGCTAAGCCTGTGCAACCGGGTACTTGAACTCGACCCAAATAATGCCCATGCACTTTATCAGCGTGCCTGTGCTTATGCTTGCTTGGGTTCAGAAGAGTTGGCGATCAATGATTTAGAGCAAGCAGTCAGCGGAAGCGCTTCGTTACGAGAATTAGCAGCGGAAGATCCTGACTTTGAGTCCCTGCACGGCAATGAGCGGTTTGAAATTTTAATTGACCCCAATGACCCCTGATACTCCCCTGCCGGCCTTCACAATCCAGCACCTTGAGATAACTTAGGTATAGGATAATCTGAAAGATTAGGACTTTTCCCGATCCTGCTGTAAGCTAGCCCGCTTGCTGCCTGTGTGAGGCAGATCATACTTTTCATCCGACTGAGAATTTTCTATGAGTTTTGCCTCTTTGGGCCTGTGTACCCCAATCCTTGAAGCTGTTGCCAACCAAGGCTACGAAACCCCGTCTCCTATTCAGGCGCAGGCGATCCCTGCTGTTCTGGAAGGCCGGGATGTCATGGCTGCGGCACAGACAGGTACAGGCAAAACTGCGGGTTTTACCCTGCCAATTCTAGAGCGCCTATCCAAAGGGCCTGTCGTTCGTGCTAACCAAGTACGAGCACTTGTCTTGACGCCAACCCGCGAACTTGCGGCCCAGGTCGGTGAAAACGTAGCAACCTATTCCAAGAAGCTTCCGCTAAGCTCTGCGGTTGTTTTCGGCGGGGTGAAGATCAACCCGCAAATGATGCGCATGCGCAAGGGTGCCGACGTACTGGTCGCAACGCCTGGCCGCTTGTTAGACCTTATCGGCCAGAACGCTGTTAAGTTCAACCAGCTTGAAGTACTGGTTCTGGATGAAGCCGACCGCATGTTGGATATGGGTTTTATCCGTGACATTAAAAAGATCCTAGCGCTGCTTCCTGCCAAGCGTCAGAACCTGCTGTTCTCAGCGACCTTCTCGGAAGAAATCCGTGAACTGGCTCGCGAGCTGACCAACAACCCAGTAGAGATCTCGGTAACACCGCGCAACAGTACAGCCAAAACTGTACAGCAGTGGATTTACCCAACGGACAAGAAGAAAAAGCCAGCGCTGCTTACCAAGCTTATCCAAGAGAAAAAGTGGCAGCAGGCGCTTGTCTTTACCCGTACCAAGCATGGTGCAAACCGCCTAGCGAAATACCTTGAAGAGCGTGATATTACCGCAGCCGCTATCCACGGTAACAAGAGCCAAGGTGCCCGCACCAAAGCACTGGCAAACTTCAAAACCGGCGAGATCCGTATTTTGGTAGCAACTGACATCGCTGCCCGTGGTATTGATATTGACCAGTTGCCGCAAGTAGTTAACTTCGACCTACCAAATGTAGCTGAAGACTATGTTCACCGTATCGGCCGTACCGGTCGCGCAGGCGCTGAAGGCCACGCGGTGTCGCTGGTATGTGCAGATGAAGTCAAAGAGCTAAATGCCATTGAACAATTGATTCAACAGCACCTAGAGCGTAAAGATGTGGTGGGTTTCGTTCCAACCAACGCGCTACCGAACTCTTTGCCGATCAAGCCGCTTAAAGCGAAAAAGCCAAAGAAACCGAAGAAGCCAAAAGAAGCGGCAGAAAACCGTACTGAAGAACGCACTGAAAAGCGCAGCGACAACCGTAGCCAACAAAAACGCAACTCAGGCCCACGCAAAGGCAATGCACCTAAACAAGGTGACAACAAACCTCGTAATGCTGACGGCCAGCAGCGCAAGCGTAATGGCAACGGCAACGGCAACGGCAACGGCAACGGCAACGGCAACGGCAACGGCAACGGCAACGGCAACGGCAAAAGCTATCGTAACAGCGATGTGAAACCAAGAGGCCAAAAACCAGCCCAACGAGGCCGCAAGCCTAATAGCAAAAATGTGAGCCGCTCGAAAAATACCGCAGCACAAGCAAGCTAAGCCGAAAGAACATTACTCATATCAATAAAATAGCGAGCCAGCATCATATAATGCTGGCTCTTCTTTTTATGCTAGGTAATGTCAATGAAAATAACAAAGTGGGCACTGCTTTCTTCTGCAGCCGTAATGAGCCCCCAACTTATGGCGGCAACTTTTGATCAGTTAGCCGCCGATAATAACCAAAACTTTCAAATCATCGACTGTCGATCGAGCAATCACTACAACGGCTGGCCCGAAGCCAACCAGACACGCGGCGGCCACTTCCCTGGTGCTATTAATTTCGATGCCGACTGGCTATCGACGCTTCGCCCCCAGGTTGTCCGGGCTGAACTTGAAAACCGCGGTATCGACCTCACCAAACCGACTTATCTCTATTGCCAGCCTGAAAAAGCAGAAATTTTGCACGATCAGCTTAACAGCCTAGGCAATAACAATATCCAGCTTATCGACCAAGCTGTTAGTGATTATTCCGGCCAGTTGAGCGCCCTTGAAAACTACCAGCAGCTTGTACCCGCAAAATGGCTCAACGGGCTGATTAATGGCGAAGACATACTTCACCCACCAGCAAAAGGCTTCAAAGTGGTTGAAGTCGCGTGGGGACCGCCAACCAAATACCTTGCCGCCCATATTCCTTCGGCGCTTTACCTCAACACCAATATGATTGAGTCTGAGCCTTGGTGGAACCGTGTCGATGACAGCAAACTGGCAGAAGCCATCAAAGGACTAGGTATCGCCCACGATACCACCGTCATCCTCTATGGCCGCGACAACACCGCCGCAGCCCGTGTCGCAAACCTGATGATGTATGCAGGTGTGGATGATGTTCGCCTGCTAAACGGCGGCTGGCAGTCCTGGGTCAATGCAGGCCTATCAACCCAGCCTCTGCGCAACCACGCCAAGCCTGTCGATTTTGGCCGCACGATTCCGGCTAATCCGCAGTACATCATTGATGTTCCTGAGGCCCGTGAAGTCCTGGCCGATCCAGAACATCAATCACTGGTCAGTATCCGCAGCTGGGCGGAATATGTTGGTGAGACGAGTGGTTACCGCTACATCGAGCCAAAAGGCCGCATCAAAGGCTCAAAATGGGGCCACGCAGGCTCTGATGCTTACCATCTGGAAGACTTCCGTAACCCGGATGACACCATGATCAGCCCGAATATCATGACTGACTTCTGGAAAGATTGGGGCATTAATGCATCGCAAACAGTCTCGTTCTACTGCGGTACCGGCTGGCGAGCCTCCGAGGTCTTCTTCTACGCCCATGTGATGGGCTGGAAAGACATCAGCGTTTATGACGGTGGCTGGTTTGAATGGAGCGGGGATCCTAGCAACCCGACCGAAACCGGCGACATTTCAAATGCGCCAAAGTCTGCGTTCTATAACGAGAAGTAACAAGGCAAGCAATAGCAAAACGGAAAGACGACAGAATCCATTTTGTGATACCCAATCACTAAAAGGATCTAGCCCTATGGGTTCAGATCCTTTTTTATCCACTTTATCCGTTGGTGTTTAGGCAGTAACCTTTTGTTAACCACCTCCTGCTTATTCTCCCCTCACGCTATGACACAGTGAATAAAGGATGGAGATAAGATGAAACTATTCACTTCAATACTGACAACTGCAGCCATTACCGGCACAGTGTGGGGGCTCGTTGTGCACCAGCCGGCAATGGCTGACACGACTAAGATGAATCAGCTACCACAGCTCCAGGCACCACAACTCAAGGAAACAAAAACATCCGCTAGTGCTTCATCAGGTGAGAAACAGAAGGAAATATCTCAACAATATTTGGATGGTATAACCAAAACCCTGCCACTGGAAACCATAGGCACATTGTGGGCCGACTTCGAGCGCATGATCGTTGAGCAAAACAAGCTGCCCGAAAACTGGGACACAATCATTGTCCTGTATCAGAATCTCAACAGCGACTTTACCGAAGCGACAGTCACCATCGGCTTCCCAAGCACAAATAATTCCGCAACAGATAATTCAGCAACAAATAACTTGGTGGCCCTTCCTGCGATTGAAAAAGCGCAGCCACTACTGAAGAGAGGAAAGTACTCTGAATCTGAGCTCATTGATGCTTGGCAGCAAATCAATTTTCAGCGGCAGGTCGACGCTTTGGTTGAGATCCATTATCTCAACCCACAAGGAGAACCGGAGTCCAGCCAATTGTCTGTCTACTATAAATAACGAGCGCCCAGGAGATATGTCATGGATTTTATGTCTCAAGTTTTTTCTGAAACAACCATCATCTTCACCGAGAGCTGGGTGGACAATAACTTCGTCATTATTGCCGCTGCACTCTTCTTGATAGAACTGGTCCGCTATGCCTTCAAAAAGAAACTCAGCTGGAATATGTTGGGTGACAGTGCAACCAACTTTGTGACGCTTTTTTTCCTGTTGGTCACTGTCTTTATCGTGGGCTTAGCCTATGTTGCCGCCTTTGTCTTCGCGTATGAACATTTCAGCCTTACCCAGTTGCCCATTACAGGTTGGACAATATTGGGCTGTCTGATCCTGGCTGATTTGGCCTACTACTGGGAGCACCGTTTTTTGCACAGCAACGGCCTTGCTTGGGGGACGCACTCTGTCCATCACAGCTCGCCGTACTTTAATATTTCGGTGGCCTACCGCTTTGGACCACTCGACTGGTTTTTCCCGTTCTTCTTCCACCTTCCCTTGATTCTGCTGGGCTTCAATCCATTTGTAGTGCTGATGTGTGAAACCTTCGTCCAACTGTTCCAGACTCTGCTGCATACTGAAACGGTAAGAAAGCTCCCGCGACCGATTGAAGCTATCTTCAATACACCATCGCATCACAGGGTTCATCACGCGACCAATAAGCAGTATCTGGATAAGAACTACGCGGGAATACTGATCATCTGGGATCGTATGTTTGGCACCTTTGCCCGTGAGGAAGAAGAGGTCAAATACGGGGTTTACCCACGGATAAATTCTGTTAATCCGTTTAAAGTATACTTCCACGGTTATGCGAAACTGATTCAACAGATGTGGCATGCACCTAGTTGGCGCTATCGATTGCTACTTCTGATCAAACCGCCTATCTGGGCATGGAAGCAAGAACAACAAAGGAAATAAGTCTCTATGAGTATCAACGCCCTGCTAATCGAAGACGACAAAGATTTGGCCGAAGCCATCAGTGACTACATGGAACTGGACGGCTTCGAGTTTGACTTTGCCTACAATGGAGCAGCCGGGCTGAATCTGGCGCTTGCCAATACCTATGACATCATACTCACCGATATAAACATGCCGAAAATGGATGGTATCGACGTGTGTAAATCGCTCAGAGAGCAAGGCATCAGCACCCCTGTGCTGATGCTCACTGCGAGAGATACCCTCGATGATAAAGTGACGGGTTTTGCTGCAGGCTCCGATGACTATCTAGTCAAGCCTTTCGCCATGGAAGAGCTCAAAGTTCGCCTTCTTGCTCTTATTCGTCGTGCTCAGGGTAGCGTTGCTTCACTGACAGTGGCAGATCTAACAATTGATTTGGATAAGCATCAGGCAACACGCGCCGGACAAGTGCTAAAACTCCCTCCTGTATGCTGGAAGATGCTGGTTTGCCTAGTGTGCAACAGCCCAAATGTCGTCAGCAAGGCAAAGTTAGAGCAAGAAGTCTGGGGAGATGACCTGCCAAACGCAGACAGCTTCAAGGTGCACTTGTTTAAGCTTCGTCAGTCTATTGATGCGCCGTTTGACAACAAGCTCATCCACACAGTCCATGGCGTTGGAGTGGCGATAAGAGAGGGCGATGCATGACCCGAGTCAGCATAAAGCGAGACATTTATCTCTACCTTTTTGGCATAGTGATCAGTCTCACCGCTATTTACGGCTTAATGATCATGCAAAGCTATCATATCGGGCTGAATGAATCGGCCAAGTATGGTTTTCTGTATGAGCTAAAAGTGGCAGAAAGCGAATACCTCAAATCCGGACAACTTCCTCAGTCACCAAGCAATACGCTTCAGGTTTATCGCGACTTCAATCAAATCCCACAGAAGTTTCTCACCGCGTTTGACTGGAGTACCTTTGCTAACGACGCGATTTATGAACAATACCTCCCTGCTGAAAAGGCGGGAACAGGTGAATATCTGTATGCAGCTACTCATTATATCCCCAGCATCGACATCACTTTGTACGTCGTTTCCCAATATGATGAAGCCATTTACCTCGAGTTGTTCGAACTCAGCCCTCCTGATTCAGTCAGCCAATTCAATTCTGCCTTTTTATTGATTGGCGGCTTGTTACTCTTGGTCTTTATTACCATTCGCTTGCTGATCCATCGCCTGACCAAGCCCATTCTGGTGCTATCCCAATGGTCGGAAACGCTGGATTTGAGCCAGACCGATAAACTGAAACGCTTTCGCTATCGTGAGGTGGATTTGCTTGCCAATCAACTGGTCGAGAGCGTCCGCAGTGAGCGGGACGCCATTGAGCGCGAAGAGTTTTTTCTAAGAGCTGCCAGTCACGAGCTGAGAACACCGGTATCTATCATCTCTGCTAGCAGTGAAATGCTTGAGCGATTGTCTGAGTCCATGCCTCGGGGTGGCCAAAGAGCAGTTGCTCGCATAAAGCGCTCTGTCGCCACCATGCAAACACTCATCACCACATTACTGTGGATGAGCCGAAATACTCAAACCGAACTTGAAACCAGCGATATAGATATCAATCGCATCGCCAATGAAGTGATTGAAAGCCACCGCTTCCTGGTTGAAAGCAAGGATGTCACCGTTGATTTTGCAGCTGATTCCAAGCCCATACAAACACAGGCTCCACCAGCATTGATTCATATTGTGCTGACAAACCTTATTCGCAACGCTTTTCAGCACAGTGCCTGTGGCACTATCACCATCTCGTTGTCGGAGAAGCACATCGAAGTAACCAATCCGGTGGAGCCAGCAGAATCCGAAGACCCAAGTCTCACAGAATCATCGTTTGGTATCGGGTTGGTGTTGCTTGAAAAGGTGTGTCGCAACCAAGGTTGGCATTTCACGCATCAGCAGCAAAACGGGACCTATCTCGCCCGTGTAGACATGGTTTCTACAAGGTAACCAAAAGTTAACCTCTCCTCTTTTATCCTTGTTCCCAAGTTAATCAGCTGGAGTCAATCATGGGAACTTGGATATTAGAAACACTGCTTTGGGCGATAGTAACCGTAGCCGTTTGTGTCGCCATCTGGGGCGTCACCCTACCCAATATCCTCATTGCATTGGGTATCTCTGTCGGTATCTCTCTGTTGCTTGGAAACAGTTGGAGGAGCTAATCATGAAAATCTATCTAATCAAAGCTTCCGCTGGTAGTGATTACTCCAAATACAAAGCCTCGACTGGAGGACCGCCGCAAAATATTTTCGCAGCCGCTGCTGCCACCCCGAGATGGTATGAGCTCGACATGGTCGATGAAACCATCGGAGCTCAAGCTCAGCTTGATATTGATGCCGGATTGGTTGTGATATTTATGTCGACCCCAGATGCATACAGAGCCTACGACCTCGCCACTGAATACAGAAAACAAGGGAAACATGTCGTTTTAGGCGGCCTACATACTCTGTTTAACCAACAAGAGGCAGCTCGCTATGCTGATAGTTTGATCCTCGGTGAAGTTGAAAACTATTGGACTCAACTGCTCACCGATGCAGAATTTGGGACGCTAAAGCCAGTTTATGAAAGCTCTGAGCCTGTCGAGTTGAGTGATCTCAACCCTTACCCCACCGATATCATTCATCCATCAGTGTATAACTACACGTGGTCGGTAGTGGTCACTCGTGGATGTCCGTATAAGTGTAACTTTTGTTTGGTACCTCGGTTTTTCAACAAGTTCAAACAGCGACCTATTGAGAATATCGTGAGTGAGCTTAAACATCTGAAGTCCTTAGGCATCGAATGGGTAGAGTTGCATTCCGATAATCTCACCCACGATAGAGAATATACGATGGCTCTATTTAGGGCGATTGAACCGCTGAAGATGAGCTTCTACGGCGAAACAACAGTCCTGATCGCCCGTGACAAAGAGTTATTGGCTACCGCCGCCGAGGCCGGATTCAAAGCGGTGCTGCTAGGAATCGAAACCCCTTCAGAAGATGCCTTGAAAGCGCAAAAGAAAGGCTTCGTAAAGCCCTCAAAAATGAAGCAGTATATCGCTGAAATCAAACGTCATGGCATTGAGGTATGGGGAGATTTCTTGTTTGGCTTTGATGAACATGACACATCGATTTTCGAGCAAACCCAGCGATTTATCAAAGACATCAAGGTTGATAAAGTCATCCCCCATTACATGATCCCGTTTCCAGGTTCAGAGACCTTCCGTCAATTGGAAAAGGAAGGGCGGATCCTGACAACGGATTGGTCAAAGTACGATGGTAGCCACCCGGTCTACCAGCCCAAGCAAATGACTGTGAACGAGCTGGAAAATGGCATCTACTGGGTATGGAAAAAGAATGCGAGCCTGAAAGAGAGAATAACGGCTTGGTTCAACTACTAATTAGTCAGTGCACGAACTACAACCTGTGAGCACCTATTGGTGACAAATTTAGGTTGTAGTTCACGCTGTAACACTTTATTGGACAGAACTAAGTCAGTTATATTACTAAATTAGAATGTTATGGATTAGGTTTGCTATAGCAAAGTAGCTCTGTTACGGTGGTGAGCTACGCAATACAAAAAGCCACCGCATACCACCTTAAATAGTTAGAACAACGCATTTCAAATGATGTTCACCCGATTTAGTAACTTGTAAAGTTATAGTTTTACGCAATAAAGTAAAGCTACATTTTTTGGGCGAGTTTCTACGCCACCAGCTGAATCAGTTTTGCCACGCCCATCTGGTTTCGCCCGAGCATGATTTCCTGCATCTGAGTTATAACCGCGTGGAGCAACGTGTTCGTGACTGTGAGCACCTAGCATATCTGCTTGAAAACTACCTGGATTACGTTCACCGTCAGGATCGATATTACTTCCACTTCGATCAATACCTCGGATAAACCGGCCATGAGCTGCTTTATACTCTTTCCAACCTTCCGCCGGACAAGATTTACTATCAAAAGCGACTACAGCACCGCTGGGTACAGAAACTATATTTGGTATTTTAGTTATACCACCCCAGATCCAAAAAATAACTGCGGTTCCAATTGCTGCCGCTATTCCAGTTAATATCTCTTTCATGCTTGCTCCTTAGCTAAACATACCAGCTTTATATTTTTGATGTTGGCTGGTTTCAAAGTAATCCTGCGTAATAATACGAAGGTACGAGATAGCATCTGTTTGTTCTGTGTGATATGTAGAAATATTCAACATATCGCCACCTTTTATATCAAAATGCGGTATAAAGCATAAGTAGGTATGAGATAGGATAAGCAATTCCACAAAATCATTAGCTTAGATAGAGATAAATCTAGGTGGCAGTTTTCTTATTGAAAAGGTGCTAGCAAGCTTTGGGGCATTTCTGAGTTACGAATTTTGTTCAATTTATTTTGTTCAATTTACAAAGCATCAAGTCATCGAAATACACCAAATCTCGTCTAGATGGCTGTCCAGCCTTACTGGATTCAATGATTAGCGCACGGCACGTAGTTTACTTAGTGGAATCGGCGTTAACTTCTTGCTTTCTATTATCAACAATCACTATCACACCAGAAGTTAGCCCTAGAGCGAACATTATAGCCCCCAAAGAAAACGCTTCTACTGCCTCAATCTTAGTGAAATCAAGCACAATAATTTTCCGGGCGACTGCCATCAATACAGTGACAACAAAAAGCTTTAAAGGGAACTCATACTCCTTGAGATAGATGCGAGTATTGACAAAAATTTCAATTGCGACAAGGACGACGTGGAAAGCTGCAAACGTCTCGAAGATGTCACTAATATCAAGCAAAAACAAAAGCTCAGAAGTTAAGTCGCTCCAGAAGAGGTAATCAAGATGCAGCCTCAATCACCTGCAAAGGTGTTGTTAAGCGCCGCCAACGACGCCTGATACACCACTTCTAGCGTATTGGCCGCTTCGGCTTCAACGACGCCTTCTTTTGCTGATTTCTCGATTTCCAAGCACACTTGATGCAACTGGCGAAGGCCCATGGTGCCGGCCGCCCCCTTGAGGTTATGGGATAGGCTCGCAACCTGCGCCAAATCACCGCTCTGCATAGCCGGCAGTAGTTTATCCATGGTTTGCTGCGATGAGTCTGCAAAAAGAACAATCATCTTTTCGACCATGGCTTGGCCCAGTACCTGAAGATCACTGCCCAGTACTGATTCATCTAAAACCGGCATGTTTTCTGCCATATTTCCTGCCATTACTGTCTCTACCTCGCTGTCGATCTCATTATCTCGGTTTTCATCTCGATTTTTATCTCGGCTCTGGTCGCTAGGCTGCTGTTCTAACCTGTTTTCAGCCCCCATGCCACCTACCCGCTCTGCCCCGCCCAGGATCGAATTCAAAACATCGACCAACTGGTGTTCGACCAATGGCTTGGGCAAGAATCCGGCAAACCCAGCAGCCAGATATTGCTCTACGTCTTCATTAAACACATGGGCAGAGAAGGCAACAAACGGCGTTTCTTCCATTGCCTGTGCATCATTACCTGCACTTTTTAGCTGTTTAAGCTCCCCAAGCAAAGTCACGCCATCGGTATCTGGCAGGTTGATATCAAGCAATACGATATCAAAGTCATGCTCGGCGTAGACTTCCCTCGCCTGCTGACCGTCTTCGGCAACCAGCGTCTGATGTCCCAAGCGGCGCAAGAAGCCCTCAGCGACCAAACTGTTAACCGGGTTATCTTCCACCAGCAGTATCTTCGCTGCCGGTATACCAGCAGCCGTATCAACACTCGTAGTCTCGGTATACTCTCCGGGCTCTAGGGTCAGGGTAAACCAGAAACAGCTTCCTTCACCCGGTGCGGAAACAAGCCCAATTTCACCGCCCATGGCTTCGACAATACGCTTGCTGATGGCTAGACCTAGCCCAGTCCCTCCCACCGCCTGGCGGCCTTCGCTGGACTGGTGGAAAGCGGTAAACATCATTTCCTGCTCATGCAGCGGGATACCAACACCGGTATCTTCCACCTCAATATGCAAACGGGACGGATCATGGGCCGATGCCGATACCAGCACGGTAACCTGGCCATCTTCGGTAAACTTGATGGCATTGCCGACTAAATTGGCAAGAACTTGGCGGATACGAGTCGCATCCCCTACCCAATATTCGGCAACGCTGTCATCAATGTCGGTAACCAAGCTAACGTGCTTTGACTGTGCCCTGCCTGCAAACAGGCTGTAGACATCTTTAACCAAGGTATGCAGCGAGAAATTCGCAGGCCGGATATCCAAGTGGTCCGCTTCGATTTTCGAGTAGTCCAGTACATCATTGAGGATATCAAGCAGAGTTTCGCCACTGCGGTTTATGACCTTCAGATATTCCGATTGCTTTTCATTCAGCCCCGTATCGGCCAGCAAGGAGGCAGTCCCTAGCACACCATTCATCGGGGTACGGATTTCATGGCTCATGGTCGCGAGGAAGGCAGATTTAGCCCGGTTGGCTCGCTCTGCTTCAGCCCGAGCCTTGGCATGGTTGTTGACTTCTTTATTGAGTTTTTCGTTGGTTTTTTCTAGCTGGCTAGTTCGCTCGGCGACCAGCTGCTCTAGGCTGTTTTTGTGTTGTTGGAGCTCATAACGAATTTTCGACTCTACCTGTGCCAACCTATGGCGCTCATAAGCGGTATCGCGGGCGACCATGATTGCCCTGCCCATCTGCGCCAGCTCGTCATCGCCTTGGGTTGTCAGACGGATTTCCAAATCACCGCGCGCCAGTGCCATCAGCGCCTTGCTGTAATCATTGATGCGGCGGATCACCCGCGCATACACATAGCGCCACATAATCAGCACCAGTGCGACCATCCCAAGAGCAGAAATCGCGATCAGGCTGTTACGCGCGACATTCAGCGTTTCATCTACTTGTTTTACGGCTTGTTGGGTACCGATATTGGCTGCCTGAATAATGCCATCAACGGTTTGGTTCAGCTGCTGGAACAACACCAAGTTTTGCTGCTCCATTCGCTCAACGTCTTGATTTGCATAAATCAGTGCTTCCATGTCGGAGAAAAACTCACCATCGTTATCTAGCGCTTTCACCTGCTCGAGAAGTTGCTCCGAGCGGCTAGGGTCTTCAACCGACTTCACCCGCTGCTGAATAACGCCAACGGCATATTCGAATCTGTCCCTTAATGTGTTGAGTTCACTGATGGTGCTGATCTGCTCGCTGTCATCGAGCATGTTGATCACTTGAAGAGAAAGAAACCTCAGTTCAAATAACCGCTCGCTCAAATCCATGTCGACTTCAACCAAGCTATCAAGGGCATTAAATACCGCCTCTTTATTACCCTTTTCCACTAGGTCATAAATACGGGATACATTCGCGACAGCAATCGTATTGGCATTGGACACCTGTGACTGTGACAGCTCATCAATTTGCTTGGTCGCTGCTGTCATGGTGTTATTTAACACCTTAACTTGCTCGCTAAGCTCAATTTTCCTTCCCACCAACATACCCAACATAGCGAGGTTATTGACGATGTTCTCGACGTCAGTCACCAGTTGCTGCATCAGCTCGGGCTCGAAAGCATATTGGTCAAGAGACTCAAGGCTGTTGTTCAAAGCCCGGATATGCAGTGTCAGCGATTTCCCCTGCTGCTCACGCTCTTTTTCATCTTTAGATTTAGCCAACACCTGAGCATTAAAGATAATACGGGTACTTAAATCCGACAGCTGCCGCGCTTCAACCAGAGCAGGCACTGCTGCATTGATCACGGTGCGCTCTGTCTTGGCAACCAGGGAGAAACCGGCAACACCAATCACTACAGCGATGATCATCAGGCCAGCCATCATAGAAAAAGCAATCAGCAGTTTCTGGCCAATGCTACTGGGGGTTAAATTCATATATAAAAAAAACACCTATAAAAATGCTATTATACCAATCTAGATAAGTAATTGGTTATTAACCACAACAATGTCCTGCACTGATTGGCTAAGACGGTTGAACATGATAAAAAAAATAACGATAACACTTCTGGCTCTCGCCGGGTTGAGCCAAGCTGCCTATGCGGTGGACATTATCGCCTATACCCCGCCTTTCGAGGCGAATAAACAAGCGGCAAATATTCAGTACCAACCATTGGAGAAGGCTACCCAGCCTTGGAAGCTTTGTGCGGTTTACCCTCACCTCAAAGACTCCTACTGGCTATCCGTCAACTACGGCATGGTTGAACATGCCCAAAGACTCGGTGTCGAGCTTAAAGTACTGGAAGCTGGCGGCTACCCGAATCTCGAAAAACAGCAAAGCCAGCTTGCCGACTGCAAAACTTGGAATGCCGATGCCATTATCCTAGGCACTGTCGATAGCCTCGCCTACGAAAACATCTTGACCCAACTAACGGATGACATCCCGGTATTTGCAACCATCAACTACCTTGATACCAGTAACCAAGACAGCCATAACAATGTCATCGCCAGGGTCGGTGTTGACTGGTACCAAATGGGTTTCCAAACCGGCAAGTTCCTCGCCAAGCGCCACCCCAAAGGCAGCGGCACGATCAACGTTGCCTTGTTGCCTGGCCCGCAAAAGCGGGGCGGAACCAAACCGGTGGTGCAAGGCTTTTATGATGCAACGGAAAATAGCGATATCAATATTGTCACCACGATGTGGGCAGATCACAGCAAGGAATTACAACGCAATTTGATCCAGCAACTGCTAGCGACCGAGCAGCATTTCGACTATATCGTCGGTGGTGCTGTTGCGGCAGAAGTCGCGATCAGTGAGCTCCGGGCCAACCACCTGAACGGTGAGACCAAAATATTATCGACTTACCTCAGTCATGGTGTTTACCGCGGCCTACTGCGCGGCAAGATCCTCTTTGCACCAACCGATAAAATGGCCCAGCAAGCCATGCTATCTGTTGATCAAGCAGTCAGGTATCTGGAAGGCAAGCCTTTGAAGAAAGATCTGGCTCCTATCCTTGCCGTGCTAACACCAGAGAACCTGGACAGCGATGCTATTGCCGAGTCGCTTTCCCCAGCGGAATTTCGCCCGGTTTTTCGAGTGGAAGCCCCCTGACATTGTTACTCAAGTTGTTGCATTAGTAATCGTGGGCCAGCGCAGGCTGGCCCCACTTCGTAGAATTCTGTTATCTAACCAATGAATTGGAAAGATTTCTTTGTACTTCCTCTGCAAGCTCTGGTACTTATACTTGATGCCTCGAAATTGAGTTGCACCTGCTTTGACCTCGCCAAGTGCAATCCATTACATATGGCGATATAGATATACAGATAACACCACACGGTTGTCACATTTAGAACATAAACTCTGTGCGACAGCTGTTGTCAATTTTGTCTCTGTGGAGTAATAGATGCACGTAACAACCCGAACAATGGAAGAAACCAAACATATCGCGCTTGTCGCCCACGATAACTGCAAAACCCACCTGCTACGCTGGGTGAACGAACATAAAGACAAGTTAAAAAATCATGTCTTGTATGCCACTGGCACAACAGGTCATATGATTGCGCGGGAATCGGGTCTTGAAGTGAACTGTCTACTAAGCGGCCCTATGGGTGGCGATCAGCAGCTTGGTGCTCTGATTTCCGAAGGCAAAATCGATATGATGATTTTCTTCTGGGATCCACTTAATGCGGTACCGCACGACCCGGATGTAAAAGCCCTGCTTCGTATCTCGGCAGTATGGAATATCCCGGTTGCCACCAACCGTGCCAGTGCGAACTTTATGATTTCATCACCAAGGCTGGCAGAGAAAGTAGAAATTGAAATTCCAGATTACGATGCCTACCTGACTGAACGCCTAGGCTAATCAGACAGCAAAAACTCGAAATACAAAAAACGCCTCTTACTCAAGAGGCGTTTTTATTTTAACCATACCCTCGCGATACCGCGCTTCATAAAGATCTTCCGGCCCTTTCAATCAGCCAAAAATAATAAATTTGGTTTAAGGTTAATGAGTAGAAAGTAAAAAGCATAAATAAAATAATCAGAAGCGTAGTGGTGGCCAATGAAAGCATGGAAATTGAACCAGCCGGAAGGTATCGACCAATTGGTACTGACAACGGCAACCCAACCGACCCCTTCAAGCGAAGATGTCTGCATCCAAGTAGAAGCCGTCGGCCTGAACCCTATCGACTACAAGCTTGCCCACTGGGGTTATGCCACCTGGGATTACCCGCAGATCATCGGGCTTGATATTGCCGGTACAATAACCAAAGTCGGCGCAGGCGTTCACCATTTCCAACCGGGGGATCGGGTGATGGCATTCCTTGATCCCCGAGATGGCGGAGGGTTTGCCCAGGTTGCCAAGGCTAAAGCTTATGCCGTCAGCCGCTTGCCCGACAATGTCAGCTTTACCCAAGCTGCGGCACTACCCTGTGCCGGTTACTCGGCCTGGATTGCCATCCACGATAAACTTCGCCTCGAAGCAGGCCAGAGCATCGCTATCACCGGTGCCGGAGGCGGCGTGGGCGGCTTTGCTACCCAACTGGCTAAGCTTGCCGGTGCTACCGTCTATGCCATTGCGGACGGGCAGCATCATCAACGCCTTCTTTCCTATGGTGCGGATGAAGTGATTGACCCACATACTGAAAACATTGCCATGCGGCTCATCGAATATACCGAGGACAAACTGGTACACGGCGTTATCGACTGTGTATCGGCCAAGTCTGGCAGTACGATGAGTGCCCTGGTTCGCTACAACGGCCATATCGTGATGATTGCCGATCAGTTCAATCAAGTACCGCTACTAGCAACAACCAAAGCCCTTAGCCTCCATGAAGTTGCCCTGCACGGCACCTATTCCCATGGTCATATCGAGCACATCCATCACCTTGCTGATATCGGCAACCAGCTAGCAAACTTGGTGGGCGAAGGAAAACTCGACCCCATGGTCGACCATGCCTATCGCTTCGACCAGCTTCCCGAAGCTCTCAAGCACCTGAATGAACAGCAACATAGCGGCAAATTAGTCATGCAAGTAAGCTGAGCCTCAACAATGAATAGAGCCCTTATAGGTTCTATTCATTGTGTTTATGAACCACTCAATGTATATTTATGAGCCATTACATCAAGTGAGCTAATTTTTGCTTTATGGCGAAATATATCTATTCACGATTCTCTCCCAGAAATACTGAACATCAGCAACAGATTGACGCTTTGCTGGCTGCTGAGCCAAACGCTGAACAGGTACAGGATCGTGTGCGCGGTGATGTCGAGCCAATGGCAAGAGAAGGCTTTCGCCACTTGTTCGACACTCTCACTGAAGACGATGTGGTATGGGTTTGGTGGCTAACCGCTTTCAGCCATGACTTCAATAGGGTTCAAGCCACTGTCTCGGCCCTTCTCGAAAAAGGGGTCACGTTAAATACGCTCTCTGAGCCACTGGCGTTTGAACCCAGCTCAGAATCAAGTCGCGTGCTGCTTTCACTTCTAAGCGGTTATGGCAATGTGCAAACCCGCAAAAGGCTGCTGGCAGCCGAACACAGCCGTAAAGCGATGAAGGATAACCCTGAGCTATGGCAGCAGAAATTCCGTGGCCGCCCTGCCGACCGTGAAAAACACCAAGAAATTGCCGCCATGTTGCTTGAAGGCCACAAGTTGCAGCATGTTGCCGACACTTGTGATGTCAGCATTTCCACCGTCAAGCGGGTGAAAAGTAAATTAAGCCAGTTCGATGATGAAGGCGCATTGCGTACCCGGCATACTTGTAAACGCCACAAGGATAACAATCAGTCATGACCGACCGTAATTTCTGGAAAGCCCTCGGGCTAGTATGCCTGATCATCAGTGTCGGCCAGTTGAGCATGGGTTTGGTCTTTCCTTCCTTGCCTTGGATTGCCAAAGACTTTGATATTTCACTCGACCAGGCACAGCTTTTGGTCAGCATCTACCTCCTTGGCTTTGGCCCATCGCAGTTCCTTTATGGCCCGATATCTGATGCTCTGGGACGTAAAAAAGTCTTGATGACAGGGTTGCTGATTGCCCTATCCGGCCTTGTCATGATCATTACCCTGAGTGATTCCTTTACCGGTATGGTAATGGGTCGCTTTCTTCAAGGATTAGGCACAGGTTGCTGCGCAGTTCTTGCAAGGGCTTCGACCCGCGACCGGTTCAGCGGTGCTGAACTACCGCTAGCCATGTCCTATATCGCCATGGCTGCCTCCCTGACACCCCTGATGGCACCGGTGCTTGGTGGTTTTATTAACTTCCACTTCGGCTGGACCATGGTTTTCACCTCCCTGCTGGGCTATGTCACCCTTGTCTGGCTGGTGATCGCTTTGCGTTTCAAGGAAACCGTGGCGCAAACCTCGAAAGTGCCATCACCGAAAAAGATGGCCCAGCAGTATTGGCAACTGCTCACCTCGAGCTATTTCATGAGTTTTGCCAGTATCGGTTGGCTTAACTTCAGCCTGATGATCACGACGGTTTCTGTCATGCCTTTCATCATGCAGAACCAAATCGGTATGACTTCCGACGAATACGCGATGTGGGCGCTGATCCCGGCGCTGGGTATGCTGGTTGGTACCACCCTGACCAACCGAGTCCGGCCGAAAATCGGCACCCAAAAAATGCTGTTCTTCACCCCAGTACTACATAGCTTTGCAGCACTGTGGCTGTTTTTTTGCCCGGTTGAGCCGCTGTACCTAATGCTGGGCCAATTTTTGATGATCCTGGGGAACGGGATTGCCTTGCCTTGCTCACAGGCTATGGTGATGCAGCCTTACAAGAAACAAGCTGGCGCGGCTGCGGCTATGTCGGGCGGCGGGCAGATGATCGCCTCGTCGATTTTCAGTATGGGATTGGTGAAGCTAGGCCTTAGCCAGCCATGGCATTTATCTATCGTCATTGTGGTGTTCGCCTTGATCACCCTGAGCAATATTGTCCGCGGCTTCAAGGTAGAACCGCAGGTGCAAACTGCTTAGCCCAAAACATAAATTCACAACCACTCTAGATTAAAGAGAAAAACATGTTGCAAACATCTTGGCTATTTTGGGCTATCTTGTCCGCAGTTTTCGCTTCTTTGACTGCGATTCTCACCAAACTGGGCGTCAGCAATATCAACTCGGATTTCGCTACGTTTATCCGTACCTGCGTCATTTTAGTCATGGTTGGCGGTATTGCTTTCTTTACCAAGCAATTCCAATCGCTCGATGCCATATCCACCAAAGGCTTGGTGTTCTTGGTGCTATCCGGATTGGCAACCGGAGCCTCATGGCTTTGTTACTTCCGTGCCATGAGCTATGGTCAAGCTTCGCAGGTCGCACCGGTCGATAAACTCAGTGTGGTACTGGTTGCTGTATTTGGTGTGCTGTTCCTAAGCGAAAACCTCAGCTCAGTAAACTGGATGGGTGTTGCACTCATTACCCTTGGCGTTATCTTGGTGGCTTGGCAAGGTTAGTCCTTTACGGCCAACTGCCAACAAACAACAACCACTTACATATCCAGCCTTGCACTTTATGCACAGGCTGGATATATTCCCCCCGCCTCGAAAGGCACACCCTAAAATGCACACCTGCCATCCTGCTTCCACTGGTGCATTTATATAGGTGTTATCTATTACCCCATGCAAAATCAAACCGTAAATCGTGCTCAACCAAGCACGTCACTTTTTTCCCGTTTTACCCGTGAGTCCGGCTCGTTATTACACCTGTCGATTCCAATTATTATGACCCAGCTTGCCACTCAGGCGATGGGCTTTGTCGATACCACCATGGCAGGCCAGGTCAGTGCCGCCGACCTAGCTGCTATCGCATTGGGCACCAGCCTGTGGCTACCTGTTTCGCTGCTACTTCGCGGTATCATTATGGCGCTGACCCCAGTGGTGGCATTCCACCGTGGTGCCAACAAGCTCGACAAAGTACGTATCGAGTTTATCCAGATGATCTGGGTTGCTGCGCTGGTCAGCAGTTTGCTCATTGTCTACCTGTCGCAGGGAGGCAATATCCTCAGTGCCATCGGTGTTGCGCCAGAGATCATTCCGATTGCGGGTGACTATGTGCTCGCCCTCGCTTTCGGTGTACCGGGGATCGCGCTGTTCTACACCCTAAATGGCTTCTGCGAAGGAATGAACAATACCCGTGCACCTATGCTGGTTTCGGTAATCGGGCTATTGATGAACATTCCAATCAACTATGTACTGATTTACGGTAAGTTTGGTTTCCCTGCCCTTGGTGCTGTCGGCTGTGGCTGGGCAACCAGTATCGTCTACTGGGTAATGTCCGGGCTGTTGTACTCTTATATCAAGGGTCACCACCACTACAAGAAAATCATCCACTTCGCGGATATCAAACCTCGGGTTAATGATTGCCTGCACCTGCTAAAACTGGGTGTGCCTATCGGTATGAATATCGCAGTATGCGGCAGCATCTTTGCGGTTATCGCCTTGCTGATTGGCCGTATCGGTGCCGAAAATGTTGCTGCGGCGCAGATTGCCCTCAATATTTCCAGCATGACCTACATGATCCCGATGAGCCTGTCTTTCGGAATCACTATCCGTGTCGGCCATGCGCTTGGGGCTAAAAACCAACAAGGTGCCAAAGAGCGCAGCCTATTCGGCATTACTGTTGCCGGCTTGCTATCTCTGGTATCTATCAGTTTCTTCCTGCTATTCCCTGATTGGATCATCCGTTTGTACACCACCGATCCTGTCGTGAGTGCCACCGCTGCGACGCTACTGATCTATACCGCGGTATACCAGTTCAGCGACGCACTGCAAACCTCTGCCAATGGTGCGCTTCGCGGATATAAAGATACCAAGATCCCGATGATCCTGGCGATCACTGCCTACTGGGGACTGGCACTGCCTTTGGGCATGGTGATGGGTCTGACAGATATGGTCGTTCCGGCCATGGGTGAAACCGGCTTCTGGGTGGGTATTGTTACCGGCCTGACCGTTGCGGCAATGTTTATGCTGCTGCGACTGCGCTATGTGATTCGTAGCCAGACTGCTGATAATTGCCATCAACCACAAACTGCCTAATTAGCAGCAAGCTAGTGATGCAATGCCTTCCTCTAATGCCATCTTACCGATGATTTAGTGGAAGGCTACACACCCTGCCTGAACACGCTTTACACACCTTTACTTATATTGGCACCCCGTTACATTCAGCGCAGTAATATATAAGCTCAACGGAGCTTATATACCCAAGTGACCTCAAGCTGCAGGATTCAGAGCCTCATCAATGTGGTCAGTTCAAGGAAAATAACCGAATGGAATAGCCAGCCTATTTCGAGGTTGTTTGACACAGAAATGGGCATATTGATGAGCTCCCAAAGGGCGAGTTTACTTGGCCGCTATGCTGTGTTGGCGATTTTTGATTTAGAACCACTAGAACTACAAATCACCGCCTTGCCTATCAACCAAGTAAATATCGCTGAACCTAGCACCTTGAAGTTACTTGGGTATATTATGAAAAAACTCTATATCACCTCGATAGGACTTGTCTTCCTATGTGCCCTAATCTGGCTAGGGGCTGAGCCTAACTTGCTCGATAACGCCACCTTTATGCAATGGCGAAGCTCTCTTATCCAGCTAACAGGGATCATCTCAACATTACTATTAACGCTGGTCATGGTACTTGCCTTGCGCCTGCCATTTGTTGAGCGACTGACTTCCGGCCTCGATAAATCGTACCGCTTGCATAAATGGCTCGGTATTTACGCCGTCGTATTTGGTGCCATTCACTGGCTGCTTGCTATCGTTCCAAAGCAATTGGTTCGTTACGGCCTAATGGAGCGAGGATCAAAGCCAAACGCTTCGATTGACCCAGGTTCTTTCTACGCCACCATTCACAGCCTCCGAGGAGGCGCAGAATCCATTGGTGAATGGACGCTTTACCTATTTATCGCACTGACCTTGGTTGCGCTTTTTGCCCCGATCAAATACAAACGGTTCAAGTTTATCCATAAGCTGATGGCTGTGGCTTTTCTGTTTATTGCCTATCATTCGGTGGTATTACTGAAGCACGCGTATTGGGATAACCTAATCACCCCTATCGTCATTGGTACCGTAACAATAGGGGTAATCAGCGCCCTATTCAGCCTCTTCGGCCTCATTGGTAAACGGCAGCAATACCAAGGAACCATCAAAGGCTTTCACTTTGATGAGCTGAATAACACCACCTTTATCGATATCAACGTGCCAAAATGGCCCGGCCACAGCTCAGGGCAGTTTGCTTTTTTAACCCTAGCCGGAGAAGAGCCGCACCCATTTACTATTACTGCGGCAGGCTGCAGCAAAGGCAATAACCAAGAAAATAGAACAAGTGTCCAATTCTTAGTAAAAGCCTTGGGTGACTTCACCTCGACGATCCACCAACGATTGGAAATAGGCGAGAAGGTAACAGTGGAAGGCCCCTATGGGCACTTTGATTTCAATGACAACAAGCCACAAATCTGGGTTGCTGGAGGCATTGGCTGCGCGGCATTCAAAGCAAGATTAGAAGAGTTGAAACAGCTCGACAGCCCTGAGCCGATCCTTTTCTATTACTGTACCGAAAACCCATCACCACAGCTTATTCGGGACTTAGAATCAGCAACCTATGGGACCAATGTTGAGTTTCATGTCATCGATAATCGATTGAACCGATTTTTGACTGTCGCTGACATTAAACAGCGTGCTAACAATCTGCAAAACAGCAGTGTTTGGTTTTGTGGCCCTTCGGCATTTGGTAACGCGATAACACGGCAGCTAAAAGAGTTGCAATTTGATATGAAGCACTTCCATACAGAGCTGTTTAATTTTCGCTAGCCCGCAGGCAAGCTAAGTAAAGGTAAAGGTAAAGGTAAAGGTAAAGGTAATTAGAGCGCCTTTGCCCTAGCAGCCCAACTCGAGATCCCAATAAGGTGGTGCGCCGAAGTGCTGGGCGAAATAGTCGACAAATGCCCGCACTTTTGGCGCAAGTAGCCGCGAACTTGGGTATATAGCCCAAAGCGCCGCTTCATCCACCAGCGGATAGTCTTCGAGTACTTGAACCAATTCACCGCGTTTTAGGTGCTCGTAGGCAATCCAGGTCGCGCACATCGCAATGCCCATCCCATTCACGCTGGCATCACGTACTGCTTCTCCATGGTCAACCCTGATATTGCCTTTAACCTTGATGTTCTGCACACCATCTGGGGTAGCAAAACGCCAGCCTTCGAGTCCAGCATGGTTAATGCACAAATGATTTTTGAGATCCTGCGGCGAGGAAGGCTTGCCGTAAGCAGAAATATAGTCCGGCGAGGCGCACATGATGCGCTTATCAACGGCCAGCTTACGTGCGATCAAAGTCGAGTCCTGCAGCTCGGCATTTCTGATAGCGACATCAAAGCCACCTTCTACCAGATCAATAATCGAGTCAGTCAGGCGGATATCGACCGAAAGTTCAGGATATTGGGCTAAAAACCCTTTAAGTGCCGGGATAAGATGCATTCTGCCAAATGAGGCCGGTGCGGTAATACGCAGTGTACCCTGCGGCAGCCCCCCTGCCGCACTTCCCACAGAGGCCCGAGCTGCATCGACACTTTGCAGTACTTCTTCAGCATGGGGAAGAAATGCCATGCCTTCTTCAGTCAGTGACACCTTTCGGGTGGTACGATGAACCAACCGTGCCCCCAGGCTCTCTTCAAGCTTGCTGATGTGCATACTGGCAACCGGAGGGGACAAGCCGAGCTCCTGCCCAGCCTGACTGATATTATGGGTAGAGGCCACCCTAACAAAAAGCCTCAGGTGTTCAATATTCATTGCAAATCGCCAAAGGTTTGAAGTTTTATAAGTTTATCGCAAGAATCAACCTTCATGGAAGCGAGCAAAGCGACGATCTCACCTTGGCTATTTCTCATTTGTAAGCCACTTCCAATTTTTGATGATTTTTCCTTATTCTCACAATATGCGACTAATTCCCTGAGAATCTCACTTTCGCAACATGTGAAAATAACAATCCTTCCTATTATTATTTTTTCCAGCTCTTCATAAACAAGAAGAATTATTAATATCAAGAAATTTATTATTTTTCATACTGTTAAAAAATAACCATTAGGTGCAAAGGATGCAGTTCAAAAACATAAATACGCTAATCATTACTTCATTAATGGTGCTCGTATTAATACCATCAGCTTATAGTGCAGAGTATGAATTTAAATTTGGTGGGTGGAGTTATCACGGCGAATCATACGCAGCAGATACCTATGAATATAATGAAGAGCATAATGGTATTGGTCTAGAGGTATTTTTTCCTACAAGTACATCATTTACCCCTGTTGCCGGGGCATGGACAATGACAGACTCCTTTAGCCAAAGAATGGTTCAAGTTGGTGCCGGTATAAGGTATGAGCCTGAGCTGTTTCGTGATCGGGTCAGTGCACAGTTAATGGTTGTCGTAGAGCGACGAGGATTTAACTATGTCGATCGAAGTACTGGCCAGTCTGATGGGATTTACATGGATACCAACGTTATTGCTATTCCATACATTCAAGTCAAACCATTTCCGAAGTTTGGGTTGGCTGCAGACTTTATCTATATTCCAAGGTTTGATGATCTCGATGTTGAGACCTATTTCTTTCGCTTGAGCTTAAGTAACTCGATATTAAAATAACGAATCACTATTGCTCAGAAAATTTAGTTGGCAATAATATGGTTATTTAACGTAACAGGATTAGGGCTTTGTATCGACAATGTTTTCCAAACGAGAACACAAGCCATAGCCCCCGCCAACACATTGGCAATTGCGGCTGCAAAAACGATATAGCTCACACTGCCACTTATTACCCCGAGCCCAATCGCTGGTACAAACAATACAAATAACCGAATACATGTCACCAGCAACGCTCGCTTTGCCAACCCTAGCGCATTGAAGGCTGAAACTACCACCATGCAAAGCCCTAGTGGCCCATAGCTAAATGGCAACACGACCAAAGCAACTTCAAACCACGATTGGATGTTGGCCTGCTGGCTAAGCAGCGGGATCACCATGGGAGAAACCAACACCAGCAGGCAAGCAACCACCAAATGAAACAGCACTAAGAACTTGGCTGTCGTCAGCAAT
Organism: Photobacterium sp. ABD4_091; assembly: GCF_056160145.1. Lineage (NCBI taxonomy): Bacteria > Pseudomonadati > Pseudomonadota > Gammaproteobacteria > Vibrionales > Vibrionaceae > Photobacterium > Photobacterium sp. ABD4_091. The sequence continues at coordinate 2,782,590 of NZ_JBSWWQ010000001.1, read as the reverse complement.
AAATCTGATATTTGATCCCAACGGCCTGCTCCGAGGTAGCGACCAATCAATGGAGGAACAGACATGGTCAATGCCAGGGTAAAGACAATCGCAAAACTTTCGAAACGGATTAGCAAGCTCCAGAAAGCCAATGTGTCAGTGCCGTTTTTGGCAATAAGCAACATGACCAAGAATGCACTGACTGCAGGTAAGATCTGGTTTGCCGTGGTCATTACCGCTGTACTGGCTAATTCGCGCAATACGCGCCATGCAGTACCATTGAAATTGAAAGGCAAAAACCAAGCTTTACCTCTGGCTTTTACGTACATATAGATCGCTGTACTGCCATAACCCAATGTGGTCGCCATGGCTGCCCCTGCGATCCCCATATCCAATGTAAACATCAGTAGCGGGTCGAGCACTAAGTTGATCAGACTGGCGATAACAAACATAGTTCCTGTCATTTTGCTGTCACCGTATGAGCGGTAGACACATGTTGCCAAATACAACGCGGCAACGGCAAATGCACTCAGCAGCCATACTGGCCAGTAATTGTTGAAAAGCCCCTGAAGAATATTCGCTTGCTCGAGTGACGTATCATCAGCAATATAAACTGATACAGCCGCATCCCGGAAAAACCAGAAAGATACACAGACTAACGCAATCAACGACAGGCCAAAAATGACAGATACGGTTGCTACCAGGGCGGCTTTTTCCCTTCGCTTTGCTCCCAAAGCCCTGGCTATGATCGATGTTGCCGCGACACCAACGCCTACCTGAAACCCGACAAACACAGTCTGAAAGGGCAGCGTCATACCATGCACCGCCAGTTCATTGAGCCCAAGCAGCCCGATAAATACCGAGTCCACCAACTGAACCAACATAATGGCAAACAACCCAAGGGTTAGGGGAAGCGTCCTGCTTATGATTAATTTCAGAGTCGGTGTGACAGACAACATATCTGCGGCCTCTTTCTGCGGAAAAGATAAAATACGGAAAAGAAAAGGCTCCCCTTATGGCGAGCCTTTCACAGTAATTGATATATGAGCTGTTAAATATAAGCGGCTAAAGAATAGCAACTTAACAATGCAGCCTTAGGCGATATCAATCATCACCTTGCCCATCGCCTGGCCACTCGCTAGGCGGTTATGGGCATCGGCCACTTCGCTTAGCGCAAAACGCTGGCTATCCAGAACAGGTTTTAGCTCTCCGGCTTCGGCAATTTTCGCCAAGGCTTCCAAGATTTTACCGTGCTCTTCACGGCCCTTGTTATGGATCATCGGGATCAGCATAAAGACAACGTGCAGTGATAACCCTTTCATGTGAACCATCGACAAATCCAGCTCAAGGAATGACAAGGTTGTAGCAATCTGACCGTTAAGCTTTGCAGCTTCAATTGAATTGTTGAGGTTGGCACCGCCTACTGCATCGAAAATCACATCGAAGCCTTCACCATCGGTATGCTTAACCACATAGTCAGCAACCGACTCTGCTTTGAAATCAATCGCTGTCGCACCTAGGCTTGCAATCAACTCAGCCTGCTCACCGGCACTACCTGTACCGTAGACATCAGCGCCGAAGTGACGGGCAAGTTGAACAGCCACGTGACCGACACCACCAGCGGCACCGTGCACCAATACTTTCTGCCCTTGCGCGATACCTGCTCGCTGGAGGCCTTCAAAAGCAGTAATGCCCACCAAAGGTAGCGCAGCAGCTTCAGTCATCGACAAGTTCTTTGGTTTGTGGGCAACCAGATTGGCATCCGCCAGAATATACTCAGCTAGCGTACCCGGCAGATCGCCCAGACCACCTGCACAACCGAAAACTTCATCGCCAACCTGATATTCAGTGACACCTTCTCCAACAGCTTCCACAACGCCGGCAAAGTCCATCCCCAAGACAGCAGGTGCTTGCGGTGAAAACGGCAGGCCCTCACCCATTTCACGGATCATCATGTCGATGGTATTGACGCTGGTTGAAGCAATACGCACCAAAACATGCCCTGCTTTAACTTGAGGCTTAGCCAATTCAGCTTGCTCGAAACCTTCAACACCACCAAATTCACGAATAACCATTGCTTTCATGGGAACAACCTCTTTATTGAATGCGTAATAGATGGTGATAAGTATATTCGGCACTGGGCAAATGATAATTCCGCTTCATAGCGAATGAGTTTTAAGATTTTCTTAATAATCCCGCCATTATTAATTTTGCATTAAGACTGATTTCACAGCTGGGCGAATTATCAATGTCTTCTCCCCCCGCTAGAATGCACCACATCAATTCCGATTCGTTTCAAGGAGTGCCTTATGCACTACGAAGGTAAAATTTATCGCCCTTGGATGGAGGCCGAGAGCGTATTAATCCAAACCACGCTGGGTTGCAGTAACAACCAATGTACCTTCTGTACCATGTTCGACGATAAGCGGTTCAAGGTCAGGGATATTGAAGGTATCTTCCGTGATATAGAGGAAGCCCGCCGGATCTACCCACACGTAGAATCAATATTCCTTGTTGACGGTAATGTGATGGCAATCCGGACTGAAATGCTGCTCAAGATTTTGGACAAAATCAAAGCGACATTCCCGGAGATCAAGAACATCTCGCTCTACTCTGGCTTCAATGATTTCCGCCGCAAGAGTATCAGCGAGTTAAAAGAGATGAAATCAGCGGGCCTGAGCATGGCGTATTCCGGCTTGGAGTCTGGTGATCCTGTGGTGCTTGAGAAGATCAAGAAGCGTATGACCCGAGAGCATGCTATCGAAGGCATGGAGATGGCACGAGAGGCGGATATCAAGGTGCTGGCGTCATTCATCTTCGGGCTCGGAGGCAAGGAGCGCTCGGTTGAGCATGCGGTTAACACTACCAGCTTGCTCAATATCATGCAGCCGGATGCGATAGCGCCAATGGCACTGGCGGTACAACCCGGCTCGGAGCTTGAAAGGGAGATCCACCGTGGTAAATTTACCCTGCCGACTCCGCTGCAAATATTGGAAGAAGAGAAGTACCTGCTGGAGAATTTGGAAGATTTCCCATGCTACTACTGGGGCGACCACGGCAACAACATCTCACCGATGCGTGGGATGCTGCCAGCAGCAAAGCAACCATTCTTGGATAAAATAAACCAAGATATTGCCCATAACCCAATTACCAAGCAAAACGTGATTCAGACATTTGCCTGGTAACTTTATAATTTCTAGCCGCGAGTTCCATTCCAATGGAACTCGCGGTTTTGCTCTTTCATATGTTCAGTAATGTTTTTGCACTTGCTTCATAAGAATGACGGAACCCACTAATGTACAGTCATGTCCCATTATATTTAATCCGAGCCCCGTTGATTCCCCATCAAAGCCAATGTAATAACCACCAGGTGCTATTGCTGACCCCTCATCAATATCATTGTCATAGCGCTCTTCACCAAGATCACCTTTTTCACGCATCACTCTGATTTCTTCACCGGCGGTTTGAATAGTACTTTCATTATCTTCTTCAAGCCAACCGTCAACAGAGCTAGTTACAAGGACCTCAACTTGATCCACTAACTCTTGCTCCTCTTCGTTGAAGGTGTTCAAAGAGCAACGAGCAAAGAGCTTTAAAGGCCCATTCGTTGCCAACGTAACCTCTTCCCCATCATCAAGATGAACAAAGTAAGGTAATGAACAGTTTTTAAGTACCTTAGAGACACCATTAACCGTACAGCCATTGCTATAATCATGATATTTATCAAATTTCTCAAAACTATTATTAAAAGCAGCTGCAGAAAAAGAAACCATAGATAAAGATAAGAGCAACGCTAAATGTCTTATGTTAGATAGTTTATATCTCATGCTATTACTCCAAGATGTCTATTTAATTGTATTTATCTGATTTCGTCTTTTCATAATAAGCCAGAATATTTCTGCTTATTTTAAAATCACAAAGTTTCTTTTTAACAAGGTACTAATCTTTAAAATTAACCATATTAAAAATAAGTAAATACATTATTCTGGGCATTTTCACTAAAATAATGTAATCATTTCTTGGTTTACATCAGCATACCTGCGACAATCCGCACGTAACTTATAATCCAGATGGATAATTATGAAACTTTTAGTTCGTAACCTAGCTCGTACCACAGCAGAGCATGAAATTCGTGCACTATTTTCAACCCATGGTGCTGTTGCAGAGTGTACGCTTGTACTAGACCAAGAAACAGGCAAGTCGAAAGGGTTCGCATTTGTTGAAATGCCAAATGACGATGAAGCAAAAGCAGCCGTTGCCGCCCTTAACCTGACCAGTTTCGCTAAGAGCAAGATCAGAGTTAAGAGAGCTGAAAGCTAATTCGGCGCCTATTTCTGAACAGCCAGCGTGTGTGAACCCCACGCTGGCTTTTTTCTTTATGGAGCAAACGCTGACTAGCCTGCCCGCAAGGCGAGGATTTTTGATATATCAGAGGTTTCTCGGTACAAGCTCAAGCCTTCTTCCTGTGCATCAATCGCGACTATCGACATCCGGTCAGCCAACTCATTCCCCTCGATGCCAACGTGCCCATTCACATGGTGAATCACCACTGCCTTTTCAATCTCTTGGTAAAGTGCATACATTGATTTGATCAGGTCGAGGTTTTTAATTTCACCACCAGATTTCACCCACCCTTTCGCTTTCCAGCCTTTTGCCCATTGGGTAATACACTGTATCGCATAGGTAGAATCACAATAAATTGCAACGGTATAACCCTTGGCCAGTTTCTCTTTGGCGATCAAAAAAGCCTGATTAAGGCCATTTAACTCTGCGGTATTATTGGTACCCAGTGATTGATAGATGCCATACCACAATTCGGTCAGAGCATTGCTTTCATAAACCGCGAGCCCTGAACCGGCTTCGCCAGGATTGGGATCACTGGCACCATCTGTGAAAATCTTAATTTCAAAAGGCATGTCATCAATTTGAGCTTGGGTAAGCGGTGCTTTCTTAGGTTTACTTGCCTTAGTGGCCGTTTTAATGCTGCCTAGCTTCTTGGCGTCTTTCCCGCCGGAATTCTGGTTGCCAAATGCGCTCTCTGCTTCTTCTTGTGTTGGGAATGACTTGTATTTGGCACCTGCAAATTTATCAACTTGTGCTTTACACTCAGCCCAGGACGTAAAAATCCCCGTTTTCCGACCTTTCCAAACGACATAATACTTTTTAGCCAAGCCAATGATCTCCTTAACAAGATTCTCGAATAGTAATTGTGCGAACAACACAAAGTATATTTCATCGAGAACCTTACATCGACACTCCATATGGCCGTTTAGTCAAATCAGAGTATCTGGCCATCCTTCATCTCTATCTGACGCTGTGCCCGTCCCGCTTTTTCTAGATCATGCGTCACCATAACGACCGTTACACCTTCATTATTGAGCTTTTCAATAATCTGCATGATCTCATCGCCTGTTCTCTGATCTAAGTTACCCGTCGGCTCATCCGCGAGCAAAAGGTAGGGAGAGCCAACCAAGGCCCGCGCAATCGCCACCCTTTGCCGCTCACCGCCGGATAGCTCATGGGGCTTGTGCAAGCCCCGTTTCGATAACCCGACCTTGCCCAAGGCTTCATTTACCTTGCTTTCGCGCTGCTGCCTCGAGAGTTTGCGGTATAACAGAGGCAACTCTATGTTTTCACAAACGTTGAATTGCGGCAGCAAATGGAAAGCCTGGAAAACGAAGCCAATTTGAAAATTTCGGACGTGGGAAAGAGCAAAATCAGACAGGGCATCGACCCGAGTACCATTGAGTACATACCGCCCAGTCGAAGGTGTATCGAGGCAACCAATAATCTGCAACAAGGTTGATTTTCCTGACCCTGAGGTACCTGTGATCGCGATGTATTCCCCTGAGTGAATATCCAAAGAAATTGACCGCAGGGCAACGACATCACTACTACCCATGGCATATACACGGCTAACGGTATCCAGTTGGACCAATGACGACATGTTATCTCCCATAGAGTCCTCCTTATTCCCGTTTCAATGCCCGTATAGGGTCAAGGCGGGAGGCAACCAAGGCAGGATAGAGCCCTGACAATAGCCCCACCAAGCACGCTGATCCTAAAGCTAGAACAATGGCATCTAACGTGATCATCACAGGGAAGTCACGCACTTTTGCCACCACAAACACCAGCACCGCACCCAATGCCAAGCCAGACAGACCGCCAAGGGTCGTCAGGCACGTTGCCTCAATCATAAACTGATTACGGATGTCTTTATGGGTGGCTCCAACAGCGCGCCGCAGGCCAATTTCTTCCGTTCGCTCACGAACCGCCACCAGCATCACATTCATAATACTGATCCCTCCTACAACAAGAGACACAGCAGCAACTGCGGCTAGCCAAAAGGTCATGGAGCGGGTTGCATCTGCCATGCTCTCCTGCAGCTCGGTTAAATCATTGATAACGAAATCATCAGGCTTATGCGCAGGTAACCGGTGTTGTTGGCGTAAAAGTTGTTGGATATGAGCAATGCTCTCGCCGATTTTACTTTGGTCAGCGATGCGGATATGGGCGTAATGAATGCTACCCGGGCGAGTTTGGCTCAAGCCGATAATACGCAGTTTAGCCGTCGACAGAGGGATCAGCACTCGGTCATCTTGATCAAACCCACCGGGTGACTGCCCTTTTCGATTCAACACACCGACAACTTTAAATGGGGTTTTACCGATCCGGATTGTTTTACCGATGGCACTCTCACCCTTGAACAGGGCTTTTTCTACACTCACACCCAGCACCGCAACTTTTTTGGCGCGGCTCTCTTCATAGTCGTTAAACATCCGGCCTTTGGCGATTTCCCACTTTCTCAATGATAAATAGTCTTGAGTCGTACCATGTATCTGGCTGATCCAATTTCGCGCCCCATATATAACCCGCCCTTCGGCATACACAGATGGAGACGTAGCCACAACATTAGGGACAGTATTTCGTATTGCAATGACATCTTCGATTGTGAGCGTCGATGAGTTCCCCTCCATCTGCACTCCCCCGCTTTGCATTGCATCGGGTTCGATAAACAGCAAGTCGGCCCCCAGGCTTTCGACTTGCTGTAAAACTTGGTGCTGGCTACCGGCACCGACACCAATAACGGTTACCACCGCAGTAACACCAATCATAATGCCCAAGATAGTCAGGGCACTGCGAAGCCGGTGGCGGTAGATAATTCTCAGGGCATTCGTTAAATACAACCAATAACTCATAGCAACCAAAACCTAATTTTCATTCAGCGTCGCTGGCTTTGAAGTCATTGACTCCTCAATGCGTGAAGTGTAACTGGCATTGGTTGTCTCAGATGTCTCATCAGTGGCAATCTCAACCACCGCTGTCATCCCCGGCAATAACGGATCCCCATTGTTTTCTACTGACAACACAACAGTGTAAGTAACAACATTGTCAACGACTAAAGGCGCAACCCGAATTTGTTCAACCTTGGCGGTAAAGCGCTGGTCGCCATATGCCGGCACAGTAAATTCGGCTTCTTGCCCAGTACGGATCTGGCCTATATCTGCTTCATCTATCCTTGCGTGTATCTCCATTTCATCCAGGGTATGAGCTATCTTGAATAACCTCGGTGCTTCAAGGCTGGCAGCGACGGTTTGACCACTCATCACCTCTCGTGACAAAACAATCCCATCGATAGGGGCAAGGATTTCTGTTCGGGACAGTGTGACTTTAGCCTCTTCTAGCTCAGCCTGGTGACTGATAACAACGGCCTTGGCTTGCTCCAATTCCGCCTCTGCCACCCAAACATTCGTCTCTGCTTCTTCCAAGCTATTTTCTGATACTGCCTTGCGCTTGTTCAGGGTCTTGATCCGCTTCAAAGAGCGTACCGCTTGGCGCAAAGACGCTTTCTTCATTGCCACCAAGGCTTTTGCGTTAAGCAATGCCGCTTCTGCTTGGCGAATTTGCGCTTCAAAGAACTTAGGGTCTATCTTGGCAATCGGCTGCCCTTTCTGAACAACATCATTAAAATCAACCAATAACTCAATTATGGTGCCTGACACTTCAGAACCAACTTCGACTTCACCGACAGGTTTCAGTGTCCCCGATGCAACCACCAGGTAGTCGTGCTCATAGGCAGGCACATGCTCAGACAAATGCTCAGACATAGGCGCTTCATCTTGCTCAGAGATAACCGAAGGGGAATATTCGACCTCTTCATAGGAATCATTGCACGCTAGAAGCAAAGGGATGATAAGAAAAGTGCGATACCAGTAAGAAGAAAACATCAAAGATATAACTCCAAATGACAAGTCATATAATTTCTACAGTCCATATGGGTAAAATAAAGCGAGCCAGCGGCAGCTCAAGTAGCTACCGCTAGCTTAAATTTAATTAACTACCATATGCCTTGTAATAACATTTCTTGGAGCTGTACTTCTTGGAGCCGTAGTATTTCTTGCTCGATTTACAGACTTTCTTAGGCTTCTTGGCTTTTTTCTTGTATGTCTTCTTGTACTCTTTTTTGTACTTGTAGTCATACTTGTATTCTGACTTATAGTCATGTTTGTAATAGGATTTAGAATTGTATGCGTGAGCACCTGTTGATGCGGCTGCCAGTGCAAAAGCAGTGAAAATGCCAACTAATTTAATATTCATTGGGATAGTATCCTAAATAACTATAACCGATGTTACTCCTGTAAGGGTGTGTCTATTCCCTTAGGCACGGTAATATTTATAGGTAGACGCTGAAAAATACGCAAAGAAATATGGCAAATAGCAATCCCAACATTGAGACCACCAATTAAAAAACCATAAATTACAACACCTTAAATACACACAGCAAAATAAAGAATAATAAATCAATAAAATAAATCTATTTCAGGCCATCATAACCATAAAGTATTAACCATAAAACAACATCAATTACCAAATAAAAACCTGACTAAGCATAAGGTATTAACCAAAAGGACAGGAGCATAAAAACAAAAATAGGACAAGTTCTCACGAGACAGAATTAATATAACTTTTTTATCATCATTTAATAAGCATCATTATTTATTTTGATAAGAAACAATCATTAAACACATTAAAATGACAAAATAATCTTTAAAGTACAAATATGTCAGACAGTCTCATGATACGTCTAACAAGATAGATATAGAACAATAATGAGAATAAATAGCTAATATCGTTCAATTTAAAGTTATCACCTTCCAATTAGACTTACCGTTAGGTGCTATGAAATGCTAATTAGTGTGGGTAGGCCAACGACTTAAATACATATCATTCGTAACAGAAAAAACACTTCAGTAACAGTGAAGCCAGCTCTTAGTCTGCAAAAATAAAGGCCAACTCAAAGAGCTGGCCTACTTAGTTATTCCTGAATAGAGATGACAGGTTATTTCTGCTTCGTTTTCACCCGCTTGATCTTGTTCATCACCGGATACCCGTCATCAATCAGTTCATTAACGAACGTTGAGGGCTTTTCAGGCTCGGCACACACCCAGACATGCTTCTTAGCTCGGGTAAGGGCAACATAGAACAGGCGGCGCTCTTCGGCATCGGTAAAGCTTTCGCCTCGCGCCTGAAGGCAAGCTGCCAAGCCAGTATCGCGGTCTGGCGCTGGGAATACACCACGGTTCACATCAAGCACAAACACAAAGTCGGCTTCTCGGCCTTTACTGGCATGGCAGGTCATAAAGTTAATGCCTAGGTGCGGCCATTTTTCCTGCCATTGCTTGAGCTTCTCAGGGCGCTGGTTATTGTTGCGCCCCAGCAGCAAGGTGGTCACTTCGCCTTTTTGCTGCGAGGCAAGTTGCGCCAATTCCTGATCAATCAAATCCTGGCACAGCAAGGTCACCGCTTTTCGCTTCTGTTTCTTGAAACTGGTGAGATCTTTTTTCAGCTGGTTCGGGTTCTGCTGAATAAAGGCATTGGCGACTTCACCAATCATGCTGTTAAAGCGATACGTAGTATCTAGCTCAGTAATGTGGCTAGCACCGAAGCGCTGCTCGAAACCGGTCGTCAGGTTCACATCTGCACCCGCGAAGCGATAGATTGCCTGCCAGTCATCACCCACAGCAAACAAGGTTGGCCTGTTGTCTTTCTCACTGGCATGGCAAAGCGCTTCGATAAGCGCCAAACGGTGCGGGGAGATATCTTGGTATTCGTCAACCATGACAAACTGCCACGGCGGCGTGAACTTGCCCTCTTTGACGTATTCCGTTGCCCTTTGGATCATGGTATTGAAGTCAATCTGCTTGTTGGCTTTTAGGTACTGCTCATACGCACGGTAACAAGGCCACAACAGAGCCAGCTCACTTTTCATCCGGGCACGAGCCGATTCATTCTCGTGCTTTTCAATACTTTCAACCAACTGTGACTTGTTCGCGCCACGCTGGCCGATCAATTCTATATGTCGCCATACCCAAGCTGCCAGCTGTTCGCTCTTGGCCTGCTTTTCCATTGAGTTTTCAGCTTTGAAGCCAGGAATACGCCATTGGGTCAGGTGTTTCTGCCAGCGTTTGGCAGACGCGGCGGTTTCCCATTGCTCGGTCAGCACCTGCGCAATCCATTTGGCACGTTCCTTCTCATCCAGAGTGACAGGGGATACACTCGGCATCTCGCTCTCTACCGCCTTGATGATTTGGGTGCCCAAGCTGTGGAAGGTCGCCACCTTTATCCGGTCGCTGACTTTCGCCGCCAAGCGCTCACTCATCTCTTCAGCGGCTTTGCGGCCAAAGGCCAGCATCAGGATTTCTTCTGGCTGGCATTGCTGGTTAGCAATCAAGTAGGCGGCACGGGCGACCAATACGCTGGTTTTACCGGTACCAGCACCAGCCAGTACCAAGTTATGGTCTTGGTTGATCAAGACAGCTTCACGCTGTGAAGGGTTCAACGGCGAGGATTCAAACTTATCGAACCACGATGACCACTTCTCGGTTTCTTTTTCCAGCCATTGGCTATTGGCTTCTTCCACCCACTCTTCGTTGCCTTCAAGCCAAGGCTCGACCTTCTCGAACGCCAATGGACGGAAAGATCCTGCCAGTTCACGGGTCAGCCCAGTCGAAGCCAAAGCGTTCTCAAGATAACGGTACAGTTGGCGGTGGGACGATTCGCGCAGATAGCCCTCTGCTTCGGCATAACTATCAATACGCCCGAGCATTTCTGGCAGCAGCTTATCAAGCTTTTCTACTCGGCCTTGTGCCCAGTTACGGTAAGCTTCAAGCAACATATTGGCAAACGCCTTACATTGCTGCCAAGGCAAACCATGTACCGTCCAGCAATATTCCTGATCAGCAGAGGTCAGTTCAAAACTACCCCATAACACGCCGCGATGAACATCTATCGCGCCATCCCATTCATCAAAGGGAATTTCTTCTGTTTCTGTCTGGCTATCAAGCACCAAACAATTGTCACCAAGAGCAATACTGCAATAATCACCTTGGGCGAGCCATTGGGCCAACCACCCTGCTGTCAAACGCATTCTGTCACCAACACTCAACTTACTTCTGCTACTACGCTAGCTTTTGCGCGCGTTATTAGACATTGTGTAGCCTATTAACGAAAAAACGACTTGGACTTAGAGTACCAAGTTCTATAGATATACCCTAGCGTCCAAAAAATCTTTTGCGTAAAATTTCTGCCAAAAATTAAGGTGTTCAGGCCTTTAAAGGCGAAATTTCCAGTGTTTTGACGGGTATTTATACAAGCTGAGGTTTAAGTTCGCGGCTGTTGATCACTGATGGATATAGTGCTTTCCTCGAACAAAATTTAAGCGAGGAACAGCAATACGCACTTCATAACAGTATTTTTTATAGGGATTTATACCGCTTGAGAACTGAAGTTTGCTATCTTTAGCGCTTCACTAGGAAGACCATAAAAACAATGACAAATAGCCGCTTACAATTGACCTTGCGTCGTTACTGGGCAAACGACCGGATTAACTACAGCATACGTGTGCTTATCGCCCTCGTTGGGGTTGCTCTCCCCTGTTGGTATCTAGAAGCTACTTCTGAAGTCACTCCTTTAGTACTGGGGATCATTGCCTCGGCACTGGCTGAAACCGATGATAATTTAACCGGACGCATCAAAGCCTTAATTACTACTTTGCTTTGTTTTGTTCTGGCTTCTTTCTCTATAGAGATCTTGTTCCCCTACCCGCCGCTATTTGCTATCGGGCTATTTACCTCCACCTTTGGTTTTATCATGCTGGGCTCAATGGGGGCGCGATACGCTAGCATCGCTTTTGCTTCATTGCTACTAGCGGTTTACACAATGCTGGGAGCCGATCAAAGCACGAATTTATGGTACCAGCCGATGCTGCTGCTCGGTGGCGCAACTTGGTATGGCCTGCTGTCACTGAGCTGGCAGATTTTGTGGCCTAACCAACCGGTTCAGCAAAGCCTGTCAAAAGTCTTTACCGAGCTAGCCTGCTACCTCGATAGCAAAAGCCAACTCTTCGAACCTGTTGCTGATTTAGTTCCACAACCACTCAGGCTGCAAGCGGCAACCAAGAATGCCAAAGTGGTTAGTGCGTTAAATGATGCCAAGGCGACCTTGCTCCACCGTGCCCGCCGCGGCCACCCAAATGAAACCGGCGATAAATTCCTCAAGATCTATTTCTTGGTGCAGGATATCCACGAGCGTGCCAGCTCTTCCCACTACCGCTACCAAGACTTGGCTGCGGAATTCCAGCGCAGTGATGTCCTGTTCCGTTTCCAGCGCTTGCTTACCCAGCAAGCCAAAGCCTGCCGTGAAATCTCCCACGCCTTGGCGATGGGAAAACCTTATAGCCATGGTATCGAAAGCGTCAAAGCCTTGGATGAACTGCAAGAATCTTTGCTATACCTTAAAGCCCAAAATGCCCCTCGGCGCCGGGTGTTCATCAACCAGCTGGAGTACCTGTTCAACAACCTTGCCACGGTAGAACGCCAGCTATCGAACGTCAGCAACCCGGATGTCTCGACCACAGACAGCACCCGTGATAATGAGCTATCAGATAACGAAGCGCGCAGCATGAAAGAGCGCTGGCAGCGTATCCGTGCCCAGCTTGACCCAAGCTCGATGCTTTTCCGTCATGCATTGCGAATGGCAATTGCCCTTACCGTGGGTTACGGCATCATTCTCGGCCTCGATTTAGAGCGCGGATACTGGATATTGCTGACCACCCTCTTTGTCTGCCAGCCTAACTATAGTGCAACCCGACAAAGGCTAAAACAGCGTGTCATTGGCACCTTGGCCGGTTTGCTGATTGGTATGCCATTGCTGTACCTGTTCCCTGGACAGGAAGGCCAACTAGTATTGATGGTGTTCACCGGTGTGATGTTCTTTGCCTTCCGTACCGCCAACTATGGCGTGGCCACCATGTTTATCACCTTGTTGGTGCTGTTTTGCTTCAACCAGCTTGGCGAAGGCTTTGCAGTCGTATTGCCTCGTCTCGGTGATACGCTGCTGGGCTGCTTGCTTGCGGTATTGGCGGTGAGCTTTATCTTGCCGGATTGGCAAGCCCGTCGACTGCACAAAGTAATGGCAACCGCAGTCGAAACCAACCGAGACTACCTGGCGCAAATTATTGGTCAGTATCGAATTGGTAAGAAAGACAGCTTGAATTACCGCATTGCCCGCCGTGATGCCCACAATACCGATGCCCAGCTCAGTACGGCGATCAGCAACATGCTGCTGGAGCCCGGGCGCTACCGCATGGCAACAGATGAGAGCTTCCGCTTCCTGACACTCAACCACGCCATGCTAAGTTATATCTCAGCGCTCGGAGCCCACCGTACCCAATTGGAAGATGAAAGTACGCACCACTTGGTCTCGCAAGCCCATCGGCAAATCCACCAGCATTTGGACTGCTTGGCGGCTCAGTTGGCAGGCAACCACTGTGCCCAGGCACCGGAATCGGATAGCGAGCTGGATCAGCGCCTATCGCTATGGCGCGATGAGGATTCAACCTCTGCCCGGATGGTACTGCAGCAATTGCACCTGATCCAACGCATGCTGCCTGAGCTTCACTCACTGGCCAACAAGCTGGCAGCGAGGACGAACGAGTCGTCTCAGGCTGACAATGAAAAAGCCGCGTAAATAGTAATAAATTAACCCTAAATTGCGGGGTATAGATAAGCGCCATCACTAACTGCTATCATCTACGACAGTGTTTGTGATGGCGTTTTTGTTATTCCTTATCAAAACTATTCTTTATCGAAGCTGTCGACAACGATAGCCCCCATCGAGGCTGGCATGGCGATAACAATAATACGTTTGAACGATGTCACTGGGTCTGACAGCAAGGGAAGCTTATCCAATGCGAGCAAGATGAGAGAAACCACTATAGCGGTAATGAGGTAGGCGATAACAATACGAAAGACAAAACCTGCCAGCCGGTGCTTTACGTTACCCTGGAAGACACTTTCGTAGGTAAAGACACCTAAGAAGAACACCGCTAGGCAAAACAGCATGACCAAATTTGGCGTGGGTAAGGTTTCACCTAGCCGCCATGCTTCTTCTGAAAAGGAAATAGGGACAGCAAGGGCAAATGCGCCGACACACACTTGGCTTGCGTCCTCCATATTAAAATTTAACATGATGTTATCCAGCAAAAATACCGTACAACACCATCATGGCTCATTGCATAACAAAAAGATAAATTTGTTTCTGCGCCAAGCGCTAAGTAATAAGAATTAACCAGCAGCCGCCACAAACGCCATCTCAACCAAGAGGTTCGGATCAGCTAGCTCGACTTTGACACAAGCCCTACTTGGTGCGCAGCCTTCTGGCAGCCACGCTTCCCAAGCGGTATTCAACGCATCGAAATTGGCAAAATCGGTGACGTAGATAGTCACAGACAACAGTCGGGATTTATCACTGCCAACACTGGCCAGCATCTCTTCGGCCTGGGCAAAAATCTGGTTAACCTGACCGGTCATATCGGCGCTGGTATCTTGCTCTGCCACTTCGACAAAATGGGCAATGCCATTGAAAACCGTTACATCTGACCAACGCTTGGTCGGGTTAATACGCTGAATATCCATGCTACTTTCCTTTGATACCCAAAGTTTGGCACTTGGGTTTATTGATTGTTAGGACGATATAATAGCGAAAAATCGTCTTGGCAGAATCTGCTAACTCACTCAGAAACGTAACTATTTATAAATGCCAAGTTATAAGTAACGAGTTATAAGTCCCAGGTTATATTTGCCAAGCTGCGCGGCTAATACACTGATTCAAAATTCGAGAAACTTAACGGTACTGCGCCTCTACCAAAGGCTTGCCTTCACTATTGATTAGCCTTAGCTCACCTTCCCCCTCCTTCCCTTCGCAAATCTCCAATTCTGCCGTTGAAGGCAAAAACGCCGGGCGACGGAAGATAAACTCAGCGTGACTAATTGGGGATTCAATCGCAGCAAACATCCGAGCAACTGAGTACATGCCGTGGATGATCGGTGCCTTAAAGCCAAATGGCTTTGCGGTTAGCCAATGAAGATGAATAGGATTGTAATCCCCGGAGACAGCTGCATACCTTCTTGCCATCTTAGGTGTCAGCGCTAACGTTTCCAGTTTCGTCCAAGCTGGCGATTGTTCATCAACATCATCTGATGAATCGGTTGGTTTTTTCCGGTTATTAGAGGCTGGCGGATTGCCTCGCAACAGGCAGCGGCTGCGATAACTCGCCTGATAAGTGCCATCTAGGGCAAAACGCCCCTCAAGCTCAAACTCCAAGCCTTTGTCTGTTTGAATGCATTCAATAACACCCAGCGTGAAATCGTAACCCTTGCCGATTTGCAATGGTGTTTGCTGATGGAAGCTGACATGGGTATGGATCATTCCCAGAAGTTTAAGAGAAACGGATGGATGGGTAAGGAGCAGTAACTGTGCAGGTTGAGTAGCCACAAATAGATAAGGAAGAAAAAGCTTATCTTGCGGCAAACCACAGCAAAGGTTGTAGCGATTGACACTATCTTTATTAAAAGTAAAACCATCGATAGCCACGGTTATCGATGGCAAAGGCTCGCATCCCTTTTTCAGCATAGCCTTGGCCAATAACGACACTGAAGACGGTAGCTGGTTTTGCTTGATACGAATCGTTGTCACACGCTGTTCCTTTCGTTGTGGCGTAAAGTAAAAAACCGAGCTTAGCCCGGTTTTTACATCATATTATTTTATCCAAGTCATCTTACTTGAATAATGGCTTCTCAGCTGGCGATAGCTCCAGCTCTTCAACTAAAGAAGTGAGATATAAATGCGCAACCTTAGCAAGACTCGGATAGAACGGCGAAATCCCTTCTACCTGCTGCATAACTTCAAGGTAGCGGAATGCCCAAGGCAACAGATGTTGCTCCAGCAGTTCAGCGCTGGCATCAAACTTTTCGGATTCCAACAACTGGGCAAAAGCCAATAGCATCAAACCAAATTGATCATCTGGCTCTCGCATTTGGGTATCGAGCGCTATGCCACTGCTCGCCAGAAAGCGGCGATATTCAACGGTAGACTCTCCCATCACAATACTTTCTCTATCGAGATAAACAGAACCCCACGGTGGCGCTGGCATTTCGCCAAGCCCTTCAAATAACGCGCTAAACTCTTGGGCTAACGCTTCATGCTTTTCTTCATGCCTAGCTTCATCTTGAACCTCTGCAATCATCGCTTGGACAAGGGTTTGAACCTTATCTTGATACTGGGGTTCGAAATGCTCAGGAAGATCGGTAAGTGCCGGAAGAATTGCTTCAGCTGAAGGATGGGAAGGCGAGTAATAAAACAGAAAGCCTAGGATCCTAGGTACAAGGGTGATCATCAATTTTTACCTTGCGGTTGTCATCAGTAACACTAATCTCTATTTGTCACTGCCCACTTACCCATTAAAGAAGTGGGCAGTAAAAGCATCAGCTTACATCGGGATTGCCCAAAGATTATAGAAGGCAACGCGGCCAATCAGCTCACCAACAAGCATGACACCTGCACCGGCAATCAACAATGGCTTTGCTGCGCCTTTCTGGCTGAAGATACCACAGCCAATCAGTACAGCAACCAGCAGTGCGACAGCTTGTGCACCCCATAGGCCATACTGGTTTACAGCCAATTCAGGTGCAGCCTGAGTAACAAAGCCAATGTAATCAGGCTTCGCCGCCAGGGAAACCAAAGCACCGACAGCCAAGGTCGCAAAACCCAGCTTGTGAGCGCCCAGCATCAAGGCGAACGCACCACCAGCAACCAGCACCGTCAGCCACATCTGCAGTGAAGTATGGGCAGTATCCCAACTTGCCACTGTTGCCAACTGGTATACCTGCGGGATAGACCAAGCGAATAGCAAACCCGTTAATACTGTCGCTTTGTTCGCCAGCTTATACAGAGACGCTTTCTCCGGCATGAAACTCAGCACGACGGTTGCCACCGCGCACGCCATAAACACACCACTCAAGATGATCTCGTTGCTCATTGGCGAACGGCCTAAGCCGAACAGCAGGTTGAACGCACGTAGCGGTTGCCCCATATGCAAGCCACCGATTGCCGAACCAACCAACAGCAAAACTGCCGCAACAATATTGGCTGTTTTCAGCTGCACATCACTGATTTGCTTGGTGGTGAAAGCCAACAGTGACAATAGGAAGATCCCCACTGCAGCCTGGCCGAATACCGTGAAAAAGACTAATGGTAATTCATGCATGGCTTAGATCTCCTCTGGGTTCAGTACAGCGCCTGTCGAATCCCCTGTCGGGCGCGAATCAGCATGAGCTTTAACAACCAAGTTAGGTTTGGTCATTGATGGGTTTGGCAGCGGTGCAATGGCATTCTGCTGGCCGTAACGCTCACGCAGTACCTGAATTTCATCAAAATCCAACGCACGCTGTGGGCACGAATCGACACAAACTGGCTTTTTGCCTTCGGCAACACGCTCAAAACAGCCGTCACACTTAGACATGACTTTTTTCTCGGCATCGAACTGCGGCGCGCCATAAGGACAGCGCATTTCACAGTAGCGGCAGCCTACACAGGCATCTTGATTAACCACGACCAGGCCGTCTTCCTTACGTTTGTGCATCGCACCGGTTGGGCAACCTGCCACGCAAGTTGGCTCATCACAGTGGTTACAAGAAATAGACAAGTAGTAGTTGAATACATCTTGTGTCCAGGTATTGCCGTCTTTCTTCCAAATACCGCCACCGTACTCATAGACACGGCGGAATTTAGGACCGATATCCTGATCCTTCTCGTCCTTACAACTTACCGAACAGGTTTTACAGCCAGTACACTTCGCTGAGTCTACGAAAAAACCGTATTGCTTCATTTGTTATTCTCCTTAGACTCGCTCAATTTCAACAAGGTTTGTATGCTGCGGGTTACCTTTCGCCAACGCCGTCGCTCTCATTGTGGTCAGTGTATTGATACAACCACCCACATCGACACCGGCCTTGTTCTTCTGTGCCCATGCCCCTTCAGGGATAGCAACTGTGCCAGGAATAATGCGGGCAGTGACTTTTACCGGCATACGCAAACGGCCACGATCGTTGAATACCTCAACCTGATCACCGTGCTTGATACCACGCTGCATCGCATCGATTTCGTTCATCCACACGGTATCTGGCGCGACTTCTTTCAAGTGCGCAACCGACGCATAGGTTGAGTGGGTATGGCCTTTGGTATGGAATCCTGTTAGCTGCAGAGGGTATTTCTTCAGTGTCTCGTGATCTTCAATACCTTCTACCGCAGGGTGGTAAACCGGGATCGGAGAAATATCATCGCCTTCCAGCATCGGGCGCTCTTGGGCAAGTTCAGCTAGCGCTTCAGAGTAAATTTCAATCTTGCCCGATGGCGTTTTCAGCGGGTTCGCTTCTGGGTTGTCGCGGAAATCTTTCAGGGCGATATGCTCGCTTGAATCTGCCAGGCGGCGATCGACCACGCCCATGCCGTCGGTCTCGGCAAACGTTGGCAGCGCAGGGTTATTCTTGCGAACCTGGCCGTAGGCATGCTCAAGCCACTGCTCGTAGGTACGGCCTTCGGTGTAAGCTTCCTTGAGGCCCATTTTCTCGGCGACTTCTGCCAGTACATCGTATACACGGCGGTTTTCCCACATCGGCTCAATCGCCTGCTGTACACGCACCATGTAGTGGTAAGCACCTGACTGGTATGAATTATTGATCAGATCATCCGTTTCCATGGTCGACACATCCGGTAGCAGAAGATCGGCATAGCGTGCGGTCGGTGTCATGTGGTTATCCCACACCAGGTTGAACTCAAGTTTTGACTCATCCGCCAGAATTTCATG
Source organism: Photobacterium sp. ABD4_091 (assembly GCF_056160145.1). NCBI lineage: Bacteria > Pseudomonadati > Pseudomonadota > Gammaproteobacteria > Vibrionales > Vibrionaceae > Photobacterium > Photobacterium sp. ABD4_091. The sequence goes on along the minus strand of NZ_JBSWWQ010000001.1, from coordinate 2,763,407 downwards.
GGTACGGTTAAGATCAGAGTGCTGGTTGCCGGCTACGTTACTGGCGTAGTTCCACAGGAATTTGATGTCGGTAGACAGTTTTTCAACACCACGAACATGATCAGCTTTCGCCGTCATTTCCGAGCCGCGCACAATGGCATCTGTCCATAGGAAACATGGGATCGACGCTTTAACCGGGTTTGGCAATGCCAAGCCAGATAGTACGTAAGGAACACTACCGCCCCAAGTACCAACATTGGTACCATGGCGACCGAAATGGCCAGTCATAATAGGTAGCATCATGATTGCGCGAGAAGCCTGCTCACCGGTTTGGGTACGCTGAACACCCCAGCCTTGGGAGATCCATGCCGCTTTTGCCCCGGCAATTTCGCGTGCAAGCTGCTTAATACGTACCGCAGGGATACCTGTTAGTTCACTCGCCCATTCAGGGGTTTTCTCAACCTGATCGGCACCCAAGCCAAGAATATATGACTTGTAAGAGCTGTTCTCCGGTGCACTTTCAGGCAGGGTAGACTCATCCCAGCCCACAGCGAAGCGATTGAGCATCTCCTCATCAACCAGATCTTCTTTGATCAGGGTATGGCCTAGCGCAGCAACTAACGCAGCATCAGTACCTGGTCGGATTGGCAACCACTCGCTGGCAAACGCTGTCACACTGTCGGTGCGGCGCGGATCAATCAAGATCACCTTGGCATTGCTCTGCTCAAGGGCATGGTAGATCTCAGCAATCTGGCCACCACCAGACATACGTGTTTCAGCCAGGTTCTGGCCAAACATCACAACAAGATCAGAGTTTTTGATTTCCGAAAACAGTGTCTGCTGCTCTGTACCGTAGATGTTGCCCGCCTGACCAAAGACATAAGGCTGGATAGCATTCATCTGCGCTTCAGAATAAGTGTTGTGTGAACCAAGGAAACCACCCGCCACGTTCAACAAGCGACGACAGGTATTTGGCCCTTGTAGGTTACCGCCGGTTAGGCCTGAACCGTAGTTGTAATACACCGCTTCATTGCCATACGTCTCGATAACACGAGAAAGCTCTTTGGCAAGGATTGTCGTGGCTTCATCCCAGCTAATACGCTTGAATTTACCTTCGCCACGTTTGCCGACACGCTTCATTGGGTACTTCAAACGGTCAGGGTTGTAGGCACGAAAACGTGCAGAACGACCGCGCAAGCAAGGACGGATTTGGTGCTGGCCGAAAATCGCCTCATCAACGCCATCTTCAGGAGAAATTTTTACCGCTACGCCATCACGTACATGAACTTTAAAAGGACAGCGGCTGCCGCAATTTACCAAGCAAGCACTGTACTTGATGGTCTCTTCGCCGGCAGGTGCCGCCTCAGTCGCAGACGCTTTAAACGGGAGGGTCATTGAGCTTGCTGCAGCCGCTGCGCCAGTTACCGCTGCAGACTGCTTCATAAACTTCCGCCTACTGACTAGGTAAGACTGAATTTTGTTGGTGATAGTCATTAATAATGCCTCTTTGTAATTTGTAGGCACTATTAACCAATTAGTGGTAGCTAAATATGATCTCTATCAACCTGATTATGGCTCACTATTAAAGAATGTAACACAGTATTAACGGAGTATGAAAATTAAAACTTATCATTTATAAACAGAAACTTAAGATGAAAACACAAATGATAATTATTATTAAATATTACCTTTATATTAACCTTAAGTAGAAACCTGTTTGTTTATCGCTTTTTTCATATTGAAAACACGATTTTCCAGCCTAATTTCCATTAGAAAACTGATTTTTCATATAAAACCATTAGCAATGATTTTGCCCCATCTTCAGTAAAAAACGCCGCAATCACACACTTAGTTACACTGAGCAACATTCCGATAAACGATAGGTATTCCTCTCAATCCCCCTCTTAACCTTGTGCAGAGAGACGACAACAGCCATTGGGTTAATAGATCTTGCAGCCATCGGCGCTATGAGTGCTACTACCGACCTCTTCAGCAGAACAAACATTCAACAAAATACCAACAAAGCAAATAAACAAACTAAAAAATACAGTCAACACGTTTAAATCGACCACAAAAAGAACTAGAATCCAGCACCTTGTAAATCAAACGCCGAATTACCATGATTGATCTAACTGTATTACCCGTATATTTAACTGCTGTCATCGCCCTACTCCTTATCCCTGGCCCAGATATGCTGCTTATTGCCAGCTCTAGCCTAAGCTATGGAAAAAAAGTGGGAGTTTTTGCCAGCTTGGGTAATGCAACCTCTGGATTGATCCTTACCCTTTTGGCAGCCATGGGTGTATCAGCTCTTATTGCGATGAATCCTATTGCCTTGCAGGTACTTCGTTTGTTAGGTGGTGCTTACCTATTGAAAATGGGCTGGGATTGTATGCGCACCCAGCCTTCTGATACGCCAGAAGTCGAGCAAAGCAACAGTGTCGCTAAAACGCTTTACCGCCGCGCGGTGATCAGCAATTTGCTTAACCCGAAAGCACTGATTTTCTTTGTCTTGTTCCTACCGCAATTTGTATCAACACAAGTTACGGCAACATCTGGCGAGCAAATGCTGGTACTTGGCCTGCTTCTTAACGTCCTTGGCCTGCTATTCAACCTGTTTTTGGTTACCATGATTGGCAGCCTAGGCCAACCACTTCTAAAGAACGAAAAGTTCCGCACCAACCAGCACAAATTCATGGGTTTGATCTTTTTTGTATTGGCCATTTGGTTGCTGGCCTCGCAGGTACCTGCTGTTTAAGTTGCCTGCAAACATATACACAAGAAAAAGGGCATCTCTCGAGATGCCCTTCAGACTGATGACAAAGGTCTGGCTTTTAAGCTAGGCCTTTGATCTAATAGAGATATCGAAATATGGATATCTCGACATGTTAAAAGAACCCTCACCCCAACAGTACGAACTCGAAATGGTCACAATGGAACAGCTGGTTCCGAAGCATCATCTCGTACGTAAAATCGACCAAGTTATAGATTTCGAATTTATTAGAGACGAAGTCGCTCACCTATATTGCCAAGACAATGGCCGGCCTCCTGTTGACCCCGTCCGCTTGTTTAAAATCATCCTGCTGGGCTACATCTTTGGCATCAAGAGCGAGCGTCAGCTAGTCAAAGAAATCGAGGTCAATGTGGCCTATCGGTGGTTCCTTCGCATGTCACTGACAGAGAAAGTTATCCATGCCTCGACGCTCAGCCAAAACCGCATCCGCCGCTTCAACGGGACGGATATTTTTGAACGCATCTTTACCAATATCGTACTCCAGGCCATGGATAAAGGGCTCGTCGCCGGGAATGAATTATTCACCGACAGCACCCACCTCAAAGCCAATGCTAACAAGAAGAAATTTACCAATGAACAGCAAGCTGTCCGCACCAGTGCCTACCTTGAGATGCTCAACGAAGATGTGGCCAAGGAGCGGGAAGCCGAAGGGAAAAAACCTTTAGCTGAGCGAAAATCAGAGCCTAAGCTCAAAAATACCAAAGTGAGCACGACTGATTCTGAAAGCGGCTTTATGACGCGGGATAACAAGCCGCAAGGGTTCTTTTACCTTGACCACCGCACCGTCGATGGCATGCATGGGATTATCGTCGATACCTATGCGACCGCAGGTAACGTCAATGACTCCCAGCCTTATATCAATCGGCTAGACTACACGCTCAACCAGTTCAACCTGAATCCTATAGCCGTAGGCCTTGATGCTGGATACTTCACGGCTCCTGTTGCTGAGAGCCTTGAACGAAGAGAAATCCTTGGCCTCTTTGGTTACCGTAGGCCGCCTCGCACCCAGAATGCTATCAAGAAGAAGCACTTTATCTATAACAAAGAAACAGACACTTACCTGTGCCCAAATGGCCAGGAACTTATCTATAAAACCACGTCAAGAGAAGGCTACAGAGAATACCACTCGGCCCCCAAGGAGTGTGAGCTCTGCTCGATGAGAAATGACTGCACCCAAAGCAAAACAATGAAGAAGGTGATAACCCGGCATATCTACGCGGAGGCTGTGGAACGAGCAAACAAAATACGGCTGACACCTTATGGTAAAAGGACCTATCGGCGAAGGGGAGAAACGGTAGAAAGAAGCTTCGCAGATGCGAAACAGCATCATGGTCACCGATATGCACGGTTCCGGGGGTTGAACAAGGTGCAGATGCAATGTTGGTTGGCCGCTGCTGCTCAAAATATCAAGAAGATGGCCTTGGTGCTGGGCTGCTTACAGAAAATAGGCCTTATAAACGCTCTAATTAGGTTAATACGAGTCAATATCAGGCGAGAAGAGCAAAGGAGCCTCCAACCGAGCTGGTAGGTAAAAAAATCGCGATCGCGGCCGCTCTCTAAAAAGAACCCCACTTAAAAAGTGGGGTTCGTCAGCAATCTGAAGGGCATCTCTCGAGATGCCCTTTTTTCAAACTACTTTTAAGCTCTAATTACTTGGCAACCAAGATAATCCGAGTTTCATACGGTTTCAGCGTGAAACGGTTTTCCTGTGCTACCTTCATTGATTCGGCATAGTTTGACAGCAAGCACTCACCACTTGCGACATCCAATCCTTCCGGCAGATCACACTCGACGTCTTCGCCGTAGTAGTTGTTCACACACAACAAGATCTGGCTGTCTGATTCGCGCTTGTAACAGAAGATACGATCGTGCTCTGGCATCAAATCGGTGTAATCACCTTCAGTGATCACGGCCACTTCTTTACGCAACTGAATCAACTGACGGTAGAAATGGAATACGGAGTTCTCATCTTCAACCGCAGCTTTGGCATTGATTTGCGGGTAGTTCTCTGCTACTTCTAGCCAAGGCGCAGCCTTAGAGAAACCCGCATATTCACTGTCATCCCACTGCATCGGGGTACGGGAATTATCACGGGATTTCTGCGCCAGGATCGCGATCATCTCATCATGGCCCACACCCTGCTGGTTCACCATGATGTCGTACATGTTGGTGCTTTCAACATCGCGGTATTGCTCAATCGAGGTGTAGCCCGGGTTAGTCATGCCGATCTCTTCACCTTGGAAGATATACGGGGTGCCCTGCATCATATGGACCGATGCACCCAGCATCTTGGCAGATTCCACACGGTAATTCACATCATCACCCAAACGGCTGACTACACGTGGCTGGTCATGGTTACACCAGAACAGTGCGCCCCACCCTTTGCCATTTAAGCCTAACTGCCAGTGGTTGAAGATGGATTTGAGCTGATGGAAATCAAACGGTGCTTTGGTCCACTTCTCGCCATTAGGGTAATCCACTTTCAAGTGGTGGAAGTTGAACACCATCGATAGCTCTTTGCCATCGAGTGATGAGTATTGCTGGCAATGGTCAAGTGTGGTCGAAGACATCTCGCCGACTGTCACAGAGCCATACTTCTGGAACACGGCTTCACTGATTTCCTGCAGGTATTCATGCACACGTGGGCCATCAGTATAAAAACGACGACCATCGCCAATGTCGTCATTCGGGAAATCTTGCTGCTTGGAAATCAAGTTGATCACATCCAGACGGAAGCCATCGACGCCTTTCTCGGCCCAGAAGCTGATCACTTCTTTGACCTCTTCACGAACCTTCGGGTTTTCCCAGTTCAGATCAGCCTGCTCTTTGGCAAACAGGTGCAAGTAATATTGCCCAGTGGCTTCGTCCAGTGCCCAGGCATTGCCACCGAATTTCGACTGCCAATTGGTTGGCTCAGCGCCATCTACCGGATTTTTCCAGATGTAGTAATCACGGTATGGGCTGTTCTTGTCACCCAGCGCTGACTGGAACCAAGCATGCTCGGTTGAAGTATGGTTAACGACAATATCCATGACTATTTTGATACCGCGCTGGTGCGCTTGAGCCAGCAATTGATCAAAATCGGTCATGGTGCCGAATTCTGGGTTGATATTGTAGTAGTCGGAAATATCGTAGCCGTTATCAATCATTGGCGAGCTATACACCGGCGTTAGCCAAATCGCATCAACACCCAAAGTCTTTAGGTAGTCTAGCTTGGCAATGATCCCTTGAATATCACCGGTTCCCTTGCTACCACTGTCACAGAAGCTTTTTGGATAAATCTGGTAAATCGTAGCGGTACGCCACCATTCAAGTTGCTCTTTCAACATAATAACCTGCACACTTAAAAAATCAGAAAAAGGTAGCTGGCCTTAAAAATCAATCGGCCAGCTACAAATCACACAGGGCTTTCGCCATTGCCTAACAATTGCCTAGTAATTACCTAGGCCGTTGCTTCACTCAGTTCACCTTTCGCTTCGGCGCGCTTGTACATGAACAAGGTCAGTGCCATCGGAACCACTACGGCAACAAGCATTGCGATGAAATACACCAGCCAGTACTGCGGCTGAATGGAAAGGATGCCCGGCAAGCCGCCAACACCGATACCGTTCGCCATGACACCTGCGCTACCACAAATTGCCGCTGCGATCGCCGAACCAATCATTGCGCTCAGCATCGGGAACTTGTATTTCAGGTTGATACCGTACATCGCAGGCTCTGTGACACCCAGGTAAGCCGAGATAGCAGCCGGTACCGAAATTTCACGCTCATTCGCTTTCTTGCTGATAATGATGATGCCAACAACCGCTGAAGCCTGAGCAATGTTAGATAGGGCAATCAAAGGCCAAATTGGGGTACCACCCATCGACTGCATTAGCTGTAGGTCAACGGCGTTAGTGGTGTGGTGAATACCTGTAATTACCAGTGGAGCATAGAGGAAACCGAAGATCATCGCCCCGAAGATAGCAAAGTCACCCGTCATCGCTGCCTGTGCCGCGTAACCCACACCATCGCCAAGCATACGGCCAAATGGACCGATGAATGCGTGGGCCAGAATGACCGCTGTAATGATTGAGACAAACGGCACAATCACCAAGTATAGGTATGCTGGAATGATTTTTTTCAAGTTGGTTTCAATCAATGCCAAGGCAATACCGGCTAACATGGCAGGGATAACCTGAGCCTGGTAACCGACCTTTTCAATGGTGAATAGGCCAAAGTCCCACACTTCCGGCAATTGCTGGCCTATCAAATAGGCATTCATCAACTGCGGTGATACTAATGTCACACCAAGAACAATACCTAGGATTGGGGTACCGCCCAATTTCTTAACAGTAGACCAACACACACCGACCGGTAGGAAGAAGAAGATTGCTTCGCCAATCAACCATAGGAAAGAGTGGACAGTTGCCCAGAACTGGCTGATTTCAGTCAGGGTTTGGCCATCGAACATCTTGATGTCGCCGATGACATTACGGAAACCGAGGATCAAACCACCGGTAATAATCGCAGGAAGCAATGGGACAAAGATTTCAGCAAGATGGGAAATCCCTCGCTCCAGCAAGCTCATGTTATGACGGGCTGCAACTTTAGCTTCGTCCTTGCTGGCACCTGACTGACCGGTATATTCATTCAGTGCTTTATACACCTGATCAACTTCGGTACCGATCACTACCTGAAACTGGCCTGCATTGGTAAAACAGCCTTTTACCATGCCCAGTTTTTCAATTTCCTTAATTTGCGCCTTGTCTGTGTCTGCCAGTACAAAACGTAAACGGGTCAGGCAGTGGCTGACGCTTGCAATGTTGTCCTTTCCGCCGATTAACTCGACCAAACGCTCTATCTGCTGTTGGTTAATCTTACTCATGCCGATTGTCCATCGTTATAAAAATAGGAATGTGTTGGGTTGTCTGTCTTTGTTCACTTCTAAGTAAATGGGAATGTTCCCACTTGATGTAACAAATAGTGTCAGATCTACCGACCGATGAAAATGGGAACATTCCCATTTCGTGAATCAGTTCACAACCTACATCTTGAGATAGCTTAGGTATAGCTTGATATCAATTCAGTGATCCAGATCTTGCTTGATATTGAATGAGGTTTTGATTGGAGCGTTAATGCAGCCTTTTAGTATGAAGCTTGCTGAATGAGATGGGTCACTTCTTGCTGGCCAGAAAGCTGTTTGATCAACAACTGCGCAGAGACTCTACCGGCTTCAAAATACCCCGGGTCGATACTGAACGTATTAGGGAACAAGAAAGACAGCAGATCCGTTGCCCCTACCCCTGAGACCTGAATATCAGTACGGCCAAGCTCCTGCAGGCGTTTGGCAACGCCCATTGCCAAGGTATCACTGGCGCAGACAATTGCTTCTGTGCCCTCGCCGAGTACCTGATCGGTAATGTGGTAGGCACTGTCGTAGCTCAATTGCCCAGTCTGGTAACTCGGCGTAATGCCTAGCTTGCGGCAGCTGTCGAGGTAAGCATTGAGGCGGAGCAAACCTGTGGTACGGTCTGACTCATCGACACCGATATAGCTGATAGCCTTTTTGCCATTAGCAACCAACTTGTCCATGGCAAGGGCAATCAACCCTTGGTGGTCGTAATCGACCGAAGAAATGGCATCAGTATCTGTCGCGATTACTACCGCTTTGTGGCCTAGCTTTTCGATGCTAGTGAGATCGCAACCCGAGAAACCAAACACAATCACGCCATCGACATTGCGCTTTTGCAACACAGCTAAATGCTCGTTGGTCTTTTCGGCGCTGAATTGGCTTTCCATGATCACTGCGTCGTAGCCCGCTTTGTAGATGACATCGAGAATACCGCTGACCGCTTTATTCTCCGACGGTGAATCCAGTCGTGACAGAATGATCCCGACAACCTTAGCACTGCCTCCCCGCATTGCCTGAGCAGACTTGGAGGGTACATAACCGGACTCGCGGATCACCTGCTCGACTTTTTCTCTGGTCGCAGGCTTAACTTTTGGATCATTGGTTAGTACACGGGAAACCGTTGATTTGCCAACACCGGCCAGTTTGGCAATGTCTAAGATGGTAAGTTTCTGGGTCATAATCATTCTGGTTATTAGTTTCACTACCTATTGTCACTGAGAACGGGATAATTTCAATCATTTTCCTCACGCAAAACAGCAGGCTGCTGTAAGAGGCATAATTTTCTTCCAGAAAATCTCCTACTGGTGGAACAAAACTTCATTTTTCCTGACAAACCCTTACACAGCTCAGACATTTCTTTGAATTTAATCATCTAGGTTATTAGGAAAAGAGCTCTGTGATTAAGAAGAGCTTGGCTAGACGAAATAGCCCTGTAATTGGAAAAGGTTCGCCAAAAAGAGCTATACCCACATATTTTATATGCATAAGCAACAGTATGACTTGATTTTATTGAACACTGTCCGCATATATTAAGAATGATAAATAAAAAGCGCCACTGACTGACTAAGTAGCTGGACCAACTTTTTGTACCCCACTATCGATGAGCCAGCACAGTCACAGAAAAACGCCTAAGGAAAATTATGATTACACATGTTGGCATTATTGATCAGGATCCCGTAAGGCTGATCACTCCCCTTCTCGACCACGGTGTGCCTGCTGATAAGATGATTTTTATCGGCACAGAATCACAGCAAGAGCAATATGACCGTCTGGCGTCTATCCTGTTACCTCGTAATATCGAGGCAGAATTTTTCATCATCCCAGACTCCATCAACATCACCCGCATTCGCGCTCGCATTATCGAGCTGGCAGAAAAACTCAAAGCCGCCCAAACCGACGTCTGGTTCAATGCCAGTTGTGGCCTCCGCCACCGCCTACTATCCGCTTATGAAGTATTCCGCACCTACCACTGGCCTATCTATGTGATTGAACCGTTCAGCGATGAAATGTGCTGGCTATACCCGGCTGATCGTGAACAACAGCAAGTCGAAGATCGCATTCAACTGACCGATTACCTCACTATTTTCGGTGCCCGTTGTGAACTTCCAGAAAGCCTAGTACCCGAAGAGCTCAACGAGCAGCTTTGGGATTTGGGACAACGCTGGGCCAGTTCTGCCCTTGAACTGGGCCCTGGCCTTGCCACTCTTAACTACTTGGCGACCACTTGCCGCAAAGAGCAAAAGCTTGATGTGGCACTGAGTGAGAAGCAGCAAGGCTACAAAGAGCTGGGCATGTTGCTCAACGACCTTGAAGAAACAGGCCTTGCGACCTATCACAATGGCATTTTGACCTTCAAACATGAGGAAGCCCGCCGGTTTGCTAATGGCGAATGGCTAGAGAACCTAGTCCACAGCACCGTACGTGCGATTCAAAGTGATCTACCAACCATTCAAGATCACTCTTTGGGTGTGCAGGTATACCGCCAGATTGGCGATCGTGAAGTACGAAACGAGCTTGATGTTGCTACCGTCGTGAACAACAAGCTCCATATTATCGAATGTAAAACCAAGGGCATGCGTGACGACGGTGACGATACCCTGTACAAGCTGGAATCGCTGCGGGATTTACTCGGCGGCCTTCAGGCCCGTGCCATGCTGGTGAGCTTCCGCCCACTGCGTCATCACGATGTAGTCCGCGCCCAAGACCTTGGCCTTGCGATTATCGGCCCGGATCAACTAGGCGATCTGCAGACCCACCTGCATAACTGGTTCAAAGATGCCGGTGGCCAGAGCCACAATATCGCCTAATTGAAGTAGGCACTTATCTCAACGAATTTAAGGGGGAACATATGTTTCCCCTTTTCTTTTGGCTTTATAGCCGCAAAAGGGGCTTTTCATGATGAGCGAGCCACGACTCCAAACCTTTACCCACCTAAGTAAGTCTTTGTTTACAGGCTCCATCATGCCGGCATAACGCGCACTATTATAAGACAGACATGCTCCTTCTTGGTGCAGAAAATCATGCTCTCGTACCAACTATCAAGAAAATGCTGCGAAGTGGGCGCAAAAAGCCGCCAAACCACCATTTATAACTCATTGATTAATGGCATTTAATTTGCTTGATGTTATTCATTAGCTTTAATTCAAGGAGTGATGATGATTAAAAAGCGCTTTTTTAAGACCAAAGATGAAGTGGAAGTAACCTTCGAGTGGCCGAAAGGCGAACAAACCACAGAATCCGTGGCGGTATCGGGTGATTTTACCCAGTGGCAGGCTACCCCGATGAAGCTCAACAAGAAGAAGGTCTTCAGCCTGAAACTACGCCTGCCCAAAGATGAGCAATATCAATTCCGCTATCTGATCAATGGCTCTGAGTGGCAAAACGACCCAAGTGCCGATGACTACATCCACTCACAAACCCAGTTCTTCGACAGCATCCTCACCAGTGACGAACAGCTTATCGAAGTTACTCCCCTGCTCTATCAGATCGTAACAGCTATTGAGAGCAGTTCAGGTCCAGAAACAACACAAACCGCCAGCAAGTGGGTCAGCTTCGGCAATGGTGTCGGTTACGGTGGCGAACTTACCGTTGGCGCTGTTTTTAGCCCTGAAGGTAATATAGAGACTATCGCCTTACTGAGTTCGAAAGAGACAACTTCTTATTTTGCCAAAGTAGCCGAACAGAAGCTTCCCGAATCATTGCTCGAGCAGAATATCAAAACAGCGCTAACGGCCGATGCAGTAACCGGTGCAACCCTGACTTCGGAAGCCTACATCCAGGCAATAAACCAAGCATCCGATCCTGTTCGCATGGCGCTTTTTGGCTACCAGTTCAGCGAAGCAAAACCTGCCTGGCAATATATAAAATGGCTCGATGCCGCAGCGTTGGTGTTCTTCATTGCCGCTGTCTGGGTTAACCGTACCCGCTCTGAGCATAAGGCCAAAATAAATGCGGCCTTGCTGGCTGGCTCTACCCTGATATTTGGTTTCTACTCTGCTTCACTCTACTCGGCTTCCACCATGGGGAGCTTGGTTTTAGGGACATGGGTCAGCGGTGTCGCCAGTTACACCCCGTTTATTCTTCTGGTGCTCAGTATCGGCTATATCCTTTACTATAACCGTAACGTGTACTGCCAAAGCCTGTGCCCATTTGGCGCCGTGCAGCAGTGCCTAGCCAAGGTGGGTAAGGCAAAGGCATCACCTGTGCGCCAATCGTTTTTTATCTGGTTCCCTCGTTTTTTGCTACTCGCCACGCTTTGTTTTGGTGCCTACTACCGAAACCCTGCTGCTTTCGTCTACGAGCCGTTCGGTATCGCCTTTGGCATGATTGGCGGCATGTACCTGTTTATCCTCACTGTGATGATCCTCCTAACATCGCTAATCGTTCGTCGTCCGTGGTGCCAAAGCTTGTGTCCGATCAATACCTTGACCGACTTTGTCATATTCAATAAACACTGGTTCAAACAGCTGGCTAAGCCAAAGCGTGCCAAACAGAAGCACAGTCCAGAGACATCGGGCAAGAGTATCCCGGTAAGGAATATACCTGTAGGCAAGGATAAAGCAGAAACTCTATCTTCAGCTCAAAAGCAAACAGGAGAAGCCCGATGAGACAGCGTATTTCGCTTCTTTTTTACTGCTTGGCCTCTGTGGTTATCATGCTGCAAATCGGCTCGAGCCTAATGGCATTAAACGTTCAGGAGCACCAACATGCGGTGCTGCACTCAGTGTCTCGCCAAGCCGACTCGCAAACCAATGTTGTTGAACAAAGCACCACACCGAAAGTTGATTTCCAGCAGATGGCAAAAGATCTGACGCAAGAAAAGTACTAGAAGAAAAAAATGACGACCAAGAGTATCCCCCTGGAACGGCTGAAACGAGATGTGAATCTGATCAACCCGTTCATCAACAAGATTTCAGAACTCTATTCAGTGAGGGGGCTAGAAACCGTTTCCCGGCCGCACCGCCTGAACTTTAGTGCATTAATCTACATCACAGAAGGGCAAGGCTTGCACTACGTCGAGCATCAGCAACACCGGCTGCGGACCGGCTCTATGTTGGTATTGGGCAAGAATCAGATCCACGCTTTTGCCAAGGAACGCTCTGTCGATGGTTATGTGCTGTCGTTTGATTGCAGCCTCCTATCAAACGGAAGTAACGACCCTTACTTTGATCTACTGCTTTCCGCAATGGTCCACATCAACTGCGTACACCATGCCGACGAAGATATCGGGCCGCTTTTCAGCGCGATAGTCAATGAATTCGAATCGACGTCCGAGTTCAAAGACGAAATTATTCGTAACTTGATCCGCTCAATCATTCTCAAAGCGGTTGTCCCCAGCTACCAGCACCAGAATCAATCATCCCAACGCATCGGCAACAACGACTACTACAGACTGAAGAAATATATCGATGAACATTTTCAGGGCAGGCCAACCTCTGGCGACATCGCGCTGGCTTTGGGCAAAAGCATCAAGCAATTGGATAAGCTAGCCAAAGATCATGCCGGTCTTAGCGTTAAAGAGCTGGTTGATGAAAGAGTACTGGTTGAAGCCAAACGCCTACTGGCCTTCAGCAAGTATTCGATTTCCGATATTGCAGACCGGCTTGGCTTCAATGAAGCGACTAACATGACGAAGTTCTTTAAGCGCCAGACTAATGTCAACCCAAAGGACTTCAGGCAACTGTGCAAAATAGGGCTACACCAAAAATAGCCCTGAAATAAAATTGCTACTCGCTGAACTGATTAATAATCAGCTCCCTGAGCCATTTATGGCTTGGATCGCTGTCGAACTGTTTGTTCCACAGCAAGAACTGGCCACCAGGCTCGAGGTCAAGCGGTAAGCGCTTAACCACGATATCGCCGCTGTCGGCAAATTCCCGCACACACTCATAAGGGTATGTGGTGAGTAAGTCACTCTTTTCACACATCCTCACTGCGCTAGCAATGTCCGACATGTTTACCGCATTATCGAGCTTGAGGCGCTTTGACTCTAGCACTTCATGAAGCAACCAAGTATTCACTCCGCCAGTGACCACCTGAATATGGCGGTATTTTAAAAACGTTTCTAGGCTCCACTCTTCCTGCAGAGCGGGATGGCCTTTGCGCATCACACAAGAGGATGCATCCCGCAATAATTCTACATAACTCAGCGAGTCTGGAATCGTCTGAACATGGGTTTTCGCCCGGCCATCCCACTCGAAAATACCGATGCCAAAGTCCACTTCCCTTCTTTGCAGACGCTGGATACTATTTTCATTCCAATCACGGCTGTTGATACTGATATTCGGTGCTTTGGCTAGCGCTTCAGGTAAAAAGCGCGGATAAATGGTCGAGTAAGCCGTTTCAATCAAGTCGATATTGAATGAACGGGTGCTGCTTTCCGGCTCGAACCGCTCGGGATCGCTGAGCTGATCAACCTGTAGCAAAATCTGTTGCAGCTTGGTTTCCAGAGACAAGGCTTTCGGTGTCGGCAGCAAACCTTTAGATTCCCGTTCAAATAATGGATCATCAAACACTTGGCGCAACTTTGTTAGCTGTTTGCTCACCGCAGACTGCGACAAATAGAGCTTATCGGCAGCACGGCTGACACTGCGCTCCTGCAGTAACACATACAGGCAAATCAACAGATTCATATCATTTTTTAGCAAGCGGGATAAATCGATCATGATATTCCTTTGATTCAACTGCCTAATGAAAAGATGTCACTTCTAATCATATCATGGTGCCGCTATAGTGCTTGCTAGAATCTACTAAGGGCTATTCAACCGGCCCACTTTAAAACAGATTGGAAAGACAATGACCGAATTCGAAAAAATGCTTGCTGGTGATGACTTTGACGGCGGCGACCAAGGGATTAATGAGATTCGTAATAATGCAGCGCATCTATTGATGACCCTTAACCAAACCATTGATGATACCCAGCGCAGCGAACTACTGAGTCAACTGATGGGTAACATGCCGGCCTCAAGTATCATTCGTTCTCCTTTCCACTGCGAATTCGGTAAAACCATCTTCATAGGCGAACAGACATTCCTCAATATGAATGTCACCATGCTGGACGGCGCAAAGATCACCATAGGTAACAATGTGCTGATCGGCCCGAATACCCAATTCTACTGCGCAAGCCACTCGCTTGATTATCGAGAGCGCCGCAAGTGGGCGACTATCTGCAAGCCTATTACTGTTGAAGATGATGTGTGGATTGGTGGTAACGTCGTGATTAACCAAGGTGTGACTATCGGTGCCCGTTCAGTGATTGCCGCCAACTCAGTGGTCAACTCAGACGTACCGCCAGATACCCTCTTTGGCGGAACACCTGCCAAACTAATCCGCCGTATTCATGAAAATGAACAAAACTAAATCACGCACCTGGTAAGCAGACATGAGTAGTGAACACTTCAAAGGAAAATATGAAGTCGAGTTGAAGTACCGTGTGGAAGCAAAAACTGAGTTTTTACAGGTACTCAGTTCGCTCTCCCATGAAGTCATGTTGCTCGATAATACAGAGACCGATTGGTACTTCGACACTCCAGAACATTCACTGGCTGCCCAAAATAAGAGTGTGTCTATCCGAGAAATGGAGCCGTCTGGCATCAAGTTATGGATAGTCAAAGGACCTGAGGCTGACCGTTGCGAAGCCACCAATATTACCGATACAAAAGCCGGTAAAAGCATGCTGGCGACCATGGGCTATGAGCCGTATTTGGTTATGAAAAAAGTGCGCAGCATTTACTTTGTCGGCCAATACCACATTACCTTGGATTTCCTCGAAGGAATCGGCCACTTTGCAGAATTCGCTATCATGACTGATGATGAAACGCTCCTTGCAAGGTATAAAATCGAGCTTGAACAACTGGCTAGTCAGTTTGGGCTAACGGACGAGGATCTTGAGCACCGCTCATACCGGACGCTTTATCAGATGCAATCAACACTCTAGCCAAATATGTTTGCTACAACTTCGGCTTAAGCTCCACCACATTCCCTTCGGGATCTTGGATATAGAGCGAACGGCCAAACCCTTCTGCGCCATAACGTTCGGCAAAGCCTTGGCAAGGAATGTTGTGTTGGGATAAGAACGAAAGCAGCGCTTGTTCCGAAACAGGCGCTATCTGCAAGCAAAAATGATCGAGGTTACGGCCATCTTGGCTGGGTGGCTTACCGCCTAACTGGCCAAGCTGGCTGTCAACGCTGACTAAGTCAATCAACGCACTACCCGCCCGCAATTGTACCAACCCCATCTCCTTGGGCAGTTCGCGCTCTAGCTTTGCACCAAGGAGCTGACAATAAAAATGCAGCATGTCAGGCAATTTGGTGGTTCTGAGCACCACATGGTCAATCCCTTCTAGTTTAATCATCTCCGCTCCCGTTACCCTGTCATCGATATCAACACGCACTCATAATTAAAACCAATTACTTCTAACATTCTACTTTATCAGTGTGGTATCGCTTAAAAATTCCAGCGAATCTGGGCAAATAGCAAGGTGCTGGCAGTTTCACCGAACAAGCTATTGCCGCTGCCATCAAAACGCTGGATAACCCCAAGCAATTGCCAATCATCCGCCAGCGAATAGCTGTTACTGGCGCCGACAAAATATGACCCATCATCATAATAGGAGGCAGAGAGCGTCAGGCGGCTAAGAGGGGTAACATCCAGGCTCACATCAGCATATGCCGTCCAGCGGGTAAAGCTTAGGGTTCTGGCTGTCAGCGGCAAGTTCAAAAAGGCGACCGCATTTTGTGGGTCTTGCGGGTTGGAAATATACAGCACTGCACCACGGGCTATCCAGTTGCGCTTGCCGCCGAAGCTGTAATCCGTTTCGAGGGTGGCGACCGCTGTGTGTTCAAGCTCCTCTCTCTGCCATTGATCTTTGGTTGGTTCAAACCAAGTGAGCTCCCCCCTGACACCTGCGCCTTGTACATCACCGGCAAAACCTGCCCCGACGACACTATCCAACAGCGATTTTCCGGCCAGCAATTGATAATCCCACCCCTTGTGATTAAACAGGTAGCGCCCTGCATAGCTGTTCAAATCGCTGTCGGAGTTGGGGTTAACGACCACATCGACCGAGCTGGCAAAGCCAAGCTTGCGGCTAACCATAACGGCATCGCTGCCTGCCCGCTCTTCATAATCAAAGTCATAGATAGAATAGGAATTGAAAATATCATTCGGGTTCCACAGAGTGGCCATTGCCCAGTTTATGCGAAAACGGCCGCCCCGAACCTGCCAGTCATCGCGCTGCCAATTGACGTACAGGCGATCAAACTGGCTATTACCGACCACGCCTTTCTTATCCAGCCAGTTTGTCGACAAGTCCATATACCCGGTATCTATCGCCACCAGATCGCCATAGCCGGGAAGCTCTGCCGTATCGCCAAACAATAAGCGGTTACGCATCCCGGCATTGAAACGCAGTTGTTCATTAAAGCGATATTCGAAGTTGAAGCGCTGATGAATAAGGTGGTCAAGACCGTTCGAGCCACCGTCTGGCAGTGTTCCGGTAGCCATGTACTTCACATAGCCATTGAGATCCCAGTCTTTTTCGGGTTCTAAACCTGGGATCTGGGCGTTCGCCACCGGAACAATTGCGACTGAAGCAATTGCGATCAGAGCCAAAACGATCGGTGCAATCGTGATAGGAGCAATAACTCCCAGCCAAGCCGCTATAGAAGCCAACTGTAGTAACCCTGTTTTACGCCTGGCTGTAACCACTCCCTTTTGTATCCCGCTCACTGGCGACGATCCTCTTTGAGTTGTCCATCTTCAAACACGATCACCCGCTTAGCCCTCTTGATCACTCTAGGATCATGGGTTGAGAAAATAAAGGTGGTACCTTCCTTCTCATTGAGCTGCTGCATAATATCCAGCAGCTCAGAGGTACTCTGGGCATCAAGGTTCGCCGTCGGCTCATCGGCCATCACAAACCGAGGTCGGGGAGCGAGCGCCCGAGCGACCGCGACCCGCTGTTGTTGGCCACCTGAGAGTTTGGCCGGGCGCTTGTGCTGTTGGCCTTCCAGCCCCACTTGGGTTAATAGCTCACCCGCACGTTGTCGGCAGGTGGTTTCATCATGCCCTTGCAGCTGCATCACGAACTCGACATTTTCCAGCGCGGTCAGTACCGGTAGCAAGCTGTAATCTTGGAAGATAAAGCCGATATGATCGCGGCGGAAAGCAATGAGCGCCTTTTCATCCAGTTGGCAAATATCGCAGTTATCAATAAGAACACTGCCTGAACTTGGGCTATCGATGCCGCCAATCATATTGAGCAAGGTTGTTTTTCCTGAACCGGAAGGCCCCATGATCGCGACAAACTCCCCCTGTTCGACTGTAAGATCGAGATCTTTAACCGCGTGAACAGGAAAGTCACTATCCGGATTATAGGTTTTGCACAGCTGGTTTATTGAAATAGTCATCCGTTTCTCTCTTTTGGCCCGTCGGCCGTCTATCAAGGCTTATCCGTCAGTGCTTTTCTATTAATGCTTTTCCATCAATGCTTGTCAGCCATGGCATCAACAGGCCGCTGCTTAAGGATTTGACGCGCAGGATAAAGCGCCGCCAACAAGCTTGCGGCAACAACCGTGAAGAAAATCATTTGGTATTCGGCGAAGGTGACATGGGGAAAAAGCAAAGTATCGACGCCAAACGCCCCCAAGCCTTCAGCCATCGCTCCAAGCGGGATACCGGTGTACTGCAACACGCTGATAAGCATCAGGCTCGCAAGCAGGCCAAGGCCCGCACCTGTGATCCCAAGCCATGCGGTTTCAAGCATGATCAGCAAAAACACTCGGTGCTTTTGCATCCCAACCGCCATCAGCACACCGAACTCGCGGGTTCGCTCAAAAACTGACATCAACATGATGTTGACGATACCAAAGCCCATCGCCACGACAAAAATGCCGAGCATGATGGCATTACTGAGCCCCTGCTGGTTGATAATAGAAGCCAGCATAGGTTGCACCTGCTGCCAGTCTCGAACTTGGTTTCCACCAGCTGGAGCATCACTTTTATTAAGGCCATCACCTGCCTTGGGTAGCACAAGTGCATCACTTAGCTGCTTTGCTAGCCCCATGGCGGCATCATCGCTTTCAAGCAGTACCGCCACTTCATGGGCACCTTCAATACCAGCCAGAGCTGTGAGATCAGCCCGGCGAACAAACACATTTCCATCATCAAAACTGGTTGATGGGGTTTTGAATATGCCCCGTACTCTGAAAGCTGCCCCGCTAACATCGCCAGCAGCATCGGTGAAGGTTAGTACTACCTTGGAGCCAATACGGAGTTTAAGTCGGGATGCTGTTTTCTCGGAAACCAGTACCGGATTGCGCCCCTCATCGCTTAACCACTCACCTTGGGTAATGTTGTCGGCCAGCGGGGTCACCGTCGATTCGGCGTCCGTATCAATACCATTAATGCGGACACCGCGGTTACTGCGCGCTGACGCCACCATGCCATCGGCAACAAACC
Organism: Photobacterium sp. ABD4_091; assembly: GCF_056160145.1. Classification (NCBI taxonomy): domain Bacteria; kingdom Pseudomonadati; phylum Pseudomonadota; class Gammaproteobacteria; order Vibrionales; family Vibrionaceae; genus Photobacterium; species Photobacterium sp. ABD4_091. Next base: position 2,744,279 of record NZ_JBSWWQ010000001.1, on the reverse strand, counting down.
GGGCGGACCAGCCTTTCAACCCGGGAAGTGCCGAGACGGCCTTCTCGACCTCAGGTAAATCAACAATGGTGTGCTTGATATCAGGGTCATCAAGATACAGTGCATTCTGAATTTGAATATGGCTGGTCTGCCAGGCAATGGCATTATGGATCATGCTGCCGTACATACCAGACAAAAAACCCATCATGGCAACGACACCCATCAGGCCAAACACCATGGCGCCAAGCATGATCCCGGTGCGTAATTTATTGCGCCAAAGATTACGCCACGCTAATTTGAATAGCATATCTGTTCGCAAATCAGTTCGCATGGCCACCTCCCTTCAGCGCATTGACGACGTCCAAGCGGCGAATTCGCCACATCGGGTAAATCAGGCAAACCACCAGCAGCACCATAACAATGAGCATTTGATCAAACATCAACAAAGGATCTAACGCCATAGGTAAAATCGGGTCCCACCCCATTTCCAATACTAGCTCTGCGGTCTCACCCGTCAGTGTGATTGGGTTGAAATAAAACCACACCAATATAGGCAGGGTGATCACCATACCCATCACAACCCCAAGCAAGCCAATCATCAAGGATTCCAGCCCAATCAGGGTGATGATTTTGCGTTTTAGCATACCGGTTGCCAGCATGACGCCAAATTCACGCTGGCGCTCCAGGGTCATCATCAACAAGGTGGCAAACAAGCCAAAACCCACAACGCCATAAAGCAGGTACATGATGAAAATGCCGCCGGCCTTGTCCATCAGAATTTGCTGAGCCATTTCCGGTGCCAGGTCTTGCCAATCCCGCACATTGACCTTGTCGCCGTAAGCTTGTTTGAGCTGAGCCTCCGTCGCGTTTAATTGGCTAAGCGGCTTGATATCCAATACCCATGCCGTTACCTGCTGTTCAGTACTGTAAAGGGTTTGAGCGAGTGCGATTGGCATATACACCAGCTGGTTATCGAGCTGGGCAACGGGGAAATCCAAGATCCCTTTGACCCGGTAAAGCCCTGCTGCGGTCTGCCCCCGGTACCCCTGGCCATAGAGGATCAGCTCATCCCCAACCTCCAAGCCAAAATAGCGGGCAACACCTTCGCCGATCAGCACTTGCTGATCGTCGGGTGATAAAAAATCCCCACTCGCCAAACGATTGGAGATGTTGGAATAACTGTCTTCGGCCATGGTATCTACCCCGAGTACCATCACGCCTTTTGACTTATCCCCAGACGCCGCTAAAGCAAACGACTCAATACGTGGTAAGACTCGGTTAACAGCCGGATTTGATAACACAGGCTCTAGAAAAGCCTGATCCATCGGCAGCAGGTCATCAATGCTATTGCTTTCGGCAAACTCTGGGTGCTGCAACTGGGTAAGCCCAGTGTAAAAGCGCGCGGCGTTCTCGATATTATTGGCATACGTCCCTTCCTGCAGGCTGCGCATGAACAACGACAGAGCTAACGTCAAAGCCAAGGCAGAAGCCGTCAGGATAGTACGCCGCTTCTGCCGCCAGATATTTCGCCAAGCTAATTTCAGTAACATGATCCTTCCTTGCTAACCTGCTCCCAGCCCTTAATCACGCAGCGACTTCATCTGGCTTTGCGAGAAGAAACTTTCTTTAATCGGGAAGTTAAACTGGGCTTGGTGGATAATGATCTCGGTTTTATTGCCCGGTTTATCCGCCGGGATCATTTCCATCCTAGAGGCAACCTGACGCCCACCCATATATTTCACATCGTAAGTGTTCATGGTATTGATCAGATCATCGAATTCGTCATAGAACTCAACTTTGCGTTGCAGGTAGGTCTTCTTGGAGACCCATAGCCGAACCTTGCTCCAGACTACCGGCGCATTAGGCTTAGCAATGGCATCTATCACCCAGCTGGCGTCATTATCAAACACTTCGTTACCCACCATTTTATGGGTGTAATCCACCACAATGGATGACTGGTTGATCAAATCATCATTGGTAAAGTCTGAGCCCATCCAAGACTGGCCCAACATTGAAGGGGCAATCTTTACTACCCGCTCGATACTCGGTAGCCAATTCCACATTTCGCGGTAACGTTTAAGCGACGCGCTACCTTTGTCTTTGACTGGCGCGGTCACCAACACCAAGGATAAATCTTGCCCTTTAGTCCAGCTTTTCATGCTCATGGTGCGGGTCCAGTCTGGGCGCACAATACGCATGGTGGCTTCGGTGTAACTGGAGTCACCGCGCATTTGCTGATCTGACTTTCTGACTATCGATGTTGCCGACTCTGCCATCGCCCAAGCAGGGAGGCAGACTAAAATAACCAACAAAACCTTAAGTAATTGCATCAACCTCTCCTTATTCTGTAAACCATGCGCGCAGTAGTTCATCATTGATCAAAGGCATACTGCCTGGCTTCGCCCCAACCATCCTTTCCAGAATCTGTTGTGCCGCTTTTACTTCTATAAAAACTTCATCAAGCAGATCTGACATTTGGTCGGTATTTAGCATCTTACGGGTGAGCTCTTCCGAAAAGCCGTTAAGTACGCTAACCATCAACCTGGCGGTAACAGTGGTAGGAGGCGCATCAAAAACCTTTTCTTCATTTCCCTGACGCAAAATGACTTCGTAATAGCCTGCGAGCAAAGCACTGACTTTTTGCATGAAGTTATGTTTTAGCTGGAGGTTTTCATCCATATTGATGATCTTAAAGAAGCCCAGCATGATTTCTTTCTGGCCAACTTCCCATTGGTTAGTCCGTCGCAGCAGGGTTTCCCACTTGGTCAAGGCATCGAGGTTGGGGTCATCCACCAAACCACCAATAACTTGGCGGTATTGTCCCAGCATGTCTTCACTCCACGCCTCCAATACCGCTTGCTTGGAGTCGAAATGATGGTAGAAGGCTCCTTTGGACACTCCTACATGGCCAATAAGATCATTGACCGAGGTGTTGGCGTAGCCCTTTGAAAAAAACAATTCATTGGCTGCGGCAATGAATTCAGCTCGCCGCTCTTGCGGTGATTTTACCACTCTTGACATCGTACTCTCTCAACCTGACCGACCGACGGTCGGTATGTTTAAAAGATATGCTCTCTTGCCATTTTGCTCAAGTGTCGAGGTCTATTTTTCGCCCACGATTTGTTACAAAGCTTGTACCCTTTACATAGCTTTGCACTTCACTCCAACATATTGACCTTGGGTAATTTAAAATGATGTCAGTGACTTATCTCAGTCTTAACCCAATAACAAAGCCATATCTTCATTGCCCGGAATTTATCCCATGAAACCAATCAGACCTAACCTGACCAATTACGACGTAACTCGTCTACTTGAAAGACATCTAGCTGAAATGGAGGGAAGAATGTGGCGCAGAATGATCGCGATGATTGTTTTGGTCGCGGGTTTATTTTCCGGTGTGAATTACCTTATCTATACTGATCTGAAGCAGCTTTCTACCGACGCGATTCGCTACTCCATCGAAACCAAGCATCACCTTCTTTTGATTGAAAGTGTGATAAGTGAAGAAGGTGGTAATACAACAATGTCAGGGTAAGTAGTCTGAGAGGTTTACATGACATTCAAACAAGCAAGTATCGCAGCACTTATGCTATCTGCCAGTTCACTCGCTTTTGCTGATATCCGTATCGTCGATACCCAATCAGGAAGCTGGGTGAAAGTCACCGAAAATGGCAAACCCGCCGCCAATGCGAGAGTCAGTGTTAGCAATCCGGCCAACCGGGGAAAAGTCTATAAAACCAATGAGCATGGTGAAGTCTATATTCCATTGTATACCCGTACCTCTAGCACTCTCACCTATTCAATACTGACTGAGGAGCAGAATGAGTATACTCGGCGCAGCCTCCATACTAATAGTTTTGATTAATCCATCACTTGTAAAATCAGTAGCTTGTACAACGAATAGTTCCAATGAAGAAGCCAGCTCAATGAGCTGGCTTTTACTTTATCTGCTATCAGGCGCAAGACTAATTTTTGAAGAACTCACGGTATAGCATATACATATGGGCTGCACTCCATGAGAAGTTCGACGCCCCTTGTACCGCACCGGTTTCAGGGTTGTAGTTCTCTCGAATCGCACCGTCTTCGGTCATCCCTTCGGCATTGGCAAATAGTTCATTGGCCATATGAACTGCCTCTGCACCATAACCATATTGCTCCATGGCACGGACACCAAAGTAGAACTGGTCTAGCCATACCCGGCCACGCCAGTATATATCAGCATGGTAAGCCGGGTTGGTTTGCGAAGCCGTCGATAGCGATATCCCCTCACCGATATATTTCTCAGACGTATTGAACTCGTCCGGATCCATCATGGTTAGCACCACTTTGTCCGCAAGCTCCTGCGTGGCAGCGCCATTGAATAACGGCCCCCAGCCTTCAGGCCCACGTCCACGCTCAACAATCGGCTCACCGGCACAGGCAATACCGTTTTTTATCACTGGTGTTGGCTTGCCATCTTGGTCAACATTCATGTGAATGTCGTAGAAGAACTGGGTATCAGCATCGAACATACAGGTATTGATGTAGTCCTTAATTGCTACTGCGCCGTCAAGGAATTCCTGACCTCGCTGTTTACCCGGTATATTGCCTGATACCAATGTTGCCATCTCTGCCAAGTACTTGTTGTCAGAATACATGTATGACGCTTGGTCCACAGACTCCTGCAGCATAGAGAAGCCTAGCAATTCGTCATTGTTACCGCGGTTTTCAGCAAAGCGCACTTCCCAGTCTTTCTTCGCCGCTTCAATATCGCCGCTATGGTTGGCATCGGCATAATCTTTCAGCTGCTCTGATGAGATGAAGCCAAAGCGGGCAGCGTTATCCATGCCAGATTCCCAGCCTGCAGCTTCCTGGGCACCGACATGCAGCGCTTGGTAAACCACTTCATCAAGAATGGTGTTGTAGTTATCCATTCCTTTGACGGTGTACTTATCACCGTCTTGCTCGATGATATTCTCAGGCCCAAACTTGGCAACTAGATCTTCTTTGGTTGTCACCACCACATACATGTGGCCATCTTCTGTATTATGGGCAGGATCCACGGCCGCACCATACTCAGGTACTCCATTGCCATTGTGGTCACGGTTGGTCAGCCACCAATCATGATAGGCCACCAGATTCGGGTACATCTCATCGATCCACGCCTGGGCATCTGCCGGGCGGTCAAACTCGTTTTTCAATGCGTTATACACTTCCATTACCGACCAAGCCGCCAAAGAAGGTTTGGTGTTGCGCTCATTCCAGTTCTCAGAGCCTGCACCGCCACGGCTCTCTGGCAATGTGTAGGTGACAACATCAAGCAAATAGCCCTTGTCCTGCGGGCGGATCGGATCACCTTCCTTCACCTGATATTCGAATACGGTACGGATATTGTCCATCGCTACGTCTGGGTTGAAATGCGCCATCGCATAGGCTTGTTTCCAGGTATCCCATGGCCAGGTCAGGTTGCCGGAGAACCAGCGAGCGGTAACCGATGGGGTGACCGTTGATTGGTGGACATCACCCGCCGCAGATCGCCAGTTACCATTAAGGGTCATGATAGCCTTTACACCTACCCTAGCCTGCTCTTTGGTCGCTTGATCATTGACCATTCCCGATGTCAGGTAGCCTGCCCAACGCTCATCAGCAGCCAGCATGTATTGCTGAGGGTTGTTGAAGATGTCGGTTATCTTGTTCTTTTCTTGGGTAACTTCCGCACTGTTGTGTAAGTGAGAGTATGTAGTGTAAATGCTCATGGTCCCCTTTGCCGATAACGGCTGCTGGGCAACAGAGGCAAACGAAATCTCGTTTGGCATCACGTGGGTTTGGGTGCTGACAGAACGGGCAATACGGAACTCACTGTCATCATCGTTACGGATAGCCCAGTTTCCTTTCATGTCACCAAAAGTAATGCTGATACCGTTCTCTGTGGTGTGGATCTGTCGGTTGTAATCTGGGTACATTTGCTCGACCGTGAGGTTCTCGTTACCTTCTGTCGAAAGTGCTTTTTGCAGCAGCTCGCCGTCCCACAGCAACTGCAAGTCCATGTCTTGGTTAGTCAGATTGGCTAGCTTGGTTTCAACCAGTGAGGTGCGATCCGTCACAAAGCGCAATACCATCTGCACTTCTAGCTTGTCAGTCGTGAGGATTTGTACCAATGCGCCAGGTGTGCTGTACACCTCAGCATCGGCTGATGAAAGGTCAAAAACTTCGCCACTGATGCTATCAGTAATATGGAGTTTGTCGAACGCCTGGCCAGACATGAAGTGGGCGTACTCCTGGGTCACCTGCATGATACCGCCAAACGAGCCATAGCCCTGCTCGTCAGCAGGCAGCAGATGGCCATGCCAAGCTCCATTGTCGACAAAAGCGTTGTATTTCAGGTTGCTGTACTGATCATAATCACGCAGGTACTGCGGTGAGCCAGTTCGGTCTATAACATTGATAAACTCGTTATTTGGCAAACCCGCTTCTTTTTCTGTAGAGCTACTGCTGCTGTTGCACCCTGCCAATACGACGACGGAACCAATCAACACGGCTAAACACGTTTTACGAAAAGTCATTCTATTATCCCCTAATGCCACCTGATGCCATGCTCTGATGAGTCTTATTTTGCGAGCAGGTGGTGTTTGTTTACTTCAATTAACAAGCTCGTTTCTTAGCGGGAAGGAGAATAATAGGTAAAACTTTAACTAAAATAGATCGCAGTCACAGTTAAAAATTTCAGTAAAATAAATAACAATTCAAAAATGAATAACCTCAATAAACCCTTGAAATTAAATTCAATATAGAGATTTTTCATGGAATTAATATCACAGTATGAGTTTTACTTTATTTTAGTATTTTGAAAGCAGATCACTGTATGTAAATAACTTTCTTTGTTACCTGAAGAAATGGAAATAATCGCTGGATAAAGGGGCTATTGGACTCAGTATCACGGTATCTGGTTTGACCATACTAGTCATATCCCGATTTCCAAGACCAAACGTAACGCTAGCTTCTCTTATGTAACAGTAAAATCCTGTTAATATCACCTTTAATAGAGCAAAAAACAGCCTGTATAATTATTCAAATCCCATTCACCATTTTAATCCCAATTTGCAGCCTATATTGCCCTATTTTCACTACAAAAGATCCGAGTAAAAAAGCAAAAAAACCAGCTCATTTGAGCTGGCTTCTATAAATTGGTTTGGTGCTTGGTGGTAATTACTCAGCAAGCATACGGCGAGCAGCGTCTACCACAACCTTGATTGAGCGTGCTTCTGTTTCTTTCAGTGTCGCGTGGTCTGGGATCTCTTTCTGGGTACGGTTGATGATTACACCCGCCACACAGCCAGCACGTAGGCCAGAGCTTGCACACATAGTTAGCAGTGTCGCAGACTCCATTTCGAAGTTCAGCACACCCATTTCCTGCCACTCTTTCATCGAGCCTTGGAAACGGCGTACAACTCGACCAGAGAATGTGTCGTAGCGCTCTTGGCCTGGGTAGAACGTATCGCTTGATGCTGTCACACCAGTGTGTACTTTCGCACCATCGGCATCACAAGCTGCTTTCATTGCTGTTGCCACATCAAAGTCAGCAACCGCTGGGAATTCCATTGGTGCAAAGTGCAGGCTCGCACCGTCTAGGCGCACAGAGCCAGTAGAAACGATCATGTCACCCACATTGATATGTGGCTGGATAGCACCTGTTGTACCAACGCGAAGGAAAGTACGTACACCCAGCTGAGCCAATTCTTCAACGGCGATTGAAGTAGACGGGCCACCGATACCAGTAGAACAAACAACAACAGACTTACCATCCAACTTAGCGCGGTATACCGTGTATTCACGAGAGCTTGCTAGGAACTCAGGGTTATCCATTAGGTTAGCGATTTTTTCTACACGCGCTGGATCACCCGGAATAATGGCAAGTTCTGCACCGTTAAGATCTGCTTTGTTCACACCCAAATGGAATACTGCGTTGTCAGACATAATCATATCCTTTCTATTGTTGCCGCCTGATAGGGAAATTGAGGCCAGCGGCTGATTCATTTTGTTTATACCCAAATGGCTTCAATACGAAGGCTCCAGCGTTGAAGCAACTCTCTGGTAATCATTTGGGTATAAACATATTCGTGCTCGTAAAACACATAATTACGATAGCTGATTAAAAACATCATTTGAGTGATCACAGTCACACAAAGTAAAATCAAGTTAATTTCATGTTGCATAAAAAAGTGATGCAGATCACTAAAAAACGTTTGCTCGTGCGGTTTATCACACTATTTTTTCTCATTGAGTTAGCAGATAATAGCAGCCTATTTTTACCAAAAACCTGCACTGCCCAGTCAGTATAGTTAACTGCAAGGACGTTACTTGATGATCGACTTCGCCATTTTGGCTGTATTTATTCCCACTTTCTTTTTCGTCTCAGTAACACCCGGCATGTGCATGACGCTGTCGATGACGCTCGGTATGACAATTGGGGTTCGCCGAAGCCTGCCGATGATGTGGGGGGAGCTTATCGGTGTGACATTGGTATCTATTGCTTCTGTCATTGGCGTGGCAGCGATTATGCTGAATTACCCTTCGGTATTTCTGTTTTTGAAATATGCCGGGGGCGGTTATTTATTCTGGCTGGGGATCCAGATGTGGCGCTCAAGGGGTAAGTTGGCTATTCCGGATAACCTCGATGAAGAAGTGGATACATCCCCAATCGGACTAGCGATACAAGGGTTTGTTACCGCCATTGCCAACCCGAAAGGCTGGGCATTTATGATTTCGCTGCTACCTCCATTCATCAATACCGATAATGCCTTGGTGCCGCAACTATCAGTGCTGATCACTATTATCCTTATCACTGAGTTTAGCTGTTTGCTGCTTTACGCAAGTGGTGGCCGTACTTTGCGCCGGTTCCTGCAACAGCGCGGCAATGTACAGCTGCTAAACCGCATCGCGGGTTCCCTCATGATGGGAGTTGGAGTCTGGCTGGCCGCTGGGTAAATGGGCAATAGAGAAATAGAGAAATAGAGAAATAGAGAACATTCGAGGTGGGCTATCGCCCACCTGCCAAATCTATAAACGAACCAGTGACATAAGACGCCTCATCAGACAATAGCCAAGCAATCGCATTGGCGACTTCTTCCGGCGTCCCACCCCGTTGCAATGGAATATTAGGCGCCAAGCGCTCAACCCGGCCTGGCTCTCCCCCATCGGCATGCATCTCGGTATGGATAAAACCTGGCCTAACACCATTGACACGGATACCTTGACCAGCCACTTCAAGTGACAACCCTTTCGTCATTGCATCCATTGCGCCTTTGGTGGCGGCATAATCAATATATTCAAACGGCGCACCGGTTCTGGCTGCAGCAGAAGAAACATTGACGATTGCTTCGCCCTCTGTGAACCGTTTTATGGCTTCCCGGCAACAAAAAAAGCAACTGGTGACATTAGCCGTCATCATCCGATTAAACCGCTCAAAATCCATATCCACCAGCTTTGACTGTGGCTGCAATATTGCCGCGTTGTTTACCAGATAATTAACCCGACCAAACTGCTGCTCCGTTGCCTCAAACAAGGCAATAACATCTTGCTCATCGCTGACATCCGCCCTAAAAGCAAAGGCTTGGCCTCCCCTTTCCCTGATAGCGTTCACCAATTCATCTGCCCTTGCTTGGTTTACCACATAATTCACGCAAACCGAATATCCATCAGCGGCTAGCTTGATTGCTGTTGCCGCACCAATTCCCCGACTAGAGCCTGTCACAATAACGACTTTATTTTCCATCAAGCTTCCTTTTTACTGACTTGTTATTTTATTTTTCCGGCTGGTAAACTATTTTTCTGGGTGGAAAGCATAGGGCGTTGTGGTGGAAACAAACACAAAGCCATGCTTTTCAACAATCGGCCTACTCATATCAGAAGCATCAATAATTAAATATTGTTTGCCCCTCTTTTTGGCTTCATTGATTCGCTTGTTGAGCAATAACGAATAATGTCCCCTTCCACGGTATTCAGCAAGCGTACTGCCGCCCCAGATCCCCGCAAACGGGCTCTCACCGTTATACACTATCCAGGCCGAGGTGACCGGTTTGCCATCGTCATACACCACGTAGATAGAGAGTTCATCTGGGGTTTGAGTCTTCATATTGAGCAAATGAGCATATTGCCAATCGTAATTTCCACCCCAAACTTGCTCCTGAACGCTGACGGCATCACGGATCCCTTCGGCATCAGCGACTTCAACTATTCGGCTCTCATCAACCTCGCGCTCGGAAGCCGCTAAGAGATCTAGCGCCATAAATGACTCTGATTCTTCTTGCTCGAATCCATTGCTAAGTAACAGCTCACCAATCTGACTCGGCTCATCGGTAGAATAGGTTTTCCACTCAAATGGCTTACCGAGGGCACCAAAGTAAGCTATTTCTTTCTCTATCGCTGCCTGAGCGGATTGCGCTGTGAGGAAAAAATAAGAGATGTAACTCCCTTCGGGATTATCCGAAACGAATTTAATCACCCCATCTGTATTTATGGCCTTTCCACCAATAGCATTGATCACTTTCCTTTCATGCTCGTTATAAGCATGCATAACATCCATTGTATTCATGAAGTCCTTATCTCGAATAAGTACTGAAAATATATACTATTTCAATCTACGACCGTCATACCAGCCAACCGACTCTAAACGACACGCCTACCAATACAATCATTTTGACAATCATAAAGAAAACATGGTGAGCCAGGCTTCTGCTGTGGTTCTTGCTCTTAAAGTGTTAAGCCACTTCACCCAGCAAGTTCCGTCCACCGAAAACAAAGACCCAGCACACAACCGTTAGCCAGTGTATGAAAACACATGGCCAAAGTGAGTGGGTCTTGATATAGACGTAACCACAAGTTATTCCAAGCGCCATTACGATCAACAGAAAGCGTAAATCATAGAAGACAAACTGAGCCGAGGGATTAAACAGCCATGCATTGAAGGGATGCCATAACACGAAAATAACTGAGCTCACCATAATGTAGAGCCATTGCAGGCTGAAGCTGCGAGTGAACACTTTCCGAGGGATTAGCAAACCACGGAAAATGCCCTCTTCTAGTAGGGAAGGAAAGATAACCATGGTAAAAATAAGAAAATAGGCGTTAGGGTATCTCGCAGGCGATAGCGTGAATAAGCCGGATAGTAAGCCAAAGCACACGGCAAACACACTAAATCCGACCGCTGCGATAGCCGCCTGTTTAAACCCACGCCTAGGTAGAGAAACCAACCCTAAATATAAGTCCTTGATCAGCATAACCTTCGATATCCATAATTACCGCTTACTTTTCTCTTTCCTTTATGAGGCCAGCAACAATTAAGGTAAATTAAACCTTATCCCTAGCAAAGCTATACTGCCTTTTTATCTCAACCATTTGCACGGTATAAGACTGATACCATTTTTCACGCCCGAGCTGCTGGGCAACGGCATGCTTGCTATCTTGGTGCCAGCGCTGGATATCCGATTCCGTCTTCCAGTATGATATTGCTATTTCTTGCTCACCCTCTGTGACCGCAATAAAATCCAAGCAACCATATTTCTCAAATGCTAACTCACGCATCACAGCAACCATGTCTGAATACTGAGCATCTTGCTGACCCGTTTGGGCCCTGAAAATAACAGCAAACATCATCCACTCCTTGGAAATTGATATAACTTGGAAATTAATATAAATAGTTGCTAACTAAACCCAACGCCGAACCTGCTGGCAATACTGGCTGTACTCAACACCAAACAAAGCGGCTAACAGACGTTCTTCCGGCATTATTTGAAATTTGGTCAGGTAGCTCACAAAACCCATTACCACCAGCGCAGCCAAAACAACCTTGCCCACGATAAAACCAATACCGAGTAAAGCCAGTGCCATCGCTAAGTACATCGGGTTTCTTGAATAACCGAATACGCCTGATATCACCAAGGTATTCACATTCTCAAAACTGTAGGGATTGACCGTGGTCTTCGCGCGCTTGAACGTCATGGTCGCTGACAAGGCTATCGCCATCGCAGCAGCGACGAGTATGCTGCCAACCAAGAAGCCTTCATTATCCAGCCTGATGGGATACTCGGCAGGCAACAGAATGACCGCAGCGAAAATATTGAACAACAATAAAGGCGGAACCTTTAACTCAAGCACAGCTCTCTCCTTGGCCAAAAATGAAATAACTTAGGGTACCCTTACCTAACTAAGCTTTTCTAACACGTCAATGATGGCGTCTGCAAACAGATTATCTACACGCATAAAGCAAAGATAATCCCATCTGCTTTACTATCGGGCTGCCTGCTGAAAGGTTTCGTGTCATTTCAAAGTTTCCGGCTAAACGCCTAAAAAAGGCACCTGCTGGTGTCAATAGTTCACGCTAAACTAGCTTGCCGAAGAGACTTCAAACCGGTCAACGAGCTGGTGCAGTCGAATGATCGAATTTTTCACCAAGGTCGTTCTGCGCGTTAACTGCTGCGAGGACAGTTCCAGTGATGACATGCTGCTCTGCGCCTTTTCCGCGGTATCGCTATGGCGCTCACTGGTAGAGGCAATGACATTAATGGTCTGGAACATAGAGTCCACGGCTTGCTGCAACTTGTCACTGCGCTGGCTTGAATCCAATATCATCGAGCTTTGCTCGACATTGTGAACACCCTGCTCCATATAGCTGACCGCCGTTTTGGATTGGCCTCGCAATTTACTTACCGTTTCACCAATATGGTTGGCGGCGGTTGATGTTTTGGTGGCAAGGTTTCTCACCTCATCAGCCACCACCGAGAACCCTCGGCCGTGCTCACCTGCCCTTGCAGCCTCGATAGCCGCATTCAAAGCCAATAAATTAGTTTGCTCGGTAATTTCAGAAATAAGCCGGACCACCTCTTCGATATGCTTCATCTCGTCGTTAATTTCATTCACGCTATTTGCCGACGCTTTAACGATACCTTTGATTTCCTGGGTATTGCTTACCGCCTGCTGGTACTCCTCCTGCGCTGAGTCGACCATATTCTGCATCAATTCTTGCAACTGCTGGGCAGATTGCTCTGCTTTGTTGATTTCTGCTTGTTGATGGCGAGTCAAGGTTAGCAATGAGTCGATAGAGCCTGAGGTTTGAACCGTGCAATCATCAACTACGGTACAGCGGCGCAGCATTGAATTACTCACCTGTTCAACTTCATTGGAGGCAAAGATAATGCCCCCTACAACACTTTCGAGGTTATCTATAAAACTATTGATCCACCGCCCTAAATCCCCCGTCTCATCGGGATAAAACTGCTGGCTATCAAGCCGGCGCTTAAGATCCCCATCACCTTCGGCAATGGTTTTGATCACCCCTGTCATTTGTTCCAATTGCCTGACCATTGGCTTTGCAACCATATGCTTAAACACGCCGTAGCCTATCAACAATGACATGGCCATCATCAGGCTCAGTGCAGGGATCCCCAATGACATAAAATGCGCGAGCAGCAATGGGGGCACAACGGTAAACAGCCAAATCAGCGCGTACTTATTGCTCAGTTTCTTGGAAAGAGAGCGATGCCGGTAGACCTCCTCCAAATCGGCCTCGCACATCATCCCCCAGCGATCGGGTGAACCGCGAAGCTGGAATGTCACCCCCTTCCCTATCACTGGAATATGCCGATAGTCAGAATAGCCAGGGTATTCCACATACAGGTTTTTGCCTTTGGCAATTGTCTCCCTGACACCTGGATGCAGCTTCTTGGTCGCCGGATCGGTGAAGAGAATTTCAAACTCGGTATGTTTATCTATTTTGACCGCCCCCCAATCGGTCCCGACGCCCGATTTCAGATTTTCTCCATGAGAAAAAGTACTGTCTTCAAATCGCGAACGAGAAAGAGCCGTGCCAGGCTGTATTGACGGGTCAAATTTCGAGTCCACCATGAAGATGTAGTTATCGCCCGACTCACTGTAGATATGCCCGGCTTCACGCTGGATAAGATCTCCCAACACATCATTGGGAACGCGGCCACATAGACAGCCGATGAAAGTGCCTGATACTTCTATCGGCTGATAGAACATCAACGTCACTTCATCATGGAAGCTTGAACTTGAGGGACCGGGTGCCAACGTCTGCTTGTCGATGTAAGGCCCATGCAGAAATTGCTTTTTAATTCCTTTGGCTAATGCCTCATTCTGACGGTGACTTTGGCCAGTATGGGCGGGAAAGCTACTGGCTGTGACCTTTCCATCGGCATTAACAATAAACAACTCTGAAAAGTCATTATTTCGATTTAGCAATTGTGCCAACACATTTGGCTGCTCTTGCTCTGGCTTTGTCGCTAGGTAAAACATCGCATCTTGCAGGAAGTCCCATTGCGTTTCGGTCCAAGTATGGAGCAACCTTACCCGTGTGTTAGAAATGCTGTCGAATGTCTCTTCAAGGTAAGAGATTTTATCCCGGTTTAACCAGCATGCTTTGCGCATCGCCAGCTTACCGTTAGGGCCAAAAATAGGGAGCCAGTTCTTTTCTTGCTGTGAGAGCTGCATTGTATCCATCCATATACATCATCCTGTTGTTTTAAATGCAATAAAAATACCAAACTCAACAGTTTGGTATGTTATGGATTGATAGTGAAAGGTAGGGGCAAAACACTGAAATAAATGATAAAAAACTTAGTATTGCCAGCCTCAGTCAAAATTGGTGCATCACATAGGAGCAATGCACCAATTCTGGGCAAAAGAACAAGCTAAGGTTATTCCTTGTAGCTAAGCTTATTCTTTGTGGTTAAATTTCAACAAGCGAAGCGCGTTCAAGGTGACCAGCGCCGTGGCACCGCTATCGGCCATTACTGCCACCCACAAGCCTGTCATGCCCAGCAAGGTGGTGATCAAGAAAACACCTTTCAACCCCAGTGCCAAGAATACATTCTGTTTGATGTTAGCCAGCGTCGCTTTGGATAGCGCGATCATCATTGGTAGCTCAGCAACCCGGTTGTGGGTCAGTGCAGCATCGGCGGTTTCCAAGGCCACGTCGGTTCCGCCACCCATGGCAATACCAATGGATGCTGTTTTCATCGCTGGGGCATCGTTAATACCATCCCCTACCATCGCCACATTGGCGCGCTGGTTGGCCAGTTCCACATGCTTCACTTTATCTTCCGGCAACAGGCCTGCTTCAAATGCAATACCGATTTCACCGGCAATTGCAGCCGCTGCACGTGGGTTGTCACCGGTTAGCATCACTGAATGGATACCCATAGCCTTGAGCGCTTTCACGGCCTTGGCACTGTCTTCGCGCAAGTTATCACGCCAGGCAATCAACCCCACCGGTGCTAGGTTACGAAGAGCAACCACCAAGGTTTTCCCCTCACCTTCAAGCGCAAAGGCTTGTTCCGCCTGTTGTGCCGACAGCGTTACGCCCTCAGGCAAACGGTCTGCCGCCACCAGCATCAAACTATCACCTTCAGTATTGCCCTGAATGCCCCGGCCCGTTAGCGCTTGGCGTTCTTGCGCTTCTTCAACCTTCAAGCCACGCTCTTTGGCAGCGTTAACCACAGCCTGTGCCAGCGGGTGGGCTGATCCCATCTCAACCGCCGCTGATTGTCGCAGCAAGCGCTGCTCGTCACCATCCCAGCTAACGATATCTGTCATCACTGGTTTGCCTTCAGTCAGGGTACCGGTTTTATCGAAAGCAACAGTTTCAATTCGGCCTAATTGCTCAAGAGCTGCACCACCTTTGATCAGGGCTCCCCGGCGCGTTGCGGCAGCCAGACCGGAGGTAATAGCTGCCGGAATGGAAATGACCAATGCACATGGACAAGCAATCAATAGCAGTGTCAGGCCTTTGTATAGCCACTCATCCCAAGCCTGACCGAAGAGCATCGGAGGGATCACTACCACCAAAGCTGCCAGTACGATCATTGCCGGGGTGTACCAGCGACTGAAACGGTCGACAAAGCGCTCCAAGGGTGCCTTGCGGGATTCTGCATCTTCAATCAGGTGTAAGATGCGGTCGATGGCGTTTTCGCCCTGCTCTGAGGTAATCTGCAGGCGAACCACTTTATCGGCCACCAAGGCACCGGCCATCACTTGCTCGCCAGGTAAGCGTTCGACCGGAACGGACTCACCCGTTAAAGCACTTTCATCAAAACTGGCTGCCGCATCCATCAATTCGACATCAGCGGGCAAGCGGCCACCCGGTGCAACTTCAATAATGTCAGCCGGTTTAAGCTCACTGGCCGAGACCAGTTCTTTGCTACCGTCTGCCAATATACGGCTGGCTTTTTCCGGCACCAAAGCCATCAGCGCCTTCACACCGCTCCGGGCTTTCGCTGATGCATAGCCTTCAAGTTGCTCACCGATAAGGAATAACAACAGCACCATTGCCGCTTCGGCGGTTTCACCCAAATAAAGCGCACCAATCGCTGCTACGCTCATCAGGGTTTCAATCGAAAATAGCGAACCACTTTTCGCCAACGTTATAGCTTTGCGGGCGATAGGGAATAGGCCAACTAAGGTCGTTGCCGTGAAGGCGGCCAGCCCCATAACCTCAGATTGCTTGCTAACGATGAAAGAGACCACCATCATCAAAGCAATCATCAGTACAGGTAAATTTTCTTTCAATAAACTCGTTGGCTTTTCTTGTTCTGATGCACTGCCAGCCGTGTAAAGCTGGAAGCCAGATTCCCGTGTTTTCGCTACGATAGCGTCTGATATCGCTGCCGATTGACAATTGACGACCAACTTTTCAGTGGCAAACATCACTTTCGCTGAAGCAACACCATCAAGACCATTGATAGCCTTTTCTAATTTACTGGCGCAGCTTGGACAGTCCATACCACCGACTTTCCAGCTTAGGGTCGTACTATGAGGGGCAGGAGAAATATCGTCACTCAGCGTATCTTCGCTAGCTGTGTCATTACAACTACCCGAAGTGCAACATGACGACTCGGCCGCTGCCTCTGCGGAAGTGATTTTATTAACTGAAAATCCGAGGGAGGCACCGGAGGCAGGATCGTCATCGCCCGGCGAGAGATCAGATTCTTGCGAAACTGATGGCGTTGTACTTGATTGGCAGGTTCCAGTGGTACAGCAAGACTCGACACTGTTGTTTTCCACCATAACAGATGGCTGGCCTACACCGGCAGCTTTCACTGCATGTACATGTAACTTCTTATTATTGCATTGGGCACACATGGCCTTCTCCTTGTCTTTGTGAACGGTGGTTTACTCACCACAGTCTTTACTATAAACCTTGGAGTACAGTCCAAGGTCAAGGTGAGAGAAGCGATTTTACAGTGTTTTCATTCCGGCCAGATTTCTATTCACAGCCCCTTAAGCTGCAGTTCAGCGTATTTACAAAATAAAATATCTCCTTTCGAGTCATGGACAATTGTCCCAATCACTCTATAATTCCGCTCCTTGTTCCCAATAGATGCATACTATGTCTCGTAAACCCGATCGCCGCACGGCGATGCAACTAATCATCGAGCAGGTTAAACAAGAGCTGCCGCTGTATGATTCAGATACCTTTGTCTGTGGCCCTGACAACAGTTGTATCGGCTGTCCAAAAAAGCTGATGGAGTTGCTGGAGTCGGAAGTATCCTACTGGGAGTGCGCACTGGACAGGGGTGACTCGCCGGACTTTGACGATATTTCGCGCTTTGGCAAGATGTGCCGCAATATCAAACGCGGCTTGATCAGAAATAATATTGTGGCGGCCTAGATATCCCCAAGCGACTTCAAGATACAAAAAGCAGGCATAGAAGCCTGCTTTTTTGTTTTTCGTTGCCATTGGCAAAAGCCTTTAGCTAAAGCCTTAACTAAGCCTTTGGCTAAATTAACTTAGGCGCCTAAACACAACGCCGTTATCTAGGATGTCCATCCAAGGCTGGTAGTCCATCCCCATATCAAAGATGTATTCGGTGATTAAGCTTCTTGCTGTTGTCAGCAGGCTATCGGCTTTCCAAGGCTTTTCGAAATAGCTTTCGATTCGAGCCCGGTTAATAGCAGCAATAGTATCTTGGTGGGTTGCTTGCCCTGTTAACAGAACCTTTTTGGTTTTGTGAAAACGTGAATCCTGTGAGATCTCAGTCAGCAGCTCAACACCCGTTTTACCCGGCATCACATGGTCCGAGATCACCAATGCAACGAACTCGCCTTCAGCATCCAGTTCATCCATCAGCTCCAGTGCCTCATCCGCTGATTCACAGTCTTCAACATGAAAGAAGTCATTCAACGGTGACAGATCTTTCAATACGGCGCTTAGTACTTCCCTCTGATCATCTACGCAGATGATGTTTAGTTTTTCCATAACCATTCCCTTACGCGATTGGCAGTTTGATACGAAACTTTGTTTTTTCCGGGTCACTTTTCAGTGCAATGGTGCCGCCATAGCTATTGACGATCCGTTGTACTATCGAGAGGCCCAGCCCTAATCCGAACGACAACCCACCTTTCTTGGTCGTGAAGTTGGGTTGAAATACCTTTCGCCGCGTCGCTTCATCGATCATCGGCCCGTTGTTGCTGATAGTGATCAGCAAGCGATTTTTAGAATGCCGCGTAATGATTTCTATCTGTGGATCTGGGGTGTCCTCCATCGCATCACACGCATTCTTGATAATATTGACCCACACCTGCACCAGCTCCGTGGTGCTCGCCGTCATCGTCGGCAGCACCGCCGGGCGCAGCACCACATTGACCCGCCTCAAGTTGCTTTGCAGCAGCGCCAATGATTTGTGGATGGTATCGTTGACATCAACCTCCGGCTGGCGAGCATTGTCTGTGCCACCCAGCTGTTTTACCGAGCGAACAATACTGGCTGCATGCTTGGAGGCGAGCTTCATATCATGCAAATCACGCCCGATGTCCCAGTACTGTAGGGCTTCACCAAGGTTGTCCAGCCAATAAGCAGGCACTTCGCCGTCAGGCACTGCACGGGCAAGCTGCCTGGCCTGATCCCTTTCCAAACCAAGGTCTTGCTGCAGCTGCTTGGCTCGTTTGCGGGCCTGCGCCGAGGTAACGGCCTGCCCGTCACATATCCCCAAATCGAGGAACGGGCTGACTTCCGGTTTGTTTTCTTCCAGAAAACGGCAGATCCCTTCCTGCAAACCTTCGGTTTTACTGCTCAAGACACCAACAGCATTGTTAAGCTCATGGGCAATACCCGCAGCCAACTGGCCTAGCGTGGTCATCTGCTCAGCGGCATAGAGTTTTTGCAGCGCCTTCTCTTTCTCGATGGCCTGCAGCCCAGTCATCATCTGTCGCTGTGCCAATTCGTGTACCATAACAGGCATAAACTGCTCAGCTAAAGAACCATAACTTTCCGGCTCAACGGCCTGGGTTTTAAGGTCAATCCAGGCAATTTCGCTGTCTTTCTCAGCCACCACCGTGGTCGAAGCCATCAAGGTTTGGGCAAAAAAGCTATGAACCCCGAAGAACATCCCCTGCTCGACCCGAAACACTTTGGCCGTGACATCCGCTTCGTTCTTGAGGTAACCCGACAACTCACCTTTTTTCACCCAATAGAGCTTGTCGTTGTAGCCGTCCTGTATCAGCACCTGCGTGCCCGCCTTGACTGCTTCAGTTCGGGCGGGTTCACGGAAGTAGACATCAATGATCCGCTGCATAGCTTTTGGTTGATGCATGGCGACTCTCTTCTTAGACATGCTTAGATATGGTCAATCAGATGCAATAGCCAGATCATGGCAAAACTCAGTACCACACCGACTACCCCAATGATCACCCCTACCCGGGCCATTTGGTTACTCTGGACATGGCCCGTTGCATGGGCCAGTGCATTTGGTGGCGTACTGATCGGCAAAGACATACCCAGCGACGCGGCAAACGTCACCACAAGAATCAGCGTAATTTCACCTCCCAATGGCACCAGCGATACCATGGATGTCCCTAAGGCGGCCATAATTGGCATCAACAAGTTTGCCGTCGCGGTATGGGACATGAAGTTCGCCATGACCAGGCATAGCAGTGCCGAGCCACCCAATACGATGTATGGCGAGAAGCTGTCGAACGGAATGCTGTGCACCATGAGCTTTGCAAGCCCCGTCTGGTCTAATGCTAGGCCAAGGGCGATACCACCCGAGACAAGCCAAAGCACATCCCAAGAGATTTTTTTCAAATCTTCCTTGTTGATAATGCCGGTCAACGAGAACACCGCAACCGGGATCAGGGCAACAGTGTAAGAGTTCATACCGTGGGATGACCCCATCAACCACAGGATAATCGTCAGTGTGAACGTGGCATAAACAGTGACCGCCTTCGGGGTCATCAGGAACTTGCCCTTGATGGTCAGTTCGATTTTTTCTTGTTTCGCTGGGTATAGCGCATTAATGAGTACCCAGGCAAACACCAACAAAACAGCGACAAACGGCACACCAAAGAACATCCATTCACCGAAGGTGATCAGGTTATCGCCCGTCAGGTACTTCAATGCAATGGCATTCGGCGGGGTGCCGATAGGGGTACCAATACCACCAATGTTAGCGGCAACCGGAATACACAAGGCAAAGGCAATTTTGCCCGGGTCTTTAGCACCGAACAGTGCAATCACTGGCGCCAGAATAGAGAGCATCATGGCGGTGGTAGCTGTGTTTGACATGAACATCGAGAAGATGGCAGTGATCAGCATCAGCCCGAACATAACGTATTTCGGCTGGGTGCCGAATGGCTTCAACAATACCCGCGCCAAGTTAACGTCGAGGCGGTACTTGGTTGCGGCCATAGCAAGGAAGAACCCACCGAGGAACAGCATAATGATCGGGCTGGCAAAGGTCGCCATAATGTCGCTGTAGCTGAGTAGCTCACCGAAATGAGGTTGCCCCTCAGCCCCCCTGAACAGGTAAAGCCCTTTGTCAGAGAGCAACATGAGCTCCAGCACAATGATCACCACTGAGGTGGCGTAGATTGGGATCGGCTCCAGCACCCAGCACAAGGCTGCTAACAAAAAGATCGCTATAACACGCTGCTGTACAACGGTTAGCCCTTCGACAGGAAACGCTGATGCCGGCAGCAGCAGAATGATGAGTGGAATGAGAACGGGTATGATCACCCTTAGATATTGACGCATGTTTACATTATTCCCTTAAAACACAAAATCTTGTGTGCCTGCCACTACTAAAAACAGCTTTTCATCAATAAAAAGCCTGCAGCAACAGCAGCACCGGTAGCGCTTGCGTCTACCGGTAAAAATCCAGATTGGGTGATTGTGCGTCTATAGAAGGGAAATTTCACCGGAGCAGATCAATAAACCAGTGAAATATAACTATTTTTGATGATTGACTTATTAAAAAATGAGATTTACGTTTTGGTGTCTGTTGCCAAGGTCTCATCGATAACATCTTCATGTCCCATATAAGTCCTTGATGAACAAAACGGAGTCAGTGGTACGCTTGGTTCAAGGATTTCAGACTGCTCCTCTTGTTGCTCATGCTCAGAAGCCATTTTCCGGACCTGGTTAACCACCAGCATGCCGCTGAAGATACCAAACACAATGGTTCCTACCGCCTGCCCCATCAATACACCTTCCGCACCGCCTAACTTACCACCTAACCAAACAAACGGGATAGTACCCAAGGTGGCTTTTCCCATATTAAGCGCTGTTGACCACGTCGGGCGATTAAGGTTGTTAAAAGCTGCATTGGCAACAAACATGGCGCCATTAAAGATAAAAGTAATAGCGATAACAGTACAAAATACCGAGACAAGGCTTGCCGCATCCTCTTCCAAACTAAATGCCGCTATGAGCCAATCTTGCCCTAGCCATAACAACACTGATACCACCACACAGTAGCCAGTCACAAACATCAGCGCGTCAGAGAGCGAGCGAAGAATACGATCCCAACGCCCTGCACCGAAATTCTGGCCTATTATCGGGCCGATTGCCCCCGATAGCGAAAAGACCAGGGCAAAACACACGGGCATAATTCGGCCTATAACCGCATAACCGGCTACATAACTTTCACCAAACTGGGCGATATTGCTAGTCACGATAGCATTGCCTATCGGGGTCGCAGTATTGGTTAGAATTGCCGGAAACGCAATGGCAGAAATGGGCAACAAAGAAGATAAGAAAGAGCCGATATTAGGCCGGGCGACTAAATTATGATGAACAATCACTGCATGAATTGAAAAGACCATCACCGCTACTCGGGCGAAAACAGACGCCGTTGCCGCGCCTTCAACCCCCATAGAGAAGCCGAAGATAAATAAGGGATCGAGGACCGCATTCACCGCCCCGCCAATTATGGTCGCGTACATGGAGCGACGAGCATCACCAATCCCCCGAAGTGCAGCGCCTGCGGCCATCGATACTGCCACAACAGGGGCGCTTGGCATTAAGATCGTTAAATAATCCGTTGCAGCTTCAGCGACAGCACCTTTTGCCCCAATCATCGCGAGCAAGGACTGCAAATTATCGAGAACAACAGAAACCAGCACTGCACTGAAGATAACCGCGAAGATCATGACATTTACCGTCACACACCTTGCTTTTTCGCGCTGGTTCGCACCCAAAGCCCGGGAAACCAGCGCCCCCATCGCAATGGACGTACCAATAGAAGCCGAGGTGGTAAAGAAAACCAAGGTACCCGCAAAACCGATGGCCGCCGCAAGTTCGATTTCACCAAGTAAACTGATGAAGAACATATCGAGTAAGTCGACCAGGAACAATGCCATCAAGCCAACCGCTCCGGTGCCAGACATCACCACAATGTGCTTCATGGGTGAGCCGATGACAAACTTAGCGTCTTTGTCTGCCTTCAGCTGCGAGTTATTGTTCTCTTTAGTGGGTTGGGACGGCTTTGCCACTGGCTCTCCTTGCAAGCATTGAAAAACACCCGGGGTAATAGGGAATAAAAGAAAGGCGCTGAGTGCGCCTTTCTTTTATGTTGTCACATCACATCCACTAAACCGGGTGCTTGAAGCAATCACCAATTTGATTGCTGATCGCTGTCAGTACGTCTCGGCGGGTAATCACTCCCACCAACTGGTTGTTTTCTACCACTGGATAGATTTTCGGTTTTTGTCCGGCCATGGTATCGGCTAGCTCAATAATCGAATCTTCTGGAGACACTGTTAGTACATCCGAGTGCATACACTCTTCGACAGTGTGTGTATCCTGACAGTAATAGCCGACTTTCAGTAATTTATGGATCATATCCTGCTCAGACAAGAAACCGACAACCTTGCGTGTCTCATCAACTACCGGGCCACCAATTTGCTTGGCTGAAAGTAGTTTGTCCAGCGCTTTGGAAAGAGACATCTTCGGTTCGAATGTCACCGGACGCACATTCATATAATCCTTGACCTTCAACGACTCCATATATCCCCCTAATCATACTTGCTTGAACTGCCTACTACTCTGATGACAGCCCTTCGCGGTAACTTTTCAGATTGGCCCTCCTACTCCGAGGAGCACCTCCTTTTGATATAAGTGTCGTCTATTTCCTTGAAATTACTAAATTGAAAAAAACGATTTTATTAATAGGTATGACCTATTTACTGATTTCATAAAGCAAAACACCACCTTTATCTGTTTCCCCAAAACGAAAAAACCGCCGATACAGACGGCGGTTTTCATTGGCTTGACGATTAGCAACTACTTACATGAACAGCATAAACAGCATGGCAAAAGGTAGCTGATCACCATTAGATAGGATCACCTTGTCACCGTCGATCTGCATATCCAGCAAGTAATGGGTGGCATTGCGATCGACAATCGCACTTTGCTCAAGCATGTCGACCCGCTCGCTAAGCAGCGGATCAGCCTCGACCAGTTCAACTGGCAGGCTAAGGTGGATATCACCACCTAAGTTCTGAGCGATTTGACCGATGTTCTGGGAGATATTGCTGATCCCCGGGGCAATGTTCATATTCAAACGGCTTGTTACTTGGCCTTCCGGTGCCAATACACTCAGGTCACTGATCGAGAATGCCAGGCCTTTTGCCACCAAAGCATCAAGCGCAGCAGATACTTCCTGCGCTTGCTGTTCGGTTAAAGGCTCTTCCAGGTCATCCGTCATATCACCCAATAGGCTTAGCGCAGGGTAGTCGAGTTCAGAGAAAGCCATCTGGAAATTGAAATTTTGATATTCACTACCATCAAGCAATACCAGTTTGCCCACCTTTATATGGTTAGTATTAGCCAGCTGCTGCCCGGCCTTCTCTTCGCCTTCTGCCGCTTCTGGCTGGGTCAGGATATTATTCATCCCAACGTCTAGCCCTGCCATATCTAGGCTTTGCTCGGAATTCAGGTCGATAAAGCTCACCTTATCAAGGGTCAGGGCTTGGTCACCAATCCAAAACTGGCCATCCAAATAGCCTTTTCCGCCGCCTTGGAGACCGCTTAGCACCATTTCCTCATGTGCAGTCGTCGTTAGGCTCGCTGATGGAAGTTGGTACTGGAATTCCCCTGCCCCTTTCGCATTGACGGTCCCCTGCATAACAAAAGGTGCAACGGCAATACTGGTTCCGTTGAGTTCTTTCTCTTCGATAGGGTTAATCTGGAAAGTGAAGTCCGTCTTGCGGGTCAGCGCGGTACTGGTGGTAAAAGTAACCGGTGCAACGCCCTCTCCCCACAGCGCATCAGCCATTGGTTTTAGCTCATCATCGACCAATAGCTCACTGGTCGACGATACGCCCAGCAAACCATGGCTGACATGGTGTTTGACAAACCACACCGTCGGCAAGCCTTCATCTTCGAAAAGAAACTTCAGCTCATCTTTAAGCTCAATTTTAGAAACGGCTTCGGAGTTCAGGTAGCCGCGCTGGTATGTATCGTTGGTCACAGCAAGGTACGGGTTCTCGTACTGGCCCAGTGTATCCTGATAAATACGCTCGCCAATTTGGCCAGTCGCAAAAGGCCAGCACAGTGCAACCGCCACTGCGCCGCCAACGGCACCGATTTTTCCTAGCATTATTTTTATATCCCAGCTCTGAAGGTCAAAAACTCAGTCTATCATAGCTTGCTGAACAATGAATTTACCAATTCACATTGATTTACAGGGAATTTTTCCCTTCTCCTACAAATCGACTCAGTGTCACATCCTGATTCAATAACCGAAATAATCTCACGCGATTGCTAGTTGGCTCTCAATCCAATGTGATGGAATCTTATACACTTAAAGTCAAAGTAGCTAAATATAACAGCAACATAGCAGTATTTTGACGTGAAGGGTGTAACGGTGAATAGTTTTGCGATTGTCTGTTTGGACGATGAGCCGCTTGTTGTTGAAAAACTCAACCAAGATCTCGCGGCCTTTGCTGACTTGTTCGATATTTATAATGCTTATAGCATCGCCGAGGCTAATGAGGTGCTCGCTGATATTGAGCAAAAAAATCAACGGGTAGCAATGGTCATTTGCGACAACGAGCTGGGTGATGACAGGGGCGTTGACTTCTTGGTCTCCCTTGACCAGTACCCTGCAAGCAAACAGGCACGCTCGGTGCTGCTCAATGATATGCCGCAGCTGGATGCCATTATGCAGGCTGTCAATGAAGGCAGGCTACATTACTGCCTTACCAAACCTTGGAGCCCGCAAGAGCTCAAGCAAGTGCTACTCAAAGAGCTGACCCACTTTGTCTTGAAGCACCCGGACGAAGACTGGCTCAAGTATAGCCAACTGCTGGACCACCGCAGGATCCTCAATGCCCATATCGAACGGCAGATGTCACGCTTTCGATCCGGTTTTATTCAGCATAGCCACACCCTCGACGACACCAGCCTGGCCAATCAGGTTATTGATGCACTGAACGATTTCTTTGCCAGCAATGATGAAACCCGAGCCTGCCGCAGTTACAGTGCCAACCATATTCTCACCCAGGAAGGTGAACCTAATAACTTCCTGTGGTTTATCACTAGCGGCGAAGTCGCCCTGTATAAGAAGGATGAGCATGGCTGCCGCCATGAGGTAGTAAGGGCAGGTCCTGGTCACCTGGTCGGTGGGATGTCTTTCATTTCTGGCGAAACCTCCTTCTCAACCGGCGTCACCTTGTGTGGAACGGATGTTATCAAGCTAGATCGGGAGCTGTTCAACCAGGTGATGAACTCGAGGAGTGAGTTATTGCCGCTTTTTACCAACCTGCTGCTGCGTAATTTCAATCGTCGCCTCAAGGGCAGTATCCAGACTGAAATGCGACTACAGCAGACTCTAAAATCACTAGATGCCGCCTACCATCAGCTGATCGAAAAAGAAAAAATGGCCATGCTGGGCCAATTAGTCGCCGGTGTGGCGCACGAGCTCAACAATCCTGTATCGGCAATTTTGCGAGGCAGCGACACGCTCAAACAGACGATTGGCAGCATTACGAAAACCCCGTTAAGCCACGAAAACCAAGACCGCGGAAACGACATCATGCACCAAGCAATGCTCTCGCGTCCGCTGTCCACTTCCGAAGCCCGCCAGCGGGCAAAAGGCTTAACCGAAGTACTTGGCGATAGGCAACTCGCCCGGAAGGTCGTTCAGATGGGTATCGATGATGAAGTCCACATCAGGGAGTGGTTGAAACCGCAGAAAAACAACCTGCCTGAGGTCTTGGGCGAGTGGGAGAATTACTATCAGATGGGTAATTTTCTGCGCTCTATCAATGTCTGCGCCAAACGTATTGCTGATTTGGTCAAGAGCTTAAAAAGCTATGCTAGGCAGGATGATGAATCGGTGGACTCAGTCGATATCCATGAAGGACTGGAAGACACCTTGGTGATTTTCGAGAACAAACTCAAGCGTCATCTGATCACTAAGGAATACAGCCCTCTGCCACCGTTACGCTGCCAGCCGATAGCGCTTCAGCAAGTGTGGACCAACTTGATCTCCAACGCGCTGGATGCGGTGGATGAGCCGGGAAAAATAACAGTTTCTACCCGGCAGGTTGAGTTTGGCTCCCCCTCAGCTCCTGCCATAGAGGTCATGGTCGAAGACAACGGCAAGGGGATCCCCCTCGATCAGCAGGGCAAAATCTTCGAACTTAATTTTACCACCAAGCGTGAAGGCAACTTTGGTCTTGGTATCGGGTTATCTGTCTGCCAACAGATCATCCATCAACACAACGGCATCATCAGGGTGGAATCCGAACCCGGTGCATTTACCAGAATGATAGTGACTTTGCCTTTAGGCGAGGCAATTAAGGAGAGCCTATGAACAAATACCTGATCCTTTGTGTCGATGACGAACGGGAAGTACTGGACAGCGTCATCAATGATCTACGTTCGCTTGAAGAGTACTTCGTTATCGAAGCCGCCGAGTCCGTCGATGAAGCAAAAGAAGTCCTTGCCGACACCATTGCTGACCATATCCCACTGGCGTTGATCCTCTGTGACCATATCATGCCCGGTGAGACCGGTATCGACTTCCTTATCGAACTTAAACACCAGGAAGAGTCCAGCAACGCCCGCAAGGTACTGCTAACCGGGCAGGCTGGGTTGGAAGAAACTGTGCAGGCCGTCAACAATGCCAGCTTGGATTATTACATCGCCAAACCGTGGAATGGTGATCAGCTAAGGCAGATCGTCATCGATCAGCTGACAACCTTTGTAATCGACAACGAATCAGAGGCTGAGTTACTGACATGGATGCAGGTCCTTGATACCAATCGGATCATGGAGGCGCTGAGCCATCGCCGGCTATCGCTGTCGGATATATAACCCTACAAAATTAATTGTCATACAAACCTTTTCGGGTTGAGACAAAAGTGTTACCTTGATCACAAAACAATAAGATCAATTACACTACTCCAAGGCATATACCGAGGAACAGTCAACCCGAAAAGGTGGCCCATGAAAGTTGCAGTCTTCAGCACCAAAAAATACGACCAAAACTCCTTCGAGCTGATCAACCAGCATTACACTCACCAGCTTGATTTTTATGACTTCCGATTAACCCCGCAAACCGTCAAAATCGTTCAGGGCTACGATGCCGTTTGTGCTTTCGTTAACGATGATCTAAGCCGCCCGGTACTAGAAGCCCTGGCAGCGAACCAAGTAAAACTGATCGCGATGCGCTGTGCCGGATACGATAAGGTGGATATTGACGCGGCAAAATCGCTTGGCATTCAAGTTGTCCGCGTACCGGCCTATTCACCGGAAGCCATTGCAGAGCATACGCTTGGCCTGATGCTAAGCCTCAACCGCCGTATCCACCGCGCTTACCAGCGCACACGGGATGCCAATTTCTCATTAGAGGGCCTTACCGGCTTTAACTTCCATGGCAAAACAGTCGGTGTGATCGGCACCGGCAAAATAGGCATTGCGACCATCCGCATACTCAAGGGGCTAGGCATGAACATTCTTGCTTACGACCCGTACCAGAACCCGGTTGCGATTGAGCTTGGTGTGGAATACACCAGTCTGGATGACATTTACCGCCAAGCAGATGTCATTATCCTGCACTGCCCGATGACCGAGGAAAACTACCACATGCTCAATGCCGACGCGTTCGATAAAATGCGAGATGGCGTGATGATCATCAATACCAGCCGCGGTGAGCTACTCAACTCTAAAGATGCCATCGAGGCGCTCAAAAGTAGCAAAATCGGCTCTTTAGGCATAGATGTCTACGAGAACGAAAAAGATCTGTTCTTTGAGGATAAGTCGAACGATGTGATCAAAGATGACGTCTTCCGACGATTATCAGCCTGCCACAACGTGCTTTTCACCGGCCACCAAGCTTTCCTTACCGAGGAAGCCCTCGGTAATATCGCCGATACCACATTGAACAACATGGCACTGTTCGAACAAGAAAAGCGCTCAGGTAACGAGCTTATTTAATCCTCTATATCGATATATATAGCAACAACTTATGGGCAGGAGATCGCCTGCCCTTCACAAATTTTTACCAATTTTGTCGACTTTTACGCCAAAACTTATAAAAAGAAGACAGCAAAAGACTACAAAACTGCTATGAACGCTGGCTTTTGTCCATTAAAATAGTGCAATTAATTTTTAGCCCATCGGACAAATTTGTCATGCGTAAAATTCTAATTGCTTCAGGTCTTGTCCTGGCATCTGTGTCGGCTGCCCAGGCGAATGCCCAACCGACAATGAGCAACTTCAGCTACGACTACGCTGAGGCTCGTATTGGTATCAGCCCACTGACCTACGGCGCTGGTTTCAGTACATCTATCCACCCTAATGCTCACATTACCGGTACCGTTGATACTGAGTTTGAAAGTGACTGGGATTCTTCTCTAGGTGTAGGTTTCCATGCACCAGTAAACAACTGGGCAGACATCACTGGTGAACTAAAAGCGCGCTACGCAAAGAACAAAGGTGCGCTGAAGAGCTCAAGTGGCCAGTTTGGTGTAGAAGTGAACTTGGGTGTTCGCCAGTGGCTGGGTCCACAGCTAGAAGTCGGTGGTACTATCGGTCACCTTAACATTGATGAGTACGAAGAAGTGATCGGCAGTGTTTACGGTCGCTTCCACGCCACTGAGTTGTTCTCGGTAGGTTTGACAGGCCGTTTCAACGAACTTTACGGTGACCAGGTCTTGCTATCAACCCGCTTCAAGTTCTAAGCACCGGTTCTAAAAACCAGTTCTAAGAACCGACAGATAGCCTGAAAATTAAAAAACGCCCTGCATCAGCAGGGCGTTTTCTTTTGGCTCAGGGTAGGCGTTGGCAAGACGTATAAAGCTTTGTACTTATGAAGCTTTACTGCACCTCGCCAAGCCAGTCGATAAATGCCTTTACCCTTGGAGACGTTGCCATTTCCTTGCGGCAGACCAAATAATAATGCTGCGGCGAAGGCACCGGTAAAGTAAACGGGGTAACCAAGCGACCGGATTGAAGCTGTTCGGCAATAAACGATGCGCGCCCCATCGCCACCCCAATTCCCCGCTCTGCGGCCTGCAGCGCCAAGTCTGCGCGGTCAAACGTACACCCAGACTCGGGCAGCAAGACCCCATTTTGCTGAGCCCAGTACTGCCATTCATCGTTTTTACCGGCCCTTGCCCAGGGGGCGGCATCGTGCAGCAACATGCAAGATATCAATTTTGCCGGGTTACCGTACAAACCATGCTGCTCAGCATACTCATGGCTGCAAACTGGCACCATGCTCTCATCCATAAGCTTGACGACATGCAGCCCTGTATATTTGCCGTTGCCAAAGTAGATGGCACAGTCGAATGATTCCGTATGGAAGTCCACCAGCTCATTTCGGGTGCGCAAGTGGAATCGTAAAGCGGGGTATTTTTCCATAAAGCTACTGAGGCGGGGCATCAACCAGCGTTGGGCAAAGGTCGGGGGAACAGAAACATTGAGATCCCCACTCAATTCTAGCGTACGGAGATCACGCAACTCGTTGGCAATATCTCCGAAGTTAAGGGCCAACACTTCCTTGAGCCGCTTCCCTTCATCAGTCAGCGTCAGCTTCCTGGGCTGGCGAATAAACAGCTTGACCCCAAGTGAGTCTTCAAGGTTTTTAATCTTATGGCTTACCGCACTTTGTGTTAGGCATAAGATCTCTGCCGCACGGGTGAAGCTCATCTGGTCAGCAGCAATCAAGAAACAGTGAAGCCCAGACAATACAGGGCCTGTCAAACGTGGTAGTCGCATACATCTTTAGACAACATGGGTTTATCACTCCATGATATACCTAAACGCGATCAGATGCTTATCTGGGCAAGGTTATATGGATAAAGAAAAGCCACAGCTATCGGCCGTGACTTTTTTCTTTTGTTAAATTAATACCGACAACTTATTCAACATCACGTAATAAGCGCTGTTTCTGCTCTTCTTTCAGCAGTGTCCAGTGACAGCCATCGATCGCACCTGCGAACATCCACAATAGCTTCACGTCGAGATCTTTACCGTGGCTCTGACGAACCTTGCGAAAAACTTCGACGGCGCCCAGCGAAACAAAGCTGCTGACATCCGGGACACCCGCCTTTTTCACCATCCGCTCAAGAGTCAAACGCATATTTGGCAAGTCCCTGATTCTTTTGCTTTTATCAGACATCTTATAACTTTTATCCGATGTCGATGTCGCTATTGATGTTTTGACCAACTGCGAACAAGTCTCTGCATCTTCTCGATAAATCTTCGTAATATCGTAATAGTTTACGACGGCTGTGGTACTGCGTTTGATATGCCTGAACTTTTCGCAACCAAGTAACATCAGTTGCCGGTCAAGATCACTGCCTCCCCGAAGGAATAATGCTTCATCGGTAATGATGGCGTACATAGCATTCTCGATAAAAATGCCTGTACCACCGAACATGGAGCGTTTCTCAAACCCGCCAAATTCGCGCAAATAATTAAATATCTCTTCCCTGAACCCTAGCACAATTGTTCTCCCATTAAATGTTAATGGCTTATTATCCATAGGCGCCGAACTGCATAGCGTCATTAAATTGACTTTGACACAACAAAAAAAGAATCGCCAGATATGAAATAGTGAGCACTTAAAAGTGAGAATTCAGACATATTACGGAGCAAAAAATAAGCGCATTGTGGCAATTTCGACCGTATTTTTTATAGTGAAAGTTGAAGCTATATCCCAAAATATACAGTAGACACTATCTTTACTCTTAATGTCGTCTTGCAAGTATCGGGTATCCTTATTAGGCAACACCATGACAGAAATTGCCCTATATCCATCCAGTGTTCATATACTGCCAGGAGGCAGGGCTTCCTTTACCTTGATAGAAGACCGCTTCATGAGAATGCTCAAAGGGGCGCTAGCGAGCGATCCTCCTTTTGCGGTATGTATGCTCAATGAGTCAGAAGTTGACAACGAGCTCAAGCAAATCCCAGCTATCGCGACCCAGTGCACTATCGTCAATTTCGATCAGCTTGAGTCTGGCCTGCTATCGATAGTCACAGAAGGGGTTCAAAAAGTACGTATCCATGATATCCACCTCGAGGAAGATGGCTTGATGAAAGGGGACTGTACGCTATTCCCGAACTGGGCAAGTACACCGATGCGAAGCCAAGACCAACAACTGGCAGACAAGCTGAAACTCTTTTTTCAGTCAATGCCAGAAATTGGCGCCTTATACTCATCTCCGCAGTGGGATGATATGACTTGGGTCTGCCAGCGCTGGATTGAAGTACTGCCGCTTGAGGTTCATTACAAGCAGTTGCTGATCACACAAGACAGTGCCAAGCTCACCGCCCGCTTCCTGCACAAGCTATTTCACACGGCTGAATTTTAAGCAGATAAACATCCTGTATTGATTTTATGCCGTCTTTACTATCTATCACTCTTGAGTCCCGATAGAATAACCAAGTCTAGACTTTTCGTAGTACTGAAATGACTCACGTATCTTTTTTTTGGCTGAGACCTGAAAACGACAAGATAATCAAGGGATTGGAGTCAGAATTTTGCTCCCTAGTTAAATCGGCCGTCCAACAAGACCGGCTTATCCTTCCCCCAATACCGTCTGTTCTTAGCAAGCTTCAGCAGTTATGCGACGATGATGAAACCACCGTTCGGGATGTTGCCGATCTACTCATTGATGATCCTGGTATCACGGCGTACATCGTCAAAATTTCCAACACTATGATGTTCAACCGCCGTAATGTGATATGCCATGATATCTACACTGCTGTAAGCCGGTTGGGGATATTTAGGGTAAGGGACATCATTACAGCGAAAGCAATTGAAGAACTGAAGCTCAGGTATCACTTCAGCAAAGAATGCAATGATTTGCTGAAGCAAAGTGCAATCCGCTCACGGCAACTTGCCGCCACAATGGCGTTAATTAGCTATGATCTAGCTAACCATGAAGAATTCCCCAAGGCACTTGAACCTGAAAAAGCGTTGCTGGCAGGGCTGTTTGCAGATATCGGCCTGTTCAGTCTTATCCACGAATACCAAGCTTACCTTGATAGCGGTAACTTTCTTGATATCGATATCGCAAAGTATGTCTTTCAGCATAGTTGCCAGCAAGCCAGCAAGGTGATCCTAAAGCATTGGGGGTTTGATAATGATTACCTCGAAGTCGCAACCAACCAGTCTCTCCGCTACCCGTCGAGCAATGATGATACTGACTACCTAGATGTAGCTCGTATGGCTCACCACCTACTCATGTTCAAAAGCAATGACGATGCCATCGACGAACACCACGTTGAGCTTGATCTCGCGGGTGCCGAAGTGATGTATGAGCTCACCAACCTGCCTGCGCAAGAGTTCAGCCAGCGCCTAAAAACCGTCATTAGCAACAGTGGGCTCTAGGCTGGGGCTCCCTCTTTGCTGTAACCCACTTTCAGTATGTGATAAATGCATAAATTGGCAGGGAATGGATATTGACCCATTCTCGGCCAAACTGATAAGCTCGAACAGTGACCTTGATCACCTTGCTATCTACTAGCTAACTATATGCGGGTTAATGGATAATCCCGCCCAATGCCCCTCTGACATTAAAAAGGACCACCATGTTCTCTGGCATGCTCTATATTTTCCTGCCGCTGATAATCGGCTACCTCATCACCATCAATAAACCTGCGGTTTTGGATTTCATCAATACCCAAACCAGCCGTTTGGTGTTAGTGATCTTGACCCTGATGGGGCTGAGCTTAGCCGGGCTGGACAATATTGGGCAGAACCTCAACCAAATCATTACCTATACCTTGGTATTCTTTTTAATCATTAGCGGCTGCAACCTACTTGCCTTACCCTTGCTAGATAAATTAATGCCCACAGAAACCGAGCATGGCCACCAGACACTGCCGCTGCGGGATATGGTGATAGAGTCCATGAAGCTAATCTTTGTCGTGGCCGGCGGGCTAGTTGTCGGCTTGCTAGCGGGTATTGACCTCGGCTGGGTCGATCAGGCGAGTGAAGTCATTCTACTACTTCTGCTGTTCTTTATTGGGATCCAGCTGAGAAACAGCGGTATGACCCTTAAGCAAATCTTGCTCAACAAGAAAGGGATTATCATTGCGTTAACGATTATCGCTACGTCTTTGCCGGGTGGCTTAATTGCGGCATGGCTGCTCGATCTTCCCTACAACCAGGGCCTTGCCATGGCCTCGGGCTTTGGCTGGTACTCGTTGGCAGGTATTTTGATTGGTGACAGCCTTGGCCCGGTAATGGGCGGTGTCGCCTTCCTCAATGAGCTGTTACGCGAGTTGGTCGCCCTGAGCCTGATCCCTATGATGATCAGCCGCTACCCTAGCACCGCTATCGGCTATGCCGGCGCCACCGCGATGGACTTTACCCTACCGGTGATCCAAAACTGCGGCGGTATACGCTGCGTGCCTATCGCGATTGTCAGCGGGTTTATCCTCAGCTTGCTTGTACCTGTGCTGATGCTGTTCTTTTTGTCGCTTTAAGAGCGGGAGGAACAGGAGGAGCAGGTCTCTAGATCCTAGTTCCTGGAACCTAGGTAAGAGCAAAAACAAAGCGAGAGTCTGAGGCTCTCGCTTTTTTATTGATACAAAGTTCCTTGATCCTAGATGCGGGTTCCTAGAAGAGTGGCTCTGGGTAAGAGTAGATCCTAGTTCCTAGATGTATGGACTCCCTCTCCCTGAGGAGTTACGGTCTTAATCCGACGAAAGATTAGCCAAAAGGAGTCCATACATGAACGACCTTAATACATTGGCCATCGACTTAGCAAAGAATGTTTTCCAAGTTTGCAAGCGAAGCCCGCAAGGCAAAGTATTCTTCAATCGGGAAATGACCCGGGCAAAGCTCAAGGAGCTGCTTGCTAACGAGAAAGTGGCTTTAGTCGCAATGGAAGCCTGCAGTAGTTCCCATTATTGGGCAAGGTATGCTGCTGAGCTCGGGCATGAAGTAAAAGTCATCAATGCCCGAGCTGTTAAGGCTTTCCAAATCAAGCAGAAAACGGATAGGAATGATGCATTGGCAATAGCTGTTGCTGCTGCTCAAGAGCATATCCCTAGTGTCCGTGTCCAATCGGCCGATGAACAGGCACTGCAATCCTTAGAGCGAGCCCGCCAATTAGCAACCTCCCATCAAATTGCACAAAGTAATCAAATTCGAGGGCTATTAGCCGAGTTTGGTATCGTCGTTCCAAAAGGGCTCAAAAGCTTGAGAGAGCAAATACCCTATATCCTTGAAGATGGGGATAACCGGTTACCTGGTAGTTTTAGGGAAATGTTACACCGGTTATGGGATCACCTCCTTGCCCAGATTGAGCATACCGAATCCTTAGAAAAGCAGCTTGAAGCAGCGGTAAAGTCGAACGATGTTTGCCAGAAGTTGATGAAGCTGGAAGGCGTCGGACCGATAAGTGCGATAGGCTTGGCAGTAAAACTAGGACGAGGAGAGAACTTTGCAAACGGCAGACAGGCTTCTGCCAAGATAGGTCTCACCCCGAAGCAACATAGTTCTGGAGGCCAAGAACGGATAGGTAATATTTCAAAGTACAGTGCAGACAAGCGACTTCGTTCAACACTTTTTCAAGGAGCGCTTTCAGTCATTACTCAAATAATGAAACGCCCAGCAAGAACGCATAAAGAGCAATGGCTCCAAGCATTAGTCATGAGAAGGGGACAGAAGATAGCTGCTGTAGCCCTCGCCAATAAGACAGTGCGTACAGCATATGCGATATTAAAAAATGGCTCAGTGTACCAGCCTGTTGGATTGGCTTAGTACACTGGTCATAATCAACAAAGAGCGATGTAAAACAGGTAAGACCGACCAGTAAAAGCTAGATGGTTCCTGAGGTGCTTAGATACCGCTTTCTAGGGTTAGCTTACTGGTGCGACTACATTTTAGGGCGGGGTAGCTCCCCAAAGAAGCCCGTATATAAGTGCGCATCTATACCTTGTTTTGATTTTGTTCCTTTGTTGATTTCTCAAGGGAGTCCATATAAGGAACTAGGTTCTAGGATCTAGCACCTGCTCCAACAAAACAAAAAGGGAGCCGAAGCTCCCTTTTGGATTTTGAATCAGTAATTCGTATTAGTTGTTACGAATCCACTCATCCATGTCAGATTTCAGGTTGTCAGACTTAGTACCGAAGATAGCCTGAACACCGCCACCAGCTACAACAACACCTGCTGCACCTAGTTTCTTCAGACGGTCCTGGTCAACGTTGTCAACGCTTGCTACTGCAACACGTAGACGTGTGATACATGCGTCTAGACCTGTGATGTTGTCTTTACCACCGAATGCCATTACTAGGTCTTTCGCTAGCTCAGAACCTTCAGCTGCAGCGCCTGCAGAAGTATCTTCATCTTCACGGCCAGGAGTCTTAAGATCCATTGCCTTGATTACAGTGCGGAATACTACGTAGTAGATTGCAGCGTAAACTAGGCCAACACCAATCATCAGACCCATCTTCTGAGCGTTACCAGACAGAACTAGGAAGTCGATTAGACCGTGTGAGAACGAAGTACCGTGTACAAAGCCTAGGATGTTAGCAACAACGTATGCAGAGCCCGCTAGTAGTGCGTGAATTCCGTATAGTACTGGAGCAACGAATAGGAAAGAGAATTCGATTGGCTCAGTGATACCTGTTAGGAATGAAGTCAAAGCAGCAGATGCCATGATACCCATTACCTTAACGCGGTTTTCAGGCTTAGCACTGTGAGCAATTGCGATTGCAGCAGCTGGCAGACCAAACATCTTGAACATGTAACCGCCCGCTAGCTGACCAAAGCCGTTACCAGCGATACGAGAAGCTTCATCAGCAACTAGGTAACAAGTTAGAACACCGTTCTGAGTTGCGCCATTAGCGTCAACACAAGTACCCGCTTCGAAGAAGAAAGGAACGTTCCAAACGTGGTGTAGACCGAATGGGATCAGAGAACGCTCAACGATACCGTAGATACCAAATGCAACTGTTGGGTTCTGCTCAGCAGCCCAGTGTGAGAATGCACCGATAGCAGCACCAACTGGTGGCCATACGATAGATAGTACGATACCAAGGCCGATAGCAGAGAAGCCAGTGATGATTGGCACTGCACGCTTACCAGCGAAGAAACCTAGGTATTCAGGAAGCTGGATACGGAAGAAGCGGTTGAATGCCCAAGCCGCAACACCACCGACTAGGATACCACCTAGTACACCAGTGTCGATTGACTCAACACCCATCACACCAGCCATTACGCTTAGCGTAGCGGTCATGATGCCGTAACCAACGATAGCTGCAAGACCTGCAACACCGTCGTTGTTAGTAAAGCCTAGTGCTACACCAACTGCAAATAGAAGGGCCATCTGGCCGAATACCGAACCACCTGCTTGTTCCATCAGGTTAGAAACGATGTCTGGAATGAAGCCAAGGTTAGCTGCACCAACACCAAGTAGGATACCGGCAACCGGTAGTACTGATACTGGAAGCATCAGCGACTTACCGACTTTTTGCAGGTTCGCAAAAAGGTTCTTAAACATAATGTGCTCCTGAGTGAGTGTTTTATTTAGATTTTCAGTCTTTATTGGCGGCCTACCCCCGTAGCCATCTGCCAATAAGACCGTCATTTTTAATACATGGTAAGTATAAAATGTGGTGCTAAATATAACTTGATGGCCGTCAAAATTACCAATACGTCATGAAATATAATTTCAAAACTCAATATAGATCACAGTTAAAATTTCGACCACAAAAGACACAAATTAAATTTAAATTATTGATAATTAACACAAAAAACCCACAAACAACCACCTACACCAACCTGTAATTATCTTTCAGTAGTGTAAGCTGTGTTACTTTACGTTACGAAGTTAAAAATCAATTTTAATTAATGTTTTTGGATTTTATTTGCAGGTTTTGTTGAGGTTTTTTGAACATTGAATAAATGAGAAACAAAAAGTATAAAAAAAAGGAGCCCAAGCTCCTTTTTTGCCTTTAGCTTCGTTTCGCTCGCGAAAAAAGCGTAAAGAAGTTATCTGTGGTTACCCGCTCGACTTCTTCCACCGACACCCCTTTCAGCAGGCCAATATACTCAGCAACCTCACGGACATAAGCTGGCTGGTTTTGCTTGCCACGGTATGGGATCGGCGCTAGGTATGGTGAATCCGTTTCAACAAGCAGGCGCTCTAGTGGCAGCTGATTAACAACATTCTTGAGCTCGGAGGCTTTGTTAAAGGTAACAATGCCCGAAATTGAGATATAGAAGCCCAGTTCAATCGCTGCTTGTGCCATCTCGAGGCTTTCAGTAAAGCAATGCAATACACCACCGCACTTCTCTGCCCCTTCCTCACGTAAAATCTGCAAGGTATCTTCACGTGCCATACGAGTATGGATGATAAGGGGCTTGTCCAGTTCAACGGCCAAGCGCACATGCTGGCGGAAAATCTCTTTCTGCTGCTCTGCAAGCTCTGGCTGGTAGTGGTAGTCAAGGCCGGTTTCGCCGATAGCGACCACCCGCTCATGCTGGGCGTACTCTTTTAGCTTGTCGTAATCAAAGCCAGCCTCGATATCCAGCGGGTGGACACCACATGATGCGAAGACGTTGTCATGCGGTTCAATCATCTCCATCATGGTCGGGAAGCTTTCCAGCGTTACCCCAACAGACAGGCAGTAATCAATGCCACGGGCTTTGGCCTTGGCCAACACATCATCAATCCCTGTATGAAGTTGCTCGTAATCCAATTTATCCAGGTGACAATGCGAATCAACTAGCACGGTTCTTTCCTCTGTATTCTTTCGTTTCATTATGCTTCTTTAACTAAAGCATCAATGTTGGCCCATAAAGCCAGTTAACCATTCGACAATCAGCAGCTCAGCATTTAGCCCTGGATGCCGTTCAAGCTTTTGGTAAAGGCTATTCGCCTCACGGGTTTGATCCAGCAGGGTCATTGGGGCAATAGCACCTGCCGCCTGCTCGACCAAAGGCAGTGACTCACTGTGCACCAAGTGCGCAGTGGCGCCCTGTTGCCACTTCAGGCAGTCAACCAAGAAGTAACTCAGCCATTTAAGACTATGGTGGCCTTCCTGAGTGCACAAGCCTGCGACATCATACAAGCCGATAAATGGTGGCCGCAAAAACTCGGCAAAGGCCGCCAGCAGTTTGGCATAGCGGATGTCATGACCTTGTTCGATGAATTGCTGGGTCGCGATCGGCGCAGAACCATTAAGCCTAACGGTTTCCAGCTTGATAGTCTGCATCAACTGCTTCTCTACCCAGCGCTTGGTATCCTGCTCATTTGGCATCGCCAGGCGCCATTTGTTACAACGGCTATTGATGGTTGGCAGCAGGTTATCAAGCGAAGACGCCAGCAATA
The DNA here is from genome assembly GCF_056160145.1 of Photobacterium sp. ABD4_091. NCBI lineage: Bacteria > Pseudomonadati > Pseudomonadota > Gammaproteobacteria > Vibrionales > Vibrionaceae > Photobacterium > Photobacterium sp. ABD4_091. Next base: position 2,705,221 of record NZ_JBSWWQ010000001.1, on the reverse strand, counting down.
TGAACTGGCAACCTGATGGTGGCTCTTCCAGGGTTTTCAGCAGCGCATTGGCTGCCGCTTCGCCCATGGCATCTGCACCATCAATCAAGATAATTCGCTCACCGCCAAGCTGGGAGGTCTCGACAGCCCAACGGTTACATTGCCTCACCGCATCGACCCCAATCTGCTTACCCTCTTGCAGCGGGGCAATAACATGGAAGTCAGGATGGGTGCCTGCTTTGAACAGCTTGCAGCCGTGGCAAACACCGCAAGGTTCACCACCAGCGCCTGCTGCCCCATTCTGGCACAGCACCGTTTTTGCAAGATGGTGAGCCAATGCTTCGCGGCCGCTACCATGGGGGGCAATGAGAAGGATCGCGTGGTGCATCCTGCCCTGTGCAAGCAATTGCTGCCAGCCTTGCCATACACTTTCCTGCCAAGGGTATAGCATCTTACTGCTGCTCCAACCAGTGCCTAACAGCCTGGCGAATATCCGCCGTCACCGCTTCCAATGCCTGGCTCGCATCAATAATCACCACGCTCGGATCAGCTTCAGACAATTCTAGGAAACGGGCACGGGCACGGTGGAAAAAATCGATATTCATCTTTTCGATACGGTCCAGCTCACCGCGGCCGCGGGCGCGCTCAAGGCCAAGTACCGGGTCAATATCCATATAGATAGTAAAGTCAGGACGGAAATCACCCAATACAGTGTCGCGAAGACGCTCCATCACGGCACGGTCAAAACCGCGGCCGCCGCCCTGGTAAGCTTGCGATGACATGTCATGGCGGTCACCCACCACCCACTGGCCTTGATTCAAGGCTGGCTTGATAACATTTTCAACCAACTGAGAACGGGCAGCATAAAGCAGCAGCAATTCAGCCATGTCTGTCAGCGGTTCGTCAGGGTGACCTTCCTTGACCAAGGCACGCATTTGCTCAGCCAACGGGGTACCGCCCGGCTCACGGGTTGAAGTCACCTCTTCAATACCCTGCTCAGCCAATACTTGGGTCACCTGCTGGATGGCAGTGCTTTTCCCTGCACCTTCCAGCCCTTCAATTACGATAAATTTACCAGTCATTATTTTTGTCTTAGGGTTCTTAAATATTCACGTACAGCACGATTGTGTTCTGACAGTGTTCTCGAGAATTTATGGCCGCCTTTGCCATCAGCCACAAAGTAGTAATAAGTGCTGTCATCCGGGTTGACCGCGGCGAGTACCGACGCCTCGCTTGGCATTGCAATCGGGGTCGGCGGCAGGCCGAACATGGTATAGGTGTTATATGGTGTCGGTGTTTGCAGATCGCGTTTGCGGATCCTGCCTTCGTACTTATCACCCATGCCGTAGATCACGGTTGGATCCGTCTGCAAGCGCATACCTTTATGCAGACGGTTCATGAATACTGAGGACACCAAGCCGCGTTCATCATCCACCGCCGTTTCTTTCTCGATGATTGATGCCATGATCAAGGCTTCATACGGGGTTTTCAGTGGAATTTCAGCATCACGCTCATCCCATGCCGTGCCCAGCAAGTTCTGCATGTCACGGTAAGCACGGCGCAGCAGTTCCAAATCTGACGTACCGGCGGTGTAATGGTAGGTTTCAGGTAGCAGATAACCTTCCAGCTTTTCGACATCCGCACCCAGAGCTTCAGCGATATCCGCTTCGCTCATCCCGTCTGTTGCATGGGTGACGTGCGGGGCTTGTTGGAGCTGTGCCAACCAATCGACAAAACGCTCGCCTTCCACCAACGTGATGGCGAACTGTTGCTCACGGCCAGACGCAACCAGTGCCAGAACCTCTTTCAGGCTCATTGCTGGGTCAATCTGGTACGAACCTGATTTCAAGTTTGCCAGTTGTGGCTCAAGCCTTGGGATCCAGCGCGTCCATGGCGACTCGGCAAAAAGATCTTCTCGAACCAGCTGGTTAAGCAGGCCACGGTATGATGTACCGCCCCTAACAGTCAACAAGACTTCCTGCTGGTTTTCTGCCTGCATATCCAACGATGATTTCACTTGCTGATACGACCAACCCAGTCCACCAGCAGCCACTAGGCCCAGCAGGATCACAGCTATTGCCAACTTCTTTAGCACGTGTACAACCTCTTGTTCAGTTCACCCAGCAAGGTACGCTGGGTAAATGTTATTCCATTGATTTCATTAACTGGCACTAACGCCATAAGGGCATTAGTAATAAAGACTTCATCAGCACAAAGCAAGCTATCGAGCGGCGAATTGACAATTTCTAAACAATAATCCAATTCGGTTACCAACTGTAATACATGCCGTCGCATAACCCCCCTCACACCAGAAAGCTCTAGGCTTGGGGTATATACGGTGTTGCCCTTGCGCCAAAATATATTCGAGGCAATGGATTCCACCACATTGCCGGCAACATCCATGACCACGGCATCCAGCCACTGGTGCTGCTCCGCTTCCCGCTTGAGCATCACTTGCTCAAGCCGGTTGAGATGCTTATAACCCGCAAGCATCGGTGAATGTGACAAACGCTGCTGACATACACCCAGCTCGATACCGTCTTGCTGCCAAAGCTCATAATGTGCAGGCCATGCAAACTCAGACACCACAACTAGCGTATCCTCGCAGCCTGAGCCACTGTAGCCACGACCACCACAGCCTCGGCTGATCAACACCTTGAGCCCGCCTTTATCTGGGTAGTTTGCAGCCAGGTTGCTGACAGTCTTCGTTAAATCAGCCCAATCAGGCTCGGAGATAGCCAACAAAGCAAGCGTTTCCTTTAACCGCTCAAGATGAAAAGGCCAAAGCCGGATCGTGCCGTTTTCTACCAGCATAGTCGTAAAACAGCCATCGCCGTACTGCATCGCCCTGTCTGTTACCGCAACCTGGTTGCCAGGTTTCCCGTTGATCAGGATCATCTTGCCGCCTGCCGAAAGTTCCAAATTCGATAGATAAAAAAACGGCCCGGTGCATAACACCGGGCCGCTCTATGATAACAGGTTCTCGTTAGATTTTCTTGAACAGCAGCGAGCCGTTTGTACCACCGAAACCAAACGAGTTACACAGTGCGTACTCAAGATTTGCCTGACGCGCTTCGCATGGTACGTAGTCCAGATCACAGCCTTCATCAGGGTTTTCTAGGTTGATTGTTGGCGGAACAGCCTGATCAACCAGGGCCATCGCTGTGATGATAGCTTCAACAGAGCCAGCAGCACCTAGTAGGTGACCGGTCATAGACTTGGTAGAAGACACCATAACCTTGTCTACTGCTGCGCCCATTGCACGCTTGATACCTAGCGTTTCAGCAACGTCACCCGCAGGGGTAGAAGTACCGTGAGCATTCACGTAACCAATTTGGTCTGCATTAATGCCAGCGTCACGGATAGCCGCTTCCATTGCCAATGCACCGCCAGAACCGTCTGCACTTGGTGATGTCATGTGGTAAGCATCGCCACTCATACCAAAGCCAACAAGCTCAGCATAGATTTTTGCACCACGCGCTTTAGCGTGTTCGTACTCTTCAAGCACCATCATACCGGCGCCGTCGCCCAGTACGAAACCGTCACGGTCTTTGTCCCATGGGCGAGATGCACCTTGAGGGTCGTCGTTACGGGTAGAAAGAGCTTTAGCAGCTGCGAAGCCGCCCATACCTAGCGGGGTCGATGCTTTTTCTGCACCACCAGCTAGCATCGCATCAGCATCACCGTATGCGATCATGCGTGCAGCATGGCCAATGTTGTGAAGGCCAGTTGTACACGCGGTAGAGATTGCAATGTTTGGACCACGAAGACCGTGCATGATAGACATGTGGCCAGCAATCATATTTACAATTGTTGATGGAACAAAGAACGGGCTGATCTTACGCGGGCCCTTTTCCATCAATGATTGATGGTTAGCTTCAATCAAGCCAAGACCACCAATACCAGAACCGATAGCAACACCAATACGGGCTGCGTTTTCTTCAGTGACTTCAATGCCAGAGTCTTTTAATGCTTGTACGCCAGCTGCAATGCCGTATTGGATGAACAGATCCATTTTACGGGCATCTTTCTTCGACATGTATTCTTCACAGTTGAAGTCTTTGACCATACCAGCAAAACGAGTAGCGAATGCGCTAGCATCAAAATGTTCAATAGTGCTGATACCGCTAGTACCGGCTAGAAGTGCTTTCCAAGATGATTCAACAGAATTACCTACCGGTGATAGCATACCCATGCCAGTAACAACTACGCGACGCTTAGACACGATTTAATTCTCCGGGAATTGAGGATAAAACAGGGTTTCAAAAGAAAATCAGGCGGTCATGGTGACCGCCTGGAGGGAGTTCTTTAATTACTCAGAAGCGCCAACAACGTAGTCGATTGCAGCTTGAACTGTAGTAATTTTTTCAGCTTCTTCGTCTGGAATCTCAGTGTCGAATTCTTCTTCAAGAGCCATTACTAGTTCAACAGTGTCTAGAGAGTCAGCGCCTAGATCGTCAACGAAAGATGCTTCGTTCTTAACTTCAGCTTCGTCTACACCTAGTTGCTCAACGATGATTTTTTTTACGCGTTCTTCGATGTTGCTCATTAATCTATTTCCTTAAAACAAGAATTCGCTAATGCGATTTGCTGTAGTTTATTCAATACTGCAAAAGTTGCAATACTCAAGATGCTGGTCAAACCACGATTTTCGGTGAAAACTAGTTGAGTTTGACTTGCATCATCAAGTTATGCAACTTTTTTGATTAAATCATGTACATGCCGCCATTGACGTGCAAAGTTTCACCGGTCACATAACCAGCATCTTCAGAAGCCAGGAAGGCCACTGCTGCTGCAATTTCACGCGGATCACCCAGACGACCTGCAGGTACACCAGCCAGCGTGGCAGCACGTTGCTCGTCATTGAGGGCTTTTGTCATGTCGGTTTCAATGAAACCCGGTGCTACAGCGTTCACCGTAATGCCACGAGAAGCCACTTCACGTGCCATAGATTTGGTAAAGCCGATCAGGCCCGCTTTAGCTGCTGCATAGTTAGTCTGGCCAGCGTTACCCATGGTACCGACTACAGAACCGATGCTGATAATACGGCCGTGGCGCTTTTTCATCATTGCACGCAGTACCGCTTTAGACAGACGGAAGATAGACGTCAGGTTGGTATCCATGATGTCCTGCCACTCGTCATCTTTCATACGCATCAGTAGGTTATCACGGGTAATACCAGCGTTGTTAACCAGAATGTCAACATCACCGAACTCTTCTTTGATCTGCTTAAGCACAGCTTCAATTGATTCTGGTGAAGTGACATTCAGCGCCAAGCCTTTACCGTTGTCACCCAGATAAGCGCTGATCGCTTCTGCGCCATTCTCAGAGGTTGCAGTACCGATTACGGTTGCGCCGCGCTCAACTAGAATCTCGGCAATCGCACGGCCGATACCACGGCTCGCACCTGTTACCAGCGCAATTTTTCCTTCCAGGCTCATTGTTAATCCTCTTTGATGAAATGAGTTACTTAGCAGCGTCAAGGCTAGCGGTGTCATTAACCGCTGCGCCGCTCAGTGAACGGTTGATTCGTTTTGTTAGGCCAGTCAATACCTTGCCTGGGCCAAATTCAAGCAGAGACTCAATACCCTCAGACGCCATACGCTCAACAGACTCAGTCCAGCGAACCGGGCTGTGAAGCTGTTTAACAAGCGCACACTTGATGGCTGCAGGGTCAGCCTCGGTCGCTACGTCAGCATTGTTGATCACAGGCAGTGCTGGCGCAGAGAAAGTGATGCTCTCTAGGGCTTCAGCTAGCTTGTCTGCTGCTGGTTGCATCAGTGCACAGTGAGAAGGTACAGAGACAGGTAGTGGCATTGCACGCTTAGCACCCGCTTCCTTACAAAGCACGTTGGCACGCTCTACTGCTTCTTTATTACCAGCGATTACCACTTGGCCAGGAGAGTTGAAGTTGACCGGTGAGCATACCTGGTCTTGTGCAGCTTCTGCACAGGCTTTAGCAATCGCGTCGTTGTCCAGGCCAATGATGGCAGACATTGCACCAACGCCAGCAGGTACTGCCGCTTGCATTAATTGGCCACGTAGCTCAACCAGCTTAACGGCATCTTTGAAATCAATCACACCCGCACATACCAGTGCCGAGTACTCACCCAGGCTGTGGCCAGCAACAACTTCTGGTTGAGCACCGCCGATTTCTTGCCATACACGCCAGATAGCAACTGAAGATGTCAGAAGCGCAGGCTGAGTACGGTGAGTTTGGTTCAGGTCTTCAGCTGGGCCGTTTTGTACCAGTGCCCACAGGTCGTAACCCAATACTTCTGAGGCTTCAGCAAAAGTTTGCTTAACTACATCGTACTGCTCGGCCAAATCTGCCAGCATACCTACGGTTTGAGAACCTTGACCTGGAAATACAATCGCGAACTTAGACATTCGAGAATCCTTAATCTATGTAACTGAAAACTCAGTTTTGCTAAATCGGGCGAGGAGGCAATCCTGCCCCACCCAAACTAAAAATAAAGAAGGTGCTTAGAATTTCACCAGTGCAGAGCCCCAGGTGAAACCACCGCCGAAGGCTTCAAGCAGCAACGTCTGGCCACGCTGGATACGGCCATCACGCACCGCTTCGTCCAGCGCCGTCGGCACGGTCGCTGCCGAGGTATTGCCGTGACGGTCAAGTGTGACAACGACCTGGTCCATCGACATCGACAGCTTCTTCGCTGTCGCCTTGATGATGCGCAGGTTCGCCTGGTGCGGTACCAGCCAATCCAGCTCTGACTTATCCATGTTATTGGCAGCCAGGGTATCTTTCACCAAGTTAGACAACTGGGTTACGGCAACTTTGAATACTTCGTTACCCGCCATGTAAAGCCATTTGTCATCGCTGAATGCCTGCCCGTGCTCTGGCGTTGCCAAGCTCAGTAGGCCACCAAAATGGCCATCCGCATGAAGATGAGTGGAGATAATCCCCGGCTCTTCGCTAGCACCGATAACCACCGCGCCGGCACCGTCGCCAAACAGGATGATCGTCGAGCGATCCTCTGGATCACACTTGTGAGAAAGCGCATCAGCACCGATCACCAAGACATTTTTCGCCATGCCTGTTTTGATGTGCTGATCAGCAACACTCAAGGCATAAACGAAGCCTGAACAGGCCGCTGCAATATCAAACGCCGGACAGCCTTTGATATCCAACATGCCCTGTACCTGACAAGCTGCCGATGGGAAAGCGTGGCTCGCACTGGTCGTTGCCACGATGATCAGGTCAATGTCATCTTTTTCAATGCCTGCCATTTCAATGGCATTCAATGAAGCCTGATAACCCATTACCGCGACAGTTTCATCTTCGGCGGCAATACGGCGCTCTCGAATACCGGTACGAGCAACAATCCACTCATCACTGGTTTCAACCATTTGTTCTAAGTCGGCATTAGAACGTACTTGCTCCGGCAGATAGCTGCCAGTACCTAAAATTTTGCTATACATGAAGACTAATAATGCCTCTCGAGTAAGACTTCTTCCAAACGGTCACTGATTTTTGTCGGTATTTGCCGTTTGACCTCGTGTACCGCTTCACCAATCGCATTAGTCAAAGCGGTTGTATCAGCACTTCCGTGGCTTTTCACCACAATACCGCGCAATCCTAACAGACTCGCGCCGTTATACTGGTCGGGGTTCAACTGTTTCAGGCTGTTAAATAGGTCACTAAACAGCCACCTAGCCACCAGCTGCTTGAACGGATTCCCGTAAATAGCACGTTTAATCGCACCAATAAATAGGTTCGCCACCCCTTCACTGGTTTTCAGGCTAACATTGCCTACAAAACCATCACAAACAATGACATCAGCCTGGCCACTGTATAACTGATCACCTTCAAGATAACCAATGTAATTGATATCCGGCGACTCAGTCAGCATTTCCGCACAGCGCTTGACGAGATCATTACCTTTGATCTCCTCTTCGCCGATATTAAGCAAAGCTACCCGAGGCTGACCCGCATTGCCTTGCTCGGCCAAAACGGCCCCCATCACGGCAAACTGGAACAAAGTATCGGCATCACAGGACACATTAGCCCCTAAGTCTAGCAGCCATGTTTTGGTTTCATTCCGAGTCGGGATAGCAGATACCAGCGCAGGGCGATCAACACCGGGCAACTGTTTGAGGATATAACGAGAAAGGGCCATCAAAGCACCGGTATTGCCTGCGCTAACACAAGCATCGGCAGAACCTTCGGAAACGGCTTCTAGGGCCGCACGCATCGATGAGCCTTTGCTACGGCGCAGTGCCTGTGACGGACGGGTATCGTTTGCTATAACGTGGTCGCAGTGAACAATGCGAAGACGAGGGTGATTCGTTTGGTTCAGGAGAGATAGTTGGGCAGTGATCGCACTTTGATCACCAAATAATATGACTTTGAGCTCTGGGAATTGCAACAGTGCCTGCACGGAGGCAGGCACTGTTACTTGAGGACCGAAATCCCCGCCCATTGCATCAAGTGCAACGGTTAGACCACTCAAGGCTCAACCTTACTTGTTGATAACCTTACGGCCACGGTAGAAACCGTCAGCTGTCACGTGGTGACGTAGGTGAGTTTCACCACTTGCAGAATCTACAGATACAGCTGCAGTTGTTAGTGCATCGTGTGAACGACGCATACCACGTGCTGCACGTGATTTTTTGCTCTTTTGTACGGCCATTAACCCTACTCCTGTTAAATTACTTACTTAGATTTTTCAATACTGCAAACGGATTCGGACGCTCATCAGCAACGGGGATCTCACCAAAAGTCATGTTTCCGCTGGCTTTGCAGTCAGCTTCCTCATGCATAGCGACTTGAGGTAATTCCAGAATCAATTCGTCTTCGACGATTTGAATCAGGTTGATCTCACCATTTTCGTCGACATCAGCCGGCTCATAAGCTTCCGGTAAATCATCTGCTGCCTCTGGTTTGAGGAGCGGACTGTAACAGAACTCAACACGATATTCGTGTTTGAACCCTTCCTGACATCGCTGACAGGTCAGCATCACTTCGATATCTGCGCTACCGCGCATAAATGCGATTCGACGCTGGTCCAAGTCAAATGACAAGGTGACGTTTGCATCACGTGTTACGCTCTGCGTTGACTCGGCCAATCGCTCAAGAAGTTCGGCTTTGATGATGCCATCATAGTCGAGTTTTTTTTGAGCAGCGCGAACCGGATCAACCGTAAGCGGCAATTTTACCTTTTGCATAGGGCGCGAATATTAGCCTTGTAATCAGTTTGAGTCAAAGGAAATGTGCGCGAATTAACAGCATTTAGCCAATTCGTATGTTCGATGCCAGATACGAGCACTCCAGCACTGCCACTTCCACCATTTTGTCTGTTATCTGCCTATCCACCAATAACTTGTACGGCAGCACCCGTCAGCTCAAATAACACACAAAAACTGGTGAAAACCCAACCAGCAAGCCCACTTTACTTACCATTATAACGTAGCCTTAATAAAGCAAGATGCGTAGACTAACACAACCTAGCAATAACCCGGTAATCGTCATGCACCAACCACTACTTTTGGCTTCAACCTCCCCCTTCCGCCAATCTCTCCTGCAAAAACTTGGCCTGCCTTTCACCACAGCCAAGCCTGATGCCGATGAGACCCCTTTAGCAGGAGAGCAAGCCGAGCAGCTGGTAACCCGGCTCGCCGAAGCGAAAGCAAGAGCCTGTGCAACTGAGCATGAAACGCACCTGATTATAGGCTCAGACCAGGTTTGTGTGATTGATGGCCAGATCATTGGCAAGCCCCATACTGTTGAAAATGCTTACCGCCAGCTCAAGGCAGCCAGTGGTAAAACTATCACCTTTTATACCGGTCTGTGCCTGCACAACGCCCAAACGGGTGTAAGCGAAGTGGTCTGTGAGCCCTTCCATGTCCATTTCCGTCAGCTCACCGATAGCGAGATCCGCAATTATGTCGAACGAGAGCAACCTTTAAATTGCGCAGGCAGCTTCAAAAGCGAAGGTTTAGGTATTGCGCTGTTCGACAAGCTAGAAGGGCGTGATCCAAACACCTTGGTCGGCCTTCCACTGATCGCTCTACGCGAAATGCTCGCGAAACAAGGTGTCAATGTGCTTTAGCAAATTGACTGCAAGCGTTTCAAAACGACAATAAAAAAACGGCAGTGTGTACACTGCCGTTTTTTATATATGTAGCAACAAGAAATGCTACGACACCTTGCGGCGCAGTTTTTCCACTGCCCGCTGCAGCTTCTTCTCCATCGGCGCGCTGATGTCCATCTGCTCTTCATTACCCGGGTGGGTAAACTTGATGTTCGCCGCATGCAGGAACAAGCGGTCTAACCCTGCCTTTTTGGTAAAAGCATCAAAACGCGGGTCACCATAACGGTCATCCCAAGCAATTGGATGGCCGGTATACTGGCAATGCACACGGATCTGGTGGGTGCGGCCTGTTACCGGGCTGGCCTGAACCAAAGTCGCTTGGTCCAGCCTTTCAAGTACTTTGAAACGGGTATCTGACGGCTTGCCGTTCGGATTGACCCGCACAATACTGTTGACCTCATTTTTGAGCAACGGCGCGGTGACTTTCTTGCAACTCGCCTTCCACTCGCCCATTACCAAGGCAAAGTAATACTTCTGTACTGTCTTATTGCGGAACTGCTCCTGCAGCTTGCGCAATGCAGAACGCTTCTTCGCTACCAGCAAGATGCCTGAAGTATCACGGTCGATACGATGTACCAGCTCGAGGAAGCGCGCATCCGGACGTAAAGCCCTAAGTGCTTCGATAGCCCCGAACTTCAAGCCGCTGCCGCCGTGAACCGCTGTACCGGACGGTTTGTTGAGGATCAGCATGTGGTCATCTTCATAGATAATGCATGCTTCAAGCTCAGCAACCTTGTCCAGCTTAGTGCTGATCGGTGCTTGGTCTTCTTTTTCCGGTACCTTTACCGGAGGAACCCGAACAAGATCACCGTCCTGCAATTTGTATTCTGGTTTTATACGTTTTTTGTTCACTCGCACTTCGCCTTTGCGCAAAATGCGGTAAATCATACTTTTTGGTACATTTTTTAGCCGTGCGCGAAGGAAATTATCGATTCGCTGGCCTGCAAAGTCATCAGATATTTCGATGAACTGCACTTTTGGTTTATCATCTTTCATGGGTTTCATTCTAACATGTATGCAAAGCAGATTGCCGCAAAAAAGTCACCCTGCTATCATTGGCGTGCAGAGGCAGGAAAATTTGCCTACTTTGCCAACAGGGTGAACAGAATAACACCCGACTGATGACTATATATACCGCTCTGATGAAAAACGCAGCATGTGGCGTAAGACGTTTAATTCTTCGGAGTGTTTTTTTAGTGTCCTTTAATGACGAATTATTTATTGGTGTGACAGATACCGCCGTAACCATCGGTGAACCAGCTGTGCATTTTCAGATCTAAACATCTTGGTACAGTTGGATGATACGTGTTGCCACATAGCACCCCTGAATTCCAGCCGTGAGGTTGCATTTAAGATCAGACTTGGGGTCCGGCACCACCAGTAAAGACACGTTGCAAAGTGCACTAGCACATGAAAAAAACGAGTACAATATAATGAAAAGAATGTTGATTAACGCAACTCAGAAGGAAGAGTTGCGCGTCGCATTAGTTGATGGGCAGAAGCTGTTCGACCTTGATATCGAGAGCCCTGGCCACGAATCTAAAAAAGCAAATATCTACAAAGGACGCATCACACGTATCGAGCCAAGCCTGGAAGCAGCGTTCGTTGACTACGGTGCAGAACGCCACGGTTTCCTCCCTCTTAAAGAAATCGCCCGCGATTACTTCCCTGCTGACTACTCTTACCAAGGCCGCCCTAACATCAAGGAAGTGCTTAAAGAAGGTCAGGAAGTCATCGTTCAGGTTGACAAAGAAGAGCGAGGCAACAAAGGCGCCGCCCTTACCACCTTTATCTCACTTGCAGGTAGCTACCTGGTTCTGATGCCAAATAACCCACGTGCTGGCGGTATTTCCCGTCGTATCGAGGGTGAAGAGCGTACTCAGTTGAAAGCGGCACTAAGCACGCTTGAACTGCCTCAGGGCATGGGGCTGATTGTACGTACTGCTGGTGTTGGTAAGTCAGCTGAAGATCTGGAATACGATCTGAACTACCTGCTAAACCACTGGGAACGTGTTAAAGACGCTGCCGATTCGGCTCCTGCGCCTTTCCTGATCCACCAGGAAAGTAACGTTATTGCCCGCGCTATTCGTGACTACCTACGCCGTGACATCGGTGAGATTGTTATCGACAGCAAGAAAATCTTTGACCGTGCCCGCGATCACATCCAGCAGGTTCGCCCAGACTTCCTGTCTCGAGTGAAGCTATACGAAAACAGCGAAACACCGCTGTTCAACCATTACCAGATTGAAAACCAGATCGAATCCGCGTTCCAGCGCGAAGTTCGCCTGCCTTCTGGTGGCTCGATTGTTATCGACCCGACTGAAGCACTGACCTCTATCGATATCAACTCTGCCCGTGCAACCAAGGGTGGCGATATCGAAGAAACGGCGCTTCAGACTAACCTCGAAGCAGCAGACGAGATTGCTCGCCAGCTGCGCCTACGTGACCTTGGTGGCCTGGTTGTTATCGACTTCATCGATATGACTCCGGTACGCCACCAGCGTGAAGTAGAAAACCGCCTGCGTGAAGCGGTACGTATGGACCGTGCGCGCGTTCAGATCGGCCGTATTTCGCGTTTTGGACTGTTGGAAATGTCCCGCCAGCGCTTGAGCCCGTCACTGGCTGAAGCTAGCCACCATGTGTGTCCTCGCTGTAGCGGTACTGGTGTGATCCGCGACAGTGAATCACTATCACTTTCTATTCTTCGCCTGATCGAAGAAGAAGCACTGAAAGACAACACTTCGCAGGTATTGGCCATTGTGCCGGTGGCGATTGCCTCCTACCTACTCAACGAAAAACGTCGCTCGGTGCAGTACATTGAGAAATCTCACAATGTACGCGTTATCATCGTGCCAAACGCCAACATGGAAACCCCTCACTTCGAAGTGGTTCGTGTCCGTTCTGGTGATGAGCACGATACGTTGTCATACAACTTGCCAGGCACCCTGGAAGCGCTGCGTGAAGCAGAAGCGGCAGAGTCAGCAACCCCGCAAGAGCGTGTAACTAAGAAGCGTGAAGAACCTGTTCTCCAGGGCTTCAGTGCACCAGCACAAACGCCTTCGGCACCGAAAGCCAAGCCTCAGCCTACTAAGAAAGCAGCGGCTCCAGCAAAAACTGCCGAAGAGAAACCTGGTTTCTTTAGCCGTATCTTCACTGCAATTGCAAGTTTCTTCTCAGGCCCTGAGCAAGAAGAGCAGCCTAAAGAGAAGAAAGAGCCTGCCAAGCGCAACCGTCGTGACCGCAAAGACAACCGCCGCAGCCAAGACGGTCGTCGTGGTGAGCGTCAGGAAGGTCGTCGCGGTGAACGCCAGCAAGACAACCGTCGTGGTGGCAAAGACAACCGCCGTGGCCGTCAGGATCGCCAAGAGCGTACTGACCGCCAGGAAGCGGATAGCAACAAGAAGCAGCAGGTAGCTGAACAGCGTGAACAGCGCCAGGCTCGTCGTCGCAACGAAAAAGCGAAAGACAAGCAGGAGCAAGGCGCCGAGAAGCCAACCCAGCAGCAGCGTAAAGACAAAGATCAGAAACGCCAGCGTCGTGACCGTGATGATGCCCAGGCTCAAAAACCTCGTCGCGAGCGCGATCAGGAGCAGAAAGCCAAAGCAGATAAGCCGGTTGTTGAAGAGCAGCGTCAAGAGCAAGAAAAAACCGTCAAGGTTAAACAGCGTCGCCAGCGTCGTGAGATGCGTAAGAAAGTGCGTATTACTGATGAAGCTGAAGTGAAAGCAGTTGGAACCGCGAAGCCTGAAATCGCTGAAACGCCAGTTGCCAAATCTGAGCTTCAAGAGATGGGCACAGCTATGGCCCAGGAAGCGAAAGCAGTAACAGAGTCTTCTGAAGAGAAGAACGGTGAACAAGAAGGCCAGCGTCGTAACCGTCGCTCTCCTCGTCACCTGCGCGCTAGTGGCCAGCGTCGCCGCCGTATCCGTGACACCCGCCCAGAGAAAGGCGAAGACATGGATAAAATGGTAACTGATGCTGTCGGTCATGCGGTTGAAGAAGTCACCGATACTTTGAACGATATCGAGAATGTGGTTTCTATCGTTGAGAAACGCAAACCAACAGTTCGTCTGAAGAGCGGTGTTGCTTCGCCTGAAATGGCTATGGGTAAAGTCTGGCCTGCCGCGGGCAAGCCAGCGGTAGCTGCTATTGAAGCTGAAGCGCCTGCACAGGTTGAAGAAGCCGTTGCTGAGAAATCTGCCCCAGCCCTTGGTGGTGTCGCTATGCCTGAGCTAGCCATGGGCAAAGCGTTCCCACTTCGTTCTGACGCCGTTGACGCACCTGTTGCTGAAGAAGCTGTAGCTCAAGAAACTGCTGTTGAAGAGACAGTTGTTGAAGCACCCGCGGCTGAAGAGCAAACGGTAGAAGCAACTGTTGCAGAAGAGACTGTTTCTGAAGAAGCTGTTACTCAAGAGCCTAAAGCAGAAGCTGAATCAGACGTAGCTGCAGCTATCGCTGCTGCACAGGCGGCAATGCTAGGTATGCATGCCCAGCAGCCTTTGGAAGAAGCACCTGTTGCTGAAGAGCCTGTAGCAGAAGCTCAGGAAGAAGCGAAAGCGCCTGAAGCGACTGTTGTGAGCGTAGAAACGGCACCAACACAGGTTTGTGCCACGTCTCCACGCGGCCATCATGCAACTGCAGCCATGGCGAAAGCACCCGCTCCGGCAGGCGCTGTTGACGCTGAGGTTGTTGCTATTGCACCGCTACGTGAAGCACGCTTCGCGGCTCGCCAGGCAGGTAGCCAAACGGCCACCAGCCACGCTGCATCGGGCGCCCAGTCAACGATGCCAAAAGCCGAGTAAGCTAACGCTTGCAATCTGATAAAAAAGCCATGCATAATTGCATGGCTTTTTTTTGTCTGCTCTCTAGCCCTTGATGGGTGCCTCTCCTTGCAATCAGTGCAACTTTTCACTAATAACATTACTGACACCAAACTTTCTTACACTAAGTAACAAGCACCGTGAATAATTCAGCTTGAAAGTTGAACTAAATCACAGATTTCTGTAGGATCCGCGGCTTTGTAGCCTCAATCTCAAAGCTACTCCAATCAACCACCAGAGTCAGATCAAAACCTATAAGCATGTTTGAATTCCCACAATTTTCACGACAATCCGTCAAGAATGACGTTCTTTCGGGGCTCACTGTTGCCCTTGCCCTTGTACCTGAAGCGGTTGCATTTGCCTTCGTGGCGGGTGTTGATCCAATGGTTGGCCTGTACGCTGCCTTTATCGTCGGCTTGGTAACGGCTGTACTGGGCGGTCGTCCGGGTATGATCTCTGGTGCTACCGGCGCCATGGCCGTTGTAATGGTCAGCCTAGTCGCAGAACACGGTATTCAGTACCTTTTTGCCGCCATTATGCTAGCCGGTGTCCTGCAAATCCTAGCCGGCGTCTTCAAGCTCGGTAAATTTATCCGCATGGTACCGCACCCGGTCATGATCGGTTTCGTTAACGGTCTGGCAATTGTGATCTTCTTAGCTCAGCTGGGCCAGTTCAAAGTACCAGATGCCAGCGGTGCCCTACAGTGGATGCAAGGCTCTCAGCTTTATATCATGCTTGGCTTGGTCGCCCTGACCATGTTTATCATCCACTTCCTGCCGAAGCTCACTAAAGCCGTACCTTCTTCACTGGTTGCGATTATTACAGTAACCGTACTGGTTCACGGCCTTGGCCTTGATACCCGTACCGTAGTCGATTTTGTTCGCACTATGAGCGGCGATGCCAACGCCACGCTTGCTGGTTCACTGCCGACATTCGCTATCCCGGAAGTGGGTTTCAACATGGAAACCCTGCGCATTATCCTGCCATATTCTTTGATTCTGGCAGCTGTTGGCCTGATTGAGTCGCTACTGACCCTGACAGTAATCGATGAGATGACAGGCACCCGTGGCCAAGGTAACCGAGAGTGTGTTGGCCAGGGCGTAGCGAACGTGACGTGTTCTGTATTCGGCGCAATGGGCGGCTGTGCGATGATCGGCCAGTCGATGATTAACATCAACTCTGGTGGCCGTGGACGCCTATCTGGCATCACTGGTGCGGTTGGCCTTCTGTTGTTTATCCTGTTCGGTTCTTCGCTGATCGAAATCATCCCTCTGGCTGCGCTGGTTGGTGTGATGTTCATGGTTGTTATCGGCACCTTTGAATGGGCAAGCTTCAAGATGGCCCGCAAAGTGCCTAAGCACGATTTCTTCGCCATCATTCTGGTAACCGGTGTTACCGTTGCGTTTGACCTGGCATTGGCTGTTATCGTTGGTGTGATTTACTCTGCGCTAGTCTTTGCCTGGAAACACGCCAAGCACATCTACGCATCAAGCTATGTTGATGACAATGGCTCGAAAGTCTATGCACTAGACGGTCCGCTATTCTTCGGTTCAGTCGCTAACTTCCTTGAGTTGTTTGATGCCAAGAACGATCCTACCGATGTGATCATTGACTTCGCCAAGTCACGTGTTGCAGATCACTCCGCTATCGAAGCTATTGATACCATTGCCGATCGCTACGCCAACCAAGGCAAAACGTTGCACATCCGCCACTTGAGCCCTGAATGCCGCTCGCTGCTGAAAAAAGCAGGTAACTTGGTGGAAGTGAACCTGATGGAAGACCCAACCTACAAGGTTGCAACCGATACGCTTGGTTAATTCCATTGGTTGAATAGATAAAAACGCCCGCATTGATGCGGGCGTTTTTTATGGGTAAACATTAATCAACAAGAGCTAACTAAAGCTTATCGAGCAAACCATCGGACGCTTCTTCGACCAAATCAAGAACATAGTCAAAGCCACGTTGTCCACCATAGTAAGGGTCAGGTATTTCTTCGACATCAGGCCGGCCATATTCAAGAAAGAGCGCCAGCTTACGGTGCAGGTGGGTTGGGCAACTACGTTTTAAATCACGCAAATTATCATTATCGGCGGCCAGGATCAGATCAAATACGTCGAAGTCATCTTCAAGCACCTGCCTGGCACGGATCCCCTCGAAGCTATATCCCCTCGCTTCACCAGCAGCACGTGCACGGTGATCCGGCAACTCGCCCTGGTGGTAGCCTATTGTACCGGCTGAATCCACCTCGATATCTAGCCCCCGTTCTGCAATCTTTGCACGCAGCACGGCCTCAGCCGTCGGTGAACGACAGATATTCCCCATACATACCACCAAAATCCGCTGTGTCATTGTCACTCCTTAACCGCATCTCATCGCTGTTAGCTTGGTTCGTTGTTCTTCGCAGTATAAGCGCTCAACCGGATAAAATGGACAATGTCTTGGGTAAAACGGTCAACTGTTTGTTGGATTTGCTCGAAACGTAACATTTCGCTGTTATTTTCCAGTACATCTTTGGCCAGTAATACACTGACACGCTCAGCCAAAATCTCCTCTGTCTGGCTATCAAGCAGCTGAGATTCCACCAAAATACGGACATTCCTATCCCTTGTGCCGAGCAAGGCCTTAGCCCCCCCAATCAGTGCGCCATAAGGCAAGATTTCCGTTATTTTCAGATCCTCCATATCGGTGCTGGCGCGGCTTATCTCTACACGTAATATCGCCGTTTTGTCTCCCGGCATTTCAACGATAGGAACCCCAGCTGAAAGCTCCTCTTCCAGCAACTGCTGAAGCCTCACTGAAACCTGCTCCAATACGACTGGCGGTATTTGGTGCACCGTTTGGGTACGCTGATGAAGGCCCACAGGCTCAATGATCAACTGTTGATAGTCTGATAGCGCTACTTGCGGTGAAACCCATTGCAAGCCATTGGCGTCTTCAATGTAGTTAACCTCCTCGAGTTGATGACTATTGGTCGCCTTTATCACTGCCTTCTCATCTTCCGTGGGTAAACGGCTTGAACACCCAACCGACACCAAACAACACAAAACCACTATCCAACGCATGACCATTCCCCCGCAGATGTAATTTACAGTATGATATGCGCATTAGTGTCGATTTTCTAGTCATCAAAGTAACATTTAGCACTTTTTTGCCCCTGCGTATTACTGGTATATCAACAGAGGTTAAAGTAACGTATGAGCCTTCGTTATTTCAGCAAGGCCGCTAACCATGTCGTTCACTCTTCCGGCGTTAAAGCAACAAGGGCATATTTTCCTGATCGCACTCGCTTTCTTTACCCGTATCCCCATTCCGGCAGATACCCCCTATTCCCCGGAGCTCCTGAACAAGGCCAACCGCTATTTCGCCTTGGTTGGGCTAATAGTCGGCCTGGTAAGCGCGGTCAGTTTCTGGCTGGCACACCTCATATTACCCGCCTCTGTTGCAGTGACCATTGCCATGGCTGCAAGCCTGCTGCTGACCGGGGCATTTCACGAAGATGGCCTAGCCGATGTGTTTGACGGGTTTGGCGGCGGCTGGCGACCAGAGCAAAAACTGGAAATCATGAAAGACTCTAGGCTCGGTACCTATGGCGCTGCTGCGCTGTTTATTGTCCTTGCGATGAAGTGGGCAAGCCTGACTGCTTTAGCCGAGGCATCACCCACCTTCACCGCACTGGCACTATTTTGCCTCCACGGCCTAAGCCGTGCTATTGCCGCTAGCCTTATCTTCAGCTATCCCTATGTTCGCCTTGATGAACAAAGCAAGATCAAGCCGCTAGCCAATGAGCAAAGCCAACAAGATTTGTGGGTTTTAATTATCACCAGTTTCTTTATATTACTGTTTTTGCCACTGCCAACGGCACTGATGCTTACCGCCGCCCTGCTACTGGTGCGCTATGCCTGTGGCCGCTGGTTTACCAAGCAATTAGGGGGCTATACTGGAGATTGTCTTGGCGCATGTCAGCAACTTGCTGAATTAACAGGTTATCTGATCATATTGGCAATGTTAGCTCAACAATAAAAAGGAACATCATGGTAGATCAAACCCAGAAAGACAGCCGCTATAAGGCTCGTCAGCAAAAAGTCAAAGCGGAAATAGACGCCAAAGTCGCCTCTGCGCAAGAAGAAAAGGGCTTATTCCTGATCATTACCGGTAATGGCAAAGGAAAGTCTACTTCGGGCTTTGGTACTATCGCCCGTGCAGTAGGGCATAGCCAGAAATGTGGGGTCGGCCAGTTTATCAAAGGCACCTGGGACTGTGGTGAGCGTGCACTGCTCGAACAGCACGATGTTGATTTTGCCGTGATGGCAACTGGGTTCACTTGGGAAACCCAGAATAAAGAAGCAGATACAGCCGCAGCCCAAGCTACCTGGGCGGAGTGTAAAAAAATGTTGGGAAGTGATCACTATGATGTCATTCTTCTCGACGAACTGACCTATATGGTGACCTATGGTTACATCGAGCTGGCTGAGGTCATTGATGCCATCAATAACCGCCCCGAATCACAGTCTGTTATCGTCACAGGCCGAGGGGCTCACCGGGAACTCATTGATTTAGCAGATACAGTCTCGGAAGTCCGCAACGTGAAGCATGCCTTCGAAAGCGGAGTAAAAGCCCGAAAAGGGGTTGATTGGTAACCCGCCTTTTCCCGACAAGTAGCCACTCTCCCCCTCCTGTGGCTACTTTTTATTCTCGACCTTTGTCACATTTTTTACTTGACCCTTGGCAAGAAAAAGCCAATATTTGGCTCATAACAGGTCTATTTTTCAAGACCAATTACAAGCCTGACAAGGGACAACAATGCCTTCACATTTACCAAAGAAATTCAGTGAGATATTTCTAAAACTGTTCCATATCCTCGAAGCTATCTTGCTAGTTGGTATCACCCTGGCCACATTGGCAGCAATGATCAATGAGTTCATCGTGATCTATACCAACCGTCAAATAGCACTGACTGATATCCTGCTGATGTTCATTTACCTAGAAGTTCTGGCTATGGTTCAGCAGTTCGTCACCAACGGCAAGATCCCTGTCCGTTACCCTATCTACATTGCTATTATGGCGATAGCCCGTTACATCACCCTCGGCATGAAAGAGCTTGATGGCGTGTATATTGTCTGGCTATCGGTTGCCGCCTTCATTTTAGCCGCAGCGACCATGTTGATTCGTGTTGGTCACCATTATTGGCCTTACGAAGATGCCGAGGAGCCGGGCTACCGCAACTCGCACGACTAAAAATAGAAAAGGGAGTGATAATTCACTCCCTTTTTCAGATATACGCTTATTCTTGGTTCGACTGGGGTTTCTTGGGTTTACCGAGCTTGTTTCTGTAGTAATCCTCAGCTTTTTTGACAACTTTGTTGTGCATTTTTGCCCGGAGGGACTCAAAGTCAGTCACCTTCAACACCCGCTTTAAACTATTAATGTTTACCTCAACTATTTCCAAGTCAGCTTAGCCGCCAAGTACCAGTAACTTACGGGCTTATCACTTTTAAACACCGTAAGTTACATTTTAGTCAATTATATACTCTAACAGTTGCTTAGTTGTACTTTTTTTACTCTGCTTTACGCAATTTTGATATCAAAGCCGCTAACCACTCTGTTCCCTCTCCTGACTATCAATATGACGTATTCGGTATTCATCATTAACTAGCGGCTTGCCAGCGGTACGCTAGACTTCGGGCACTCAGAGACATGGCATAAATTGGCATCGATATCTTGGTTACCGAGCAACCTCAACCATAAGTTAGGGATCTGGGCCAGCCTGCCCCTTGGGCTTTCAACCCTCACAGGATCAATACTTGTCCACTCGCCATCCTTTTCCGCCAATGCGAACTGGAAAGCTAACTGCTCCCCCATCCCCAACCGTAAATCTGACGCTACCAAGTTTGACTGGCGCAGCTCATACTTAATAAAGCCACCCGTGAAGTGCTCAAGCATTTGTTGGTGGTCTGAAGCAAGCTCTTGCGGCCAAGCTCCCAAAGGCTTTTGCAGAAAATCTATCTCTGTATCGCCGTCCAGTACCGAGGATAAGCCTTCGTAATAATTGTCTTGGCCTTTCACCACCACTCGCCACAACACAGTGTTAAATGGTGTCGGGGTAATAAAGACTGGCTGTCCGGCAAGTGGCGTGCCCTCTAGCTGCTGCTCTACCCGACTATCAATGACATTCATCGCACTGACCGACCAAACGATATATAGCGTAGACAATGCAAGCCCTGCGCGACAAAGCTTAGCAATACGATCTCGCCACAACAGGCTCGCCAAAATGACAAGCAATAGCGGGATAGTGTAAAGCGGATCGATGATAAACAAGCTCGGCACGGCAATCGGTACATTGATCGGCCAGAACAACTGGGTACCATACGCCGTCATTGCGTCAAGCAGAGGGTGGGTTACCAGGCAAGCCGCAACCAGTAGCCAAAGGTGATTGAAACTAAAACGGGTTGGCCGCCATTTTTGCCATAACCAGCTAAGTAGAAAAGAAAACAGCAGAAGCACAAACAACGAGTGGCTGAAGCCACGGTGCTTCACCATATCCGATACAGGATCACCATAGCTGATCAGCACATCAAGATCCGGCAGCGTGCCCAGAGCCGCACCTGCCAACAAAATCTTCGGGGAACACTTCCTGCCTGCAACTGCACCGGCGACCACCGCCCCCAGCGCCGCTTGTGTTACTGAATCCACAATCATTCCTTATTCTTTTTGTGAGCCGCCACCTTAACAGAGCTATTAGTCGCTACGCAACAAGTTACAAAATTGTTTACATATGAATAAATTGTTGCGTTAAAACTGGGGATGGCTCGCAGATCGACAACGTAATATTCGCTACGGTAAATCAGGCAACACCCATCAACTTTGAAAAAGGAAGATGCAATGCCAACGAAAGTCTCGGAATACATGACACGCAAAGTTATCACTACCTCGCCTGAAACCGGCCTAAGAGAAGCCTTCTTTTTGATGCGCGATGAAAATATCCGCCACCTTCCCGTTGTTAATGATGACGGACAACTGGTCGGGATTGTGAGTGACAGAGAGCTTCGCCGCCCAGGCTGGGTCGATGAGTCACCTGAAATCGGCCATGAATACCACCTGACGGATGAGTGGCACATTAGCGATGTGATGATCCGGGATATCGTCCATGTCCGCACTTACGACACCCTGACCAAAGCCATCAGTACCGTGCTGGACTTCCATGTCGGCGCCGCCCCAGTGCTGGACAAAACGGGACAACTGGTCGGCATGCTGTCGGCTATTGATCTGTTAAAAGCCTTCCAGGATATTCTGGAAAGCCAGAAATCGGCCAAGAAGAAAAAGCAACTCGCATAGCCAATAAAACCGAGCCCTACATGGCTGTAGGGCTTGATAACTCCCTCCTTCCTTCTGCCTAGCAAACCAGACTCAAATATATCGTCTATCTTTACCTGTGAACTCTATCATTGAGTATGTAGCGATGACTCTAGCAATCACTGAATATGAACGGATATGGATCGATGGGCTGAATCAAGGAACGGTATCGGGCGCAGACCAAGCTTTTGCGGCGACAGGCCTCATTCACATAGCAGGCGCTCCATCCCCCAGCCTGTCGGTTTCAGAATTCAAAAATCTAGTCCAAGGATTGATAACCGCGTTTCCGGATTTACACTTAACGGTCGATGACCAAATAGTCTCAGGTGACAAAGTCGCCACAAGGTGGACGGCCGTTGGTACCCATACCGGACCTTTTGGGGATACCGCCCCGACAGGGCAACCGGTCAAATTTGAAGGCCTAATATTAGACCGAGTCGTTGATGGCCGGGTCGTAGAGCGCTGGGAGCAATGGGATCAAATGGGTATGCTCCAACAAATAGGTGTCGTCTGATCCCCCAATCAATACACTGCAATTTCCAGTACTTAAAGCAGTACAAAAAAACAAGGAGAGCAACGGCTCTCCTTGGTTATAGTTACGGCTATCGTAATGGCTGATTAGTTAAACAGCCCTTTGAGCAGCTTGTCTGCCGCCTTCTTGATATCCTCGTTTTCGGCTTTGTCACCCAACAGCTTCTCGAGGCCGCGCTCCACTTCGCGCTGTGCCTTCTGCTCAAGTTCATTGTTCTGCTTCAGCAGCTGGGCAAGATTAAGCGAGAAGGCTGGCTCACTCCAGTTACCTTTGACATCAATCGGCACGGTAAGATCGGCCACCTCATCAACCTCTTTGCCACCCTGTCCTTTGCTGGTAGCAACAACCGACGTGTTTACTGCAAAGTCGATCGTTTCGTTAACCAAGCTGGTTGAGCCGTTGCCGTTGATGCGCAACAGCGGCGAGTCGATATCAAGGTTATTGGTCGAAGCGACGCCCTTGCCCAAGTTGATAGTCGCAGACATCGCAGAGAAATCCGTTTTCTTCTCTTCTTTAACGTATTCCGCCTTTTGACCCTTCAAGGTTGCACGGGCCTCGCGAATCATCTCGGGGATATTCACACCATAGATGGCACCATCGGCAAAACGGATATCCACCTTACCGGCGATATTTTCGCGAATACGTTTTTCAGCCAAGCCAGTGCCCGACACATTCACAGTAATATCACCGCTGCCGGCCAAGGTGTCATTCTGTGCAACGTCCACCAGCAAAGGTTGGACTTGTACACCCTTGATTTTCTTGGTGACACGGTAGGTTGGCAGCTTCCCGTTGGCATCGATTTTGGCTGTGGTATGAATCGTGCCTTGATATAGCTTGGCATCAAGGCCACTCAGGTCAAACACGCCATTCTTCACCGTCATCGCCAGCGTCACATCACTCATATGAGCATTAGCGGCTTTGAACTGGCCAACAGCAAGTTTACCGGCCAGTTCGAGGGTTTTTAGCACGCCCAGATCAGGTTCTTGGTCTGTTTCCTTCTCACTCGCAGCTCCTGTATTCGCTCCGGCACTACCTGATTGGCTTGCGTCACCTTGCTTAGAGGAAGCACTCTCATTACCTGTACCAAGGAAAGCATCGACATCAATGTTGTCGGAAGATAAGTCAAAGCGGATCACCGGAATATTTGCCGACTGGAAAGAAGCATTACCCGCAACCGCCAGTTCATCGACTGTCGCCTTGAGCGAAGGCAGCTCAGCCAATCCTTTATCCAAGTGGTATTTGGCATCGGCCTCTAGGCCAATTTTCATTTCAGGGCGTGGCAGGCTGGCACCTTTAGCATCAACACTCACCTTGGCCGCTTTCAAGTCAATGACCTTAACCGCTTCATCCACCATCAGCTGGGTAGAGCCCTGGGTGTTGAAGCTCAAATCTGGTACCTCACCTTCAATGGCAAACTCAATCGTTGACCATTCACCTAACTTGAAGCTGTCGAGCGAGATGTTAGCGTTGCGAATATCATTAACCGCATCTTTAGCACTGGCCTTTAACGACAGAGCTTTAAGCTCAGCGCCATCCAGCGCCTTGGCAATCAATAACTCTGTTTGGCCTTCCGCCCTGAAGTTCAGATCGCCAGCATTACCGGCAATGTTGAACTTCGCGGCCGTCCACTCACCCGGTGCAAATTGGTCGAGGGAGAAATCAAGGCGCTCAACTTCTGTTCGGCTCCCTGCTTTATCGTCAATGATCAGTGCACTGGCATTGTTGATTTCCACACCGGCCAAACTGATCTGCCAAGCTTGTTGCTCAGCTTGTGGTACGGGTTGTTCAGTCTCGGCCGCAGGCTGATCAGCTTCAGCGCCTGTTTTATCTTGCCCTGACAAGCCATCTAGGTTGCTCACACCATTTTCGAGGGTTTGGATAAACACCCGGCCACCGAGCAAGCTGACATTGCCGATTTCAAGTTGTTGGGAGAACAACGGCGTAACAGAGACGGAAAGCTCTGCCTGCTCGAACTGGGCAAGGTTAGGCTCGGCAAACCCTTGCGGGTTACGGAATTCTGTTTTGCCAATATCAAACCCGATACTCGGGAAGAAGCGCCAGCTGATGTCGCCTTCGATCACCAAATCGCGACCAGTCGCTTTTTTTACCTGCTCAGCAATCATCGGTTTGAACTGGTTGGGATCAACCAGCGCCACCAAGGCCGCTATACCGACAACGATAACGACAAGTATCGCCAGTAAAGCCATTATTATTTTTTTCATTACATCCCCATCTTTCATCCATGCTCATCAATCGAGCCTAGCGCAAAGTAATCTGATCCCATTGTGGCATATAGCCCAACGACTTCAAGTGATTGAAGTCTATACCCAACATACAGCCGCTATGTTTTTGCCAGGTAAAAAAATAGGCAGCGTAATGCTGCCTATCGATATTCATTGGTCAGGGCTGACCTTAAGCACGTAGCAACTTGGCAATGTGTGCTTTCAGTACGTCAATCGCGATACGATTTTTACCGCCACGAGGAACAATGATGTCTGCGTACTGCTTAGATGGCTCGATGAACTGCATGAACATCGGGCGTACTGTCTTCTGATACTGCTCAAGAACAGATTCCATTGTGCGATCACGCTCAGCAACGTCACGCTGAAGACGACGAAGCAAACAGATGTCTAGTGGCGTATCCATGAAAACGCTGGCGTGCATGATTTCACGCAGGCGAGGATCTGTCAGCAGCAGAATACCTTCCAGGATGATCACCTTCTTCGGTGTCAGCGTGGTGGTTTCAACCATACGCGTATGTTCGCTGTAGCTGTACTGAGGAACTTCCACCGCTTCACCGCGGATCAACTGCTCAAGGTGGTCACAAAGTAGGTCGTGATCCAAGGCATTTGGGTGGTCGTAGTTGGTCTTTACCCTTTCATCCATGCTTAGGTGGCTTTGATCGTTGTAGTAGCAATCTTCCGTAATAACACCGATCTGATGATCGCCTACTTTTTCTTTTAGCTCTTTATAAACTGTGCTGGCAATCAGACTTTTACCGGATGCAGAGGCACCTGCAATACCGATAATAACGCATTGGTGAGAGTGTTCAGACATATCAGAAAGCACCTGTAAAACAACGTGGCGTAGTGGACAAACCGTAATAAACAGACCATCCCCCATCACTCACTGTGTCGGGAAATGGCTTTAAATAGGCATAAATAAACCGCCTGATTATAGGCAGATGTAGGGGCAGATGCCAGTAAAAAAGCGGCATCCGCCACGTTTGCTCAGAAACTCTGCAGGTTTGAGCGAAGCAATGGTTTACATTGTACGAATTGTGAT
Source organism: Photobacterium sp. ABD4_091 (assembly GCF_056160145.1). Lineage (NCBI taxonomy): Bacteria > Pseudomonadati > Pseudomonadota > Gammaproteobacteria > Vibrionales > Vibrionaceae > Photobacterium > Photobacterium sp. ABD4_091. The sequence goes on along the minus strand of NZ_JBSWWQ010000001.1, from coordinate 2,679,140 downwards.
CTGCTCGACCACCGGCGTGCCCTCCCAATACAGGCGGCTGGCCACAGAGCCGGCCAACTGGATATAGGCCTGCGCCTGCTCAGAGTCAGGTGATGCCGCAACTGTTGGCTTACCGTTGTCGATATCTTCACGAATATTGATATGCAATGGCAATTGTGCCAACAGCGGAACCGCATATTCCTGCGCCATGCGCTCAGCCCCACCCGTACCAAAAATAGGCTCGTGATGGCCGCAGTTACTACAGATGTGGTAGCTCATGTTCTCGACCACACCCAATACAGGTACGTCGACCTTGTTGAACATGCTGACCCCTTTGATAGCATCAGCCAGCGCCAGATCTTGAGGAGTAGTTACAACAACAGCTCCGGTAACGGGGATCTGCTGTGCCAGCGTCAGCTGGATATCACCCGTGCCCGGCGGCATATCAATAACCAGATAGTCCAGCTCTGGCCACCAAGTCTCGGCGATGATCTGTGATAGTGCTTTCGAAGCCATCGGGCCGCGCCAAATGGTCGCACTATCAGCAGGCACCAAGTACCCGACAGAGTTGGTAAACAGGCCGCATGACTCAATCGGCATCATCATCTTGCCATCTGGGGACTGGGGCTTCTCATCGACCGTGCCCAGCATCATAGGCACAGATGGGCCGTAGATGTCGGCATCGAGCAAGCCGACTTTGGCCCCTTGGGCTTGCAAACCCAACGCTAGGTTAACTGACGTGGTCGATTTGCCGACCCCGCCTTTGGCCGAGCTCACCACAATAATGTTCTTAACGCCATTGAGTGGCTGCTTGTCACCCGAAGCCAATGGCGCTACACGGCAGGAAATATCGAAATGGATGTCACTGGCAATATGATGGAGTTTTTGCTGGGTAATGATCCACTGCTCCAAAAGCTCTGCAACTTGGCTGGCGGCAAAAGGAAACGTCACCGATATTTTACCGTCAGCCGACACCGACACTACGTTGGTCGTCTCAGCCCACTCTTCGTGTAGCAAAGGGTGTTCAAACTGGTTCAACCAACGGCAAATATCTGCCACGCTTTCGAAACGGGTAATTGAGTCATTGCTCATGATCTTTTAGCGCTCCACATTTATTGTTTACCTACATCCTAACACCGATGCTTATTTAGCGCCCCATTTTACGGTGATTTACAGCAGATCCTCCTAGGCAAGGTGCTATCCATCAGGTAGTATTTACAGCTACGTTTTTATTACCCATCACGAGCGAAATAAGACATTATGGCTGCAAATCCAAGAAAAATTCTGGTGACCTGCGCCCTACCGTACGCTAACGGTTCTATCCACTTGGGCCACATGCTTGAGCATGTACAAGCGGATATCTGGGTGCGCTATCAGCGCCTTCGCGGCAACGAAGTTCATTTCATCTGTGCAGACGATGCACACGGTACTCCAATCATGCTTAAGGCCCAGCAGATGGGTATGGAACCTGAGCAGATGATTGCCGAAGTGAGCAAAGAGCACCAGGCTGACTTTGCTGGCTTCGATATTAGCTTCGACAACTACCACAGCACGCACTCTGAAGAGAACCGCGAGCTGGCGTCGTTCGTCTACACTCAGCTAAAAGAAAACGGCTACATCACCAACCGTACTATCTCCCAGCTGTTTGACCCTGAGAAAGAAATGTTCCTGCCGGACCGTTTCGTAAAAGGTACTTGCCCTAAGTGTAAGTCTGAAGACCAGTACGGCGACAACTGTGACAACTGTGGCGAAACCTACAGCCCGACAGAGTTGATCAACCCGAAATCTGCTGTGTCTGGCGCAACGCCTGTTATGAAGGACTCTGAGCACTTCTTCTTCGACCTGCCTCAGTTCGAAGGCATGCTAAAAGAGTGGACCAAGTCTGGTGCCCTTCAGGACGAAACTGCCAACAAGATGCAGGAATGGTTCGAGTCTGGCCTACAGCAGTGGGACATCTCTCGTGACGCACCTTACTTCGGTTTTGAAATCCCAGGCGAAACTGGCAAGTACTTCTACGTATGGCTAGACGCACCTATCGGTTACATGGGCTCATTCAAGAACCTGTGTGACAAGCGCGATGACCTGGACTTCGACGAGTTCTGGAACAAAGACAGTTCAACCGAGCTTTACCACTTCATCGGTAAAGACATCGTTTACTTCCACAGCCTATTCTGGCCTGCAATGCTAGAAGGCGCGGGTTTCCGTAAGCCGGACAACGTATTCGTTCACGGCTATGTAACCGTAAACGGTGCCAAGATGTCCAAGTCAAAAGGTACCTTCATCAAGGCGGGTACTTACCTAGAGCACCTAGACCCAGAATGCCTACGTTACTACTACGCAGCGAAGCTGAACAGCCGTATCGATGATCTGGATCTTAACCTTGAAGACTTCACCCAGCGCGTTAACAGCGACGTGGTGAACAAGATTGTTAACCTGGCATCTCGTAACGCTGGCTTCATCGCCAAGCGCTTCGACGGCAAGCTGTCTGACAACTTCGCCGAGCCTGAGCTATACGCAGAGTTCGTTGCTGCTGCAGATCGCATCGCAGAGCTTTACGAAACACGTGAATTCAGCCGTGCTATCCGTGAAATCACTGCACTGGCTGACAAAGCTAACCAGTACGTTGATGAAAAAGCCCCTTGGGTTGTGGCTAAGCAAGAAGGCAAAGATCAGGAACTACAGGAAATCTGCTCGGTGGGTATCAACCTGTTCCGCGTACTGATGACGTACCTGAAACCTGTTATGCCTCAGCTGTCTGAGCGTACCGAAGGCTTCCTGAACGAAACGCTGACTTGGGATGGCATTGCCCAGCCGCTAACTGGCCACGAAGTGACTAAGTTCAAGGCGCTGTTCAACCGTATCGACGCCAAGAAAGTTGAAGCTATGGTTGAATCTTCAAAAGAAGATGCAGCAGCAGAAATGGCAGCAAAAGAAAAAGCAGAAGCGGCAAAGACTGAAACTGAGCTAAGCAAAGAGCCAATCGCAGACGAAATCGAATTCGATGACTTTGCTAAAGTGGATCTTCGCATTGCGAAAATCGTGTCTTGCGAATCTGTGCCAAAGGCAAACAAGCTACTGAAGCTTGAGCTAGACCTTGGCGGCGAAACCCGTCAGGTATTTGCTGGTATCAAGTCGGCTTACAGCCCTGAAGACCTAATCGGTAAGCACACAGTTATGGTGGCAAACCTGAAGCCGCGCAAGATGAAATTCGGCATGTCTGAAGGTATGGTGCTGGCTGCTGGCCCTGGTGGTGAAGATCTGTGGATCCTTGAGCCGCACGAAGGTGCTAAGCCTGGCATGCGCGTCATGTAACCACCTGTCATTACAGACACTCTAAACTAAACCAGCTCAATTGAGCTGGTTTTTTTTGTCTCGTAAAGGCTAAATTTTTATTAATGCGAATGGAAGATACGACAAAGCAAATTATAGTTAATTAACAGACTTTACGGATAAAGCCACGGATAAAGTCGGTTTGTAGGCAGAACAGTTTCACCGTCATTGTTAACCTTTACCAAAGAGGGATACACATTGAATCGCGATGATGAAAATTTAAAACAAGTGCTCTCTAGTGCGTTTACAGCCTCATTAATACGCTTTTCCGTTATCGCCTTTATTGTCCTGGTTTGCTTTTGGGCATTCTTGCCTTTTCTACCGATCCTCATGTGGGCTCTAGTGCTTGCAATTGCACTCTATCCGGCCCGGCTTTTCTTTGAGGCCAAGCTCGGTTGGTCAGCCGCACGCACATCAACCCTTATTGCGATTGTCGGTGTGCTTTTGCTTGGGATCCCTACTGCTATGGTAGGCAACTCTTTTGCATCCAAAATTTTTGATACCTATGAAACCTACGAGACAGGCGCTCTGGTTGTTCCGCCGCCCACTGACAGTGTCAAGGAATGGCCATTGGTCGGAGAAAAAATGCATGATGCCTGGGGAGAAGCCGCCGCAGATTTACCCCGCTTTATTGAAAAGCGACAACCGCAATTAAAGAGTTTGTCCAGCTGGTTTGTCGAAAGGGCTAGCGGTGCTGCGCGAAGTGTCTTCCTGATGATCGGAGCCATTATTATCGCAGGCATTATGCTGGCCTGGGCAGAACCCGCTAGTCGGTCTATACGGCGGATTTTCACCAGTTTTTCCAACAGCGACATTGGCCCAGAATTACATCACCTCACCACTGCGACAATCAGGCAAGTTGCCATTGGGATCATTGGTATTGCATTTCTCACCGCGGTGGTCTTCGGTGCGACCGTTGCACTTGCTGGTGTCCCCGCAGCAGCATTATTTACCTTAATTGCTTTGATGTTCGCCATTATGCAGTTACCTGTCACCATTATTGCTCTTGTTGCAGTTGGCATTCTGTGGTCTAGCGGCGAAACATCAACCCTGCACAACACGATATTCTCAATCTTAATCATTGCGGCGAGCCTCGTTGATAACTTCCTAAAGCCAATGATCCTAGGCCGAGGTCTAGCCGTTCCGATGCCAGTCGTTTTAATTGGCGCAATTGGCGGCATGATGTCTGGCGGCATACTAGGGATGTTTATCGGTGCTGCATTTCTCTCGGCTGGATATCAAGTATTCATGACCTGGGTTGATGCGGAAAGTAATAGCGCAATAGCCGACACCAGCAATTCGCAGAGTAAAGATAGCGAAGCCAATCCGTAACACTTTCACGCCAACTTGTAGCACTTTGACGCTAATTTATCGTACGTGTAAGCGGTGGCACCCTGTCATCACATTGCCTGTCGTCGCATCAAAAGTGTAGCTTGGTCAAAAAAACACCATCTCGCTGTTTTCATACCTACTCATTTCATTAACTTTTTTTACATGTGTTAAAAGACAAAATAATGGTGATATCTAATTTTTCAGTTTTGAAAACTGCTATGTAGATCGCAAAAGGAAAAAACAATTGCTGAAGCGCATTTTCACAGTGATATACGCACTTCAAATATAAACCATCACAATCAATTGGTTAGCAAATTAACGCCTCACACCCTATAGCTATCGAACAAACCAATACCCATGATTAATCCGATAGATTGATTCGAATATCCCGATGTGACTGAAATTATTTGTTACAATTTGACATCAACTGAAACAACAGATTTGTACCAAATAAGCTACATAAGCCTAACCTAGGTAACTGTGCTGTGGATTTTTTCCTGCCTTGGATGGGCAGGTAATTCACAAGCGGGCTAAAAAATGAGCGCAAATATTTCATGGCTCTCATTGAAACACTCATCCCCCAGGCAGTTATCAAGGTATTGTGATGCCACAGAGTCTATTACGTTACACCAACATACTCAGTATCGTTGGTGATTTGATCAGGGTAGAAGTACCCAACCTCTCCTCGAGCAATGCAAAGGCCAAGTACGGCGATCTTGCGATGATTGAGCAAAACGGTGAAAACTACTCGCTTGCCCAGATCATCAAAATCGACAACGAAGAAGTCTCCCTTCAGGTTTTTGCTGGCTGTAAAGGTCTCTCGACCAATGCCGCCGTATGCTTCCTCGACCAACCGATGCAGGTTACCTATTCACCGAACATTTTAGGTCGCATCTTCAACGGCGCCGGGCAGCCTATTGACCATGGCCCAGAACTCGAAACCGACCCCAAGGTTGAAATCGACGGCCCTTCGGTCAATCCTGTCCGCCGGACATTGGCAACCCGTATGGTGCGTACCAACGTGCCGATGATTGATGTTTTCAACACCTTGGTTGAGTCACAGAAAATCCCAATTTTCTCTGTTGCCGGTGAACCGTACAACAAATTCCTTGCCCGTATCGCTATTCAGGCCGAAGCCGATGTTGTGGTCTTCGCCGGCATGGGCCTTATCTATGATGACTACCACTTTTTCAAGACCCAGTTTGAAGAAGCCGGCGTATCATCGCGTACCGTAATGTTCGTCAACCAAGCCTCGGACCCTACCGTAGAGCGCTTGCTTGCACCGGATATGGCATTGTCAGTAGCCGAGCATTTCGCCGTGGACGAAAGCAAGAAGGTGTTGGTGCTGCTGACCGATATGACCTCTTATGCCGACGCCATGAAGGAAATCGGCGTTGCAATGGACAAGATCCCGGCCAACCGCGGCTACATGGGCGATCTTTACTCTCAGCTAGCCAAGCGCTATGAGAAGGCCTGTGACTACAAGGGCGCAGGCTCTGTCACCCTGCTGGCAGTCACCACCATGCCAGGCAATGACGTGACCCACCCAGTTCCGGATAACACCGGTTATATCACCGAAGGTCAGTTCTACCTTCACGATGGTGTACTTGACCCATTCGGCTCACTGTCACGTCTTAAGCAGATGGTAGTCGGCAAGGAAACCCGAGAAGACCACAGCGCTATCATGAGCGTGATGATCCGCTTCTACTCAGATTCTGTCGAGGCCCAGCAGAAACAAGCCATGGCATTCGAACTGTCGGAATATGACAAGAAGACCTTGAAATTCGGCAAGTACTTCAAGGACAACTTCATGACGCTAGATGTCGACATGAGCCTGGAAGATGCGTTGGACTTCAGTTGGAAAATCCTCGCGGAATGTTTTGATCCGGAAGAAACCCTGATCAAAGACAGCCTGCTGGAAATGTACTGGCCTTATCCAGAGCAGTTAGATCTGGAAGCAGAAACAGCAGGGGAATAATCCATGGCTAAGGTAGCACTTAACAAAAGCTCGCTGAACAAGCAAAAGCGGAGTTTAAAAACTTACAACCGCTACCTGCCTGCGTTGGAACTGAAGCGTCAACAATTAATGCTGGAGCGTAAGAAAGCCGAGAAAGCTTTGCAACAAGCCAAAGATCGCGTCGCCGATTTACGTGCTGTGGTTGAGGAAGCTATCCCGATGCTCGCGTGCAAGGAAATCAACGTCAACAACCTGGTCAAGGTCACCGACGTTAAGCTTGCCACCCAGAATATTGTTGGCTGCCGGGTCCCTGTCGTCGAGGCTATTGACGTCGAAGTGACCCCATACAGTTACCTTGCCCGCCCGCACTGGGTCGATAGTGTTGTGCGTCAGCTGAAAGAAATGGTTCGTTTGCGTGTGGAGCTGGCGGTTTACCAGCAGCGCTACGAATTGATCAGCGACGCCACACGGATCACCAGCCAGCGTGTGAACTTGTTCTCGAAAGTGCTGATCCCTGATACCCAAGAAAGTATCAAACGGATCGGTATCTACCTTTCTGACCAAGAGCGCGCAGCTGTTATGAACGCGAAGCTATCGAAGCAAAAAGTGCTAGCACAGCAAGAGAAAACGCAGGGAGGCCAATCATGAGTATCAAACAGTTAAAACGCTTAACACTCGGTGGCCAAGCCTCTCGCCGGGAAGAGATCCTGATGGCGTTGCAAGCATTGGGGTGTATGCATCTTATTCCTCTTAGCCAGGATGATGCCGACGCCAACCATGCGATTGCGATGCAGCAACCGACAGATGCCAGCGAGGCCCTTGCCTGGCTGAGCCGCGTCGAGCGCAGACGCCGTCCGGTCAAGGACAAGGATTTGGTAGATGTCGATGAATTGGTAGCACAAATTCTCGAGAACAAACTCCATATCCGCCAGCAGCAGGACAAACGTGACTTGCTCAAAGAGCGCCTGCAACTGCTGCGCCCTTGGGGGGAGTTTGAACTGCCTGAAATCAGCACAATCAACAATTTGCGTTTTTGGTTTTATCTTCTGCCATTGAAAAAGCTGTCTGCCATGGCAGACATCGATCTTCCTTGGCAAGAAGTTCACCGCGATCAGAAAAACGCCTATGTTGTCATTGTGTCTGAGTCCGAGCCCGATCCAGCGTTGCTTCCGTTCGATCGTTCGCACATTGGCGGTAACAGCCTGTCCAAAGTCGAAGAGCACCTCGAGATTGCCGAGCAGCACCTTGAGGATCTGATGGCAGAACGTGAAGCCCTCACACGATGGATATATCCGCTGAGTCAGTCACTGGCGGCAAGCCAAGACAAGGCCGAACTGCTGCTTGCTTCTTCCGGTGTTCAGGACGAAGGCGAATTCTTCCTGATCCAAGGGTGGATGCCTGCCGATGCCCAAGATGCGGTGATCGAATTGGCTGATGTTTACGGCTCTGCGGTGCTGTTCGAAGAACCCAAGGATGATGACCAGCCACCTACCCTGCTTGAAAACTCCGAGCTAACCGGTGGCGGTGCAGAAGCCATGGGCTTTTTCCAAACCCCGAATTACCGTGCATGGGACCCGGGCAACCTGGTGTTCTACTCGTTCTCATTGTTCTTCGCAATGATCATGAATGATGCCATATACAGTGCAATTCTCGGCCTGATCGTTCTGTTCTTCCGTGAAAAATTCGATGCCTCAGAAGAAGGCAAGCGATTGAAGAACATGGGCTTGTTCATGTCAGGATTAGGTATTTTCTGGGGTGTGCTGGCAGGTAGTTATTTTGGGATCTCGCCAAGCGAAGGCAGCTTCTGGGACTTCTTCCACATCATCGACATGAACGATTACACCGCCATGATGCGGCTTTCGGTTTTCATCGGTGTTATGCACCTGATCATCGCCAACGTGATGACGGCTTATATCAACCGCACCCACAAGCGGGCGTTCGCGCCACTTGGCTGGGCGGCGCTGATGTTTGGCGGCATGTTGATGTGGTTCGGTGTGACCGGCGCGGTCTGGAGTTGGTTCGGTAAAGGACTTGGCGGCCTCTTGATGCTCGGTGGTGCCGGCCTGGTCTGTGTATATAGCAGCGATCGCCCAATCAACAGCCGCAAGGACATGGCTCTCCGAGTGCTTGATGGTGCCAAGGCGATTTACAACATCACCAGCGCCTTCGGTGACATCCTGAGCTACATGCGTTTGTTTGCGCTTGGCCTGTCAGGTGCATCGCTGGCAATGACCTTTAACTCACTCGCCGGCCAAGTTGTCGAAGCCCAGCCTGTTTCTGGGGTTCTGTTTGGCGGCCTGATCTTATTGCTTGGCCATATTTTGAACTTCGCACTCTGTGTCATGAGTGGTGTGGTTCACGGTATGCGCCTGAACGTTATTGAATTTGTTAACTGGGGTCTATCCGACGAAGGATACCCATTCAAAGCTTTTCGGAAGAAAGAGGATTAAAACATGGAACAATTTGTTATTGCACTTGGTTGGTTGGGCGCGTTCGCTCCTGTTGCACTGGGTGCTATTGGTTCAGCTATCGGCTGTTCGGTAGCCGGTCAAGCAGCCTGTGGTGCCATGCTCGATGTTGAATCTGGCTACGGTAAATACATTGGCCTGTCTGCCATGCCATCCTCTCAGGTTATCTACGGTATCGTAATCATGTTTACCCTTGCCGGTATCGGTGTGGATGCACAAACAGCTGGCGGCCTATTTGGTGTTGGCCTGATGACCGGCCTGGCACTGCTGTTCTCTGCTATCTACCAGGGTCAAGCAGTATCGGCTGCCATCAATGCCTCTAAGAACAAGCCTGAAGTATTCGGTCTATCTATTGCTCCAGCAGCGATTGTAGAAGGCTTCTCGGTATTCGCGTTCGTTTTTGCCCTAGTAATGGGTGCCAACATCGGCGCTTAAGGAACAGACCATGCCAGTAGAAAATCAAAATACAACGCCTGTTTCGGCAGGGATCAAGCAGCTGGTCGATACCCTTCGCCAAGAAGGTGTCGATGCCGGTAAAGAAGCGGCTGACCAAATTATCGCTGAAGCGCGAGAAGAAGCCTCTACCATTGTTGCAGAAGCCCGTGACAAAGCAGGCCTGATCCTGGGCAATGCCCGTAAGGAAGCTGACTTTGTCTCAACAGCCGGCAAGCAAGCGTTTGAGATGGCCAACCGCAACGCCATTTTGGAGCTGAAAGCATTCTTGCAGGATGAATTTGCCAAGCAGATCCAGGCGACTGTCGGGACCCAGTTAACAGACGAAAAGCTGCTGCAGCAAATGATCCTCGAAGTTGCTGGCCGCAGTGCCATCAAAACCGATGAAGCGGTTGAAGTTATCTTGCCGACCCGCGTGGTAGGCGTGAACGACTTGAGTGCCAACCCTGAAGAACTCAAGGAAGGTACGTTGATCCACTTTGCGGTGGCACAAGCTGCTGAAATGCTGCGCGAAGGGGTTACTTTCAACGTTAACGAAGATAACAAGAACGCTGTAGTGTTCCGCCTGAAAGATAAAGATATCGAAGTGGCACTGTCGGATGAGACCGTCACCCAGATGATGCTTAACCATCTTCAGCCACGTTTCCGTGCGCTGCTAGAAGGTATCGTTAAGTAAGTAAAGGAGGCAGGCTAGCCCTGCCTCTCCTTTAACAAGGAACGTATATGTCTGATAAAGCATATCATAGCTTGTTGACGTCACTGCCGCATATCGACTCGCTGTTCAACAGTAAAATCACGCCGATTTCACGTTATCAGCTGGAACGCCGCTTGAGTGCACTCACCTTTGATGAGCGTAAGCACCTCAATATGATTGAGCAGCTCATGCATTGGGATCGTACCAAGGACGATGCCGATGATGCTGAGCTGATCAAGTTCGCGACGCGAGCGCGCAGTGAAGTCAAAAGCAAGGTACTCCGCGATCTGATTGACTGGCGTCTGGATATGCGAACGGTTGTTGCTGCCCTGCGCCGCAAAAAAGCCGGGGAAAAAGCACCGTCAGCGCCCCGCTGGAGTTTCGGTACGCGCTACGAGTTTGTCCGCCGCAATTGGAATGTGCCTTACTTTAACTTGCAGTTCGCTTTCCCATGGTTGCCGGATGTTGCCCGGTACATGGAGCACGATCAGAGCCTCGAGCTCGAAAAAGCCTTACTAGAAGCGGTTTGGGATGAACTTGACCGCATCAGTACCAAAGAGCGCTTTAGCTTCGAAGCTGTCGTTATATATCTCTTGCGCTGGAACTTGGTATTCCGCTGGACCACTTATAACAGCGAGATAGCCATCGAGCGGTTCGACCAACTGGTAGAAAATGCACTGGGCGAGTTCGCCAGTGAACTACCGAATTAATTTTGAAAACAGGTTGTTCAATGAGCACAGAATTAATCAATAAAACGCCGACAGCCCACGTTACGGCTGTCATTGGCGACACACTGACTATTCGCCTCAATGATGGGGAAAAAGGTCAACTGGTAAAAAATGAAGTAGTTTATGTACTACCGAGCCGCAAGCAAACGGACGGCCTTGATGAAATGCTGATGGCCGAAGTACTTCGTGTTCGCGGTGACTCCGCCGACATCCAGGTGTATGAAGACACCCGGGGGGTTGCTGTCGGTGACAGCATTATTCAAACCGGTGAAATGCTCAGCCTCGATCTAGGCCCTGGCATCCTGGCGCAAATCTATGATGGCCTGCAAAACCCGCTGGAGCGCCTAGCGCAAATCCACGGTAAATTCCTCAAACGAGGTGTACAGGTTGATGCGCTAGATAAAGCAGAAACCTGGGCCTTTACTGCCGTTGCCAAGAAAGGCGACAAACTCCGCGCAGGCCAATCACTGGGTACAGTACAAGAAGGCCGTTTTACCCACCAGATCATGGTGCCCTTCTATATTAAAGGTGAAGTCGAAGTTACCTGGATTCAAGAAGGTAACTTTACCGTTGATACCGTCGTTGCCCATATTACCGATAACCGAGGTAAAGAGCATAACCTGACTATGGTCCAGAAGTGGCCAGTCCGTCAGTCTATCGCCAATACCCTGACCAAAAACGGCGGCAAGACTCAGCGTAAATTCCCCAATGAGCCACTGGTTACAACAACCCGCACCATTGATACTTTCTTCCCGATTGCCCGGGGCGGAACAGGCTGTGTACCAGGTCCTTTCGGCTCAGGTAAAACCGTTCTGCAGCACGGTATCTCCCGTTACTGTGATGCCGACATCGTTATCGTGGTTGCCTGTGGCGAACGAGCTGGTGAAGTAGTTGAAACTATTGAGGAATTCCCACACCTACCGGATCCTAAACATGGCGGTACACTGATTGACCGTACCGTGATCATCTGTAATACCTCATCGATGCCGGTTGCTGCCCGTGAAGCCTCTATTTATACAGGCCTGACGCTGGGTGAATATTACCGCCAGATGGGCTACAACGTCCTGCTATTGGCTGACTCAACTTCTCGTTGGGCACAGGCAATGCGTGAAACGTCGAATCGTCTGGAAGAGATCCCGGGTGAAGAAGGTTTCCCGGCTTACATGGACTCAGCGATCAAGGGCGTTTACGAGCGCTGTGGTGTGGTTGACAACGAAAACGGCACTGATGGCTCGCTGACTATGATTGGTTCGGTCTCCCCTGCCGGTGGTAACTTCGAAGAGCCGGTCACCCAGTCGACCCTAGGTACCGTTAAGACCTTCCTTGGCCTGTCGTATGACCGTGCCTACAAGCGCTTCTACCCGGCGATTGACCCGTTGATTTCCTGGTCACGCTACCTTGACCAGCTTGAAGGCTGGTATGCCGAGAACCTGGGCCCTGAGTGGGTACCAACGGTTAAGGAAATGAAAGCCTTGCTATCAACCGGTGACAGCATCGGGCAGATGATGCAGGTTACCGGTGAAGAAGGCATTTCGCTGGAAGACTATGTGGTTTACCAGAAAGCGCTGTTCCTTGACATGGTATACCTACAGCAAGATGCCTTCGACGAAGTCGATGCGTCATGTAGCTTCGAGCGCCAGCAGTTCATCTTTGCCAAGGTGGTGAAAGTCATCCGCACTGAATATGATTTTGCTGATAAAGCCGAAGCACGTAAGTACTTTACGTCCATGACACGCTACTTCCGTAACTTCCATTACGCCAAGGACAATACCGCTGAGTACCACGATTACGTTTCACGTATCGACATGCTGTTGGAAGATACCGTAACAGCAGCTGTATAAGCCTTAAAAATCAGTACCTTAAGTTTAGCAACCAGCATATCTGTGATCAGATGGTGCTGGTTTGCTATGCCCAGAAAAACTGACCGGGAAAAACATATTCGGAATAAATATATACTCCAATAAAATATTGCGAAATATCCCACCAGCCTTCAGGTAAAAAACCAGAATTAATCACCACAACCACACCTTCACTATAGCGATTTTAACCTTCCTGTCACACCTAATCCTTTATAGGCATTCAACCCCATGAAATACTGCAAAACCGAATGTTAACAGTGGCTTTTCCTGATGCCCAAAACCAGGTGTAAACTCGGCGAAACCTTAGCATATTTTCGCTCAAATCGATTTATCAGCACAAAAAACGGCCAAAAACCACCGAGTGCGTTAAAATTCAGTTAACAAATGTGTTTTCAGAATATCATACTGTCCAAAAAAGTGTGATCTGAAACATATCTTTGATTATTTCACGGCATTTTACTTCGCCTTAACACATAAAGTGCTGTTAACCTGCTCCGCGCTCTGGTGAAAGATTTTCAGAGTGAATAATTATAAGGAGTGTTTTATTCATGCAAGCACAAAAGAAAAAAATGTCCCTGACCGGCCGCGTTATTCTGGGTATGGTTCTGGGCATATTGACAGGATTCATTATTCGTTCACTTTTTGCTGAATCATCTTTTGTCCACGAATATATAGTGAATGGCCTGTTCGAGGTTGGCGGTGCAATTTTCATCGCAAGCTTGAAGATGCTAGTTGTGCCATTGGTATTTGTTTCGCTGGTATGTGGTACCAGCACACTCAAAGATATCAGCACCCTGGGCCGCCTAGGCGGTAAAACGCTGGCGTTCTACCTGACGACGACTGCCATTGCGATTACCCTGGCGTTGGTTATGGGTAACGTGTTCAAGCCAGGTGCAGGCGCAGACCTTTCTGCAGCCACTACCTTCGCTTCTCGAGAAGCGCCGTCACTGGGTCAGGTCATCATCGACATGTTCCCAACCAACCCAATCAGCTCTATGGCTAACGGTAACACGCTGCAAATCATCGTGTTCGCTATCCTGTTCGGTATTGCTATCAGTGCTGCGGGTAAGCCAGGCGAGCGTATTGCAGGCATCTTTGCTGATCTCAACGAAGTGATCATGAAGTTGGTTGCCCTGCTGATGAACATTGCCCCATTCGGTGTATTCTTCCTGATGGCAAAACTGTTCACCGGCCTAGGCCTTGATGCAATTTTCAACCTATTCGGTTACTTCCTAGTACTGACTTGTACCCTGCTGCTGCACGGTATCGTGGTATACGGTTCGCTATTCAAGATCTTCACTGGCTTGAGCCCGAAACTGTTCCTGAAGAAGATGGAAGATGCGATCATGTTCGCTTTCTCGACAGCATCTTCAAACGCGACAATTCCAGTCACGATGGAAACAGCGACCAAGCGTCTTGGTGTTAAGAACCGTATCGCTTCATTCACTGTACCGCTAGGCGCAACCATCAACATGGATGGTACTGCGATCATGCAAGGTGTGGCGACTGCCTTCATTGCCCAGGCATTCAACATCGACCTGACCATGGGTGATTACTTGATGGTCATTGCAACAGCAACCCTGGCTTCTATCGGTACCGCTGGTGTACCAGGTGTGGGCCTAATCATGCTAGCAATGGTATTGAACCAGGTTGGCCTACCGGTTGAAGGTATCGCAATTATCATGGGTGTTGACCGTCTGCTGGATATGATCCGTACTGCAGTTAACATCACGGGTGACAGCTGTGTAACCTGTATCGTTGCGAAATCTGAAGGTGAGATGGATATCGACCGCTTCAACGACCCGCATGCGGGTGAGAAAGAAGAAGAAGTCCACCTGCACCCGATTTCAAACTCGTAAGCAACGGGTAAGCATTTTCTCCTAATTCAAGGCTCCCGACAGGGAGCCTTTTTTATAGCCCCTTGCTCGCTTTGGTACTCATACAATACTTTTAAACAAGGCTGGTCATACACCAACTCACAGACAACCGATCTGCACCATCAGGCTGCATCATTGCACCACCACTGCACCATTTTCGTCATTGCCTTTATTGCCAATCTAATCATCAACATAAATAATTGATAATAAAGCTTAAAATATTCAAGCCTTTTGAACCATCATGGAATAATGCTTGCAACTTTGCTTACCAGAACCGGACTCGTGTGTTTAGGGAGGCTGCATGCTTTATATTATTCTTACCCTCTGTCTCGTCGGCATTGCGCTTGGCACCGTCATCATCCGCTCACGCCAGCAACGTGATTTGCTTCAAAGCCGCTTTAACCAAATTATCGGCCTGCGCCAGCTTATCCACTTGCTCCGCTTTCACCGCCGCCAGTCACACCAAGCCTTGAAAAGCACGCCGCCGCGTTCAGAAAGCCTGAGTGAGTCAATTGCGATCAAGACGCTGATCCATAGCTTGATCACCCAAGCGGAAATCACCAACAAACCGATGTACCGCATTCTCGACAAACAGCTAGGGACGATTTTGGATGAATGGCCGAAATACTCTGTCCAGCGTAACCAGGCTACCCACGGCAAGGCGATCCGCCATGTGCTGTACCTGATAGACGATACGTTAACCCAGTGCCTCATCACGTCTGAGAGGGATGAATTATTCAAGCATTACCAAGGCACATGGCCGGTAATGCTCAATGCCATCGACAGCCTGAGCCGCTTTCGCTATGCGATTGAAAACTACAAGATGGGCAGTGATGTAATGGCAAGGGAGCTGGGGCTGCATGCACAGATCCTCAAGCGCAGGATGGCGCAGCTGCATTTACCCGACGATCCTGCTGTACCGCCGCTCATCATCGACAATCTGTTCATCCAGTATGAAAACATCGATTTAAACGGGCATGACAAAGAGTTGGTCAAATACCACCTCTACCAGTTTTCGCTTGAAGCGTCAGATACTCTGTTCCACTTATTTGATTTGGTACTTAGCCATATTGGCGGGGAGTTGTCGATCAAGCTACCTGAGCTGACAGCAAGGGAAGATAAAAAGGTGGTGCAAATAATTGCCCGGTACTGAGACCGGGCAATGGGGGTAGGAGCAGTATTGATTACACTCTAAACAAATGGTTTAGAAGATTAGGTGGCCAATCGCGACAATAATTGGCAGCGTCACTAGGGTACGCAGTACAAAAATTGCCACCAGCTCAAGGAAGTTGATTGGCACCTTGCTGCTAAGGATCACCGAGCCCGTTTCTGACATGAAGATCAACTGAGTAACAGACAGTGCAGCGACAACAAACTTGGTCATCTCAGCATCGATGCTCGACGCAGCGATGATTGACGGTACATACATGTCAGTGAAACCAACTAGCATTGTCTGCGCAGCTGCTTGTGCTTCAGCAACATTCAGTAGCTCAAGCAGCGGTACAAATGGTGCGCCCAGCAGAGAGAAAAGCGGTGTCGTTTCAGCGACTACCAGGCCAAGCGTACCAATAGCCATTACCACTGGCAGTACCCCAATCACCATATCCAACGCATTGTGAATACCTTCTTTGGCGACCGAACCCAGGCTTTTTACTTTATCGGCACGCTGCAGGGCCAAGTCCATACCGAAGCTCATTGCTGACTGGCCTTCCGGTACCAGTTCGTCATCACGGTTAGGCGCAGTACCATCAATGTACACATCTTTTTTGTATGACAGAGGTGGCAGGAACTGGATAACCATCGCAGCAGCTACGCCCGACAAACAAATGGCAGCATAGAATGGGACGAAATAGTTCTGCAGGCCAACTTGGGTCAATACCACTAGCGAGAAAGAGATACCAACCGGTGAGAACATGGTCGCAACTACAGCGGCTTCACGGGCAGTATACTTCTTCTGCTCGTACTGCTTGCTGGTCAAGATAACCCCAACCGTACCGTCACCTAACCAAGATGAAATACAGTCAATCGCAGCACGCCCCGGTAGTCTGAACACCGGACGCATAAACTTACTCAGTAAGGTACCTAGCAACTCTAGCAAACCGAAGTTAAGCAGTAGCGGCAATAGCAAGCCGGCAAAGATGAAAGTAACAAACAGTGAAGGCAGCAGATCATGCAGCACCAAACCACCGGTATTTTCATTCCAGAACATTTCTGGGCCTACCTGATGAAGCGCTGCCAGGGTAAATACCGCACCCAAGCTACGAATAACCAACCACGTTGGGCTCAATACAAACAGGCGAGTTAGCAAAGGAGATTGCGTTACAAAAGTCGGTTTTGCCACACTTGCCAGTACTGAAACCACAGCAGACAAACAGATCACCGCCGTCACCAACGGCAAGATAGCGTCACCCAGCACGGCCTTGAAGCCTTTAGCCATCAAGGCTAGCGGGAAGGTAAAATCGCCGTTGACGGTCAGCGGCGCCAAGAAAAAGAACAAGCCAAGTAAAGATGGAATGGCGAACATCAGCACATTCCGGCTGGTCTTGTGGTTGTTTTGCGCTAAAAGGGTATCTGTCATTCTACTGCTTCCTGAATGATTACACTTTCAATAAAAGTGAATAAAATCTCAATGACGCGATTATATCGAATACAATACAGGATACAATAGCAAAACGACAAAATAATCACTTTTATCGCATAAAAAACCAGTACTGACTCATATTACCAGATGGTTATTTTTTATTCATTTTACCCAAGCAATAAAAAACCCAGCCAATTGGCTGGGTTTTTGTTGGTGTTCTATTTGAACGTCCGCGTATCGGATTAACCGATGTGAGTCACGTTGTTCATGTACTTGCGAAGTACTTCAGGGATACGGATACGACCGTCAGCTTCCTGGTTGTTCTCTAGGATAGCGACCATAGTACGGCCAACCGCTAGACCAGAACCGTTCAGGGTGTGAACTAGCTCAGGCTTCTTCTCGCCTTTACGACGGAAGCGAGCTTGCATACGGCGAGCCTGGAAGTCACCACAGTTAGAACAAGAAGAGATCTCACGGTAAGTTTCCTGTGCTGGAACCCATACTTCTAGGTCGTAAGTCTTCACAGCGCCGAAGCCCATGTCACCTGTACATAGGATCACCTTACGGTAAGGCAATTCAAGCAGCTGAAGTACTTTCTCAGCGTGGCCTGTTAGCTCTTCCAGTGCGTCCATTGAATCTTCTGGACGAGTGATCTGTACTAGCTCAACTTTGTCGAACTGGTGCATACGGATAAGACCACGGGTGTCACGACCGTAAGAACCGGCTTCTGAACGGAAACAAGGCGTGTGCGCTGTCATCTTAACAGGCAGGTCTGCTTCTTCAGAAATCGTGTCACGCAGCATGTTAGTAACTGGCACTTCTGCTGTCGGGATCAAAGACAGGGTACGTGGCTCTTCGTCATTCACTTTCTCAGTCAGCGGCTGAGTGTGGAACAAGTCAGCACCGAACTTAGGCAGCTGGCCTGTACCGAATAGGCTGTCAGAGTTCACTAGGTACGGTACGTACATCTCTGTGTAGCCGTGCTCGTCAGTGTGCAGATCCAGCATAAACTGAGCGATTGCACGGTGCAGGCGAGCAAACTGGCCTTTCATCACGATGAAACGTGCGCCAGACAGCTTAACCGCGCTTGCGAAATCAAGACCGTCAGCCAGTTCACCTAGGTCAACGTGGTCTTTCACTTCGAAATCGTAAGACTGAGGCTGACCCCAGCGAGAGATTTCTACGTTCTCGTTTTCGTCTTTACCAGCAGGAACAGAATCGTCCGGCAGGTTTGGAATCGTTTGTACGATAGCGTCTAGCTCAGACTGAAGCGCAGCCAGTGCTTTTTTCGCGTCGTCCAGCTCAGAGCCTAGGTTGCCAACTTCAGCAAGGATACGCTCAGCTTCTTCGTGATCGCCCTTCGCTTTCGCTTGGCCAATGGACTTCGATCGGGAGTTACGCAGTGCCTGAAGCTCTTCAGTTTTGATCTGAAGTGACTTACGTTTTTCTTCTAGGGAACGTAGTAGCTCTACATCAAGAGTGTAACCACGGCGCGCTAATTTTTCGGCTGTTGCGTCCAGCTCAGTTCGAAGTAATTTAGAATCTAGCATGCTAATCCTGTGCTCATAATGTTCTAAAGTGCA
Organism: Photobacterium sp. ABD4_091; assembly: GCF_056160145.1. Taxonomy (NCBI): domain Bacteria; kingdom Pseudomonadati; phylum Pseudomonadota; class Gammaproteobacteria; order Vibrionales; family Vibrionaceae; genus Photobacterium; species Photobacterium sp. ABD4_091. The sequence continues at coordinate 2,660,299 of NZ_JBSWWQ010000001.1, read as the reverse complement.
CACTATTTAACCAAGTTGATGGCTAAATAATTTATTATTCAGAAGGCGTTAGGCAACCTAACGCTGATCCCTCAACAATACCCAAAAAGCCCTATTATTGATAGCGCTTTGAGGCGCTTTTTGCATCTAAAGAAGCAAGATAATCTAACTTTTCGGAAATTTTGGTCTCTAAGCCCCGGTTTGTCGGCTGATAGTAGCGAGTGCCCGCTAACTCCGGTGGGAAATAGCTCTCGCCAGCCGCATAGGCGCCGGGCTCGTCATGGGCATAACGATATTCCTCGCCGTAGCCCATTTCCTTCATCAGTTTGGTCGGCGCATTACGCAAGTGATGCGGCACTTCATAATCAGGATAGTTAGCCGCATCCAACTTGGCTTGTTTAAAGGCCGTGTAGACCGCATTGCTTTTCGGCGCACAGGCCAAGTAAACAATCGCTTGGGCAATTGCCCGCTCGCCTTCATAAGCGCCCACTCGGGTAAAACAATCCCAAGCAGAAACTGCGACCTGCATCGCCCGTGGATCGGCATTGCCAATATCTTCCGAGGCAATCGCCAGCAAACGGCGGGCGACATAGAGCGGATCACAACCAGCTTGCAGCATACGGGCATACCAATACAGTCCGCCGTCTGGGCTCGAGCCACGGATTGACTTGTGAACCGCTGAAATCATGTCGTACCACAAATCGCCCTTGTTATCGAAGCGAGCAATTTTCTCGCCGGCGACTTCAGCTAGCAACGCCAAGGTGATCTGCTTATTGCCCTGCTTATCCTCATCGGCCATATCAATCAGCTGTTCAAGATAGTTCAGCGACATGCGGGCATCACCACCGACTAACTCGGCCAAACGTTCTTTGACCTCATCGACAAACACCAAGTTGCTCTCGGTAACGCCTCGCTCTTTGTCTTCCAGCGCTTGCTCAATCACCTCTAGGATTTCATCAGTATCCAAAGATTTTAGCTTGTACACCCGGGCGCGAGACAACAATGCGTTGTTAAGCTCAAAAGATGGGTTTTCTGTCGTTGCGCCGATAAAGGTCACTGTACCGTCTTCAATGTGAGGCAAGAAGGCATCCTGTTGGCTCTTGTTAAAGCGATGGACCTCATCGACAAACAAGATAGTGCGACGGCCGGCCATTTTGTTATCACGGGCCTTGTCGATGGCAGCGCGGATATCTTTCACCCCTGATGTTACCGCCGACACACGCTCGACTTCGGCATTGGCATAGTGGGCTGCCACCTCTGCCAATGTGGTTTTACCGGTACCTGGTGGACCCCATAGAATCATCGAATGTAGGTGCCCTGCTTCCAGCGCACGCCTCAGCGGCTTGCCTTCGGCTAGAATATGCTTCTGGCCAATGTATTCCTGCACGGTACGCGGACGCATTCTTGCCGCCAGCGGGCGGAAATCTGATGAAAAGTCCAGGCTGAAATTACTCAAAATCTCCGCTCCTTAAAACAAAATTAGGTGGTACAAGCGTACCACCTAAGTCAATTACTTCACTGTTGGCGGCCTAGATAAGCCGCCTAGTTATTGTACCAGCTTAGTTATTACACATTCCTAGTTGCGCTGGTCATCCAATTCTACGCCCTGTGGTGGCGTGAAGGTAAACAGGCTAGATGCAGGCATTGCTTTGTTGAACTTAGACAGCTTGAAGTTGCTGCGCTGGCCGTCTTGCTCTACCACCGAGAAACTGCGTACTTCGCCTGACTTGGCAACAGTAACTATAAATTTACCCATTGATGATGCACCGCTTTTCGGTGTCAGGGTAAAAGTATCTGCGGTTTGCGAGACGTTATAGTTGGCCCAGTCAGTCGCACTGTTGCGGGTCAACAGCACAAACGGGGTTTGATCCGTAGCATCGTTTAGCCACATCGCTGTCACTTGCTCGATGAACGGGCTGTAGTACCACAGTGTCTTGCCGTCAGAGATCAAGATGTTTTCATCCGGCGTTTCGGTGTTCCAGCGGAACAGGTTCGGCCGCTTGATGGATACATCACCGGTACCTTCTACCAGCAGGCTCCCCTCAGGGCTTACGACAGTTTGGGTAAAGTCGGCACTAAAGGCATTCACTTTACCTAAACGGGTGCTCAGTTCCTGCTGCGGGTTAGCCTGGGCCTGACCTGCCATTAGCAATGGTCCAGCAACCAACATACTCAAAAGCACTTTTTTAATCATTGTGTTAAACCCTTTTCTAATGCCTGCCCTTAGATCGTAGCAGGCATGGTAGTTACAGTTGTCTTGTGTTCAATCAAACGTTAATCACGAAATTGGTTAATCGCGAGGCGGCGGTGGCGGTGCCAGCACCTCACGGTTACCGTTGTGGCCCGGTGCACTCACAATGCCGTGGGCTTCAAGCTGCTCGACAATGCGCGCGGCACGGTTATAACCAATCTTGAAGCGGCGCTGGACACCAGACACTGAACCTCGGCGTGATTCGGCGACAAACGCGGCCACTTCGTCAAACAACTGATCCAAATCGTCATCGCCACCTGTTGGGGTTTCACCCGGCAACAAGCCATCGGCTCCTTGGTCAGCTTCAAGAATACCCTCGATATACTGAGGTTTACCCCTTGCCTTCCAATCATTGACCACGTTGTGTACATCTTCATCCGAGGCAAACGCACCGTGAACGCGGACAGGGTGGTTGCTACCTGCTGGCAAGTAAAGCATGTCACCCATACCGAGCAAGGATTCTGCGCCACCTTGGTCTAGGATGGTGCGCGAATCGGTTTTGGTCGAAACGGTAAACGCCATACGGCTTGGGATATTGGCCTTGATGAGGCCGGTGATCACATCCACCGAAGGACGCTGGGTTGCCAGCACCAAGTGGATCCCCGCCGCACGTGCCTTCTGCGCCAATCGGGCAATCAGCTCTTCAACCTTCTTACCAACAACCATCATCAGATCGGCAAATTCATCGACGATAACCACAATGCTTGGCATTTTTTCCAGCAGTGGTGGGTACTCATCCATGCTATCGCCCGGCTTCCAAAGCGGGTCATGGATTGGGTGACCGGCAGCTGCCGCCTCTTCCAGCTTGGCATTGAAACCAGCCAAATTACGTACCCCACAAGCTGCCATCAGCTTGTAGCGACGCTCCATCTCACCGACACACCAGCGCAAGGCATTGCTGGCATCTTTCATATCGGTAACCACCTCGGTCAATAGATGCGGAATGCCCTCGTAGATAGACAATTCCAGCATTTTCGGGTCAATCATGATGAAGCGGCAATCTTCCGGCTTACATTTGTATAGCAAGCTCAAAATCATCACGTTCACACCCACCGACTTACCAGAACCGGTCGTACCGGCCACCAGCAAGTGAGGCATCTTGCTTAGGTCTGCCACAACCGCTTCACCGGCAATGTCGTAGCCGAGAACAATTGGCAGGGCACTCTTTTTCTGCTGGAAGTTATCACTCGCCACTACCTCAGACATATAAACCGTTTCACGGTTCACGTTGGGTAGCTCCAAGCCGATATACGGCTTGCCCGGAATCACTTCAACCACACGGACCGCAGAGGCTGACAAGGCACGCGCCAAGTCTTTGGCAAGGCCAGAAATACGGCTGACTTTAACGCCAGGTGCAAGATCCAACTCATAACGGGTGATCACAGGCCCTGGATAGACCCCAACCACCTTGGCTTTGATCTTGTAGTCAGCCAGCTTGGCTTCCACCAGCATGGCCGTCTGTTTCAGCTCTGCCTCGGTGGTCGGCTGAACGTTTTGCTTCGGCGGTGCCAGCAAATCAAGCGTTGGCATTGGTGAGGTCGGAGCCGGTAAATCGGCTTCGCGCTTCATCAAGAAGGGGTTATCCAAGCCAGCGGCTTGCGCCTGTGCCTTCTGGGCATCGCGAATTTTCTTGAGGAAGGCTTCTTCGTCACTCAAGCTTTCTTCGCTAACCTCTTCAGCGGGTGCGATTTCACGCTCAGCGCGCTCAAGCTCGGACATGCCATCCTGGACACCAATTTCAATGTCGTGTGCCATTTCAGTATTGCCAGGCGCAGCGGTGGCTGTTAATACCTCCGGCAGGGCTTCAACCATTGTGCTTTGTTGTTGGTACACCGGCTCTGATTCAGCAACAGGCTCGAAAGTAGCAGGTTGAACGACAGTGCTTGGTTGTGCAACAGCCTCAGGTTGAGCAACATGAGACTCTGTTGTAACAGGCTCGAAATGAACCGACGATGAATGCGCTTCGGTTGTTTCAGGAACGAAATCATCAATGTTAAATGACATGCCTGCCGACAGTTCTGCCTCGGATGCAATTTGAGGCTCTGAAGAACCAGGCTCCTTAGCAACAGATACCTCAGCAATAGGCAACTCAGAAACGGAAACCTCAGTAACAGGCATCTCAGCAATCGGCGCCTTAGAAATCGCCTCTTCAGTTACAGTTGCCTCTGCAGCAGCTAGCGCAGCCGTCGCCGCAATAGCTTCATTATTTACCGTGTTATCCATTACCGGTGTTGAAGCCGGAGATGGACTCTGCCCCTCATCAACATACACCGTAAAGTTCTCATCGATATCAAGCTGCCTTTCCAGCTCGGCAATCGTCATGCCTTTGGCTTGCTGGGTGGACTGAACATCAACAACCTCTTCAGCAATAGCTTCACTCGTCTGCGCTGGTACATGAGCTTCAGGGGTGCCCACGGCAGCTGGCTCGATAGGTTCAGCCGATTGCGGCTGAGCCTGTTGAACAACAGGGGTACTGTGTTGCGAAGGCGTTTGGGTATGGATGGCAGGCTGGCTGACTGGCAGCTCTTCGGCTACTACCGACTCGGTACCCGCTTCTGCTTGTGCCGTTGCCGAAGCCGTTGCAGCCGTCACAGCCGCGGCGGTCGCTATCGTTTGGGCTTGGGCTTGGCGGTGACGCTCAGGCATAACAATCTTAGGTTCGCTGGAATCCATTAATGGATCAGCTTGAAGCCCTGCCCCATCCAGTAACGGATCATGCTGCCCCGTCTGGCCGAAGCTTGGCTCCTGGCGGGCAAATCGGTTCCTGTCATCACCCGGCTCAGAAGAAGCACGGCTGCTCGAAGCGAGCAGGACATCATCGGCATCGGGCTCAGGTTCTGTTTGCTGCATGGCCAGCTGGCGGCCAAACTCGGTCTGGTGTTCATCAGGGATATCAGCTGCAAATGGCGTTAATGTCTCTGACTTGTCAGAGCGAACCTTGTTCAGTAGCCACGCCAGCGAGCCAAGTACCGTCTCGCCGATGATATCGACAATGGTGAGCCAGGAGATCCCGGTAAACAGGGTGAACCCCACCGCCCAGGCGAACATCAGAACCAATGTTGCCCCAAGCAGATTGAACAGCGGCAGAGCCATATTTGACACTACATCGCCAATCACGCCGCCGGAAGAGAAGTACCAAATATCATCAAAGTTGAGATCGGCCAGCCCGCAGCTGGTTACAAAGATGATCAACAAGCCGAGCAGGCGGGTGCCATAAATCATGTAGTCCAGCTTGAGAGGCTGCCGGCGGCGACGGAAGAGAACCCAGGCCGCAAGAATGATGACAGCAGGCAATGGATAGGCTAGCGAGCCAAACGTAAAGAATAAGGTATCGGCCACCAAGGCGCCGAAGGCCCCTGCTTTGTTCTGTACCGGCCCCTCCCATGCGGTTTGTGACCATGAAGGGTCTGCAGGATCGAAACTCAACAGCGCAACCATGATGAAAATCGCCGACAAAATGCCGATGATTAGGAAACTTTCCAGTAAGCGCTGTCCCCCGGAAAGGCGCATTTTAGGCTGCTTTTTGCCCTTTACTTTCCTCAAAAAAACACTCCGATGTAACAAATTGCTCTAACGCCCACCCTCCAGCCATGTTCAAGGCAACGGGAGTGATACGCTGAATCTTTTTTAACCAGCAGAACAAGGACATCCCTGCTCATTGTTATTATTATGCCAATGGCTGATGGCGTGTCAGGCGCCAGTAAAACTAATGCCTATCTTATACTAGATAGCGTCATATTTTGCCATTTTGATAAGATGGATATAGGACGGGACGGTAATAATTTGTCAGGATGTGCTGAAAATCCCAGCACCTTGGGTTAGTAATGGCTAACTTAGCCAATCTGTTGATAGCTTGGCGCTTTCATAACTCGACACCAGAAACGAAACAAGGTGCCAGATGCAAAACAATATGCCAGAAACAAAACAAGCGGCTGATAGGCCGCTTGTTTGAACTACCCAAATATTTGGATGTACCTTATTTAAACAGTGAAGCTTAACGTGTTTTGATCACAAGGTTGTTAGTCTGCTTCACTTCTTCCATGACCACGTAGGTACGGGTGTCGTTCACACCAGGAAGGCGCAGCAGGGTTTCACCCAACAACTTACGGTATGCTGACATGTCAGCTACACGGGTTTTCAGCAGGTAGTCGAAATCACCAGATACCAAGTGGCATTCCTGGATGTCTTCGAGCTCCTGCACCGATGCATTGAATAGCTCAAACACATCCGGCGCACCACGGTTTAGTGTGATTTCAACGAAAACCAATAGGGAGGCATCAAGGTACTGCGGGTTTAGCAGCGCGGTGTAGCCACTGATGTAGCCCTGACGCTCTAGGCGTCGTACACGCTCAAGACATGGTGTTGGCGACAAGCCGACACGCTTGGATAACTCTACATTTGAAATACGACCATCTTTTTGAAGTTCATTCAAAATGTTACGGTCAATACGATCCAATTCCTTGGATGGTTTTTTCTTGGTATCTACCATTTTTTATTCCACCTTCTTACTTCCTTGCAAAAAAATATACTACATCTTTCTATTTTTTAGAATCAAATACTCTGTTAGTCAAACTATACTGCCAATAGATCTGCATTTACATCCTTGTCAATAGCCAATCATACTGGATGCCAAGGGAGGAGCAGCATGATTATTGGAGTTCCAAAAGAAATCAAAAATCACGAATACCGTGTTGGCCTAGTCACCAGCAGTGTACGTGAGCTCACATCACTCGGTCATCAAGTACTGGTCGAAACCCATGCCGGTGTCGGGATCGGGCTGTCAGACTCAGACTATGAGAACGCAGGCGCTACAATTATTTCTAACGCTAAAGAAGTTTTTACCAGATCAGAGATGATTGTCAAAGTAAAAGAGCCTCAAGCAGTAGAAAGAGCCATGCTGAGTGAAGGGCAGATTTTATTCACTTATCTCCATCTTGCACCAGATTTTCCGCAAACAAAAGACCTAATAGACAGCAAAGCTGTCTGTATTGCTTACGAAACCGTCACTGATTCCTCAGGCAAATTACCGCTTCTAGCCCCGATGTCAGAAGTCGCTGGCAGAATGTCTATCCAAGCAGGTGCCCAAACACTAGAGAATTCTAACGGTGGGCGCGGCTTGCTGCTTAGCGGTATACCCGGTGTCGAACCTGCCAACGTGCTTATATTAGGGGGCGGTGTCGTCGGCTCCAATGCTGCCCGGATGGCTGTCGGCATGCGGGCCAATGTCACTCTCTTAGACCGCAATGTAGATACGCTAAGGGCGTTGGACTGCGAGTTTAAAGGGGCCGTGAATTTGATTTACTCAACATCAGAAATCATTGATAGGCTGGTACCTGAAGCCGACATTATCATTGGCGCGGTGCTTATCCCCGGCGCGGCGGCGCCTAAGCTGATCACTGCCGAACACGTCAGGCAGATGAAGCCTGGGTCTGCGCTGGTTGATGTCGCGATTGACCAAGGCGGGTGCTTTGAAACCTCCCGCCCGACAACCCATACCGAGCCCACCTACATCATCGATGATGTGGTGCATTACTGTGTTGCCAACATGCCAGGGGCGGTGGCCAGAACATCGGCTTTTGCCCTGAATAATGCCACCCTGCCCTATGTGATTAAACTGGCCAATCTTGGCTATAAGAAAGCGCTATTGGATGATCCGGGATTCCTTGCAGGCATGAACGTCATTCACGGGAAAGTCACCTGCAAAGAAGTAGCCGACAGCTTTGACTTACACTATACCGATCCGACAGTTGCGATAAGCATGTACTAGCACGTGATTCATATATAACCACTAGCTATCACTTATAGCAAATTCATCTAAACAAATTATCACCGCTGCTGGGAATCAACCTCGGCAGCGTGACTTTACAGGGAAAAGCATGCGCTACAATCCCCTCTTTCCATAGCGCGTCAATTTACCTACAATCACCCTTCACAAGATCAAAAATCTCATTCAGCCTGGAGAAGTAATGAGTAACGTAAGACATTGTAAACTGCTCATCCTTGGTTCTGGTCCTGCTGGTTACACGGCTGCAGTTTATGCTGCTCGTGCCAACCTAAACCCGGTAATGATCACGGGTATGCAGCAAGGTGGTCAGCTCACCACCACCACAGAAGTTGAAAACTGGCCAGGTGACGCCGAAGGCCTAACCGGCCCGGGCTTGATGGATCGCATGAAAGAACATGCCGAGCGATTCGAAACCGAAATCATTTTTGATCACATCAATGAAACTGATTTTAGCCAGCGTCCTTTCCGCCTCAAAGGCGATAGCGGCGAATACACCTGTGATGCATTGATCATCTCTACAGGTGCATCAGCCAAATACCTTGGCCTTGAGTCCGAAGAGCTATTCAAAGGCCGCGGTGTTTCTGCCTGTGCGACCTGTGACGGTTTCTTCTACCGCAACCAAAAGGTTGCCGTTGTCGGTGGCGGTAACACTGCCGTTGAAGAAGCGCTTTACCTGTCGAACATCGCTTCGGAAGTGCACCTGATCCACCGTCGTGACACTTTCCGCTCAGAGAAGATCCTGATCAAGCGACTGATGGACAAAGTCGAAAACGGCAACATTATCCTGCACACCGATCGTGTACTGGATGAAGTACTGGGCGACGACATGGGCGTAACGGCTGTTCGCATTAAGGATACCCAATCTGATGCCACCGAGACCCTGGATGTGATGGGTGCCTTCATCGCAATCGGCCACCAGCCTAATACAGGTATTTTCGAAGGCCAGCTTGAAATGAACAACGGTTACATCAAGGTACAATCTGGTACCGAAGGTAACGCGACCCAAACCAGCGTAGAAGGTATCTTTGCTGCGGGTGATGTTATGGATCACACCTACCGTCAGGCCATCACATCAGCAGGCACAGGCTGTATGGCAGCGCTTGATGCCGAGCGCTTCCTCGACGCGCTAGAAGAACAAAAATAATACTGATGGCCACCTTTCAAGGTGGCCTTTTTAGCCTTCACTTTTCAAGCCGGCTCCCTTAGCGGCTCAAGAATTTAATATGGATAAACAATTACAACGCGATTTAACCAAATGGTTGAAATCACAGAGTAAGCTGGCTAAACGCTGGCTCATGCTCAGTGTCGGCCTGGGGTTCTTGTCGGGGTTGCTACTCGTTGGCCAAGCGGCTTTGCTTGCCCATATCCTGCACCAACTCATTATTGAACACACAGATAAATACCAGCTGGTTTCCAGTTTCGCCGGCCTGTTCGTTGTCGTCGGCCTGCGCGCAGCCTGTAGCTGGGGGCGGGAAATTTTCGGCTACCGCTGCGGCGAACAAATCCGGTTGCATATCCGCCAACTGATCCTTCAGCGTTTGCAGGAGCTAGGCCCTGCCTATATCAAAGGCAAGCCTGCTGGTGTCTGGGCAAGCCTTGTGCTTGAGCAAGTAGAAGAAATGCAAGACTTCTTCTCCCGCTATATCCCGCAGATGTCGATTGCAGTACTGGTTCCTTTGGTGATCCTGTTTGCCGTCTTCCCGCTGAACTGGGCTGCCGGTCTGATTTTCCTTATCACTGCACCCTTGGTTCCTATGTTCATGGCCCTGGTCGGTCTAGGCGCTGCTGATGCCAACCGCCGTAACTTCAAGGCGCTGCAACGCCTTTCCGGTCACTTTTATGACCGCTTGCAAGGCTTGTCGACCCTGCGCTTGTTCAACCGTGCCGAAGCCGAAGCTGAAAATCTTCACGCCGCTTCGCATGTACTGCGCAAACGCACCATGGAAGTCTTGCGGATGGCCTTCCTATCCGGAGCGGTATTGGAGTTCTTCTCAGCAATTTCAGTGGCAATCGTTGCGGTTTACTTTGGTTTCTCATTTATTGGTGAGCTTAACTTCGGCCACTACGGCGTACCAATCAGCTTGTTTACCGGTCTGTTCATCTTGGTACTGGCGCCAGAATTCTACCAGCCACTGCGTGACTTGGGCACGTTTTACCATGCAAAAGCCCAGGCTATTGGCGCGGCAGAGTCCATTGTTGAGTTCCTCGACAGCGAAGCTGACGGCATGAGCCAAGGTCAAACCAACCTCGACTCGCCTGAGACTATCTCCATCAGTGCCGACCAGCTGGAAGTACTGAGCCCGCAGGGTCAGGTACTGGCAGGCCCGCTGAACTTCAGTATCAATGCTCATGAGCAAGTAGCACTGGTTGGTCCAAGTGGTGCCGGAAAAACCAGCCTGCTCAATGCGCTATTGGGCTTCTTGCCTTACCGTGGCAGCTTGAAAATCAACGGCACCGAGCTCAACGGGCTAGATCAGAGCCAATGGCGCCAGGCAATTAGCTGGGTGGGACAAAACCCACTGCTACTGCATGGTACAGTTCGCGATAACATTACCCTGGGCAACCCACTGGCAACCGACGAGCACATCAAGCAAGTCTCGCAGCAAGCCTATGCCGATGAGTTTATTCAGCGACTAGAGAAAGGTTACCAGCATCAAGTCGGTGATCGCTCTGGCGGCCTGTCTGTCGGCCAGGCACAGCGTATTGCGGTAGCCCGTGCCATGCTGCAAAGCGGTGCTTTCTGGATCCTGGATGAGCCAACCGCCAGCCTGGACGCCAACTCTGAGCATTTGGTGCTTGAAAGTTTGAAAAAAGCGGTCAGCGGCCAAACCACACTGATGGTGAGCCACCGCCTCGACCAACTCGCCGCCATGGACCGTGTCATGGTGATGGAAGACGGCAAACTGGTCCAGAATGGCCCATTCGAACAGATCCGTGAGCAAGGCTTGCTTGCCGACATGTTAGCCCATACCGACAGGAGGGATCTCGATGCGTGATTTAATCCCTTACCTCAAGCTATACCGTAAACACTGGTTCGGCCTGACACTTGGCATGCTATTAGGATTAGGTACCCTGTTGGCTGCCATGAGCCTGTTGACCCTATCGGGCTGGTTCATTGCGGCTTCTGCGGTAGCTGGCCTGACGATTGCCCGCGAAACCTTCAACTACATGTTGCCGGGTGCCGGCGTACGTGGCTTCTCGATTGCCCGTACCGCAGGGCGCTGGGGTGAGCGCGTGGTCAGCCACAATGCGACGTTCAAACTACTGGCTGACTTGCGTTTGTTCTTCTTCCGCAAGCTGACACCACTGATCCCGGGTCGCCAGACCAACCTGCGCGATGCTGACCTGCTCAACCGTTTGGTGGCTGATGTTGATGCCATGGATCACGTCTATCTGCGTTTGGTCAGCCCATTATTGGTGGGTGTCATCGGCCTGTTGGCGATTACCAGTTTCTTGGCGTGGTTCGACCCAACCATTGGCCTGACTTTGGGTGCCATTTTGCTGGGGCTGATGCTGATCTTGCCGGTTATTTTCTACCGCCTGGGTAAATCCAACGGTGAAACCCTGACCATGGCTAAGGCCAATTACCGGGTGAAGATGCTCGATTGGATCCAGGGCAATGCCGAGTTATTGCTTTTCAATGCCGAAGACCGCTATTACAACGCGGCTCTGGATGAGCAGCAATCCCTGCTGAATGCCCAGCGCAAGATGGCTAACCTCACCGGCCTTGCCAATGCCATCCTGATGGCGGCAACTGGCTGGACCTTGGTATTGATCACCTGGATGGCTGCCGATGGTATTGCAGGCCAAGCACCGGATCCGTTTGTGGCGATGGTGGCCTTCGCAACCATGGCAAGCTTCGAGCTGATGATGCCTGTCGCGGGCGCATTCCAATACCTGGGGCAAACCCTGACTTCAGCCCGCCGACTCAATGAAATCATTGAAGCCACACCGGATACCCCGTTTGATGCCAACGGCCACAGTGCCGAGGTTAAAGGGGCGCTGGATATCCAGGACATTAGCTACACCTACTACGGTAGCGACGAGCCGGTACTGAAGAATATCTCTTTGGCTATCGGTGCAGGTGAGAAGGTTGCGTTACTTGGCCGTACAGGCTGTGGTAAATCAACATTATTGCAGCTCATCACGCGCAACTGGGATCCGCAGCAAGGGCAGATCACCCTCGATGGTGTCTCGCTGCCGCAGTGGCAGGAAGCGCCTTTACGTAAAGCCATTACTGTTGTCAGCCAGCGCGTTGATGTCTTCAATGGCTCACTGCGCGAGAACCTGCTGCTTGCCAAACCGGCAGGCACAGACGAAGAGTTCAGCGATGTATTGGATAAAGTTGGGCTAAGCGCATTGCTAGAAGGCAAAGGCTTGGATACTTGGCTAGGCGAAGGCGGCCGCCAGATTTCTGGAGGTGAACGCCGCCGTATCGGTATCGCCCGTGCCCTGCTGCACGATGCCCCTATCCTATTGATGGATGAGCCGACCGAAGGCCTTGACCGCCGTACGGAACAGCAGATCATGAGCTTGTTGCTGGAGCACGCCAAAGACAAGACGGTACTGTTCATTACCCACCGACTGGTTGGCCTAGAGCACATGGATCACATCTGCTTGATGGACGAAGGCGAGATCATCGAGCAAGGCAAGCACCATGCCCTGCTGAGCCAAAACGGCCGCTACACCGAGCTTTGGCAGCGTATCTAACCATTTCGCTGTATTGGATATGTCATAACCAAAACGAGAGCCACTAGGCTCTCGTTTTTTGTTTGCGGCATGGGTAATAGGCAATATGTAATTAAACCGGCATCGTCCAGTCTTCATTGATACAAGCCGTCAGGATATGGTCTTCCCACTTGCCGTTGATAAGCAAGTAATCCTTTGCCTCACCCTCAATCACAAAGCCGCACTTTTTCAATACTGCTGCACTCTTGGCATTGCGGGGCATATAAGCCGCCATGATACGGTGGAAACTCTGATCTTCGAACATCCAGCAATTGGCCGCGGCCAGCGCCCTGGTCATTAGCCCCTGCCCTTGGCTATCCTGGTCAAGCGAATACCCGACATGGCAAGCGTGGAAAGGGTGGCGAACTAGGTTGCTGTAATTAACCACCCCGCATATCTCGTCACTACCTTTTTGTTGGATCACAAAATAGTAAGCCATTTTATGCTTATGCAACTGCATCAGTTGCTCTAGGCGACGATGCCACCCGGTTTCAGTGAAGAAGGCTTCTTCACGCAGCGGCTCCCAAGGCTGGAGGAAAGCCCTGTTGCGCTGGTAGTAAGCGGTAATCGCCGCCACATCTTTGGTGGAAATAAGCCTGACCGTCGCATCACCAATGTCGATTGACGTTGCCCGGCTGATAATCGAATGAAACAACAGCACTTTATCCTTTTGCCATATGCAATGTTGAAAAGTTAGCACAGCCTGCAAACAATGAATACACCTAAGCGATAAACTTATTTCATGACAAAGATTTGCCCCAACGTTTGAACTATCATTGTGATAGCCGCGCCGCGTTTGACGCTAACCAACACAGTGAAGATTATGTATTACGATCACCTTGATACGGTATTGGGAAAAATATATTTATTGGCAGACGAGCAGGGACTACGACAGCTTACCATCGCCAGTGGCGGATTCACCCCAGACAGCCACTGGGAGCATGACCCAGATTTCATGTCCCCTTATACCCAACAGCTCGCTGAATACCTCGACGGGAAAAGAAAACAGTTCACTGTTCCCCTCGCCCCTCCCGGTACCAACTTCCAGCAGCAAGTGTGGCAAGCCATCTGTGATATCCCCTACAACAGCCACCGTTCTTACCAACAAATCGCCACCCATATCGAACACTCCACAGCCGTCCTCGCCATCGGCATGGCCAAAAACGTCAACCCTATCCCGATTATTATTCCGTGCCACCGGGTCGCGACCGAAGTAGAGGCCCAGCAAAGCTGCCGCTATGGCCAAGATCTGATCTGCCAGCTAAGGGAGCTGGAGCAAGGGAAGCTGAAGTTGTTGAAGTAATCAAACCAGGTAACGGGTTTACTGGATCCTAGTTCCTAGGTGTAGATTTTCATTTATGGCAGAGATGGCTAGCTCTTTCTAGGATCTAGGAACTGCTTTATCTAGGATCCGCTTCTCCTAGGACCTCGTTCCCGCTTTTCCAAGAACCTAAAAAAGACAAAGGGAGCACTCAGGCTCCCTTTGACGTTTGATCAATGACTAAATCGGCAGCTTAATGTTTTCCGATCCCATACTCACGTAGCTTGTTGGCGACGGCGGTGTGCGAAACACCCAGTCTTTTCGCCAGCTTGCGTGTCGACGGGTAGCTACGGTAGAGGCTGTTAAGGATCCCCGATTCATAGCGCTTCATGATTTCATCCAGCGAGCCGTCCAAAGTCTCTTCGCTGATCACCGTTGCCGACTCATTTTCCGGCAACTGGATATCATCGACACTGATCTCCGTCCCCTCAAGCTGGGTCATGGCACGGAACAGGACATTGCGCAGCTGGCGGATGTTGCCAGGCCATGCATATTGGCTCAGGTACTGTGCAACCTCTGGCGAGATAGACGGCTTTGACTGCTGCAGCTCCTGGGCAAACTGGCTCAGGAATAGATCTGCCAGCGGCACAATATCAGCAGTTCGCTCGCGAAGCGGCGGCACGTTCAACGCCAGGACATTAAGGCGGTAATACAGATCTTCCCTAAATTGCCCTGTCGCCACCAATTCCGGCAGCTTCTTCTGGGTCGAGCAGATCACACGCACATCTACCTTCATTTCCTTCTCTTCACCAACCCGGCGGAAGGTACCGTCTTGTAGGAAGCGAAGCAGTTTGATCTGCAGGTGTTCGGACATTTCGCCGACTTCGTACAGGAAGGCGATACCGCCATCGGCCTGCTCGAAGATACCCTTCTTGCCCGGCTCGGTAGCTGTCGCAGCCATACCGAACAGTTCGGTTTCTGCCGCGTTGTCCGGCATCGACATACAGTTGACCAATAGGAACGGGTTATCGCGGCGCAGCGAGCGCTGGTGACACGCCCTTGCCAGCATCTCCTTGCCGGTACCGGTTTCACCTTGGATAAGCAGCGGCGCATCCAGCATCGCCAACTTCTTGGCCTGCGACACCAACTGCTTGAAACGTGATGACTGACCCACAAGATGCTCAAAACCGTTATCACCGCTGAGCTGGCGCATCGCCAGCGGCATCTTGGCTTCCGATAGAGATTTCAGCAGGATGACGGCACTAGCCAGTACCTGCTCTTCGGTTTCGTCAGTCACATAAACCGGCATGACTTCCATCATGTAATCAAGGCCGGACAACACCACCAGCTCACTGCGGCGGCTGGCTTTTTCTTTCTCTAACCAATTATGGACATTAAATCCCACAAAGGTCTGGATATGTTCACCGACAATTTCTTCACGGCTTTTGCCAAGCAATACTTCAGCCGCGTCATTGGCCAGGTCAATCTTGCCTTGCAAGCTGATAGAGAAAAACGGATCAGGTAAGGCTTCAAGCAATGCTTTCAGTTCTTTGTGTTCACGCTCGCTCGGCATGAACTGGATCTTTCTGACATCAGTCACCCCGTCCAACTGGCGGATCTGCGACATCAATTGGCTGAATTGTTCGAATTCAATTTCAGGGCAATTCAGGTAAATAATCCCAACCCGGTCAATTTCAATGCCCCGCAAGTCAATTTGCCGGCTCGCAAGGATATCCAGCAGCTCTCGGGTCATGCCAAGTCGGTCTTCACAAAAGACTTGTAGCCTCATATTTATTATCTTCCAAGGTGTCAGGAATTGTTGACACTAGAAGTTTGCGCTTTACCCGTAGTGGAGTCAAGTCATTGACGTCCAGAGCTGAGAGGTTGCGCACTATCAATCCATCGTAAGAAAAATAAAGACCCATAATGGGCCTTCATATAATTAGCTACGCCTTACTCTTGGCGCTCCTTGTGGGTTAGCCTGCTGAGCAGATCCCTGCGGATTTCACTCAGTTTAGGCTGCTCTTCGGGCTGCCATGGCAAAGGCCGCATCAGGCTTATCGCCTTGAGTCCCAGACGGCCAGTCAGTAAGCCAACCCCGACCCCTTGCGCGACCCGGGTAGACATTCTTCCCGCCAAATCCATCGACAGCATATCCATTCCGCTATCGGCGATCAGTTCACTCGCCCCTGCAACGGCCATGTTAGCCAGCACCAGTTTCACCAACTTGATCCGCGACCAGTAACCCAGTTCAACCCCATATACCTTGGCAATCTGGTCAATCAAGCGGAAGTTGCGCCACGCCACCAGCAGCATATCGGCCAAGGCCAACGGACTAACTGCAACCATAACAGCGGCCTCACTGGCATATTTCGCCACCAATTTGCGCGCGAGCTTATCTTGCTGGCCCAGCACCATTCGATCATAGAGTTGCATCACTTCACGGTCATTATGGGTGGCCGCCAGAGAATTGAGCCATTTGTCATAGCCGGCATGCTCTTCCTTAACATTGCCCTGCTTGGCCAGCTTGGTGCAAAACACCTTGGCCTGACCGATCCCGTCGGCATCCAGAAACGCCTGTGCCTGCTCGCGCTCGCTCTGGCGCTGTTTTAAGCGACGAAGGCTCAGTAGCTCACGCCACAAAGCGGTAATCCCAGCGCCAGCTATACCAGCAACAATCACGCTCCAGCCAAGAGCCAGCCAGTCCCCGCCCTGATAGGCTGTCACGACATAGTCCACCGTCTGCCAACCCACCATTGCAGCACCTGCGACCAGCAGCCCCTTCAGCCAGCCTGAGCGGCGCTTAGGCTTGCCACGCAGTGCCCTATCGAGTTCAGCTTCGACATCGTCTTGGTCGCTATCTGTTGTTTCTGGCAAGAAGCTCTTTTCCTGCTCGGCAAACTGGAGCTGAGACGTCAGCTCCGCTTCAGCAGCACCAGGCTCAGGCTTGACGGGTTCATCAAACACAATTTTACTTTTTAGCGGCTCACTCATTGCAGTTTGTCCCCTAGCAGGTACTCCATCGCCTTATCCATTCGGATATGCGGCAATGGCTCGTCGCTTTGCATTTCAAGCGGACGGAAATTAATAAAATCAAAGCCTGACTGCTGCCAAAAGGCATCATTCGGCAACCGGCGCGGTACTTCTCCGGGGAACAAGGTCTTGGCTTGCCCGTCAAGCTGATGGCCCCTCAACGCGGGAACTTGGCGGCCGTGGTAGTCAACAAAGCCAGGCTCGGTCGCCTGGATCGACGACAGGCTGACACAATCCATCTTGATCCCCTCGAACGAGGCAGTCTGCCACGCTTCGTTCACCAGCTGCTGCAGCAAGCTGACCAGGTTGGGATGCTGCTCCGGCGTAACATGATCGGCCTTGGTCGCGGCAAACAGCACCTTGTCTATCCGTGGCGAGAACAGCCGCTTGAGCATCGAGCTGCGGCCATAGCGGAAGCTCTGCATTAGCTGATCCAGAGCCTGGCGCATGTCATTGAAAGACTCCGGCCCGGCATTGAGCGGTTGCAGGCAGTCAACCAATATGATCTGGCGGTCAAACTTGGAAAAATGCTCTTTGTAAAACGCCTTCACCACATGCTGCTGGTAATAGCGGTAGCGGCTCTTGAGCATGCCGAGGTTGGTTTCATCACTGGCGTCATTCCACTGCTGCTCAGTGATTTTCTCCAGCCAAACCATAGGGAAGAACTGGAGTACCGGTGCCCCGGCCAGTTCACCCGGCAATACAAAGCGTCCCGGCTGCACCCAGTGCAGGCCGCCCTCGGTTTTGCACTTGTACAAGTATTCGGTGAACCGCGCCGAGATATGCTCGATCAACGCTTCATCAGCCGGCGCCAGTGGGTCAAACTCCTCGGCCATAGCCAACCAATCAGCTGCAAGCTCGGCACGCTTGCCTTTCAAAATCTGGGCCTGCTGGCGCGACCACGCCATGAAATCCAGCTCCAGCAGCGGCAAATCCAACAGCCACTCACCGGGGTAATCGACAATATCCAGATACAAGGTCGCGGTATCTTGCAACAACTTCATCGGCCCACGCTGCGGCTTGTAGCGCAGAGCCAAGCGGGTCTGGCTAACATCCCGGGTCGGCTCGGGCCAGCTTGGCGGCGTTGAAAGCAACGCGCCCATGCCCTCTTCATAGGCAAACTTTGGCACATGCATATCAATTTGCGGCACCCGCTTGGCACCCAATAGCTGACCATCCCTGACAGCGGTGAAAAGTGGCAACCTCGGATTGGTGCTCACATGCATAAGCTGATTGACCAGTGAAGAAATAAAAGCAGTCTTACCCGCCCGGGACAGACCCGTCACCGCCAATCGGACATGGCGGTCTAAACTCCGGTTCACCAGTTTGTTCAACCCATTGCTAAATCGATTCATACACTTTCCTGAAAAAATTCATCCACAGCACGAAACAGCTCATAGCCAAACTATACACCGGCCGTAATTAACCCTTGATGAACCATTACGTTCACCTATCACACACTCTTTGTGTATACAGAGAAGAAAATGTTCCTTGCCGGAAAAAGAAAAGCAGGCGATTGCCTGCTTTCGTACTTGCCTGCCCGCTAGAGGTTGCGGAACTCGCGGTCTACCTTAAAGGCCGAGGAAGTTACATAGGACTCCATATCACGCAGTTCCTGCTCTATATTATCGAGCTCGACTTCTACATTGTGCAGAATTTGCCCCGCAGGTTTTCCTGCTTGCCAGGGCTTCTGCTTGACATGATGCTCGCGGAAGATGGTCTGTTGCTGGCTTCGCTCTTCCGGCATCTTCTCAAGGATAAAGCAGGCTGCGATGTAGGCCACGGTAACGAAGAAGCCTACCCCAAGTAAAAACGCTGACACAGTGAGGATCCTCACCAACCAGATTTCCATACCAAAGTATTCGGCAACACCGGCACAAACGCCACCTAGCTTGCCGTTTTTCGGATCGCGATAGAGGGTTTTACTCATGATTTACGCCTCCATTGCGGCACTTCCGCATCCAAAATCCGCTCCAAGGTGACAATCCGCTCTTGCATCTGCTCTGCGCGAACCACCAGCTCCTGCAGTTTCTGCTGGTCATCGCCAGACAGCCCTTCACTTGCATGCTTCTTGCTACGATAGTGGAGGATCAACCACAGCGGGGCAACAAAGATCATGAATACGACTAACGGCCAAACAATAAACCCCATAGACATTATTTTTCTCCTTTAATTCGCGCAGATTCAATTCATTAGATTGTCACAATAGCTAAAGCCATCATAACAACCAATTCCCGTTAAGGTGAATTACTCTTTGTCCTTGAGGTTGGCTTTCATGCGCTCAAGTTCTTTTTCAATTTCGTCCTGTGCCTGCAAATCAGCAAACTCGTCCTGCAGGTTCTTGCCACGGCCAATGCTGTAACTATCGGCTTCGGCTTCCATCTCGTCGATACGGCGCTCATACTGCTCAAACTTCGACAGCGCCTCGTCTACCTTACCAGTATCCAATTGGCGACGAACGTCACGGCGGGTATCCGCTGCCTGGTGGCGCATTACCAGCGCTTGCTGGCGGGCACGAGTTTCCTGCAGCTTACGCTCAAGCTCAGCGACTTCCGCAGCCAGCTTCTCGATGGTTTCTTCCACCAGCTTGAACTCTTCATGCAGGGTAAGCGCAACATCGTTGAGTTTCTGTTTTTCAATCAACGCAGCGCGCGCAAGATCTTCACGCCCTTTCTGGATAGCCAAGCTGGCTTTATCCTGCCAGTCACGACTCTGCAACTCGATAGCCTGGATACGGCGCTGCAGCTCTTTCTTGTCTGCCAATGCGCGTGCAGAGGATGTACGTACTTCAACCAGCGTATCTTCCATTTCCTGGATGATAAGGCGGATCATTTTCTGAGGATCTTCAGCTTTATCCAGCAAGGAATTGACGTTGGCGTTAACAATGTCGGCAAAGCGAGAAAAAATGCCCATAATTACATCTCCTAAAATAAATGTGGTCCTGGGTCCTGGGTCCTGCAGCCAGCTTGGCTGGCCAAAAACTAATGTCAGCTCTTGCTCTATCAGATTTAGTTCTCCTGCTCCTTCCAGGAACTAGGATCTGCTCTTCCAAGGGCCATGTTCTTTGATATATCAACAAGCATGCCAACTTTTTGTCTGTTATATATCATATGGTTACCTTTACACCTCAACAGGCCGCCTGCTAAGGTGTAACTAATTACGCCAACTATTAGCGAGATTAACCATGCGCAAAACAGATAATCTGATCGGCGAGTCAGAGGCTTTTCTCACCGTTCTAGACCAAACCTCCCGCCTTGCCCCGCTGGATCGCCCAATCCTGATCATTGGCGAACGGGGAACGGGTAAAGAGCTGATCGCCCAGCGATTGCATTATCTATCACGCCGCTGGGATCAACCTTTGGTCTCGCTAAACTGCGCCGCGCTGAGCGAGGGTGTAATCGATTCCGAGCTGTTCGGCCATGAGGCGGGCTCCTTTACCGGTGCAAAAGGCAAGCACCAAGGGCGCTTCGAGCGCGCGGAAAACGGGACGTTATTTCTCGATGAGCTGGCCACCGCACCTATGGGGGTGCAGGAAAAACTCCTCCGGGTCATCGAATATGGCGAGTACGAGCGTGTTGGCGGCAGCAAGACCTGCCAAGCCAATGTCCGGTTGATCTGTGCTACCAACGAGGATCTACCCCAACTCGCCGCAGACGGGAAATTCCGTTCAGATTTGCTCGACCGGCTCGCCTTTGACATCATCCACCTGCCCCCCCTCCGTGAGCGCCAGGAAGATATCTTGCCACTGGCCGAATACTACGCAGTGAAAATGTGCCGCGAGCTAAATTTCAGTTTTTTTGCAGGTTTCACCCTAGAGGCGCAGCAGCAGCTGCAAAGCTTCCCGTGGCCGGGTAACATCCGAGAATTAAAAAACGTGGTGGAGCGCTCGGTGTTTCGACACAGCCGTGAAGATGAGCCGGTCGACACTATCATTATCGATCCATTCAGGCCGCCCTGGTTGCTCGATGATGACAACCAAGCCGGCGCATTAGCAAGCCAGGCAGACGGCAGCCCGCAAACACAAGATACAGCTTGCGAGTGGTCGTTACCCATCGATTTTCGCCAATGGCAGCAAGATCAGGAGGTTGCCATGCTACAGCAGGCACTTGAACAGGCACAGTTTAACCAGCGCAAAGCCGCCGAGTTACTATGCTTGAGCTACCATCAACTGAGGGGCCTATTACGCAAGTATCAACTGGTCGGAAATGAGTGATAGCACTTTTTTGTATACTTTCCGTCCATCAAACACCCAGAATTAACAGGTATTTTAGTGAGGTGACTTGGTGAGAGAGTGGGTTAGTGGTAAATTTATAATCTTGTTTCCAAAAAATTTCCTTATCCTATGAGCGCCTATACTCGTCTTTTGCTAGTGTGCGTCAGCCTTGCCGGCCTGATTGGCTGTAGTGATGACCCGCAGCAGGATAGCAATATTCGCAGCCGCGGCTTCGTCTATTGCGGACAAGATAAGCCAGCAACCTTTAACCCACAGTTAATCGATGGCGGACTGACAGCTGATACTCTGGCTGCACAACTTTTCGACCGCCTGCTTATGCTTGATCCCGTCAGCCACCAGCCGCTGCCATCGCTGGCAAGTGGTTGGACTATCAGTGATGACGGCCTGGTGTATACCTTTACCCTTCGGGAGGGTATCGAGTTTCAGACTACCGACTGGTTTACCCCGACACGCCAGCTCAATGCCCAGGATGTGGTGTTTAGTTTCAAGCGAGTTATTACGCCTGATCACCCATTCCATGCCGTCTCCGGTGGGCGCTACCCATGGTTCGACAGCCAGGGCTTCACCCATCTTATTGAAGATGTCGAGATCGTTGACCCGCTTACGGTAAAATTCACCCTCAGCCGCCCTGACAATGCTTTCCTGTCTAACCTGGCCACAACCTATGCCGTGATCCACTCGCAGGAATACGCCGAGCAAGCCCTGCGGGCAGGTAAGCCCGATCAATTGGACTCCCTCCCTGTCGGTACTGGGCCGTTTTACTTGGACAGCTACCAAGCCAACGACTTTGTCCGGCTAAACCGCCATGAGGGCTACTGGCTGGGCGTTGCACCGATGGAGCAAGTGGTGTTCGATATTGCCAGCCGCGGTACCGGAACGCTGGCTAAGTTGCTGAGCCACGAGTGTGATGTGCTGTCATCCCCTGTTGCCAGCCAGCTCCCTATCATCAGTGCCGACGAAGACTTCAACCTCAATGCCCAAACCGGTATGAATGTGGCTTTCTTGGCGCTGGATAACAACCAGCCAGAGCTCAGCGATGTGCGTGTGCGCAAAGCCATCAACCACGCAATCAACCGCGAGAACCTGCTCAACTCGGTTTACTACGGCACTGGTACCAAGGCACGCAGCATCCTACCGCCGATGTCATGGGCCTATAACCACGGCAGCCAGGCTCTGGATTACGACCCGGCAAAAGCCCGCACCTTGCTCAAGGAGGCTGGCTTTGAGAAAAACCTTAGCCTGACCTTGTGGGTGCCGCTAGAGCCACGCCCTTACAATCCAAGTCCGAGAAAAACCGCCGAGCTGATCCAAGCAGATCTCAATGCGGTCGGGGTAAAAGTCGATATCATTACCCAAGATACAGTCAGCCGATTCAGTGCCATCGACAAGTACAACAGTGACTTGATCCTCACTGGTTGGGTGGCAGATAACGGCGATCCGGATAACTTTCTGCGCCCGCTGCTCTCCTGCGATGCCAAGCAAGCCGGCCTGAATGTGGCGAACTGGTGCAACCTCAGCTTCGACAACCTGCTGGAGTTAGCATCACGCACGCCGAAACTGAACCAGCGACTCAATTACTACCACCTTGCTCAGGATATACTCGACACCGAGGTACCTATTGTACCGCTGGCCCATGGCGTCCATTTCCAGGTTCACCATAAATCCTTAGAGGGTTTACAAATGAGCCCGTTTGGCACCCGCTCCTTCTCGACAGTCTTCCGCCGGGGCGAGATCTAATATGTTTATCTATACCATCCGTAGGCTCAACCTTTTCCTCATTACCCTGCTGATCTTGACCCTGATCGGCTACAGTATCTTGCGCCTGGACAGTGCTTCGCTGTGGAGCTCACAACCCTTTTTCTCAGGCTGGGCTATCTACCTCGACAATTTGATGTCCGGCCACCTGGGGTTGAACCTCCAGGGCGAGCCGGTCGTCAATGAGGTATTGAAGGTCTTCCCAGCCACCCTCGAGCTCAGCTTCTTCGCCTTTGTGCTATCACTGCTCATCGGTATTCCGGTAGGAACCCTTGCCGGTGTCAAACGCGGTAAATACATTGATACCGCCATCTCGTCGATTACCCTGGTCGGCTACTCCATCCCGCTATTCTGGCTGGCTATGCTGCTGATCATGCTGTTCTCGCTAAAACTCGGCTGGCTGCCGGTTTCAGGTCGATACAGCTTGCTGTATGAGATTGACCATGTCACCGGCGTTGCCCTTATTGATGTGATGCTGTCTGACAAGCCTTACCGCGCCGAAGCCCTGATGGACACCATCAAGCACCTCGTGCTACCAACCGTGGTACTGGCAATGGCTCCGACCACCGAGGTGATCCGCCTGACCCGGGCATCAGTGTCGGATGTCATGGAGCAAAACTTTATCAAGGTCGCCCAAACCAAGGGCTTGTCGATGTTTGAAATCATTACCAGGCATGTGCTGAGAAATGCTATTCCGCCGATTATCCCGAAGCTGGGGATGCAATTTTCGACCATGATGACCTTCGCGATGCTGACAGAATCTATCTTCAACTGGCCGGGGATCGGCCGCTGGTTGCTTGATGCCATCTCAACCCAGAACTACGTCGCTATCCAGGCAGGTGTGATCACCGTGGGTAGCTTTATCCTGATTGCCAACATCTTGTCGGATCTGACCGGTGCCTTTGTCAATCCACTGGTACGGAAGGAATGGTATGCTATCAAATAACATCTACCAGGAAACCAAGATCCCGACCCAGCTTGAGAGGGCTTGGCAGAACTTCAAAAACAACTCCCTGGCGATGTTCGGACTGTGGTGCCTGGTACTGCTGACGATCATTACTTTGCTGGCACCTTGGCTAACACCCTATGATGCGTTCAGCCAAGTGGGTGAGTTGCTGATGCCGCCATCCTGGGATACCGCAGGCAAGGTTGAGTACTTCTTCGGTACAGATGACCTCGGCCGGGATATGCTTAGCCGCTTGCTGCTCGGCTCTCGCCTGACATTCGGCTATGCCGTGCTGGTTGCATTGGCTTCAGCTGCTATCGGAATTTTGATCGGTGTGTTGGCCGGTATGACCCGGGGCTTGAAATCCAGCTTCCTCAACCACGTCTTGGACACCGTGCTATCTATCCCTTCCCTGCTTCTGGCGATCATCGTTGTCGCTTACATGGGGCCGGGGGAAACCAACATACTGCTGGCTATTTGGCTGGCATTGATCCCGCGATTCATCCGTGCAGTCTATACAGCGGTACACAACGAGGTGGAAAAAGACTATATCATGGCGGCACGCCTTGATGGCGCCAACGATTTCTATCTGCTGTACAACTCCATTTTGCCCAATATCTTGACGGTGCTGACCAATGAGTTCACCCGGGCGATTTCTATCGCCATCCTCGACATTGCAGCATTGGGTTTCCTCGGCCTCGGTGCCCAGGCACCTATGCCGGAATGGGGGGCGATGCTGGGCGATTCCATCGAGCTGATCTATCTTGCTCCGTGGACGGTGACCTTACCGGGACTGGCCATTACCTTCAGTGTTTTGGTTGTAAACTTAGTAGGAGAAGGACTCCGCCAAGCGATTAATGCGGGGATTGACTGATGCCACTATTAGATATTCGTAACCTGACCATTGAAATCGACACCCCCCAGGGCATGGTCAAAGCGGTAGAGCGCATGAGCCTGACCATCAACGAAGGCGAGATCCGTGGCCTAGTGGGTGAATCCGGCTCGGGTAAGAGCTTGGTCGCCAAAGCCATTGCCGGTGTTACCAAAAGCAACTGGCGAGTCAGTGCAGACCGTCTCCGCTTAGGGGATATTGATCTGCTTGCCCTGTCTCCGCGAGAACGCCGCCGCGTGGTCGGGCGCGAGATAGCCATGATTTTCCAGGAGCCGTCATCCTGCCTCGACCCGTCAGAAAAAGTCGGTGAGCAGCTGGAGGAGGCCATCCCGTCATCGTCATTCGACGGGTATTTCTGGCAGCGTTTCCACTGGCGCCAGAAGCAGGCCATTGCCCTGCTGCACAAGGTCGGTATCAAGGATCACCGCCGCGTAATGCGCAGCTACCCTTATGAACTGACTGATGGCGAGTGCCAAAAGGTTATGATTGCCATGGCCATCGCCAACCGCCCTCGCCTGTTAATCGCCGATGAGCCAACCAACGATCTGGATCCCATCACCCAGGCACAGATTTTCCGCTTGCTCAGCCGGATGAACCAGCTCGGCAACACCACAATCCTGCTGGTCAGCCATGATTTAACCACGGTGACCCAATGGGCAGACAGGATCACGGTAATGTACTGCGGCCAGTCGGTTGAATCAGCCAACCGCCAGCAGTTGTTGGAGTCCCCCCACCACCCGTATACCGAAGCACTTCTACGGGCCATGCCGGACTTCAACCTCGATCAGCTTACCCACAAAAGCAAACTCGAAACCTTGCCGGGGTCGATCCCGCCGCTACAGCATTTGCCGATCGGCTGCCGTCTCGGTCCCCGCTGCCCGCACGCCCAGCGTAAATGTGTCGAAGTACCTAAGCGCAAAAAAATCAAGAATCACAAGTTCAGCTGCCACTTTCCGCTGAACATGGAGAGTAATACCAAATGAGTGCGTTACTTGAAGTCGAGAACCTGAAAAAAGACTACCACTACCGCTCAGGGCTATTCCGCCGCCGGACCATAGAGGCCGTAAAACCGGTCTCATTCAGCCTGGAGGCAGGCGAAACCATCGCTTTTATGGGGGAGAACGGTTCAGGTAAATCAACCCTGGCACGCATGCTCGCTGGCGTGGTAGAGCCTACCGAAGGCGTTATCCGGGTAAACGGCGAGCCCCTTGCTCACCGCGACTACCAAACACGATGCAAGCTGATCAGAATGATCTTCCAAGATCCCAACACCTCACTCAACCCGCGGATCCAAATCGGCAAGATCCTCGAAGGGCCGCTCAAGCGTAATACCAATATGACGCCGCAAGCCCGCGAACGCCGGATAATGGAAACCCTCAAGCGTGTGGGCTTGCTGCCCGAGCACGCTTACTTCTATCCGCAAATGCTCGCGACCGGCCAGAAGCAGCGCGTCTCCCTTGCCCGGGCATTGATCCTCCAGCCTTGTATCATCGTTGCCGACGAGGCGCTCAACGGACTGGATATGTCTATGCGCTCGCAAATCATCAACCTGTTGCTAGAGCTACAAGAAGAGATGGGGCTGTCGTATATATACGTATCCCAGCATATGGGGGTGATCAAGCATTTCTCGGACAGAGTCATTGTGATGCAGCATGGCGAAATCGTCGAGCAGGGCAAAACCGATGAGGTATTTAGCAGCCCGCAGCATGCGCTGACCCAGAAGCTGCTCGACAGCCACTTCTCGGCACCATCCCATGACCGAAGCAACCGGATCAGCAGGGCAACGCCAAAAATCGAATGCTAATAGAGTAAGGCATTAAAAAAACGGGCTAACTGCCCGTTTTTTTTATCTGTATAACCATATTTGTCTGCCCACAACCCAAAACCCTTGTTGCTCAAACCAGTGCCACAGCCAAGCCACCTAGCGTCACCGCGCCAATAATGGGCAAGGCGACAAACTTGCGCAGGCCCTGCTCACCAATGAACCAGGCCATCCCCATCTTCACCAGACTATTGACTGCTGCCGCAATAAAAATACCCATCGCTGCCAGGGTAAGCATCTCGCCCCCAGCACTCTGCCTCCCCAGGGCAAGGGTAATGGCATCGACATCTGTGATCCCCGAAATCGCTGCCAGCGCTAAGGTTCCCGCATCACCAAACCACTCCTGCAGGCCGTTTGCCAGCAAGATAATCAGCATCAGAATAGCCCCAAAGCCTAGCGCCGAAGTCAGTGCCAGCGGGTTTTGCTTCAACTCAGGGTTCGTTTCCCCCTTGACCTTGTTTCGCTGCCATATCCACCATGCAGGCACATAAAAGCCAACCATCATTAGCAACATCGGCAGCCACAGCAACTCAACCAGATACCGGTTAACCACCGAGCAAACGAAGAGGATACGAGGGAACATAGTACCGCAGCTCAGCAGGATCCCGCTTGCGAGCAAGCCATTGAGCTGGGGCTGTTGCTTTGACAGGTGGGAAAACTGCAGGGTTAGCGCCGTCGAAGAGCTGAGCCCGGCAAATAGGCAGGTAAGCAGGATCCCCTTTTGCGCCCCGCCAATTTTCATGGCGAAATAGCCGACAAAAGAGATCCCGGCAATCAACACCACCATCCACCAAATTTCATAGGGGTTTATCGCGCCCCATGGCCCCATCGGCTCATTGGGCAGCAACGGGAGCAGTACAACCGAGATAAGCAGCAGCCGCAGCGCGGCATCAAGCTCATACTCCTGCAATCGTTGCAGTGCATTGTGCAGCTCTTGTTTATTATCAAGGATAATAGCGGTGATCACCGCAGCAGAAATTGCTAAGGCTGGCTCCCCGACAATCGCCAGCGCGCCGAGAAGGAAAGTGATTAAAGCTCCCACCAAACCGGTGATACTGAGGTTGGTTTGCCATTTGAGCCGGTGCGAATAGGCCACCGTCAGCACAATGGCCAGGGCAACGAAAGACAAGCCTAGGAAGAGTTCGGAAAATAGCTCGGCCAGCAGGCCGCAAATCCCACCGAGCAAGCCGACCAGCGAGTAGGTTCGAATACCCGCAATCCGGCTCCCGGCGGCTTCGTTGCGCTCAACCCAGCCACGCTGGATACCGATAATGGCACCAAGCAGCAAGGCAATGCCAAGCCGGATATAAGGGGAAGTTAACGCAAGCTCAGAGTCCATCTCAGTCACCAGAACACACTTTCCTACTTCTAGTATAGGCTTGAGTTCAAAAGCTAACTGTCTGGTTTGTCACGATTTTGAAAGACATAAAAAACAGGCCCTCAATGAGGACCTGTTCTTAATGGGGACTTATTAGCTGGCGCTTAGGCTAGCGTCTTGTTGATTTCAGCCAAGACAGCAGCCGGATCAGCCGCTTTAGTGATAGGCCGGCCAATCACCAAGTAATCAGAACCAGCTTGTACCGCTTCTACTGGTGTCATCACGCGGCGCTGGTCTCCTGCTGCGCTACCAGCAGGGCGAATGCCTGGGGTAACCAGCTTAAACTCGCTGCCTAGCTCAGTCTTCAGCATGGTTGATTCATGTGCCGAGCACACTACCCCATCAAGGCCGCTGTTTTTGGTTAGGCGCGCAAGGTTCAAAACATGCTCTTTAGGCTCTGCCGTGATGCCAATACCTTGCAGATCTGAGGCTTCCATACTGGTCAAAACCGTCACACCAATCAGCAACGGGCGATCTTTGCCAAACGGCTCAAGGATTTCCCGTGATGCCGTCATCATGCGCTCTCCGCCGCTGGCGTGGACATTCACCATCCACACACCCAGATCGGCCGCTGCAGCCACAGCGCGGGAACAAGTGTTTGGAATATCATGGAATTTCAAATCAAGAAATACAGAATGGCCCCGATCATGCAGTTTACGCACAAAGTCAGGGCCAAAAAAAGTAAACATCTCTTTGCCAACTTTCAATCGGCAACTTCCCGGTTCAATCCGGTCAACAAAGGCTAGTGCCTCGTCTTGGCTTGGGTAGTCGAGAGCGACAATTACTTTTGGATCTAACATGGCATCTCCTGCTTAGTCATAAGGTCAAACTAGCCCAGCTTGCTGAGCGCGCTCAGGATTGTACAGCAAAATCGTTTTTTATCGAGCATTAATTGATAGTTGACACCAAATAGCCAAAAGCGACAGTTAACGAGGCCAGCCAAACGATTAACATGGCGAGAATATTTTTTTCTCATTTTTCCGTATAGGTAAAACCGCCGTAATAAACCTTCTCTCTATTTTGGGGGCAAAATGGCAAAGTTTACATACAAAAAAAGCCCGCTTGTTATTCAAGCGGGCTTTTAGAGGCAATTTGAAACTTTATCTGATGCTTATTCGCCGTCCAAGCCGCGGATGGGCTTAATGGAGCCCCAGCCCTTACAAGATGGGCACTGCCAATACAGGGAGTGGGTAGCAAAACCGCATTGGCGACAACGGTAATGCGGCTTCATTTTCAACTGCTCGCCCACCAAGCCACGCAACGTGGTCAAGCTATCTTTCGCCCTGCCATCCTCAGCCTCATCCAGATGATAGTCCATCAACTGGTAAAAGCCCTTCATCGTAGGGTTCTTCTGCAATTGCCGGGTCATAAAAGACTGGGCCATGGTTGGGCCTTCGCGCTTGGCGATCTCGTCAGCCAGCATCAGCTCAGCCGTCGAGCCGGCTTTTTGCTCAACACAGTAGCGGAGGTATTTGAGCCAGCCAGTTTCATTGTCCATCGCCTCGTAGCACTGCAGCAACAGAGGCAGCGCCTCTCCGATAAACTCGATATCCTGCTCGGCTACGCGCTCCAATTGCTTGGCAGCTGCTTTGAACTCTTCTTCGGCAATCAAGATCTTCGCCAGCATAATACTGGCTCTGACACAGGTTTTATCCGCCGATAAAGACTTCTTGAGCAGTTGCTTGGCTTTATCAGGATTCTGGGCGCTCATCTCAAGCATTGCCATTTCGCACCAGTAATGGGCAATATCATGCTTGAGCTTGCTCTTACCCATCTTGACCAGGTGGTTGGCAATGTTAATTGCCTTTTCCCATTCCCTTGTCTGTTGGTAGATGGTCAGAAGCTGCTGCAGCGCACCTTTACGGTGGTCGGGTTCATCAATCAACTGCTCTAAGATTTTTTCGGCGCGATCAAAGAAACCGGCGGCCATGTAATCTTGCGCCAATTGCTGCAAAGCGAGGTTACGCTGGTCAATAGTTAGGTTCGGGCGGGCAATTAAATTCTGGTGGATGCGAATTGCACGATCTACTTCACCCCGGCTTCGGAACAGGTTGCCCAAAGCCAGGTGTGTATCGATGGTTTCGCTATCAACCTGGAGCAGCTCAATAAACACATCCACTGCTTTATCGGACTGGTCCGATAACAGCAGGTTCAGGCCTGTCACGTACTGGCGTGACATATGGTGAGACTGCTCTTGTTGCTTGTTACTAGCGCTCCTGTTACCCATGTACCAGCCGTAGGCGGCGGCGATCGGTAATAACAGGAACAACAGTTCTAGCATTAAATGTTATTCCTTAACTGGCTCGGCGCGTAGCTGATCCAATTCTTGTTGCTGTTTTTGTACTTTCTTGCTCAGGCGGTTTTTGGTGAAACGGGTTTTAATGTAAAGCAGGCCGCAGATCAGCCAACCAATAACAAACCCGGAACCGAAGGCAATACCCAGCAAGGTGGAAAGCTGGAATTCTCCCTGGGCTAGAAGAAAGTCAAAGTTAACCAACTGCTGATTTTGGGCACCCAGCGCAAGGGTAACCAAGAAACATGCAGCAAGTAAAAGTACAGTCAGTATCTTCATCGTGAATCCTTCTCACTTGAACGAAATGGAGATGATACCTATCTGGTAAAGGCAAAGCCCCAAAACAGAAAAACATCTGGTATAAACACAGACGGGTATGGCCTGATTATGCAAGATTTTGCCTCATCAGACCATGATCAATACGCATAAAAAAACGGCATACTTAACAGCATGCCGTTTTTTTGTTCTAAACGCGGTTAACTAGCAATAGACTGGTTAACACGGTCGCGCAATTCCTTGCCAGGCTTGAAGTGAGGAACGTACTTGCCGTCCAGCTCAACTTTGTCACCTGTCTTAGGGTTACGACCAACACGTGGAGCGCGGTAATGCAAAGAGAAGCTACCAAAGCCACGGATTTCGATTCGGTCACCATCAGCAAGCGTTGTCGCCATGTGCTCAAGGATTTCCTTAATTGCATCTTCTACCTGTTTGGCAGAAAGATGTGTTTGTTGACTACATAGTCTTTCAATTAATTCAGACTTTGTCATAAACACTCCGTTTTTAGTATGTTTCTCAATAGTATAACCGCTTGGGGGGAAAAGTGATCCCCCCTAGCTCAATTATTCGCCTTTAGCCGCTTTGAAAGCGTCAGCCATTGCGTTACCGAAAGAAGCATCATCTTGCTTGTTCAGGTTAGCCATAGCTTCTTGCTCTTCAGCAACGTCTTTAGCGCGTACAGATAGGTTGATTACGCGGTTCTTACGGTCAACGCCTGTGAATTTAGCTTCAACAGAATCGCCAACAGAAAGAACTAGAGTTGCGTCTTCAACACGGTCAACTGATGCTTCAGAAGCACGTAGGTAACCTTCAACACCTTCAGCTAGCTCGATAGTTGCGCCTTTCGCGTCAACTGCAGTAACAGTACCAGTAACTAGAGCACCTTTCTTGTTAACTGCAACGTAGCCGTTGAACGGGTCTTCTTCGATCTGCTTGATACCTAGAGAGATACGCTCACGCTCAGCGTCAACTGCTAGAACAACTGCAGAGATTTCGTCGCCTTTCTTGAAGTCACGAACTGCGTCTTCACCTGCAACATTCCAAGAAATGTCAGATAGGTGAACAAGACCGTCGATGCCGCCTTCAAGACCGATGAAGATACCGAAGTCAGTGATAGACTTGATCTTACCAGTTACGCGATCGCCCTTAGCTTGCATTTCTGCGAATGACTGCCATGGGTTAGCTTTACACTGCTTAAGACCTAGGCTGATACGACGACGTTCTTCGTCGATATCAAGAACCATAACTTCAACTTCGTCGCCCACGTTAACAACTTTAGATGGGTGGATGTTCTTGTTAGTCCAATCCATCTCAGAAACGTGTACAAGACCTTCAACGCCTTCTTCGATTTCAACGAAGCAGCCGTAGTCAGTTAGGTTAGTTACGCGGCCAGAAAGCTTAGTACCTTCTGGGTAACGCTTAGCGATAGCTACCCATGGATCTTCGCCTAGCTGCTTAAGACCTAGTGATACGCGAGTACGCTCACGGTCGAACTTAAGAACTTTAACGTTGATCTCGTCGCCAACATTAACGATTTCAGATGGGTGCTTAACGCGCTTCCAAGCCATGTCAGTGATGTGTAGAAGACCATCAACACCACCAAGGTCAACGAATGCACCGTAGTCAGTAAGGTTCTTAACGATACCTTTAACTTCCATGCCTTCCTGTAGAGAAGCAAGAAGTTCATCACGCTCAACGCTGTTTTCAGATTCGATAACTGCGCGACGAGAAACAACTACGTTGTTACGCTTCTGGTCTAGCTTGATTACTTTGAACTCTAGCTCTTTGTTTTCTAGGTGAGCAGTGTCACGAACTGGACGTACGTCTACTAGAGAACCTGGTAGGAACGCACGGATGCCGTTAAGTTCAACTGTGAAGCCACCCTTAACTTTACCGTTGATGATACCAACAACAGTTTCAGCGTCTTCGTAAGCTTTCTCAAGTACGATCCAAGCTTCGTGGCGCTTAGCTTTCTCGCGAGAAAGTTTAGTTTCACCAAAGCCGTCTTCAACTGCGTCTAGTGCAACGTCAACTTCAGCACCAACTTCGATTTCAATTTCGCCAGCAGCGTTCTTGAATTCATCAGCAGGGATAGAAGACTCAGACTTAAGGCCTGCGTCAACTAGAACGTAACCGTTTTCGATAGCTACAACAGTACCTTTAACGATCGCGCCTGGACGTGTTTCTAGTTCGTTTAGAGACTCTTCAAAAAGTAGAGCAAAAGATTCAGTCATTATTTAATCTTCAATGTGATTAACAACCATGGGTATCCTACCGCATGGGGTTGGTAGTAAAGTCAGTTATCATCCGTGACACCGACGCCATCATGCCGAATTATTCGGCTGACAATTTCGTTTCAATATGGGCCAATGCCTGTTCGATGACTTGATCGATAGACATCTCTGTAGAGTCTAGCACCAATGCATCAGCCGCGGGACGTAACGGCGCGACTGCACGGTTGCGGTCTCGGTCGTCACGTTCCTGAATTTCTTTCAAAAGGTGGTCAAAGTTAACATCTAACCCTTTCTGTTGCAACTGCTTCATGCGGCGATTCGCACGTTCTTCCGCACTGGCATCAAGGAAGAACTTGACTTCTGCCTGCGGGAACACCACGGTGCCCATGTCACGGCCATCCGCAACCAGACCCGGAGCCTCGCTGAACGCACGCTGGCGGCGCAGCAGGGCCTCGCGAACACGCGGCAGAGCAGCTACCTTAGACGCTGCCATACCGGTTTCTTCCTTACGAAGCTCACCTGATACGTCTTCCCCTTCGAGAATCACCTTTACCAGTTCGCCTTCAGCCACAAACTGCACATCCAGGTGAGCAGCCAAAGGGACCAGCGCGTCTTCAGACTCAAGGTCAACACCGTGGTGCAGTGCCGCGAGGGCCAAAACACGGTAGATAGCACCGGAGTCCAATAACTTCCAGCCCAGTTTTTCTGCCAACAGCATGCATAGCGTGCCTTTGCCGGCACCGCTTGGTCCATCGACAGTGATCACTGGCGCGTGAGTAGACATAGGTAATCTCCAAACTTGTTTAAATCTAAGCAGTAATACCCATCGACACGCCGCCCTGGACATACCGATACTTATTACCACTCTCAAACGGGGGCATATTATACGAGAAAAAAGTTGTGATACCAATCAGTAATCCGGCTTTGGGCCAAATACTGACAAGGATATAAGACAAAACCCGCCAGGTGGCGGGTTTTCTTATATATCGACAACTTAGACAATTAGTTGCTCAGGAGCGCCAATTTGTCAAAGTAATCCGGGAAGGTTTTAGAGGTACACTTCGGGTCGTTAATCGTCACCGGTGTATCGCTCAACGCCACCAGCGAGAAGCACATCGCCATACGGTGGTCATCATAGGTGTCGATGGCCGCGTGGGTAAGTTGTGCTGGCGGAGTAATGGTGATGTAGTCTTCACCCTCCTCAACCTCGGCACCGACTTTGCGTAGCTCTGTTGCCATAGCAGCCAAGCGGTCAGTTTCCTTCACGCGCCAGTTGTAAACATTGCGAATAGACGTCGTCCCTTCGGCAAATAGCGCCGCGGTGGCAATCGTCATTGCCGCATCTGGGATATGGTTAAAATCAAGGTCAACCGCTTTTAGCTCACCGTGGCGGGCAATCACATAATCATCGCCCCACTCAATTTCCGCGCCCATTGCCGCCAATGCATCAGCAAACTGAACATCACCCTGGATACTTTTCTTGCCAATGCCGGTCACTTTCACTTCACCGCCTTTAATTGCGGCAGCAGCAAGGAAGTATGACGCCGAGGAAGCATCCCCCTCGACCAAGAAATCACCCGGCGCCTGGTAAGCCTGGCCGCCCTTCACGACAAACTCCTGGTAGTCGCGGTTTTCTACCTCGACACCAAACTGGGCCATGATGTGCAGGGTGATATCAATGTAAGGCTTCGATACCAGCTCACCTTTAATGCGGATCACCGTATCTGCCGAGGCTAGCGGCGCCGACATCAAGAACGCGGTAAGGAACTGGCTCGAAATCGAACCATCAATTTCCACTTCGCCGCCTCTAAGGCCTGTGCCTTTGATCTTAAGAGGTGGGTAGTTGTCATTCTCAAGGTAGGTGATTTCCGCGCCAGCGGTTCGCAGCGCATCCACCAAATGGCCGATTGGGCGCTCTTTCATCCGCGGCTCGCCAGTTAGGACAAACTCGCCCTCGCCGAGGCACAGTGCCGCTGCCAACGGGCGCATCGCTGTGCCGGCATTGCCCAAGAAGAGCTCCATCGCCTCGACAGGCTTGAACGCGCCACCTAGGCCAGTTACTTCACAAACGGTTTTGTCATCAGACAGTTGATAGCTCACTCCCAGCTTGGTCAGGGCTGTTAGCATATGACGGATATCATCACTATCAAGGAGGTTAGTCAGTCGGGTGGTGCCGTTTGCTAACGCCGCCAATAGCAGGGCTCGGTTCGAGACGCTTTTGGAACCTGGCAGATTCACGGTGCCATTAATCTTACTGATCGGCTGTAACGTTAAACTTTCCATCTGTTTTTTCATTAATCCTGTTTGGTCGCAATCCTTGCAGAGTAACGAATAATGCCTCAGTTCGCTAGTACTGAATTCACCTGCCTTATCTCGCCTTTAATGCAACCAATAAAAAGCGCCCAGCGGCGCTTTTATTGCTATTTCAGACCAGTCTTAATCATCGCAATCAGATAAGTAGGTACCATCAAAGTCACAATCAAGGTCGACCCAGCGCCCTTCGTATTTCCCCAATGAGTTGTCTGATGCTGGGTAGCCCCAGAGGGTGCCACCAGTTACTAGGCCTTCAAGCTCTATTTCGTCATCGAAACGGTCTTCGCGTTCAATTTCGATCGCCACATAACGACCAGAGTTACTGCCTGAGACCAAGTAGCGCCCTTCTACCTCAACCCAGCTGCTATCGAGGTTATCGTGGTTCAGGCCATCATCGAACTCCGTATTGCGATCAATATCGATCTCAATACCATTGATGGTGAATATTCCCGCTTGGTAATTGGCTTCGCCAACGGCCTGAAATTCTTTACCCGATACGATATTACCATCGTCCTCAAATTCAATTTCAGTCGCAATCAAACGGCCAGAGCGGTACGCCATCTCGACCTCAACCCAGCGGCCGGATGCCAAGTCTTCACGGCGGCCATCATCGAACTCAGTTCTGTCGTCCACCTCGATACGCAAACGGCCATTGAGCTCAATTTGGGTCAAACTGTTATTGATCCAGGAAATCACACCTTCGACTTCGGTATCGTCGTAGTCAACGTCATCTTCAACGTCAACCTCATTGGCAATCAAGGTATTACCGCGCATATCAC
Organism: Photobacterium sp. ABD4_091; assembly: GCF_056160145.1. Classification (NCBI taxonomy): domain Bacteria; kingdom Pseudomonadati; phylum Pseudomonadota; class Gammaproteobacteria; order Vibrionales; family Vibrionaceae; genus Photobacterium; species Photobacterium sp. ABD4_091. Next base: position 2,624,340 of record NZ_JBSWWQ010000001.1, on the reverse strand, counting down.
CATAGACTTCGACCCACGCCCCGTCGGCCAGTTCATCCCGGTCATCAACGTCGGCATTACTGTAATCAACGGTTACCGTGCCAATCTTGAACGTATTAGCCGTAGTGTCTAGCTGCGATACCGGGCCTTCCACTTCAACAAAACCAAGATCAGGCACCTTCGTGACCGCAACCACTTCCACCGAACCGTCAGCCAACGGGAAAGTCGTTACCATTACCCAGTCACCGACAGTGATACTGCCCAAGTCAGAATATGTCAGCTCGATACCGTTAACCGTGAATTGGCTGCCATTAATCACAGTGACAACACCGGTCAAGGAAGGATCCAGTTTCATGGTTTCAATCGAGCCACTCTCTGCCTCGATTTGCACTCGCATGCCGTTTTCCAGTTCAGAAAAAGGCAACGTCACACCGTTGCGGTACACCGCAGGCGCACCTTCGCTACGCAAGGCATAACCGTTAACTGTTACAGTCTTTTCTGCGTGAGAAATGTTGGCAACCTGACCGTCAAGACGACCTGTTTTAGCCTCCACCGCTGAGTTGCCAGAGCTTGAACCTCCACCACAGCCCGATAAAGCCATTGCAACAAGAGAAGCCAGTGCCATTTTTTTCATAACTTACCTATGATTAATTGTGCATAAATGAAAACTGGCGGTATCTTATAGTCGCAACCGTGAAGTAATCGTGAAGAAATGACTTAGGAGAAAATACGCTGTCATATGAAAGTGCTGATTGTCGAAGATAACCATCATGTTGCCGAAACCCTGGCTGATTATCTTGAGCTTGAAGGCTATACCATAGATTGTGCCTACCATGGCCTGGGAGCTATCCAACTGATCAGTGATAATCATTATGATGTCATCATTATGGATATCATGATGCCAAAGATTGATGGTATTTCAGCCGTAAAGAAAATACGCGAAGAGTTATACTGTGACACCCCAATCCTCTTTCTGACTGCCAAGGATAGCCTTGAAGACAAAGTCGCGGCGTTCCAGGCCGGTGGGGATGATTACCTTGTCAAACCCTTTGCGATGGAAGAGCTATGCCTAAGGCTGCAAGCCCTTGCCTGCCGTGGTGCACGCAAAGATATTGGCCTGTTATGCTTTGCCGACATCACCATCAACCAAGCAACAGGTGAAGTGCTACGCGCCGGCCACCCCATCAAACTGAGCCGTATCCAACAGAAGATACTGTCGCTGCTAATGAAAAAGGCCCCCGCTATCGTTTCCAGACAGGAAGTTATTGATACGATCTGGGGCGACGAGGCTCCCGGCAGTGATGCATTGCGCAGCCATGTCTACGGACTAAGAAATGCCATAGACAAAGGGTTTGCTGAAACACGACTAGAGACTATCCATGGCCAAGGCTACCGCATCAAAAGCTAAACCCTACCCCAGCATTTACCGCAAAATTCGCTGGAGCTTCGGCATCCCGACGCTGATTATGTTTACCCTTTTCTGGTCGGTCATTTATTTAGCAGAAAATGAACTGGAAATTATCAGCCTTCACCACTGGCTAGATACCGAGGCTAGTCGCTACAGCCGCGATTATCAACAATTCGGCGACCAAGCCCAGCCGCCCAATGAAAAAGAGTTCTACAGCTACTGGAGCAAAGAAAACCCTCCATCATGGCTAGCCGGCTATACTGAGCCCGGTTTTTACGAACACCTGCTCGGCAAGGAAGACAAACACTTTATTGTAACCGACCACCCGTCAGGTAATGGGCTATTTTATATCGTCTTTCAGGATGATGCCGATGATTACCTAGATGAGTATGAGGCTCGCCTTCACTTTATGACATTTAGCCTAGGTGGCTTAGTCTCACTCGCCGTGCTGGTATATAGCTGGTATTTCGTTAAGAGCGTCTCCCGCCCCTTGGAGATCATCGAGCACAAGATTCGCAATATGCCGCCTGACCAACCGGACTTTTTAGTTGAAACTGATTACAAAGAAACCCGAGAAATCGAACAGGCACTGCATGAAAGCAAGGTGAATATCGCCCGCTATTTCCAGCGCGAGCACGAGTTCAGCCGCTTCGCCTCGCACGAACTCAGAACCCCAATCATGGTCATTCAAGGGTCTGCTGAGCTCCTTGGCAAAGTGCCTAACCAGCCGCCTGTCGCCATCAAGGCGATCAACCGCCTACAGCATGCCAGTGCCGAAATGCGCGAGCTCACCGAAGCCTTCTTGCTACTTGGCAAAGAGCATATTGAGCAGCACCACTTCGGCAGCTATCCGCTGGAACATAACCTTCGCCAACAGCTTGCAGCGATGGCTCCGATCTTCGCTAAACAAGATGCGAGCTACGTGCTCGATATTGATTCACCCACTACCATTTCCTCCCCTGAAAGCTTTATCAATATCGTCATGAACAACCTGATCAAAAACGCTTTCAGCTACAGTGTGGGAGATATTGAAATTCAGCTGTCAGGCAATGAGCTCACTATCGCCAACCGTCACGACGGCAATGAAACCTACAACGCTGGCTATGGGTGCGGATTGGTTATCGTCGAGCGTATATGCGAAAAAATGGGGTGGCACTTTGCAACTAAGGACTGTGATACCCACTTTACAACAACATTAATATTCAGCCAGCCAGACAACGCAAGGACAGAAAATAATGATGGATAAAAGGAATCTAAAACACCTCAAAGCTTATATGTTAGTGGTGATAACGCTCACTTTTCTCAGTGGCTGCACCGGCATGCCGAAGTCCGTCAAGCCAGTCTCTCCTTTCAATGTTGATAGCTACCTAGGCACCTGGTATGAGGTTGCACGCTTGGATCACAGTTTTGAGCGCGGGCTCAGCGATGTCAGTGCTGTTTACAGCCTCAATGATGACGGCTCTGTAAAGGTTATCAACCGCGGGTTTGATACCGAAGATCAAAAATGGCAGCAGGCCGAGGGGCACGCCGTGTTTGTCGATGACGATAACAAGGGTCACCTTAAGGTGTCTTTCTTCGGCCCCTTCTACAGCAGCTACGTGGTATTTTTCCTCGAACCCGACTATTCCGTTGCCCTTGTCAGCGGTTACAACACGGACTACCTCTGGTTGCTGGCAAGGGAGCCGGAACTCGATAAGGCACAAATCTCCCGATACGTCGCCATTGCCGCAAAAGCAGGATTTGAAACCGACAAGCTGATCTACCCGGAGCAGTCTCGATACCAATAATGATGCTAGGCCTGCCCTGAAATGACAAAAGCCGCAATACTGCGGCTTTTTCATGCTCAAACTGTAATAAACAGAATGATTAGTTAGGCATTTTCCTGCTCGAACTGCTTCATGAAATCAACCAATGCTTGTACACCTTCAATCGGCATTGCGTTGTAGATTGAAGCGCGCATCCCGCCAACGGCACGGTGGCCCTTGAGTGCTTTCAGGCCGGCCGCATCTGCTTGCTCTAGGAACAAGGCGTCCAGCTCAGGGTTCTTTAGCTGGAATGGCACATTCATCAGGGAACGGTTGTCCGAGTGAACGTCGTTGCGGTAGAAGTCTGACTGGTCAATGTAGTCATACAGCACGTTGGCTTTGGCAACATTGCGCTGTTCCATCGCTTCCACACCACCCAACTCCTTGAGCCATTTGAACACTTCCCCTGCTAGATACCAGGCAAACGTTGGTGGCGTGTTATACATTGATTCTTTATCCACCTGAACACTGTAATCCAGAATGCTTGGCAGGATAGACTGTGCCTTGCCCAGCAGGTCATCACGGACGATAACAATGGTCAAACCTGCAGGGCCGATATTTTTCTGGGCACCAGCATAAATGACACCATACTTCGACACATCAATCGGACGAGACAGGATAGTCGATGACAGATCAGCCACAATCGGCTTATCCGTTACCGGCAGGTCGCGGATCTCCAAGCCATCAATGGTTTCATTCGGGCAGAAATGAACAAAGGCAGCCTCATCAGACAATGGCCACTCGGCAGCAGGGAGAATCGCTTTCTTGCCATCGCGCTCACAGGTAATATCGACCACATTCGGCTGGCAGTATTTCTCGGCTTCAGCAGCTGCGCTGTGCGCCCAGTAACCACCATCCATATAGTCGGCAGTGCCTGCATCACCCAACAAGTTCATCGGCACTGCGGCAAACTGGGCACGTGCACCGCCGTGGCAGAACAAGACATGGTAGTTATCAGGGATGGAGAGCAGGTCGCGCAGGTCTTGCTCGGACTGTTTGGCCACCGCAATGAACTCCTTGCCACGGTGGCTGATTTCCATCACCGAGGTACCAAGATCATTCCAATCAACAAGTTCTTGTTGGGCCTTTTTCAATACGTCTGCCGGGATCATCGCTGGGCCGGCGCAAAAGTTATAAACGTTGTCCATGGTGTAAGACGTGCTCCTGCTGGAAAAACATAAGGTTGAGACTAAAGAGTGTGACTTAGGTCTGTTTTACACCTTTATTACGGTGCTGAAAAGAGGTTAAGGGAAATTAGTGTGGCTTTGGCTCGGTAGTTATCTGCAGGTATAAAAAAACGCAGCCTAGTGGCTGCGCTTTTATCAGAGTAACTAACTATTTAGTTATTCTTGCTCAGAAGAGTTGTCTGCTTCGCTGTCAGCAGCTGGCGTTTCGCCCTCTGCTGGAGCTTCACCTTCGACCAGTTCCGCATCTTCGATAAACTCGTCTTCTTCCGGCTCATCGATACGCTGCAAGCCAACAACCTGCTCGTCTTCAGCTGTACGGATCAGAGTCACACCTTGGGTGTTACGGCCAACACGGCTCACTTCTGCCACACGGGTACGAACTAGCGTACCACCATTGGTGATCATCATGAACTCGTCGCCGTCTTCAACCTGAACAGCACCAACAACGCTGCCGTTACGATCGGAGACTTTGATAGAAACAACACCCTGGGTCGCACGGCTCTTCGCTGGGTATTCTTCCAGCTCAGTACGCTTACCGTAACCATTCTCGGTTACTGTCAGTACGTCACCTTCATTGTGCGGAACAATCAAGGAAACAACTTTGTCGCTCTCGGCCAGTTTGATACCGCGAACACCTGCCGCAGTACGGCCCATGCCACGAACCTGCTCTTCAGAGAAGCGAACAACCTTACCGGCTTTCGAGAACAGCATAATGTCATCGCTGCCTTCAGTGATATCCACACCGATCAGCGAGTCACCGTCACGTAGGTTCACCGCAATGATACCTGCGCTACGAGGACGGCTGAAGTCAGTCAGCGGGGTCTTCTTAACAGTACCGTCAGCAGTCGCCATGAAGATAAACTTATCGGCTGCGTATTCTTTCACTGGCAGGATAGCGGTAATGCGCTCACCTTCTTCCAGCGGCAGGATATTGACAATCGGCTTACCACGGGCGGTACGGCTTGCCAGCGGTAGCTGGTACACTTTCAGCCAGTACATACGGCCGCGGCTTGAGAAACACAGAATCGTATCGTGGGTATTGGCCACCAGCAGACGCTCGATGAAGTCTTCATCCTTCATACGCGTTGCCGCTTTACCTTTACCACCACGGCGCTGTGCTTCGTAGTCGCTCAGAACCTGGTATTTGACGTAACCTTCGTGAGAAAGGGTTACGACCACGTCTTCCTGGTTGATCAGGTCTTCCAGGTCGATATCGTGGCTTGCTGCAGTGATTTCAGTGCGGCGAACATCGTTGAACTGCTCTTTGACCAGTTCAAGTTCTTCACGGATCACTTCCATCAAACGCTCGGAGCTTGCAAGGATGTGCATTAGCTCAGCGATTTCTTCAAGCAGCGTTTTGTATTCGCCAAGGATCTTCTCGTGCTCTAGACCCGTCAGCTTGTGCAGGCGTAGGTCCAGGATCGCTTGTGCTTGCTGTTCGGTCAGGTAGTACTGACCGTCACGGATACCGTATTGCTCTTCCAGCCATTCCGGACGAGCGGCATCTGTGCCCGCACGCTCAAGCATTGCAGCAACGTTGCCAAGATCCCAACCGCGAGCAACCAGGCCAGCTTTCGCTTCAGCCGGGGTCGGCGCTTTTTTGATCAGCTCGATGATTTCATCGATGTTAGCCAGTGCCAGTGCCAAACCTTCAAGGATATGGGCACGTTCACGGGCTTTGCGTAGCTCATAGATAGTACGGCGAGTCACCACTTCACGGCGGTGGTTCACGAAGCACTTCAACATTTCTTTCAGGTTGAAGGTCTTCGGCTGGCCGTTATCCAGTGCCACCATGTTGATACCGAATGTGGTCTGAAGCTGAGTTTGTGCGTAAAGGTTGTTCAGCACCACCTCGCCCACAGCATCACGCTTACATTCGATAACAATGCGCATACCGTCTTTGTCAGATTCGTCGCGCAGGGCACTGATCCCTTCTACCTTCTTGTCTTTTACTAGCTCGGCGATCTTTTCGATCAGACGGGCTTTGTTGACCTGGTATGGGATTTCAGTAACAACAATGGTCTCTTTACCATTCTTGTCAGCTTCAATTTCCGCCTTCGAACGCAGGTAGATCTTGCCGCGGCCGGTCTTATAGGCATCAACGATACCCTTACGGCCACTGATCATCGCTGCAGTCGGGAAGTCTGGACCCGGGATGTATTCCATCAGCTGATCAATGGTGATGTCTTCATCATTGATATAAGCCAAGCAACCATCGATCACTTCACCAAGGTTGTGAGGTGGGATGTTCGTTGCCATACCAACGGCGATACCCGATGAACCGTTAACCAGCAGGTTCGGGATCTTCGTCGGCAGTACCGCAGGGATCTGCTCGGTACCGTCATAGTTAGGAACGTAATCTACCGTCTCTTTATCCAGATCAGCCAATAGTTCATGGGCGATCTTGGCCATACGGACTTCGGTATAACGCATTGCCGCGGCGGAGTCGCCGTCAATCGAACCGAAGTTACCCTGACCATCTACCAGCATGTAGCGAAGAGAGAAAGGTTGCGCCATACGTACGATCGTGTCGTAAACTGCGCTATCACCATGCGGGTGATATTTACCGATTACGTCACCGACCACACGGGCAGATTTTTTATATGCTTTATTCCAGTCGTTGCCCAGCACGTTCATCGCGAATAAAACGCGACGGTGCACCGGCTTAAGGCCATCACGCACATCAGGAAGAGCACGACCCACGATAACTGACATCGCGTAGTCGAGATACGAGCCTTTCAGCTCTTCTTCAATGTTTACGGGCGTGATCTCTTTTGCAAGATCGCTCATGGAGCCAATATCCCTCAGGTAATTTCTGTCGTATACGTATACCAAACGGCATAGTTAGCGCTAAAACGGGCTGAGAGCCAATCTAAGGCGTTATCTATAACGTCTGGTACCATACGTGCAAGGTGCGAGAATATAGCATATTTCAGCCCAGATAGGCACACCTTTCACCATTATGTTGTGAGTAATTTAGCGGATTCGGAAAAAATCGAAAGCCCTTATTTGAGTATTACCCTACTGACAGCCTGTTTTTTGTTCAAAGCTTGTTTTTTATTACTTTTCTTAGTTTTGATTCCCACCCGAACAAATTGCAACCAATTGTAAATTATTGAGCAAGATCGTAATTGCACCACTTCTTTATAACTCTGACTAAAAGCTGAACAAAAAACTGATCATTATCAATTTTGCTTTTATGCATTTAGGTACAATTAATCCGCAAGAACAAAATCTAAGATTTCAAAAATCATTACTTAAACAGTTAAGCGAGGTCAATTATGTTAGGCAGAGTAATCACCACTTTAGGCGTATGCATCATCGGCGGAAAATACCTTCTAATGCTCATCATCGCAGGTATTGCAATGACCACAGGCGGTGCACAGGCTGATTTAATGCAGCTAGCCATGATAGAACCAGCTGAGTAAATCCTATGCAAACACGGAACGTTTACCAGGCTTAGAAGCGAAATGCGAAGATAACGCAAACAGCTCCTAAGCCTGAATTGTTTTTAGGATCAGCAAAACTTTTTACTTCCCTTTTTAACGCTGTTTTTCCTTCTTTCATCAGCTAGCGCATTGCCTATTCTGTCGCTCTTCTTTGTTCAGAGCGACAGGGGAAACCAAAAGCGTAGACAAGCCCTCCCTTTTTCAACAACACCACCATAACAAGCCAATAAATTATCGCTAATACCTGCCCCTAATGAAGGCTTAGGGTTATAATGCCGCTATCAGAAAGGAATATGGCAAAAATACATGACCAAGCAGTTGAATGTAGACCCAGCAGAAATCAGCAAATTCGAAGAAATGGCATCCCGTTGGTGGGACTTGGAAGGCGAGTTCAAGCCGCTACACCAGATCAACCCATTGCGCCTTAACTATGTCATTGACAGAGCAGAGGGCCTGTTTGGCAAAAAAGTACTGGACGTTGGCTGCGGCGGCGGCATTTTGGCCGAAAGCATGGCGGTGGAAGGTGCAGATGTCACTGGCCTTGATATGGGTAAAGAACCTTTGACCGTAGCCCGCCTGCATGCCCTGGAAACCGGTACCAAGCTTGAATATGTCCAGCGCACTGCCGAAGAGCATGCCGAGCTGCACCCTGAAACCTATGATGTCGTGACCTGCATGGAAATGCTGGAGCACGTACCCGACCCTGCATCTGTCATCGCTTCCTGCGCCAAAATGGTCAAGCCAGGCGGTCATGTATTCTTCTCGACCCTGAACCGCAATTTCAAATCATACTTGTTCGCCATTGTCGGTGCTGAGCAAGTGATGAAGCTGGTACCCAAGGGCACCCATGACCACGAGAAGTTCATTCGTCCGTCCGAGCTGCTGGGTATGATTGATGCCACCCCGTTGCAAGACCGCCATATCACCGGCCTGCACTACAACCCGCTAACCGACCGCTACTGGCTGGGCAGCAATGTCGATGTGAACTATATCGTCCATACCACCAAACAATAAATCGGACTCATCGCCAGAGCCCCTACCCCAGAAAGCTCTCGGGTGACGACAAAAAAGACCTCCTAACAACAGGAGGTCTTTTTGTTGATTAGCTCAGAGGGTTCAGACTTCCTTGGATGACAGGCAAGGCAACGGTTTGTCGATCTTGTGGCTCTGAACCCTGCAACTTGAAGTAACTTGGGTATACTCATTAAAGCCCCCTGTTTCATACAAGGACATGTATATATGGCAATGAAAATAAAAGCAGTACTGTTTGATTTGGATGGCACGCTTCTCGATACCGCCCCCGACATGGCCGATGCTGCCAACCGAGTTCTGGCTAACTACGACCAACCGCCTTTGAGCCAGCAGCAAATTCAGGCCAACACCAGCATGGGGGCGAAGGGGTTGCTGACCGCGGGTTTTGGTAGCATACCTGAGCATCTCGATATTATGACGCTCAGAGAAGAATTCCTGCGTTATTACGAAGACAACATCTGCGTCAATACTTCGCTTTATCAAGGTGTCACGACTTTATTGGCACAATTGGAGGAAAAAGGGATCCATTGGGGGATCATGACCAACAAGCCCGGCTTCCTGACCGACATGCTGCTCCCCTTCTTTCCTGAACTGCTGCGAGCCAAAACCGTTGTCTGTGGGGATACCCTGGCTGTTGCCAAGCCTCACCCCGAGCCGCTACTTCATGCCAGTCAACAAATGGGGGTTGATCATCGCGACTGCATTTACATCGGAGATATTGAAAAAGACATGATTGCAGCCAAGGCGGCCAAGATGGATGGCTATGTCGCCGGTTGGGGATACATAGGCGATGAGCACACCCCTGGTGACTGGCACGCACAAGCCGTGCTGTCCCACCCTAGTGACATATTGACCGTCGTCAGCGGCCAAAACCACCAGCAACGTGCCACTAACTAACCAAGAAATAACCAAAAAATATGAAGTTTGTCAGTACGTCCATCGCCTGTAAAAAATCAAGGAATTTTTTTTTGCAGGCGCTTTTTTTTGCCTCAAATAATTTTGATTTTTCCTATGATATTGTCATACCTGCGCAAATCAGTTAGTGGGCACTAACTTAATTTTATGAATCCCCATGTTATCCACAGCTGGTTAAAAATTACCAACTTGCATTACCCCCCTCTCACCACTATCTTGTAACACCATAAGCTCAACACCCCAATATATAGTGTTTTAATAGGCAATCAGAAATCTAACAAAGATCACAACCTTTACTAACCTTATTGCTGAAAGTTACAAAAAACACTGCTATTGATGGAAATCTGGGAAAACGACCAAAAATGAATCAACAGCTCACTGTTACCAAGCGTGATGGACGCAAAGAAAGTATTGATCTAGACAAAATCCACCGAGTGATCACCTGGGCCGCCGAAGGTCTGGAGAACGTCTCTGTGTCTCAGGTCGAACTAAAATCTCACATTCAGTTCTACGAAGGGATTAAGACTGAAGACATTCACGAGACCATCATTAAAGCAGCTGCTGATTTGATCTCTGAAGAAACACCGGACTACCAGTACCTGGCAGCCCGCCTTGCTATCTTCCACCTGCGCAAAAAAGCTTACGGCCAGTTCGAGCCGCCTAAGCTATTCGACCATGTCACGAACCTGGTAGAAAAAGGTAAATACGACAAACATTTGCTGGAAGATTACAGCAAAGAAGAATTTGATCTGATGGATAACTACATCGATCACTGGCGTGACATGAACTTCTCTTATGCTGCCGTTAAACAGCTGGAAGGTAAGTACCTGGTTCAGAACCGTGTAAGCGGTGAAATCTTCGAAAGCGCCCAGTTCCTGTACATGATGATCGCCGCTTGCCTATTCGGCAAATACCCACGCGACACTCGTATGGACTACATCAAGCGCTTCTACGATGCAGTATCCCAGTTCAAGGTATCACTACCGACTCCAATCATGTCGGGTGTTCGTACCCCAACTCGCCAGTTCAGCTCATGTGTTCTGATCGAGTGTGACGACAGCCTGGATTCAATCAACGCTACATCAAGCGCTATCGTACGCTACGTGTCTCAGCGTGCCGGTATCGGCATCAACGCTGGCCGCATACGTGCCCTAGGCTCAGAGATCCGCGGTGGTGAAGCATTCCACACAGGTTGTATCCCGTTCTACAAATACTTCCAGACTGCTGTTAAGTGCTGCTCTCAGGGTGGTGTACGCGGTGGCGCAGCGACGTTGTTCTACCCAATGTGGCACGGCGAAGTCGAGTCCCTGCTGGTACTGAAGAACAACCGCGGTGTTGAAGAAAACCGTGTCCGTCACATGGACTACGGCGTACAGATCAACAAACTAATGTACACCCGCCTGATCAAAGGCGAGAACATCAGCCTGTTCTCACCGTCTGACGTCCCGGGCCTATATGATGCCTTCTTCGCAGACCAAGACGAATTCGAACGCCTGTACGTGAAATACGAGCAGGACAGCAGCATCAAGCGCAAGAGCATCAAGGCTATCGAGCTGTTCTCGCTGCTAATGCAAGAGCGTGCTTCAACTGGCCGTATTTACGTACAGAATGTTGACCACTGTAATACGCACAGCCCGTTCGACCCAAGCGTCGCACCAATCCGCCAGTCTAACCTGTGCCTGGAAATTGCACTGCCAACCAAGCCACTGAACAACGTGGAAGACGAAAACGGTGAGATTGCCCTGTGTACGCTATCTGCGTTCAACCTTGGCGCAATCGACTCGCTGGACGACCTTGAAGAGTTGGCTGACCTGACAGTACGTGCGCTAGATGCCCTGCTGGACTACCAGGACTACCCACTGCCTGCGGCTTACCGTTCAACCATGAACCGCCGTACTCTGGGTGTGGGTGTGATTAACTTCGCTTACTACCTTGCAAAGAACGGTGTTCGCTACTCTGACGGCAGCGCAAACAACCTGACCCACGAAGCGTTCGAAACGATCCAGTACTATCTATTGAAAGCGTCTTTGGGCCTAGCGAAAGAGCAAGGTGCATGTCCGGCATTCAACGAGACAACATACGCTCAGGGTATTCTGCCTATCGATACCTACAAGAAAGATATCGATAAAGTCTGTACTGCCGAGCTACGTTACGACTGGGAAGCGCTACGTGAGGAGATCAAGACCCACGGCCTGCGTAACTCAACGCTGTCTGCACTGATGCCATCGGAGACATCTTCGCAGATCTCGAATGCGACCAACGGCATCGAACCACCACGTGGCTTCGTATCAGTTAAGGCATCGAAAGACGGTATCCTGAAGCAGGTCGTGCCTGAGTACAGCAAGTACAAAGACAACTACGAGCTGCTATGGAATATCGGTAGCAACGACGGTTACCTGCAGCTAGTTGGTATCATGCAGAAATTCATCGACCAGGCGATTTCGGCAAACACCAACTACGACCCAAGCCAACAGCCAGGCGGAAAAGTGCCTATGAAACTGTTGCTAAAAGACCTACTAACAGCGTATAAACTCGGCGTGAAAACCTTGTACTACCACAACACCCGTGACGGTGCTTCTGATAGCCAGGGCGATGTGGGTGCAGACGACTGCACAAGCTGCAAGATTTAATGATTTGAAACAGTGGGAGCTTCGGCTCCCATTGATGTTGAGGATAAGATGGCATATAGCACTTTCTGTCAAACCAATAACGACCAACTAAAAGAGCCAATGTTCTTTGGCCAGCCTGTTAACGTTGCGCGTTACGACCAACAAAAATTTGAGATTTTCGAAAAGCTGATTGAAAAACAGCTTTCTTTCTTCTGGCGTCCTGAAGAAGTGGATGTGTCTGGCGACCGTATTGACTACAACAACCTGCCAGATCATGAGCGCCACATTTTCATCAGCAACCTGAAGTACCAGACGCTGCTGGATTCAATCCAGGGCCGTAGCCCGAACGTTGCGCTGCTACCGATTGTATCTATCCCTGAGCTGGAAACTTGGATTGAGACCTGGTCTTTCTCTGAAACTATCCACTCGCGTTCATACACCCATATCATCCGCAATATCGTTAACGATCCGGCGATTGTATTCGATGATATCGTCGGTAACGAACACATCATCAAGCGTGCTGGCGATATTTCCAAGTACTACGATGCTCTGATCGCGGCAACCAACGATTACCACCGCCTGAGTGAAGGCACCCACACCATCAATGGCGAAACCATCACGGTGAACCTGCGAGACATCAAGAAGAAACTGTACCTTTGCATGATGTCGGTAAATGCCCTGGAGGCGATTCGCTTCTATGTCAGCTTTGCCTGTTCGTTCGCGTTCGCCGAGCGTGAGTTGATGGAAGGTAACGCTAAAATCATCAAGCTAATCGCTCGTGACGAAGCACTTCACCTAACCGGTACCCAGCATATCCTTAACCTGCTGCGCACTGGCCAAGACGATCCTGAAATGGCAGAAATTGCCGAAGAGTGTAAAGAAGAGTGCTTTGCTATCTTCCGTGATGCGGCTGAGCAGGAAAAAGAGTGGGCAGAGTACCTGTTCAAAGACGGTTCGATGATCGGCCTGAACAAAGACATTCTGTGCCAGTATGTTGAGTACATTACCAACTTGCGCATGGCGGCGGTTGGCCTAGAGCACGCCTACCCTGGCGCGACACAGAACCCTATCCCTTGGATCAACTCTTGGCTGTCATCTGACAATGTTCAGGTTGCCCCTCAGGAAGCGGAAATCAGTTCTTACCTGGTTGGCCAGATCGACAATGATGTCAGCGCCGATGACCTTGGTGACTTCGAACTATGAGTCGAGTCGCCATTCGCGTCAATGGTATTGAGGTTCACGGCAATAGCCGTGAGCCCCTGCTCGACCAATTGGAAAAAGCAGGCTTTCAGCCTGAATACCAATGCCGAAACGGTATGTGCGGTGCCTGCCGCTGCAAGCTACAATCCGGTGCGGTCGACCAGCATGACTCAATGGCTTTCATCGCCCCGAATGAAGTTTTAGCCTGCTGCTCTGTCCCCAAGAGCAATGTCGAGGTCGAATTCGACTACCAACTGCAACAGCAAGACCTGCAAGCTAACCTTTAAGCTCTGCTAAGGCTGCTAATCATTTCAACAGCAGCCTCTTCTCTTTAGCGATGATTCTTTTTCGCTCATTCATACCTATTTTCGATATGGCCAACACGCTGCAGAGATTCGGAGTGGCCAAACACGGGCTTGCCTTCCAACCAGCGGCGCAGCATATCCAAGCCTAGCGTTGCCAGCACATAACGGAAATCACGCGAAGCATAGCGGCGCCTAGTCGTGACTTGCTGTGCCCATTCCCCTTCAGGTGTGACTAATGCCACGGCGACAATACCGTCTTGCTCTACGCCTATCGCCAAGCCGATATCCGCTTGGTTTTTCTCCTTGGCCACCTGTGCCATAGACAAGGATGCCTCTATCGGCGAATCACGGTGCTCTTCCGGGGTATGGTTTCTGCCCAGTATCCAGGACTGAGCAACACGGCTAGCCAAGCGCTCATCATCATAGAGCCAGCTGGTCAAAAAGCCCCCGGAGTAGTGCTCGGCAACCGCCAGCCCATATCCTTTTTGCTCGATAAGCTCTGCTACCGTACCGAGCAGAGGCTGGCTATGGCCAACCAGGTTCTCCCCTAACTGGCCGGCAACGGCCTCCACCACGGCTGGCTTCTGAGGGTGGCCTTGCGGGCAGAATACTTTCACTTCGATAAACGGGATTTCAGAGCGGTAGCCGATTTCGAACCCCTCTGGTAGCCCGAGGGTTTGCAGCGACTGGCCAATGCCAGACTCAGACAGGCCAAATGTATAAAGCCTGGTACACTCCCTTGCGCTGGTGTTGGCATAGCTGCCCTCAAGCCGCGGTACGATTTGCTCATGAACCATCTTCTTGAATTCACTCGGCACGCCCGGGGTAAAGAACACCCAGGCCCGGTTGATCCGCATCGCAAACCCGCAGGCGGTACCAACTGGGTTGTCCAATACTTCCGCCCCCTCAGGCAACATCGCTTGCTTGAGGTTAGTCTCGGGCATTACACGCCCCAGCTTGGCATATTTCTCTTCCATCGCAACGACCCACTCATCGACCAACTCAAGGCCAACATTGGCAGCAACAGCAGCGGCCTGAGCCGTTAAATCATCCGTTGTCGGGCCCAGGCCCCCATTCACCACCACTACATCGGCAGTCAGGCTGCAGTGTTCGATTTCTTTGGCCAGTTCGTCCAACTGATCACCCACCGTTGTCCGCCGTGACATCGGAAAGCCCTGCTGAAAGAACAGTGCCGACAGCCAAGCGGCATTGGTATCCGTTATATCTCCGTGCAGTACTTCCTCGCCGGTACTAATCATTGCAACTTTCAGCATTTTTTCTCCCTATATTGCCGGATGCGGCTCTTAATGCTTATTCAAGCATATCTCTATCTATTTCAGCACGTTATTTTTCTTTCGCATGCTAGCAACTCGCAGTTTATCGCATTGGGGGATGCTTCAAACCACCGACTGTAAATAAAAATTTACAACAAAAAACACAAAAGTTGACAGTTAAATACAATCAATATATCGTTCACAACCAGAGACAAGCATTGCAAGATGCTTGAAATCTACCATTTATCACTATAAAAAATGGATTCAACCATGAATATAAACCAGAGCAGCACTTCCTATCGATAGCCGCAGTGGCTATGTAGAGTGTAAACATAATCTGACACCTCTTTGCCATTGTGGCCCTTTAAATACGAAATAGGGAGTAACCACAGGTGCAAACACCGCCTCCCGAGAAAAACCATTTTGAAAACTCGGAGCAATTAACCTCATGTCTATGAACAAGACTTTCGGCAGTATGCTGATCATTGCAGGCACAACCATAGGTGCCGGTATGCTAGCCCTTCCCTTGGCGTCAGCTGGACTCGGCTTCACCACAGCCACACTGATCATGGTGGGGATTTGGTCGTTGATGACCTACACCGCCTTATTAATGCTAGAAGTTCACCAATACGCCGAACACCATGCGACCTTGAATTCACTGGCTCGTGACCTGCTGGGAAAAAAAGGCCAATACCTGGCAAATTTTGCAGTGTGTTTTTTGATGTACTCGCTTTGCGCTGCCTACATCGCTGGCGGGGGCGGACAGCTTAATGACAAATTGACAAACTGGGTGGGGCTGGATGTCTCTGCGCAAGCCAGCACTGTTTTGTTTACACTGGCGATAGCCGGCATTGTTGCTATCGGTACCCACTCGGTCGATATGGTTAACCGGGTACTCTTTACCTTGAAAGCCATTGCCTTGGTAGTCATGCTTAGCCTGCTGGCACCCAATGTCGAAGGCGGCTACTTGGTCAACATGCCCGTTGAAAAAGGCCTAATCATTTCGGCACTCCCTGTCATCTTCACCTCGTTCGGTTTCCATGGCAGCATCCCGTCGATTGTTCGCTACATCGGTTTGGACATCAAAGCCCTAAAGAAAGTGATGGTCATCGGCTCGTCCCTACCGCTACTTATCTACATTTTCTGGCAACTCACCAGCCAAGGTGTACTCAGCCAGCAGGATCTGATGGCCAGCAACAGCCTAGGCTCTTTCATTGGTACCCTTAGCGAGTTGCTGCACAACCCGATGGTCAGCCAGTCTGTTTCGGTGTTCGCTGACTTGGCACTGGCTACCTCGTTCTTGGGTGTTAGTTTGGGCCTGTTCGATTTTGTTGCCGACAGCTTCAAGCAGGACGACAAAAAGCATGGTCGCCTGCAGACAGCTGCCATCACGTTCATCCCGCCACTGGCTTTCGCCTTGTTTTACCCTCAAGGCTTTATTATGGCATTGGGTTTTGCCGCTATTGCCTTGGTTATTCTTGCGATTTTCCTCCCTGTTGCCATGGTCAGCGCCCAGCGCAAGCAAATCACGGAGAAGGTGGGCAGCCAAGACAATGGCTACCAAGTGGCTGGCGGTAAACCTGCCCTGGTCTTGGCTACCGGCGCCGGTGTCCTTATTATCACCGCCCAACTGCTACAGATGGCCGGCTTTATCCCCGCCGTGGGCTAACCAGTTCGCAAACGGCAGGCGACTTTCGCCTGCCGTTTCCCTCTCTCGTTCAGCGAGTATTATGAACAATGTTGTAAATCCCTTATTCATTCATATAAATCGGTAATTTTTACATTTTTTTTGCACATTACCTGTAATCTTGCACTAGGAATTTTCTGCCATTTCAGTGATACTTCCCGCACTTTTTTATCCTATCCACCTTGATCTTTTGCGGAGCGTATCTTGCGCACTTCAGTTCTATCACCTCTTGTCCTGGGGATTGCTGTCAGCACCCCTGCATTCGCATGGAATGAGAATGCCAACGTTGGCTATGACCAACAACAAACGTTTCTAAACCGCTACGCTTCACAGCCTAGCCAGCAGCAGGTTTATACTAGCGAATACCGTTACACAGCCATGGATCAAGGCCTATCGCTGCAGCTGGCAACTTCCGAGCCAGTAACCAATACATTGCCAAAGCACCTGTCGGTAGCGCCTGAAAAAGACTGGGACTACCTGCTTGAGCAGTCCTACACCATTTTGGGTCTGAGTATCGCCACGGTCGGTTTGATGACGCTTCTGCCTGAAGAAGTGACTAACTGGGATCCAGAAGATACCAACCTAAAAGGCTTGGGCAAAAAATGGTGGGACAATGTCTCGGAAGGTCCAGTGTGGGATAAGGATGATCACTGGCTGAACTACATCATGCACCCGTATTTCGGCGGGGTGTACTACACCACGGCCCGTCATTCTGGCTTCAACGAATGGGAGTCATTCCTGTACTCGGCGACCATGTCGACATTCTTCTGGGAATATGGCGTAGAAGCCTTTGCTGAAGTGCCATCGATTCAGGATATCATCGTGACCCCGCTGTTTGGTGCAGCCGTCGGTGAATGGATGTTCCAAACCGAAATGGAAATCACCGCCAACCGCGGCAAGGTCATGGGCTCGCAAACCATGGGGGATGTCAGCCTGTTCCTGCTCAACCCTGTCGGGCATATCCACTACTGGGTGACAGACTGGTGGCGTGACGATGCCGACGTCAGCCTCAGCTATACGCCATGGTTCGGCAATACCGAGGCTGCTAACTTTGCCCTCGACGCCGGTGCAGCCTACGATCCGATATTCGTTGGCCTAGAAGTCAAGTTGGCACTGAACTAGACCGAAAACCTGAAAGCAAAAGCAAAAAAGCGCGATCCCAATCGCCTTTTTTGCTAATTTTCAAGATATTACATGTTTTATTTCAGTATTCGTGAATAAAGCTCACGAATTTATCCCGTTTGCGTATTTAAAACGCCGTTTTTGATATAGCATCTGACAACTATCACAATAAATAGCAAAGCCTTGGTGATGAACCAAAAATTTTCTCTGTTTGAGTTCCTACAGACCCCAGTTTGGGTTTTCGATATTCACCACAAGCGTATCCTGTGGGCCAACTCGGCCTCATTAACCCTATGGGAAGCGGACACGACCGAAGAGCTCACGGCCCGTGATCTGAGCCTTGATATGTCCGAGGCAGTCGATGCCATCTTGGACGGCTACCTAAGCCGCTTCGAGCAGGGCGAAAAAATCAAGACCTGGTGGTACTTCTCGCCGAATAATGTCCTCAAAAAGGCGCTGTGTTATTTTTCCGGTATCCCGGGCTCTGATGGCAAGACAGTCATGTTGGTCGAGATGATCGCTGAAGAAGCTAGCCTTCGCCGTGAACTGGCTTTCTCGGGAAGCTCTAACCTTGCATTGCTGTTTGAAGAAAATGGCAACCTTATCAGTGCCAACAACTCTTTCTCCCACTCTTTTGGTGAAGACCTCAATGATCTGGCCAGCTTCCTCGGTGATGCCCAGTTGGCCGACCAATGGCTGACCACAGCACGGACTGAAGGGGTGTTGAAAACTAAACGCCTATGCTGGACAGGAAAAAGCCACCACTGGCTTAATATTGACGGCAAGTGGCTTTCTGACAAGCAGCAGCTGCTGCTAAGCCTGATCAATATCAGTCAGGAAAAAGAACAACTGCACAAAGCCAAGTACAATGCCGAGCATGATTTCCTCACCGGGCTGCTTAACCGCCGCGGGATCACCAACGCCATTATCGAAAACCAACACAGCCAGCACCCTTATAGCCTGCTGTTTCTCGATATCGACGGGTTCAAGCTGGTCAATGACACCTACGGCCATGCCATCGGTGACAAGCTGCTCCGGGCCATCGCTATCCGACTTCAGGAAGAAGTGAAATTCAAAGGGCTCCTTGCCCGCTTTGGCGGAGACGAGTTCATTGTCCAGGCGGAGCACCGTAACATCGAAAACTCTGCCCTATTTGCCAAGCAGCTGATCAAAGCCCTCAACCGCCCATTCCACCTCAAGGAAGTGGGTGAGCTGTCGATTGGTTGCAGTATCGGTACCTCCGACTACCCTGTCGATGCCAAGGATATCGAAACCTTGGTAACCCAAGCCGATATGGCAATGCACCGTGCCAAGTTGCGCGGCCGCAATCGTAGCCATCATTTCTCTCCGGATATGGCTGATGCGCTATACCGTAAAATGACCCTGCGCCACCACCTGACCCTGGCCTTGGAAGCCGAAGCATTCGAGCTCTACTACCAGCCGATCGTGGATATGAAATCAAAATCGCTCAAAGGCTTCGAAGCCCTGATCCGTTGGCACGATGAAGAGCTGGGACAGGTTTCCCCTGGAGAGTTTATCCCCCTCGCCGAAGAAACGGGCCAAATTGTCCCGCTAGGTAAGTGGATCCTCAAAACAGCCTGTAAGCAATTGGCGCTGTGGCGTGAGAAATACGGCAAGTCATTTATTATGAGCGTCAACCTGTCGCGGGCACAGCTTCAGTCTAGCTTGGCCCCGACTATAGAAGGGCTGCTGAACCACTATCAGATCCCGCCTGAACAACTGGCACTAGAGCTTACCGAGTCCACCATGTTGCAGGAGTATGACGAAGCCAAGCAGTGTCTTGATGATCTGGCCTCGCTGGGCCTAGAGCTATACCTTGACGATTTTGGTACCGGTTATTCTTCCCTGTCACAGCTGCAGGATTTACCGATCAGCACCGTTAAACTCGACCAGAGCTTTGTCCAGGGTGAGCATAAAGGCAGCCAGGCTATTATCGAGGCAACACAGGCTATCTGTGAAAAGCTGGCGCTAAAAGTGGTCGCAGAAGGGGTCGAAACCGAAGCGCAACTGCGTTATTTGCAGCAATGCGGCTTTGATTTCTGCCAAGGATATTACCTCGGCAGGCCGCTTCCGGCCTATGAGCACGAAGAAAGAAACTTCAGCCTGCTCAATACCATTCCTGAATTTAACTGCGATACTGTTGAGTAACCGCTTTCGACCAAGCCACTCACTAGATAAGATTAAGGCCAGTCATCGACTGGCCTTTTCCATTTAA
Organism: Photobacterium sp. ABD4_091; assembly: GCF_056160145.1. NCBI lineage: Bacteria > Pseudomonadati > Pseudomonadota > Gammaproteobacteria > Vibrionales > Vibrionaceae > Photobacterium > Photobacterium sp. ABD4_091. Next base: position 2,604,132 of record NZ_JBSWWQ010000001.1, on the reverse strand, counting down.
ACCCTAACTTTATACAACGCTTGGCCCTATTCCCTGCCAAATCGCAATGACACCGGAAACAGAGCACAGCACCAGTAGTGCATAGCGCAGCCACTCGGCTTTAATCAAATGCTGGATCCGGTATGCCAATACGCTTGCTAGGATCGGAGCCGGCATGATCATCATGCCGTATTTGAAATGCCACCAGCTAAAATGCCCTGTTGCCGAAAGGGCAACCAAGGAAAGCACACAGCTAAAGGCAAAGTAACCAGCCAGGTTTGCACGTAATTTTCCCGCCTCGGCATGCTGGAGCACCAAAGCCATTGGCGGCCCGCCGATAGAGGTTGAGGTGCCCATCAGGCCGGAGGCAAACCCCGCCCAGAACAACGCTTTCGGTGTCGGCCTGATCCTCACCTTCAGCAAACTGATCACCACCGCCAGCAACACCCCGATCCCCAGCACTAGCGCCAGCGATTCGGCAGTGATATAAAGCAACAAAGCGGCGGCTGCAATAGTACCCGGTACACGGCCGACAAACGCAGCCCCCAAGCCTCGAAAGGACAACTGGGTACGGTACTGCCACATATTAATTAAGGCCAGAACCAAGCCGACCAAGGTAATCGTGCCAGGTACAAAGCGCGGTTCGAAAAAGTACACGACGGGAGCCGCCACAATGGCCATCCCGAACCCCACCGTACTCTGGACAAAACACCCTGCCGCCAAGGCAATGGCACAATATACCAGTGTGCTAATTTCCATTTAATCCGTTAACTCCGCATGAATCATAATATTTCGTGGGGTAACAGGCTTGTCACAGAATGTCCCGATAGTCACTTTGTAGCCTGACTCTTCCATAAAGCACGCCCGGTCGTACACCAACCACATTTCCAGCGGCCGGCGGAAAAGCAGGCGTAGCAACTCCAACCGCTCTACCCAGTCAAAACGCTGCTCGCCAACCTGTTGCCAATAGGCAAAATCAATATTTTCCGGTAGTGCCAGCCCCTTTTGTTCGGCTGCCCAGTGGCAGAATGCGGCAAAGCCCTCATTGAGCAACGCCTTCTGGACATTCGGCACCGGCAGGTAAATATCTTGGCCGGTCACGCTACGCTGCAGGCTGTCAAAGCCAAGCCTGAAGCTCACTTCAACAAAGCGCAGGTTGCGGACACGGTTTCCGGCCGTCACCGTTTCTTGCAGGGGCAACCTGAGATCATGCTTGCTCAGACTCAGCGTACTTTGCTTCGCCTGCGCAGACATCGGCTGGTAGGTTTTATCCCTAATCAAGTGATAGCAACACGGGGAAACGCTCACAGCCCGCCCCCGGCGTTCGGCCACCCGCTGCAGCAACGACACATGGAGATCCCCGCAGGCATGCAGGGCGACCGCATGCTGCTGGGATAAAATAAACTTGCCGCTTTGCGGGGAAAAAGCATCGCCATGAACAAACGTCATCGGCAAAGACAGCTTGCGGGCAGCCGCTTCACCGCTTTCACACAGTGCCTGCTGCCACTCCAAGCTGGTGACAGGAGTGTTATGGGTCGCAGCCAGAACCCGGCCAAGGAAGCCTTTTCCGGCGCACCATTCTAGCCATGGCAGGTTCAATGCCGGGAGCACACCGTTAAACGCTTGTAACTGCTGCCACTTTCTGCCGGGGATCCCCGTATCAAGGCCGCGTGGAGGAACACGCTCAACATGCGGCAACGGGTCGATACCAACCAGCGCCTGCATCTTACTTGCATGGGGTATCCAGCTGCTGACCGCCTCAGCCAACTGTTCAGGGTTATCTTTGAAATGGCCAAGCTGCTGCTCATCCAAACCTAACAGCCATTTTGTCAGTTCAGGGTGGCTCTGCTCCCACTCCATCGGCGAAGTAGAAAAAGGCATAAACTGCCACAGCTCACGGGTATCCGTCAGCAAACGATCGAGTTGGGAAAAACGCAGGGCGTGCATGGTGTACTCTTGGGTTAATCAGTCAAAACCCCCGTATTGTAAACGCAAACCTGTCAAATAGGCAGAAAGAGACTGTTTCATGATAAGAAAGATTCACGCAGAGAGGGTGCAGGCTGCCGGATAGCAGCCTTGGGAGGTGTTATTTTACCGGTAGCGGCATGGTGGCAAACATCGCTTCGATCTCGGCATTGGTTTTTAGCGCGACAGCTTGGTCAACCACTTCCCGAGTCAAGTGAGGGGCAAAACGCTTGATAAAGTCATACATGTAACTGCGCAGGAATGTCCCTTTCTTGAAGCCAATTTTGGTCGTACTCGCCTCGAAAATATGGCTGGCATCAATGGCAACCAAATCACTGTCTGTGGCCGGATCCATCGCCATACTGGCAATGACGCCCACCCCGATGCCCAACCGGACATAGGTTTTGATCACATCGGCATCGGTTGCGGTGAACACTATCCTCGGCGTCAGCCCAGAGCGGTTGAACGCACTATCAAGCTCTGATCGCCCGGTAAAGCCAAACACATAGGTCACCAGCGGGTAGGCAGCCAAGTCGTGGATGGTAATTTCAGGCTTCTGCGCCAAGGGGTGATCCGCCTTGACCACTATCGAGCGGTTCCAGTGGTAACAGGGCAGCATAATCATATCCTGGTACAGATGGAGCGCTTCGGTCGCAATGGCAAAATCAGTCGTCCCTTTAGACACCGCATCAGCCAATTGGTTAGGCGTTCCCTGATGCATATGCAGGGTAACCTTCGGATAGCGGGCCGTAAAGCCCTGGATCACCTCGGGCAGTGCATAGCGGGCCTGAGTATGGGTGGTAGCGATATTCAGCATGCCGATTTCAGGGTGAGTATGCTCCCCCGCCACCGATTTTATACTCTCCACCCGAGATAATATGTCCCGGGCAATATGAACAATTGACTCCCCGGCAGGGGTTACCTGGGTAAGGTGCTTGCCGCTTCGCTCAAAAATTTGCACGCCAAGCTCATCTTCGAGCAACCTGACTTGCTTACTGATCCCCGGCTGGGAGGTATACAAGCTTTCTGCCGTCGCAGAGACATTCAGGTTATGGTTAACGACCTCTACGATATATCTTAATTGTTGTAGTTTCATTGTCCCGCCTAGTGATAGTCCTTTATCATCTATCCCGCCACCTTGGAGTGATCCCTGTTGCGATTCTCCGCAAGGCTTTATAACGTTATGTTATATAACTTATAGACCGAGTTTCCCAGATCTGGATGTCCAATTTTCGCGCGTTAAGCGACATTATCCACAAAATGCCACATTTGATGGTTCGTGCAGGCGGTAATACGCGCAATAACCGCCCTCTTCTGCTACCAATCAATGAGAAAGCGATCTCACCGCTATGACCCCTTATCGATATGGTGTATCTTATAGGGCTTGAGTAAGCACGGACGGTCCCCTAACCCCATGAGCATGCCACTAATTATTGGCCTGGTAAGCCTGTTGCTGATATTGATTGTTGGCTACAACATCATTATTCAGTACCGACAGAAACTGGAAAGCGCAAAACAACAGGAATTAGCTAAATTTATCGCCGTTATTGATGCAACCGAAGAGTTGATCAGTAATGCCCATCACCTTCCATACAGTAAAGAATTATTGGTTTGCCTGAACAAACGAGTAATGTTTTCTTTGGAGGGGATGAGAGAAGCCGATCCTTCGGATAAATCTCTGCCCCAGCGCATTAGCAATGTCACTGAACAGATCAACCAGCTCCAGGCTAACTATTCGCAGGCCGATGTTGCCAGTTTCAAGGTGCCAACTACCGACAAGCAAGCCCTCGGGATGCTTCAGCTGGTCAAGCGCTTGAAGAATGTCGTCAAAAGCGAGCACAGCCGGGGCCGCATGCCAACCCAGGCTTTTGTTGCCGAAAACGCCCGCCTCGAAGGCATCCAGCTGAGGATCAATATCGAGAACGTGATCAAGCGGGCCAACGAAGCCCGTGTCAAAAGACAGCTGGGAACCGCCAAGCAGTTGCTGAAAAAAGGCATTGATGTATTGGCCAGCAAGAATGACGACTATGCCAACCAAGCTCGTGAGAAGCTGCAGAAAATGCTGAAAGATATCGACAGCAGCCAGAACATGACTCACGAGCAGCAACGCCAGCAAATGATCGACAAGGAGCAGGACGAGCTCGATGTATTGTTCCAGCCAAAGCGCAAATGGTAACGCAGCTCGCACTCGCTAGATACCACGCAAAGGCCACCCATTGGGTGGCCTTTCAGACTGATGACAAAGGTCTGGCTTTTAAGTTAGGCCTTTGATCTAATAGAGATATCGAAATATGGATATCTCGACATGTTAAAAGAACCCTCACCCCAACAGTACGAACTCGAAATGGTCACAATGGAACAGCTGGTTCCGAAGCATCATCTCGTACGTAAAATCGACCAAGTTATAGATTTCGAATTTATTAGAGACGAAGTCGCTCACCTATATTGCCAAGACAATGGCCGGCCTCCTGTTGACCCCGTCCGCTTGTTTAAAATCATCCTGCTGGGCTACATCTTTGGCATCAAGAGCGAGCGTCAGCTAGTCAAAGAAATCGAGGTCAATGTGGCCTATCGGTGGTTCCTTCGCATGTCACTGACAGAGAAAGTTATCCATGCCTCGACGCTCAGCCAAAACCGCATCCGCCGCTTCAACGGGACGGATATTTTTGAACGCATCTTTACCAATATCGTACTCCAGGCCATGGATAAAGGGCTCGTCGCCGGGAATGAATTATTCACCGACAGCACCCACCTCAAAGCCAATGCTAACAAGAAGAAATTTACCAATGAACAGCAAGCTGTCCGCACCAGTGCCTACCTTGAGATGCTCAACGAAGATGTGGCCAAGGAGCGGGAAGCCGAAGGGAAAAAACCTTTAGCTGAGCGAAAATCAGAGCCTAAGCTCAAAAATACCAAAGTGAGCACGACTGATTCTGAAAGCGGCTTTATGACGCGGGATAACAAGCCGCAAGGGTTCTTTTACCTTGACCACCGCACCGTCGATGGCATGCATGGGATTATCGTCGATACCTATGCGACCGCAGGTAACGTCAATGACTCCCAGCCTTATATCAATCGGCTAGACTACACGCTCAACCAGTTCAACCTGAATCCTATAGCCGTAGGCCTTGATGCTGGATACTTCACGGCTCCTGTTGCTGAGAGCCTTGAACGAAGAGAAATCCTTGGCCTCTTTGGTTACCGTAGGCCGCCTCGCACCCAGAATGCTATCAAGAAGAAGCACTTTATCTATAACAAAGAAACAGACACTTACCTGTGCCCAAATGGCCAGGAACTTATCTATAAAACCACGTCAAGAGAAGGCTACAGAGAATACCACTCGGCCCCCAAGGAGTGTGAGCTCTGCTCGATGAGAAATGACTGCACCCAAAGCAAAACAATGAAGAAGGTGATAACCCGGCATATCTACGCGGAGGCTGTGGAACGAGCAAACAAAATACGGCTGACACCTTATGGTAAAAGGACCTATCGGCGAAGGGGAGAAACGGTAGAAAGAAGCTTCGCAGATGCGAAACAGCATCATGGTCACCGATATGCACGGTTCCGGGGGTTGAACAAGGTGCAGATGCAATGTTGGTTGGCCGCTGCTGCTCAAAATATCAAGAAGATGGCCTTGGTGCTGGGCTGCTTACAGAAAATAGGCCTTATAAACGCTCTAATTAGGTTAATACGAGTCAATATCAGGCGAGAAGAGCAAAGGAGCCTCCAACCGAGCTGGTAGGTAAAAAAATCGCGATCGCGGCCTACGGCCGCTCTCTAAAAAGAACCCCACTTAAAAAGTGGGGTTCGTCAGCAATCTGAAAGGCCACCCATTGGGTGGCCTTTGTTTTATCTTGCTATTACCACTTTGAACCCTAGCATTGGTATACTGGGCAAATATCTACAACAAGACTCAACAAGCTTAGCCCATGAATACAAACCAACAAATGATCGACACACTGCTTGAGCCGATCAAACAATTACTGCAATGCGATACGCCCGACGCCTGGATCAGCGAAGCCAAGAAGCCAGAAAACCTCACCGCACTGCTGGTCGACCATTGTAACTGCGAGCTAAAAGCCAGCCAGACCGCGATGTTTCTGATCCGCAAGTATGCGGTCGATGCAGAGAGTGGCAAGGCGCTGCTGGAGTGGGCCAAGCCGTATGAAGAGTTTGTCTATGGTGCCGAGCGTGATACCCGCAGTTTCCACGGTAAGAAGAATGGCCTTGCCGCCGAGCTAAAGCCCAAGGCTGGTTTTGCCCACGGCGAAGAGCTTATCGACAAAATGGTTCGCCTGATCAAAGAAGAGTTCCACCACTTCGAGCAAGTTCTGGAGATCATGGACAACCGCGGAATTCCCTACTCCAGCCTCAATGCCGGCCGCTACGCCAAGGGCCTGATGAAGGTTGTCCGTACTCATGAGCCAAGCACCCTCATCGACAAACTGATCATCGGTGCGTACATCGAAGCCCGCTCTTGCGAGCGCTTTGCCAAGCTTGCCCCGTATCTCGATGAAGAGCTGGAGAAGTTCTATATCTCCCTGCTGCGCTCCGAAGCCCGCCATTACCAGGACTACCTGAAACTGGCCGAGCAGATCGCCGGCGGCGACATCAGCGAGCGCGTCAAAGCTATCGGTGCCCGCGAAGCCGAGTTGATCAACAGCCCAGACGAGACCTTCCGTTTCCACAGCGGTGTGCCGGCGTTAGAGACAGAAACAGTTTAATAGTTCCTAGGTTCTAGCTCCTAGATCCTAGAACAAGTTAAATTTCACCCTCAGGATAAAGCTTTTGCTTTTTCCAGGAACTAGGAACCAGGATCTCGCCTTTCCTTAGAGCAAAAAAAACCGCCACGCTGGCTAACACCGATCAGTTAAGCCATTGATCAGTTGAATGAGCCTACGGTTGAGTGAAAATACCCCCAGACATTAAGTTTGGGGGTATTTTTTATGTTGGCACATTGGCTTATAGATGTTGATGATTTTGCTTCACCTGACTCACTCTCTTTGTTTCAGAAAGAGTTGCCGCTTGAGTGGATTCAGCAGGCACTCGATGACACCAATAAAGCAAGCTTGAGGCGACGGAAGTTACCGGCTGAGCTTGTGGTCTGGCTCGTTGTCGGGATTGGTTTATACCGCGATAGACCGATTACCGATGTACTTGATAAGTTAGATCTGAAGCTTTCCAGTTCTCTAGGTGAATCCATTGCTCCAAGTGCGATCCCCCAAGCAAGAAAACGGTTAACGGCTAAGCCTCTCGAAGCTTTATTTACATTAACTGCACAACATTGGGCACAAACAGAAGATAGTGATGATACATGGTTCGGATTAAAGCTTTTCTCTGTTGATGGTACGCAATTTAGAACCCACGATACCCCAGCTCTTGCAGAGCATTTTCAATACGTTAAGCACAGTAAAACACGCCATACTGAATACCCAGTTGTAAGGCTATGTGCACTTTGCTCCCTTCGAAGTCGCCTAATCCATAATGTCGCTTTTGGCCCTAGCTACAACGGTGAAGAAAGCTACGCCAAGCAACTCATTTCCTCTGCAACGGCCAACTCTCTTACTATTTTCGACCGATGTTATTTAGGTGCGGAGTTAATGATTAACTGGCAAAACCAACATGGTTCTAGCCACTGGATGACCCCCATAAAATCCAATACAAAGTACACAATCATAGAGCAGTTAGATGAAGACGGGCGTGACTTGATAGTCGAAATGAATGTTTCTCAACACGCTCGCAAAAAAGATCCTCATCTGCCTGAAAAGTGGCAAGCTAGGCTTGCGCTTTATCCAGAAAAAGAGCAACCCAATCATATAAAAGGGGTTTTGACGTCCCTAACAGACAAAAAATATGACCTGCAATCCTTACTTGATGTTTACTTCGAACGATGGGAAATCGAAAACAGTTATGGGGAGATAAAGCATGACATGCTTGAAGATGAGATCCTACTCCGTAGTCAATCAATCGAAGGTGTTGAGCAGGAGATCTGGGGCATTTTAATTGCTTATAACCTAGTCCGGTTGGAAATAAGCAGGATAGCAAAAGAAGCTAAAGTGTCGCCTTTACGGATCAGTTTCATGATGGCGTTGAGGGATATCCAGGATGAACTAATGTGGTGTGCAATCGCATCGCCCGGTTCAATACCCAAGAAGTTAAGGGCAATGCGGGAAAGAGTGAAACGTTATATTTTGCCGGAACGAAAAAAACGGCCCAAATCAAGGACCGTTCGTATCAGTAAAACCCGCTATGTGGTTCGCTCCAAACATCTTAATTGATAGGAGTTAGCCTTTCGGCGGTTTTTCTTTATTTCTCAGCTTTCTCTTTCTTTGGCTTCTTACGCTTGTCGGTAATTTCCCACTTACCGTCAATGAACAGCCCAGTCCAGCCTGATGGCTTGCCATCAATTTCCGAGCGGATGTAATTTTCTTTGGTCTTACGACTAAAGCGAACCACCGTCGGGCGACCGTCCGGGTCTTCTGTCGGTGCATCTGCCAAATACGTGAACTTCGGCGACAGGCGATCTTTGAATCGAACCAGCTCTTCTACCAAAGGTGCACGTGTTTCACGTGATTTAGGGAAGGTACTTGCCGCCATAAACAGACCGGAAGCGCCATCACGCAAAACGAAGTAAGCATCTGGATCCTGGCTACAAGGCAGCTCAGGCAGGTGTACCGGATCTTCCTTCGGTGGTGCAATCTCACCGTTCTTCAGGATCTTACGGGTGTTCTTACAGTTCTCGTTGGTACAACCCATATACTTGCCGAAGCGACCGTTCTTCAGCTCCATATCCGAGCCACACTTGTCACATTCGATAACCGGGCCGTCATAGCCTTTGAGCTTGAACTCACCTTTCTCGACCACGTAACCGTCACAGCTTGGGTTATTACCACAAACATGAAGCTTACGCTCCGCATCGATCAGGTACGCATCCATCGCAGTGCTACATTTCGGACAACGCTTCTTGGCACGCAATGCTGCAGTTTCAACGTCTTCTTCCAGGACGTTGACAATACCTTCCTCGTCACCAAGGTTGATCGTTGTCTTACAACGCTCCTTCGGTGGTAGCGAATAGCCAGAACAGCCAAGGAACACACCGGTTGACGCGGTACGGATCCCCATAGGGCGACCACAAGTCGGACACTCGATATCGGTCAGTACGATATTGTTCGGCTTCATGCCGCCTTCAGTTTCATCCAGCTCGGCTTTTTCCAGCTCGGAGGTGAAGTCGCTGAAGAACTTGTCCAGCACCGACTTCCAGCCCGCATCACCATCGGCGATTTTATCGAGGTTACCTTCCATACGAGCGGTAAAGTCGTAGTCCATCAGATCAGCGAAGCTCTCATCCAGACGATCCGAGACAATCTCACCCATCTTCTCGGCATAGAAGCGGCGTTGATCAACACGTACATAACCACGATCCTGAATGGTCGAGATAATCGATGCATACGTTGAAGGACGGCCAATACCACGTTTTTCCAACTCTTTAACCAGTGCTGCTTCGGTGAAGCGGGCAGGTGGCTTGGTAAAGTGCTGTTTTGGCTCCAACGATTCAAGCTTGAGCGTATCGCCCACATGAACCATAGGTAGTGTTGTATCTTCGTTCTTGCCAGATGGGCGCTGTACTTGTGTCCAACCGGCAAAGCGCATAGTGCGGCCCTTGGCTTTCAGGGTGAAGTCGCCCGCTTCCACCGTAATAGTGGTCGAGTCGTACTTCGCCGGTACCATTTGACAGGCCACAAACTGACGCCAAATCAAGTCATACAACTTGATCGCATCCTGCTCCATACCTTCAAGGTTCTCGGCTTTGACTTCAACACTGGAAGGACGGATCGCTTCGTGCGCTTCCTGGGCATTGCCCTTGCTGCCGTAGACATTCGGCGAAGACGGTAGGTAGTTATCGCCATACTCGCCGGCAATGAACTCACGCGCCGCTTCAACCGCTTCCTTTGACAGGTTGGTCGAGTCGGTACGCATATAGGTAATGTAACCCGCTTCATACAAGCGCTGCGCCAGGCCCATGGTGCGCTTAACGCCATAGCCCAGACGGGTACTTGCTGCCTGCTGCAGCGTTGACGTGATATACGGCGCCGATGGCTTGCTGCTGGTCGGACGGTCTTCACGGTCTTTGACCTGGAAAGCCGCCTTTTCCAACAAGGCTTTCGCCGCCATGGTGTCAGCTTCGTTTTCCGGGCGGAATGCCTTGCCCGCTTGCTGTGCCACCATCAAACGCAGGGCATCACTGCCTGCCGTTTGGGTGTTGGCATGCATATCCCAGTACTCTTCTGGATCGAATGCCTTGATTTCGCGCTCACGCTCTACAATCAGCTTAACCGCAACCGACTGTACACGGCCCGCAGAAAGGCCACGTGCGACTTTCTTCCACAATAGAGGGGAAACCATAAAGCCGACCACGCGGTCAAGGAAACGGCGTGCCTGCTGTGCATTCACGCCATCCATATTCAGCTCACCCGGCTGCTCAAAAGCTTGCTGGATAGCATTTTTAGTGATCTCGTTGAAAACCACTCGCTTGTAACGTGCATCATCGCCGCCGATGATCTCACGAAGGTGCCACGCAATAGCTTCTCCTTCGCGGTCCAAATCGGTTGCGAGATAAACGAAGTCTGCATCTTCGGCTAGTTTTTGTAGTTCGTTGACCACTTTTTCCTTACCGGGAAGCACTTCGTATTGGGCAGCCCAGTCATTATATGGGTCGACGCCCATTTTATTGATCAGCGCTTTGCGATCTTTTTCTTTTTTGATGCGCGCTTTTTCTTCCGCGCTCAAGCCCTTGGTTGAAGTTGGCGTCGCTTTCTTTCCGGTGCTACGCGCACCCGTCGGCAAATCACGAACGTGACCGACGCTTGACTTAACAACGAAGTCCTTACCCAAGTACTTATTGATCGTCTTCGCCTTGGCTGGGGACTCCACAATAACGAGTGATTTACCCATAATAATTCTATTACGTCCTCGTGCTCACAAAACTTAAAATTAAAACAACTAGTTGCACGCTAAAAAAATGAGAACTAGCACGGCAACGCTGGTACGCCAAACTGATTAAGTAACTATTTACATCGCGAAATCCAACCGGTTGAGGACAGCTCCGGATAACTAGTTACGTAATGTGATTGGTATTTACATATTGGGCTACAATCGGAGAAGGTCAACTGCTTTTTAACAAAACGAGACCGTTTGGTTGTCCCTTCCCCACTTGTTAACAGCTGGTTACGTCACTCAATGTACAGGAAAAAACCATGCCGACAAGTCATGCTGACAAGTGGTTTTCCTCCCATTTATCAAGCAATGCTGAAAAATAACTACCACAATGGGCGCTAATCATTACCACCTCAGCAACGCTTTGACTATAAAAAACCACTATTTTTTGCCATCGCTCACAGATTTTCGACAATTCAAAGGGTTAATGCCTAATATTTATACCTCGATATTTTTTCCAACCAATGGCGCAATGACGGTACTTCTCCGACTGGCCTTTTTCAAGATATAACCAGTCTTTGAAAAAAATCAACAATGCCTGAAAATTGACGCAGCCTCCTTTGGTACAAAATTTGTCATCGTCTACCAACTCAAATACACTAGGCAGCCTCTGCCGGAGAGCTTCCCGGCAACCTGCTGTGAGATGAGAGAGACACCATGAGCACCAAAGAAACCATTTCAACTGATGACCTGCTAATGATTGCCAACCAGCAAATTCAAGATCATGAAGCCTACATCGACGGGATGCGTGCCACCTCCGTTGAAGAGCGTGGCGGGGTATTGATTTTCAAGGGCGAGTTCTTCCTCGACGACAAGGGCCTGCCAACCGAAAAGACCACGGCAGTGTTCAACATGTTCAAGTACTTGGCCCACCAGCTTTCGCCGAAATTCACCCTGGGCAAGTAAGCCGCCGTTATCGGCTAGCATTGAATAAAAACAGCCCCGCTTTGGCGGGGCTGTTGCTTTCTCGGCAATGCAATACGATTACATGTCGATAGTCATCGTATCTTTACCATCTCTGGACGGGTCTTTGCCATCATTGTCCGAGCGCGGCCCCGGGGCTGACGGTGGTTCACCGCGCCCCTTAGGATCGGCACCAAACTGGTTAGTCCCCGGTGTACCATCCAAGATACCCAACTCGACAATCACAAAGATTGGGCCAATCAATGGCAAGAACGTCAGGATGATCCACCACGCACTCTTGTTGCGGTCATGCAAGCGCTTGACGTTAAGGGCCGCAGATGCCCAAAACACAAACACCAAAACAATGATCGACAGGATGTTCAACATCGGATTGCTTGCATTTTCCGGCGTGGTATACAGGAATACCGGCAGCGAAACCAACAATACAGGAATGCTGTACAACCAGTAATCCCGTCGACGCATCCGCCCCTGGAATGAAAACAATGCCCACTTCTGATCCATCGTAACCTCTTTATACAATCGGTCTTTTAGACAATAGGACGCTGGCCACGGCTGATCCACTTCAATAGCAGATTATCCGCTGCATCACCCGTTGCGCCCGCCAGCTTTTCAGCCAGTTTCTTGCGCTGGACATAACGCACTTGGAGCACTTCACGGTCCTTGCACGATGCGCTGATGTAGTCGTCGCTGGTGCCGATTTCGTCAACCAAGCCAAGATCAAGAGCCTGCTTACCAAACCAATGCTCACCGGTCGCTACTTTGGCCAAGTCCAGCTCAGGGCGGTGCTCAGAGACAAATGCCTTGAACAGACCGTGGGTTTCTTCAATTTCGGTCTGGAACTTCTCGCGCGCCTTGTCAGTGTTTTCACCGAACATCGTCAGGGTACGCTTGAATTCACCGGCAGTAATTTGCTCAAACTCGATATCGTTTTTCTTCAATACCTTATTGAAATTTGGCAGCTGGGCAATCACACCAATAGAGCCGACAACCGCAAACGGTGCCGAGATGATATTGTCCGCCACACAGGCCATCATATAGCCGCCGCTGGCCGCGACTTTGTCAACCGAAATGGTTAGCTTGATACCGGCTGCTTTCAAACGGTCAAGCTGCGAAGACGCCAAGCCGTAGCCATGTACCATACCGCCGCCAGTTTCAAGCCGCAGTAGTACTTCATCGCCTTCCATTGCCACGGCAAGGATCGCCGTTACCTCTTCACGCAGCGAGGTCACTTCACGGGCATCAATGCTGCCATGGAAGTCCAGTACAAACAGGCGAGGCTCACGCGAGTGCGACAAGTCACCTTCTTTGGCTGCTTTCTTAACTTCGTTCTGTCGTGCCTTGTGTTTTTCCTTGTCTGCTTTTTTCTCAGCCTTGTCGCGCGCTTTGAGCAATGGCTTATCAAACAAGTGAGACTCCAGTTGGTGCACGGTGTGCTTGTACTGCTCAGTCAGATCGGTGACCTCTAGCTCACCTTTCTGGCTGCCATGGTGGCCTTTCACGCTTTTCGCCACCACCAGCACTGCGATGAAGGCAATAACCACCGTAACAATCTTGGCTAGGAACAATCCATAATCAAACAAAAAATCCAATGTCGAGTCCTCATTTTTTGACATTCCAGCATTGTAACCAAGTTGTCACCCATACCGCTATCGCAATATCGCCAAACAGCGTCAAGATGCACGTTTAAGCGGGAATATTTTGGGTATACAATGGGCTGACGAAAAAACCAATAAGGAAGTACGCAGTGGATTATCAAATCGCTGAAAACTCACTGAAAGATAGAGTTATTCTGGTAACCGGAGCGGGTGATGGAATTGGCCGCCAGGCAGCCATCAGCTATGCCGCCCATGGCGCGACCGTTATCCTGCTCGGCCGCACGGTTGCCAAGCTAGAAGCCGTTTATGACGAGATTGAGTCCCTTGGCTACCCGCTGCCTGCGATTATCCCAATGGATATGATGGGTGCAACCAAGCAAAACTACCTGGATATGGCTGAAACCATCGAAGGTCAGTTCGGCCGCTTGGACGGGGTATTGCACAACGCCTCACTACTGGGCGTGCTCAGCCCGTTTGACCAATTGGGTGAAGATACCTATGACGATGTCATGCAGGTCAATGTCAAAGCCCAGTTCCTGCTGACCCAAGCGATTATGCCATTGGTCAAGAAAGCCGAAGACGGCCGTATTGTATTTACCTCATCAACGGTTGGCCACCAAGGCCGCTCATTCTGGGGCGCTTATTCAATCTCCAAATTTGCCACCGAGGGCATGATGCAAATCCTGGCTGATGAACTGGCCAACACCAATGTCCGTGTCAACGCCATCAACCCAGGCGGCACCCGTACCGGTATGCGTGCCAAGGCCTTCCCGGCTGAAGACCCGTCATTGCTGAAAACCCCGGAAGAAATCATGTCGCTGTATCTTTACCTGATGGGACCGGAGAGCAAAGACGTCAACGGCCAGTGCATTGATGCCCAGCCAAAGCGTAAGTCTGGTGCAGCCAGCTAAATAGCTTTATGGCTTTATGGCTTTCCCGCCGCAGATAACAAAAAAGCAGCCAATGGCTGCTTTTTTCATTCTTGGTAACCATGCTACATCAAGCGGCTTGCTTGCAGGTAACTGCTATTTACGGGTACGCGCTATTTGCGAGTACGAGGCTTAGCCGGCTTGTTTTTCAGCGGGTTACGACGGTTAGCGGCATTGCCTGACGGCTTGCGGCGTGAACCGTTGTTGCCCTCTTCGCCTTGGTTACGACGGTTAGAGGTGTTTCCAGCAGGCTTACGACGCGGCGCTTGGCTGTTGTCTTCGCCCTGATTACGGCTCGCTGAACGACGCTGGTCTTGACGACCACGACGACCGCGACCGGTGTCTTCGTTCAGGCGCTCTTCGTGACGGCGCACTGCACGGCGGATCTGGCGTACACCACGTTTGCGCTTCTGGCCTTCAACCGTCAACACGGTTTCTGTTTCGGCTGGCAGCTCAACTTTCTCACGAAGGTAGTTCACCTCTTTGAGCTCAAGCTCCATCCAACCGCCACGAGGCAGGTCTTTAGTCAGGAAGATATCACCGTAGCGAACACGCTTCAGGCGGCTTACTGTCACGCCCTGTGAATCCCACAAACGACGAACCTCACGGTTTCGGCCTTCGGTGATCACGACGTAGAAGGTATGGTTCATACCTTCACCACCCGCATAAACCACGTCTTCAAAGCGTGCCATGCCGTCTTCCAGCTCAACACCCTTAACTAGGTTGCGTACCATCTCTTCGGTCACTTCACCGAATACACGCACCATGTACTCACGCTCGACACTGCGGCTAGGGTGCATCAGGCGGTTAGCCAACTCACCATCGGTGGTGAACAGCAGCAAACCAGCTGTGTTGGCGTCCAGACGACCAACCGATACCCAGCGACCACCGTTCAGGCGAGGCAGACGGTCAAATACCGTACGACGACCTTCAGGGTCATGACGGGTACACAACTCACCTTCAGGTTTGTTGTAAGCTAGCACACGGCAAACTTCTTCCGAAGAAGATACCAGCTGGATGTTATGCCCATCAATACGGACACTGACAGACAAGTCGTCCAGGCGGTCGCCGAGTTTGGCTACCTTACCGTCGATACTAACTCGACCGTTCTGGATCATTAATTCGATTTCTCGGCGAGAACCCTGGCCAGAACGCGCCAGTACCTTCTGTAATTTTTCACTCATTAGACAAACCTTTGTCGCCTTCACAGGCGTCGAAATATCATCATGCTTTAAGCCATCTTAAAGCGATGGCGGATTATGCCAAAAGCTTAGCTGAGATACCACAGAAAACACCTTGCTAGCCCGGTATTTCCTGTGAATTCTTACTGCGGCCAACTTTATTCACTCACTCGCTGGCTCACTAATCAACTTGAAGCATATTACTCAAACGGGGACGGATCACCGGCACCTACACGGGCGATTTCCATTTCATCATTGCTGAAATCAATCACCGTCGTTGGCTGCTCGCCCAAATACCCACCGTTGATGATCAAATCCACCGCATGCTCAAGCTGATCACGGATCTCTTCCGGGTCGGATTCCGTGTTTTCATTGCCCGGCAGGATCAAAGAGGTCGACATCATCGGCTCACCCAGTGCTTCGAGCAGGGCCAGCGCAATCGCATTGTCCGGTACACGAATACCAATGGTCTTACGCTTCGGGTTCATCAGGCGGCGCGGTACTTCCTTGGTCCCTTTGAAAATAAAGGTGTAGGCACCCGGCGTATTGTTACGCAGCAGGCGGTATGCCGCATTATCAACACGGGCGTACAGCGACAGCTCAGACAGATCGCGGCACAGCAAGGTGAAATTGTGCTTGTCGTTCAATCGGCGGATCTGGCAAATCCGCTCCAGTGCCGCTTTGTTTTCCAACTGGCAACCAAGCGCATAGCCCGAATCGGTCGGGTAGACGATCACCCCACCATTGCGAATAATGGCGACGGCCTGGTTAATCAAACGAACCTGCGGTGTTTCAGGGTGAACATAAAAAAACTGACTCATTCTTCCTCCATAGGAAATGCAACCTAGTCGCGCACTTCCTCGTCAATGCGTTTCTTCTCAACGCTCCAGTCCTGCCAGACTTCAGTTACGCCCTTGGGCAACCACAAGTTGCGGCCAAGTTCGGTCCATGGCGAGGCATAATGGAAATCAGAGCCCTGCGAAGCGAGTAATTTGTAATCAATCGAATAGTCGCCGAGCAATCGCCTTTCCTGAGGTGACTGCTGCGGCTGCGCCACTTCCATCGCGTCCCCGTTGGCGTCGACAAAAGCAGTCAGTAACCGTTTTTGCCATTTTGCGGTCATGTTGTAACGGCCGGGGTGGGCAAGTACTGCCTGGCCGCCGGCTTGGTGGATGGCTTCTACCGCCTCAGCCATCGAGCACCAGTTGGGCGGCACATAGCCAGGGTTGTTGCGGGTCAGGAATTTCTTGAAAACGGCCTGCATGTTCTTGGCATAGCCCTGCTCAACAATCCATTGGGCAAAGTGGGCACGGGTAAGCGTCGCCCCATTGGCAATGGCCTTGGCCCCTTCCAGCGCCCCCGGCATCCGGTTCTTATCCAGCCGCTCCCCAATCAAGGCTGCACGCTCGGCACGGCGTTGTGCCTGCGCTTCAATCAAACGGACAATCGCAGGGTGCTCAGGGTCAATATTCAAACCGACAATGTGAATATCAAAATTTTGCCAAAGTGTCGATATTTCAATGCCTTTGATGAGAGTTAAAGGCAGATTTTCTGCTTCAATCAATTGCTCGGCAGCCGCCAAACCAGCCACCGTATCGTGATCGGTAATCGCCAGCACATCGACTCGACTCTCAACAGCGCGCAGCACAAGTTCTTCCGGTGACAGCCGCCCGTCTGATGCGGTGGTATGGCTGTGTAAATCAAACAACATAAATTATCTTCTTGACTTTACTCTCGCAAACTAGTTTACTAGTACGCAGTTACCCAGTACTACATTGGTGATTCAGTGTATTCACTGAAAGCCTGTATAACACTGAAAGGATAGATACATGGTACAGCAAATTCATCGTCAGCTCTGCGCTTTCTCATCTTGGTGGTGGCACTTCCCAACACGGGTGGTGTGATTAGCTGTGCCTTAAACAGATTACACAAACCCGCCTCGACGCGGGTTTTTTTATAACCAAATTCAGCCAGACAAAGATTTAACCAGTGCGCCAACCACAAGCAGCGCCCTGAGAGAGGAAAAGAATATGATCATCGTACTCAAGCCAAATGCAACCGAACAACAAGCCAAAGAAATCCTAGCCCGCATCGAAGAGGCCGGCCTAAAACCGCTCTACATGCCGGGTGTTGAGCGTATTGTCCTGGGTGCGCTGGGCGATGAGCGTGTCTTGCAACAGCTTCACCTTGATGCCTACCCGTGTGTCGAGAACGTCAAGCCTATCTTGACTAAATACAAGATGGTTAGCCGTGAAGTGCAGGCCCACGATACCGTGGTTCGTTTCGGCAATGCCTCTGTTGGCGGTGACAAGTTCGCAGTGATTGCCGGTCCTTGCTCGGTTGAATCTGAAGAGCAACTACTAAGCGTAGCCGAAGTGGTGAAAAAACACGGCGCCGTAGCCCTTCGCGGCGGCGCTTACAAACCACGCACCAGCCCGTATGACTTCCAGGGTATGGGTGTTGAAGGTTTGAAGCTGCTGAAAAAAGCCAACGAGCAGCTGGGTATCCCGACGGTCTCTGAGGTTATGGAGGTCAGCCAGATGGATTCAATGTGTGAATACATCGACTGCCTTCAGATTGGCGCCCGCAATATGCAGAACTACGCCCTGCTAAAAGCGGTGGGTGAAAGCAAAAAACCGGTCTTGCTCAAACGCGGACTTTCAGCCACTATCGAGGAGCTGTTACTCGCGGCGGAATATATCTACGACGCAGGAAACCCGAATATCATCCTGTGTGAGCGAGGGATCCGTACCTACGAGACAGCAACACGTAACACATTGGATTTGAACGCCGTGGCTTACCTTAAGCAACGTACCCACCTACCAGTGGTTGTTGACCCAAGCCATGGTACCGGCGTCCGTGAACTGGTTATCCCACTGTCACGCGCCGCTGCAGCAGTTGGTGCCGACGGTATTATCGTCGAATCACACCTTAACCCGTGTGAAGCCTTGTCGGACGGCCACCAGGCACTGACCGGTCCAATGTTTGAACAGTTGATGCAAGAGTTGAAACCGTTTGTAGAAGCGGCAGGGAGAACGCTGTGAATACTACCCCACTAGGCGTCGGTGAGCTGGAACTGCTCAGCCTCGATGTACCCTATGTTGCGGATCCGACGGAGCTGTATTACTCCGTCTGTGGCGACCGCCCACACAACCTACTGCTGGAGTCGGCCGAGATCGACTCCAAGCAAGATCTCAAGAGCCTGATGCTCATCGACGCGGCAGTCCGTATTGTCTGCCGTGGCAAAGTGGTCACCCTCGAGGCCCTCACCGATAATGGCCTCAATGTACTGCAGACCTTGGAAGGCAAGATGCCTGCCGATATCACTGCAGTGCGAGAAGGACGCCAGCTGGAGCTGACGTTCCCATCGGCAGAGCGCGCTCTGGATGAAGACAGCCGTCTGCGCCAGACCTCCTCGTTCGATGCATTGCGCATGATCCAGCACGCCTTCAATATTGCTGGCCACCCGCGTGAAGCGCTGTTTATTGGCGGCCTGTTCGCCTACGATGTGGTTGACGGTTTCGAGCCGTTGCCGGGCGTAAACCAAGACAACCGCTGCCCGGACTACCTGTTCTACATTGCCGAAACCCTGCTGGTAATTGACCACCAGCGCCGCAAAGGCAAGTTGCAGGCGACACTATTCGGCGGTGACGAGTACACCTCAAGCTACTTCGAGCTCAGCCGCCGCCTGCAGCACATCAAGGAAGCCTGCCTGGAGCCAATGCCGCTGCCAGCCGCGCAGCTGCTTGATGAGTGTGAGCCTGTTGCTAGCGTGAGTGACGAAAATTTCTGTCAGCAGGTATTAGACCTCAAACAACATGTCATCAATGGTGATGTGTTCCAGGTGGTGCCATCGCGGCAGTTTACCCTGCCGTGCCCGTCTCCGCTCAATGCCTACAAAGAGCTTAAAATCGGCAACCCGAGCCCGTACATGTTCTACCTGCAGGACGCCGACTTCACCTTGTTCGGCGCCTCGCCGGAAAGTGCGCTTAAATACTGCACCGAAAGCAACCAGATCGAGATCTACCCGATTGCCGGCACCCGTCGTCGTGGTAAGAACCCAGACGGTTCAATCAACCTCGACCTTGATGGTCGTATCGAGCTTGAACTGCGCTGCGACATGAAGGAAAACGCCGAGCACATGATGCTGGTTGATTTGGCCCGTAACGATGTAGCCCGTATCAGCGAGCCGGGTAGCCGCTATGTCGCAGATTTACTTGCCGTCGACCGCTACAGCCATGTAATGCATTTGGTATCCCGTGTTGTCGGCCAACTACGTGGTGACCTAGATGCCCTACACGCTTACCAGGCCTGTATGAACATGGGTACCCTGACCGGCGCGCCGAAAATCCGTGCCATGCAGCTTATCCGCGAAGTCGAGCAGCGCCGCCGTGGCAGCTATGGCGGTGCAGTCGGCTACCTAACCGGCCACGGTGATATGGATACCTGTATCGTGATCCGCTCGGCCTATGTCGAGGATGATGTTGCCAGCGTACAAGCCGGTGCCGGTGTGGTTTACGACTCTGTCCCTCAGGCAGAAGCCGATGAAACCCGCGGAAAAGCGCAAGCGGTGATCACCGCTATCCGCAAGGCACACAGTGCCCCTGACCGTCAATCGCACTAAGGAGCCACTGATGTCCCTACCCCATATTGTATTGCTTGATAACTTTGACTCCTTTACTTACAACCTGGTTGACCAGTTCCGCTCGCTGGGCTGCGAGGTAACGATTTACCGCAACAGCCTGACCGCCCAGCAAATGGAGCAGGCACTGGCTGAAAAAAACAACCCGGTACTGGTGCTGTCACCAGGCCCAGGTGCCCCTGCTGATGCAGGTTGTATGCCTGAGCTGATCAAGCAGGTTCGCGGCAAGGTTCCGATGATCGGGATCTGCCTAGGCCACCAGGCTATTGTTGAAGCCTATGGCGGCAAGGTCTCTGGTGCGGGTGAAATTGTACATGGCAAGTCAGCCATGATGACCCATACCGGCCATGACGTGTTTGGCGAATTGCCAAGCCCATTATCCATTGCCCGCTACCACTCACTGGTTGCCGAAACAGTACCAGAGAGCTTGAATATCATTGCCGATGTTGACGGCCTGGTTATGGCGGTGACCAATGATGAGGATCGCGTGTGTGGCTACCAGTTCCACCCGGAATCAATCCTCACCACCCAAGGTGCCCAGCTGCTGACCAATACGCTGGAATGGGTCACGTCGCCAACGACCGACCAATAATGAGCCGAACCCAAATGCTGCAGCCCCAGAATCAGCCGGTATAGACAACAAGGATTTTTATTATGGATGCGACCATCTACACCATTGCCAACAAGCTCTACGACCAGCAGGCACTGAGCCAAGAAGAGAGCCAGACCCTATTCGACGCTATTATCAAGGGAGAAGTCGAGCCAGTACTACTGTCTGCAGTACTGACAGCATTGAAAATCAAAGGCGAAACCCCAGCTGAAATCGCCGGTGCCGCCAAAGCACTATTGGCCAATGCCAACTCATTCCCAAGCCCTGAGTACGACTTTGCCGACATCGTCGGTACCGGTGGCGACGGTGCCAATGCCATCAATATCTCGACCACCGCTGCTTTCGTCGCTGCCGCCTGTGGCGTTAAGGTCGCCAAACACGGTAACCGCGGCGTCTCAAGCAAGTCAGGCTCTTCTGATCTGCTGGACAAATTTGGTATCAACCTGGCAATGAAACCGGAAACAGCACGCGAAGCCCTTGACGATCTAGGTGTCTGCTTCCTGTTTGCCCCGGAATACCACGGCGGCGTACGCCATGCGATGCCGGTTCGCCAAACCCTGAAAACCCGTACCATTTTCAATGTACTGGGTCCTTTGATTAACCCGGCTCGCCCTAATATCGAGCTAATGGGTGTCTACGACGCATCGCTGGTTCGCCCTATAGCCGAGACCATGGCTGCAATGGGCATGAAACGTGCGGCGGTTGTCCACGGCAGTGGCCTGGACGAAGTGGCGATTCACGGCGAAACCACAGTGGCTGAAATCATCAATGGTGAAATCACCGAGTACACCTTAACGCCTGCTGACTTTGGTCTTGAAAGCCACCCGCTTGAAGCGATCAAGGGTGGTGAGCCAGAAGAAAACCGTGCCATTATTACCAATATCCTAACGGGCAAAGGTACCGATGCACAAATGGGTGCCGTCGCCGTCAACGTGGCTCTGCTTCTTCGCCTGTTCGGCCAAGAAGATCTCAAAGCCAATGCCGAGAAGGCCATCAATGTCATGAAATCAGGCAAAGCCTTTGAGCTTGTCGGCCAGCTTGCAGCACGAGGTTAACCATGGAAACAGTTCTAGCCAAAATTGTCGCCGACAAACGTATCTGGGTTGAAGCGCGCAAAACCGAGCAGCCATTGGCATCGTTCAAAGACAGCCTAGTGCCAAGCGATCGCAGCTTCTACGAAGCCCTGTCAGGCGACCAGGCGGCATTTATTCTGGAATGCAAAAAAGCCTCGCCATCAAAGGGGCTGATCCGCGAAGACTTTGATCTCAACATGATTGCCCAGGTGTACAACGGCCATGCCAGTGCTATCTCGGTATTGACCGATGAAAAGTATTTCCAGGGTAACTTTGACTTCCTGCCGGTGGTGCGCAACCAAGTCCGCCAGCCGGTACTGTGCAAAGACTTCATGATTGATACCTATCAGGTCTATCTTGCTCGCCACTACAATGCCGATGCCATCTTGCTGATGCTGTCTGTATTGAACGATGATGAATACCGTGAACTGGCCGAGGTTGCCGAGCTGCTTAACCTTGGTATCCTGACCGAAGTCAGCAACGAGGAAGAGCTTGAGCGAGCCATCGCCCTCAAGGCCAAAGTTGTAGGCATCAACAACCGCAACCTGCGCGATCTCAGCATTGACCTGAACCGTACCAAAGAGCTGGCTCCACGCCTGCCGGAAGGCACGATTGTGATTTCCGAATCAGGGATCTACAACCACCAGCAGGTACGCGACCTGTCCGCCTACGCCAACGGTTTTTTGATCGGTAGCTCGCTGATGGCAGAAGATAACATTGAACTGGCCGTTCGCCGTGTATTGTTGGGCGACAACAAAGTCTGTGGCCTAACCCATGCCGACGATGCGGCGGCTGCCTACCAGAGCGGTGCAGTATACGGTGGCCTGATCTTTGTATCTGGCTCACCACGCCATGTCGACATCGAGCAAGCCCGCATGGTGATGAGCGGCGCACCACTGAAATATATCGGTGTGTTCCGCAATGCTGACCCACAGGCTGTAGCCAAAGCAGCCGAAGCGCTTTCACTGTCAGCAGTGCAGCTTCATGGCGATGAAGATCATGATTATATTACCGTCCTGAAAGGCCAACTGCCTGCAGAATGTGAAATTTGGAAAGCCCACGGCGTGACTGAAGCGGCACCTGCACTTGGCGAATGGCAAGTCGACCGTCACCTGCTCGACAGCAAGGTCGGCAACCAGTCAGGGGGCACAGGCGTTGCCTTTGACTGGAGCCTGATCCCTAACGAGCAAAAGAAAATCACCATGCTGGCCGGTGGCCTTAACCCGGACAATGTCTGTGAAGCAGCGCACCTTGGCTGCCGGGGACTGGATTTGAACTCCGGTGTAGAGAGCGAGCCAGGCAAAAAAGACCCAACAAAATTGAAAGCGGCTTTCGCGGCTATCAGAAAGTATTAAGGAAAATAAACCATGAGTAAGATTAGTGCCTACTTCGGCGAGTTCGGTGGTCAGTACGTCCCGCAGATCCTCGTTCCAGCCCTTGACCAGCTTGAAGCAGCTTTTGTTGAAGCCCAGCAGGATCCTAGCTTCCAGAAAGAATTCATCGACCTGCTAAAAGAGTACGCCGGTCGCCCGACTGCGCTGACCTTGTGCCAGAACTTGACCAAGGGCACCAAGACCAAGCTTTACCTCAAGCGTGAAGACCTATTGCATGGCGGTGCCCACAAAACCAACCAGGTACTTGGCCAAGCACTGCTTGCCAAGCGTATGGGCAAAGATGAAATCATTGCCGAAACCGGTGCGGGCCAGCACGGTGTAGCAACGGCATTGGCTTGTGCACTACTGGGGCTGAAGTGTCGTGTTTACATGGGTGCCAAAGACGTTGAGCGCCAGAGCCCGAACGTGTTCCGTATGAAGCTGATGGGTGCCGAAGTGATCCCGGTGCATTCTGGCTCGGCAACACTGAAAGATGCCTGCAACGAAGCTATGCGTGACTGGACAGCGACTTACGACAAAGCACACTACCTACTGGGTACGGCTGCAGGTCCTCACCCATTCCCGACTATCGTGCGTGAATTCCAGCACATCATCGGCGAAGAAACCAAAGCGCAGATCCTTGAAAAAGAAGGCCGCCTGCCAGATGCCGTTATCGCCTGCGTTGGCGGTGGCTCAAATGCCATCGGTATGTTCTCGGACTTCATCGACGAACAAAGTGTTGGCCTGATTGGTGTTGAGCCTGCTGGTAAAGGCCTGGATACCGACATGCACGGCGCGCCGCTGAAACACGGCAAGCTGGGTATCTTCTTTGGGATGAAAGCCCCGCTAATGCAGGATGAGCACGGCCAGGTTGAAGAGTCTTACTCGGTCTCTGCTGGCCTGGACTTCCCGTCTGTCGGTCCTCAGCACGCCCACCTCAATGCCATTGGCCGTGCTGAATACGAAGCGGTTACCGATGACGAGGCACTGGAAGCTTTCCAAGAGCTGGCTCGCAACGAAGGTATCATTCCGGCGCTGGAGTCTGCCCACGCACTGGCCCACGCCTTGAAGATGATCAAAGCCAATCCAGAGAAAGAACAGCTACTGGTCGTAAACCTATCAGGCCGTGGCGACAAAGATATTTTCACTGTACACGATATTCTAGAAGCAAAAGGAGTGCTGTAATGGATCGTTACCAAGCCCAATTTGACCGCCTGGCGGCGAAAAACGAAGGCGCATTTGTTCCTTTTGTTACTATCGGTGATCCGAACCCGGAGCAATCACTGAAGATCATTGAAACCTTGGTGGAAGCAGGTGCTGACGCCCTTGAGCTAGGGATCCCATTCTCCGATCCGCTAGCTGATGGCCCAACTATCCAAGGCGCAACAATCCGTGCAATAGAATCTGGCACCACCCCAGCAGTCTGTTTTGACCTGCTGAGCCAGATCCGCGCCAAATACCCAGACATGCCAATTGGCCTGCTGATGTACGCCAACTTGGTGTTCACTAATGGTATCGAAAACTTCTACCAACAGTGCGCCGAAGCCGGTGTTGATTCAGTATTGGTTGCCGATGTTCCGCTTAAAGAGTCTGAAGAGTTCCGCACAGCAGCGGCTAAGTACGGCATCCACCCAATCTTCATCGCCCCGCCAAATGCCGATGAAGAAACACTCAAAACCGTGTCTGAGTTCGGTGGCGGTTACACCTACTTGCTATCGCGTGCCGGTGTAACCGGTACCGAAACCAAAGCAGGTGCGCCAATCAATCACCTACTAGAAAGCCTGAAGACTCACAATGCGCCACCAGCATTGCTTGGCTTTGGTATTTCAGAGCCTCAGCAGGTTGCCGAAGCGATTGAAGCTGGCGCTGCGGGTGCCATTTCAGGCTCTGCTGTGGTGAAGGTAATCGAGAACAACCTTAATGATCACGATGCCATGCTCAGCAATATGCATAGCTTTATCAGCAACATGAAGGCAGCAACCCGCAAAGGCTAACCTCTCTTGCGCTAACCGATAAACACAAAAGCCGCCCCAGATCACTCTGTGGGCGGCTTTTTGCATCTCCCTGATATTTTCTGGTGCAAGATCAAAGATCTCTTCCTACTTCCCCCATACAGTGACCAACTTGTTAATGCCAAGTACAAACAAATTGCAAGTTTGAAAGGCAATAACACCAATCAGGTAAAAGAAAGATTGATAAAGCTGATATTTCCGTGTAAAAACACACGCGCAAAATATTGAGTTAACATTTGGTACAATTACAAAACATATTACCGATGTTTTTTTTACCAGTAGCTTTGCGATCAATATCGAACACAACTGAGGTATCTAACCGTGTTAAAAGAAAAAGGACTGTTTGGCAATATTGGCGTCCAGGTCGTCATTGCCATGTGTGTGGGAACGCTCGTCGGTGCAATGATGGGCCAGTCTGCAAGTATGTTCGCCCCGCTAGGCAGCATCTTCATCCACTTGATCAAAATGTTGGTAATCCCTTTGGTCGCCGTCGCCATTATCTCCGGTGCTGCAGGGCTTGGTAGTAGCCAGTCTGCCGGTAAGGTCGGCCTATCGACGCTGGGCTTTTTCGGCCTGACATCAGCCGTTGCGGTTGCCTTGGCCCTATTCATGGGGGTGGTGTTCCAGCCGGGTGTCGGCGTCGACATGACCGGTGTCGAAGGCATGTTCTCCAATGCCTATGCTGATAAAGGTGAGATGCCGACATTCTGGGCTACTGTGCTTGGTATGATCCCGACCAATGTTTTCCAGTCACTGAACGAAGCAAATATCCTTCAAATTTTGGTTTTCTGCCTTTTCTTCGGTATTGCTGTTTCGAAACTGGAAAAAGAACGCCGTGACCCGTTGATCAACGGTGTAAATGCCATTGTTGACGCCATGGTATGGATGATCAACGTCGTTATGAAGATTGCACCTCTGGGCGTATTCGGCCTGATGGCAGATGCAGTCGGCACCTTTGGTTTCAGTGCCCTGATGGTGGTATTCAAACTATTCGTGGTCTATGTCGTTGCTATTTTGATCTACGGCTTTATTTTCTATCCAGCCATGATCAAGGTATTTAGCAAGACTTCACCGCTGAAGTTCCTGTCGGCCATGAAAAAGCCACAGGCTGTTGCCTTGTCGACCGCCTCTTCGATGGCGACCCTGCCGGTAACCATGGAAGTGTGTGAAGAAGAGTTGGGTGTCAAAAACTCCACTGCCTCTTTCGTATTGCCACTGGGTGCAACCATCAACATGAGTGGTAATGCCATTTACTACGGCCTGGTCGCTATCTTCTTTGCCCAGATGTTCAATATCGAGCTGGGCATGGGCGCCTATATGGCAATTATCGTAACCTCGACGCTGGGTGCAGTTGGTCAGGCCGGTGTTCCAGGGCCGTCTTTCTTGGTTGTCGCGGTATTGCTGGCTGCGGGTATTCCTATCGAAGGCCTACCACTGTTGTTTGCCCTCGACCGTATATTCGACATGATCCGTACCGCCCTGAACATCACCGGTGATGCCGCCTGTGCCGTGATTGTCGATAACATGATCAATGATGCGCCGCAGGATACCCCAGAGCCGGAATCCAGCCATCGCGTCTAACATGGCTCATTAGTGAATAAAAAACACTAAAGGCTGCAGGGTTAAACCTGCAGCCTTTTGCTTATTGATATACTATAAGCAGCTTATATGTAAATTATGGCTATCAACATGAAGCAACTGATTGATTTTATTCCTCTGGTCGTCTTCTTTATTCTCTATAAAACCCACGACATCTATGTCGCGACCGGAGCCTTGATTATCGCCACTGCCATTCAAGTTGCTGTAACTTGGGTGCTGTATAAAAAAGTAGAAAAAATGCAGCTGGTCACCTTCGTGATGGTGGCTGTATTCGGTGGGCTGACAATTTTCCTGCACGACGACAACTTCATCAAATGGAAAGTCACTATTGTCTACGGGATTTTTGCTGCTGGGCTGGCCATCAGCCAGTACTTGGGCAAGCCGCTAATAAAAGGCATGTTAGGCAATGAATTGGACCTGCCGGACACCGTCTGGAACCGGATCAATGGCGCTTGGGCACTGTTTTTCGTTGTATGTGCCGTCGTGAATGTCTATATTGCCTTCCGTTTGCCGCTCGACGTGTGGGTTAATTTCAAAGTATTCGGTCTATTGATCCTGACTTTGATCTTCACCATTGCCACCGGCGGCTATATTTACCACCATATGCCAAAAGAACCTGATTCAGAGTAGTACAGAGTCGCAACATGACATCAGAAAACAACATCCCACGCGGGCAACTGCTGCTCCGCACTCTCGCCATGCCAGCCGACACCAATGCAAACGGTGATATCTTCGGTGGCTGGATCATGTCCCAGCTTGACCTTGCAGGCGGTATCCTTGCCAAGGAGATCTCCGGTGGCCGCATTGTCACTGTGTCTGTTTCCAGTATTACCTTCCGAAAGCCTGTGAGCGTCGGAGATGTGGTGTGTGTCTATGGTGAGTGTACCAAGATCGGCCGCACCTCGATGAGCATCAACCTCGAGGTTTGGATCAAGCCGGTACGCGATGAAAACATCGAAGACCGCTTTATGGTGTGCGACGCAACCTTCAACTATGTCGCTATCGATGCTGACGGAAGACCGCGCCCGGTACAAAAGAGCTAATTACCGACATTGTCAAAATTTGGCAAAGATCCGCAAAAAAGCCCTAACCTAATGCTAGGGCTTTTTTTTTCATTTATGATAGGAAAAATTTGTCACACATTGCTGCCTCATTACAAATTTCACCAATATCTATCGAGCGCAGCAGTTACAAGGAGAGAGCTACATGTGGTACGTTATTTTTTCCCAAGATGTCGAAAACAGCCTTGAATGCCGCCTAAGCGTGCGTGAAAAGCACTTGGCTCGACTAAAAGATCTCCAAGAGCAAGGCCGCTTGCTTGTCGCAGGCCCTATGCCTGCTATCGATAGTGAAAACCCAGGTGAAGCGGGCTTTACCGGTTCGACCGTAATCGCTGAATTCAACTCTCTTGACGATGCCCAAGCATGGGCCGATGCCGACCCTTACATTGAAGCTGGCGTCTACGAAAAAGTTATCGTTAAGCCGTTCAAGAAAGTACTCCCGTAACCGATTTTGAGATAACAACCTTATGCTAAAACGCACCCTCGTTTTATTAGGCGCTGCCCTGCTGGCTGGCTGTGCATCAAACGCTGAGCAGCAGGCCATACTGGATATGGCAAAAGCTCGCGCGATGGCGATTAACAACAAGGCACCGTACGAGAAGATCGACCAATACCAGATCATGAAAGCCCAAGCACGGGAAAACATCGTCGAGATCACCATTTTATATGGTGGTGGTGGTAAAACGCCTCCGACTAAGGCCGCCGTAAGTGCAGCGCTTAACTATTGTAACAGCGCAGAGCTAAGCCCAATGGTCAGCGAGGGGGTGAATTACAATATCGTGATTATGGATATGCGTGGCCGCCCAATGGTGACCCAGCCGATCACTGCAGAGGTTTGTAGTCAGTTAGCGAATTGATAGTGCCAATATAATATTTGCTGCAGGGCAGTAATTTCAAAAACGCATAAAGACATCCATGTCGCTCCAAACCTGGAACGCCAGCCCGGGCCGTCCCTGGCGGTTAGGTTTTGAAATTATGCCCTACAACAAATAACGGCAAACACAGCACATGCACAAAAAAACGCCAGCATTGCTGTAATGCATGTAAGTTAAGATAACTTACGCCTTTTTGGGGGCCTAGTCGTATAGCGGCTAGGCCTTTTCTTTACTGCTCTTGGGTAGCTTCTTTCCCTTCTCTCCGGCAGCGTAAAACTTTCTGCCATATCTAATATGTAATTCATCACCTCCGGGATTCTGCCAGGAGCCACCGCGGGCAGTAATTGAAGCTGGCCTACTAGGAACAAAGAGGCTTGTTTGAACCCGATTTGGTATGGCATGACGCTCTTCTGGTCATAGGCCATTTGGCACATCAAAAACCTTAATAGGTTGTAAGCGAGTAGCATTCCCCATAGTTCTTGGGTCACTAGTTCTGGTGTTTTGCTTCTTAAGGTAAGGTTATTTTGGAGCATGTATTGCTTCATTTCTCTGTAACCTAGCTCTATTTCCCAACGGTGGCTGTATAGCTCTGCGATGTCTGCGCCCGGGTATCTTAATGGGTCTGTCATTGATGTAAGCAAGCGAACTTCTTTACCCTTGATGTTCTTCGTGATGAGCCGCGCTTGCAGTGTTTCCGGCGCATCCGACCATTTCTTTCTGGCTTGAGGTGATAACTTGAGTTCAACAAGTTCTTGCCCACGCCCTAACTTGGCTACTGTCGTGTATTGAGCTCCTTTACGAAGCGGGATTAACCAATGCTTCTCATCTCCACTGCTTCGCCAACGATGAAGTAGACCAAGAGCATAAAAGCCTCGGTCAAAAATGGTTAGGCTGTTTGACGGAGAACGGTCGACAAGCTGAGTGGTTAAATCGATCTCACTGCTTGATACTGAGTCGAAAGCGGCACTTGTCAGTAAATGGCTGGTGAGTTCCATATGGCAGACCATACGAACTTGCGGGTAGTCCGATATGGTTGTTTTATTTCCTGTGCGACCAAAGTGCTGGTCATTATCTGGTGTATCAGGAGTGCGCCAAACAACACCATCGACAGCGTGTAATGTTAAGCCGTGCCAATCTGGGTGGGGCGTTTTCGCATGCCATAACTTCTGGGTCTTGTTAAACACCGCTTTGACTACATTTGAACCCAGACGTTTTCTCGCTTGGATAACCGCACTCGGTGCGACAAAAGGCTTTTTACCCGGAAGGAGAATATCGAGTTGAGAGACAACTTTTTCCATAGATAAGTGCCGATATAAAGACATACCGACAACACTCCATACCATCATCTCCATCGGTAAACGGCGTTTTCTGATAGTAGCGATACCAGTATCTTTGAGGCATTCATCAATCATTTCTGGAGAGAGAAGATCGGATAGTCCTGAAAGCTGTTCGGTTGAGAAGTTATGAACAGTATTGAGTGCTTGTCTGAGAAACATAAAAAAATCCGAGTGCATTGAATACACACGGATTTTGACATGCTCCAAGGATCGTTCAACCGATCATTTTAGGCTTAACTGATCGGCATTACAGCATTGCTGGCGTTTTTTCTTTGAGTTCTGTGGGGTTACGAGCGCTCAAACAGCAGAACTTTCAGCCCGCCTTCCGGGTCGATATCTTTGAACTCCGGTGGGTTTTCCAAGCGGTGCTGGTAAGCAAGCTCCGGCGCTTCAGCAGCCATTCCCTCAATCAAGAAAGACGATGACACACCCGGGTCATTCACGCAGGCCAATACCTGGCCATTCTCGGTCAGCAGCTCCGGCAAACGGCGTAGAATTTTCTGGTAGTCCTTGGTCAGAGCAAAGCTGCCTTTCTGGAAAGATGGCGGATCGATGATGATCAAATCATAAGGGCCTAGCTTGCGCACTTTGCCCCACGACTTGAACAACTCATGGCCAAGGAAGCTAACCCTGGACAAATCATGCTTATTCAGATGGTGGTTGTCACGGCCGCGACTCAATGCCGCCTTGGCCATATCAAGGTTAACCACGTGCTCCGCCCCACCGGCAATCGCAGCAACAGAGAAGCCACAGGTGTAAGCAAATAGATTCAACACGCGTTTGCCTTCGGCATGACGCATAACCCAGTCACGGCCATAGCGCATATCCAAGAACAAGCCGTTATTTTGCTTACGGCCAAGATCGAGCTTGAACGTAAGGCCATTTTCTACCACATCCTGGTACTCTCGGCTTTCGCCCCACAGCAATTCCATCGGAGAGCCTTGGCGGTCACGGTGCTGCAAAAGCAAAGACGTCGCGCCAGATTGTTGCCAAACTGGGGTACCGGGCAAGTTTTCAAGCAAATGATGCAACTGTGCTAGAAACTCTTCGGATGGCTCTTTGAACAATGAAACTAGCACCTGGCCACTCAGCCAATCCACAGTCAATTGCTCGAGCCCCGGCCAGCAGCGGCCGCGGCCATGGAATAACCGGCGCACTTCATTTGGCGGTGTCGCCAACTCTGCCATTAGGTGTTGCTCAAGGTTTATTAATGCACTCGGTTCCATAGTTCTACTGTGTTGGGAAATTCAGGGGCAGTAGTATAGCAAACCCAGTTAGAGCAAACACAACTGAAGTAATATTAAGCCACGAGCTTGAGGCTTTCTTGTTCTAGTTGACGGCAGCTGGCAAGGTGGACATATTCTGCCTGGAGGCGGACTTGGCGTTGGCGGCGGGTGCGGTTTTTGACAAGTTTGCGTTGTCGACGGAATGACGCCAGCCCCCAAAAACGTGATTGGTTCTTCTTTTTCTTCAATCGCATACGAAGCGATACGGAGCGGGTAAGGCGCATATTGAATCTCGATCTAGGTAAATCCTAGACCGATATTATAAGTGAAACTTTACTGTAATGTAATTTACCAAAGGTTAAATTAGCAGCAGTTGGTCGCGAATTAACAATGAAAAATACCTGACTTACACAAGTTATTATCATTAAGCCCTATTTTTCCACATAAATTCGAGAATAACTGGTTATTCTGCAACCAACGCCAACCACGCTACTTTTCGCCCTTCAAATTACTTTCTCGCGAGTACTGGCCATGCCAACGCCCAAGGCGTAGACCACTCTTTGGCAATAGCCTGATGTGTCTCATCAATAGCCCAAAGCTCCCCTTGCTCAGGTGGGCACATAAACTGCCACTGTTGATCTGCATAGGGAAAACGCAATGCATAGGCGTGGAGGTAACCACGATCCGCCTTTTCATTACCGTAGATATCATCACCAGTGATCCCCGAACCAACGCTTCGAAGTGCCACCCTGATCTGGTGGGTCTTGCCCGTATGGGGCTTGCACAAAAACAAGCGTCGTCCCTGCCCGGCCGCTGTTGAGAAAAACTGGGTAACTGCAGGATTCTCCCGGGTCGTCTCCAGTTTCCAGCTACTACGGCGCGAACGGGTCATATCGCCAATCACCACACCTTGCTTCTTCTTTGGTTTCTTGGTGCCAATCGCCAAATAGAATTTCTCTACCTCACGCTCGGCAAAAGCCTTAGACAGCGCCGACGCCGCCTCACGGTTTCGGCCTAGCAATAACAGCCCAGAAGTCATCTTGTCCAAGCGGTGAATAAGGTAAAGCTGCTCGTCCCCACTCTGCTTCGCCACTTCCTGCAGCAGCATCACATCACCTTCATCTTTATGAACAGACACCCCAGGGTGTTTGTTGATGACGAGGAAATCCGGATAGGTATGGAGAATATCGAACATATTGAATAGCTCTTGGCTTAAGGCTCTGGCAAGTATAGAGAACGAAGTATACCGCTTCGCCAAACCGCAATCTACACGATCAAAAAGCGGGAGCCACTGGCTCCCGCTTTGAAACGGCAATGTTATTGACAATGCTTGTTAATTACAGCTTCTTGGAAACCAGGGCACCGAGGCCAATGATGGCAAGACCCATCACCATGATTTCACCTTTACCGCTGTCAAAGCCCGCTTTCACACCTGCGATAGCAACGATAGCGATAGCAAATGGGATCACGTATTTAACTAGGTTGTACCATAGGCCGAACAGTGGGAATTTGATTTCACCGTCATTGGTGATTTCTTTTTCAAGTTCACTGCGGTTCAAGCGCCAGCCAGCAAAGATACATACCAACATACCGCCAACCGCTAGGAAGATCTTATCCGTTAGCAGGTCGAAGATATCAAATGCACCGGTTTCGAACAGTGTTGGGCCAAGGCCGCCAAGCGATAGTGATGCGAATACACATAGGAACGCCATCAGAGCACTTGCCGAGAACACTGCGGTTGAACGCTTCAAGCCTTTTTCGTCAATCAGGTATGACACAACCACTTCAAGTAGCGATACAGAAGACGTCAGTGCCGCAACACTTAGGCCGATGAAGAACAATAGCGCAAGCAATAGACCAACGATGCCACCCATTTCAGCAAATAGCTGAGGAACAACAACGAAGATCAGGCCTGGACCCGCTGCTGGCTCCATGCTGAATGCGAACATTGCAGGGAACATAGCCACACCAGCAAGAATTGCAACCGCGGTATCCATCGCCGTTACCATTGCTGTCGTTTGTACTAGGTTCTCTTTCTTCTTCAGGTAACTACCGTATGTGATCATACAGCCCATACCCAAGCTTAGTGAGAAGAATGCCTGGCCAAGCGCAGCCAGTACCACTGTGCTGTCTACTTTAGAGAAGTCAGGTTTGAACAGGAACTCAAGACCTGCTGTTGCACCTGGAAGGCTCAGGCCTTTCACTGCTACCAGAATAAGGATGGCGAACAGTAGAGGCATCAGGATCTTACCGGCTTTCTCGATACCGCCAGAAATACCTTTGATAACCACCAAGATGTTGAACATTAGGTATAGGCCCATCCAGAACAATGGCTGGATTGGGTTAGAGATAAAGCCACCGAAGCTATCACCAATTGCTTCTGGCGTGCTTAGTAGGCCTGTTGAAATTTTATAGATGTATGCAATTGCCCAGCCACCAACGACCGGGTAGAAGCCCATGATAAGTAGGCCACTGACCACACCGATAACACCGACGAACGACCAACGGCGGTCAGTTGATTTGAAAGCA
Source organism: Photobacterium sp. ABD4_091 (assembly GCF_056160145.1). NCBI lineage: Bacteria > Pseudomonadati > Pseudomonadota > Gammaproteobacteria > Vibrionales > Vibrionaceae > Photobacterium > Photobacterium sp. ABD4_091. The sequence continues at coordinate 2,570,228 of NZ_JBSWWQ010000001.1, read as the reverse complement.
CCTACAGCGGAAAGGCCAGTCTTACGGCCCACGGCAAATTCAGTCAGCATGACGCTGAAACCGATAACGATCACGAACAATAGGTAAATAGCTACGAAAGCACCACCACCACTCTCACCAGCTGTGTATGGGAACTTCCAGATGTTACCAAGACCTACTGCGGATCCTGCCGCGGCCATTACGAAGCCTAATTTTGAACCCCAGCTATCGCGGGGTTGTGTGGTTGTATTACTAGTAGCCACGTTCTCTCCAAGGTTTTGTTGTGTTTGCTAGAGTTTGCTAGTAATAGGCGCCGAAAATATGTTGTGTAAACTTGTGTGCAAACTTATTTGTACACTTATAGAATTGTTATTGACGCTCTATATATGGCAAGTAAAACAGGTTGCGATTAGAATGTGAAGCCCGCGCTTGTAAATTTTGATCATTTACTGTTTTTTTACATCAACTCTGTGTATTTTGCTTATATTTTGCGCTAACCCTTCGTGCAAATTTCACATTCCTCCTACAAATCAGTCATTTCCTCTTATCAAACATAGCACATAATCCCAGTAAATTTCGCTGGTATTCCTCTAGTTTCAATGCAAAATAGAGTAATACATCCAACTCATAACAATTTCGAATGGAACAGTTTTATCAAGTTCTTGTCTGGGCTAGCGTCTTCTTCTATTGGCTGATAATCGCCGCCGTTACTATGCGCATTGTTTTCAAGCGCAGGGTTGTTGGTGTTTCGCTTGCCTGGCTCATGATCATCTTTATCATTCCTATCGGTGGTGTGATTGCCTACCTGCTGTTTGGCGAACTCAACCTCGGTAAAAAGCGGGCGCAGCGGGCCAAGGAGATGTTCGAACCCTTTGCCGACTGGTTCCAGCGCCTCAATGACTGCCCCGGCCACCAGCCTGAACTCATGAGCGAACACGCCCGCCCTATCAGTGATTTATGTGAAAACCGCCTTGGCATCCCTGCTTTAAGCGGCAACACCCTTTCGCTACAAGACTCCCCGCAAACTATCCTGCGCTCTCTGATCGAAGACATTCACCAAGCCGAAGTGTCGGTGGATATGGAGTTCTATATCTGGCACCCGGGAGGCTTAGCCGATGAAGTCGCAACAGCATTAATCATGGCTGCCAAGCGCGGGGTAAAGGTGAAAGTACTGCTAGATGCAGCGGGGAGCATGCGCTTTTTCCGCTCCCACTGGCCCAAGCTCATGCGCCATTCAGGGATCGAAATTGTTGAAGCGCTAGCTGTTACGCCATTCAGGATGTTCCTTCGCCGGATGGACTTGCGCCAGCACCGTAAAATTGTCGTTATCGACGAAAAGATCGGTTACACCGGCTCAATGAACTTAGTAGACCCTGCTTATTTCAAAACCGATGCGGGTGTCGGTCAATGGATCGACGTCATGGTGAGGGTAACCGGCCCTTCTGTTGCTGTGCTTAACGGTATTCAGGCGTGGGACTGGGAAGTGGAAACCGGCGATCGCTACCTGCCACAACTGCCAGAATGCTCGCTACCTAGCTCGGTCGAATCGACCGATATGGTTCAGGTGATCCCATCAGGGCCGGGAATGCCAGATGAAATCATCCACCAAGCATTGCTGCTGAGTATCTACCAAGCCAAAGAAAGTGTGGTGATCACCACCCCGTATTTTGTGCCAAGTGAAAACTTGCTACATGCAATGAAAGGGGCGGCACATCGCGGGGTAACGGTTGATATCATCATCCCTGACAAGAATGACTCAATTATGGTGGAATGGGCAAGCCGCTCTTTCTTCTCTGAGCTTCTCGCTGCCGGTGTGCGTATCCACCGCTTCCATGGCGGTCTGCTGCACACCAAATCAGTGGTGATCGACAAGACCCACTGCTTGATCGGTACGGTTAACTTGGATATGCGCAGCCTGTGGCTGAATTTCGAAGTGACGCTGGCGGTGGACAACGCCGAGTTCACCCAGCAGTTAAATTGGCTGCAGAAAGAATATATGAGTGATTCCAGCCTGGTCGACAGGGCCAAATGGGAGGAGCGGCATATTAGCAACAAGCTGATTGAACAGTTCTTTTATATGTTCAGCCCGTTGTTGTAGAGACCCTTTAAGTAACGATAGCAAACCACATCGAACATTCATTTGGCAGAATGTGTTTTCAAAAACGCGTAAAGACATCCATGTCGCTCCGACCCACCGTCCCTGGTGGGTAGGTTTTGAAAACCCAAACTGCCAAATCAATATAATCAGTAAAACTTACTGCTTTATAATTACTTTCCCACCCGCTTTGCCAGCAAATCCAACACCAAACGGCTATCTGCATCTCGGATAGTCGGTAGCTGGAATCGTGCTTCGCGGGTATCTTTCAAAGAAACTTCAGCGCTAATCAACGCTTCCTCACCACCAGCCTCTGCCAGGCAATTACCGAAAGCATCCAAAATTCGCGAGCCGCCCCAGAAACGGCTGTTGCCTTCAAGGGCACAGCTGTTTGCCATCAGCAAAGGTACACCGTAGGTCATCGAGATAAAGTCAGTATTGGTTTTCCACCCCTGCGGGTTAGAGAACTCGTCAGAGACAATATCTGCCGCCGAGTTAACCGGGGCTAACATCAAGGCTGGCTTGTCCAGCATTGCCAGGTGCGGCAAGGCCGGGTTCCATAGATCGGCACAGATCAGGGTGTGCATCGGCCACCCATCAATAGGTTCGCACGGCTCAAGATCTTGGCCTTTGCTGTACCATTTCGCTTCTTCCAACCCGCCGTAGTTAGGCAGGTTCAGCTTACGGTGAACATGGACAAGCTGGCCGTTCGTCACCATCGCCTGAGCATTGTAGAACTCACCAGCATGGTCTTCTTCAATAAAGCCAGCGCTCACTACCATGTCGCCTGCTGCCGCAGCCAGTTCACCCAATAGGGGATGGTTTACCGGCATAGCAACATCCAGTGTCTTTTCACGCAGGCTGTAGCCCGTTAGCGAAAGCTCTGGAAACAGCAGCACCTCAACGCCTAGCTTACGGGCTTGTTCGATATACTGAAGGTGCTTTTGCAGGTTAGCCTCAATATCACCCAGCACAGGGGCAATCTGGGCAATACCGACATGTAATACTTGTTTTGTCATGATAAACCTCATACCAACCTGCATCCAGACTGGCATTAAAAAGACCAGCTGACGCTGGCCTTTGAATTAATTTCGGCGCGAGAACACTGTATCGTGTGATTACAGCAGGCCGTTTTGCTCCAGGAATTGGCGAGATACACGCTCAATAGACAAACCATCTACGTCTACCAAGGCATTCAGGGTAGACATGGTTTCGTCGTTCATTAGCGCAGACAGCTTGTTCAGCTGATCAGCCAGCTCCGGGTTGGCATCCAATGCGTCGGTACGCACGACCGGCGTCAGGGCATAGTTCGGGAAGTGCTGGCGGTCATCTTTCAGTACGTAGAAATCAAACGCCTTAACACGGCCATCGGTAGCAAACACCATGGTGACGTCAACCACTTCCTGAGCCAAAGCCTGGTAAACCAGACCCGAGTTCATTTTACGCAGGTTACGGCGTGGCATTTCGAACTCATAAGCTTCAAGCAGCGACTTCAAGCCATCCGGGCGCGCCGAGAACTCAACGTTACTTGCCATCTGAGCATCTTTACCGTCTTCTGACTGCAACCAGTCCATCATATCGGTGATGGACTCGATGCCCTTCTCTTTGGCAAAGTCTTTACGCATCGCCAGCGCATAAGTGTTGTTTGCCTGCGATGGATCAAGCCAGATCAGGCCGACTTTTTCATCCAGTGCTTTTACGCGCTGGTAAGTCTGCTCTGGATTCAGCTTTTCAACGACCTTGTTGAAGGTCACCAAACCGGTACCTGTGTACTCCCAGTAAAGGTCGATCTGACCGTTTAGCTGAGCGGTACGCAGCACGGTTGAACCCATACCGTCACGCTGGTCGACATCATAGCCAAGACCAGCAAGGTACTGTGCCGTCATCGAAGACATGATCAGCTGCTCGGTGTAGCCTTTGCCGCCAACCACCAGCTTCCCCGAAGCCTGTGCCGATACCGATAACGTCATTACCGAGAACACAGTGGCTACGGCAGCCATTAAAGAGATTACGCGTTTCATCTTTGTTTCACTCCGTGCCATTACTTACGGTTAGGGTTTACACCCTTGCTCACGATCAGGAAAGTCACCATACCCAGTATCACATCCATGATCAGCGCCAAGACTGCCGTTGGGATCGCCCCCGCCAGCATCATCGGCGTATCATAAAGGTCGATACCCGCGAAGATCAGCTCACCCAAGCCGGTACCACCGATCTGGAACGCCAGCGGCACAGTACCAATGTTGATGGCGAATGCAGTGCGGATACCCGCCATGATGACGTACATCGCGTTTGGCAACTCAACCTTCACCAACTGCTGCGCCGGCGTCAGGCCAATGCCCGTAGCCGCCTCTTTCAGATGCGCAGGCACCGAAAGCAAGCCGGTATAGGTATTGCGCAATATCGGCAACACCGAGGCAAAGGCCAAGGCAAAGATTGCCGGTTTGTCACCGATACCCAAGAAGCTCATCGACAATGCCAGTACCGCCAGCGTCGGAACCGTAGTACCGATGTTGAAGATCTGCATCACCACATCAGCCGCTTTACGGCAAGACGGGCGGCTTAGGATAACCCCTACCGGCACACCAATTAAGATCGCAATCGAGCCCGAGATCAGGGTCAACTTAATATGGTGGCCTGACAGATAAACAATCTCATCCCAGTAATGGATGAACTGCTCGACAAAACCCGATGACTGGGCCCAGATCCCCAGCAGGAAAACGGTCACCAGCAGTAGCGTATTAAAATAAGGGCTTAAGTTAATCGACTTCATCCCTTACCCCTTTTTACGGAAACTGGCTCCCAGGTGGTGTGTAATACCACGCTGTGAAATTTCACCACACAATTGGCCTTGCTCGTCGACTACCGCCAACCAGCTAATGTCATGGGCAAACATCTTGGATACTACCGCACGCAAGTCCTGCTCCTGGTTCATCAGGATAGGCAAGCCATCGTAATGGTCGCTACACAGGCCGCGCTGGCTCATGGCAACCGACTTGGTGATCATCCCGATTGGTTGGTTCTGGTTGTTCACCATCACAATCATGCCGTGGCCGTAATCGTTCATGCGCTGCAGGGCAATTTCCAGCGAATCATTTGGTGATACGGTCGGTACCTGACGTTCCATCACTTCGCCAGCCGTTGATAGCTGCAGGCGCTTCAGGGTACGGTCAGTACCGACGAAATCTGCCACAAAGTCAGTCGCAGGGTGAGCCAGAAGCTGGTCAGGGCTTGAGTATTGCTCAAGCTGGCCATCACGGAAGATCGCCACTTTGTTAGCCATCTTCACCGCTTCATCAATATCGTGGGACACGAACATGATGGTTTTCTTCAGCTCTTTGTTCATCTTCAGGAACTCTTCCTGAATCACTTCACGGTTGATCGGGTCGATTGCACCAAAAGGTTCATCCATCAAAAGTACCGGTGCATCGGCCGCCAATGCGCGGATCACGCCAACACGCTGCTGCTGGCCGCCTGAAAGCTCATTCGGAAAGCGCTTCATGAAAGCGTTCGGATCCAGTGCCACCATATCCAGCAGGTCTTTGGCACGTTGGGTACAACGCTTGGCATCCCAGCCCATCAGTTTCGGGATCAGGCTGATGTTCTCTTCGATGGTCATGTTTGGGAACAGACCGATCTGCTGGATGACGTAACCGATGTTACGGCGCAAGGTGACCGTATCGATACCCGTGGTATCTTCACCGTTGATCAGAACACGGCCAGAGGTTGGTGTTACCAGGCGGTTGATCATTTTCAGCGTGGTCGTTTTACCACAGCCAGACGGGCCCAGCAGGACACAGATTTCGCCGGTCGGTACTTCCATGTTGATATGATCGGCTGCTGTCACCACACCCTGTGGTGTTTCAAAAACTTTTGTCAGGTTCTCAAGTTGGATCATGAAAACGCCCTCTTAAATTCGTAAAACTTAGCCGTGAACGACGACACCTTTCGGTGTGAATTTCTTTTGGATTTTCGCCAATACCGTATCGGCAAAGATTGCCAACAGGCTCACAGCTACAGCACCAACAATCAGCTGGCGCGGGTCAGACTGGCTGATCCCTCGTGCAATAAACGTCCCCAAGCCACCGGCACCGATGTAGGTGGCGATCGCCATAACGCCGATATTCATCACCACGGCGGTACGCACACCAGCCATGATCACCGGGATTGCCAGTGGAATTTCCACCAGGCGCAGGCGCTGCATGTTGGTCAGGCCGATACCCCTTGCCGCTTCGCGCAGGGCCGGGTCAACGTTGTTAATTGCGGTGTAGGTATTACGAATAATTGGCAACTGCGAATACAGCAAAACCGCAATCACTGCAGGCAGATAACCAATACCCTGGCCGATAATCGACAGAACAGGGATCATGATCCCGAACAAGGCAATAGAAGGGATCGTAATGATAATGGACGCAACGTATAACACCACATTGGCGACACGCTGATTCTGGGTAATTGCGATACCAATAGGTACCCCTGTCATCATGGCTAGGCCAACGGCCAGGCTCACCAACGACAGATGCTCTACAGTGCGAGAGACAATCACATCCCAGTTGTCCAGAACGAAATTGAAAATTTCCAATTTGCACTCCTGGATTTACGAGTTGAACACAGATTGTTTAATGAGTGCTTCCGCTTAGGCGCCGGAAACATTGATACAACCACAAGGTTGTCAAAACAGGGGCTCCGCCCTGATAGACATGGTTTACACCATTAGCATCGCTTGTCAGACCACTAGTCATACAAGCGAAAAAGGAAGGGGGATTCTAGAGAGTAAGCCTGACCAGCTCAAGTTTTTTCAGAAATTATTTTGATCTCACCACTTAGATGCGTTCAAAAAAAGCACATAAACTCGCTAACCGCATGATTAAAAACACATCAGCCAATAATAAAATTACAACGAACTCTTTCTATTTTGTTTTGATTTCTTTGCCTCACTTGTAACAGAAACAACTACAATTATACCCAAGTTACCTCAAGTTGCTTGGGTATATATCCAAGCCGCTTCAGTGTTCTCTGCCGCAAGAAACGTATTGCTATTGCGCTGGAGAGTTCAGGACGAAAATTTAGGGGAGTTACGATGCAGCAGGCAAACCCGAGGTTGGCAATACTGTGCCTTTTTTACTGTTTTGCCCTTTTCACCACATTCTCGACATGGAGCCAAGGAATCCCACTGGCATTAACCGGTAAAGACCGTTCAGGCAAGCAGCTCTCTATTACCCTTGAACGCAATCAACTTGAAGGGCTTCCCCAATCGTCAATTTCAACTCACCTCCCCTGGCTAGAGCAGAGCGCAACGTTTGAAGGCGTCCGCCTGCTGACACTGCTCGAGCATTTTGACTTATCGGTTGCCAAGCTGAAGCTGCTCGCCCTCAATGATTACTCCGTCGAGGTCAGCCATGACTACATCAAGCAATACAACCCATTGCTCGCCATCAAGCAAGATGGCCAATATTTGAAAGTGAGAGACTACGGCCCCTATTGGGTTATCATTTCCCTCAATGAACATCCCGAAGCTGCTGAAACCAAGCACCTTGCCAACATGGTCTGGCAGCTCACCGTTATCGAAGCCATGTAGTCGAGCTGCATATGGGAATTAGCCGCCGCATCACCTCCCTGCTCATTTATATCACGCCATTGCTGATTATCAGTATCCTGGTGGCAGTCACTGCCCTGAAGCGCAATTCAGATATCATTGCCAATAGCCAAAACGAGGCCGCGTGGTATGTTCTCCAGCTGCACAAGGAATATGCTGAGTTCCACCTCCAGCTTCACCGCTATGCAGTGGGTACCAGTGACCATAACGATATGATGCTGCAATACGAGATCCTATGGAGCCGGTTCAAAACTATTCTCAATAACACCCATATCAGCCACCTATATCACTTTGATGGTGCCTACCATCAAATCAGCAAGCAATTTGCCTATATCCGCTCCATAGAACCACAGCTCATCGCCTTCGAGCCGGGCGATTCCGAGGCAAGGCTGATCACGGACGTCAAAGACCGCTACGAGAATTTGGTGATTTTCCTCAGCCACAAATTCCGCCTCTCGAGTGGCGATCTCCTCAAGCGGGTTGAGGCCACCCAGACCATGAAAGTGCTGGTTTACTTCCTGCTTTGTGCCATTGTCTTGCTCGGTGGTATTTTATTGTGGGCGCTATGGCGCGAGTCATCCGCCATGCGCAAGCTGGCAATGAGCGATACCTTAACCGGGATCCACAGCCGCTTGTGGCTCAACCACTACCTCAGCGAGCTGGTCTCGACCGGACAACCTTTTCGCTTTTACCTCATTGATTTAGATGGGTTCAAGGAAATCAATGACACACTGGGGCACCATGCCGGCGACAAACTTTTAATCACCGTGGCCAGCCGCTTGGCAGCAATGAGCGGGGAACACTACCACGTTGCACGCATGGGCGGGGATGAGTTCGCCGTGATTGAGTCGCTGGCGTGGGAGCACGAAATCAATATCAGTCAAAAGCTGCTCAACAGTTTCAAGCACCCCGTCATCCTGAACGGCAAAAGCTACCCAGTTTCCGCCAGCATCGGCAGCAGCGAATACCCGGGCAACGCCTCCAGTGTCAGTGAAGTCCTACAACAGGCCGACTTTGCCATGTATGAAGTTAAGCAGCAGGGGAAAAACGGTGTTATGCATTACAAAAGGCCATCAGCACCGAATGAGGCTATACCGGAAGAGACTATACCAGAAGGGGCTGCAGCAAAAGAGACGGCACCATCTTCGGAGCGCTTCAGCAACAGCCTATAAATTCTTTGCGTTAAGCATGCTAGCAATCGAAAACAAAAAAGCGCCCACCTAATGGTGGGCGCAAACAATCAATCGTGCAGTGGTGTTGGCTCAGTTACATTGCCGCAGCAAAGATAGCTGAAATTTCTTCGTGGCTGGCTTGTTTCGGGTTAGTAAAGCCACACGCATCTTTCAGTGCGTTGTCAGCCAATACCGCGATATCTTCTGCCTTCGCGCCTAGCTCCTGAAGGCCAGCAGGAATACCCACATCCTGAGACAGTTCCTGAATGGCTTCCAGTGCTGCTTCCGCGCCCTGCTCTGCCGTCATGCCTTCAACATTCACGCCCATCGCTTTTGCGACATCTTTCAGGCGCTCAGGACAAACCTGTGCGTTGTAGCGCTGGACGTGCGGCAGCAATACCGCATTACATACACCGTGTGGCAGATCGTAGAAGCCACCTAGCTGGTGCGCCATGGCGTGAACATAGCCCAGAGAAGCATTGTTAAATGCCATACCTGCCATGAACTGCGCATAAGCCATTTGCTCACGGGCTTCGATGTTCTGGCCGTCTTTCACTGCCGTGCGCAGGTGCGCTTGGACAAGCTCAATCGCCTTGATAGCCACCGCATCGGTAATTGGCGTTGCAGCGATAGAAACATAAGCTTCAATCGCGTGAGTCAATGCATCCATACCTGTCGCAGCAGTCAGGGAGGCAGGCTTGGCCAGCATTAGCTCAGGATCGTTTACCGACATCAGCGGTGTGGTGTTCTTGTCAACGATAGCCATTTTGATATGGCGCGCTTCATCGGTAATGATACAGAAGCGCGTCATTTCGCTTGCAGTACCTGCAGTGGTATTAATCGACACCAATGGCAACTGAGGTTTTGCAGACTGATCGACACCTTCGTAATCAGCAATTTTACCGCCGTTAGAAGCAACCAGCGCAATCCCCTTGGCACAGTCGTGCGGTGAACCGCCACCCAGCGAAATGACAAAATCACATTCACCGTCTTTCAACAACGCCAAACCTGCTTCAACATTACCAATCGTTGGGTTTGGTTGTGTACCATCAAAAACAACAGAATCAATATCACGCTGTGCCAGCAGATCTGCAACCTGCTTAACCATACCGATTTGGCTTAGCACTTTATCAGTCACAATCAGGGCTTTTTTAAAGCCGTGGGCCTTCACTGCATCAGCAGCTTCTGCCAGGCAGCCGGCACCCATCAAGTTGACTGTTGGGATAAAAAATGCGCTACTCATGATAAATTCTCCATAATTATCAAAAACTAATTACCATAAACCGCTTCTGCTTCTGTCTCTCGCTTATGCGTAAACGGGCTATACGTAATCAGTCTTGCTCTCTGCAAATAAAACCTACCACCAGAAATGTGTGCAACAAATTGATCTGGAGCAAATTATAAATCCTCACAAAGCATTCATGTCATGTAGTTTGAGCCAGATCATCAAATCAACAAGTTACATATAAACATTGTCTACCCAGGGAAACACTGCTTTTCGATTTATCACTACGAGCGGGGCTATTTTGTGATCTGAAACGCATAAAAAAACGCTGGCTTGTGCCAGCGTTTTGACGCCATATTAAATGGCTACTTATTGCTTTGGTGGTTATTGCTTGATCCAGGCATCCTGCCACGCTGAACCAAATCCAGGTTCGTAATGGTGCGGTGAGTCAATGTTACACCAGCCACCTTCTGGGAATGGTCGGCACTGGTAGGTGTTACCGTCGCGGCCAAGCACGACTGTCTCACCCGGTACATAACTACCGATACCATCAGGATAGGCATAGTCGTAATCACCGCCACCTGAGCTATCCTTGATGGTAATCGGCTTGGTTTCAACAACCTTGTGTTCGCTGCTGTCTTGCTCAGCTGCGGTTACCACAACACTGAATGAGCCTGTTTCGGTCGTGAATACCGATAGGTCAATGTTACCGTTATCGACAATATCACTCGCCAGCGCTAACTGGTGACCTGTGCTATCCAGCAACTTCATGTTGATCAGGTACCGGCCTTCAGAGCTGACTGTTGCATCAATGTAGGTTTTACTATCGCTGCCCTGGGTGTATTCGCTTTTCAGGCCTTGAACTGTTACCGGAGCGGGTTCAATCACATCCCCATCACGCACATCCAGCGCGTAATTGTAATCAGGGTTGGTGACAAAGACTTGGTTGGTATACAGATCCGATGGCTGATAAACGATATCACCCGATGCTTCTTCCACACCCACCTGAGTAACGGTTGGGTATTTCTCGTTGATCAGTTGAGCAAGATCATAAGACCAAGTATTGATGTTCTCGTTAGCCGCTGTAATTGGCAGCTTCTCGAATACAATTTCAGAGCCTTGTTTGTTGAAAATACGGAACCAGACGCTATCGCCATCTTGCGCCTCGACACCCGGCTTGACGTACTGGCCCTTAGTCGTCCACTCAGGCGGTAACACTTCACCGTCAAAACGGATATCACTACAGTTGTAGAAACCTTCACCGGCCGGATCATTGCGCTGCCAGCGTGACACCAGCGTTGCCTCACCAGAACGGCCGCTTGGCAGGGTCACATCAATCAGGTAGTACTGGCCATTGCCTTCCTGCGTCACTGCGACATTGCCCGTAGTATCAATCAGCTCCAGATCATCCCAGCCAATACGGCTATGCGCAGCATTGTAACCCGGCTTGGTCAGGTAGAATTGCCAAAAACTCGGGTTATGCGGTGCCGTTGCACGGTAGCGCAAAGTGAAAGTTTCACCGGCTTTCATGTCGGTACGCTGCCAATGCCCCGAGGCAACACTCATGCCGCTCTTACGCGGATCACCACCGGAACAGATAGTACCGTCCGGCACTGCTGCCTTAACCGCATCCATGTTGTGATAATCCTTAACCAATGCGGCAAACTCATTTTTCTGCACTAGCGGATAGGTTCCCGACTCCATAAATGCGGCACGGCACGCTTCATTCGGGATCTGGGAACCATCTGATGGCCCCCAGTGACCACCGTCAGACTCACATATCACCTGGCGAGCAGCAGGGAAGTCGGCCCAACCATGGGCACTTGCGTGTAATGGAGAGAGGGCGGCCATGACTGACATAGCGCCCAAAGAAAAGTTAATCACCTTTTTCATGTTTAGCTTCCATTATGATTATTTTGGGAAGCCAGCTAATGGGAAGAAGCCACTGCGTTGATCTTATCGTTTGATCTTGCTTATTCCTATCAGGTAACCCCGCTACCCTAGAGGCTATTTTTTAAGAGGCAGTGTTTTAAGAGACAGTGCTTTAAAAAATATTTCTCCGTAGGCCGGAAGTTTTGCGCCCTACCCTTTCGGATAATTAGCCTTTAGCTGACGATATAAAAATAAGCCACTTCAAGGTTTAGACTGAAGGAGCTCGGTATATTTATAGTGTTTTTTTTAATATCAGCAAAAATCAGCCATTAGCAATGGAAGGATGATCTCATTTAATTTTAAGTTATTAAGATTAATAAATTAAATTGACAGAAATGAAATAATTAAAACCATGAAGCCATTTGCACCACCAATAACTCCAACATAGTAATTCACACCCGTAATATCAACTTACCATGACGGCAATTTGAGCAATCACAATAAAAAACAAGCAAAGTGATATAATTTTCCAAAATTGCACTGGATTCTTGCTTTTCAAAGACCGTTTGCCTGCCTGCCTCAGCACTTGTGAAGACGGATGGAACAGGTCATTCTTCAGCTCAGAAAGGGCTTCATAACGTTGGTTAGCCCGGGCAAAACACCCTTTACGAATAACTATATCCAGCCACGCAGGCAGGTCATCACGATAATTCTCTAGGGGTATATATTCCGGCCATTGGCTATTTGCCTGTGCCGGTTTAAATGTGTTGGGAAATGGGTAAGGGAAATGGCCTGTCAGCATCTCGTAAATAATGATAGATATTGAATACATGTCAGACCTCATGGAGACTTTACCGCCTAACAAACACTCCGGAGATAAATATTTAATATCACCAACGGGTACCGTTTCGGCAATAGGTGTTTGCACTTCATCAAAATGCTCAGAATAAACGGAACCAAAATCAATAATGACGATTTGGTCAAATTGGTCAACAATTAAATTTTCTGGCTTAATATCACGATGAATAAGCCGATGGCGCTGCATCACACGAATTGACTTAATTATCTCCTCAGCCATTACCCGTACTTTTTCAATATCCGGTTTAGGGTTATCGTCCATCCATTGTCGCAATGATTTTCCTTCTACCCATTGGCAAACATGATACAGAAAAGGAGAGTGACGAGAAAAAGGATGGATTTTCATTATTCTCTGGTGGGATACCTGCTCCCCGACCCAGCCTTCACGCACAAAGCCCTGCAGGTACTGGTAATCCTCGGCAAAGTTCAATGATGGCATCTTCAACACATAACGTTGATTATCAAATTCGCTCACTGCCAGGTAAATATGGCTACGTGGACCGCTATGCAACACGCGTAGTATTCGGTATTGGTCAATTCGGTTCCCTTCTTCCATCACCGGCGGGATCACCCGCTTTGTCAGCTCACCTATGTACTCATCCATGGTCAATACCGGCAAGGCATTCACATCAATCAGTAAGCTCGACACATTATCTTGGCTTCCTGCCGCTAGCGCTTCCTCAACCAACTGTTCGGACAGCGGCTCAACGGGGCTTGCTGAAGACAGCGCCTGCAGCAGCTTTGAGTCATCCACCCATTCGTGGACACCATCGGTTGCCAGCAGCAAGCGGTCTCCTTTTTCCAGCCGCAGTTGCTGGAAATCCACCTCGATATGGCTGTCCATCCCTAATGAACGGGTGAGGAAATATTGCTGGCCGTATTGATGGCGGCGGTGATCCTGGGTGAGCTGGATTAACGCCTGGTTGCGGTAGAGGTAGGCACGGGTATCACCGACATGCATGACATAGGCTGTATTGGATTTGATGATCACCGCACAGAACGTCGTCACCATACCATTGTGCTGAAGCTCACTCTGGCTGCCCTGATGGAAAAGCCATTGGTTCAGGGCATGCAATACCTTGCCAGCTGATTGTTTCACCCCCCCAAGTCTTCGGCGTTGCGTAGTATTCTTCGATAAATTGGGTGACACAAATTTGGCTCGCCAGCTGGGCTTGGGCACTGCAACTCACCCCGTCAGCCAGGCAAGCAACCACGCCTTTGTGCAGCAGTTCTTCACGCCGCACGGGCTGGTAAACCGCAAAAGCATCTTGGTTACTTGGTTTACATCCCGCCACCGAGTAGCCCCCGATATTCAGTTCGAGGGTATCCGTTTGCCTGAGGCATTTTCGGTTCGCTGGCATTTGGCTATGGGCTGTTCCAGGCTGCATTGTTTCGCTCATCCACGTTCCACCCTATTTTTCTGACAGTAATTATTCCTGAAAGTAATTGTTTCTGAGAGTAATTGCTGCAGTTACGATTATTTTCCCGGCCTGCTAGGCTAGCTGCCCGCGCTCGGTGACATAGGCCAGTTGGCTATCTTGCTGCTCGCTGTTGATAAAATGCCTAAAGCGCTGAAGTTTCTCAGGTGACTCGAGGGTTGTTTTCCACTCACATTGATATTGACCCAAGGTGCGTGCCATCTCCTGCTCTAACTCTTCACCAAGGCCTAAATGATCATCAATCACCACTTTCTTCAGGTACTCCAAACCGCCTTCGAGGTTCTCCATCCACACCGAAGTGCGCTGCAACCTGTCAGCCGTGCGGATATAGAACATCAGAAAACGGTCGACATAGCGGACTAATGTTTCTGCATCCAGATCGCTGGCCAGCAAATCTGCATGGCGCGGGCGCATGCCACCGTTACCACACACATAGAGGTTCCAGCCGTTTTCCGTTGCAATAACACCGATATCTTTGGACTGGGCCTCGGCACACTCACGGGTACAGCCCGAGACAGCAAACTTGAGTTTGTGCGGTGCCCGCAAGCCTTTGTAGCGGTGCTCGAGATCTATGGCAAAACCAACACTGTCATCGACCCCATACCGGCACCAGGTGCTCCCGACACAAGACTTCACCGTCCGCACCGACTTACCATAGGCATGGCCAGTTTCAAACCCGGCATCAACCAGGATTGAACTGACCCCCAATAGTTGGACAACCAATTATTGGGGGTCTTTTTATGTCCAAATACAGTCGCGATTTCAAGTGTGCTATTGCCAAGAAATGCTTAAGTAGCGAGTCATCTCACAGCCTAGCTAAACAACATTCCATCTCTTCGAGCCAAATTAGGTACTGGGCACAAGTCTTTTCTATACATGGCAATCGTTCATTTTTACGCGCAACTCAGGCGCCGACAAGCCAATCCAAGTTAGCAGCATTGAAACTAATGTGGACGAATAACTGGTCTATCGCGCACACTAGTGCTGTCTTAAATCTTTCGTCCCCTGGAATACTCTCTGTTTGGCTCAAGCGGTATAACCAGCAAGGTATTAAAGGGCTCGAATCGCACCCTAAAGGAAGGCCTCCTATGAAACAGCAACCTCAGCCTGCATCCAAGCCAGATAGTGAAATGACTCTTGAGGAATTAAGAGAAGAACTCGCCTACTTACGGGCTGAGAATGCTGTTCTAAAAAAGCTGGAAGAGTTGGAGCAGGAGAAGAACCGTCGAACAAAGAAAAAACGGTAATCGCTCTAACTCTCAAAAACAAGTACCCACTGAAGCACTTACTTCGTGCTCTCAATCTTGCAAGAAGCGTATTTTATTATCAGGTGAAAGCGAGTAAGTGTCCTGATAGCTATGAGAATGAAAGGCAACTGGTACAGTCAATTTATCACGAGCATAAGGGCAGATATGGTTATCGACGAATTTACCTAGAACTAAGGAAGCGTAATATCATGCTGAATCATAAGACAGTTCAAAAGCTTATGGCCCAGCTAAGCCTCAAGTCGACGGTAAGGCCCAAGAAGTATCGCTCATATCGTGGTGAGTGTGGAAATATTGCCCCTAATGTTCTTGAAAGAGATTTTAGTGCGACCAAGCCAGATGAAAAGTGGGTTACAGATGTGACAGAGTTTAAAGTCAAAGGACAGAAAGTGTATCTATCACCAGTGGTGGACTTGTTTACTCGAGAGGGTATTACCTATAAAGTCGCGAAAAATGCTAGCTTACCGTTGGTTACTGATATGCTTGCGGAAGCGATTTCAAAACTAAAACCAGAGTCAAAGCCAATCATACATAGTGATCAGGGGTGGCAGTATCGCCATCGAGCTTATCAGAAGCAAATGCGTGATAATGGGTTAGTACAAAGTATGTCGAGAAAGGGCAATTGCTTAGATAATGCTGTCGCTGAAAACTTCTTTGCCCTGCTTAAGACAGAGATGTATCACAATCGAAATTTTGAAGATGCGAATGACTTGATAGAGCAGATTAAAGAATACATCAAGTACTACAATACAAAGCGTATCAAAGCGAAACTAAAAGGCCTGACTCCGATAGAGTATCGAAATCAGGCCTTGAAAGCCGCTTAACAGAAATGTCCAACTTTACGGGGTCACTTCAATTTAAGCTGGCTTTTTTGAATGTGGCGGAGAGATAGGGATTTACTTCGCCCTACGGGCCGTTGCTTTACTACGCCTTCGGCTAGCAACGTTGTCTCGCTACGCTCGGCTGAACCCTGTCTAGGTTCTTCACCCTATCACTTTCTTTGCCAAGCTATAGATGTAAAAAAGCCAGCAGTTAAGCTGGCTTTTTTGAATGTGGCGGAGAGATAGGGATTTGAACCCTAGATACGCTACAAACGTATGCCGGTTTTCAAGACCGGTGCTTTCAACCACTCAGCCATCTCTCCGAATTGTATCACCGCAAAGGATGATGGCGGTGAGGGAGGGATTCGAACCCTCGATTCTATAGCCTCTAGCTCGTACATACTCGCTCGGTCTATAGGAGTCACTCTACCTTCATAAAACAATGATTTAGCTCTAGTCGCTTATCATGCTTAATGTAAGTTCTCACTTAAGAACGGGACGGATTGTACCTAGGTTTGTACCTCATTACTAGAGCTGTTTTCACTCATTTGAATCAACTGATTAGAAAGTAGTTATGATGCACTAAACTTACCCACATTTAGCAGAAGGGAGTTTAAAAGGTTTAGGAGTCCCGTTTCCTTTTGAGTAACTTCAATCTGCCTCACAGTGTATCTAGGGACTCCAAACAACTTCACTTCCTACTACATGAACTAGAGCTAAGAGTTTGCCTACTTGATTGTATCCAAGTTTTCTAAGTTCATCAGCTCATCAAAATCAGGGGCATGAAAGAACGTTCTAGAGTAAGACTGTTGCATTCCTTCAAGCATAGTCTTCACTTTATCTCTTAACTCATCTCCTGTTGAGATACCAGTAACAGTTGCCAATTTCTTAAAGTTCTTATGTTGTGCAGCCCTAACAAAGAACGGGAACTTTTCATAATGCACGGCGTAATGAAGAGTTGCTGGATACCATCTTACCTGCCTTACTAATGACATCATGAAGGTTAATGTCTCTGCTTGAGTAACATCTTTAAAAGTAATATCTGCTCTATCTGCTTGCATCTTTATCAACTCAGCAGCAGGAGAGTATAAGTTCTCATTAGGTCTCAATACCTCTTGTAGTGCTTCTGAGTGGCCATAGAAACAGCTAAAGCTCTCAAAATCAGTCCCTCGCTGCACTCTTTCAGGAGGAGCCATATAACTTGAAATGTAAAGTTCATTTAGGGTCTCGTAGCATCGAGCCTTGATTAAAGCTGCAACCACATAGAGGAATGTTTCGTATAAGAAAACGGATGGAGCTTCACTCCACCTATCACTCCACACGTTCATTTCTGTTGGTTTAGTCTTTAGCTCCCTTAACCTTTCAAGCAACCCAATTATCTCTTCAGATAACTCATTTTCAGGTAGAGTCCCTGCTTCTAACAGTACCCAGTCACATATCTGGTTCCTAACTACTTTTAGTTTCCCGCAGTCTTCTAGCACTTTCTGCCCAAAGTTATTCGTGTCAGGTCTTTCTTTGACTCTCATCTCATCAGCATAATCAACACATGCATTGAAAAAATCATCTCGATACATCCTAAGACCTTTCTTGTCTTGAAGGACTGCTTGCTTTAGAGATTCAAACTTAGCTCTTGCTTCATTAGCTGGAAGAGGAACATCACTAGTTATGTATGAAGGTACAGAGCCCTTCTTAGGCTTCACATGAAGAGGTTTACTATAGAGCAGTCTTATTAGCTGCTCCCAATTTTCATTGGCTGCTTCTGGAGTCGAGAAGTTGATACCTATTCGAGCATTCATAAAGACAGGAGCTACAGGCTCACCATCATCACCAAACTCACATAAGATTGGTATGAACTTACTTTGCTTAACTTTCGAGTAGACCTCACTTGAGATGATAGTTGACTCAGTACCAACACCTTTTGCTCTAGCATTAGCCTTCTCAGTGTACTTGGCATCACAGACAACAAGTACATGAGTTACTTCTTCATCAGTAACCATACTCTCCATGAAAGCATACTTATCATCACCTTCATTCAAGTCATAGATATCAAGTATTACATCTACACCATCCTGAATAAGCCTGTCAGCCCAATACTTCACCATCTCCTGATGATGAGTACTAGACCAACTGTATGATATGAAGACCTTTGGTTGTGCTAGTTCTTGAGTCATCACTTCAATTCCTAAATCAATTACATGTGACCCAACATCTTACAATGAATCTAATAGCATAAGTATGATGGTTGTCTACAAGAGTGAAATTTGACTCATAGCTCTTTCCTCAAAGTAGCTCCATCGTCACAGTTCAAGCAAAAATATTGATATAGATTATTAAGTTAACTCTAGTTTTGACTCGTATGCATAAGGAAAGGTAAATGCCAATAACTGAGGTTAGCCAGATAATTTCCAACATATCTAATGCAATAAACATCAGTAACGCTCTAGTACAAACAAAGAGTGACTATGACAATGCTCATCTTAAGCAAGAGCTACTAAAACTAACTGATGCATTACATGAAGCCAAGATACAGATACGTAACTTGGATGATGAATTATATGAGAAAGATAAACTCATTAAAGAGCTTCAAGATAAGTTAGGTGCTTCTGATGAAGTAGTAAGCTACTTGGGAGCTATATACAGGTTAGACGAGAATGGAAAGCCAGTAGGTACTCCCTTCTGCCCTACCTGTTGGGCTACAGACACTAAGCTAATCCCTCTTAGTGACTCCGGCTTAAGAAATATGCCTCTACATATATGTGGTAAATGTAAGTCAACTGTAGACAAGAGAAAGTCCCCTACACTGTAAAATGCATTAAGAAGGAACAGAGAGGCTGCACTGAAGAATAAGCGAGAGTTATCCTAGACCTCCACAAGTACAAGTAATTGATGTAACCATTCATAGGAGCCTATAGCCCAGGCTGTAAGCTCCTCCCTTCTACGGCTTTGCTATCAAAGGTTCATCATGTTTAGCTCCTACAGCAGAATAGAAGCCAGCTGCTGAATAGTCTCCTTTCTTTATCACCTTGTACACAGTGCTATAGATAGTAATGAATGAGTTGATAGGCATCTCTGTAATACTCTTGAATGACATAGTAGCAGGAGTCCTCTCACCCCTTCTTAGGGCTTGTAGTTCCTCCCCATCTCTAGGCAATGGAGTTACATTGATTGGCATTGGCTCACTCAAGCCTCCATCTACCCATAGGTTGTTATCATCATAATACCCATCTACTACATGCTGGATAGTAGCTTGTGTCGTTGTATGCCTTGTAAAGGCTCTTCTCATATTAATCATTGGTATGCCCTCAAAGACCAGTTCTTGCTACACCATCTTGTTGCAACATAACTTCAACTTCTGCATCAGAGCTTTTGTTAATAGTTACAGTTGCTGCGCTAGGTGTTGGCCACATCTGTTGTGCAGGGAAGTAACTCTTCATTTCACTAACAGTGTTCTTGTATCCGGTTGACTTGACTTGTTCAAGTGTTGTACGAGCTTGGTTCTTCTTACGTTCGTAGTCATCATGGTCACGGACTAAGTCCATGTATGATGCACCTTCTGGAAGCATCTCTACTTGAGAGGAAGGAATTTTAGATATAGAGCCATCGGCATTCCTACCTTTCTCTGTCCAGACCTTCTTGCCGCCTCCTGTCCTGCCTTTAGCAGTTCTTTCAACAGACAAGGCATTAGGCTTATCTTTAGACCATCCATAATTGATACCTAAGTAACCTTCTCTTTGGCTTATTAGACTAGAAGGGGTGTTTGACTCATCAGTGGAACTAGATGCACTAGATGCACTAGATGCTGGAATGACTTTAGATGAAGTTGAGCCTAGCGGTAATGTAGGTAAGCCAGCAGCCTCTAAGTCTTCATTGATAGGGATAATGAGGTTTTCTCGTAGCCAGATATTGCTTGATTCATAGTCTTTCTTTAATGAAGATAAAAACCCTTCTTCCTCTGACTCAGGATTAGGGGTTGGCTCAGGATTGGATTCAGGGTTTAGCTCTTTCAGCAAGTCCCTGACAGCTCCTTCAAACTTAGCTATCTCCTCCCCTAAATCATCAAGGTTCTTAGCAACAGTATCATTGCTCTTTATAGACTCATTGATAGGCTCTAGAAGCTCAGAGCTTCTAGCTGCTACGTCTAGCATTGCATCTTTAGCAATCCTTACAGCATCAGTGTTCTCTACAAATGCAGATGCTAAGCTACCTGCTCTTTCAGCTTCTTCATCCCTCCCTTCAGCTTGCTCAATCTTTTGCTGTATCTGTTCACGAGTTCCCTCTGTCCATCCCTCAGCCATTGAAGGAAGACTTTCAAAACCCATGAGTTGAGCCGAGCCTACAATTTGGTCTTCTGTGTATCCTTGAGACTTCATCCTCTCAACAGTGACAGATAGTAGCTCTGCTGGATTATCCCCATACTGCTCAATGTCACTGTAATCAATGGCACCTCTTGAACCACTAACCATCTGGGTAGCTAATGAGAAGTTACCTACAGACATTCCAGCTTTAGCTGACCTAATACTCTCAAAATCAGATTGAGCATCATTTGCTAATGCTCCAGCCTCCCTCATTGCTGATGTATTAGCTCTCATCTCATAGAAGTTTGAACCAAACTTCTCAGCATAGCCTTGCTCTTGAGCTAGCTCACTGTATCCCTCTCTTACAGCTAAAGATGCAGCTCCGGCAAATAAGCCTCCTTGAACACCACCTCTTACAAATCCAGCCATAGCAGCAGGTACAGCTGTTGATGCAACAGATAGCAATCTTGCTACACCTCCTGTAACCATATTACCTAGAACAGCCGTTCCATTCCCTCTCAGTAAGTTTCTAGTGAGAGCTTCAATGTTTGTATTAGGAGAGCCAGATGAAGGAGTCCCAGATGTGCTAGGAGAGCCTGTAGCTCCTTGGTCTTCTACAGAGCTAGCTACTTTCTCAAATCCCTCTTCAATGGCTTCTACAATAGATTCCTTGAGAGATGAGGATGAAGAAGAGCCTTCAAGTAATTCCTGAGCATGAGACTCACCTAAGCTCTCTCTTAAGCTGCTCTCTCTTTCATGTAGTAAAGATGCAGGCTCGTTAATGTTGCTTAGAGCTGGTGGAGCATCATTAGTTATGTCTGTAGTATTAAATGAAGTAGGTGATACGGGTGATACAGATGATGCATTTGATACAGATGCTACCTCTACATTCCTAGCTGTATTATCAGTTGAGTGATTATAACTGCTCAGGTTATTAGGGTTACTCAGGTTACTTGGGTTACTAGGATGGCTCAATACAGCATAAGCAGATGAATGATGTGAAGGGCTAGCTTCTTGTACATTGTCTGAGCTAATAGCTTCATTTACTGCATAAGCCAAAGGAGACTTAGTAAAGGGGAGAGGCTCTGTACTTCCTACATCAGCCTCATGAGTTACACCCTGAGCCTTGTAGAAAGCTTCTGGTAGGATTTTGGATACATCCTCTAGTCTCTCTGTACTGCTTAGAAGCTTAACTAATACTTCTTGTAACTTATCTTCAATATTACTTATATCCTCATCCCTAGATGGATTAGTAAGAGGACTAATATAAGATTGAAGGGCTACTTGAGAGCTGTATGTATATAGCTCTTTATTCAGCTCCTTAATATCCCTTCCCTTTACCTGATGAATAATATCTCTCAAGCCGTTATTCTCGTTTGTTTCTTCCATAGTCTTTCCTTTGCTTTATTTAGATGAGATTAATCCATAGATAACCTGTGAATTAAGCCTGAAATCAATTCTCAGGGCATAAAACAGAAAACTCACCCAATCATATTAATGGATAATAAAATGAGCTGAGATTGCCGGAGAATCGCCAGAATAGGCATTATTTGCCACGGTTAATCCTGACCTTAAATATACAGGCCAGAGGTCTTTATATGAATAAATAGATTGATATACATAAGCATTAAAAATGAATGCCATGCTTGTTATTACATTCTTGATAATAGGCTCTAATCTTACTCCTAGCTGAGTGTAGTCTTCGTTTACTAGCCTCTTTACTAATATGAGAGATAATATGTGGCTTATCTGACACATCTCTTTCCTCTAGCTCATCTAGTACAGAGAAGCTATCTAATGTACGGTCAAACTTATATCTTTCAGTTATTTCTTTAACGAGGCTCCATACATTATGTATCTCATATGTATTAGAGTATGAGTGAGATTTTTGTATTTTATTACATGCTTCTCTCAACAAGTTAGCCTCTAAGTATTCTAGCTGCTCCTTCTGCTTGTAGCTTAAAGCTCTATTGTTCCTGACAGCATGATGTAATGAGTTGTATGAGCCTTCTTTTAACTTTTCATCTAGAAGCTCTTTAGCTAATGCATATGAATAAGATTTGAAGAACTTAATGAGTGAGGAATGAAGCTTCTTATCTTCATTTAACCTAGACTCTCCTTTCAAATTAAAGAGAGATGATGAGATTGAGTGCTGCTTATTTTTAGTTAGATAAAAAATATAGAAGGAACATACTTGACTAGAGTTATCTGGATTACTATCTAGATTTAATAGTATATCTACAGCTGGCTGACTATTCTTACTTATCAGCTTCTTTGTTAATGCTGGTGGTAGAACATCTAGATTGATATGTTTTATCTTGTATCTGCTTTTATATTTAGTATTAGTTACGTTATTAGCTTGCTTCTTCATTCAGGTATTTCTCCAGAATAGTTACAATATGATAAGTGTTTGAGAGAGTGTTTGAGAGAGTGTTTGAGAGAGTGTTTGAGAGAGTGTTATGAGAGAGAGCCTATTAATAAGCAATAAGGCTCTCTACAGTGCTAGGGTTTACTAAGGGTTTACTAAGGGTTTAGGGTATGTGCTGGAATGAGTTATTCAGTGTGTTTGTAGTAGTAGGTGTAATTGTAGATTTATGAGGATGTACAAGGGATAAATAAAGAATAGGTACAGAATACATGATATTAAATAACCTCAAATAAATGCTATATTGGTATGGCGTTCTATTTAATGTGGATTTCTTACAACGCATAAATTATCCAATTAATTCATTACCTTGCAGTATTATTAGCTCCTTATTTTCTCCTCGCCCAATCCCCTATTCGCCTTCTATTCCCTCCCCCATTCTAAATAACAGTGAGCTTCTTCACTCCTAAAGCACATTTCAGAGTACACCTGTTAGCTTAACTATAGGCATACTCTTTCCACGTACATCTGTTAGCTGAATACAAAGGGAGCTTAAAGCTATGCAGCTAGGAAAGCATCTTTAAGGCTTGATGTCCCTACAAGGGTAGAAGCCTCTTCTTGTACCTTACGCTTCTTACTAGGCTTGATGAGCTTATGCTCTAGGAGGTAAGCATAAAACTCTTTCTTCCACTGTGTGGCTGTTTGAGCAGTAATACCATGCTTCTCATACAACTCACTCATAGGTACGCCTTTAGGCTTGTTAGCTTTATCAATGAAGAAAGCTACAGCCTTATCTAGCTTGTTGCTCTTACTGTTGTAATGAGATTCATTGTTAGCCACAAATGAGTGAGATACATCCACTTCAATGAGGTCAGCATCAAACTTACCTTCTAGATACTTCACATACTCCATATCAGGGACAATGAATGTAATAGGCTCTAGCTCATCTACTTCATCCTTGAGCCTTCTCTCAATAGAATGCTCCATCGTTTTAAGTTGCTCAATCTCCCCATTAACAACCTCAAACTTATGATTTTCTGTAGCTACAGGTACATCTACATACTCTTCATTCATCCTGATAGCAGTCCTAGCTAAGCACTGATAACAAGGCTCATACATCCTTTCTGAGTAAAGAGCTTTAACAATGGCATTAGGGTTTAGAGCTGTATCCTCTGCATAAAACTTAACTACTGTTTCCTCATGTCTTGTTGGCCTCAATGTAGCTACAAATGCAGCCTTTCTATACTCAGTGAATGAGTTAAGCCCATGTACAGCAGTAGATAGCAAATGAACATTCTTACCTCTCACATCAATGAAAGGACTACTCATATTCTCTTTGTTTACAAACATTAAGTAATCTTGTTGTAAGTGCTTCTCTACAAACTTATGAAGCAACTCATCCACTGTTAGATTCTGCATTGAGCTGATGCCATATGATGAAGGAGCACAAGATGAGGATAAGCAAGGATTAGCTTCTGCTTCTAGGCTTTTGTAGCTGGTGGTATTTGTCTTTAGCCCTTTAGTTACTAGAGACTTTCTCAATGTAGAAGATAGCTGCCCACCATTTAGGAATGGGATAACCTTGATAGGCTTCTTATGTACTTGAGGCAATACACCTGCAAGCCTTGTATCCTTGATAACCTCATACTCTGGATAGCTAGATAACAAGTAGCCTACAACACTGCTATGAAATGATGCTGTTAGGAGGTATAGCTTCTTACAGCTATCTAGGATGGAGAAGAACTTTCTGTAATCAAGAGCCTGAAACATATGAAGTAAGCCTACCTCTTCCCTATGTACAGTCTTATACATAACATCTGCATAAGGATGATGAACAAGGTAATTAAGCACATCTATCCCATCTTGTGACAGCATCCCTCCACCTGTCTTTTCATGAACAAGAAGCATATGCTCTACTTCATCTTTCTTATCATCCTTCAATCTTACTGATGAATAAGCAGAGCCAGCGATAGCCTCTACATGAAGATAGTCCATGAGTGAAATGAAACCTGCTTCTACAGCCACTTCTGGCAATGAGCAGTTAATGACCTTACCTAAGTCACTAGAAGGAAGTTCATCCATAATGATGGTAACTCCCTGTAGGAGCTTAGGGTCAATGCGTGATAAAGCTGAATGAGTACAGAAGATAACTCCCTTATACCTCGTGTTAGCTTCTTCTCTTGTATGAAGTAGATTACTTAAAGCCATAACAGGGCTTTCTTCAATGAGGTTATAGCTTCTAGCAATGCTGCTATCTGATGTAAGAAGCCTACAAGCTACAGAGTGCATCTTGTTATGAGATGATAAGTTCTTATGGAAGTTAACGTAGCTTTGCTCTGATAGCCTGTTAGTAAGAGATGCAAACACAATAGTAGGCATCTTAGCTGGTGGAGTATTGGTGAGTGTAGAAGCTAGCTTATCTAGAGTAGACTTTGTTTTGCCTCCTCCACATCTGCTACTTACTAGGTGAATAGGCTTACGTGTATTTTGATTGGGATTGATTACTGGTTTGATTGCTGTCATAGAGTTATTGCTCATAGATAAATGCTAAACAACTCCTATGCATCATGCTTATATGTAGATGATGAGCCATAGGAATATAAATTATTTACTAGAACAATGATTGAACTCTACTAGATGCGGCATAATACCTAGCAATGAATAATTAAGAACTAGATGTGAATAACCGAGTTACCCGTCATTGAGAAACCATTATATCTTAATATTGACGAAATCATAATATTTAGACGAAAAATTAGATTATTTTTCTGGATGTGAAAATTTTAAAGACGTCCTAAAAGACTATTAGTACCACTTTAATATTTTGAAATTCACCTCATTCACCCTCACTCATCCTCATCCACAGAATTAAGCCTAAAATCAATTCTCAGGGCTATTTCACATTATCCATATGATTAATCGAATTAGCCATAAAACCCTTTCAGAATGGCTATTTAGCCGCTAATTTTGGCCATCTCAGCCACAATTTACAGGCTTAAGCTGGTGGCTAAATTTGAGGAGAATGAGGCTTGAGTCTATCCATCTGTAGGAGAGAATAAGGCTGTAGGAGTTACAGCCTGGGCTCTTAAATGAAAGCGTCCAACGTCTAGCCATGACCTCTCAAAGAGAGGACAGCCGCTAGAGGGATGGATGCAGGAATAAGCAAGAATAAACACATAGAATAATTAATCTCACTCATTCCTTACAATGAATAACAAATGAATTGTTACGCATCACTCCTCTTTGGGATTAATAACCCTACTAAATACCAACCTGCAATAAAGAGTAATACAGGAGGAAAGTAGAAAGCTATAACAACAGCCAATATAGTTAGGATGAATGAAAGAGCAAAGAAGAACATCCCTTTAATATAATGAAGCGGCTTCTTTATTATTCCCATCACTCCCTCCATTGATACCTGTTAGAAGAAGTGTTGTATTCAAAAGTAATAACTTTATAGTGCTCTACCTCATATACATCCTTATGTATGTAGTCAGCTAAACATAACACCATATCTCCATACATAGGCTGCCAATGTCTTAAGCCTTTATACTGAACAGGGTAGTCCTGAGCAAAGTCCTTGGCTACATGCTCACATTGACCTTTCACAGCAGCTTGCTTCTTCTCTTGTTCAGCAGCCTTTCTTTCTTGCTCTTTAGCATGAGCTACACCCTCTGGAGACTTAAGCCACTCTTCATGCTCCTTAGCCTTTCTAGCCTTTTCCTGCTCAAGAAGCTCCTGCTCTCTGGCTCTTATCTTTGCCTCATAATCCCTATCAGCCCTAGCCTCCATCAGTGCAATGCAGCTCATTACCTTCTGATTGTTTTTACACTCAGGGTATCTTTCCAGCCTCGCTTTATCTTCATCTGACCAGAACATAGTAGAGCTAAACGATGCACCTTCAGTGGCCTCATGAACTACAGAGCACCCACTCATTACAGCAATACTCATCAAAGCCACAAGCGTAGCTTTAAGAGGGATAGCCTTATTACTTGCTTTATTGTTTGCCTTGCCGTTATTACTACTCTCACTGCCTTTCATTTACTCATCTACCTGTAATCTTGATAAGAGCTTCTTATATGATTGAAGCTTCTTGGTTTCTGTTAGCCTGTACAGACTCAAAGCTACTTCTCATAAGCTGAGCTACGTTAGCTTCATCCATATTCTTTAAAGCCCCATCTAATGATGTAAGCTCTTTCACATACATATGGTCTATGTACATAGCTAGGTCTTTAGCGAATGCTGGAGCTACTAACAGGTATAAGGTGTTAGCATCCTCTCCATATGGGTTCATTGGCTTAATGCTGCTCCAGTCTTCCCTCCCATCAATGGAAACAATTGGAGCTAGTTCAATGACAGATACATCCTTCCCATTAGAGTCATTAGCCTCATGTACACCTAACACTCGTAACTGAGCATCCTTAGCATTAGCTGTGATAGCTAGAAGGTCTGCTACCGCCTTACATAGAGCTTCTTTCATCAGAACATCTTTAAGACTTAGTGTGTTGCCCATTGCTTATTCCTCACATGTATTTATCCATTCATGCATCTAACCTATGTCGTGCTGGCACATTGAGGAGATGCTTTCCCCCTACAACTAAGGGCTCTACGTTCAAGGAAGTTAGCCTCATTAGAGGCTTGCTTCCCTGCATCTCCTCAGCCAGCACACATAGCATTCTCATGAACATGAAAGAGCCAAAGAGATAAGAACAAAGAGCTATGAACAAAGAGCTAGGGACGTTAAAGGTCTAGGAGTCCCGTTTCCTTTGCTCACCTCCTTTTCAGGCACACACTCCATCTATCGCATCTGTCGCATCTACTGTATCTGTTGATAATTTACTTACCGCCTCAAGCTTGTTCCGATAAGTAAAGCCACTCATATACACCTTCCCTGTTGTTAGCTTACCTATGCTATGCCCCATCAATGAGCCTATAAGCTCTTCACTAATTGCCTCATTGAATAGCTTTGTAATTGCATAATGTCTAAATGAGTGAAAGCTAACACCTTGAAGCTTGAGCTTCTCTCTACACAAGACACTAAACCACTTACTAGGCTTACTGTTGTATCCGTTGTCTTTGGAGTATGTTAATGAAGGAAAGAGCCTTTCATCTTTAGCTCTTTGATGGATAAGAGGCTCAAGCAAAACTTTAAGCTCATCAGAAACAGGTACAGTCCTTTTGCTTGAATCATTCTTAAGTGTTTTATCTTCACCATCATCATTAATATCAAGATGAGGCTGAGCAGATACAAGGTCTACATCACCCACCCTCATTTGAGCTAGCTCATTAAGACGACAGCCTGTAAGAATAGCCATTCTGGGCAAGTAATATCTCCAGCCATTACCTACATACCCATCAGCTTTAAACTCATCTGTACACTTCAATAGCTCTTTAAGCTCTCTCTCAGAGAAAGCCCTCTTAGCCTTTGTAGATGATGCTTTAGATGTAGCTCTAGCCTCATTCTTAGATAATTGAAACCATTCAGCCTCACAAGGAATTGAAGCCCTGTTAAAGCAGCCAGATAGCAGCCTTAGCTTCTTCTTGAGTGTTGTAGGGCTAACTGTCTTACCCTTACTCTTTGCAGAGATAGACTGGGAGAGCTTCCACTGCTCAATATGAGCAGCCTTAATCTCATGAGTACAAATGGATGGATATAGCTTTAAGAAGCTCTCCCAACAAGCCATATACTCCCTTCTGCTCTTGAAAGCTAGGTCTTCTAAGGCTTTATCAATATCTACAGATAAAAGGAAAACAGCCTCTTTCTTTGCAAAGACTGAGCTAACAAAGCTATTGAATGTAGCTTTAATCTGTTCAATGGATGGATTGTGGAATGAAGATATTTCTCTGTAGAGATACAGAGCATAGGAAGCAGCATGCAAACGCTGCCTTGTTCTGAGGCTAACTTTTAACTGTTTATACTTGTATGGTTTACTAGATGTAGTTAGAGGATTATACGATGGGTTATCAACACGCGTATTCCACCTAAAAGAATAGATACCACTCTTTGAGCGTACTAGGTATGTACTTACATTACACTCAGTATTAACACGAGATGACAAAGAAGCTAACTGAGTTAACTGAGACAGGGAAATTTCAGGTAGAGAATTTCCAGCAACAGCTCTTGCTGGTGGAACATCTGATGAAGATGTTGGACATGAAGGTTTTGAACCCTCAGATAGCAAAAAATTCAATGACACTGCTTGTACCTTTGTTTGTACCTTTAGGTAACAAACGACAAGAGTAAATCATTGAATTTGAAGATGGCGGTGAGGGAGGGATTCGAACCCTCGATACGTTGCCGTATACACACTTTCCAGGCGTGCTCCTTCAGCCACTCGGACACCTCACCACATTGTTGTTTTGACGCCTTGCGTCTCAACGGCGGCTAATGTAATCACTTAGCGTACCAGGGTCAAGTGTTTTACCGAATTCTTTTTTCGACTGGTTAGGATTGGTTCAAATTGTTCCAATGTCCAGCAAAACACTCATCGAGATATCTATCAAGTATGTTATACACTACAATTTAACACGTATTATCAGTCTATTATCTCTCTGGCCAATTTAACCCAACGAGCTCATTCAATCTTGGGTGCCGTGTATTTTGGAGTGTTATGATCTTCCGGCTATTTTCCGCTTTCACCTTTCTGGTGCATAGCCTTATCTCTATCTCAGGCTATGCCCTCGAAGGGCACTATGATGTCTGGAACCAGGCCCTCGATGAACAGATCGAGCAGCTCGGGGCGAAAGAAAATACGCCTGAAATCGTCAAGGAGCTTGATACCCTGCAAAATGCCAAGGGAATGATCGAAAAAGCGGTTGGGTTAGATGAAAAGACCCAAAGCTACCGCCAGCTGATCGAAGACTTCCCCGAGCTGACAGAAAAGCTCAGGCAGCAAGTCGCTAGCTTTTCCACCACCAAATTCCCTGACTTCAGCGATATGTCACAGCAAGAGCTGGCCGACACCATCAAACAGCAAGATGCAAAAATAAAACAGCTGGAGCAAAGCAGGAATAACAGCAAGGACGAACTGGGCAACATTGAAAAAGGGATTGATGAATTCTCGTACCGCTCGACCCAACTGCGTGACTCAATCAAACAAGAAGAACAAGCACTGCGGCAAATCGAGAACCAACCCGATGCCAAAAACCAGCAGCTCGTCCATCAGATTTCACACCAATACTACGTCAGCGAGCTATACATGCTCGAAGCTGAACAGCTCAGTGCCGGTAACCGCCGTACACTGGTCAAGCAACGTATCCAGCTGCAAAACCTGCAAATAGACGCAAGGCAGGCATACCGCAATAACTTGCAACGGGAATTAACACGACAGCAGCGCCTTGATACGGATTTATCCTCCGAGCAGAGTGACCAGTTCGATTTGGATCTTGATGGCCAACCTGACAGCCTCCGCCAACTAACCATCAACAACAAACGCTACATTGCTGCCCTGAAGGCCATTACTTCCCAGAGCGAGGAGGTACAACAGAGCCTGACGACAACTCGCAAGCAAATTCGCGAAGTCGACAGCGCTGCCGATGATTTGGAAACCATGGCCGAATGGCTCAAGCTCAGCCCGGCATTCAGTGAAAACCTCCGTACCCGCATCAGCCGCTTGCCAGCCAATCCGCCTATCGAGCAGCTAGACAAAGACATTGCCCAAAACCAAATCAAAAAGTATGAATACCAGCAACTGGCCGATTCACTGCGAGACAGGGCCTCAGCCCCCGGCACTGACGGCCTGAACGAAGATCAGCTGCTGCAAGAGACGGCGCTCATTGAAGCCAACCAGATCCTGCTTGAAAAGCTTATCGACCAAACCGATACCCTGATCTACCAGCAAGCGACACTCAAGGTGTCCTACGAGCAACTCAACAGCAACCTCACCGATTTGAAAACCTCGGCGAACAAGCAGCTGTTCTGGGCGCCGGATACCAACCCTGTGAGCTTGCGGTCGATTGCTGCCACCTGGGAAAAGCTCAAATGGTTCTTCTCGCCTTACCAATGGATAGGCTTTGTGAAATTCCCTGCGGTTGCCGATAAAGTCAAACTGGCATTCGCCCTGACCATCATTGCCGTGATCATCCTTGGCCTGAGCTGGTGCCGCAAATACTGGAAGCGCTTCCTTAGCGATACCAGTAAAAAAATCGGCAAGGTAACCCAAGATAAATTTCGCTATAGCTATAGCAATGTCTTCTTCTCGTTTTTACTGGCATGGCCTATCCCAATTATTGTCGGGTTAGTGGGGCTGATCTTCTCCAGTGGCTGGCAGTACCCGTTTGTCCACCACCTCGGACAAGCACTGACAGTGCCGATGGCGCTGGTCATGTTCTGCTTCATCCGTGAAATAGTCCGCCCTAACGGCTTGCTCGTCAGCCATTTCGAGTGGGAAGAGGGGCTCATCGGCCGGTGCTTTACCCACTATAAGCGTCTGCTATGGGTATACCTGCCAATGATGGTGATCCAGCAGTTTGCCCACCTCTACAGCGATATTGATGTCAATGCGACCTTGGGCCGCCTCGCCTTTATCATCAGCAATATCTCCATCAGTTATTTCTTGTGGCGGATGTGCCAAGAAAAGCTGCCGATGACTTATGGCGATCTCCCCGAGGGCAAAGCGCATATCGGCCACCACCTGTTCTGGTGGACACTGATATTGATCCCGCAAGGGCTCAACTATACGGCAATTAGCGGGTACCTCTCCTCTTCGCAAGATGTGATGCACAAGCTGGAATACTCTGCCGTACTGGGCGTAGTGACCATTTTGATCTATTACCTCGTCAAGCGCTTGATGCTAATCCAGAAACGCCGCTTGGCATTCGAGCGTGCCAAAGCCAAACGCCAGGAAATCATTGCCCAGCGTATCGCCGAGTTGGAAGATGACAAAGAGGAGCTGCACGGCAGCAATGAGATGCAGATTGAAATCGAAGAGCCGGAAGTCGATCTGGATAAAATCAGTGCCCAGTCGCTTCGCTTACTGCGCACCTTACTGCTGCTTATTTATCTGGCTTTCCTTTCGACAGTATGGGCAGATTTCTATCAGGCAATTTCCTACCTGGGCGATCTCACCTTGTGGGATGTCACCAGCACCATCGATGGCATCGACGAGCTCAGTTCAATCTCTGTAAGCAGTGTATTGCTCAGCATTTTGGCCTTCTGGCTGACAGGGATAGTGGCTCGCGATTTGCCCGGCGCGATGGAACTGTTGATCCTCCAGCACCTCGACCTGTCACCGGGGACAGGCTACGCCATTACTTCGCTGACCCGCTATGTGGCCATTACCATGGGGATCTTGATTGGCTCGAGCCTCGTTGGTTTCGACTGGTCGAAAATGCAATGGCTGGTTGCTGCCCTCGGTGTCGGTTTGGGTTTTGGCCTGCAGGAAATCTTTGCCAACTTTATCTCAGGCCTGATTATTTTGTTCGAGAAGCCGATAAGGATCGGGGATACGGTCACCATCCGCAACCTGACTGGGATTGTTGCCAAGATCAATACCCGTGCGACGACCATCGTCGACTTCGATCGCAAAGAGGTGATCGTACCAAACAAGGCGTTTGTCACCGAGCAGTTCGTCAACTGGTCACTCTCCGACCCTATCACCCGGGTTACCTTATCGATCAGCGTCAACTACTCGGCCAATACGGATCTGGTCACCAAGTTACTGTTCGAATCTGCTGACGAGTGCGAACTGGTTCTGGATAACCCGGCTCCTGAGGTCTTCTTCCTGACGCTGACCGCCGACAGCCAAAACTTCGAAGTCAGGGCCTATGCGGCAGAAACCGCCCACCGCCTGAGCCTGACCCACGACCTGCACAGCCGGATCAAGCAGAAGTTCAACCACCACGGTATCCAGATCGCCAACCCGCAGTTGGAAATCCAGATGAAGCGCCGAAGGCCAGCGAAAATTTAAGCCGAAGACATTTATGTAGAAACTGCGACCTAAAAAACAAAAAGCCCACGCTGGAGTATACAGTTCGAAACTCATATCGCTTTATACAATTTCAAAATCGCATAAATACATCCATGTCGCTCTGATCCGCAGTTAGTTATGTAAAAAAGCCCCTTTCGGGGCTTTTTTTAATTCTTTCTTGCTGCTCGCTCATTTTGCATTTGGATATAGCTTCCTAAATGCATCGAGGCAGGCTTGCCTCGGAGGATGTATGGCAGCTCAGTTGGCTGCATTGTTGCTTTGCTGGTTGGGCGCATTCTTACGTAAAGAACGCGGAACATGTTTTTGGCGACACCTTGGCAACAGCGGTCGACCCAAGAGAAGAAGCGACCGAAAAGACCAATTTTCACCCACAGGACAAACTGACTAACGCCTAACATTGCTGCTAGCGACCAATGTACCTCAATCATATTACTTCCCCATTAATTATGTTTTGCTTGCAGAACTGACTGAGGTAACTATGCCAATAAAATCATGAACAATATCCCTATGGCTGTAACTGAATTTAACCTGAACTTGCTATTCCCACCTGTAAAAAACCATTTTTGAAATCAAAGATCTCACCCCTGAAAACAAAACAATATATTAACATAGTATAATAATACAAATTTAAGAGGTTGATTTTGTGGAATAAAAAACAAGACCAACAAAAAACAAAGAAACAAAAACTTAACAAACCAAACGAGAGGCGATCGCTTCCTTGATGTAAATCAATTTTTCAACCTTTCACACTCATCACAATCAGAGATAGGTTTTTACAAATAGAAATAGCTTGTTCAAAGCTTATCCAAGCATTTTCGTGCATTTTGAAAGCAGATAAACGCAAATAAATACGTATACTTTGATTAGAGAAGCATTAGGAAAAGCCGCAGTCTGGCAAAAATGAAGCGCTACTGGGTATAAATAGAGAAAACCCCAAAGGTATAAACCTTCGGGGCTATAGAATTAGATATTAATTCGGCAGCTAGGCCTGGTGTCTTTACGCTTGCTGGTAGTATCCCGGCACTCGGAACATACGTCGGCACATTTCTAGGAACTGGCCATAAACCACACCCAATGCACCGGATACAAAGGCATTACTTGTTACAGCTGTAATGATCTGATCGAAGTCAGCCCCGACAACCAGCAAGATGCACGCATATACCGGCGACTGGAATAGCACGTAAGCTAGCATATCTGATACGCCTTTCATCCAACCGGTCGCTGACAACTTCATGCCTTGGCGGATCATCATGTCGCGGAACACGCCATACGGCCAGGCTATCGCAATATTAACCGGAATAGACAGTGTTCTTGATGCAAGTGACTGTTCAAATGTCATACCTGATATGAACACTTCTATCATCATGCCTGTAATAAAACTAAAAATTACCATTGCAAATGTATCAGCAGCAGCACTTCTTACGTTAAATGGCCCTTTAACAGACATAACCAAACCTCAAAATACAGTAAATAAGACCAAGGATTAAAATCAATGCAGTTAGATAAACTGGATAAAACCCAACAACCCAGTTGATGCGCGTATTAAAACAGAGAATTAGCAGAATTACTTACCAAAGATCGAGTTTGTTTGTAAGTTTACAACTAGTTTCAACTCAGTATTTGGCATGATCAGCTACACTGGCACCAGTCACGTGCCACAACAGCAAAACCACCAAACTCTAACCGCCAAAACCATCACTTTACTAAGCTAACAGACAGCCCGTGAGTTAAGTTTAATGTTGGTTTTAACAGCTATCATTGAGTTTCATTGATAAAATTATTCAGGTGCAATATTCGGCTTAACATAACCCAAGAAAATGAAGCGTGATAAATAAAAGATTAAACCACTGTTTTTAAACAAATTAAAATCAAACATCAGCGAATACCTGTAGCGCATCTTCTACACCTTGCAAAGGCATGAATTTAAGTCAGCACTGAAAGGCATAAATTTCAAAAAAGATAGAAGGTTATTCATCAAATGGTATGTAAACACTATAAAGCCGCAATAAAAACCATTTATTGCGCCCTTTTTAAGCTATGACGCAGAGATAAATATAGCTATGGCGCAGGGATAAGGATTCACATAAAAAAACCCCAGCAAGTGCCAGGGTTGATGACTGTAGATAGGACACGATGTTTTATGCGGATGTTTGTTGCAGATGCTTGTTGCGGGTGCTTGCTACAAATGCTTGCTTGCAGACGTTACTTACAGAGAAAGCGCCCCAGTTCATTAACGATGGGATAATCTGCAGGGCAAAGGGAATAGCTATCGATTTCACCTAACACCACCCACTTGGCATCTTGATGGCTGTGGAGCACTAGCTCACCCGAGAGCCAATGGGTCAGGTAGCCTTTTAGGTGGATAACCTTATCACCATAGTCAAACACACTGTCTGCCAGGAACTGCCCAGTCGTTGTTTCAATGGCCAACTCTTCTCGCAGCTCACGCTCCAAGGCTTGTGCATCGGTTTCACCAGGTTCTACCTTGCCGCCGGGAAATTCCCACAAGCCGCCTTGGCTGGCATGATCGAAACGCTGGGCAAGCAGGTACCGTCCCTGTTTTTCAATCACACCCGCAACCACCAGGATCACCGTTTTTTCTTTGTTGGGCTCAGTAGTTGTCACTTTACTGACCACAGCACTGCTTGAATTTCTTGCCGCTACCGCAAGGGCAAAGATCGTTTCGCCCTGTTTCCTTGAATGGGTTTACAGCCTGTGCCGCATTACCCTGCTGCAGATCATCAGCCGCCATTACCACTTCAGTTAGCATCAGTGACACCTGAGGGTATAGCTCGGCAGGAGCAGGCATACCGGTAACACCCGCCTCTTGCATCTGTGCCAGGGTATTTTCCTCGTCAAGCATCAGCATCAGGGTAGTAATCAATGCCGACAGCATACGCACCGTACCGTCTGTCAGTGGCTGCTCTGCCCAGTTAGGCTCAATATGCGGCCATACTGCCAAAAAGCCCTCAGCAAACTGCTGCATTGCCTCTGTTAGCTCACCAGCTTTCACGAAGCTCAGTTCTTCAGGTAGCTTGTACTCCCCGGCCTTGATATGGCGGTACTGCAACTCAAAGTGGTTCAACACCGCCATTTTGTCATCTTGCTCTAGCGCGACCGTCTCATCTTCATCGACACCACCGGTGAGCAGCACAGGTAGCCAGACTTCTGGTGCCAACGGCTTTGGGTTTGCATTAGCTGCCAGCAGTGCACCTTCAATAAAGGTGGCAGGCATACCATCCCAAGCCTGAGGTAACGTCATTAATTGTGTCATGGTCGGTTCTCAATATCTGTTTCGTCGGCTGATTATATACCCTACGAACAGCAAGTGGCAGGGTTGAGTGTTGGCAGTGCCAAAACCATTTTTGCGCCAGAGCATGAAAATGGTGACAAAAGGACAAACCTGTTGAACTTTGTAGAAAATGGTGGCAAAAAGATGGAGATATCATCAGGATGGTGGAAATTAATGACAGGTAGCAGTGCAATTATCGCCGGTGGAAGTGGATTGGTCGGGGACGAGCTCTTACATCTTCTGCTAAAACAACCAGAGATAAATACCGTCTATGCCCTCTCGCGCCGGGAGCTGCCGCTGCACGGCAACAAGTTGCAGCAGATCATCCACCCAGAGCTGCGTGTCACCGAATGGGAGGACACATCGCCTACACCTACCGTCGGATTTATCTGCCTAGGTACAACCAAGAAACAAGCCGGCGGAAAAAAAGCCCTAGAGGCGGTGGACTACCAATTGGTCAAAGACGTGGCCAAAACCATGAAAATGCTGGGTGTCAGGCACCTTGTTGTGATATCCAGCCTGTTTGCCAGCCCTTGGTCTCCCTCCCATTACCTGCGCTGTAAAGGGAAGATGGAACAAGCATTGGTGAAAATGGGCTTTGAGCACTGTATCTTTGTCCGTCCCGGGCCGCTCAAGGGCGAGCGTAGCAAACCCAGAAAAGACGAACTGATGGTTCAAGGGATCTTCGATGTCTTCCATCCGCTGGTCATCGGCCCGCTTGCCAACCTTGACCCTATCCCAGCCGAGCAGGTGGCCAAAAAGATGCTATCCCTTGCCCAAGAAGCGCAGCGGCATGAGCTTCCAAAGGTATTTACCCTCTCGGGCCGGATGCTATTAGACAAGCCCGCCATTACCCACTAAAATCTCGCACCCAAGTGGCATAGTGCAGATCAAGCTGATCTGCCCTCGCCTATACTTTTGCACATTGGCACAAAGAGAAATCACATGCGAGTAATTCTAGGCCCGATGGAAGGTGTCCTTGACCACCTGATGCGGGAAATGCTGACAGATATCAATGATTATGATCTGTGTGTCACGGAGTTTGTCCGTGTGGTTGACCAGCTCTTGCCAAGCAGTGTGTTCTACCGCCTTTGCCCGGAGCTTCGCCAAGGCGGCAAAACGACTTCCGGCACCCCTGTCCGCGTCCAGTTGCTAGGCCAAGACCCGGACTGGCTGGCGGAAAATGCCCACCGCGCTATTGCACTTGGCTCGCCGGGTATTGATATCAACTTCGGCTGCCCGGCCAAGTCGGTAAACAAAAGCCGTGGTGGTGCGGTATTGCTGCAAGACCCTGGCTTGATGTATAACATCGTCAAGGCAGTCCGCGGTGCGACCGATCCCCGTTTTCCAGTCACTGCCAAAGTCCGCCTTGGCTGGGATGAGCCAAGCCATTGCTACGAAATAGCCGATGCCGTTGCCCAAGCCGGTGCAGATGAAATCGTGGTGCATGCCCGTACTAAAGTCGACGGCTACAAGGCAGATACCATCAAGTGGGACTATATCCGCAAGCTCAAGGCAAAGGTCAAAACACCGATCATTGCCAACGGTGAGATCTGGAATTACCAAGATGGCCAGCGCTGTATGGAAGTCACCGGCAGCGACGCGCTGATGGTATGCCGCGGCGCCATCAACCTGCCAAACCTCGGCAATGTGGTTAAGCACAATGAAACGCACATGCCCTGGGAAGATGTATTGCAGCTTCTGCTGAAGTACTCGACCTATGAAATCAAAGGCGACAAGGGCCTGTATTACCCGAACCGCATCAAACAGTGGTTTGCCTACCTGCGCCATGAATACCCGCAGGCCAAAGAGCTGTTTGCCGATATCCGCAAACACAACAAAGCAGCGCCTATCGTCGAGATCCTACAGCGCAGCTATGCAGATCTAGCGGCCTAAAAGCCCCTCAAATTGCTCAAACGTAAAAAAAGCCAGCATACATATGCTGGCTTTTTGATTTTCAGAATTAGCTTATGGCTCAGTGCTAGCCTTGGCTAATGGCTTATTTACCAGCCACTTTACAAGTTCACTCAAACCCAGTTTACGCCCTACGCTCACGCCGGATCTGATCCAATGCATCCTGCACTGTATCCAGCTCTTCATCGGTTAGCTCGCTGAACGCAGCAAGATAAGCCAGTCGGGTCATTTCATTTTTGCGCCGACGCTCTTCATGCTCATGGACTTTATAAGCCCGGTTGGCCTGGAAGTGCTGGAAGAAGCGTTCGATATCTTCCACGGCTAGGCTCAATTCCGGCTTGAGGTAATCAAGCATTATTTCAACGAAGTTGTCCGGCAAATGGATATTGAACTTTGGATCCATCGAATAGATGAACGACAACTCCATCGCCTGCCGGTTCTCTTCCCGGCAACGCCAAAACTGTACCGTGCAGCCATGGGTGATCTGCACATCACCCACCTTATGGAGAGATTGCAGAGCTTGACCAACATCCTCCGCACTACCGACCAACAGACATTCAAACCCCCGGGATATAGCATAAACACCACACTCCCGCGGCAATGTCTCGCGGTTGACCATTGAGCACTGGTGGCTTGGCATTGGGATTCTTGGCTTATACGCCCGCCTTAGAGCACTCATGACCTTACCCTATATAATCATTTTGAGTAAGTATCCATATGCAGGCATTTTTTTCAAGATCTATAAGAAAAAACGTATAAGACCAATGGCCTATGAAGTATTTGGGATGAAATGAGGCAGGTTATAGGCGGGTAACTTCAAGAATTAATTTTTGGTTTTATGAATCATGAGAGAGACCAGCAATACCAATGGGTTCATGGCTTTCTCAACAAAAAGCCCTTTCTATAACCAAAACCTGAGAAAATCACCCCGAAATTCTCAACTTCCCAGCAACTCAATCAAAGGAAATCTCGATATTTTGGTGCTTGTCTGCACTCTGCTATAGAAGAAAGTCCCATTCCTCATGGCTACTCCTTTGCATCGTACAACCATAACCCATACAACCATAACCCTGTGTCATTACTGAGGGAACATGACGGGATAAATACCAACCGATTCTGTCATGCTCCTATATTCTAGTTCCCATGTTGCTCACTCGCCTTACACGTCGATATTCATCGATTGTGATTTTTTAATCCTAAGCTCCCTAGTATTGAGTTTTTCTTCCTTCCAGATGTTTTTAATCGTGCCGATACTCACGGTGATGTCATGTTGTTTTAACTCCATCATTAATTGCATTAATGTCGCATGAGGGTTCAGCAGCGTCAGCTCGATAATCTTGTCTTCTGCGTGCTCTGGTATGCGATTCTTACTGCGCTTGAGGGGTTTATTGATGCGCTTTAACCCCATAGGCCCTTCCTCGGCCATTATTTTCTGATAGGTGTAAAGGGATTGGCGGGAGCAGCCAAGGATACGGGCGGCTTTAGAGATACTTCCAAGTTGTTCAACGAGCTCTAATGCTTCTATTTTCCGCTGAACCTCTTTGCCATATTCACTGCATTTTCGGGGCTCAACGAGTTCCGTTATATCGAGCCGACGGTGGCCAAAATAGGCAGAGAAGGTGCCGTCGAACTGACAGCGGATTTCCACCTGTTGGTTGACTATCGAATAACGGATAGGCGAGTCGATAACGTACATCTTGTTATCGAAGCTGAACGTGTGATCTCGCCGTATCTTGCGGTACTCTTTTTGCACACAGATAGTGTTGAGGTCTAAATCATCTGGTAAACGCTTAAAGGCCGAGCGTACGCTTTTCGGCTGAACCATGACGTGTTTTGCCCAGTAGTTTGGGATGAACTCTTCTTGTAGATACCGATTAGCACTTGCCATATCCGTGACTTTGTTTAATCGAAGTTCAGGCACAAGCCGATCTTGGAAGGTATCGAAGGATCGCTCTATACGCCCTTTGCCCTGTGGTGAGTTGGCGAAAATAATCTCGATACCGAGCTCCTCACAGGCACGCTGCATTTGCGAGAAGTTGCTGCGCTTAGGGCCGCCAAAAATACCGGCTCTATCCACGTAAAGGGTTTTGAATATGCCTCGTTTTTCGATATAAGCCCGCATCACTTTCATGCACCCTTCCGTGGTTTCAGACGGGAAAAACTCAGCATGGATATCACTGGTGGCATCATCAATGATGGCAATCAGGCAAGACCGTTCATCACCGAACCAGCGATGGGGGCTACCATCCATTTGCAACATGAGCCCAGGCGATTCCATACGCTC
The DNA here is from genome assembly GCF_056160145.1 of Photobacterium sp. ABD4_091. Taxonomy (NCBI): domain Bacteria; kingdom Pseudomonadati; phylum Pseudomonadota; class Gammaproteobacteria; order Vibrionales; family Vibrionaceae; genus Photobacterium; species Photobacterium sp. ABD4_091. The sequence continues at coordinate 2,529,827 of NZ_JBSWWQ010000001.1, read as the reverse complement.
ACGATACTTTCGGACTCGGCTTCTGCGTCGCTTGGCACGCTTCACGTGATGGATATCATGGGCCCACGACCGCAGGGTTTCACGTTTGATTGAGAGTCCTTCATTCTTCGCCAGGAGCTCTGATAGGTGTTGCAGGTTGAAGTCGTAATACTTGGTCTGGATGAGGTTTTGCACCTCTTTCTTGAGCGACTCTGGGATTTTATTAACAGGAGCACGGCCTTTGTTGCCATGAATAACGAATTGAATGCCTTCTTTCCGATAACGGTTCAAGTAACGTTCGATTGTTCTGCGTGACTTGCTGAGCAAGGTTGCGGCGCTATTGATACTCATTCTGCCGTCGATAACTTTGGCAATAATATCGACAGTGAACTGGGATTTGGAATCCATGTAGAACATCCTTAGCACCTTTTAAAGCTCCATTAATTACTTTAAAAGGTACGCTAAATGAGTTCCGTCAAATTCCCTCGGTAGTTAACGTAATGACAAAGTCGCTTGGTAGTTAACATACGACAGAATCGCTTGGTGATCACATACAACCATAACCCTGCATAACAAACTTTTGGACAAAACCTTGTCAGTGACTTTGCTAATTTAGCAAATGATGAATTATCTCAGATATAGCAAAACCACCTTATTAATCAATATTGTTTGGTTTAGAAAGCGGGGAACAGGTCACGACTAACCTACAAGCGCAACAAACTCCTTACCAAAACTGCCGAGTGTAACAAGTCACCTTGATGCCTTGTCAGACTTCATTTTCATCTTCAACAACAAAATACCTATTTGTACTAATTACTATATCAGCATTTCTCCCAATATGTCCTACAGCAGTTAACGCTCGAATTTGCTCTTCATTAGGTCGTACATAAAATCGGATATGATATAGGCCGGGCCCTGGAACAGGCACCCAAAATGGTAGTGTTTCTTTGCTATTAGGTAGGAGTGTATTGTAATCAACTTTATGTCCATCTCCTCGCATCAATACTCGTTTAATAGAATCACCAAAATCACGACTGCCATCAGAGTTAATAATAACAGGTGTGACTGTTAAATGGTCATCTTCACCGTAGTATAGGAAGTTTGTAATATTTCCCGCATTTTCAGCTTCAACACAAATTGACAAATAATACTCTGTGTTTCCAGGAATTCTTTCTTGTTTTATTACCAATCGAAGCCTAATAAGCGGTTGTTTTCTAATAAGAATCTCATACCTTTGAGCTAAAAATGTAAAAACAGCCCAAATGCCACCCACAATTACGCTAAGAGATATGATTATAGCCTGAACACCTTGGGCTATATCTTTGAATTGAGATGTTGATAATTGCTCAAACATGATTAATCTAGTTCTGCATATTGGTATTCAAAATTATACTCCCATTACACCGATATGAAACCTAACAACTTTATCCAAAGGATTTCTGCGTTTTGACCTGAATACACAGGATGTTTTGTGTTGGTTCTATGTGATATGTTGAAACATTCAACATATCACCATTTCCTATATCGATGAAGCATAAGCCGGTATGTGGCAGAGTTATCGATTTTACTTAACCATTAACTTAGTTAAGTATAAATCAAGATAGAAGCACTCTCATTGAAAGCCTGCTTGCAAGATTTGGTGCAGATCTGAGCTAACTGGGGTATCCGAGTCAGCCGCGCAGCCAGCATGCCTCTGGACAATTAGTGTGCCAGTGATTTTGCTAAATTAGCTTCTAGCGGATTATCTGAAGTATTGCAAAGCCTCTATTCACTCACCCACTACATTATGTATGAAGCCCCTTTGCAGGGGCTTTTTTGTATCTGTACAATCTTACTCAGGTTTCCAGAAAAACAATTGTTCTACTATTTCACCGTTAGATGTTGAGTAATAGATCTTGTCCAAAGCCTCACAAACATCAATAGTTAGAATGCTTGCCACCTTCAACTGCGAACCTATGTATGCTTCTCGATATGGTGATTTATCAACAGATCTTAACCCCGCTAATAGTGGAGGAATAGATACCCATAGAGGCATAGCTCTAGAGTTTGTACCTGATATCAGAGATAAACGGTCTCGAGTAGATGGCAAAAGTAATGATGTAGAATCATGGCCTCGAACAGCACGAATTAGAACATCTTTCACCTTAGTATCATCATCCACATATTCTTCAAGATATTGTTCTAACTTGTTCAAGGCGTACTCAAGATCTTGCTTATTGAAAGTGATCAAGGACATATCTCGCTGATAAATCTCCTGATTTCGAAGCATCAGTAATGTCATAAGAGCAATGATTGGTGAATAGATACCTGCAAAGACTGTTCCCATTTCAGCCCATTGGGAATGCTTTTCCCAAATACCAATCTTAAACTGAAATGCATAAAGAAGTATTGGGGATATAAATGCTATCCGAAGTAATATTGTTTTCATCTTTTGCTTATTCATTATGAGTTTATGTAAGGGAAACCATCCTCACAATGTATCATAACAAGCCCAACCTATTGAATAGTTAGTAATTCTTCTAAAATATTCAACCTAAGCCCTGTCATATTTGAACAGAAGAATGTCGCTTAACTTGGTGTCCAATCTTGTTGTGGCAGATCAGTGTGAAGTGTGTGTGGTATCTATAAGCATTAGAAAATGTAGGGAAAGGGAAGGATCCGTTACGTGCTCCATTAGATGTTTAAACTCACTTAATGAGATGGTACGTCCCTCCCTACAGCTAAACTTGAACTGGTTTAGTCTTTAAAGGAAAGTGCCACATGAACAACTCCCACATTATCGGAATTGACCTAGGTAAAAACTCTTTTCATTTAGTTGGGCATGACCAACATGGTCACCAATTATTCAAGAAAAAATTTACTCGCCAGAAGCTACTGGAGTTCTTGTCTTTCCATGAACCTGTAATTTAGCTATGGAATCGTGTGGAGGGGCTCATTGGCTTGCTAGAAAGTGCGTTGAGCTCGGTCATACTCCTAAGCTAATTCCTCCCCAATACGTAAAGCCATACGTTAAAACAAATAAAAATGACTTCATCGATGCCGACGCAATCGCAGAAGCAGCCTCTCGACCAACAATGAGGTTCTCTTCAGCGAAAACCGAATCAGCGCAGGTGGTCTCTACTATTCGGAAAATACGCAGCGGATATATTCGAGAGCGTACTGCTTGTATGAACCGAATCGGTTCAATCCTGCTTGAATTCGGAATTAGTTTTCCCAAAGGTCACGCTGGTATGAAGGGTTTATTTCAGTGGTTAGTGGATAAAAATCAATACCTTCCACCTCTAATCATATTTGAATTGAGTGAACTTCATGAACACTATCTAAACCTCAATGAACGTATAAATTCACAAGCTGACAAAGTCGAAAAAATTCTCGCTGACAATGAGCAGGTTAAGCAATTACAGACTGTTCCAGGTATTGGTCCAGTTATAGCTAGTGCTTGTATATCCACAGTCAGTAATCCAAGTGATTTTAAAAACGGACGAAATTTTGCTGCATGGATCGGGCTTGTTCCTGTTCAATACTCTACGGGTGGCAAATCCACGCTACTTGGGATATCAAAGCGCGGGAATAAGGAGCTGAGAACATTATTTATTCATGCTGCAAGGTCAATTTTATGGAGAGATAAGTCGGTTGAAAGATACTTTGGCTCATGGCTAGTTGAACTTAAGAAACGAAAACCTTTTAACATAGCAGTGGTGGCTTTAGCCAACAAGATAGCTCGCATAGCATGGGCAATATTAGTCAATAAAAAGCCCTTTGAAATCAGAATATAATCGAATTTGCAATGAGAGTAATAGATGACACAACGGTTAGACCACCAGACTGAAGACCTGTTGCCCCAAACAGCAACTTAACATGCTTTACACTTTGCGAGGACAGTCTGGCGCACACCTCATCATAGAGCTGAGACTAATTGACAGTCTCTAACTGACTCTGAATATATTAGCGCAAATCAGCTCGTTATTTTGAACTCTACTTGCAATAACGGGACGTACCATATATTGGGGCAACTCTGAGCTAGCCAAAGTAGCTAGCTCGAAGCTGGAAATTTCCTTGTCAGTAAATCTGCTAATTTATATATTTTCGGATTACTCTAGTTATGGGAGAATCGTACCAAAGTCGTTTGTTATGTCTATTTCAATCGTAGTTCTTTTAATAAAACTTCTGTCTGAACTGTAAATTTATCAAAGTACTCATCATTTTTGGTGAAGTAATGAAAACTATCATGCTCTCCGGACTTAGAGCGATATTGATCGTAGTTTGCATAGGCTTTTTTAATGCGCTTGAACTTTGACTCGCTCAAACTAGCTTGCAAGCAATTCATGTGTGATTCATTCAAACCAAATTGGTAATGACCTTGTTTGAGTGTGTTCAACTGTTCTATAAGAATTTCGCGTATCGGAGTAATAAGTTGGTTGTATTCCTTACGTTTATCTCTCCCCAGAGCAAACCTATGGCCAAGTATTGCCCCCACCAGAACACCTAACAATCCTACAAGAATATGTGACATGTACTACTCCATTAACATAACGCCATATAGACAGATTTTAATCGTTATAGCAATTCGTCTATCTTGCTGATATTAATTGTAAACCTCAAGGCATATCGACTTTTGTTTAAAATGAGAGGGAATTACGGGGCGTAAAATGCTGAAAATTTCCTTGAAATTCTCTGCGACACGGATTAAGTGAATTTGGTCTAGTAAGTTGCACTAAAGGTAACAAGTACGTCAGGGCTGAGAAGCATTGGGGCAAAGGTGTGTTTGCCGCGATCGGCTTCAGCACACCTCAGGACTGAAATACGTTAGTGTATTCACCCTAACCACGGTTGATTAACGCTTTGTTGTAATGTTTCCAGTTGGTCGTTTTGTAACAAGGTTTCGGCATGAGACTACGATCATTAGTAAGTGTAGCCGATCAAATCATAACTTCCTGTACTGTTCCATCGAATTACGCAACAAAGCCTATCTACTCTTCCATCTCTAAATGAATGAGTAAATATAACGATATAAGTTCAACAGGTTGCGGTGGCCGATCAAATATATAATGCGTAAAGGTCAAACTTGACAACCAATATATGCATGCCTAAACATTATATATTTATGTAGAAATGTGGTTGATAATCATGAAAATAAGGTCAAGGCTAGCCTTCTTGCTACTGGTGACATACTTATCAGTAGCCCATTCATTTTCCCACGATAGAATAACAGTGTTTTCAGAGTGTTATCCTCGGGGGGCACAATCACATTCCGTGGACATGTTGGCAGTTATTCATGAGCCTTCAATCGCATGCATTGACCTCTTACATTTATCATATGAACCTCTCTTAACAGTTGATAACTCGAACAAAACTTCCATAAACTTTGTTATTGCTAGTTCGATGGAGATGATAGATTCATTTACTTGGAGAATTTCACTAAGAAAGGACAAATCATTTCTTCGCGGCCATCCACTAACCGCACATGATGTTTATGATGCGTACAGCGGCTACTATGAATTCCTTGACCAGAACTCTTTCGTTGACTCTACGACTATTGAGATTGATGTGCATGATGATTACACGCTTGATATCACTACAAATAGGGATACTACTTATGAGCAATTATTAAAGCATATGAGTGAGGTATTTATCATTAAGGAGTTTAAGCAAGAAGGAGAGAAGACTAATAAATATCTTGGTACGGGAAACTATCTCATTGCGATAGATGGTATTCAATTGACATTCGAACTGCGAGCAGATGTTAACAATCAAATGGCTTTGCCACAGGTTATTGAAGTTACAAATAATATACATTTCCTTCGTTATATTAAACCTGATTTGTTAATTATCTCATACACTTATCAGCAAGAGGAAATATTCAAATTATCAAATGAACAATCAATAGATTTCATGTTCTATCCTTTCGATGAATACATTCTTCTTCGCGATACTCCCAATGAGCTTGATGAAAGACGTAAATTTATTGACGATAATTTTATATTAAAAAAAGAAACAGGTATTCAAAATAACTTTGTCGGTTCTTTAACAGTTTACGAAAATGTTTTTGTGAAATCGAGTGCCACCACTAATCTCTATGGTCTACCCATCACTGATGAAGCAATACCGTCAGACTCCATTCCGTTCAATATGAACAGACATTCAATAAAAGCACTGCAAGAAAAAATTGACAAAGATGCTAGAAGGAATAAACAGAATAATAATACGTATAAAGAAGTTGATATTGATATCATTGAACTTGGTCAAATGATACATGTCCGAGATGGTCATGAGGTTACAGAATATGCCAACAATATATTGAAACTAATGAAAAAGAAGCCCAAATGCAATAAACCTCCCAGATGTAAAGGTGGTTCGAGCTCCAAATGCCCTAAGTCGCATAAGACTGATAGCTCAACAGCCAAATGCGCAAACAACTAGCACCCACAATTACTTGTCAAAGAAGAGGTTTAGACGGAGTGAATGAAAAAAGTCACGCAGCAAATAGGCGATAGTATAGGAGAGTTCAAGCATGACGCCATCTCAAACATTATAGCTGGGATAGCCCTTTTGATCGGAGTGATTAATGGGGCGTTTAGTCTTTATAACTATTATATAGAAGCTGAAGTCACACAAGGTGATCTTCGTTATGCGCAGTTTGAATGTTACCCAGCAGTTTGGAGCGAAATATCCAAAGAATATGACAATTGTCACCAAGATGCTTTGTTGCATATTAGAGCAGGAATATTTTCTTTCATTAATAATGGACAGCCAGGATACAATGGTATCGTAGAGGATATAAGTCTTAAAATTGCCTTCTTTGACGATGATAATAAATTAATCAGAGAAAGTGACTATTATTGGTTGTACATTGCAGATCAAACTTCTGCTGGATATAACGAAACAAATGCGAAAGTTCTACTTGTCCCTGGAAAGGGCGTAATTGGTAAAGAAATAACGTTTGAATATGTGCCTATATACTTGAATAATGGCGCTTCCCGAAAAATATTAAGTAAGAAAAACAAGATATTGTGGCAGGAGTTTATCAGTCTATTAAAAAACACCTATGAGATTGAACTAAAATTCAAAACAAACTTGGTTGATGAAAAAGACCCTTTAGAAAAGCAATGCCGAATCTTCATTGATGAAGCCATAATATCGAATCTTCAAACCGCGAAAGAGCGCATTTTACACTTCGTGAGAGATTGTAACGCCGAGCCAATCAATAGTGATGATGTAAAATAGTGGATATCACAAAAGTGTGGCAGTTCTTCGGGATGGAAAACCCTTGTCATTGAAAGTTTATGACGCTTACAGGGTGTTTTTTGTTGAAGAAAGGGTGTGAGTCGTTAGCCAGTCTATAAAGCAAAAAGTGTCCATCCAGCCAAACTTTCGGAAAGCTTTTGATATGGCAAAGTGACATAAACAGGATGTTAATGACCTTTTACTCTAAACGATAATGGGGCAAAGGTGTGTTTGCCGCGATCGGCTTACGGTGATCTACCCCGTCAGCACGGAGCTGGACAGTAACATGCACTTGGATAGAAAGAATAAACCATTCGTTAGCTGACTCGAAAGCGGCGCTACTGAATTATTACCTTTACGTACTCGACTGCCATCAGACAGACCTGTACTTAGATTTAAAACGACATATCTACGCTTCTAAGCTTTTCAATAATAGCTTTGTCTTGTGGCATTGGGAATTGTGAGACTTTTACCACCGCCGCTTTTAGTGCTCTACAATAACTGTTGTCTCCATAACCACTTGCATCTAGCACAAGCCCGTTAGTTGACAGCCTCATCGATATTTCACATTCTTTTGAAGAGTACGAAGGAGACACTAATAGGCTTTGTTTGATCATTTGCATGTAAATTTCTTTATATCTCAACATTTCTGATGAAACAAACCTATCTCGAACACTTGTTTCGGAGTTGATATTCTCTGTGTTTTTTGCCGAAAGTGTGTTTGAGGCTGTTGATTTATAGATAGGTTTTACATCGTCTGTAAGTGGAGTGCTACACTTTGAAGATATGCGTTCAATGGCCTTGGCTGAACCATTCAGACTCAACTTTTCTTTAGTTTTCAACTCATTGTGGTTATAAACTTCTAGGTTGATGCTGCTCCCTAATTTCATTTCAGCCCATAATTTTTCAGGAATATTACGGTTTACAAGACCGCCTCTATAGGAATTGCTATACATATATCCTTCAAGGTTATATACAGCGTTTTTATCAACTCGGACTCTTAATCTAACACTTGAGTTTGGGGTGGCAATTGCACCGCTATCATAGAATGATAAGCCAACCTTACCTTTGCTTTCTCCCTCATGAATTCTGCACTCAATACCGAAATTCACATAATCGCCATATCCATATGACTTCGATGTGTATGAATGATAGATATGTATATCCTCCATACCATCTGACCAATCTTTATTTTTGAAGGAGGCATTCGCTTGTAGTGAGCCAACCAATGCTGAAAACAAGATAAAGTATTTCATTATATTCCTTTGCCATTAGCTTCTTGCCCTCACAGTACAAGCATGAGGAAAATTAAGTCAAATGGCGATTAGGCAAACTGAGCAGTCGATCGGCCGTAACAAGTTTTGGGGCAAAGGCGTGTTTGCCGTGATCGACTCTCTACTTTCTTGGAACTTCTTTCATTAATAATCGCCCCGTGGAATAATGGGACCCTTACCTAAAACAAAATGCCTTGCTAAGGGGCGGCTAACCGTCACTAATATGTAACTTGTTAACCATCGAGCTTTGCCTTACGCAACTCTTCGAAAGTAACATACAATTCTTTTACGCGACGAGACAAATTAAACAAAGAAATACTGTTAAATGGTACTACGCCTGATTGCAACTGACCTCCAGCGCTTCCTGGATAGAATGAAAGGAGGATGCGATTTTTGGCAACAGAGAGCTTAAAGTTTTTCAATTTTTGTTCATCGATTTGTGAGAGAAAAGTTGTAACTGGATCAGGATCATCAGGATATGCTCGTGGAATACTGAACCATGTTTTAGAAGCCACCTCATCTAAGGCTTTTGCCGCAACATCAAAGTTAGACTGAATCCAAGGCATCGAATGAAATAAAGTTGCGTATTTTCCAGTAAATTGATGAACCTGAATCGACAACGCAACTAGCCGCTTACGTTTTAAGTCAATTTCATGACCTCTTCCATTTTGGTAAGAAACCAGAAACAATTTTTCTTGTTTGTTTTTAGACTTTCTAACTTTTTCGGAGGTATCTAGAACTTCAGATGTATAAATCTCACAGTCAGTAACAAGTGAATTTACTTCAGTAAAAAAAGCATTTAACTCACCAGATGCCTGTAATTTTATGTTTGCTAACAACTGGGATTTCCAATTGGAGGTCGCACTTGCATAGGCCACGAGAAATCCTACGACCGTTACCAAAGAACTCACAATAGCGACTTTCATTTCATCAGTAAGCGCATAAAGCCATGCCATTAGTTCATCAAAAGAGTATGCTGGATATCCGAAAAGGAACTCACTGTAGTGCCTAACCACGAACATCGTGACCAACACTCCATACAGGTTACCCAAGAAAAACCTTGTACAAACACCAAGACTAACAAAAATGTAAAAGAAAGCCGTCTTAAACAATGATGCGTATTTCTGACTCAAACATAATCTCCTTGATGGTTAACAGCTTTACTCAAAGCGCAGCTACATAGTTAACTGAATATACTAAATCTTTCATATATTCATTGTGCAATGTGTTGAAAATATTAAAAATATCACCTTCTCTTACATCAAAGGCGATATGGAGCCATAAGCGGGTATGTATCAGGGTTCGCGATATCACTGAAATTAACATAGCTAGGGATAAATCCAGGCAGAACTACTCTCAGTGAACCTGCTAGCAAGCTTTGGGGGAAACTGTGTTATCTACGGGAATGAGTTTAAGGAGGATAACTTTCTAGCTGAAGTCTCCGTATTTGAGTTTGTATAGTAGTTGTCTTACTTGTTCATGCCCATTTACATCTTCGAGCAAGTCGCTTGGTTTACGCCCTGACAGTGCTGGAATGGGCGTCTGAAACCATTCTTCAACCAAGGAATCACTACCAAACACTTCAAGCGCTAGTGTTCGAATGTCACTATGCTCGGACAAAAATGCTTCTTCCATACGGGCTAACCTTACAAATACCTGTGATTCAAAAGTATACCTGAGAGATGAGTTTCTGGCACACTTCGGGGCAGATGTACGTTACGATGATCTACCCTTGTCATTACTGAGGGAACATGACGGGATAAATACCAACCGATTCTGTCATGCTCCTATATTCTAGTTCCCATGTTGCTCACTCGCCTTACACGTCGATATTCATCGATTGTGATTTTTTAATCCTAAGCTCCCTAGTATTGAGTTTTTCTTCCTTCCAGATGTTTTTAATCGTGCCGATACTCACGGTGATGTCATGTTGTTTTAACTCCATCATTAATTGCATTAATGTCGCATGAGGGTTCAGCAGCGTCAGCTCGATAATCTTGTCTTCTGCGTGCTCTGGTATGCGATTCTTACTGCGCTTGAGGGGTTTATTGATGCGCTTTAACCCCATAGGCCCTTCCTCGGCCATTATTTTCTGATAGGTGTAAAGGGATTGGCGGGAGCAGCCAAGGATACGGGCGGCTTTAGAGATACTTCCAAGTTGTTCAACGAGCTCTAATGCTTCTATTTTCCGCTGAACCTCTTTGCCATATTCACTGCATTTTCGGGGCTCAACGAGTTCCGTTATATCGAGCCGACGGTGGCCAAAATAGGCAGAGAAGGTGCCGTCGAACTGACAGCGGATTTCCACCTGTTGGTTGACTATCGAATAACGGATAGGCGAGTCGATAACGTACATCTTGTTATCGAAGCTGAACGTGTGATCTCGCCGTATCTTGCGGTACTCTTTTTGCACACAGATAGTGTTGAGGTCTAAATCATCTGGTAAACGCTTAAAGGCCGAGCGTACGCTTTTCGGCTGAACCATGACGTGTTTTGCCCAGTAGTTTGGGATGAACTCTTCTTGTAGATACCGATTAGCACTTGCCATATCCGTGACTTTGTTTAATCGAAGTTCAGGCACAAGCCGATCTTGGAAGGTATCGAAGGATCGCTCTATACGCCCTTTGCCCTGTGGTGAGTTGGCGAAGATAATCTCGATACCGAGCTCCTCACAGGCACGCTGCATTTGCGAGAAGTTGCTGCGCTTAGGGCCGCCAAAAATACCGGCTCTATCCACGTAAAGGGTTTTGAATATGCCTCGTTTTTCGATATAAGCCCGCATCACTTTCATGCACCCTTCCGTGGTTTCAGACGGGAAAAACTCAGCATGGATATCACTGGTGGCATCATCAATGATGGCAATCAGGCAAGACCGTTCATCACCGAACCAGCGATGGGGGCTACCATCCATTTGCAACATGAGCCCAGGCGATTCCATACGCTCACGATACTTTCGGACTCGGCTTCTGCGTCGCTTGGCACGCTTCACGTGATGGATATCATGGGCCCACGACCGCAGGGTTTCACGTTTGATTGAGAGTCCTTCATTCTTCGCCAGGAGCTCTGATAGGTGTTGCAGGTTGAAGTCGTAATACTTGGTCTGGATGAGGTTTTGCACCTCTTTCTTGAGCGACTCTGGGATTTTATTAACAGGAGCACGGCCTTTGTTGCCATGAATAACGAATTGAATGCCTTCTTTCCGATAACGGTTCAAGTAACGTTCGATTGTTCTGCGTGACTTGCTGAGCAAGGTTGCGGCGCTATTGATACTCATTCTGCCGTCGATAACTTTGGCAATAATATCGACAGTGAACTGGGATTTGGAATCCATGTAGAACATCCTTAGCACCTTTTAAAGCTCCATTAATTACTTTAAAAGGTACGCTAAATGAGTTCCGTCAAATTCCCTCGGTAGTTAACGTAATGACAAAGTCGCTTGGTAGTTAACATACGACAGAATCGCTTGGTGATCACATACGATGATCTACCCTGTCAGCACGCAGTTGGACAAAAGTGAGTTATATAGATTGCTAAATTAGCATTTAATGGATTACTTAAAGTATCGCAAAACTCTAATGTAGTGACCAGTTTCACTTATCCACTAAATGCTTACTTAATGCTAAGTTGATAGGAGACTTTTGAGATGTTTCTTGACCTCCCAGTACTTTAGTTTCGCGTTCGTGGCTTTTCCTGCTCCATCTGCGCTTGGATATATAGTCGCCCCATTCATTTTAGCTTTCTCACAAAGTTCATACAGCTTAACAGCCTCTCTAACAGGAAGTGTTAATTTTTTTAAAGGGCAGTTTTGAACGGGTTCAATAACATCCTCTAACGCAAAATTGGTAAATTTACCTCCACGCATACCTGAGTGTATATGAACAGTAAATAAGCCTGATTGAGCTGAGACGTGTGGAGAAATACTACCAGCAACATTTAGTAGCCTGAATTTATTCTTATATTGACTAATTTGCTTTGTATTCATGACCCAAATCGCCAATTCAGAATCATCTGTCCAAGTTTGATAACTTTCAAGTGCAGCAACAACAGCAAAATAGACAGCTATATATGGTTGTCGTGTCCAATCCAAAAGCCTCGTTGGTACTGCATGATGTTGTGCCAAAGCCATTAGTTCAAAAAGTATGTCGTTTGGCCAGAGATCTGGTCGAACAAGATAAGTGTCCTGATGGTCAATATCTAGATACATTTCTCGAAATTCTGGGGAGTCATTAGGGATACTAACACCAATATCGTCACAATACTGAGCAAATTGATTTAAAACTTGAAGCTCATTGAATATTAGTTGGTCGGATGTGGCTTGACTCCCCATAAACGTCATTAGCTCTTGATGACGAAATAAAGATGGAGTTAAGGACCAGCTAGCATCGCCTTGTCCTCTATAAATTGCTGTATATGGGTGTGAAAATAGGTCACGAGTCGGGCTCAAAGATTCCCAAAGATCATTCGCATTTTTGAACTGTATCACTTCAAACTTATGGCTCGTGGTGTTCATCGTGTCCCTTGCTTATTTAATATATCAATAAATACTTAATATAATTAATTGCTTATGATGTGGTGTGTATAATTTTGTATAGTAATTTGATTAGATAGATTAAGTCAAAGAAGTACTTGTCGATCTGCTGCCATGATCAGATCTAACTCATAAAGGGGCAGAAACGTGTTACGTCCCTTTACCCCATTACACTTTGAGCGTGGGAAAGTGTTACTTTATGAGAGTCACAACTGAGTTTTCATCCAATAACTCTTGTTGGAGGTCAAACACCCTAAAGCGGAGCCTGGCATTCTCAGCCTCTAACTGCTTCCGGGCCTCAACTGCATTGTTTCGTTGCACCCTGTATTTATCTTTAAGCTCATTAGCTTTCTTCAACTGATGTTTCAGCCCATCAAGCTCAGACAAAGGGACATCTAGCTCAATATCTAAACCTGTTGTCATTGCCTTATCACGATTGAGGTTGTATTCGTCGATAACAGGTTTGGCGTAGGCCACGAATTCTTTGAACTTATGGACATAGCTATTGCCAAGTTGGGCTTCATTATTGATTCGGTTCAACGTCAGCTTGCCCGTCGCCTTAACATGAAGCGGCTTGCCATCTAATAAGCGCTGAAATGCATTGACCAGTAACCCTTCTGCCTTGCAGGTTGCCTTATACTCTACTTTCATGACCACACCGCCTTAATATCATCAATGAAGCTATCAAATGGGATGCGGTGTTTGACCAATGTGGGTTCAATAGACTGAATCTTCTTTTTTCTGGCATCCAGAATCAATTCATTGGCATAATCACCCATATCATTGATTGCCCGAAATGAAGCGATTAGGTTGTCCCGCTCCCTCGAAAGCCTTTTGGCCGCCTTATCAGTGACAACCTTATGCTCACAGGGGGCTTCAACAATATCCATTAGGGAGCAAAGGCGCTCACAGTTACGGTTGGTGCAGTACCCCCCTGTAGGAAGCAACACAATGGATTTGTCACCAGACCTTACCAAAGCGAGCAACTCACTTCGGGACATCACTATTTCTTCACCCTGTGCTAGCCGCTCTGCTTTATTCTGGGCTATGCGCTCACCTTCTGCACCGCTTAAGGTATCGGATACGTTGTAAATATCATCCCATGCGTCGACCGCTGAACTTTCAATGGCTTCATCAAATTCACTCATTAACTGAGTATCCATCAACAGTTGGTTGGTACGCGCCAGCTCGGAATAATTCGCGTACCAATTGGACATGTTTATATTGCGGTGCTTAAGCTGGTATTTGACTGTAAGCGCGTTGCCCAGTCGGTTCTTCACCATAAAGACCACAAAGCTCCTTCGTAAGTCATGTGGACTAAGCCTTGGTAAACCACTTCCGACCTTTAAGCTCCCTGCGCGGTCTGGATTTAGCAGGTCGAATTCCTCAACGTCTTCAGCGGTCGCAATAATGTTGAATTCTTTCAGATTAAATGCATCACCAGCACCGTCAACCTTATATTTTAACGACGATTTAATTATGAGAGCTTCACTGTCATAAGGGATATCAGAAGAAATAAAGGCACTCTCAAGGTCTTGTTTCTTTGCATTGTATTGGTCTTTGGTTAACAGACCATTTTGATAACCGTCATCTAACCGTTCTAACGAATACCTTCTCGCGGCTTGCGTAGCGTCATAAGCTAGCTCCAGTGCCAGCTTTGCGATAGGAGCAGTATTCCACGTCGTATAAATCTTTTCGCCCTTATTTCCTTTTGTAGAAAACCCTGAAACCTTGGGCACAGCAGCCAGTGAATCGTCATAGCTCCCTTTATTCATGGAGAGCAGCTCTTCCTTTCGGGCTGCGGAGAATAAACCGACACAGATAAAGCACATCCTGAGCAGCGTACCTAACCAGTTTCCTCGCCTGTGAAACGAAAAATTAGGAATGGCTTTTCGTTCAGGCCACTTGCTTGTTCTGTCAGACATCCTTTTTCTGAATGTCATCATTTGCCTCTCGTTAAGGGTACTTACATCAAGTGCTTTTAACTCAGCACTCAGCATATCATCCTGATAGGTGTATAGCTTTTCCATCGCCTCTGAAATCTGATGGCGATAAGGGTGATAGTTTTCTACAAATTCAACAACTGTCTTTAAAACACTGACATGAATTGCTTCAGGAAATGCGATGGCCTGACCATTACCAGCATCAGGGCTAACCCACTTGATATACTCTCGTTTATGGACGTAACGCGTTACAAGATCCGCTTTATTCAGTGAGTTAATCGTAGAGGCAATACCTTGGCACGTATCTTTAGCAAAAAGCCCATACAATGTTTTACTGCACCTCTTCCACTCTCGTTCGCTCGAAAGCAAGCTGAAGTCACTTTTTCCCCAGCGTGTTGCGATGGTGTTTAATTTGTCCCTTGTGCTTCTGAGCGTGCTAACAGCCGCATGGGAGTTAGAGTTTGAATTTTCCTTTTGCCATTGCATCAGCGCATAGAGGTAAGACTTAATATCGCGGCGGTACTTCTCATCAATACGCCCAAAAGAGATTGTTTTTTCATTCTGGTTCAGGGCGTGAAAATCCCAGTCTATATCAAAGATACGTGACACACCTTTCCCGTCAGAGTCAAAAGTCACATACGGATTTTCAGCAACTTCTTGGCGAAGCTGTATAAGCTTTTCAGACATAAGTTACCCCTTAAAGAATTGGCTTGCGCTGGCTCGGTCTTGGTAAAGCGGGTGGAAATCGCCGTCATCCACTTTCTGTTTTGCTTGAGCGTAGTTTTTAGGTGCTTTTTGTTTCAGCCTGAGAAGGACTTTTTTCAATAAGCCTTCCACCACGAAAAACTCATCTTTAGGTGCGGAATTACTCGCCACCATCTCCTTGAGGTCTTCAATTTGCTCTAAAAATGACAGCATCAGCCAAATGTCATTTTCTGACGCCACCAATTTATGACTGTCGCAATCAAAGCAAGAAATAAAGTCCGTGCAACGACCAGTATCTTTCGAAAAATCAACGCCTAGCTGCTTCATCCGCCTAGCTTCCGCAATAAGCTTATCTGGTGTTGCCCCTGCGCATTTGATGCCACAGGGTGTTGTCATTAATAGCCGTTCTTTGCCTTCACGGCTGCGCAAATTCTTATAATCATAATCTGACAAAATATCGCTGCGCATCGCCTTTGCGCCCTCGATGGCTTTACCAATCTTCTCGCCCTTGGCAATTGCGTATTGTGCGTCCATCGTGACATTAAGGTTATTATCATGGTCTGCCTGAACACCACTAGAGTAGCGTTGGGCGACAACATTTATGTCATTATTCAGCCCCTGTGACACAAGGAAGATATCTTCAGTGACTCGCATCAGTACATCAGATTTTGTTGCCCTGAATCGGCTTGTAGTAACCGTTAAGCCAGTTATCTTCTCAAGCTGAGTATTGATGTAGCCAATATTTGAGCCTTTGATATTAAATGTCTGAACCTCACCGCTGGTATTGAAGAAAGGGCATAGCGGCAGCTCATTTGACAGTGGTATACCCAGTGATTGATACATCACCTTAGATGTTTTTAGCCATCGGGTGATTAGTTCTTTGCTTCGCAGGCTAAAGCCCGCGCTATTATCCAAGTCCTTATAACCCGCCCTGAACTTCTCACCGTCAAAAACAAACCGCCCACTGCCAATGCTTTTAAATGAAACGTCCTTATGCTGTAAATTAGCGAGCACCGATGTATTCATGCCTGTCAGCATTGAGAACACGAAAAACCAGTTGCGTGATGCATGATTATAAAATACCTGCTGATGAAGTTGCTCAAGTGGAAGCGGGCTACTCTGTATAGCTCCCACCACGGGCTTCATGCACTGCATGAAGCCATTTTTCTTTTTTGCACTTTGCCTTAATGTCCAGCCATAGCGCCTTACTTGCTCATCAAACCGCTCTTCATCAAAGAACGGATGAATATCTAGCAACTCATTTTTCTCAATCGCTTCCTGAAAGCCCACAGCGCCTTTAACCAATACCTTAGATAACGGCTTCAGCTCTGTTTCCACATGGTACGCTTTATTTGCAGCAGGAGTTCTCGCGGAAACTTCTGGCAGTACCTTAAGGTCAGACTCTCGACTCCACATTCTTAATAGGAAAGATAAGCTGCTTTTAATTTGCTCAGCTAATGATACCTGCTCACCTTTTTCACGTAATTTATTGAAGTGCTTAATGCAATCAATCATGGCTGCATTACTGAAAATGTCACCGTGATACCCAATGCCGTCAAGATATTGGAAGTAGCTTACAAGCCCTGTAAAATAACTATTCTTTGATTGGTTTGCAGGTAAGGGGGTTAGCATTTGGAGAATGTCCCTGACGATATCATCCCGATTCGCCAACACGCCACTCCCTGATTCAATCTGTTTCACTGTCGGGACATTACGGTAGCGTAGGCGGTGAGTATAGGCTTTTATTCCATTGCCACAATCTAGAACCATATCTTCAAAGCGAAGAGGGGTAACAGGTGCGCTCGGTTTATTAAGCGCTATTTTGGTACGTTTACGTCCTTGCGTCATAGTGCCCCTTCCAAGTCCTCAAAAGCGCCAATATAGTCCAGTACATCCTCGTAGATTTCGTCGGCAGAGGGCATGTCCTGTGCTATTTTCAGGTACTCCATGGTCGTCGCCCTATCTTCATGGCCTAGCAAAGCCGATACCCTATCCAATGCCTCATCGGGTGTGATTAACGGGTTGCCATACTCATCCTTTTTATTTAAAAGGTGGCGGAAGATATTCACAGCAAACGTTGAGCGTAAATTATGGAGGGAACCCACAATAGGGTGGTCGAGACCTTGGGTTAGGTTTGCAGTGTTACGAATTTCCACCCAACGCCCAGTAAAGTCTTGTAGTCGGGTATACATGGGCTTCCCGGACTGAGTAATAAACAGGTATTCCAGTTCGGGGTTAATGGCATCATCACCCTCAAAGAGATGCGTATTACCTGCCTTAACCTGCTCCTTGCACCATGCTTTGAATTTATCTAGACGCTTTTGATACCTGTCAGACTGCGAGTAATCGTAAAGCACCTTCATTAATGCGGCAGGGATAATGGTGACGCGGCTTTTATTCTTCTCTGCGAAGCCCTCAGCCGTCTTTGTGAGTGATTGATATTTATCACCGACACCCAAATCCATCACAGGCTTTTTAAACACCTCTTTGCCGTCTTGAATCATTGTTTCGGGGTTAACAATCTGTCCCAAATGAAGGCTCGCTGCTTCCTCACGGCGTAACCCCGTATTACGGCAAATAATTGGGTGCAGACAAAACTCAATCGGCAGAGAATGCAGTTTATTATTGTCACCATGACGAACCACCCTGCGGGACTTCATTAATATGGTTTGCAGGATGTTCCATTCACTATTGGTAAACGGTTTTAAGTCACGGCGAAGGTTGCTGAGGTTTGTGCCGCCACTGCGAGATGACTTAGCAAACTTAATCCGCATATCCGTCGTGTGCACCTGCTTACGTTGGTAAGCTTTCATGCTGGATGCAGACGCCTCGAAATGGATATTCACGGTCTCAAACTGGAAGGGAGGGTTATTAAAGCGAATGCCTTGGCGAATGCCTTGGCGAAGGCAGTGTTTATAGAAACCAACGACACTGCTCATATATTGCCTAGCCGTTGTTTTAGCCAATACACCATCAATCGCGAACTGCTTGATTCCATCACGATATTGGTAGGTTAACCGCTCTTGTTTGTTACGAGGAAAGGCACTCCATTCTGGACGGGGGTCATCATAGAGAGGGTCAAAGTCCCCTTCATCGTATTCAGCATCCCACTCAGCCTGTTTGTCCAATACAAAGCTGAAGTAATGGGCAAGCCCCTGTGCATCTGTACCAAGCTCAAGCACGCCATCATCAATTGCTTTCGACAACAAGAACTCATTGGCCATGTTTATCGGCTGGTAGCTAATTAGGTTATCTTTGTTGTCGTACCCGACGATATTGAGTAAGGGAAGTTTCTTAATGGGGAGCTTGTTGCCATTGGCACGGTAGGTAACCTGAGGTTCGCCATTCTCATCAATGGATACCAATGGTTTCTCGTAAACGAAGTTAGGGATAGATGAAATCTCTACCTCTTTTCGTATGACCTTTTTCTGATTTCCATCGCTTTCTGGCATACACACCCCACATGACAACTGTATATAAAAACAGTATACATCTAGTTTTAAACTTTAAAAGTTATGTATGTGGGTTTTCATTGTCGCGATCAAAAAAATGCCGCCACTGTTGCACAATATGGCATCAGTGGCGGCACTCTTGATTTGTATTGAACCATCATGAATCAAACGTAAAGTATGACTCACTAAAATCCATTCTCAACTTTAAAAGTTAATTAACTCTTTTTAGCCCATTCAGGTAAGTTTTGTATGTGGTCTTCCCAGTCGATCACATCAATTTCGTATACCACGCTATCGCGCACCGATTCGCCGGCAGCATGCATGGCGTCTTTCGAGCCAGTTAGCAGTGGGTGCCACTCTGGCAGCTCCTTGCCCTCGGCCAACAGGCGGTAGGCACAGGTGTCCGGCAGCCAGACGAACTCATCAATACGGTCACGTGTTAGCTTGAGGCACTCTTCGCCTGATTCGAAGCGGTTCGGGTAGTCTTTGCAAGAGCAAGTCTTGTTGTCCAACAGACTGCAGGCAACATTGGTGTAGTAGATTTCATCGGTATCATCATCGATCAGTTTGTGCAGGCAGCATTTTCCGCAGCCGTCACACAGCGCTTCCCACTCCTGATCGGTCATATCCCTCAAATCTTTCTCTTGCCAATAGTGCGTCATTACGTTGCCTTCTGTTGCTCTGTACCTTGCGACTTGCCAAGGCATATCATAGAGGCGGTTTTATAGCTTCCACTCCCGCAAAGTGCAAGCACTTCCGGCCCTTTGCCCTCAATATCGCCATGTAATAAGAATCACTCTTATCCATGGCTATCAAAGCCACATTTTTTTGATCCGTAGCGGTGAGAGTGGTAACGTTCGCAACCGTTTTAATAAGTGTAGAAGAGTAGTAAGTGATGGAGTGTCGACTAGGTTGTGGCGCATGCTGTATTGCGCCGAGTATATCTTCACCGATCCCCGGCATGCCAAAGGGCAAACCGGCCGGTGTTCGCTGCATCCAGCTCAATGATGACAACTTGTGCAAAATTTTCGGCAAGCCAGAACGCCCTGCCGTGTGTCATAAATTTAAGGCCTGCCCGTCGCTATGCGGAACGAGCAACAAGCAGGCATTGGATAACATTACCGAATTGGAAGCAATGACCTAAACCGCCACTTTGCCTGTTAGGATGCGGAGTACAGACTTGGCGTGCTCAACCGCCTGATGACCTGAATAGGTCAGGTAGCCGCCGTCTTCCTGGGTCACCAACCCTTTTGCATACAAACGCTGAGCTGCAGATACCAACTCTGGCGCGGCATCGCTATGTACTTTGATCCCCTCCAAGTCGCTGTGCATTGGGAATTTTACTAGTAGGTTCATCTCGTGAACCAAATCGGCATTGTACGGCATGCATTTCTCTCTTACTGAATTAACCTACCAATAATACTAGCGGCTTAACGCAGGAAAAGTAGGTAGCAAGATCAATTCAAGTGCATCACGTAAGCGAGCAAGATCATATTTTTGCTATAAAAAAACCGCCCAGAAGGACGGTTTTGAAATTTCGCTAATTGCTATTAGGCTTGAATGCCCACAATCAGCCAAGGTGCGTTCGGCGTACGCAGGTCGCGCTCAAGGTGCCAGATATCGGTAATATCTTCTTCCACACCCTCTTGGCGGTCTTTGTAGCGGCCAGAGAACTTAATACTCAGCTGCGCGATGTTGGCATCGTAGTCGGCACGTACTAGCTCGGCATCTACATACATCACTTCGGTATGCTGCTCGCCGTCTAGCTTGGCACGCTCGGCAATCAAATCGTCAAGCAGCGCAGGGCTGACGTACTCTTTGATCTTAGCCAGTTCGTTGTGGTTCCAAGCACCCTGGATAGTACGGTAGTGCTCACGTGAGCCGTTCAGGAATGCATTCATGTTAAAGCCCGGAGGCAGGTTGAACGGTACGTCACTATCGGTTGATACATACTCTTCCTGCGCCATGCCGCCTTGGTTCGCCTGCTGGCGGAACTGATTAGGCTGTTGTGGCTGACGCGGGGAGTTGCCTGCATATGCCTCGCGGTGGCCCATCGGAGTCGATTTGGCACCACGTATTGTTTTGAACAACTTGAAGATAACAAAGGCAATCAAGCCCAAGATCAAAATATCCATAAACTGGATACCTTCAAACGCACCGCCAAAGAAGGCTGCTAGCAATCCACCAGCTAATAGTCCGCCCATCAGGCCGCCCATTAGTCCCTTCTTGCTTGAGTTTGCTGCCTGATTAGCACCTGGTTGTTGCTGCTGTCTCAGGGTGTCCGTTTGTTGTGGTTGCTGCTTTTTCACTGGCGCAGTTTTAAAGCTTTTGCCAAATGATTTACCGCCACCAAATTTCTTTGCCTCAACCTCAGGAGCAACGAATGCAACCGTCAAGATCAGGGCAAAAACTGTGAAGATGCGTTTCATTTGAATGAATTACCTTTGCCTCATATTGGAGATTGCATCGTAAACCGCTACAACTGAATGTCAACCAAACCACACAAGCAAATTGTTACTAATATTAATTATCGATGAAATAGTTTCATGTCATGCTCGATTGGATTAGTCTTTAACCATAATAACTTCAATGTGTTAATAACCATTTTGTAGGCGGAATGACTTATGCAAGATACGCACAGCAAACTGATCGGATATCTATTGTGGATTTTCGGCTTTACCGGCGCCCACCGCTTTTACTACGGTAAACCAGTTACCGGGACCATCTGGTTCTTCACCTTGGGTCTGTTCGGTATCGGCTGGTTGATTGACCTCTTCCTGATCCCATCGATGGACCGTGAGGCTGACCTGCGCTTCCAGGGCGGTGAGATTGACTATACCGTCGCATGGCTACTGCTGACTTTCCTTGGCGTATTCGGCCTGCACCGGATGTATATGGGCAAGTGGCTAACCGGTATCTTGTACCTGTGTACCTTCGGCTTCTTCCTAATTGGTATCTTGGTCGACTTCTGGACCCTCAACGATCAGGTTTCTATTCAGAACCGTGAGCGGCGCCGCAGCTAATTCAACTCGAGCGGTACTGTTCAACGGTACCTTTCAACGGTGCCTTTCAACGCCAGCGCCACTATTGCTCAGCGCTGTAATAGTAGCCAAGATAATGCCAGCATTCGAAATAGTGCTGGCATCTGTCATGACTGGGCTCACAACTCACCAAGTAAATGTTAGAAAAGGTTATTGGGCAGGAGATGTCGCTTGACCTATTCTTGTTGAAAACACTAGAATATCGAACAATGTTCTAATTATTTTTTGCCTTTTAGCAAAAAAACTTATTTCGCATTATCCCCACATTGGTTGGGCATATTACAATTAAGCAAAATAAGACTTAGTCGATTAAGAGTAACCTCGATGGCAAGACGAAACGACCATACTCGTGAAGAGTTGGTAAGTATGACACTGGAGCAAGTCAAAAACTTTCTCGCCCAGCACCCACACCACGAACTTAGCCTGCGCAAAGTTGCAGGAATGATAGGCTATGTGCCTAGCACCTTGGTCAACGTGTTCGGTAACTACAATCTGCTTTTGCTGCATGCCGTAGCCCAGACGCTAGATGAGCTATTCGCCGAAGCAGAAGCAGAAATGAAAGAAGCCTCATCAGCGGAAGATGCACTTAAGCGCCTTGCATACTGTTATTTGGACTTTGCTTCGCGGAACCCATACCGCTGGCAATTGATTTTCCAACATACGATGAACGGTGAAGAACTGCCTGAATGGCAATCTGAGCGTATCAATAACATGACGGGTATGCTGGAAACCCTTATCCAGCAAATCAATCCAAGCCTTAGTAGCGACGAAACCTTGGAAGCCAGCCGTGTGATCTGGTCAGGTGTTCATGGTATCACCCTGCTGTCGGTTGACGACAAGCTATTTACTGCTGTACCTGTCGATGGCAAGGCATTGATTAATAACCTGTTAAACACTTACCTTAACGCTTGGAAAGGGTAATTAGTTAACTGTTATTAAGCAGTATCTGGCCTTTATTAAGGCCAGATACCTATACTCTCATGTCAACAAGTGTTAACGTCTTTTTTCAACCCGCACACCCTGCGGTGACTACTTTCGATGATCAATTCGAACTCAGGCTAAAGTATTCATGTCAGATCAGTCTCGACTCCTAACCCAGCGGCGTTTCCTGCCCTACTTCCTTACGCAGGCCCTCGGGGCGTTCAACGACAACATCTACAAGAATGTTCTGCTTATTCTTATTGCTTTCGCTGCCCCTGGTACCTTGCCGGTAGACAGCGATCTGGTCATCAACCTGGCTGCGGGCTTATTCATTTTGCCGTTCTTCCTTTTTTCCGCAACCGCCGGGGTGATCACCGACAAATACGACAAGGCCAACATCATGCGGGTCGTCAAGATGGCTGAAATCATCATCATGACCTTGGCTGCGATTGCCTTTATCAGCGAAAACTACATGATGTTGCTGATCTTATTGTTCCTGATGGGCACCCAATCAGCTTTTTTTGGCCCGGCCAAATACGCGCTTCTGCCCCAGCAACTGAAAAAAGAAGAACTGGTATCCGGAAATGCCTTGGTGGAAACCGGTACCTTCCTGGCTATTCTCATCGGTACCTTGCTGGCAGGCGTGATTGCCAACCAAGAGCAGGCAACCTACATCGCGGCAATAAGCGTGGTGAGTTTCGCCATCATTGGCTACCTGTGCTCAAAGTGGATCCCTTCTGCCAAGCCAAGTAACCAAGACCTGGTATTCAAATGGCAGCCGGTCAAACAAACCCGCAAGACGCTGGCGATTGCACGAAAAGACAGAACCGTCTTCCAGTGCATCATGGGGATCAGCTGGTTTTGGTTCCTTGGAGCCTGTTACCTGACGCAGTTCCCGAATTTTGCCAAATTACACCTCGGCGGCAATGCAGCGTCGGTTTCCTTCCTGCTGACCCTGTTCTCAATCGGTATCGCCGTTGGCTCGCTGTTGTGTGACCGGTTATCCGGCCACCGTATCGAGCCGGGCATTGTGCCGCTAGGTAGCATGGGGATCACCCTGTTCGGTGCTGGCTTGATGCTGAGCACACCGAGTGTGTTGCCTGAGACCCAGCCGATCCTTGAGTTTATTACTGACCCTCAGCTATTGGGCGTCTTTGTCTGCCTAACCATGCTTGGGGTATCTGGCGGTATTTTCATCGTCCCGCTGTATGCCATGATGCAACACCGCGCCAAAGAAGAAGAACGGGCGCAGGTGATTGCGGCCAACAATATCTGGAATGCCATTTTTATGGTGGTCAGTGCAATTAGCGGCATTGTGGTACTGTCGGTGCTGGAGTTCACCATCCCGCAGTTCTTCCTTATCTTGTCGGTACTCAACTTGGTTGTCGTCGTCTACATCTACGTACAGGCCCCTGACTTCTTCTGGCGCTTTATGGTTTGGCTCGTTAGCCACACCATGTACCGTGTGACCCACAAAGATCTGAAAAATATCCCGGAAAGCGGCGGTGTACTGATTGTGTCCAACCATGTCAGTTACATGGATGCCCTGCTGCTTGCCGGTGCCTGCCCTCGCCCGATCCGTTTCCTGATGGACAGGGATATCTACAACCTGCCAATGATCCGGGCCTTCTGCCGTGCCTGCAAGGTGATCCCAATTGATGCGACCGACAGGAAATCGGTGTTGAAAGCCTTTGTTGACGTCAGCAAACACCTCGAGCGCGGTGAAGTTGTCTGCGTCTTCCCCGAAGGGCAACTGACCTATGATGGCGAGATGGGCCCTTTCATGCGGGGAATCGATTTGATCATCAAACGCTCCCCGGTACCTGTAGTGCCAGTGGCTATCCAGGGGCTATGGGGCAGTTTCTTCAGCCGGGAAGGTGGTCGCGCGCTATTGAAAATCCCTAAACGCTTCTGGTCAAAGGTCACAATTATCGCCGGGCAGCCGGTTCAACCGGAAGAGACCAATAGCAGCCAACTAAGGGAAGAAGTACTAACGTTGCGTGGGGATAATAGGTAGCTAGATCCTAGAGCCTAGGTTCTAAATCCTGGCAAAAGTGTTGCAAAAAAGCCCAAGGGATAACCTTGGGCTTTTTTATTTGGAAAATAATCAATTGTTAGGATTGCTTAGCCAGCCATTCTGCCAGCTGTTTACGGGACACCTTGATCCCGCCTGTGCTCAAGTGGGTAGGCAAAGTCAAATACTTCACCGGGCGGCAAAGGCCCATCATTTGTTGCTGCATATAATCAGCCAGCTCACCCTGCAAAGCAGCATCTAGCTCACTAGGCGTTGCCACGATGGCAACTGGGCGTTGGCCATATTCCTTGTCCTCAGCTGGCAGGACAAATGCCTTGTTCACCTTGGGATGAGCCAACAACACTTTCTCTATTTCCTCCGGCTGGATATTCTCGCCGCCAGAGATAAACATGTTGTCCTTGCGACCGAGAATAAACAGCTCCTCGTCACGCCAACTGGCCAGATCTTTGGTCGCGAACCACTGTTGATCCGAGAACGGAAAAACTGTCCGGTTTCGGTAGTAGCCCAAGCCCAATGTCTTGCCTTTGACCCACACCTCGCCATCTTTGAGTGTCAACTCTCGGTTTGGCAGCACGGCACCGACACCGGCTGTGCTATCGGCAAGCTTAGCGGTGACTGTCGAGGCCATTTCCGTCATGCCATAACCGCACCAGCACTCTATACCCACTGACTTGGCTCGCTCGGTCAGGCTCACAGGGATCACGGC
This sequence comes from Photobacterium sp. ABD4_091, assembly GCF_056160145.1. Classification (NCBI taxonomy): domain Bacteria; kingdom Pseudomonadati; phylum Pseudomonadota; class Gammaproteobacteria; order Vibrionales; family Vibrionaceae; genus Photobacterium; species Photobacterium sp. ABD4_091. Next base: position 2,504,019 of record NZ_JBSWWQ010000001.1, on the reverse strand, counting down.
GCCACCAAGCAATACCCGTTTTAGTGACAATGCAGAAACATCGCTATTCTCCAACAAGCGCTGGAGCTGGGTCGGTACTAATGAGGCATGGGTGACCTTGCTGAGGGCTTGCTGCAAATCTTGCGATGGCTCGACAGCCATTTGGGCACCGCGGTATAACCAGCGCCAGACAATCGCCATACCTGAAATGTGAAATAACGGCAGTGACAATAGCCAACTGTCATCGGCATCAAACCGCATCCAGCTAAGCAGCCCAGCCGCACTCGCCAAATGGCTTTGAGCGCTGTGCACTACCGCTTTAGGCTGGCCGGTAGAGCCCGAGGTCATGGTCAAAGTCGCCGCCCGAGTGGCTTGCCAAGTCACTGGCACCATTCGTGGGGTTTGCGGCGGTAACAACTGTAATCGTGGTGGCAGTTCGGCGATACGATCTTGTCCAAGATTGCTCTTGGCAGGATGCCAGATAAAATCACACTCAAGCTGTGCCAACTGGCTTGAGAGTTCCTGCTGGCCCAACCTAGGGTTCAAGCCTACAAAGCGGGCACCTGTGCGCAAAACCGCCAACAGCAACCAGATCACTGATACCGAATTGGGTGCAACCACAGCCACTAGCTGATCACGCTTGAGCCCTTGCTCAACCAAGCCTTGGGCGTACTCTTCTACCCGCTCGGCTAATTCCGCCCAGCTAAATTGTTGTTCACCACAGGAGCGGTCTCCAAACGAGAGAGCGACCGCTGACGGTCGCTCTTTTGCCCAGTGCTGCCACGGCCAAGTGGAAAAGGTCATATCCATCACCTCCTCCACCGGCAAGTTCAAGGTTCTTTCGTTCAGCATGGTATCCAGGGTTACTTGGCCCATACCACGTCCAGTTCTGCCAGCGTTTTCACAGGCAGCTCGCACTCAGGCCATGATGTTTCCAGCTGGCTCTGGAACAGCTGCATGGTATCCAGGCCCGGGATCACTCCCGGCGTCTGCCATTCGGCAAAGCGAGCCAGTTGATTAAGACCAAGACTGCTCTCCATGCTTGAACTGATCACAGCAGTAAGGCCATGTTCATGAGCCTGCTTAACCAGCTCCATACAGCGCTGGACACTGCCCACTAGGGTCGGCTTGATGACAATCGCTACCACACCCGGCTCAGCTTTGACTTCAAAACCTTCATCACGCACGGTTTCATCCCATGCGATGTTAATGCCCGTCTCCTGGGCAAAGGCCAAGCTGTCAGCTGGTGTTTGGCAAGGCTCTTCCAAGAAAGCAATGCCGCCACGGTTTTCCGGTTTCACGTATTTGGCAAACTGCTGGGCCTTTAGTGGTGTCCACTGGCGGTTGGCATCCAAACGCAAACGGATGCCCGGAATTGAATCGACAAACATATTGGCAACCATGCCATCGCGGACCGCTTCGTACATGCCTACCTTGATTTTAGCAACCTTCTCACCCGGCATATTGTTCAGGGCAATTACCAAATCATCCGGGTCGCCGGCACAAAGCGGTGCTACCGTGTAGTTACCTTCTTGCGGCAAGTCGCCTTGCAGTTCAAGCTGCGCCATGCTCAGGCCGAACGCAACAGATGGAAGCGCATCAGCAAGGTCAAACGCCTCACCCGCAACCCATTGTTCCAATAACGCTTTGGCTTGCTCACCAGCTTGTTCTGCTGTCTCTTGGCTGAACTCAGGCAATGGCGCAATTTCACCATAAGCCTTCTGCTCGCCGTCCTGAAGTTCGACAATCCAACCGTCTCGGTTTACAAGGCGCTGGGTACGGAGGATCACGCCGGAGTCCATAGGAAGCTGGTATTGGTAAAGTTTCGCGCTACGCATCATAAAATTCCATCTGCCTTATTCTTTAAAAGAATGTGCTAAAAAGTTCTTGAAATAAAGTCGTCTACAGCTCTGGCGAATAAGTATGGCTGCTCAACATGAACATTATGGCCGGCATCTTCAATAACCTGATAAGACAGGTCGGAGCCGGCAGCCAGTAGCGTAAACTTGTTGTCTTTCTCTCCGCAAAGATAATGCACAGGTATCGGTAACCCGGTTAACTGAGGTTGCAGAAGAGGTTGTTTGGCTAATGATGTAGCCAGTAGCATATGTGCTATAGAAGAGCCAAGGTTATCACTGCGCTTGGCAATCAAACCTTGTCTTTGGTCATGGTTCAGTGATGAAAATACCGGTTGCTGGTACCAGTCAGCCAATACTTCGGCAATGGGTTCATTGGCAAAGCGCCGGGCCCAGTGCTGATCGTTCTCCCAGCGTGCTGGGCGAGTATCTTGCGGCAAGCCAAAATGACCACCTTCCAAAATCATTCCGCATAGCTGCGGCGATACTGAATCTGGGCAAGTTTGCGAATCAGCCACCTGGCGGCAGGCATGGTACATCGACATCCTAGCACCAAGCGAATAACCAACCAGAACATAGCGCTCGACACCGCGAGCAGCCAGGGTACTAGAGAGCCATTGACTGACTTGCTCAAAGCCTTGCTCTAGGCCCGCCTGTAATAGCCGGCTATGGCCATGACCCGGCAGATCAACGGTTAGGCAGCGATATTGACCACTTAACTGGTTGACGACCTGCTGCCAATCCCGGCCCGAGCCAAGCAAGCCGTGCAGGAACACAAGTGTTGGCTGGGCTGGCGGTTGCGAGCCAGCCACTTTAGCAGGTGCACCGTAAGTTTCAGAGAACAGACACTCATTGCACATAACGGTAGAAGCCGGGCTGTTAGAGTAAGGTCGCATGCTTAATCTCGCTGAAAATCGCCCGCAGCAATTCGCCACTTTCTCCGGAAGGGGTCTGGACTTCAACCAGTGTCGCCCCTGCCGTAGTCAAGCCATGCTCAACGGCTTGCTTGGCTTCATCAAGCGTCCCAGGGCAAGCGTAACCCAAGCCGAACATACCCGCGGCTTGGTCAAAGCTCAGGCCGTGGGGCATCCGATACAAACTGTCTTTCTGGGCATCAGGTACGGGAAGCAGATCAAAAATCGCCCCGCCATCATTGTTGGTCACCAGCACGACAAGAGGTTGAGTCGCCTCTTTGAGTAATGCCAGCGAATTAAGATCATACAGCAGCGAGGTATCACCCAAGACACAAAGCATCGGCTGGCTACAGGCACGCTGTACACCGGCCGCAGTCGCCACCAAACCGTCGATCCCAGAAGCTCCGCGGTTGGCAAACGTGGCCGTTTGCGGCATACGACCGAACATATCTAGCAAGCGAACAATCAGGCTGTTGCCCAAAAACAAGGTCGTATCCGGAGCGACCCAGTCCATCAAATTGGCAGCAAGGCTGACTTCATTGAGCGTGGTGTACTTGCCTTGTATTGTCGCCAAACACTGGCTTGAAGCAACCTTGAGCGGATCAGCCCAGCCATGGTGGGCGGTTATGGTATTTTGCGTGTGCTCAGCAAGCAGGCTGGCAAGCCCAGCGACATTGGCCTGAATGCGGGTTGTGACGGCAAAACTAGGGTCCAGCGGGACGGCTAATGGGTCCACCAGCCAATAGTCCTGCCACTGTTTCGCGCCAAGCAACTGCCCAAGGCGTTTGGAGACCAAACGGCCGCCAAACTGAATAATACTGTCCGCCTGAGTAAGGTACTCGCGGCAGGCCTCGTTTTGTAGCCAGACATCAAACCCTGACCAGTCACTACTGCCCCCCGCTTGCGGATCAGCCAGCAAGGGCCAGCCCAATACCGAGGCGAGCTTGCTGACCGCGTCGAATTCGTCCGGGGCGATACGGCCGGCAATCACAACCCCTTTTTTGCCTTGCAAGGATTGCCACTGCCCGGCCCCAAAAGCCGTACCGTTTCTTTCGGCATCCATATACTGGGTAAAGCGTGACTGACCTGATAGCCAATGCTGGGCAGGCTGAAGGTAGTCCGAGAAATCGCACTCATCACCGTACAGCGGCTCTGGGTAATGGCAGTTGAAATGCACCGTCCCCCCGCGCTGGAATTGCTGGTGCATCACCTTATCAACGGTTGCGAGCAACCAGGCAGGGCTGATCGCTTGTGTGGGTGTAGGAATATCTTCAAATGCCGTCACATGAGAAGAAAAAATACCGTGCTGGCGGATGGCCTGGTTGGCACCACAGTCAATCAGCTCAACGGGGCGGTCAGAGGTAAGCAGTACTAGCTTTTCCCCTGTCAGGCCACTCTCGGCCACCGAAGGCAATAAGTTGGCCACTGCGGTACCAGATGTTACTACCACCGCAACTGGCTCATTGGTCGCCTTGGCAAGACCCAGCGCAAGAAAACCCAGACCGCGCTCGTCAAAGTGGGTATGAATAGATAATTTGCCATTTTTGGCCGCCGCTAATGTCAGCGGCGTAGAGCGTGAACCAGGGGCAATACAGATATGCTTGACTCCATGGCGCACCAATTCTTCGAGCATCAGCCCTGCCCATAACTGGTTCAAGGCCGCTCGTGTCGAAACCCCATTGCTCATGCAGTCCGGCGCTCCCAGTCAGGCTCATCGCTCGCCAAAAGGCTGCAAAGGGTCGATGTTTTGCGATCCAGCTCTTTCCACTCACTGTCAGCGGTCGAGCCCGGGACAATGCCAGCACCGGCAAACAGGTGTAGCTCATCGCCCATGATCAATGCACTGCGGATCGCAACACAGAACTCACTGCGGCGGGTGCCCAAAAAGCCTACCGCACCACTGTACCAACCTCGGGCAAACGGCTCGTTCTCGCTAATAAAGTCCAAGGCTTTATCCCTTGGCAAACCAGCAATAGCAGCCGTTGGCTGAAGGCTATCCAGCAAGTCTGAGTTTTCGACCCCATCATTGAGCTGGGCGTCGATACCCCGCTTGAGGTGCTGCACCTTGCGCAGGCGGATCAGCTCTGGTGTCTGAGCAACATTCATGCTGATACAGCGCGGCACCAAACGATCAACAATATCATCGACCACCAGGCGGTTTTCATAGCGGTTCTTACTGTCATCGAGCAGCCATTGCGCCAAGCGGTCATCTTCGGCGATATCGGCCCCGCGGCCAATGGTACCGGCCAGCGCTTCGGTTTGCAGATCTTGCTCCTGGCGCAGGAACAGACGCTCTGGCGTTGAGCCAACGAAACAATGCTTGGCATCAAGGGCCATCATAAAATGGAAGCTGTTATGGTTACTGTCACGGCTAGCCTTGAGCAGCTGGGCCGGAGAGACCGGTGTATCGAGGGTCAGGGTCGTTTTGCGTGCAAGCACGACCTTCTCGAACACTTTTTGCGAGATTGCCTCAAGGGCACTGCCAATCATCTGCGACCAGCCAGAAAAGTCCGGGCTATAACTCCGCCCTAGAATCTTGCTGGTGATCTGGGGAACCTCAGCAGTATCCAGCGTCAGTTGTGCCAAGGCATCCGTTACCTTGCCCCGGCTTTCTTCAGACAGGTTCACAGCAATATTCCAGCCACCGTCCAAACGGAAAATTTCCAGTACCGGCAAGAAGAAAAAAGAAGGCATGCAGCGTCTGTTGCGCTGGGTGCGGCCATCAAACGAGCGGCCACCCCAAATTCGCTGGCCATCAGACAAAATGGTCTCGGCAGCTTTTGGATCGGTGAATGTTTTTATTTGCCCAAACGCCACTACTTCCTCGCGGCAATCTCGTGACTGCCAGTAGAATTTTGGAAACAGGGGTTGGGATTCCATCCAATCAATCAGATCGGTATTGGCCGGAAGATCCAGCTTTACCGTAATTCGTTGAGTTGTTGGCGTGGATTGTCGAATTTTTTCAAGTAGTAACTCAACGGCTTTTTGTAACGCGGTCAAGGTAACCTCACTCAGCTCTCAAGCACAGAATTGGCTCATCCCTGGCTGATGGTAAATGGCTAATCAATTAGCATCTTTCGCCCTATATGTGATCCCCCAGCAAGTCATACAGCTGCAAGCAATAGACCACATACCGAATGCTGGCATTCTACCCCAGAACTCGCATTCTGACTAATAAAGTAATGACTCAACATGAATCTTCATATCTCATCACAATTCTCTGCTTCTGGCCAATTATCCCAGCGCTGAAGCAATCCCCTCATGACCAGATATTATTTTGCCAGCGAAATCGACAAATACGGTTTAAATCGCACCATTTTTTGCTGAAATCTCCAGCAATTCCCTGCATTGTAATATTTTATTCTAAACAAAGAGGTAAATAGCCCCTGTTTTTCCAACCAGCCAGTGGATCCCACCTGACATTGTAGAATTTAATTATACAAACAACTATTTTACGCTACTTATTTCTGCAGGGTGTTTATTTTATAAGGTTTTATAGTGTAATTTGTTGTCATTAACGGCTTGAAACAGGATACCACCAAAAATGCAAAACATCGGGATGTCATCAAAACTCAACAATGTCTGTTACGACATTCGAGGTCCCGTTCTGAAACATGCTAAGCGCATGGAAGAGGAAGGGCACAAGATTCTCAAACTCAATATCGGCAACCCTGCGCCGTTCGGTTTTGATGCCCCTGATGAGATTCTGGTGGATGTGATCCGTAACTTGCCGACTTCACAGGGTTACTGTGACTCCAAGGGCATATACTCAGCACGTAAAGCCGTGGTTCAGCACTACCAAAAGCGCGGTATGCTTGATTTGGATGTCGAGGATGTCTACATCGGTAATGGTGTGTCAGAGCTGATTGTGATGGCGATGCAGGCGTTGCTCAACAACAACGATGAAATGCTGGTACCGTCTCCGGACTACCCGCTGTGGACCGCAGCCGTATCACTGTCTGGTGGTAAAGCCGTGCACTATACCTGTGACGAGCAAGCCGATTGGTATCCAGACCTCGACGATATCCGCAGCAAAATCACCCCTAATACCCGTGGTATTGTGCTGATCAACCCGAATAACCCGACAGGTGCGGTTTATAGCCGAGACTTCCTGCTGGAAGTGGTAGAGATCGCCCGCCAGCATAAGCTGATTATTTTTGCCGATGAGATCTACGACAAGATCCTTTACGAAGGAGCACAACATACTTCGATCGCACCGCTTGCCGAAGATGTTTTCTGTGTCACTTTCAACGGGCTGTCGAAATCTTACCGTGTCTGTGGCTTCCGTGCTGGCTGGATGGTGCTGTCAGGCCCTAAGCATCTGGCCAAGAGTTACGTCGAAGGGCTGGAAATGCTCTCCTCCATGCGCCTGTGTGCCAACGTACCGATGCAGCATGCTATCCAGACGGCGCTCGGCGGCTACCAGAGCATCAATGAGCTGATCCTGCCAGGAGGCCGTCTGCTGGAGCAACGCGACCGGGCCTATGATTTGCTCACCTCCATCCCAGGTGTTTCTTGCGTGAAACCCAAAGGCGCACTTTACCTGTTCCCGAAATTGGATCAGAAGAAGTTCAACATCATTGATGACCAGCGCTTCGCACTGGATTTCCTCCAGCAGGAAAAAGTGTTGGTGGTGCACGGCACTGGCTTTAACTGGAAGCAGCCAGATCACTTCCGTATTGTCACCCTGCCACGGGTTGATGACTTAGAAATGGCAATAGGTCGTTTGGAGCGATTCCTTCATAACTATCGCCAGTAAAAATTAATATTTTACGTGTTATTAGACCTATATCAGGGCGAGATTTCAAAACCTACCCGCCATGGATGGCGGGTCGGAGCGACATGGATGTCTTAATGCGTTTTTGAAATCACATCCTGCATATATGTCCCTTCATTATTTCATTTCTCTAGCTTGTCCCCTAAAGATCCAAACGCGAATTATCGTTTGCTTAGCGGTAAATTCTGATACCTTTAAAAGGTGATTGATTTTATTACCTGTTCTGTCCGTCAAGAAGTACCGCTATGAAACAAAGCCATTTTTTTGCTCACCTTGCCCGAATGAAGCTGATCCAGCGCTGGCCGTTGATGCGCTGTGTCGAAGCTGAAAATATTTCCGAACACAGCCTTCAGGTCGCGTTTGTCGCCCATGCCCTTGCCCTGATCAAAAACCGCAAATTTGGTGGCAACACCAACCCGGAGCGTATTGCGCTGCTTGCGATGTTTCACGACTGTAGTGAAGTGCTGACCGGGGATATGCCCACCCCGATCAAGTACTACAACCCGGCCATTGCCGAAGAGTACAAAAAAATTGAACTCGCGGCCGAGCAAAAACTGCTTTCGATGCTGCCAGCAGAGTTCCGTGACGATTACGCCCCGCTTATCGATAGCCACCAGGTAGACAAAGGTGACTATGCGATCGTCAAACAGGCTGACAGCCTGTGTGCGTACCTCAAGTGCCTGGAAGAGCTCAATGTCGGTAACCATGAGTTCACGTCGGCCAAGAACAACCTAGAGCACACCCTGCATGACCGCTCTACCCCGGAAATGCAGTACTTCCTCGAGACCTTCGTCGACAGCTTCAATTTAACCCTTGATGAGATCAGCTAATGACAGTTATCTCCCTCTCCCCTGAGTTCAGCCAACAGTGGGAAGCGCGCAAAAGCAATGAACAGAAGATGCGACGTAACGACCATCGCTCGGCCTACCAGCGAGACCGGGCCAGGATATTGCACTCTGCCGCTTTTCGCAGGCTCCAGGCAAAAACCCAGGTTCACGGTGCCGGACACCATGACTTCTACCGCACCCGTCTAACCCACTCCCTTGAAGCCTCGCAGATTGGCACCGGCATTGTGGCCCAGCTTAAGATCAAGCAACCGGAGTTTCGCGATTTGCTACCTTCAAACAGCCTGATGGAAAGCCTGTGCCTGGCACACGATATCGGCCACCCGCCTTTTGGCCACGGTGGAGAAGTCGCCCTGAACTATATGATGCGCGAGCACGGCGGGTTCGAGGGCAATGCCCAGACCTTCAGGATCGTCACTCTGCTCGAACCTTATACTGAAGCGTTCGGCATGAACCTGTCACGCCGCACCTTGCTCGGGCTACTGAAATACCCAGCATTTATCAGCCATACCCGCGCGACAGAGCTCCCTGCTGATGTTCATCATTTCCGCCACCTCAAAGCCAAGGATTGGTACCCGGCAAAGGGTATTTACAATGATGACAGCCAGACCTTCGACTGGGTGCTAGCACCACTGTCCGAGCATGACCGCCAGCTGTTTGGTCAAATGCGCGGTGAGCGCCAAGTGCCGAGAGAGCACCTTAAAACCCGTTTCAAATCGTTGGATTGCTCTATCATGGAGCTGGCCGATGATATTGCCTACGGTGTCCATGATCTGGAAGATGCGATTGTGATGGGGATTGTTACCCGCGAGCAATGGCAGGAAGCAGTTGCCAGCAAGCTGGCTGATTGCGGTGAGCCTTGGATTGAAGAACGAATTGGCGTGTTGAGTGATCAGCTGTTTGGCACCCACCACCAGCGTAAAGATGCTATCGGTGCCATGGTCAATGCTCTGCTGACCTCCATCCAGATAGCCCCAACCATCCAAAATGGCATTGATAGCTTCGAAGACCTGCTGCTGCAGTGGAACGCTTACCTTTCAGATCCGATGGAGCAGGTACTGGAAGTCCTCAAGCAGTTCGTCAGCCAATACGTGGTCCACAAACCGGATATCCAGCTATTGGAGTACAAAGGCCAGCAGTTGGTAATGGAGCTGTTCGAGGCCTTTGCCTCAGATCCCGAGCGCCTACTGCCGGAGAACACCCGCGAGCGCTGGCGCCAATGCAATGACAGTGGTGAAAATGCCCACCGGATCATCGCCGATTATATTTCCGGCATGACCGACGGCTTTGCCCAGCGCCTGTACAGTACCCTGTTCCACCCGACCGCTGCCACCGGCATAGGGTTTCATGGGGGGGACTGATAAAAGCGGAGCCTAGATCCTAGATAAAGAGCCTAGGATCTAGGAACTCGTATCTAGGTTCTGTAGTTATTCTCAAACACCCCTTCCGGCATCTGCTTGATCTGGAACTCGATCATTTGGTTGAACGCATCAATAAGCGGGTCGAATCTGCCGTCATCCCCTTCCAAGGCCGTTAAGGCGAGGTAGCCAGCTTCAACCGTCGAAACCCCCTGGGATTTGGGTGATTTTCGAATGCGGTAATTGCCCTGCTCGGCGTTGTCGAGAGCTACAGTAGGTAATTGCTGAAGGTTCGATGACAGCTGCCACATCTTGTAAGCTTTCTTCCAAGTGCCGTCAAGCAGGATAAGGGTACGCTTTGGCTCAGTTGCTTGTTCAGCCCCCTCACCAGCAAGGCTTGAAATAGGCTTCGCCTGCTCTCCTGGATAGACAACCCAAGCCTGGCGACCTGGCTCGGCCAGCAACTGGTTGATTTCCTCATGCTTTGAAAAGTCCTCCCCGACCCAGAGCTTGGCGTTGGGCAGCGATAAGGTGAGGATCCTCGCTGTACCAATTGCACGCTTTACTTCCGATGGGTGTTGTAAAATCCACAATTCAGTTTTAGCATCAAGCTGTTGGATCCACTGGCAAATACATGCCTTGGTTGCTTTTCCGCACCGTTCACAATATCGACTCATCGAGGTAGCCTTGTCTATTCGCATCTTCGTTTTCATTATTATCGGTATGATGGCTATCGCCCAGCTGCCAGCCATCCAGCCATTGCTGGTATGGCAACGCCCATTGATCGCCAATAGGGAAGTTTGGCGGCTGGTCAGCGGCAACCTGACCCATACCAATTGGCCACACATGATAATGAACAGTCTCGGCTTGGCAATCATTACCTTCATCTTTCGCCGCTATCTCACCAGCCTGCGCCTTGGCTTGTTGACCTTAACCATTGCAGGCTTCATTGGAACAGCTCTATTGCTAAGCCCTATGACGTGGTATGCCGGCCTGTCGGGTGTGTTACACGGGCTATTTGCCTGGGGGGCAATACAAGATATCAAAGCGAAAGATAAGCTAGGCTGGGTACTGCTGATCGCTGTTATAGCCAAAGTTATATGGGAGCAAGTTTCAGGGGGGTCAGCAAGCTCTGCTGATCTGATTGGCGCTAGAGTAGCCGTAGAAGCTCACCTGGCGGGTGTTTTGGGCGGCTTGCTTTTTGCCGCAGCGGAGCAAGTTAAAAAGAAGATTGCAATTGAGAATTAGTTTCATTTAAAATGCATCTTAAAGGTGTCGACCTTGTTGAACTAAGTCTGTTTAATAGTGAGAACCAAAATGGCTTTGGAATCTGAAATTTTAAACCGCATCAATGTCTCTCTACCGACAGGTATTGTGAGAGTGGGTTCAAGAGGAAAATACAAATTCCCGCTTGAAGCCGCTAAGCAAATAGCTAAGGCTTATAAGGATGATGGTTATTAAATCCATTTTACACCAGCCAGACCACGTTTTACCTTCAGTGCGTGCTAATAGCTCACCTAATAAAGGAGAACAACTTACCTCTCTCCTTTAAGTAACTTATGACAGAGCAGGAGCCATTATTGGAGCTTGATCCGCTCGCGGTTTTTTTCAACCGTAGATGCACCAATACCCTTCACTTTGATAAGGTCATCAGGGCTGGCAAAAGACCCATTCGCATCACGGTATTCAATAATCCGGGCAGCTTTATCCGGCCCGATACCCAGCAATAACTTATCCAGCTCTTCGGCATTCGCATCATTAATGTTAACAGTAATCTCTATTCCTTCATGGCTATCGCTAGTTGCCATTGCCGGTGCTGCCAGGCCAACCCCCAGCGCGCTAACCAACACCATAGGCATAATGAATCGCTTCATGTCTTTTCCTCTTCTATAAACTAAGAGAAAGAGTGACGAATCCATACCCTGCAGTACATAGCTAATACTTACCTAGACTCCAAAAAAACGACGGGCCGCACAGTGGCGGCCCGTCTAGCAACGTATTAGTTACACTTAATTTGTTGTTGTATCCAACACAGGGTAAGAAACCTTGGCTGCATTTCGCAATACATCAAGCGTCGCCATTACATCCTGCTGGGCATGCATTTGCTCAAGCTGCTGGGCCATCTGCGGGTCAACCGCATCCACATCGGCTTCAACCACATTGTCCAGCGCGATAATTAGCATATTGCCAGCCATATCACGAGTAACACCGTAAACCGGTGCGCCAGCTTCAGGCTTGGCAAGACCGAATGCCACTTGGGCAACAAGACGATCAGCACCCATACGGTTGATGGTTTCCGCCTCAGAGAAGCTCAAGCCTTCATCAGCCAATACGTCGGTATTGCCATCACGCAGCGCGGCAACCAACTCATCAGCTTTCTCGCTTGCCGCCTCTTCGCCTTTCACGACAGACAGCTGCTGCTTCACTTTTGCAGAGACTTCGTCGAACGGCAGTACCATTTCGTCACGAGAGTCATCAACGCGTACAACAACCACATGCTCAGGGCCGATCTCGATAATATCTGAGTTCAGGCCATCTTCACGAACTTCCGGGCTAAACAGCGCCTGCTGTACCGCAGGGTTAGCCAGTACGCCCGGTGCATCAGACTGAGAGATGAAGTCTGTTGTTTCAACCGTTGCATCTACCGCTTCCGCCGCATCCTCAAGCGAGTCAGGCATCTCGAATGCCTTTTCAGCTAGCTGAGTCTGAAGATCGTAGAACGCTTCCGCTGCGCGATGCTCGCGAAGTTCTGCAAGGATATCTTCTTGAACGTCAGCGAATGGCTTGACTTGTGGCTCTTTGATATCGTCCAGCTTAATGATGTGGTAGCCGAAATCAGATTCAACCACACCAGATATCTCGCCTTTACCCAAGGCAAACGCTGCTTCCTCGAATGCAGGATCCATCACACCACGCTCGAACCAGTCCAGCTGACCACCATCTTTGCCACTGAACGTGTCATCAGATGAGCTTTTCGCTAGCTCGGCGAAATCAGCGCCGTTGTTCAGCTCTGCAAGTAGGTCTTCAGCTTTTGCTTTGGCTTCGCTACCTTTGCCCTGCACCAGGATATGGCTCGCTTGGCGTTGCTCGGCGGTACCATACTTGTTCAGGTTTTCGTCGTAGTAAGCTTTGGCGTCGTCTTCAGAGATGTTCAGAGTCTCTTTCAGGTTAGCGCCTGACAACTCGATGTAAGCCGCTTTGACTTGGTCTGGACGAGTGAACTGCTGTGGGTTCTGCTCGTAGTAAGCTTGCGCTTCTTCGTCAGTGACTTCTGCCTTGTTGGTGAATTCAGCGACATCAAGAGTCAGGGTGCGGATTTCACGCTCCTGACGCTCTAGTTTAGCCAACGCCGTCACTTCATTACCCAGAGCAAAATCACTGCCTTGGATAGCCAACAGCAATTGCTGGCGCAACAGGTCAGTTCGCATAGACTCTGCAAACATATCCGGCGTCAGGCCTGAGCGGCGAAGCAGTGCATTGTACTGGTCGTTGTCAAAAGCACCATCACGCTGGAACTCAGGCATCGACAAAATAACCTGGCGCACTTGCTGATCACTAATGCGTAGGCCCAGCTCGTCGGCACGCTGCTCAATCAGCAGGTCGTTGACCATACGGTCTAGTACACTGCGGCGGAACTGCTGCACATACGCTGGGTCGCCCATTAGGCTCGAGAAATAATCGCCCAGTTGCGCCTGCATGCGGTTGCGCTCATTTTGGTAAGCCATTTCGAATTCGCGCTGGCTGATTTCACGGTCGTCCACTTTCGCGGCAACTTGCTCGGTTCCACCAGCGAGGTAGCTACCTACCCCTGCAAAAACAAAAGAAAGAATAATCAGACCAAGAATAATCTTGACCCAAATGCTGCTTGCGCCTTCGCGCATACGCTCCATCATAATTTGCCGTATCTCCTACCTATTCGATTTGGCATGGTAATACCAACCTGTGATAAGCCTAATGTAGACTCGTTTAGCCTGGATGACTTCGAAATCACAGCTTACCTGTATTGATATTAGTGAAGAATGCTAACAGGCGAAGACCTGAAAAATTCACACTTTTTCCAAAGTAAAAAAAGCGCACCGACAAGATGCGCCCTTTATCATGCCAGATTGCCCATTAAGACAACCTGAATGTTCGTTTGTTCACACAAACCGGCGGGCAAAGCCCAACGCTTAGTTTACAGAATCTTTAAGCGCTTTACCTGCTTTAAAGCCAGGTACTTTTGCTGCAGCAATTTGAATTTCTTCGCCAGTCTGTGGGTTGCGGCCAGTGCGCGCTGCACGCTCACGTACAGAGAAAGTGCCGAAGCCAACAAGCGCAACCTGATCACCGTCTTTCAGGCTCTCAGATACCGCGTCGATGAATGCATCCAGTGCACGACCCGCAGATGCTTTAGAAATATCTGCATTTTCAGCGATTTTATCAACTAGTTGAGTTTTGTTCACGATCTATCCCCTCTATGAACGTTATCCGCTTGCAGCCTTCATGGCAAAATTTACATCACGGATAAAAAGAATCAGTTTCATTATATCAACACCGAACCCAAGTTCACGTGTAGACATTGATTTTATTGAGCTAACGGCAAATTAGAACTCACTTATAGCCACACAAAAAAACGCTGACAAGGTTTTTATCCCCGAAAGCGTTTTTTCATATCTTAACTTTGCTGCACGTCACTGTTTTGGGCGTTTACCAGCTCGATACCGGTTGGATTATTCTGCAGTGCAACGGTCAGCACTTCATCAATCCAACGTACTGGTCGCACTTCCAAATCAGCAATCACGTTATCTGGGATCTCTTCCAGATCACGCTCATTCTCCTTCGGAATCAGTACCGTTTTGATACCACCACGGTGAGCAGCAAGCAATTTCTCTTTCAGGCCACCGATTGGTAGCACTTCACCACGCAGGGTAATTTCACCTGTCATAGCGACATCGCCACGTACCGGGTTACCGGTCAGGCTAGAAACCAACGCAGTACACATCGCGATACCAGCACTCGGGCCATCTTTCGGCGTAGCACCTTCTGGTACGTGAACGTGGATATCACGTTTCTCGTAGAAGTCAGGGGCGACACCCAAACGCTCGGCGCGGGTACGGACAACGGTCATGGCTGCCTGAATCGACTCCTGCATCACATCACCCAACGAACCGGTGTAGGTAAGCTTACCTTTACCCGGCATCGACTCGGTTTCGATAGTCAGTAGGTCACCCCCCACTTCTGTCCATGCAAGGCCTGTCACTTGGCCGATACGGTTATTCTCTTCGGCTTTACCGTAATCAAAACGCTGAACACCCAAGTACTCTTTCAGGTTATCTTGAGTGATCACAACCTTCTTGGTTTCAGTGTTAAGCAGAATTTCTTTCACGGCTTTACGGCACAGCTTGGACACTTCACGCTCAAGGCTACGTACACCTGCTTCACGGGTGTAGTAACGAATGATGCCGATCAGGGCTGAGTCGTCCACTTCAATTTCGTTTGGCTTCAAGCCATTACGCTTGATTTGCTTTTCAAGCAAGTGACGCTTGGCAATGTTCAGCTTCTCGTCTTCGGTGTAGCCCGACAAGCGGATCACTTCCATACGGTCAAGTAGCGGGCCTGGAATGTTCATCGAGTTCGATGTTGCTACGAACATGACATCAGACAAATCGTAATCCACTTCCAGGTAATGGTCGTTGAACGCATTATTCTGTTCCGGATCCAGCACTTCCAATAGCGCTGAAGACGGGTCGCCACGCATATCAGATGACATCTTGTCGATTTCATCAAGCAGGAACAGCGGGTTCTTAACCTCAACCTTGGACATTTTCTGGATCAGCTTACCCGGCATGGAACCAATGTAGGTACGACGGTGACCACGGATTTCCGCTTCGTCTCGTACGCCACCCAATGCCATACGGGTGTATTTACGACCGGTAGCAGCAGCAATCGACTGGCCCAGAGAGGTTTTACCCACACCAGGAGGACCCACCAAACACAGGATAGGGCCTTTTAGCTTGTTGATGCGGCTCTGTACTGCCAAGTACTCAAGGATACGCTCCTTGACGCGCTCAAGGCCGTAATGGTCGGCATTCAGTACTTCTTCTGCCTTGGCAAGGTTCTTCTTCACCTTGGAACGCTTGAACCATGGCACGCTCAGCATCCAATCGATGTAGCCACGCACAACCGTTGCCTCGGCAGACATCGGCGACATCATCTTAAGCTTCTGCAGCTCTTGTTCTGTCTTCTCGCGTGCCTCTTTCGGCATCTTCGACTCTTCGATTTTCTTCTTCAAAGATTCGAATTCATCCGGCGCATCGTCCAGCTCACCCAGTTCTTTCTGGATAGCCTTCATCTGCTCGTTGAGGTAGTACTCGCGCTGGCTCTTTTCCATCTGCTTCTTGACACGGCCGCGGATCCGCTTCTCCACCTGCAGCAGGTCAATCTCAGACTCCATCATCGCCATCAGGAACTCTAGGCGTTCCACAACGTCGACGATCTCCAGCACTTTCTGCTTGTCAGCCAGCTTGAGCGGCATATGGGCAGCAATGGTATCGGCCAGGCGCGCTGCCTCATCGATACCATTTAGCGAAGTCAGCACTTCCGGCGGGATCTTCTTGTTGAGCTTGATAAAGCCTTCGAATTGGTTGATGGCGGTGCGAACCAGGACTTCCTGCTCGCGCTCGTCCATTTCTTCGGTGACCAAGAAATCAGCCTCGGCACTGAAGAACTCATCATCGCGAAGGTTTTCTACCTTGGCACGCTGCTGGCCTTCTACCAGAACCTTCACCGTACCGTCAGGCAGCTTAAGCAGCTGTAGGATAGTCGCTACCGTACCGACATCGTAAAGGTCGGTAATGGCAGGCTCGTCAGTCGCCGCTTCTTTTTGGGCCACCAACAAAATTTGTTTGTCGTCATCCATCGCCGCTTCAAGGCAGCGAATAGACTTATCCCGGCCTACAAACAATGGAATAACCATATGCGGGTAGACCACCACATCACGAAGTGGCAGAACGGGGATCTCAAGGCGTTCCGAACGCTCCAGGTTCATATTATTCTCTCTTCCGTTCACTCTTATTAAAGAGTATATGGGGGCTTGGACAAAAGATTCAACGGGATATGTATCAGAAAATAAAAAAGGAGGCGATTGCCTCCTTTTTTTGACCGCTCTGCGCAGAAATTACTCAGCACCAGCTGCTTGGTTTTCAGTGTTTTCGTAAATCAGTAGAGGCTCAGACTCGCCTTTAATTACTGATTCATCAATCACAACCTTGCTAACGCCTTCTGCTGAAGGTAGCTCGTACATAGTATCAAGCAGTACCGCCTCAACAATCGAGCGCAGGCCACGTGCACCAGTCTTACGCTCCATTGCCTTACGGGCAATAGCCACAAGCGCATCGTCACGGAACTCAAGCTCAACGTTTTCCAGCTCAAGAAGTGCCGCATACTGCTTGGTAAGCGCATTCTTCGGCTCACGCAGGATCTGTACCAGTGCGTCTTCGTCCAGCTCGTTCAAAATAGCTGTAACGGGAAGACGACCGATGAACTCAGGGATCAGGCCGTATTTGACCAAATCTTCCGGCTCAACCTTCTCGAACAGATCGCTCAGGGTACGAGACTGATCTTTCGAACGCACATCAGCACCAAAGCCAATGCCTGTACCGGTTGCAACACGCTGGTCAACCACCTTGTCCAAGCCGGCGAATGCACCGCCACAGATGAACAGGATTTTTGACGTGTCCACTTGCAGGAATTCCTGCTGTGGGTGCTTGCGGCCACCTTGCGGTGGAACCGATGCAACAGTACCTTCAATCAGCTTCAGCAATGCCTGCTGAACACCTTCACCCGACACATCGCGGGTAATTGATGGGTTGTCTGACTTACGTGAGATCTTATCGATCTCATCGATGTAAACAATGCCGCGCTCGGCCTTAGCTACATCGTAATCACATTTCTGCAGCAGCTTCTGGATGATGTTCTCAACATCCTCACCCACATAACCGGCTTCGGTCAGGGTGGTGGCATCTGCCATAGTGAACGGCACATCCAGCATGCGAGCCAATGTCTCTGCAAGTAGCGTCTTACCGCTACCCGTCGGGCCGATCAACAAGATATTACTCTTGCCCAGCTCAACACCGTCACTATTGGTGTCGCCATTGCGAAGACGCTTGTAGTGGTTGTAAACCGCTACTGCGAGTACTTTCTTCGCATGAGACTGGCCAATAACATATTCATCCAGGTTTGCACGAATTTCTTGCGGTGTCGGAAGCTCATTGCCATCACGCTTAGGCATCACTTCTTTGATTTCTTCACGAATGATGTCGTTGCACAGGTCAACACATTCATCGCAAATATACACAGAAGGGCCTGCAATCAGCTTGCGAACTTCATGCTGACTTTTACCGCAGAAAGAGCAGTACAGCAGTTTTCCACTACCACTCTCTTTTCGCTTATCTGTCATTCGCTAACCTCTTTTCGGGTCTTACCCCATCATTGCCTTTGTTTTGAGTGTATAACAACTCAAGTCTTTTTGCTCCGTGCAAGCGGCTAAGTCGCTGCACGGAGGCTAAAAAACTTAGTCACGCTGACTCAAAACAGCGTCGACCAAACCGTATTCTACAGCTTGTTCTGCCGACATAAAGTTATCACGATCAGTGTCGCGCTCAACCACTTCAAGTGGCTGGCCGGTGTGCTCTGCAAGCAAACCGTTCAGGCGCTGTTTGATCGTCAGGATTTCCTGGGCATGGATCTGGATATCAGAAGCCTGGCCCTGGAAGCCACCTAGCGGCTGGTGAATCATTACACGGGAGTTCGGTAGGCAGTAACGCTTACCTTTGGCACCACCTGCTAGCAGGAAGGCGCCCATTGAGCATGCCTGACCCATACATACCGTGCTGACGTTTGGCTTAATAAACTGCATGGTGTCGTAGATAGACATACCCGCAGTCACCGAACCGCCTGGTGAGTTGATGTATAGGAAGATATCTTTGTCAGGGTTTTCAGACTCAAGGAACAGAAGCTGTGCAACAACTAGGTTGGCCATGTGGTCTTCAACCTGACCGGTCAGGAAGATCACACGCTCTTTTAGTAGTCGGGAATAGATGTCGTAGGAACGTTCACCACGAGAAGTCTGCTCGACCACCATAGGAACCAGCGCATCCAAAATCGGCGACATGGCGTTTTTTTCTTGGTAGCTCATAACGTTATTTCCCTAAAATAAATGGCCCGAATGAAATTACTCTCACACGGACCATTGTTAGCAGAAGATTTGAAGTAAAGTCAAATCCCTACAGCAATTTCAGCAAATTATGCAGCTGGCTGCTGGTTCATCAGATCGTTGAAGCTAACTTCTTTTTCTGAAACCTGAGCTTTAGCCAGTAGCGCATCGATAGCTTGCTCTTCTAGAGCAACGTTGCGCATGTTGTTCATCATCTGCTCGTTTTTCTCGTAGTAAGCAACAACTTCTGTTGGATCTTCGTATGCAGAAGCCATTTCAGCGATGATTGCTTTAACGCGCTCTTCATCAGCTTTTAGCTCTTCAGACTTGATCACTTCACCTAGAAGTAGGCCAACAACTACGCGACGCTTAGCTTGCTCTTCGAACAGCTCACGTGGAAGCTCAGGAGCGTTAGCTGCATCACCGCCGAAGCGCTGAGTAGCCTGCTGGCGTAGAACGTTGATTTCTTGATCGATTAGAGCAGCTGGAACAGTGATGTCGTTCTGCTCAACTAGACCGTCTAGAACCTGATCTTTGATACGGTTCTTAACAGCTTGCTTCAGCTCACGTTCCATGTTCTTGCGAACTTCAGCTTTAAGACCTTCTACAGAACCGTCTTCAACGCCGAACTTAGCAACGAACTCTTCAGTTAGCTCTGGAAGTTCCTGAGCTTCAACTTTGTGTAGTTTGATAGCGAAAGTCGCTGCTTTACCTTTTAGGTTCTCAGCGTGGTAGTCTTCAGGGAAAGTCACTTCTAGAGAGAACTCTTCGCCCGCTTTCTTACCAACGATGCCGTCTTCGAAACCTGGGATCATGCGGCCCTGGCCCATTGCAAGAGCGAAACCTTCAGCTTTACCGCCTTCGAACTCTTCACCGTCGATAGAGCCAGTGAAATCGATAGTTACGCGGCTGTCAGCAGCTGCAGCTTCTTCAACTTCGTTCCAAGTCGCCTGCTGCTTGCGAAGCGTCTCAAGCATAGTTTCAACGTCTTCGTCTTTAACTTCTACTGCTGGTTTCTCAACAGTGATGTTTTCTAGACCAGCTAGTTCGATTTCTGGGAAGATTTCGAAAGACGCCTTGAATACTAGGTCTTTGCCTTCAGCCATTTCAACAGGAGTAAAAGTAGGCGCGCCTGCTGGATTGATTTTTTCTTTAACGATAGCTTCGATGTAGTGACGCTGCATCACTTCACCTAGGATGTCCTGGCGAACAGAAGCGCCGAACATACGTGCAACCATTTTGATCGGTGCTTTACCTGGACGGAAACCATCGAAACGACGATTCTTAGCAATTTTCTTCAGCTCAGCTGTTACAGCGTCTTCGATGTTTGCAGCTGGAACTGTGATAGTTAGATGGCGTTCTAGACCTTCAGTGGTTTCAACGGTAACTTGCATTTTATTTAACCTCAAAACTTACTCAGTGCTATCTGAGTGATGTTGCCGATCAGTCATACTGACGGTGGCATCCTTTCGTGTTATGGCTGGCAACCACGCCAAAACCATAACGCCTTAATTCTGATAGTTCCTGCTTTCTATCGGGCTTAAACCCACCCGGCCAGGGACTAAAAACGCGGTATTATAGCGATCCTCAACCCTGCCGTCGAGACAGAGTGGTCGCACCGCAATCAAACCTTTCACACAAGATAGGGGCAAAAATTCCATTTACAAGGGAAAACCCAAAAAAAATCGTTTCCTTTTACGTTTTTTTGACCGTCAGCTGCTTTATCTGCCTCTTTTTACCGCTAAACGCTGCTTTTTTATCGCTTAAACTTTATACATGCCACTGCTCAAAATTAACGATGATCTGTCATGCGCAGCAACGCGTAACAAAACATGAGGTTATATAAAGAGTGCTACTATGGGTGATGAAAAAAAGAAGACCTGGATTATCGGTGCCAACGGGGGCTTAGGGTTCGCCCTCACCCAACACATGCTGAACCAAGGCCATCACGTTGCTGCTATGTCTCGTCGCCCATCGAAAAAATTGGAGCAGCTGCAGCAAGACTATCCTGGCCAGATTGCCCCTGTCGTGTGTGATATTAACCAGCAGGGTTCAGGCGGACTTTCGGCTATTTCAAGCATTTTCAAGCGATATGGGCGGCCGGACTGGACTATCAATGCCTCAGGGCTACTGCACACCTATACTCAAAACGATGGTCAAAACGATAGCCAAAGTAACAGTCAATTACACAGTAAACAAAGCGATATGCCGGAAAAGCGCCTGTCGCAGATCACCCCAGCTTTTCTGGCTGGCAACATAGAGGCCAATACCTATACCAGCATTGCCACCGCCCAGTACCTCGACACGCTCTATAGACGCGACGACCCATTTCGCTTCTTATGCCTATCCGCCATGGTCGGCTCTATCAGCGATAACCGCTCAGGTGGATGGTACAGCTACCGAATGAGCAAGGCGGCTCTGAACATGTTTATCAAAACCCTCAGTATCGAATGGCAAAGACGCTTTCCTAATGCCTGTATCGCGGCTATTCACCCCGGTACAACAGAAACCCCGCTCTCAGCCCCTTTCCAACTCAACATTCGTGATGACAAGCTCCATACACCACAACTTTCCGCTGAACGAATTTATAGCGTCCTAAACTCCCTAGCGGCTGAAGACAGCGGTAAGTTCTTTCATTGGGATGGAAGTGAAATAGCTTGGTGATAGAATAGAGCGGATCCTAGCTTCTCGATCCTAGATTAAATCAGGCAGCATTTTCCCCACATCCACTATCTGGCGTGCTTTTCTTAAGATCAGCTCTTCTAAGGTTCTTCTTGCTCCACAAGAACTAGGATCTTCTCTTCCTAGCTCCTGCACCACCTGAACCCTTCCTGAAATTAACCCTATTAACACTAAGGTTAACTTGATAAACCGACGGATAGCACAAAATGTAGCCACCACCCTCATTAAGATACTTGTTGAATATTCCCCAAGAGCATACAAGGAAAAGACAATGAAAAGGAACAAGGCAACAGTGATCGCCTCATGGCAACCGACTAATGAACGCGAGCAACAAGCGCTGAAACAGTTTCTGATGAACGAAATAGCAGGATGCACCAAGCAGCACCAAGGCGGTACAGGAAAAACAGGTTGCGATACGGGTAGATTGATTCGCTAGAAGTAGCATTTGAAGAAAGGGGAAATGGCACGCCCTGTAGGATTCGAACCTACGACCACATCCTTAGAAGGGACGTGCTCTATCCAGCTGAGCTAAGGGCGCATCATTGGTGTAACACTGGGTTACGGGACGGAATTATACGTCTCCAACCATGAACGTCAATGCCTTTTCCCCTATTTTCTCTGCATTTGCGGTTAAGTGACTAAACATAGAACAAATTGCATAGGTGGCGGGCAATCAGCGATACGTGTTAACAATAACCACACAAAGATAGCAACTATCACCATAACGTAAACAAAATCCAAACCAAAACCCAAACGCAAACGTTTGCGCTATAGATCTTCGTAACATTCTCTGCGACAATACAACAATCGAGTAGCACCCGAAATACCTCGTTCATGAGTGTATTCATATACCAAGCTACTTTGCTCCATGCTCAGTCAATTTCAGTTCAAAGGATAAACATGGCCGCTCAAATCATTGATGGAAAACTCATTTCGCAAACTGTTCGTCAAGAAGTTGCAGCCCGAGTTAAAGCTCGCCTCGACGCAGGCCTTCGTGCACCGGGGCTTGCTGTTGTCTTGGTAGGCCAAGACCCTGCTTCGCAAATTTACGTGGGTAGCAAACGTAAAGCCTGTGATGAAGTCGGTTTTGTATCCAAGTCTTTCGACTTGCCAGCCACTACAACCGAAACTGAATTGCTCGCCCTCATCGACGAGCTAAACGGTGATAACGACGTGGATGGGATACTAGTGCAACTCCCCCTGCCGGCAGGTATCGACAGCACCAAGGTACTAGAGCATATCGACCCGGAGAAAGACGTTGATGGTTTCCACCCCTACAATGTCGGCCGCCTTTGCCAGCGTATTCCCAAACTGCGTTCATGCACGCCTAAAGGCATTATCACCCTGCTTGAACGCTACAATATCGCGGTACGAGGCAAGCACGCAGTGATTGTTGGTGCGTCGAACATTGTCGGACGCCCTATGACCCTCGAGCTGCTTCTGGCTGGTGCAACCACCACCACATGCCACCGCTTTACCCAAGATTTGGAAAGCCATGTCCGCCAAGCGGATATATTAGTGGTTGCTGTCGGCAAACCTAACTTCATTCCGGGCAGCTGGATCAAAGAAGGGGCAACGGTTATTGATGTCGGTATCAACCGCCTGGACAACGGCAAGCTAGCTGGTGACGTGGAATATGATATTGCCCGTGAGCGAGCACGCCATATCACACCGGTACCGGGTGGTGTAGGCCCTATGACCGTAGCAACCTTGATTGAAAATACCCTGCATGCATGCGAGCAGTATCATGAGAAGTGAGCAAAGCAGATCCTAGATCCTAGATCCTAGATCCTAGGAAAGGCTGCTAGACGCCAAATAAAAAAGCGAGAGGTATCACCTCTCGCTTTTTTAAATATTAAAATCAGGATCTTGTTACTTCACCATCTCTTTCAAGAAGGCTTTGAAGTCCTCGCCCAGAGACTCATGGCGTAAGCCGTATTCGACAAATGCCTGCATGTAGCCTAGCTTACTACCGCAATCGTGGCTCTTACCTGACATATGGAACGCATTAACTTGCTGATCTTCCATCAGCATATCAATCGCATCAGTTAGCTGGATCTCATCACCGGCACCCACTGGGGTACGCGCTAGCAGTGACCAAATTTCAGCAGGCAGCACATAACGGCCAACGATGGCCAAATTCGACGGCGCATCCTCAAGGGCAGGCTTCTCAACGACTTTGGTCATCGCTGCTGTTTCACCCGGCTTAAGCTCTGCACCACTAATATCTGCCACGCCGTAGCTGGATACCTCAGACATTGGAACCGGCTCAACCATCACTTGGCTGATCTGGGTATCATTAAAGGCGTTTACCATCGCCGCCATATTTTCACGGCGCAAATCACTGGCAGCATCATCAAGAATCACATCAGGCAGCACAACGGCGAAGGGCTCGTCACCAACTAGAGGGTGAGCACACAAGACTGCATGGCCCAAACCTTTTGCCTGGCCCTGGCGCACATGCATGATGGTGACATCTTTCGGACAAATCTTTTGA
Source organism: Photobacterium sp. ABD4_091 (assembly GCF_056160145.1). NCBI lineage: Bacteria > Pseudomonadati > Pseudomonadota > Gammaproteobacteria > Vibrionales > Vibrionaceae > Photobacterium > Photobacterium sp. ABD4_091. The sequence continues at coordinate 2,479,918 of NZ_JBSWWQ010000001.1, read as the reverse complement.
ACTTCATCAAGCAGCTGTCGTTTTACACGCTTCTCAAGCGTTGCTTCCAGCTCAAAAGAGGTATCGAAGTGGTTTTCAATTGAGTTCTTCGAAGAGTGAGTCACCAACACAATTTCTTTGATGCCAGCAGCAACACACTCGTTAACCACATACTGGATAAGCGGCTTATCCACGATAGGCAGCATTTCCTTTGGAATTGCTTTAGTTGCAGGCAGCATTCGCGTACCCAAGCCGGCAACAGGGATCACCGCTTTACGTACAGGGGAAGATGTAGACATAGTTTATTCCGTTTTAAGTTATCTGAACCACTATAACAAACACATTGCAAACGAATCCAATATTGCAATAAAGGTGGATCACTTTTTCACCAGATCTTCATTCTGGACACTGACTTTCACCGGCCTGCCAAGTAGGTTAATCAGCATAAATGAACGTTTCTCGCCATCAGGCTCCTGGTAAATAGCTTCAATACCCTTGAACTGACCTTGCAACAATTTGAGTGAATCGCCCGGTTTTGGCAGATCGGACAATTTCGCCTGTTGTTCTTCAGAGTCCTCATTCACCATCAAGCTATAGATGAGATCCGGGTTCACCACCTGTGGTTTTGCCCCTTGACGGATAAAATCAGCCACACCGCGTGTCGATCGCACCGTGGTATAGCTGATTTGCTCAGGATCGAAATAGACAAACATATAGCTTGGGAAAAGAGGCTCAAAAGCAGTCGTACGTTTACCGCGGACTATTTTCTCAACCGTGACCTGCGGGTAATAACACTCCACACCTTGACGATCGAGGTTGATCACCGCACGTTCCTGTTCGCTGCGCTTACAATACAGTAAGTACCAATCTTTCATAGCAATCTCAGTCAGTTAATCCTCTAGCCATAGCTAATTATACCTAAGCCTGCCTATGCGACAATAATTTGCCCCTTCCCGCGCTTAAAAAACACCAAGGTCATTGCGAGACTGCATAAACAGCCATAATTGTAATAATCATTAACAAAAACCAACCACAGGATTTAATTCCATAAAAAGTTAAAAATTCAACCTATAACACCACAATAATCACAAAATACGATATCATCTCAATTTAACTTCTGGTAAATCTGAAATTTCAATTTTGAGCAAATAGCAAACAATCGCTTATATTTCAGAGTCTTGCGTTGTTTTTGGTTTGTTTTATATTTGTAACGATTTGCAGTTTAATAATTTGTCATTTATAAAAGGGGCGACATTAGCAAACACAAAACCAATTAAATTTAGAGAATAATTATGAGCAATCTGAATAGTGGCACGCTGTTAGGCCATCCAAAAGGTTTGTTCTTACTGTTTGGAACCGAACTGTGGGAACGTTTTTCTTACTATGCGATGCGTGCCATTCTGGTGCTTTACCTCACCGACAAAACCATCAATGGTGGTCTTGGTTGGACAACCCAAGATGCCCTTAACCTCTACGGTATCTATACCGGCCTTGTGTATATCACCCCTCTCATCGGTGGTTGGATTGCCGATAACTTTCTAGGGCAGCGACGCTCTATCATTATTGGCGGTATCTTGATGGCCCTAGGCCAATTCACCCTCGCGCTGCCAAACAGCATGGTCGACCCACATTCTGTCACTGCTTTTTATCTCGGCCTAGGCTTGTTGATCATTGGTAATGGTATGTTCAAGCCGAACATTTCAACCATGGTGGGTGACTTGTACCAAGAAGGCGATAACCGCCGTGACGGTGCATTTACTATCTTCTATATGGGTATCAACCTTGGCTCTTTACTTGCAGGTATCATTGCCGGCACAGCTTCTGCCACTTACGGCTGGAAAGCGGGTTTCCTGACGGCAGGTATCGGTATGCTGATCAGCCTAGTAACCCAACTGATTTTTGCCGAGCGCCTACTTGGTGATATTGGTAAAGAGCCAGCAGCAAAACGTGCGGCGGCCATGAATAAGTCAGGCCAGAAAGAGCCATTGACCAAGCAAGAAAAAGATCGCCTGAAAGTGATTATGATCATGGGTCTATTCGTGGTTATCTTCTGGGCGGGCTTCGAGCAAGCAGGCGGCCTGATGAACATTTTCTCGCAGCAGTACACCGACCGTATGATCGGTAGTTTCGAAGTGCCTGCTGCTTGGTTCCAGTCTCTAAACCCATTCTTCGTGATCACCCTAGCGCCGCTTATCGCTTCGATCTGGGTGAAAATGGGGCCCAAAGAGCCAAGTTCCCCAGTTAAATTCGCAATGGGCTTGTTCTTCCTTGCTGCTGGCTTCGTGTGCATGATGGGTGCTGTTATGCAGCAAGGTGGTGATATCACTGTGAAGACGTCAATGTTCTGGCTAGTCGGCGCATACTTCTTCCATACCCTTGGTGAGCTATGCCTATCGCCAATCGGCTTATCGATGGTTACCAAGCTAGCACCGCTTCGCCTTGCTTCCTTGATGATGGGTGCATGGTTTGGCTTCAATGCCATCGCTAACTATGTAGCCGGTATTATTGGTGCCCATGTCGGTGAATCTGGTCCAATGGCAATCTTCAGTGGTATCGCAATCGCAGCGACAGTTTCTGGTGTGCTGCTGCTTCTATGCTCTAACCAACTAATCCGCTGGATGCACGGAGCAGAAGGTAAGGCTGTGGAAGAAGAGGCTGAGCCGCAGCCAGTGCAAGCCTAAACTGAACACAGTAGGTACAAAAATGACAACGGAGAGCCTAGGCTCTCCGTTTTATTTTCTTGTTACTGGCTTTTTCGTTTAAAAGTCAAACTAAAGCTGGCCGATCCCATTTCGCTTAATGATAAACGCCCCCCAGATTCAGCAAACTTGAGGCTGACGCTCTCATTTTTACTGGCTTGGTTACCGAGCCAAGGTTGGGCTTTGACTACTTGCTCACCGTCACTGGTTTGCAGCCTGGCGGAGAGGCCTGCAGACGCAATATTCAGGGTTCTGTCGGTCACATCAAAGATACCGAATATCGCCTTGATTGGAGATGCATAACCGGAATGGCGCATTCCTTTCTCGATCAATTTAATCAGGCCAGATATCGTGTTTTGATCTCCCATACGGGTTCGGAGGTAATCATTGAAAAATGCGCGGATAAGTAAAGTGGTTGCCGTGCCGTTATCACCACCGGTTGCTGAATCGACCAAGTAAAAAGCCAACCGGCCATCAATCAGCCAGGTGTAATCGAGCAATACGGGCTGGACATCAGTCGCCTGCAGGACACAATAGTTCAGCTGCCAGTCACCCAATGAAGACTGTGCTTCAGGCATAAGGCCCAACAACAATTCTCGAGCCGCACGAGGGTTAGCCTTTAGCTCTTCGATATGCCACTCAAGCTCCTCATCAACCACGGTCTCTTCGTCGATGTTGACCCATTGGCTAGAAAAACCCTGGTTTTCTGTCACGGAATCTTCAGACTTCAGCACTGACAAAATGGCAGACTTCAGCACCATGATGTTATCAAGCGGCTTGATCAAGAAGTCTTTTACCCCATGGCGCAATGCCGCCGCTACATCCGACATATTCCCAGTACCAGAGATAACAATTATAGGAACCATTGGATATTGAAGCGAAACTTCCTCTACAAACTCCATACCGGTCAACACCGGCATGGCCAGATCACACAATAGGATATCTGGCATACCCTCGCGCAGTGCCTGCAAGCCCTCAAGGCCGTTCTCCGCTTCACGCACCCGGCACCCCTGGCTGGATAGAAAGCCAGTGAGCATGGTTCTAAATACTGGATCATCTTCGACGATCAGAACGTCTTTATCTTCAAGCAAAGCCTGCTCCCTGACTGACGAATGGTAATGCTGCTTGGCACCGACTGTGCCACCTGACTGGGAATGTGTACTCATGACAACGCTAACCACAGGCTTGACTAACCTACCAAAAGCATAGGTCGAAATCCGCTGATCGTCAGGGGATTCCTGATATCGACGATGAAAATATTGAAATTTGTTAACAGCATCAAAATTTAAATTTATCAATTAGTAAGAATTAACCCAAAAAGAAAAACACGCCATATCTTGATTTACAGCAAAAGTTGTCCTGAAAGCGTCATCTTTTTACATATTTTGTTATACAATTCCCCATTATAAGTTTTCAGTGTTGTACAGTTATGAAGCTTGACGATTTGAATTTATTCCGCATGGTTGTGGAAAACGGCAGTTACACAGCGACTTCTCGCAAGACCCAGGTACCCGTTGCCACCCTGACAAGACGTATTCAGGCGCTTGAAGAGTGCTTGAATATCCGACTACTCAACCGTCATGCAAGGAAGCTATCACTGACAGAAGCCGGACAGAAATTTTACGATGAGTGCAGCCCCTTGCTCCAGAGCTTGGTGGACACGGCTGAACATGTCAGCGAAGAGTGTAAAGGCGCTGCAGGCAAGCTAAAGATTGCCGCCCCCTCAAACCTGACTAAGGTCATGTTGCAGCCCCTGCTCAATGCGTTTATGAAAGAGCACCCGGCTATCAACATCCAGTTAACGATGAGTAATGACCCGGAGATCCTTGACCCGACTGATTGGGATGTGATCTTCCGTGTCGGGCCACAGCGTGACTCGACCCTGATTGCTCGAAAGATCAATGCGGTTAAAGATATCTTGGTTGCCAGCCCGGCGTACCTCAAGAGCAACTCCGAGCCAAAACATGCTCAGGACTTACACCAGCACCCCTTGCTAAAAGGCAAACCCCTTTTGCGCTGGCGCCTGACTAACAGCGATGGTGAAACGGTCACCGTGTCTGACCGTGGGCGCTACGAAGCCAATGAGCTCAATGTTGTTCGCAAAGCCTGTATGGCCGGTTTAGGAATTACACTGATGCCGGATGTCATGCTGGAGAAATACATCTCTTCAGGCGAGCTGGTGCAAATCCTTGAAAACTGGTCATCCAACCAACGTGATGTGTACCTGATGTATAACCATCGCGATTACCAGCCAGAGAAGCTGCGCTTGTTCATTGAGTTTGCCAGCGAGTATTTCAAACTGTAAAGCGGTTAGCACTGTTATCCAAATCAATAAGCGAGAGACGAAAGTCTCTCGCTTTTTTGATCCTTGGGCCCTAGATCCTAGTTCCTGGAACCTTGATAAGATAGAAGCTAAAGCTTTAGGTTCCACTTTCCCGCTCCTTCTAGGAACACGATTCTAGGATCTAGGTTCCCTCTATTTCTTGCGAACTTTTTCAACCACGACTAAATGTTAATAGTACTGGCACGAAAAGCCTTCCTGATTTTGTGTTTATTGGTAGGCAACGCCACAAGCAGTCTTTATTTGCAAAAAATAGCGATATTTGTAAAAAGAGCAGTTAGCAAGAAGAGCACCACAAGTTCCACTTTCGCTTAGTAAGTGTTCTTCGACAACGGATGAAAATAAGCACGACTCAATGAGGAAGCATTATGATTCTGGGACACTTATTTGGTTTATATACCCACCCCAAGCAAGAGTGGCGGGCGATTGACAAGGAACACGAAGGGATACAAAGCAGTTTAAGCCACATTCTACTGATTGCTTTGCTTCCACCTGTCTTTGCCTTCATTTCAAGCGTATTTATCGGCTGGCGAATTGGCGTCGGCGCACCTATCTACCTTACCCAAGGCAGTGCGCTAGCAATGTCGGTCGCTATGTACTTTGCCTTGATAGCCGGGGTATTCGCCCTCGCCTACCTGACTTACTGGATGAGCCATACTTTTGGCTCCACACCGACATATACTCAGGCACTTGAGCTAGCGGCATACACAGCAACGCCATTGTTCATGGTCAGTATCGCGGCTATCTATCCTCAGGTTTGGTTCCTGATGATTGCCGGGTTGATAGGTATCGCCTATTCCGTCTACCTGCTCTACACCGGTGTGCCTATTTTGATGCATATTCCCGAAGAGCGTGGGTTTATTTATGCGAGCTCTATTGTCACCTGCGGGTTAGTACTGCTGGTTTCCATCATCGCAGGGTCTGTGATCCTATGGAACCTAGGCATTGGGCCGCAGTTTAGTCATTAGAAGTTAGGTTTAGAGATACTAGAACCTAGAACCTAGAAAAACGCAAACAAAAAAGCGAGAGCCGTTGGCTCTCGCTTTTCACTTGATAGGTAAATGGATAAAGCTTTTGCTCTTTCCAGGAACTAGGATCCAGGGCCTCGCACTCGCACCCTTTCCCCTTAAACCCCTTCGTTATGCAACTCGAGGTTCGCTAGATCCTGCTGGATTTCACGCTTGATTTTCGAGTCTTCGCTACGGAGTGATTCGAGGTAATCAAGGTAGGTCTGGTCGATGTCACCTGTGACGTAAGAACCGCTGAATACCGACGTTTCAAACTTCTGGATATCCGGGTTACCTTCTGCAACGGCATCAACCAGATCTTGTAGATCTTGGAAGATCAGGCCGTCAGCACCGATCATGTTACAGATCTCATCAACTTCACGGCCGTGTGCAATCAGCTCGTTAGCCGTTGGCATATCGATACCGTATACATTCGGGAAGCGAACTTCAGGTGCAGCTGATGCTAGGTAAACCTTACGCGCACCGGCTTCACGTGCCATTTCAATGATCTGCTCTGAAGTGGTACCGCGAACGATTGAATCGTCCACCAGCAGTACGCTCTTATCTTTGAATTCTGAACGAATAGCATTCAGCTTACGACGTACTGATTTACGACGCATTTGCTGGCCCGGCATGATGAAGGTACGGCCAACATAGCGGTTTTTCACAAAACCCTGACGGTATGGCTTATCCAGTGTACGGGCAATTTCCAACGCGCTGTCACACGATGTTTCCGGAATAGGGATAACCACATCGATATCCAAGTCAGCCCAGTCACGCTTGATCTTCTCGCCCAGCTTCTGGCCCATGCTTACACGCGCACCGTATACTGATACCTTGTCGATAAACGAGTCAGGGCGGGCAAAGTAAACAAACTCAAACACACAAGGATTTAGCGTTGGGTTGTCTGCGCATTGCTGAGTGTATAGCTGGCCATCAAAGGTCACATAAACCGCTTCACCCGGTGCAACATCACGCATGAAATCAAAGCCAACGGCATCCAGAGCTACCGACTCTGAAGCCACCATGTACTCCACCTGACCTTCAACTTCACGCTTACCAAGGCACAGAGGACGGATACCATGCGGGTCGCGGAAGGCAATCATACCGTGGCCGATAACCATAGAAACGACAGCATAAGCACCAGAAACCATGCGATGTACTTCACGTACTGCATCAAAGATTTCTTCAGGCGTGATTGGGTAAGTCGTGGCGCTTTCCAGCTGGTTCGCCAGTACGTTCAACAGGATTTCTGAATCAGAAGTGGTGTTAACGTGACGACGTGCTTTTTCGAACAGCTGCTCTTTGATCTCACCCGCATTGGTCAGGTTACCGTTGTGGGCCAGTGAAATACCGTATGGTGAGTTCACATAGAAAGGCTGGGCTTCTGACGCGCTTGAGCTACCAGCAGTCGGATAGCGCACATGGCCAATCCCTACGTTACCCTGCAAACGCTGCATGTGCTTGGCTTCGAATACATCGCGAACCAAACCGTTCGCTTTACGCAGACGAAAACGATTGCTTTCCAAGGTAACAATACCAGCCGCATCTTGGCCGCGGTGCTGCAGCACAGTCAAAGCATCATAAATAGACTGGTTAACCGGGGTTGAACCCACGATTCCGACAATACCACACATGTCCTAAATCCTCGTCACGCTTAATTTGAAATTCAGCGGGTATTCGGCCTAGCCAAATACCCGCTGAGAGCTTTTCCATTAGGTATCAGTAAATTAACACTGAACCTGATTTCCCCAAGCCACCTTGGGTTTCATCCAACACCGTTCGCTATATCGCGCCCGGCAAAAAGCTTGATGTGTCTTTGAGGTACGAAAAGAACCATTCAATCACGACGCCAAACTGAGGGATCAGTTGGGACTGCTGCCACCATTCCGCTTCCGCAAAACCGGTGAAGGCGTCCATGAAGAACAGCACTGCCGCGACAATCAATACGCCGCGCACCCCGCCGAACACAATTCCCAGTACCCGGTCTGTCCCTGACAGGCCGGTTTTCTGTACCAGTTGTCCAATCACATAGTTCACTACTGCGCCGACTATTAGCGTGGCAATGAACAAGGCAGCTATCGCACTACCATTTCGAAGCATCTCATCTTGTATATTAGTGAAGTAGGCCGCCAGCTGATTATAAAAATTACTTGCGACGAAAAAAGCAGCAAACCATATCACTAACGAGAGCGCTTCCTTGACAAAACCTCGGATCAAACTCACCAGAGCCGAGAAGCCAATTACGCCTAAAATTACGTAATCAATCCAGATCATCATTTGTTGTATTCGTCTTGTTGGTGCGTATTCTAACAGAAAAAATGAGAACGCAAACGTTTACCTAAGGGTTAAGTGGATTAAATCTGACCAATCGGCCCTTTAATCCGGTCAATTCTTCCAATTTTTTGATGTCACCCGACAGCTTTTGCTTCGACACATCAGGGCCAACGACAACCCGGGCCAAATCGCCTTGCTGCGGTTGTTTTGGAAAAACATGTGCCTGATAACCCGCTTTGCGAAGACGCTCAACCAACTGGTTGGCGTTATCAAAATTGCGGAATACCCCTAGCTGAACCACCCAGGCGCTGTCTTGGTTACCTACCGCTGGCTCGCTAACAGGTTGAGGTTCAACCTTGAGTGGCTGGTTGGCCGCTTCGATTGCCTCGGCAGTTACTTCAACCGAGTCTTCCGGCTTCGGCTCGTCAATCACCACTGTGACCGGTTCTGGGGGTAAGTCCACCTCAGCAAACTCCGGAGCTGGGATCGTTTCATACTCGACTTCAGCAGTGGTTTCAGGCTGCAGCGGTATACTGGCAAATTGCTCTTGGTAATGCTGTTTCTTGCCATCGAACAAATCGGGAAGAAAAATCACCCCGATGGCCACCAAAATAATCGTACCGATCAACCGGCTCTGAAATTTACTTGCCACAGTTACTCCTGATTCTTTGCTTCAATGTGACTGGTTATCTGCCCCACAGTGTAAAAGGAGCCAAATACAATTACCATATCGTCCGCTTCTGCCTGTGTCAGCGCTTTGTCATAAGCCTCCTCTGGGGTCAGGCAAGGCTCTGCTCCCATAGGAAGGTGGACCAAGATTTCATCCGCACTCGCCGCACGCGGGCCTGTCAACGATGCTGGGTACCAATAATCAACCACTTCTGTCATCTCAGCAATGGTAGCTGCTATGTCTTTATCGTGGAGCATTGCCACCACAGCATGGAGCTTATTCTTGCCGAGCTTTTGTTTCATACCTGCTAGCTGCTGGGCAAAATACTGTGCAGAGTGCGGGTTATGAGCCACATCCATGATAACCAGCGGTTGCTCAGAGACTTTTTGCATACGTCCCGGCAGAGCGGCATCAGCCAAACCCTCAATCACATTTTCATCAGTGATATTCAGCTCGGCAACGGCCAATGCCATCAGTGCCGTTGCGGCATTTGGCAGCGGCAAAGACGGAATCGGCAATTGTTCCAGCGTGAATGCACCGCTCTGCCAGCGCCAGTGATCCGCTTCGACGCTATAGTCAAACTGGTAGCCAACCTGATACATCTTGGCACCGATATCATCAGCATGGGCAGGCACGGTCGCTGGCGGGTTAGGCTGGCCACACACGGCCGGTTTGCCGCTACGGAAAATTCCAGCCTTTTCATAGCCGATGACATTGATGTCATCACCCAGCCAATCAACATGATCGACTGCCAGGCTGGTTATTACCGATACATCATGGTCAACGATGTTGGTGGCATCCAAGCGCCCACCAAGCCCTACTTCCAATAAAACGACATCAACCTGGCGCGACTTGAATAGCTGCAACGCTGCCAAGGTGCCGAACTCGAACAGGCTCAGGCTGGTTTCGCTGCGCTGCTGCTCTATGGCCGCAAAGGCTTCGCTGTGTGCAGAATCAGCCAACTCAACGCCGTTAATGCGGACACGCTCGTTATAACGAACCAGGTGGGGAGAACTATACACCCCAACACGGTAGCCGGCCTTGAGCAAAATCGCTTCCATCATGGCGCAGGTAGAGCCTTTGCCGTTGGTCCCCGCTACAGTGATCACACAAGGTGCCGGCTTAGTGAGTTCCGCCTTCTGGGCTACTGCCTGTACCCGGTCAAGACCCAGATCAATGGCACTGGTGTGGAGGTGTTCAAGATAAGTCAGCCAAGAGGCCAAAGGAGAATTTGCTTGAGGTGCTGTCAATCCGGACATCATATTTCATTTCGTTATAACAATATGAGCCTTAATTTACCACTGAACGCAGCCAGACCAAACAGCAATGTATTGATTCTTGATGACGAGGGGGAAATAAATACAGGGCCAGAAGGCTCGTTGTTTGGGGATAAAAACAAAACGGGGCCAACAGGCCCCGTTCGATATCTATTTGCAAAAAAGCTTACTCTTCAGTTTGCTCGTTCTGCTCTTCTACTTTTTCTTCAGTGGCTTTTGCCGGCTTCTCAACAGGCACAACCATTGGAGATTCAACCTGGGTTAGCTTCGCAACCAGGCCACCGATACGCTGGCGCATTTCACGGCGGTCGACAATCATGTCAATAGCACCGTGCTCAAGCAGGAATTCACTGCGCTGGAAGCCTTCTGGCAGCTTCTCACGCACCGTTTGCTCAATAACACGCTGGCCTGCAAAGCCGATCAGGGCTTTTGGCTCACCGATATTGATATCACCCAGCATTGCCAAGCTTGCCGATACACCACCCATTGTAGGGTCTGTCAATACAGAGATAAACGGCAAGCCTTTATCAGACAGGCGCTCAAGGGCCGCACTGGTTTTCGCCATCTGCATCAGCGACATTAGCGCTTCCTGCATACGGGCACCACCACTGGCAGAGAAACACACCAAAGCACAGTTATTGGCAATGGCTTCGTCAACCGCTTTAACGAACTTAGCGCCCACGACTGAGCCCATTGAGCCGCCCATGAAAGAGAATTCAAATGCACAGGCTACCAATGGCTGGCCTAGCAAGGTTCCTTTCTTCACGACTAGCGCATCTTTCTCGCCGCTTGCCTTCTGTGCAGACGACAGGCGATCTTTGTATTTCTTGGAATCACGGAACTTCAGCTTGTCTTTTGGCTCAAGCTCGGCCGCGATTTCAACTTGCCCTTCTTCATCAAGGAAAGTTTCCAAGCGACGGCGTGCCTTCATGCGCATGTGATGGTCACATTTAGGGCAAACTTCCAAGTTACGTTCTAGATCGGCGTGATAAAGCACTTGTTCGCAAGAAGTACATTTGGTCCACACCCCTTCAGGGATAGACGCTTTGCGAGAAGAAACAATGTTGCTTTTTGTAAGGATCTTTTCCAGCCAGCTCATGAATGACCTTTTATCTTTTATTTCCCTGCCCTTAGGGTCTTAGCACAAGTCTTTGCAGCAGAGAATTACAAATTCGTTAATTTACCGAGGTGGAATTAAAGCACAAACTCGTCTAACTGTAGATAAAAAACTGGTACTACGAGTTAGCCCGAGACAAATCTGACCGTTACCTGACAGGTTAATCAGGCAAAAACAACGGGCCAACAGGCACTTTCGGCAGTTCATGCTCTTGAGGATAGTCCACCTCAACCAAGTACAGCCCTTCCGCTTTTGCTGTCGCACCTGCCAATGTACGATCCTTCTGCTCCAGCAGCCACTGGATCCATTCCGGCTTTTCTTCACCTCGGCCGACTTTGATCAGGCTTCCTGTAATGTTGCGGACCATATGATGGACAAAGGCATTGGCCTTGATATCAATGATCACAAAATTACCCTGACGCGACACGTTCAAATGCATTAGGTTACGCCAAGGACTGCGGGATTGACAATACACAGCACGGAAGGATGTGAAGTCATTCTCACCCAGTAGGTACTGCCCTGCTTCATGCATCGCTTTTTCGTCAAGCTCACCGTGATAATGGCTCACACCTTTGGCCAAAATCGCAGGGCGGTATGCATGGTTATAGATAATATAGCGATACCGGCGCGCTGTTGCGGTAAAACGGGCATGGAATTCATCATCCACCCTCTTGGCCCAGCGAACCGCGATATCTTTAGGTAAGTGGGCGTTCACCCCCATGCTCCACGCAGCCATCTTGCGGTCAACATCGACATCAAAATGTACGACCTGCCCGGTGCCATGTACACCCGCATCCGTCCTGCCTGCACACTGTACTTCAACGGGCTTATTGGCAATCTTGCTCAGCGCCTTTTCCAACCGTTCCTGGACACTGTCTACGTCACGCTGGCGTTGCCAACCGTAGTATTTCGCACCATCGTACTCAATACCTAAAGCTATTCGCATAATCTTCTTCGTCTTGCTGGCGGCCAAAGGCCGATTTTCAAAATAAGGGAGGGAGTATAACAAAAAAAGCGGAAGCTTGTGCTTCCGCTTTTTGGGGTTGTGTAGATCCTAGATCCTGGATGCGAGTTCCTAGACAATCAGAAGCTAGATCCTAGATTCTAGAACCTAGGTAGCTATATCCACTCAAGCTCTTAGCTTTTGTTCTTACTAGGATCTAGGTTCCGCTCTTATCCTTTTGTCTTCCCCAGCAGGCTCTTCGCCTCTTGCTGCAATGCGGCGTCGCCACCCATTGCTACTTCCTCAAGGAGCCCCTGGGCACCTTCACTGTCATTCATCTCAAGGTATGCCTTAGCCAGATCCAGTTTGCTGGCAAACTCGCCCTGGCTATCGATATCCATACTGCCAATATCGGCCAGTACATCCGGGAACTCATCCAAGCCAACATCCAGGTTGAGCGGGGCTTCGTCAAGCTCACTGTCTAGATCTTCGCCATCTAAATCTTTCATCAGCTCATCAATACTGATATAGGATGCGTCCGATGGTGAGCTAGCCTTTGCCGCTTCATTCAGAGGCTCTTCCAGCAATTCGCTGGCTGCTTCTTCCACCACCGGCTGAAGCCCATTAGCTTCAAGGTCACTGCTTTCAAGGCCATTGGTTTCAAGGTCACGACTTTCGAGGTCTTTGCTTTCAAGGTCATCGATTTCGATGTTAGCTGCTGTCTCAGGCAGCAGTTCAGAATCAACGCTCTCTTCATCCAAAAGCTCGCCTTCATCATAGGCTGGCACATCCTCGATATTCATCTCAGGCTGCTGGCCCCAATCTTCCCCTTCTAATTCAGGCTCTGGGTTATTCGTCGACCAAATTTCTTGCTCTTCTTCAGAAAGCGTTTCTTCTTGAGATGAATCAACGGTGCTCTCTTCAGAATGCCCCACCAACTGCTCGCGCTCCCAGTCAGCCTGAAGCTCAGGATCATTCAACAGAGCATCCATATCCAGCCCCGCCGAATCCACAAACTCGTCAGTCATAGGCATTTCAGCCATAGACATTTCAGGGCTAATGCTGCTGTTTTGCGCCGATACTGGTTGCTGTAAAGCTGTCGGCTCTGGGCTTAACGCCTGCTGTAGTTGTGTTTCAGCTTGCTCTGAAGTATCTGAAACTGCAGGTTGCGCTTTAGCACCCTGCTCCATCTCATACTGCTCGAGCTCGTGCTGCTCATCGAACGAGGCCTGCAAGGCGTCATCTTCACTGAACTCAGGCAGACTGGCCGGATCTAGCGTTTCAAACTCAATATCCGGGCGGCCATGCAACGAGTATTGGCCTGCCGCACCAACTGGAGACGCCTCTGGCGCAGAGTCAGTGCCAAGCGACGGTTGATTATCAACCGGCTCTAATGATTCAGGTTGTGCCAACTCTCCAGTCTGCGTATGCGGCTTGTCTGCCGCTTCAGCCGCCTGCTGTAACTGACGGACGATATTATCTAGCATGGCCTGCTCATCGTCATCGCTCAGTACCAGCTCTTGCTCTGCCAGCGGTTCAACTTCAGGGTCATTAAATGCTGCCTCTTCGTCAAACTCAGGCAATTCATCATCCGACAGAGGCTCGCTTACAAACTGCTGAGAATCCGGAACAGCATCTGAGCCGTGCACCTCTTCTGTTGATTCGGTTTCAGGCTCTAGATCAAGCTCAGCCAGCAACGTTTCTTCATCGAAAACTGGGAACTCTTCGGCAACATTATCTGTTTGCTCGGCCTGCAACGGCTCTGTTGAGTCAAGGATGCTCTCTTCTTGGCTAATATCTTCTAGAATAGCCTCCTCAACTTCAGCCGCAATGCTATCGTGCTCTACGTTGCCTCGTTCTTCGTTGTCCAGTGCTTCGATGCTTTGCTCTTCTTCGTCCAGACTCTCAAGCAGTTGCTCCACCGTCTGGCCAATCGCCTCAACGTCAGCGCTTTCTGTCAGTATATCGGCATGTTGCGAATCGGCATCAAATGGAGCTGCCTCAACAGAGGCAAGCAATTGCTCGATTTCATCTATCCCTGGCTCAACCTCGAGGGCGACCTCTGGCTCTTTCTCCGCTTCGAAATCATCTGCGTGGCTACCTGGCTGTAGTTCGGCCTCTGCCGCTATAGCCGGTGGCGCTGCCAGGTCAGATTGTTCACCGCTGGTTTCCTCAACTTGGCTATGCTGCTGCAAAATATCATCGAGCAGGTCGGTGCTGTCTTCCTCGATGGTAATATCGTCCACAGAGACTGCCTCTTCGATACCCTCAGCGTTAGCAATGTGACGGGCGTCTTGGCTGCCATCTTTAAGGCTACCGTTAAGGCTGTCATCTTCAAAGCTATCGTCTTCAAAGCTGTCCTCGGCATCAGCCAGTAACTCATCCAGCAGCTCTGTGCTGTTTTCGTCGATCTCAATATCGTTGTTGGCCAACAACCCGTCCGTTTCTGGCTCGTCCAACAGTTCATCAAGCAACGCCGTACTGTCTTCTTCCACCTCGATATCAGACGTTAAACTGTCTTCATCATCAAGCAGTTCATCAAGCAGAGCCGTTGAATTCTCTGGCGTCTGAGCTGCAGCTCTTTCGACTTCTTCATCAAAACTACCCACCGCTTCATCAAACATCGAGGCAAAGTCCTCATCGCTTGAAGGCGATGCCATCATATCGATATCGGCTAATGCTTGATCTACCGCTGCTTGCTCGGACACTTCCTGCTCGTTTGTGGCTTGCGCAGCAGTTTCATCGGCTCCGACACTGTCGAACAGTGCATCCAGCTCATCTTGGCCGACCGTTTGCTCTGGCGACTGGCTATCGAAAGCGGTGTCATTCGGGGTGTCATCCGCAGCAGAAGAGAACAGATCATCCAGCATAGCCTGATCGACAATTTGCTCGTCCTCAGCCTGCGGCGCCATAGAGGCGTCAAGATCCATCTCGTCAACGTCGTAAGACAAATCAAAGCTGTCTTCGTCGTCATCGTCAGCTTGCAATGACTGCTCCCACATCGCAGCTAGCTCTTCATCAGGGCTTGGATCGGCCTTCTTGTCCATCTCATCAAGCGCCCGCTCCATGTCTTCCAGGCCAATAGCTTCATCATCACTATTCACCGAGATACTGCTAGCCCCCATGTTGCTTCCCAGCTCACCAGCAATATCAAAGCCATTGCTGTCATTGTCTTTCGAGCCCATGCCATCATGGCTAAACAAGCTGCTTTCGGGATCATCAAACGGAGAATCATCATCACCAAACAGGTCGTCAAGCTCCTTGTCATCCCCCAGAGACAGGTTCGGCACATCTTCATCATCACCAGGTACTGGCGGAGGCGGTACCATGGCGGTTTCATCCTGCCCCTGCGGTGCATCCAGTGACTTCACATCATCTTCTTGCTCCCGTTTGCGGCCAAGCAGGAAGTAAGCCAGCGCACCGGCAATCAATGCGCCGGGGATCAATGCCAGCGCGGCCAGCATCAATGGGTTGGCAATCAAACGATCAAACATACTTGGCTGAGGCTCAACCACTTCCGCCTGCATCGCTCGCTGCTGGTCGATAAACCCTTTGATTTGCTCGCGCAATACCTCATCGTCGCTGATTTGCTGTTTCAGCGCCGACACTTCATGCTGCATTTCGGCAAGGCGGACACGCAGCAGGTGGTTGCTTTCAAGCAACTTGGTCATCTGTTCATCCGAGGCATCCAGCTGGGCCTGAAGCACGGTTGGTTTCGGAGGAATAAGTGCCTTAGGTGCCTCAGGGGTTGCAGCTGCCGACTTAACCTCTGACTCCACCACTGGCTCAGGTTTTTCCTGTGGGGTCACGACGACTGCCGGAGCCTGTGGTTTAGGAGCTGGGGCTTTAGGTGCTTCAGCAACTTTAGGCGTTGGCGTTGCTGCTGGCTCTGGCGTCTGAGCAGGCTGAGAAACTTGCGGTGTCGGCCTTGGAGTTGATGGCGCAGAAGCGGTTCGTGTTGAACTACGCGCAGGCGAGCTTTGGTCAGCTTCCAAACGCTGCTTCACTACATCGACATTTTCCCGGCGCATTTGTGCTTCTGTTGGGATGGCCAACATACTCCCCGGGATCAACCCGTGGATATTGCTATTTTCGAATGCCTGAGGATTTTGGCGAAAAATAGCGCCAATCACTTGGTAAATGGATACCTGATTATTTGGTCGGTAGCGGGTCGAAATAGACCACAAGGTCTCGGCATTGGTCGTTGGACCATAACGGAAGGCATTCGCAGAAGGCTGTCCCGTCGCGGCGTTGTCAACCGGTAATGAGGTAGTGGCAGGCTGTACACCTTGAGTTGGCCCTGTAATACGAATGGTATTGGCATGAGCCGAATAAGAAATTACAGCGGTGGAAAAAATTACCGGCAGAAAAATGCGTTTTATCATCGTCGAAAGGTCAGACACTGCCTGTCATCCTCTTTGGCAGGAAAAATAGCTACGAATGAATAGGGCACATCATGTGCACACATACAGACGTTGTATCATACAAGAATATTTATCTTCGGCCTATTCACAATAAACTTGAACGTGACCGAATTAGTCAATTTAGACTTCGGGAGCAAAGTCGCACTCTGCAGCCCTGGTTACTGAGTAATCAGTAATGGGTGAATTGATATTGATAGTAGGTTCAACAAGCTAAAAATACAACAGAGCCAATATCGCCACCAGCATAACCACAGCGATATAAAAATAAAAAAGCGCCCGCTTGAAAAAGCATGGCGCTTTGGGTTTCCTAGATCCTAGATCCTAGATCCTAGATCCTAGATCCTAGATCCTAGATCCTAGATCCTAGATCCTGCAGAAGCGATCACTGATAGCGATACGTCGTCAAGCTTTAGCTCTTGCTCTTGCTCTTGCTCTTGCTCTTGCTCTTGCTCTTGCTCTTGCTCTTGCTCTTGCTCTTGCTCTTGCTCTTTCAAGGAACTAGGATCTGCTCTTCCCTAGGATCTTATTTTTACAAATACTCTTCAATCAGCTTCTCGGCGATCTGTACGCTGTTGGTCGCCGCGCCTTTACGCACGTTGTCGGCAACTACCCACATGTTCAGGCCGCAAGGGTGGCTGATGTCTTCGCGGATACGGGCAACCATCACGTGGTCTTTACCTGTCGCATCGCTAACCTGAGTCGGGTAATCATTGCCGTGGAAAACTTCGATACCTTCGGCATTTTCCAGCAAGTTAATTGCTTCTTCGACATGCACAGGCTGACAGGTTTCAACGTGAACCGCTTCGGCATGACCATAGAACACCGGCACACGGACGCAGGTAGGGTTTACACGGATGTTGTCGTCGCCCAAAATTTTCTGGGTTTCCCACACCATCTTCATTTCTTCTTTGGTGTAGCCGTTATCCATGAACTGGTCGATATGCGGCAAGCAGTTAAAGGCGATTTGCTTGTCGTAAACATCCGTTTCCGCAGGCAGGCCATTTAGTAGCTTAGCCGTTTGGCCTGCAAGCTCATCCACACCTTTCTTGCCCGTGCCCGATACCGACTGGTATGTCGCCACGTTGATACGCTCAATGCCGTACGCTTCGTGGATAGGCTTCAGTGCCACCAGCATCTGAATGGTCGAGCAATTCGGGTTAGCAATAATGTTACGGTTACGGTATTCCGCCAATGCGTGCGGGTTCACCTCAGGGATAACCAAAGGCACATCATAGTCGTAACGGAAACGTGATGTATTGTCGATCACTACTACGCCGTAATCAGCTGCAGTGGGTGCCCAGCGCTCAGATGCTTCTGCACCGGCAGAGAAAATAGCAAGCTGAACCTGACCCCAGTCGAAATCTTCAACATTGGTAACACGTACAGTCTTACCCTTGAAGCGCAGGGTTTTGCCCGCACTGCGCTCAGAAGCAAGCAAATAGAGATTGCGAACAGGAAAATTGCGTTCCTCAAGAACTTCTACAATGGTTTCGCCGACAGCGCCGGTCGCACCGAGTACTGCAATATCAAATTCCTGGCTCATGGCCTTTCCTCTACTGTAAAACCTAATTTAGCCAGCGACTCTACCCCAAAATGGGCCTCGCCCGCTACTGTAATCGCGCTATATTCGCGGCGATCCCAGTAATTTTTACGCATCCGGTCAAATGCCGAAGCCATTTCCACGCTCCCTTCTTCAGTTTGGCCCATTTCGCGGCGGAATAAACCATCATCACGGCGCACATCGTAAACCAGCTGGGTCAGGGTAAATAAGGTTGGCTCGTCCCACTGACCGCTGAGCGTAACCTGCGGCACAGGAGCAACCGGCAGCAAGCTTGAGGCACTGACTTCCTTATCCAGACCAAGGAACTGGCAGAAGCTGTTGTACACCATGGTCGTTCCGCGAGCTTTACCTTCCAGGCCATACCCGGCAACGTGCGGCGTGGCAAATGCCAGCAATGGCAACAGCTCCAAGTCGACTTGTGGCTCATGCTCGAACACATCCAACACTGCGGTTAGGTTCTTGCCTTCCCCTGACAGGCTCTGGTGCAGGGCGTGCTTAAGCGCCTGGTTGTCCACCACAGGGCCACGGGCTGCGTTGATCAAAATCGCACCCGGCTTTAGATCAGCGATGAATGCCTCATCAACCAGGTGATGGGTTGGGTACTCGCCGTCGCGGGTAATTGGCGTGTGCATGGTGATCACATCACATTGCGAGCGAATTTCTTCCAGCGAGTGGAATGGTCGGCTATCGCCCTGTTGCTCTTTAAGCGGGTCATTGAGCAGGTACGAGATACCCAGCGCATCGAGGCATTGGGCAAGGTAGCTACCAACATTGCCAGCACCGATAATCCCGACCTTTTTGTCAAAAATAGAAAAGCCCTGCTGCTGCCCAAGCACCATCAGACTGCTCAATACATATTCTGCCACCCCGACCTTGTTACAGCCTGGTGCAGCAGTGAAAGTGATCCCTTTTTCGGCCAGCAAGCTTTCATCGACATGATCCTGACCAGCGGTTGCAGTACCAACAAACTTCAACTTGTTGGCCTTGGTCAGAAGCGCTTCATTGACCTTGGTCACCGAGCGGATCATCAATGCATCGATATCCTGCAAATCCTCAGCGGTCATGGTCCTGCCCGGCTTGCTGATCACCTCGCCCAACTGGCTAAAAAGCACCTCGGCATAAGGCATGTTCTCGTCAATGAGGATTTTCATAAAGCGTCCTTCGAAGGTTATTTGTATATGGGAGATGCTATTGAAAGTTTAGGAAGAGTCAAGGTGTACGAGACTAGATCCTAGATCCTGGAGCCTAGTACCTAGAGGCGGTGGGTCCTGAGTTACTAGAGGTCTAAGAGCCTAGGTTCACTATGCACTCACTTACTGGCGAGCTCTTGCTTTGCTCTTCGCTCTTGCTAGGAACTAGGAACTAGGAACAGTTCAACCTAGGGCCGGCTCCTCCCAGGAACTAGGATCCAGGTTCTCGCCCCTGCTTTTACATATAAAAAAACCCAGCAGAAACTCTGCTGGGCGAACGTCCAGGAATAAAAACACCGGCTGGGATCATAGACAGCTCCCGCAAAAGAAAATACTATTCTCACAGCCAATGTCGCGTCTGTTTTTTAGGCACTGGCTTAAGGGCAAATCAGCTAGAGCAGTCTCCGCAAAAAGGCCTTCTAGCTGAATCTCTTAGTCAGTGCCACCCCCTGGAAAATGACAAAAGTCGGTTCACTTAAGATCCTAGGTACGAGTTCCTAGTTCCTAGATGTTTTCATATTTCGCATTCAAAACGACACGCTTTCTAGGAACTAGGATCTGCTCTTTCTAGGATCTAGGCTGTTATGCCTCGTATTTCTTAATAACCAATGTGGCGTTAGTGCCGCCGAAGCCGAAGCTGTTTGACATTACTGTCTTCAACTCTTGATCGCGTTTTTCAGTAACGATATCTAGGCCTTCAGCCGCTTCGTCAAGGTTATCAATATTGATGCTCGGGGCGATAAAGCCATTGTCTAGCATCAACGTCGAGTAAATCGCTTCGTGTACACCAGCCGCACCCAGTGCATGGCCTGTCATTGCCTTGGTGGCAGAAATCGCCGGGCTGTTATCACCGAACAGCTCTTGGATCGCGCCTAGCTCTTTCACATCACCTACTGGCGTTGAAGTACCGTGGGTGTTGATGTAG
Source organism: Photobacterium sp. ABD4_091 (assembly GCF_056160145.1). NCBI lineage: Bacteria > Pseudomonadati > Pseudomonadota > Gammaproteobacteria > Vibrionales > Vibrionaceae > Photobacterium > Photobacterium sp. ABD4_091. The sequence continues at coordinate 2,459,508 of NZ_JBSWWQ010000001.1, read as the reverse complement.
TCAATGCTGTCAACATCCTGCATCGCCATCTTCATACAACGCACTGCGCCTTCGCCAGATGGCGCTACCATGTCGTAGCCGTCAGACGTCGCACCGTAGCCTACGATCTCACCGTAGATTTTCGCGCCACGCGCCAATGCGTGCTCTAGCTCTTCGATAACGACCATACCGCCGCCACCAGAGATCACGAAACCGTCGCGGTCTGCATCATAAGTACGCGATGCTTTTGAAGGGTCATCATTGTACTTGGTGGATAGTGCGCCCATGGCATCGAACATCATAGTCAAAGACCAATCTAGCTCTTCACCACCACCTGCAAAAACAACGTCTTGCTTGCCTAGCTGGATCAATTCTAGTGCATGGCCGATACAGTGTGCAGATGTCGCACATGCTGAGCTCATGGTGTAGTTCACACCACGGATTTTGAACGGTGTCGCCAAACAAGCAGACACGGTTGAAGACATAGTACGCGGTACCATGTAAGGCCCCACACGCTTAACGCCTTTCTCACGAAGAATATCAACCGCAGCAACTTGGTTGTAAGAAGATGCACCGCCAGAACCAGCAACAAGGCCAGTACGGTCGTTTGATACCTGGTCTTCAGTCAGGCCAGCATCTTCAATCGCTTGTTCCATAGACAGGTAAGCAAAAGCGGCGGCATCGCCCATGAAACGCATTTTCTTACGGTCGATATGCTCTGAAGGGGTCATTTTCAAATCGCCCCAAACATTACTGCGCAGCTTCATTTCTGCAAATTGTTCAGAGAAGTTGATACCGGACTTGCCCGTTTTCAAAGACTCCAGCACTTCTTTAACGTTGTTACCAATGCTGGACACAATACCCATGCCTGTAATTACGGCTCGTTTCATGATGAATTCCTACTGTCATTTATACCCAAATAACCTCAGTCAAAACAATCAACAACCTGAGGTAACTTGGGTATAACGTTGACGATAATAACGGGTTTGTCCGCCAAAAGTGGTCAGCTTTCCTGTTGATCAGGTACAATCCTCTGCAATTCAACCCGTAATACCAACTATGAGGCTTCTCCCTTTGTCTTATAAAGCCCAACCGTCCGTAAGCAAAACGCCATCGGCAAAAATCGAAAATGCCGTATTGAACTGGAACGAATCAGGCACTCCTGTTTCCAATGACTTTGACGATGTCTACTTCTCCAACGCCAATGGCCTGGAAGAAACCCGTTATGTGTTTCTGCACCAGAATGGCTTACCGACACGCTGGGAAACCTTCGACCGCCGCCGCTTTGTGGTGGCGGAAACCGGCTTTGGCACCGGCCTCAACTTCCTTGCGGTATGGCAATGGTTCAAAGCCTTCCGCCAGGCCAACCCTGACGCGACCACCAAAGAGCTACACTTCATCAGCTTCGAAAAGTTTCCGGTCACCAAGGATGATCTGATCAAGGCTCATGAATCTTGGCCTGAACTGGCCGATTTAGCCAGCCAGCTCCATGCCCACTACCCACCAGCGGTCGCTGACTGTCACCGAATTGTGCTGGAAGATGGCATGATCACCCTTGATCTGTGGTTTGGTGATATCAAAGACTGTATGCCACAAGTATGGACGAATAATGACGGTATCGTTGATGCTTGGTTCCTTGATGGTTTTGCCCCGAGCAAGAACCCGGAAATGTGGAACCAGGAACTGTTCAACGGCATGGCCAAGCTTGCCCGCGTCGGCTGCAGCACCGCAACCTTCACGGCGGCTGGTTTTGTCCGCCGCGGCTTGATTGAAGCGGGTTTTGACATGAAAAAAGTCAAAGGCTTTGGCACCAAGCGCGATATGCTGGCTGGCAGCGTGACCGAACGCAAATATGGCAGCAACGTCAAGCCATGGTACAACCGCAAGTCGGCCGAACTCATTACAGATCAAGAAGACAGAACTGAGCAAGAAAACAGCTCTGAGCCAGAAGAAAGCAGCGAGAATAAAGGCAAGGGTATCGCAATTATCGGAGGTGGTGTCGGTTCAGCAACGACCGCTCTGGCACTGGCACGCCGTGGGATCAAAACAACGCTTTACTGTGCCGATGCACTACCTGCCGAAGGGGCTTCAGGTAACCGCCAAGGCGCTGTATACCCTCTACTCAACGGCTCTAACGATGCCCTATCACGCTTCTTTGCCCCGGCATTTCTCTATGCCCGCCAGTTTGTCGAACAAGCGGCCAAGCAAAAAGCGTTTGCCCATGAGTGGTGCGGCGTCACACAGCTCGCCTGGGACGACAATGCCGCCAGCAAGCTTGGCAAGATGATGGCAGGCGGTTTCCCTGAGCTGCTAATCCGTCAACTGGACGTTGAACAAACTGAACAGATAACTGGCGTGGCCTCTGGCCACAGTAGTGTCAACTACCCGCTTGGCGGATGGCTGTGCCCGCAGGAGCTGACCCGCGCTTTGATTGAGCAAGCACAAGAAAGGGGCATGCTTGAGCTGAAGACCCAAGTTGATATCAATCAGCTTAGCCAGCAAGAAGATCAGTGCTGGTTGCTGGTCGACCAAAATGGCAAGACTTACCAACACCACACCGTGATTGTGGCAAATGGGCACCGTTTTGCCGAATTCCCGCAGACCCAGGATATCCCGGCCTACTCCGTACGCGGGCAGGTAAGCCATATCCCAACCAACTCAACGCTGACGCCGCTCAAAACTGTACTTTGCTACGATGGCTACCTAACACCAGTTAATGCTACAGGTGAAAGCCATTGCATCGGTGCCAGCTACCGCCGTGGCAGTACCGATTTAACCTTCAGCCCAGAAGAGCATGCCGACAACAAACAGCGCCTAGTTGACTGTTTACCAGAAGCTAGCTGGCCACAAGATATTGATATGTCGGGCGAGCAAGCACGTGCCGGTGTCCGCTGTGCCAGCCGCGATCACCTGCCGTTCGTGGGTGATGTATGCCAATACGCGCCATTGCTTGAGCAGTATGCCGATTTGAAAAACCAGCAAGAAAACGCGCAAGACGTCCCGGTTTACCACAACCTGTACGCCATGATTGGTTTAGGCTCTCGAGGGCTAAGCTCCGCCCCACTGCTAGGAGAGCTATTGGCATCACAGATCTGCGGCGACCCACTGCCATTGCCTAACAGCGTTCTGGAAGCCTTGCACCCAGGCCGGATGTGGGTGAGAAAACAGGTGAAGGGGAAAAAGGTTTAAAGAACCTAGATCCTAGAACCTAGATCCTAGACCCTAGATCCTAGATCCTAGAATAAACTAGGCCTGCGGGTGATGCAGGCCTAGCTAAGAATAGATACTTTTACCTTATTTATTCGGCTTGTGCTGTTACAGGTGGTGCCGGATCATCGCCACCACCAGAATCTGACAATGCGACCCCAATGACAACCACTGCGGCACCGACTGCCAATACCGTTGCCGTGATACCTCCTGCCGAAGCGGCAAATGCCGTATCAATTCCTGCCGCCTTCCCGGTTTCTTGACTCACAGCATCCGCCTGTTGACTAGTAGCCTGCGCCTGTTGCTGAGTCGTACCCGGCTGAGAGGCGGTTGATGCCGAGGTTGGTGCTTGCCTGACCTGAGACGAATTAGATGCAACGTCTGCTGCAAAAGCAGAAAGGCTAATAAAGCCAGATATGAAAATTGCCGCCAATGAAAACTTCATCATTACTATCCCCAAAGCGCAACGTATCGTTATTGATATGGTTATAAGTATAGTTAGGGATTGAAAAGGCGGAGGGGCGGTTGAGATGAGTCTTGAGAATGAGAACCTAGAACCTAGAACCTAGATGTATGGACTCCCTCTCCCTGAGGAGTTACGGTCTTAATCCGACGAAAGATTAGCCAAAAGGAGTCCATACATGAACGACCTTAATACATTGGCCATCGACTTAGCAAAGAATGTTTTCCAAGTTTGCAAGCGAAGCCCGCAAGGCAAAGTATTCTTCAATCGGGAAATGACCCGGGCAAAGCTCAAGGAGCTGCTTGCTAACGAGAAAGTGGCTTTAGTCGCAATGGAAGCCTGCAGTAGTTCCCATTATTGGGCAAGGTATGCTGCTGAGCTCGGGCATGAAGTAAAAGTCATCAATGCCCGAGCTGTTAAGGCTTTCCAAATCAAGCAGAAAACGGATAGGAATGATGCATTGGCAATAGCTGTTGCTGCTGCTCAAGCCCATATCCCTAGTGTCCGTGTCCAATCGGCCGATGAACAGGCACTGCAATCCTTAGAGCGAGCCCGCCAATTAGCAACGTCCCATCAAATTGCACAAAGTAATCAAATTAGAGGGCTATTAGCCGAGTTTGGTATCGTCGCTCCAAAAGGCCTCAAAAGCTTGAGAGAGAAAATACCCTATATTCTCGAAGATGGGGATAACCGGTTACCTGGTAGTTTTAGGGAAATGTTACACCGATTATGGGAACACCTCCTTGCCCAGATTGAACATACCGAAGCCTTAGAAAAGCAGCTTGAAGCCACGGTAAAGTCGAACAATGTTTGCCAAAAGTTGATGAAGCTTGAAGGCGTTGGGCCGATATGTGCAATAGGTTTAGCCGTCAAACTAGGACGAGGAGAGAGCTTTGCCAATGGCAGGCAGGCTTCAGCCAATATAGGTCTCACCCCAAGGCAGCATAGTTCTGGTGGCCAAGAACGGATAATCAATATCTCAAAGTACAGTGCAGACAAGCGACTTCGTTCAACACTTTTTCAAGGAGCGCTTTCAGTCATTACTCAGGTAATGAAACGTCCAGCGAGAACGCATAAAGAACAATGGCTCCAAGCATTAGTCATGAGAAGGGGACAGAAGATAGCCGCGGTAGCCCTTGCCAATAAGACAGTGCGTACAGCGTATGCGATATTAAAGAATGACTCAGTGTACCAGCCAGTTGAGTTGACTTAGTACACTGCTCATAATCTGCAAAGAGCGATGTAAAACAGGTAAGACCGACCAGTAAAAGCTAGATGGGTTCTGAGGTACCTAAATACCGCTTCCTAGAGTTAGCTTACTGGTGCGACTACATCTTAGGGCGGGGTAGCTCCCCAAAGAAGCCCGTATATAAGTGCGCATCTATACCTTGTTTTGGTTTTTTTCTTTGTTGATTTCCCAAGGGAGTCCATATAAGAACCTAGAAAAATAATCTAGGAACTAGGATCTAAAATCTAGCGCCTGCTGTTAATTAGTCGGCACCAAATAAATCACGGGTGTAAACCTTATCTTCAACATCAGCAAGTTCTTCTGCCATACGATTAGAAACGATAACATCGGAAATTTTCTTGAATTCTTCAAGATCTTTAATCACCTCCGACTGGAAGAACTCATCTTCTTGCAGTACCGGCTCGTAAACCACAACGGGAATACCCTTGGCCTTGATACGCTTCATAATGCCCTGGATAGAAGAAGCGCGGAAGTTGTCAGAACCCGCTTTCATAATCAGGCGGTAAACACCAACTACCTGTGGACGCTTAGCAATAATAGAGTCTGCAATAAAATCCTTGCGGGTTCGGTTGGCATCAACAATGGCACCGATGATGTTATTTGGCACCGACTGGTAGTTAGCCAGCAGCTGCTTAGTATCTTTTGGCAGGCAGTAGCCGCCATAGCCAAACGATGGGTTGTTGTAGTGGTTACCGATTCGAGGATCCAACCCTACCCCTTCGATAATTTGTCGGCTATCCAAACCATGAGCCTCGGCATAAGAGTCTAGCTCATTGAAGTATGCGACACGCATAGCAAGATAAGTGTTAGAGAATAATTTCACCGCTTCGGCTTCGGTAGAATCAGTGTAAAGCACCGCAATATCTTCTTTTACCGCGCCTTGTACCAGCAAGTTGGCAAACACTTCTGCCCGCTCAGACCTTTCGCCGACAATAATGCGAGACGGGTGCAAGTTATCAAACAAGGCACGGCCTTCACGCAAGAACTCAGGTGAGAATAGCAAGTTTTGACAACCCAACTCTTCCTGCACACGCTGCGTATAGCCAACAGGAACCGTTGACTTAATGACCATGACCGCCTTCGGGTTAATCGACATAACATCTTTGATCACCGCTTCAACCGAAGAGGTATTGAAGTAGTTGGTGATCGGGTCGTAATCAGTTGGTGTTGCAATAATGACGTAGTCAGCCCCTTGGTAAGCAAGCTCCTTGTCCGTTGTCGCTTGAAGATCCAGCTTTTTTTCTGCCAGGTATTGAGAAATTTCTCTATCTTCGATCGGCGATTGACCACTATTAATCAAGTCTACTTTATCTTGGATAATATCCAATGCGACGACTTCATTGTGCTGTGCCAATAGCACCGCGTTTGACAGGCCAACATACCCTGTACCCGCAACCGTAATCTTCATTATTCAACCTCTATCTCATCAGTAAACCGCAAGAGCGACGGTTCTTGGATCGCTACCTATTTACTGATTGGTATACTCAATTGGCAACGATAGTACATCAGTAACTTAACAGAGCATAGTGATGGTTTAGTTTAAGGTACACAATAATGTTCAGTATCAAGCAGTGACCATTTTTTGCCCGGCAGTCACCACCACCTCACAATTGGGTTTTATCGCGCGTAACTTTGCAGCCAATTCACTTTGCGCTTTAATATCGCCGTGTACAAGGTGAACTTTAGCCGGGCCTTGGCCAATATTGTCGACAAATCGAACCAAATCAGCTTGGTCTGCATGGGCAGAATAGCCCGTTAGATGATGTATACGGGCCCTGACCTCTATATCCTCACCATCAATATTAACCCGCTTGGCACCACGGGAAAGGGAATACCCCAGTGTACCCTTCGCCTGATACCCCGCAATCACTACATCTGTCCTTGGTTCTGGCAATAACGCCCTGAGGTAATTGAGGATTCGCCCTCCGCTGCACATACCACTCGCTGCGACGACAATCGCGGGCTCTTGGGTCGATACCAAGCGATTCACAATTGTTTGATGCTGCTGGTGGGAGGCTACCGTAATGCATTGTTCAAACGACAACGGATGGCGCCCCATATTTTTTCTCGCCAGCGCCTCTTTCTCCCATAAGCGGAAAAAAAGCGCATACTGCTTAGTCACAGCACCGGCCAAAGGCGAATCCAAGATTATCGGCAACTCTTGCCACTTCAATCGCTCGGCGCCCCCTTGCAACTCTGCCCCCTTGAGCAAAACAGGCGCGAATGCCTCGGCTATCAAGCTCTCAATATCAAACAATAGCTCTTGTGTACGACCAACACTGAAGGAAGGGATGAGGATCGCACCACCGTCAAGCAGGGACTGTTCAATAATTTGCTTGAGGTTTTCACTTCGCTCTCTCTTCCGTTGGTGACACCTATCGCCATAGGTACTTTCCAATACCAACACATCGGCACGTTTGGGCGATACCGGATCAACCAGCAAAGGTGTGTCAGTTGGGCCAAGGTCACCGGAGAAAACAACAACCTGACTGTTCGGTAAGACAACTTCAACATACGCCGAACCCAAAATATGCCCAGCCTGGCGGAAAGAAAGCACGAGCCGCTCACCATTTGGCAAAACAACAGGTGCCTGGCAATCGAAAGGAACTGGCCTGAGCAAGCTCTTGCACAGGTTCAAAAACTGATTACGCTGACTTTCATTGAGATTAAGCTGAATCTTCAATCCATCATCGAGCATTAACGGCAGCAATGCAGCCGTCGCTTCTGTCGCATAAATAGGGCCGCGATAACCCGCAGCAAGTAGCCAGGGAATCCGGCCGATATGATCAATATGACAGTGGGTCAACACAAGGGCCTGGATATGCTCTACAGCAAAATCGATATTCAACGAATGTTGGGCTTCACTCCCTTGGAACAAGCCACAGTCAATCAGAATGCCATATTTCTCCCAGCGCAGCTCATGGCAAGAGCCCGTCACCCCCTCAAATGCGCCATGATGAATGATTTGCATAATCGAGCCCCTCTATAGTCCTTGGGGTGATCTTCGCTAAATCGAAGAGGTGCGACAGCCATAATCGTAACAAGCCCGATCGAGTTCACGAAAAAAGCTGTTAATCACCAACTCAGGTACACTCGATAACCGGGCGTATCAAAAAAGTCTTAACAACAACAAGAAAATCACACTATTAAAAGCCATAGCTAGGAAAGAAAAAAATACCACGCTGAATAGCTATAAAGGCAAAAGTCACCATGCGAAACGTCAAAAAAGTGACTAAACTAAACAGTGACTAAATCGTTCTCCCCCTACAATCTGTGAGCATTATCCAAATTAGAATAACTTAGAAGGGTTTAACTTTAATGTTATATGCCACAGGTATAGTATTCGTGAGTTGTCAAATTTTGATAGGGGTTATTTATGGACAGCAGATTGACCGCTATTGTTTTCGTGTCATTCTTAAGTCTTATTGCGCTAAGAAGGGCCGCGATTGCTATCAACCTAGTTGATACGCCATCAGAGCGAAAACACCACCGAGGCAGCATTCCACTGGTTGGAGGGCTAGCTATATTTTCGACTATTTCTCTATTTTTGCTCAACAGCACGGGCTCCGGAGTTGATCCCACACTGTTTGTGCTTTGCTCAGGTATGCTGGTTCTCACCGGCGCACTGGACGACAAGTTCGATATCAGTGTCAAATCACGCCTTCTCATCCAACTGGCCGTTACACTTGTGATGTTCAGCTTTTGCGATATCCAGCTTGTTACACTGGGCGGCATTTTGGGCTGGGGGGAGCTGAGCTTTAATACCGCAATCAGCTTTATTATTACCTTCCTCGCTGTCGCAGGGGCTATCAATGCGTTCAATATGGTAGACGGTATCGACGGTTTATTGGGTGGACTGGCAGTCATCACTTTCTCTTCGCTAGGCTACTTGTTTCACTACAGTGGTCATACAACACTTTTCCAGTTCTGCCTCTTAGTCGTTTTTGCCACCTTGCCCTATATTCTGCTCAACCTCGGTTTGCCATTCGGTACCCGCCTAAAAATCTTTATGGGGGATGCAGGCAGCATGTTCATCGGGTTTACCGTGGTTTGGCTATTGCTCTCAGGAAGCCAAGGAGCCGAGAATAGCTTCCGCCCTGTAACGGCTTTGTGGTTGATTGCTCTGCCATTGATGGATATGGCGGCAATCATGATCCGACGCGTACGAAAAGGACAGTCACCTTTCAAACCAGATAGAGAACACCTTCACCACATCTGTCAACGCATTGGCCTGAGTTCTAAAATGACCTTGCTGGCTATTTGCACCATCGCCATGTCTTTCGCAGCTATCGGTATCATCGGGGAAGAATATAATATTCACGAGAGCATCATGTTTTTTGGGTTTATCTTGATGTTTGCCTGCTATTACGCAGCAATTTGCCATATTTGGCGGATTACAGCTTTTATTCGAAAATTCAAAATGCTACTACCTATAAGTAAAGCTCCCACCCAGATTTCCGATGTCGATCAACAGTAACCCAATTCAAACCGCAAAATTGTGATGGCCCACCATCCGTTCATCACAATTTTGCAACAAAAAGACACTGAGCCGCTGGCTAACTCGCTGAATGCTTCTATACTCTAAATAACACCTTTAAAAGCAATATGTTATAGAAGCAGAAAAAGGAGGCACCATGATTCAGCCAGCAACTATTCCCTACCGCTTATCCGTGCTTTCTCATACAACAACCGATGTAGTTTTTGCCATTTTGTTAAAGGTATGCCTATTCATGGATCAGCTGGAAACTTTTGACCAGGAAGCTAAAGCGATACGCAGAGAAGATAGAAAGAATAGTGCATAGGCAGAGGCAGAGGCATTCTTCGCTGTCCCTTTATTACTAACAGTTACAGACTTCGAGCACCCTTTATTACAGAGGGTGCTATTTGAGCTTATCATCCCCACCTTATACTCCCCTCTAAGGTAATCACCGAATTTTACTTATACTCAATATCTTATATCTCTCTTCTATAGACTCTAAATACGGTATAACGGATACCGAATAATAGCTTATCCCATCACAATTTCTGATGAAAATAACACTTTCAGAAAGCAACATATTGAATAACAACCTCATGCACTGTAAAAATCAGCAACACAAATTAACAATAAACCAAAAAAGCTTACTGTTTGCTGACTAAGCCATTCAGGGCCTATATCGGTTATATCCATTGCAACCATTCACGATTAATCACATGGTGAGTGAAATGAAAAAGACTATTCCACTGATATTGTTATCATTAATTTTAGGGGGCTGTGGAGGAGGTGATAGTGAAAACACCAACTCAACAAAAGACACTGAAGTCAGTGCCGGACAAGATATCAATGCATACGGAAAAAAAACCGTCACACTCACTCCTTCCTATAACAATGTCTCTGATCCCACCGTTAAGTGGGAGGCCTCAACAGAAAATACCATTGAAGCAGAAACACAAGCTGGTGAAGCTAATGCACTACTTGTCACACTGCCTGATTTATACAATGAAGCCACATTAAAGTACCAAATAACGATTGCAGATAAAGAAGGGAATTCAGCGACTGACGAAGTCACTATCAATGTCATTCCAGCAGAACATACTCTCGCGCTTGCTTTAACAGGGCTTGGAGCTAACCAAAAGGTCACTAATCAAGCATCACCAACTCTTGAAGGGATATACAATTCAGACTATCAACTCAAGTCTCTGACCATTTTGAATGAAACCTCCGGTGACCAGACAGACGTTGAGGTCTCTCCATCTTGGAGCAGTCCAATAGAACTTGCTGAAGGCGATAATAATATTATTGTGACAGCAATATCGGATGATGATACGGCTCTTTCTATCTCAGCCGTCATTACTTACTACCCTGACAGTGACTTCACTACACCACTGCAGATGGACAAGAGCTTACTTTATGTTGGGGAGGCAGCCACTGATATTCGAGTCATGATCGGTACTTCCAACAGCAACAACCCCACCGTCAAATTGCTAGATGACGAAGGCAATGAAATTGCACAGCTAAATGATAATGGTCAGCTACCCGATGAAATTGATGGTGATGGCCTTTTTACTGCTGTTTTCAGTGCCCAGGCCGAAACTGCAGGCGAAATCTGCTACCGCGTTAGTGTTTCAGATAATGTCGCGCCAGAGTACATGTCTGAACAGCAGTGCCTTTGGGGCGTAACACCATACAGCAACCAACAAACCACAGTCGCAGTAGATAATGCCAACGATATTAAATCGCTAATTGATAGCAAAGTCGCGGATGGTGAAGAAGCCTCCAGCGCGGCGGTGACTTCGATAAAAGACATTGAAGCGATTGAAGGAATTGCAGTTGCAGGTGCAACCCCAGATGGCGGCCTTTGGTGGGTTAACGACTCTGGTATTTTAGGGCTTTACCACTCAGTCAATGAAGGCGCTAAATCCGGTGTAAGCCGAGGAGGGATAGTTGGGGACACTCCAACTTTAGAAGCGCCATTTGAAGCCCAGTACTATGCTTCGGAGCCCCTCGCTAAGTCACGGCTAGCATCATCTAAATCAACGCCAACCACCAACCGAATAAAAAGTTCACGCGCCGTTATCATAAGCCCGTACATCGACAACCCGAACGCTTCGGGTAACTTTGGCCAAAATGATGACTATTTTTCCGTTTGGCAAACACTCAAAAATGAAAATTCATGCAAACTAGAAGCTGATACCAGCTACGTTAACGATGGAAGCATGGGCGTATCGCTGGATAATTTTAAAGATTTCAGCGCATTTGGCTATATCCACCTTTCAACGCATGGAGACAATTATTACAACGGCTTACTCTCACTTTGGCAAGACGTATGGGGCCCAAATAATTTCTTGCAAGGCGGGCTGTCAATTGTTGGCGTATCTACGGGTATAAAGCTGCCAAAGAACAATGATGGTAGTTATGACTTAACTGGGTATCAGAGCGATTTACAAGCTAAAAGGCTTGCACTTGGCCCTGACGGCTCTATCGTTGCCCTACCCTCTTTCTTCGCCCATTATATGAGTACCATACCAAATAGCCTGGTATCGCTATCATCATGTCGCTCGATATATAACAACTCCCTTGCCAATGTGTTCATGTCTAAAGGGGCAGGAGCGGTAATGGGTTATGATAATTATGTTTCAACAAGCTACGCCCAAGGGACGACCAATACCATACTCACAGATATGTTGAACAATGACTCAACGTTTGCTGATGCGGTACAAGTTGCCATCAATACACATGGTGCGGTTGATAAAGCCCCTTACTTCTCTAAATTAAAAACCATAGGAGCCGCAGACTTACAGCTACCTGCCGGAGGTTTTGAAAACCTTGATTTTGAGCTAGGAGGACTAGGACCATGGCTAACTGAGGGGGATGGCCGTGTCATTTCCCAGCTAGGTGCGACTCCTCCAACACAAGGGCAGTTTATGGGAGTGGTATCTACAGGGCTTGGTTATACGACCACCTCCGGGCAAATTAGCCAGCAGGCCTGTTTGGATAGCAGCGCGACGTCATTGTCTTTCGACTGGAATCTGTTCTCTGAAGAGTTTATGGAATTTTGTAATTCAGCTTATGATGATTCTTTCAGTGTGAGCCTTTGTGAAGCTGATGATGGGAACTGCGTTAAGTTTGAAACCAGTATCAATCAGTTGTGTAACTCAGACATACCGCTTACTTCGTCAGATGTTAGTTTTGACCGAGGTGATGTTTATGATACAGGTTGGCAAAATGAAGCCCTGAACATTTCATCGCTTGCAGGCAAAAAAGTGGTGCTCAAAGTATTTGCTTCTGATGTCGGTGATAGTATTTATGACACTGCTATCTTGGTAGACAACATTCGTGTTGAATAACTTGAAGAAGTTAAAGAAATAAAGATGGGAGGGAGTATGAGCGATAAATATCTAAAGGGAAGCTTATCTCTCTCACTTTCAATGGTTTTTAATAAAGCTAAGCAATGTTTCATTTACATAATGGGAGGGCTAATCATTATGGGATGCTCTCCCAATGAGAAGCTTCTTTATGAAGAGAAGTCACTTGGCAAAATCTACACAGTAGATGCACCGAAGAATTGCCAATGGAATATCGGTTTGTTGACAGAACAACTTCAAACATTGATATCGGCAGTCAATGATGAAAAACTGCCTCCAATCAGAACTATTTTTCACCCTAAACATACTTTTGTTAAACAACACACTAAAGGGACAATACTCCTAGTCCAAGTCGAAAAAGGGCGTTGGATCGTCCCTATTGAAAGCGACTTTTTCTTTTTCCAACAGGGTGATGAAGTGATAGGTTACGAATACCCTAAAGATTATCGTCTACAGTGCAACAATAACGCCTGACATTCGATTCAACGAAAGCCAGGCGAAAATGAAATATTTAACTTTCAATTTTTGAGCTTGGAGGTTTTAGCTTTGATTTTTAATTTTAAAGCTTCTTCGCCCACGCTTTGGCTGACTCATCAATCAGCTCATAGACAAAGTCAAACGCTTCACGGCTCTGGCGGTATGGGCCAGGAATGTCTTTTTGACCAATCCACTGACCTGATAGCCTGTGCTATCAGGCACCTCTCCACACGCCTCTAATATCTCAATAAAATCAATACCTTAAAATCATACCAAATCTCATTGAGACAATTTCAGCGCTCAATGAGACAAACGCTTTTTGTCTGCTGCTATATAGAAATCTGAGTTTTGGTGTTGAAGAATATCAACAAAAAAGAGGCACTACTTTGGTACAATCCCAGAAATATACAAATATATTGCTGTCGAATACCAAGATAATAACCGAAATTCTGCCAAGCTCTTTTGTAACTTTCAGCCAGATTTACACTCAAATAAACCCAACAATCCTCAACTCTCTGAGCCCGAGAAAGCGCTATGCTTTCACGCTCTATTTTATCTATATGTAAAATAGATAACTTTCAGTGATAGTCAAAGTTTTGACATTAGAAACGTTCATTAGACGACATTTGATACAAACCTTATATTCCCACCCTACATCCTACTTGAATGATTTAGCGACAAATAACTATGAATCAAAAGCAAAATGCTTTTACTCTCATTGAAATGGTTGTCGTCATTGTCCTCCTCGGTATCCTTGCTGTCACCGCTGCACCACGTTTTTTGAATCTACAAACTGACTCCCGTATTGCAACTTTGAAAGGCGCGAAAGGAGCGACAGAAGCAGCAGATGGGATCGTCTACGGTAAGGCAGTCATAGAAGGTATAGAATGGACTCGTGGTCATGTCGGCATCGAAGTTGGCGACGAAATGATAAAAACCTATAGTGGCCATATCGACATGATTGATGAGTTCAACTTCAAGCGTGCAGTAAAGACAGACTTACAAGCTGTCGGTCTACCCGCTGATATTGAAGGCAACTTAACCCCGACGGTAGCCATTTATAATCCACCGCGCTTAAGCGATGACCGAGCCGAAGAGCAAGCATTACTTCAAGCCAAAGGCTGCTACCTGCAAGTCTGGAATGATCGGGATACAGGGGAGCTAACTTACAAGTTGGTTGAAAAAGGCTGCTAAAATACCCCCCATTAAATACAAAGCACCTCAACAAAGGTCTGCCAATAAGCAGGCCTTTGAGTTGATGATCAAGTTCCTCTCCCACCCACCGCTTGACATTTATGCATAAACAGTTAGAAATATCCCTTATGTCTTCAGGGATTATGCATTTTAGGTATCTCTCACCCACTAAATATGCGTCAACCTAAAGCCAGGATGGCTGTCGACAGATTTCTTCAGTAATTTACATTTATGCCAACAGAATAAGGATGTTTCCATGGCTACAAATACCTCTCCGTTGGAGGCTCCCTCCTCGTCCACTGCACCGTTTTACCCCCGTATCGCCATTGCTGTAACCGCAACTATTAGTGCCATTGCGCTCATTCAACCAGGCCTACTTCCAATCAACTCGGTGATCCTTGCTATCGGCATAATGATTGCCATGTGCTTGCTGCGGATGCCGGTGGCCATTGCGCTGATTGCTTCTGCCATGGTGGGTGCCATCAACAGTGGTATGACGACCAATGAAGCAATTGGTGCCATCAATGACAACCTCGCGGGTGGTGCCCAGGTGGGGATGACCTACGTGATGATAGGCGCATTCGCGGTAGCCCTTGGCCGCAGTGGATTACTCGATGTGTTTGCTAACAAGACTCTCGGCGCTGTATCGGGGGGAACATCGCACAAGACCATCAAGTGGATGCTGTTCAGCCTGTTTATTGTCGCCTCTATCATGTCACAAAATATCGTGCCGGTTCACATCGCCTTTATCCCAGTGATGATCCCACCACTGCTGGCTATCTTTAACAAACTGCGTATCGACCGACGTGCAGTAGCTTGTATTATTGCCTGCTCAATCAGTGTCAGCTATCTACTGCTACCAACCGGCTTCGGCGCGATTTACCTGTTTGAAATCCTGCTACCGAATGTTAATTCGGCTGGTGAGACATACGATCTCACTGTCACCGCTGCACAGGTCCCGTCAGCCATGTTCTTACCGGTGATGGGGATTGTGGCCGGTATGCTGGTCGCGGTTTTCATTACCTACCGCAAACCGAGAGATTACGACAATAACATCACCAATAAACTGGTTTTCCACACTGAACAACCAAAACTAAAGGTCGGGCAGTTAATTTTTGTCCTCGGCGCTATTGCTGTCGCTCTGTTGTGCCAAATTTTGTTCGACTCACTGCTAATCGGGGCGATGGTGGGCTTCATGCTGCTGACAGTCTCGGGTGTGTTCAAATGGCAGCAACAAGATGATGTCTTTACCGAAGGGATGCGAATGATGGTACAGATCGCCGTTATCATCACCATTGCGTCCGGTTTTGCGGGAGTGCTTGAGACAACAGGGGAAATTCCATCGCTGGTGCAATCAACCGGTGAGTTGATTGGCAATAACAAAGCGATTGCAGCATTGCTGATGCTGTTGGTTGGTTTATTTATTACTATTGGCTTTGGTGACTCATTTGCCAGCGTACCTATCTTGGCACCTATCTATGTTCCACTTGCCTTGTCCCTTGGCTTCACCCCGGCAGCAACTATTGCACTTTTGGGTGCCTCCGCAGCCTTGGGGGATGCAGGCTCACCGGCCTCGACGATTTCCTTGGGCGTGACATCTGGCCTGAATGCTGATGGGCAGCACGATCACATAAAAGACTCAGTGATCCCGACCTTCACCCATGCAAACTTTGGTATGGTGTTGTTTGCCTGGGTAGCGGCATTGGTGCTTTAAATACTAAATTTTTAATACTCAAAAGGGTTCTCTATAAAGCGAACCCTTGCCATCAATAAGCGGCTCTTCGGGTGGCGTATTTCCTATAAGCTATTTTCGATAAGATGAAACGGTTCGTTTAAAGAAGTTCGAATGTCTCCAGTTTCGAAATGCTATGACTGATTATCTTCACCAAATCATCTGAGTCAGCACTGATCCCCCAATTCTCAGGCTGAAAAGCCACGAACTTGATCACTCCTGTCTCTTTACTAACTTGCACATGAGCAAGCGGTATCACCTTTCCTGAAGGGTACTCTAACGACTGAGACTCAACAACATAGTACTGGTTAAGTAAATCTGAGCTAGTGGATACAAGGATTGAAAAGCCCACACCATTGCTTGCAGTGAACGATTCACGCGTCTCAATGGCCTTTACCTTCAGCCTGTACATTGAAAGAGTGTGCAATTTCATTGTTCACCTTACTCGTTACGACTCAGATCCTTTTGATACCTTCTTAACATGGTTGAAAGCTAGTTAAAGAATCCTCCCAAAAGAGTAAAACAATAGGGAGAAAACACATACCTTCAATTCATCCATCCATCCATAAAAGTTAAAGGGTTAATTAGACTCTGCTGTAAAGTCTAAATTCCGTAGTGTACTGTCAGACACAAATAGACCTGCCAGGTACATCAAAGTATCCTCTTT
Source organism: Photobacterium sp. ABD4_091 (assembly GCF_056160145.1). Classification (NCBI taxonomy): domain Bacteria; kingdom Pseudomonadati; phylum Pseudomonadota; class Gammaproteobacteria; order Vibrionales; family Vibrionaceae; genus Photobacterium; species Photobacterium sp. ABD4_091. The sequence goes on along the minus strand of NZ_JBSWWQ010000001.1, from coordinate 2,442,695 downwards.
TTCTGGGTTTTGAAATGCTTCAGCGGGAGTGCACCCAAGATCTTCATCAAAACTAGTTAGCCAGCAGTACACACCTATATCATTCAATTGAGACAGCATTGCACATAGCTTTGGTACAACAGCAAACACTTGAGCTTTATCAATATCAATTTGAAACAGAGGTATTCCGACCGGTTTGCCATCATTGAAAAAGTTAAACACAAAAAGCTGATGATTCTTTTTGGCTTCATTCACAAGGCGCAAAGCATCCTCATCATCACAGTAGCCCAATAAACACACCGCTTCTTCGGGTGATGCTAATGGAAACTCAGTTATACGTTCATCCAACCAACTATAACAATCCACAACCGTTACTCCCCAAAAACAAAATAAAAAGCCTTAAATGTCATTTCATATAAAAATAGGAGGAAAAAGCCAAATTATCACTGAAGATAGTCAATTAACGACGACACTAGGCTTCAAAAGTTCACCACTCCCATTAAGATGCTCCGATGCTTAAAAATGTCCCGCATACAATTGAAAGATGCACAAAAAATTCACTAAAGAAAGAGGTAATACTGGATAAATAAACAGGCTTGTACTAGTCTTAATGGGCCAAGTATAGAAAACTTGGTGCACTGCAGCTGGGCTGAGATGGCGGCAACCATCTCAGCCCGTGTCGGCTGCCACCCAATAGTCCTTACAGAACCCTGCGTCAGCCGACGGGATGAGTATACGCGATCCTGTCGGTAAAACACTATTTTGTATGGAGTTAACCGATGGCCAATATCCGTATTCGCCCCAACGGGATCATCCAATATGATCTCTGTGTCTTTGGTGTCCGCTTTCGTGAAACCTCAGGCATGCCCGCAACCCCAGCCAATATCAAGAAAGCCAAAGCCGTTCTCAAACGCCTCAATGCTGAGCTGGCGCTGGGCAGTTTTGATTACAAAGAGTTCTTCCCTCACAGCAAGAAAGTCGAGAAGTTTGAGCTGTTAGTCAGAGCACGAAACCCGGCAATCGCCGAACCTTACTTTGATACGTACACTGAAGCATGGCTAGAGCGAAATAGCCACCAATGGAAAAACAGCTACCTCAAAGCTGTACACAGCATCTTGAACAACTACCTGCTGCCAGCGTTCAAGAACACCTTGGTCGATGCCATCACTCTCAAGGATGTGCAAACCCTGCGCAGTCAGCTTTGCGCTCTGACCAACCAAGATGGCAAGAGAAAGCTCAGCAACAAACGGATCAATATCATTTTTGTCCCGCTTATCAGTATCCTGCACAGTGCGGCAGATGAATTTGGTTTTCCCTACCCGCTCGAGCGCCTGCAGCCTCTGCGGGAAGAGCCGAGCGATCCCAACCCGATGACCCAAGAGGAAGTCCAGCGTTTCATGACGGCAGTTCCTCCCCAGTGGTATGATTATTACCTCATCCGTTTCCATACCGGCATGCGCAGCTGTGAAGTACATGGACTAAAAAAAGACTGCGTCGACTTCAACCATGGACTTATCCGAGTCAGACGTAATTGGGTGGCAGGTGAACTCACAACCGTGAAGACGCCCAAATCCAACCGCGACATTATCATGACACCAACAGTAGAAGCCGCTCTGCGAAGAGCGGTGGAAAGGAGCCCGTCTGATTTTGTCTTCACCCATCCCAAAGGATGTCCACTCGACACCCGTTTTATCAACAAGAAAGTCTGGTATCCGACGTTGAAAAAGGTGGGCCTGCCAAAACGCCGAGGATACGAAACCCGCCATACCGCAGCGGTACTGCATCTAGCAGCGCACGAAAACCCACTTTATGTGTCTCGCCTTCTCGGCCATAGCTCTACCCAGATGCTTTACGAGGTATACGCCCCATACGTCATCAATGCTGCAAGACAAGATGGCAGCGCATTTGATGCCATGATGACAGGGGGGAAGTGATGGATAAGTTCGTAAGTATAGCCGCCCTGATTCACCACCTCCGGGCAGAAAAACCTCAAGTGGATCCTGAGCGCCTCATCACCCTGGTTGCCATAGGTGCGCAGTCAGCAGAACTGCTGCATTTACTCAAAGCCAGTGGACAACCGCTCGGTGCGATTCCTTCTGTTAGATTGCAGCAGGAATTAAGCCTATATGGTCAACAGCGTTTCAAGGAACTGGCGCAACAGCAACAGCTTTACCACTTGCTCGCCTCCTTGTGTCACGAGGCTAATCGCTCGCCCTACTGGTTAACATCTAAGTGGCTGAGATCGGTATACACAACCCCGGATATATTATTTCTGCTGTATTACTATGAGTCTTCTCGCTGCGCCATCCACGGCTGCCCACAAGTATTGGACACGCTCTGGCAACGACACCTAAAACGGACACTTGTAGTGATCATTAGCCAAATGCTCATAGATTCGGGACAGTGGGATGAACTCTATGGCCACAACATGGAAATCATTACCCCAGACCATACAAGTAAAAGGTGCCTTGTGATCGGCCACACTCCTATCAATCACAATCCTCTTGGCTATCAGCATGAGTGGTGGCAGTTAACTCCTCAAATTCTGCAACAATTGGGTGAAGGACACTCTCAACGCTCGAAAGAAATACAAAACGTCAATATGCCAGTCTCCTGATAAAGGCTAAGCTCAAGGCTTGTTAGAATGTCTCTAGCAAGCCTTCTTCTTCAACGTCGCCCACCATGAATACACGCCATTGAAAAGTATATCTGTCTTGAGCGGTCGCAAAAAACGAACCCACCTCTTATTGAAAAAGCCCAATCCGATGAGAGCGGTAATGTATCAAGAATATGCTTAAAGCAGGCGTAGTTGAAGCTGACATCAATATTGGAAGGGAACGGGTGAGCGGCCTTAACCGGAATCATGGCCCCGACATGATCCTGATTGACCTTCAACCTGAACTCATCGGAATAATTTGGGTTGGACGCTTCATGTGTTTCAACGCAAAGTCTTTCTTTTTGAAGGTTATCAGCCACCGCCAACTTAGGCAGTACACGAACTAATGTCTCCGCAGGTAGCTCACTCCAAATGGACTCAGGTAACTGTTCAAAAGTCTTCGTTATGCTCTCCCAATTCCAGCGCGATTCTGTCAATTTCACCGATAATTCCCAGTTTTTCCGCTCAATTCGCAAATGATTTTCCGTTAGCTTGACCTTGATATTTCCCGCACATAACACAAGTACTTGAGCCACTTTGGCAGCAATATTGATATCTAGCGGAGCGACAGATACCTTAGGACGTTCAGTCTTACGGTTAACAAAATGGGACGGCAACGTGATGGCGACCGTGTTGCCATTGGCTTGCCCCTGCACAAAGGCGGTATCATTCAGACAGGTAATTTGTAGGGTGTGGGACTTATTCGACGACGATAATAATTGTTGGTTTTTTGGGGTCAGCTTGATGTATTTTGCTGCTGTGTTCAGGCTACTTCCCAAATCAGAAGCTGACATCTCGTATACCCAAGGATCCTTTTGAGGTGTTTGTTCAAAATTTCTGTCCTCTTCATCTGACACCCACTCCAGCCAGTGCTTAGCTCCACTGTCCTCTAAATTAAAATCCCCTAGCAAATCCGGTCCTCCGCTTGACTGGAGATAAATTTGACCTTCGCAAACCGTCATCGCAATAGAGTCCGCAGGCTCGAGTAATTTGAGGGTATTGATCAACCCTTTCGCAGCTACGTTATAACACCATGCCTCCGTTTTAGGATTTTTCTCTATTGGCCAATGGTAAGTCAATTGAAAGCCCGATAGCGAACCAAGACTTGACGTCAAGGTTAAGCATTCTGCATCAGGCTCTACTCTCAGCATCACGTATGGATGATCTTTCTCCACCACCTCCCGCTGGAGAAAGTACAAAATGTCTTCATCCCATTCGGCTGACAAAATCAGTGTCATACTCATTTATGCCTCCCCCGTCAAAACACCGGTTTCACCGCGCCCTGTTGCAATACTTTTGCTGGTTATGGACTGGCAATAATCGGCATAGGCCACTATCAAATCCAAGATGGCGCCTAACTCAGGCCATAACGGCCACCCCAAACGGTAAGGTTTTAGCACCGCGCTGATCCGTTTATGTTCACTCGGCTTCCACTCAACCTGATAGCCATATCGTTCAATCAAACATTGCCACTTTGCTATCATCGTTTGTTCTGATTCACAGGCATGAACCACTATCGTCAAGTTCTGCAACCCTAAGGCTCGATAGCCACGTAGCACTCTATTCATTTGCCGAATTGTCGTCACGGCCTCTCCATTGAGGCAAGCCTGTCGCAATTGCCGAAGACTATTCATCATCAGCAACGTACGTGTTGACCATCCATTTTCAAGGCATTGGCATAACCTTAACCAGGCAGGCTGCTGACGGGCAGATAACACTAAACAAGGTAAAGGCGACTCATAACTCAAGAGCCATCCCTTTAACATTTCAGGTAAAGGTACATCGTCGCCCCCTAAACGGATATGGCGAATTGCCGCCACAAATTGGCTAAATGTGATGGCTTTTTCAAGGCAAAGCGACTCTTTGGGAGACACTTTTACGTCATAGCGTTGCACGCCTTTTAATCGCTTAAGCGCAACCCGTTGTAAGGTATCAGGTGCGATAACTCCTGCTAGGTGGGCGCTTTTACTCTGGTGGTCATCGGGTTCATTCAAAAACTGGTGGGACTGGCCTGGCTCTGGCAACGGTATCGGGTGTTGCGGGATAAAAATCGTTTTTTGTAATTCAAACGCATAATTTGACGGAGATAACCACCGCCTAACATCTCGCTTTAATAACGTAATAGGTTCAGCGGTCAACGCTAAGCATAACCAGTCGAGCAGATGAAGGTAGACCGTAAAGGTGGTTGCCGGCCCGGCATGGCCAACCCGCTCACTGACCCACTCCAATACGGGAAAGTACAACGACATGGGATACCCCATTGACGCCAGCATGGCTTGAATACTTTGCAACTGCTCAGTCTCAAACAGGAGGTGGCGGAGAAAAAAAGGGCGATCCGTTTCATGCGGCTGGTACTCAAAGGCCAGCATGCTGATCATCACCACCCAATTATTGGCTCCACTATGACGTAAGCTATGTGTTACCAAGGTCGCATCATCTAAGGCTTCACGGGCAAAATGAATAAACTGCCCTTCCAGCGATGGGTAATGCCAATGGTCAAACAGCAAGGTACCTTCAGGAGATGATTGACTTTGTTGAACCGAGCATTGACTTCCCAATGCTTTTATAACGAAAGGGGGCAGTAATGCCATGGGGATTTTACGAACCGCATGGGGTGACTTTCGTCGCTTGGCCGCCGTGATGTAGATCATCCCGGTATCAAAGCAAATATCCTGACACTGCAACGAAAGCGCTTCATCCTCACGCAATGCTGCGTAATAACAAAGCTGCATGAATAACACTATTTGCTGCTCGAAAGCCCCCTTCCCCTGTGCAAATCGCCGGCAAATATCATCAAAATGGGCAGGCGCCAAATAGTTAGCACGCACTACCCCTTTTGCACTAAGAAGGCTGAGTTCCTCAAGCTCAAAGGCGGGTATTTCAGGGTGAAGCTGACAAAACTGCAAGAAACGCAGAACGGTATATTGCGCATCGGCGTGTTCAAACTGTGCGAGCCCCTGTTGGCAAATAACCTGAAAGTCCTCTGCTGGCACCTCAAATACCTCATCATCAGGCCAGGCAAACTTGATGAAGGTAGTGATACTCGAGTGATAAGTCAGCAAGGTACCGGGCGCCAGCTTTTCCTTCCACGCAGATCCGAAGGCGAACAACGCCGTCAACCAGCGCAACGCCAAGATACTGGCCCGCGACAAAGGCTGGGCGCTCAATGCTTGGAGGCTAGCCAACGTCTGTTTGTAGCTTCGGTGGGAGCGCGTATCCTTAGGGTTAATACGCTGATATTCTCTCAAATAAGCGCAAAACTGTCGGTGTTGGGGGGCTTCTTTGGTAAAGGCGGACTGGCGATGACAATCGGGCAATGTCTGCACGGGTTGGCTATGTGATCTCCCATTTAATACCGGCAGGCACTGGCCACTGAATGCCCTAATCATCACAGGATCTGCTAAGGAGGTGTAATGTTGCCAAATCCCCCTCAAGCCAATGCTGCGACTGAGCACATCGATATCCCTTACCAATTGACTGACTCGGATCTTTGAGGTGGCGTCCTGTCTCCACGGCGAGCACCCTGTCTTTTTTACCTGCCCCAGCCAAGCCTCTATGCATTTTTCTGGGTGGCGTTGTATCTCTTTCCACACCGGCTTTACCCGCAAGTAACTCATCAAGGCACTTCCTACCGCTCCCAACCACACCCTGCTGGTTTGTTCCGGCAAGTACAACGTGAGCAGTACGGGTGATTGCACACTCACCCAACTCGACAGAGGTGCCTTGGCAATCGCCTTCAACATGGCCAATGAATCGACTCCGCTCTCCCAAGCGACAATCAATAACCAACGGCCAGCCTCAACCTCGTCATCTGTTGTTTCACTTTGTCCAGTCGACGGCCTCAGCAAATGAGACAACAACCACTCAACCAAACCAATCGGTAGCTGTTGTTGAGTCACCGTCGGGCGCTCTGGTGGGAGTGGTCGCCACACTTCCGGTTGACGCAATGATGGATTTCGCTCTACTTGCCGCTCCCACAGCAGTGACAACACCTGCTGGAAAGCCACCAGCTCATCTCGGGTGGCCGCATGACGATATAATCCGCCGGCCACGCGCGCCAAGGCGTTATCCACCAGCGGTTTTACTCCCAACGTCTGCGGGGCATGTTGATTGAGCCAAGAATACGCGTTGGAGATGGCTTCACGAACACCCAAAGGCTCCTGCGCCATGTTGGTTTCAAAATACGCTAACCACTCGTCCATCCGCCCCCCTTACATGCTAACAAGCTCTCCAGCGTACCCAATGCTTGCTTGTCATACTCTGCAAACGGGGCTATCACCTCCGTCAAACATTGCCGCTGATAAGCAGCCACTTGATTAAGAGAGAGCAAGGAATACGTGCCCAATGGACTTTGGCCACGCTGGAAATGATTGAGCAGTTGATTGAGTGCGGATTGGACAAAGGGTCTATCAAACGATTCACTACTCTCCTCTAGCCATAACGACGCAGAAAGATGCCGTAATCCTTCTATCAGGTGGTTGCTCACATAAGTCTCAAACAGGCGATTCACCACGCTTGCAGTAACCGGCACCGCCTTTTTACCATCAAAAACACTAAACGACGGTGGTTGGCGATGGCACGTCAATGGCATCCACTGATCTTGCCATTGCAGGTATAACTTGAGCAGCACCATCAGCATGCGATCGGCCACAAGCACACGACGTTCATCTTCATGATGGCTGCGTTTATCCTGCACCGTGAGTAGCCCTGTTTCGAATGCCATATGGCTAAGATCTGGGTAAGGAGAGTTGACCGGGCGCAATGCCATCGTGATGGCCGCCCGCACATGGAGGTACAAGGCCAACCGCTCGCTGGGTTCTTGCCATAGATGGGATTGACGCCGTTTTGATGTGACGGTTTTTGGCTTAAGAGGGGCCAAAATAGCGGAGAATATCGGCGGTAATAACTCTTTTCTGAGGGTCAGTGCAGAGCCGACCTGCTCATGATACGTCGGAGGAGGCCTCGTCATACTAACATGCGTTTCACTGCTGGAATCAAGCGCTGTTGTCGCATCAAGCTCGGCGAGAAAGGCTTGCCAGCACTGACGGATTTGCCGATTCACCTCAGTGATTTGCTGATTGATGTAATGAGACTGGATACACCCTTTCCTCGTCAACAACGCTATGGTGGTATCGGGCACCTGCTCACAGGCAAAGTGTAAAAATGCCTTTTCAATGGCTGACGGTGTTATTGAAAAAGGAACATGGGGTTTGACCCTCTGAATCGTCGACCTTAACCAGTGTCGGTACTGCACTTGGGACACCGATAACACGTGGCTCAGCGGCTGACCATTTCGCTGGTGACTTTTCAACTCGCGCAATACCAGATTAAACAGGCTTTGGATGGGCCAAGGTAACATTAACGACCAAGCAGGCTGGGCGGAACAATACCGTTTGTCACCGGGCTCAGGCTTAGCACCCTTCACTACTTCCGCCCCCAGTTGTAGGGAAACGACGCTGCCATCGAGCTTATCAAACTCATAGAGAAATACCGGAGCTGACATAGCCTGTTTTGATTTTCCGCGTAAGTTATAGACCGGAACATCCAAATCCCTCCAGCCTAATAACGATAACCAAAAGATCAGCCAGTGTTTACGTTCATCAGGCTCAATGGCTAACCACTCACCATCTAACATGGACGGACAGCTATAAAGAATGAAGAGCCTCAGCTCAGCCGGTGTCAGAGCAGATTGACTGGCCGGCAATGACTGGTTCGCACGGCCTATCGCTCTGGCCATCCCACTGCCTTGCAATGAAAACTTCCGTCTAGCTGCTTTTGTTGTGAGCGGCTGATTAGCTGTCATTACCAGCCAGCTCTCGCCTTCACGACCTTCTGTGTCACTCGTCGTATTGAGGGCCGCTTTCACCAGACCACGCTCCAGTGAAATGCCGGTATGGGTATTGTCCGCCTGATAGGGACGGCGGGAGGACCGCTTTTGCCTGGGTACTATCGACGAAGCAAGCTCACTAAGGTGCTTATGTTGCTCAAGAGCCAGAGAGAGTTCACGACTACTCCCCTGAGTCATCACACCCATGGAGATAAAAGGGACTCGCTCCGGATACCGGCTTCGCAATTGGTCAAACAACAAATAGGCGTGATATTCATCCGGCCCCACCGCATGATAAAGCCGGACCAAGAGCCATAACCAGTCAGGCTGTGTAATGCCCTCTTCATTGGCCAGGAGCAGTAACGTGCTAAACAGTGGATAGTGGGTAAGATACGTGCGCAGTTGTTGGCGGGAAGTAGGCAGGGAGAGCGGTGCCTCTGCCTTTGTAAGCTGCAGCTGCTCAAGTTGCGAGGCTATCACCTGCCGCTGTCGGCGATGGTATATATTGGCTTCAGGCTCGAACGCACAGCAACAATGGTGAAACTGCAGGTATAACGGAATAGCCTGCTCGGCGTAAGGGTTGTCCGGCGGTATGCGGAGCACCTCCCACAACACTTGTCGCCCAGGACAATTAAGGTATATCCCCTCTCGCGGCAGAGGATATAGCTCTTTGTCGATATGCTCTTTAGGGTACATATCCCCTCCTTATTTATCGGGAATATGCGCAGTTAAACTGTCAAAGTCGATGGGGTCTGGGGATACCGGTATCGCGTCATCGCATGACTGCCAACGAGGCAAAAGACGATCATGACGCTTGTACAAGGTCGTCCTCTCACACTTGAAGAGTTCACACAGCTGTTTTTGATTTAATAGAGACCGAAAATTAAAGGCATGCAGCCACTCGGTTTGAAGCCCAAAAAGATCCTTACAATCATGACTATGCAGTAAATCAAACCATTGAGCTGAAGCGCAGTGCTGCTGAATCTCCTCTAGGCTATTCGCCCTACCCTTTACCGCAACCGGTAACAATGTATTTGGGCAAAGCTGGGAGAGCAGCTTGAGCTCCGGAATATGGCGCACCGGATAGTAATGGCGTTTGAAGGCCAACACAGTTACAGGCGCTATTGTATCGATTAAAGAAGACAGGAAAGTAGGAGCCGCATAACTCAATTCCTTTAAGCGAGCGTGTTGCGTTTCATCGCGCAAAGGTGGTTCAACCAACCGTAATTGTTTTACCGGCACCCGTTTGACAACCCATTGTTCCATGGCGGTCCTTTGTCCGGGTAAGTATTACTAAGGCATACGCCAATACGCAACAAATTGCAAATTACTGCTTTAGGTTTTGCGGGGCATAACTCAAAAAGCTCAAGATGAAAAGGTTAAGCCGCTTAGAGGAATCGAGAAGTGCAGGAGTTTGTACAATAGGGAGGTAGAGAGACAGTTAAAAGAAAACCCAAGCCGGTTTTCAACATTTCAAAGGACGATAAAGAAAACTTGGCATCAACATATCATCAATGCCAAGTACGACTAAGCTTACAGCTTCTTCGCCCACGCTTTGGCTGACTCATCAATCAGCTCATAGGCAAAGTCAAACGCTTCACGGCTCTGGCGGTATGGGTCAGGAATGTCTTTTTGACCAATCCACTGGCCAAACAGCATGGTTTTACCACGCGCTTCCGGCGCGATATTGGTCACCGCTTCGATGTGGCCTTTTTCCATCACCAAAATCAAATCGTAATCGCGGCAAAGCTCGCTGGTCAGCTGCTGTGCTACGTGCCCTTCCAGACTAACACCGTGCTCAAGCGCGACTTCAGCAGCAGTTTTATCAGCCGGTTTACCAACCAGCGCACCCACACCTGCGGAAGCAATGTGTTTGTTTGGCAGGTGATGCTTCAACAGGTATTCACCCGACGGCGAACGGCAGATGTTGCCTACGCACACTACCAGAATTTTATTAAACATAGTGTTCCTTCAATGTATTGGTTATAGGCCGCTAGTCAATGACAAGCCAAGGCCTATAGCCGAATTATGATGGCTAGAAGTCTACCCCAACTTCTTCTGATTTTCAGCCTAGTTGCTGTAACAAACTCATAGCCAAGGTTCCAAAAGTGAACATCCATTTTCAACGGGGCTAAAACGCAAAAAGGGCGATACTCCAGAGGAATACCGCCCTTTAAAAAAATATATAATTATTCTGAATTAAGCCGCTTTTACTGCCTCAGCAATGTGCTCAGCCCACTGCTGCGCCATTTCTGCTGATTCAGCTTCAACCATCACACGGATCAACGGCTCGGTGCCAGACTTACGGAGTAAGACACGACCTTTCGGTGTTTCAGTACCGACTTCCATTGCTTTTTCCGCTTCAATTACTGAATTCTTAACCAGTTCAGATTCAAGCGGTTGATTGTCGCCGCTAAAGCGAACATTGATCAATACCTGCGGCATCATTGGCATATCGACCAATAGCGTATCTAGGGTGTTTCCACTGCGCTGAATGACCGCCAGCACTTGTAGCGCTGCGACGATAGCATCGCCAGTGGTCACCAAGTTACGGCAGATCACGTGGCCTGAGTTCTCACCACCTAGCCACCAACCGCGCTCAAGCAACTGCTCCATTACGTAGCGGTCACCCACATTTGCACGAACAAATGGAATACCCAGTTTTGCTAGCGCCACTTCAAGGCCCATGTTGGACATCAAGGTGCCGACCACACCGCCTTTTAGCTGGCCATCAATCAAGGCTTGCTTGGCTAGCACGAATAGGATTTGGTCGCCATCAGCTACGTTGCCCTTACTGTCGACCATCATGATACGGTCGCTATCACCATCAAGGGCAATACCCAAGTCCGCTTTATGCTCAACAACAGCCTGCTGGATAAGCGCCATGGATGTAGCACCACACTTGTCATTGATGTTCAGACCGTTTGGCTGATTACCAATCGCGATAACTTCCGCACCCAGTTCGCTGAATACTGAAGGGGCAATGTGGTACGCCGCACCATTGGCACAGTCAACCACAATCTTCATACCCGCCAGTGATAACGCTGATGGGAATGTACCCTTACAGAATTCAATGTAACGCCCTGCCGCATCGTCCATACGGCGCGCTTTACCTAATAAGTCTGACGATACACATTCAATGTCTTTATCAAGCTCTGCTTCAATCGCCAGCTCAACTTCATCCGGCAGTTTCTCGCCACTTTCAGAGAAGAACTTAATTCCGTTATCGTAATACGGGTTGTGCGAAGCACTAATGACAATGCCGGCTTCTGCACGGAATGTTTTAGTCAGATAAGCTACTGCCGGTGTAGGAATTGGTCCGGTCAAGATAGCGTTAATACCTGCCGCTGACAGACCCGCTTCCAAAGCAGATTCAAGCATATAGCCTGAAATACGTGTATCTTTACCAATAATTACTTTCTTAGTGCCCTGACGAGAGAGAACACGACCTGCTGCCCAGCCAAGCTTCAATGCAAAATCAGGAGTAATTGGGTAATCACCAACCTTGCCACGCACACCGTCGGTGCCGAAATATTTTCTAGTCATAATTTTTTATCTTTGAAGTATCTTCTGTATATGTGAAATCTGTTATATATCGAAGCACCCTGCCCTCTATAGTCTTTGCTAATAAATAGCTACATAATGGAACAAGGTGGCCAAATTATCTGTTTATTTTATTGGGCTGAGGCTATTTGATTTTTACTGGACGTTTCCAGTCATTTTTAACCTTTGGTGCAACGCGGGTAATAACTAGTTCGTTTTCACCTACATTTTTATTAATGGTCGAGCCAGCGCCAATGGTTGCGCCATTTGCAATAGTAACTGGCGCGATCAACTGGCTGTCTGAGCCAACAAAGACATCATCACCAATCGTTGTCTTAAATTTGTTGGCACCGTCATAGTTACAAGTAATAGTGCCAGCACCGATATTCACTCGCTCACCAATTTCGGCATCACCTAGGTAAGTCAGGTGGTTCGCTTTAGAGCCTTGGCCCAAAGTCACCTTCTTTGTCTCAACAAAGTTACCAACATGAGCATCGTTCTTAAGCTCAGTGCCAGGGCGTAAACGGCTAAATGGGCCAACAGTGCATGCTTCACCAATGATGGTATCTTCAATCACGCTATAAGGACGAATTAGCGTGTTATCTGCAACAATACAGTTTTTCAGCACCGAACCCGCACCAATGATAACGTTGTTACCCAAGGTTACCTTACCCTCGACAACTACGTTGATATCGATGTCAACATCCGTTCCGCACTGTAGTTGGCCTCGCAAATCAAAACGACTCGGGTCTTTGAGCATGACACCTTGTGCTAGTAGCTTTTCAGCTTGTTTTTCTTGATAAGCGCGCTCAAGTTTAGCCAGTTGAACACGGTTGTTAACCCCTTCAACTTCAATCGCATCGACTGGGTGTACCGACTCAATCGCCCGCCCTTCATCATGGGCAAGGGAAATAATATCTGTTAAATAGTACTCACCCTGTGCGTTGTCATTGCTGAGCATGGAAAGCCATCGCTTCAAGTCCTTACCCGTTGCCACTAACACACCGGTATTGACTTCATTAATCAACTTCTGCTCTTCTGAGGCATCCTTTTGCTCAACAATGGCAACCACCGGACCATTTTTACGAATAATACGACCATAACCCGTTGGGTTATCCAGTACGACAGTCAACAAGGCAATCCCCCCTGTCGGCTGAGCTTCAATCAAATTGTTTAAGGTCTCTGGGCTAATCAGTGGTACATCACCATATAACACCAACACCTTCTCATCATCAGAGAAATGTGAAGATGCTTGGTCAACCGCATGGCCTGTCCCTAGCTGTTCCGCTTGCAATACCCAATTTACATCTTGGTCGGCCAATACAGATTGCATCATGTCACCACCGTGGCCATAAACAAGGTGCAACTGATTGGCATCAAGTTTACGACAAGCATCCATCACATGGGTGACCATAGGTTTGCCCGCAAGGGTGTGTAATACCTTCGGCAGGTTCGAGTACATCCGCGTACCTTTACCAGCGGCTAAAATGACAGCACTGAAATTCATATCAAACTCCAAATAAAAAATGCTGTGACTATCGCTAGTCACAGCATTAAAAGACATAATTAATAAAGCTACCGCAAGAAATATGATTAAATATTATTTTTCAGCGTTGGTTTGAGTGGCTTCTACGTTGAAATCAATCGGCTTATTAGTACCAAACAGCTTATGAATAAAGGTCGTAATACGCCAGATATGGCTAATAACGAAGAAATACATGCCAAAAGTACACAAGAATGCAACAAACATCACCGACTCGCGCACATCATTCATATCAGCCCAAACACCAATAGCAGCCATAATCATCGCTAAGCTACAAATCAATACCAATGACTGACGTGATGAGAATCCAATGCGTTGGCAGATATGGTGCAAATGCTCTCTGTCTGGCTTAAATGGTGAGTGCCCTTTACGGATACGGCGAATCATAATTGTCACCATGTCCATTAGAGGTATGGCAATCAACCACAGTGCAGTAACAGGCTGGAAGGCATAGGCATCGGCTTCTTGCGAACCACGGATAAGCATCCATACCACCGCGAAGCCAATAAACATACTACCGGCATCACCCATAAATACTTTAAAACGACGGCCCAACGGAATACCCAAATTCAGCATGATATATGGGATTAAGGCTGTCACAATCAACAGGCAAACCGTCGCCAGGTATTCATTACCAGTGTAATAGAAAACCCAACCTAGAGCGCCAAAGGTCACCGATGCCAAGCCACCTAACAGGCCGTCGATGCCATCCACCATATTAAAGGCATTGATAGCACCTATCACACCAAAGACCGTGATAACACCACTTAAAAGCGGTGAAAGCATGATGGTATCACTGCCCATAAGATAGCCAAGATTATGTAAGCTGTGTTCACCAATATGGATCATCGCAAGAGAAATCAGCGCCTGGACTACAAGGCGGATCTTGAAGCTAAGATCAAAGAAATCATCCAGCGCACCTAAAATGACCAAAATCACGGCACAGCTTAAGAACAGAATCAGGTTATTTGATATCGGCAAAAACAGCAGGAAGCTGATCACTATCGTAGATACGACAGAAATGCCACCAACAAGCGGTATTACCCCTTGATGCAATTTCCTTGCATTGGGTTTATCCACCAAACCAATACGCTTCGCAACCTTACGGAAGATAAAGAGGCTGCAAAACGATAAGATAAAGACAAAAATAAATGCGGTAGTTGTCATCATTATTTCTTATTTAAATTAACAGAACGTTTTAATCAAAAGACCAGCAACAAGCAGACTTTAACTTACCAGCTTAAGATTATCACCACCCTTAAAGAGTGAATCGAGGTAGGCTTTGAATTCGTCACCTAAGACATCATGACGAAGACCATACTCAACAAAGGCCTTCAAGTAACCTAGCTTATCACCACAGTCGTGTGCTTTACCGGTCATATGGAAAGCTTCAACCGTTTCTTCAGCCATCAACATGTCAATAGCATCCGTTAGCTGTATTTCATCACCAGCGCCGGGAGGTGTGATCGCCAACTTGTCCCAGATTTTTGATGATAAAACGTAACGCCCCACAACAGCCAAGTTTGAAGGTGCATCTTCTACGGCTGGTTTTTCTACCATAGCCTTCATTGCATGAGACTGACCACCTTCAAGTACTTCACCTTCACAGTCAACAACACCGTACTTTGACACTTCTGTCATTGGCACAGGTTCAACCATGATCTGAGAAGCATAAGACTCTTCAAAACGATTAACCATTGCAGCCAAGTTCTCAACAGACTGATCGGCAGTATATTCATCCAAAATGACATCCGGTAGAACAACAGCAAATGGTGCTTCACCTACAAGCGGTTTGGCACAAAGCACTGCATGGCCAAGTCCTTTTGCATGGCCCTGACGTACATGCATAATAGTCACATCAGATGGGCAAATAGACTGCACTTCATCCAGAAGCTGGCGCTTAACACGTTTTTCCAACGTCGCTTCAAGCTCGTAAGAGGTATCGAAATGGTTTTCGATAGCATTCTTTGAAGAGTGTGTAACCAATACAATCTCTTTAATACCCGCTTCAATACACTCTTTAACAATGTATTGGATAAGCGGCTTATCCACCAACGGTAGCATTTCCTTAGGAATAGCTTTAGTTGCAGGAAGCATACGCGTGCCTAGCCCCGCCACGGGAATGACGGCTTTTGTAATTTTTTTCATTATATTTCCTTAATAGAGTTAACGTACCTGTCGCTCTACAGAGATAAGTCCACAATACCAATTTATCTTTACATACTAAAAAGCCGGTAAGCAAAACCTACCGGTCCATGATAATGGCATTGTAAGAAAGTATTAAGGCAACCTAAGCGAAGAAAAGAACTGTCTCACAATTAGCTCAGGGGTTAGCCAACTTTGAATAAGTTGAAATATTCTATCGATATGGCTTAAATTCGTAAATCATGCAATTAGATTAAACTATTGATTGAATTATTTTTTCAAAAAGCCAACTAAGTTATCCTTGTCAGTAACCAGCAAAGCATTAACTTTCTTTTCATCCATCAGTTTATATGCTGCTTGAATACTTACATCTGGTGTGGTGGACACAGGGTTGAAAGTTGCTATATCCATTGCTTTCAAATCAAATACATCTTTTCCTTTTGATTTCATAGCACGACGTAAATCACCATCCGTGATAATTGCTTTCTCAGGAGTATCAGTAATTACTGCAAGCCCAAGTTGACCACTTGAAATAATATTGATTACCTCCTGAAAAGAGGTATCAGGTTTCACGATTGGAAGGTCGTTTGAAATCATCTCATCTCTAACTTTCCCAAGTAAACGACGGCCAAGGCTTCCCCCTGGATGAAAACGTGCAAAATTTTCCGGCTTAAAGTTGCGCTCTTCCATCAAGCAAATAGTTAAAGCATCCCCCATCGCCAACGTCGCAGTTGTCGATGCTGTAGGAGCAAGCTGTAATGGACATGCCTCTTGAGGAACCGCAATATCCAAATGGCAATGTGAAGCTTGTGCCAAAGTGGACTCTGGTCGCCCCGTGATAGCAATAATAAAGTTGCCATTATCACGTAAGAATGGAAGCAATTTGAGTACTTCATCTGTTTCACCAGAATTAGAAATGGCAATAAAGACATCCTCTGGCCTAACCATGCCTAAGTCACCATGGAAAGCTTCACCAGGATGCATGAAGAATCCAGCGGTCCCTGTACTTGCAAAGGAAGCGGCAATTTTCTTACCAATAATGCCTGACTTACCCATACCACAAATAATGGTACGTCCCTTAGTATTTAAAATCGCTTCAACTGCAACATCAAAAGATTGGCCAAGCCGTGTAGCCATAAATTCTAGGCCGCTAATTTCTGTGCGGATAACATCCCTAGCACGCTCAATTACTGACATGTTAGTTTTCCATTATTGTTTTAACGTTAAGATAATCTTGCTCGGTATCAATACCGTGCGGTGGGGCTTGTTCAACAAGTGTTGCCCCTATGGACTGGCCATTACTCAAAGCACGTAATTGTTCAAGCTTTTCTAAATGTTCTAATGATGATTCAGGATATTGGCAAAACTGACGCAGGCTTTTAACAGAATATGCATAAATACCAATATGCCGATATACAGAATCAACTGACTCAGGCTGGTCACGGTTAAATGGAATGGCCGAACGTGAAAAATAAACAGCCCGGTTATATTCACCCATGGCAACTTTAACGATATTAGGGTTTGTCAAATCATCCATACAATGTATAGGTGAAATTACCGTTGTAATATCAAATGGCTTTCCATCTAGCGTAAAACTGATTAGCTGGCGTATTAATGCACTTGGAATTAATGGCTCATCCCCCTGAACATTAATAACTAATGTTTCATCAGTCCAGCCAAGTTGAGTAGTAACTTCATTTAACCGATCCGTACCACTGACATGATCTTTATTGGTCATCACACAAGGTACAGACAATTGAGATGCTTCAGAGAAAATACGCTCATCATCTGTTGCAACCACGATATCTTCAGTTGCGACACCTGCCTCAACTGCACGCTGGAATACATGCCAAAAAATAGGCTTGCCGCACAAAAGAAGCAATGGTTTACCTGGCAAACGGGAGGAGCCATACCTAGCGGGAATGACAATTTTTATCTTGCCCTTATTAATGTCAATCATTGCTCTACTCCTTCTAGGTCGTCACGAGCAATTTTATTCAACAACGGTTGGTAGATCTCTTTTAATTTAAGGTCGCTTTGGTTCAAGAGTAAGTTATCAACAAAATCTCTGACCATTCCAAAGCCACCATTACATTCAGATATCCAATCAGCTTCCGCTAATACCAATTGGTGAGCATCCGCTGGTGCTACGGACAAACCACAATGCGCCATAATCGGTAAATCAAGCACATCATCACCACAAAAGGCCATTTCATCTGTAGTGATATCAAAAAGATTGCAAATCTCTTCTAATTTAGGAAGCTTATGCTTACAACCAGTTTCAATCACATCAAAACCGAGTTGTTGGCATCGTTTTGTTAGTGCAGGACTCGCTTTACCCGAAATAACACCGGACTTTATTCCGTGGGCCCGTAACAACTCGATGGCTAAGCCATCTTTAACATTAAAGGCTTTAATGAATTCGCCGGACTCTGCCATATAAATAGTACCATCTGTCATGACACCATCTACATCAAACAGAACCATTTTTATTGGTTTGTTGATCACTAGCGCCATATTTAAACCAACTTAGATTCAATAAATGGGCGCTTATTTACTACCTGATCAATTTCTAGCAAGGTTTCAAGTAACTCTTTCATATGCTTCAGAGGTAACATATTTGGTCCATCACTCAAAGCAACCGTTGGATCAGGGTGTGTTTCCATAAACAAACCATCGATACCAGCAGCAACTGCGGCACGAGCAAGTACTGGTACCATTTCACGCTGACCACCAGAGGTAGCACCTTGGCCACCCGGCTGCTGCACCGAGTGAGTTGCATCAAAGACAACTTTACACCCAGTCTGACGCATTACAGAAAGGCCACGCATATCAGAAACCAACGTGTTATAGCCAAAAGAAGTACCACGGTCGCAAAGCCAGATGTCTTTATTACCAACTTCGTGACACTTCTTCACGACTTGCTCCATATCCCAAGGAGCTTGGAACTGACCTTTTTTGATGTTGACTGGCTTACCAGCTGCAGCTACTTTCTGGATAAAGTTCGTTTGACGAACCAAAAAAGCGGGCGTTTGCATAACATCAACAACTGATGCTACTTCATCAATTGGGGTATCTTCATGAACATCAGTCAACACACGTAGACCAAGCTCACTTTTTACATTAGAAAGGATTTCTAAACCCTTTTCTATACCTGGGCCTCGGTAACTACCCGTGGAACTACGGTTAGCTTTATCAAAGCTTGCCTTAAAAATATAATCAATACCCAGTTCATCTGTAATATTTTTCATGGTCGAAGCAACTTCAAAAACAAGTTCTTCTGATTCGATAACACATGGGCCAGCAATTAAAAACATTTTTTCACCTTATATAAATTAATCATTACCAAACAAATCACGGGTGTAAACTTTAGAGGCCACATCAAGAAGTTCTTCTGCCATACGATTCGATACAATCACATCTGACATAGTTTTAAACTGCTCTATGTCTTTAATAACAGCAGAATTAAAGAACTCACTATCATCAAGTACCGGTTCATAAACAACTACTTCAATACCTTTAGCCTTGATACGCTTCATTATCCCCTGAATACTTGACGCTCGGAAGTTATCAGAGCCTGATTTCATGATTAGACGATAGACACCAACAACCTTAGGCTTACGACTGATGATTGAATCTGCAATAAAGTCTTTTCGCGTTGTATTCGCGTCTACAATGGCACCAATCAGGCAATTAGGTACATCTTGATAATTAGCACGAAGTTGCTTGGTGTCTTTTGGTAAACAATAACCACCATAACCAAATGATGGGTTGTTATAATGGCTACCGATACGAGGGTCTAAACCCACACCTTCAATAATTTGGCGAGCATCAAGGCCATGAGACTCAGCATAGGAATCTAATTCGTTGAAATAGGCAACACGCATAGCAAGGTAAGTGTTAGAGAACAGCTTCACCGCTTCTGCTTCCGTAGAGTTGGTAAACAACACTTCGATATCTTCTTTGATGGCACCTTCTACTAATAGATTAGCAAAAGTTTTGGCACGTTCACTTTGTTCACCAACAATGATACGAGATGGATGAAGGTTATCGAACAAAGCCCGACCTTCACGCAAAAACTCAGGCGAGAAAATAATGTTCTCACAGCCGAACTGTTCTTTAATTTGTTTTGTATAACCAACAGGGATGGTCGATTTAATAACCATCACCGCATTTGGGTTAATGGCCATAACATCTTCAATGACCGCCTCAACAGATGAAGTCTTGAAATAGTGATTAACCACATCATAGTCGGTTGGTGTCGCAATGATAACAAATTCAGCATCTTTGTATGCTTGTTTTTTATCGAGCGTGGCTGTTAAATTCAGATCTTTATTCGCTAGAAAGTCTTCAATTTCTGCATCAACAATCGGAGATATCCGATCGTTAATCATGTTAACTTTATCTTCAATAATATCTACAGCAATTACTTGGTGGTGTTGCGCAAGAAGCACAGCATTTGACAGACCTACATAGCCTGTACCCGCAACAGCAATTTTCATTTGAGTACCTTTTGGTTCGTTAGACTAAATTAGCTGAACCTGCTTTAAGGAATGACTTACTAAGTGATGAGCTCGTTCTAATGAATAGGATTCAGCATAACAACGAAGTTCTGGTGCATTTCCTGATGGGCGGAAATGAATGATATCACCATCTTTTAATGTAATACGCAAACCATCTGTTGTATCAATAAACTCAGTTGTAGGCTCATGAAGGCCTAGTTGAGTTAGAAAAACTTCTGGATGGTCTTTTGCTTTTGCCAGAATGGATAAACTAACTTCTGTTGCAAAATTTTGGATTCGATCACTATGCGTAATACGACTTGGCAATGCTTTTACTAGCTCTGATATTTTCTGAGCTCTAGATGCAACTAGTAGCATTATTGCAGGTAACACAGCATCACGTGTTGGTAACGCGCTCAGATATTTACCATTTACTTTTACATCCGAGCCAAGAAGAAACCCACCGTTAGCTTCAAAGCCTGCGAAAGTAGAATACTCTTTAGTTAATTGCTCAAACTCAGCAATGACATAAGGTGAACCAATTTTAGTTCGAGATACATGGTTAAACAACGCACTGCTTTCAATAGCAGTATTACAACTGACTGGAACCGCGAGTGCTTCAATGTTCATAGCATTGGCGCATAGCAAGCCAAGCACATCACCACGCAACCAGTCGCCATTTTCATCAGCAACAAGCGGCCTGTCGCCATCACCATCTGTAGAAAAAATAAAGTCTAAACTATATAGCTCAGACCACTGTTTCGCTTTGAGTTTATCCGCCTCGGAAACTGCTTCCGTATCAATAGGAACAAACTCATCGCTACGCTCTAAAGCAATAGTTTCAGCGCCAAGCGCGCTAAACATATCTGCATATAAATCACGTCCGGCACTCGAGTGCTCATAAATACCAATACGTTTCCCTGCAAGCAACGTAGGTTCGAATAATGAGGTGTAACGCTCTACATATGCTTTCGACGCTTTGCTATTTACCTCTAACTTAGTAAGTTCAGTAATGGCCTCAAACTCAGCAAATACAGTTAAAATAGCTTGCTCATCCGCTTTACTGATTTCACCATCTGGGCGATAAAACTTTAAGCCATTACGATCAAACGGAATATGACTACCAGTGACCATAATTGCTGGCATATTATCTTGCTTAGCCACATACGCTAAAGCAGGAGTAGGCACAACACCGTAATACACCACATCAAGGCCAAGTTGCTGCAGCGCTTTTGCACAGGCCTGCGCCATAGCTGGACTGCTAGGACGATTATCAATCGCAATAGCTACCTGAGTAAAAGAAAACTGCTTTTTCATGCAATTAACAAAAGCATGAGTAAATCCAGCGCAAACATCAGTTGTAAATTGAGTCACTAAACCACGAGCGCCACTGGTGCCAAAATGGATGCCGGACTCTTTAATAATCTCTGAACTATTTAACATATTATTTGACCAATTCAATACCCTTCGCCATCTTCATCTATACGAATGATGTCATCCTCTTTTAAATAGACGCCTGTTCGGACTTCGATTAACTCAAGAGGAATCAAGCCCGGATTTTCAAATGAATGAGGAGCACCAACTGGAATGAAAGTTGACTCATTTTCGCTAATCAAAAAAGTCTCGTCACCATTTCTAACTTTTGCGGTACCAGAAACAACAACCCAATGTTCCGCACGATGATGATGTATTTGAGTTGCTGTTTTTTCATTAGGTTTAACTATTACTTTCTTAACGTGATAACGTTCACCCTCTGCAATATGATCATGATACCCCCATGGACGATAAACTTCGCGATGACGTAAATACTCACTCCGATCTGAACACTTCAATTCATCAACAATGTGCTTAACATCTTGAACTTTGTCTTTATGAGTTACTAAAACAGCATCTTTTGTATCAACAACAACTAGATCCTTGACACCAACTGTTGAGACAAGTTTACTATTTGAATAAATAAGACAATCCGTTGTGTCAAAAGTTAATACATCTCCTTTTGTTACATTACCATTCACATCTTTATCATTAACCTCCCATAAAGCTGACCAGGAGCCAACATCACTCCAATCTGCATCCATAGGAACAACAACAGCTTTCGATGTATTTTCCATGACAGCATAATCAATCGAATCTTCAGGGCAAATATTAAACGCATCTTTATCTAGCCGGATGAAATCCAGATCAGAGCAAGACTTATTTAACGCATTTTTACAAGCATCAAAAATTTCGTAATTGTTCTTTTTAAGTTCATCCAAATAAACTGATGCCTTAAAAAGGAACATACCGCTATTCCAATGATAATCTCCAGAGTCTAAATATTCTTTGGCACTAGGTTTATCCGGTTTTTCAACAAAAGCGTCAACACAGAAAGCATTTGAAGATAGAGCTTTACCTTGTTTAATGTATCCATACCCTGTTTCAGCTTTTGTTGGAACGATTCCAAAAGTAATAAGGTAGTCCAACGCGGCAAATTCAGAACCTGTTAGAACTGTGTTTGTAAATACTTCTCTATTCTTTATAACGTGATCTGCTGCTAATACAAGAAGAAGTGGATCTTCATCATGCTGTAGTGCTTTCATCGCAGCAAGTGCAACAGCAGGCGCAGTGTTTCTACCTTCCGGTTCAAGAATAATCCCACTATTACCGGAATTTATTTGCCTTATTTGTTCAGCGACTAGAAAACGATGCTCTTCATTGCAGATAAAAAGCGGAGGTAAACTTGATAGACCAGATAGTCGATTAACAGTCTCTTGTAGCATTGTTACATGGCTAACAAGAGAAAGAAATTGCTTTGGTAAATGCGTACGTGACATAGGCCACAAACGTGAACCCGAACCACCTGCAAGAATTACTGGTAAAATTTTCTGCATAACACTAGGATACTAATTGATTAATTTTCAGGACAAGTGGCTCTAGTTTACCACTCCATGTATGATTATTTTTTACATATTGAAGAGCAGAGTCAGCCAATTTTTGCGAAAAAACAGGATTGTTGTAAATATTTAAGATCTGTTTAACATATTCTTCAGGTTCATCAGCAACTAATAAATCTCTCTCAGGAATTGCTTCTAAACCCTCAAGTCCAGTGCTTGAAGTTATAGTCGGTAACCCAAGTGCCATATACTCAAGAGTTTTGTTTTGCACACCTGCAGCTAATCTAACAGAGCATATTCCTGCTAAAGCACCATGTGCATGAGAAGAAACATCATCTACCGAGCCAGTTACGATTACGTTATCAAATTTAAGAAGCTTATTTCTACTATCTGGTTTTATTCTGCCAATGATTTTAAACTTAAACTCACCATGTTTCTGAAGTAACGGTAACACTTCCGAGGCAAACCAATAAGCTGCATCAAAATTTTGAGCAGAAAACATATTACCAATAAAAATAAGTTCTTTTCTTTTAGGTTCAAATTTAAAAGAAAGTTTAGATAAATCTACACCATTAGAGCAAACCAAAGTTTTTGATAAAATTGATGGTAAATCAGAAAAAAGAAAATCTTTATCATATTGAGAAACAAGGACATTACAATCAAATAAACCTGCCACTTCCCTTTCATACTGATTAAGACGACGATATTCTAATTTATATATAACTCCTTTCAAACCAGTATTATTTTCATTTTCAATAAAGCGCCTATAATTCATAGATATTGCATCAGTCATTTCAAGGACTTTTTTATTGGGTAGTTCTTTTACATAGTCAGCAACTCGAATTAAATGAGGAATCACTAAATCATGACTTGGTGCCAAATCATTAACTAACGTAGAAAACTCTTTACACGAGTAATACTTTACCTGAAGTGGTTCATTAGTTGGCAATGATTTAAGACAATTAAGGTATGATTTCCACTTAGGTAGGTAAACACGATTAATTGATGAGAATACACCATCATTTGGTATGACCATATTCATTTCATCTTTGGATTCACATAGACTTGCAAGTGATATCGAGTAGTTTTTTGACAACTCACGGCAAAGTTCAAAAATTCTAAGACGATCCCCACCAATAACTGGATATGGAAATCTTGGGGTAACTACAAGTATTTTTTTCTTTTTAATCACAATATAATCTACTTAATTAGTCAACTGTTGCAATTGCAAATAAAACAATTCTAATATGTTTTTTTTGTTTTTTTCAAATGAAAATTCTTTAGCTCGAAGTAGCGATTTATCAGACTGCAATTGATAATGATTTTCATTAGAGAGATTAATAATTTCACTTTTTATCATTTGTATTTGAGACAAATTAACCTCCATTTCAAAAGATGGAAGAACGCCTAAATCAACACCATGTTTTCCATTATCGATAATGAAATCAGGCCCACTTTTGCAACTCGTACTTAAAACTGGTACTCCTAATGCCATTGCCTCAACAAGAGAATTACCAAAAGACTCCCAAATAGAAGGAAATAAAAAAGCGTGTGACTTTGACACATAAGCATGAGGATTTTCTACGTTACCAAGAAAAAAAACATTATTCTCGACATTTAGATTCACTGCTAGCGTCCTAAGATGTTCTTCTAACTCTCCTTCACCTAAAATGACCAGATTATATTGTTCTTTATTTAAAAGAGACATTAGATAAATAAGGTGCCATTGTCCCTTTTGTTTTGAAAGTCGCCCAGAAGTAATAAGAACCTTTTTATCGAAAATTTTTTCATGTTCGATTTTTTGATTGGATAACGACACTATCTTGTCAAAGAAAAAAAAGTTATCAAGGTGAAAGATTTTATCATCGTTAACATTGTAAAACTCTTTTATCGCATCAATCATTGGATAAGAGTTTGCATGTATTCTATCAGCTAAAGGATATAACCTCTGCAAAGCCCTAGAAACAAGTGAATTGCTATCAAGATCCATTCTCGGGTCTTGACGCTCTGAAATAACGATTTTCGTCTTTGTTTTAAATATTCTTGATGAAACAATGTTAACAATATTTGGTACGTACATCATTGAATAAATGACGTCAGGTTTATACTTAATTCTGTAGTAGACCATGTATAATATCGCCAATACCATACACGGTAATCTAAAAATCTTTTTAAAGTAAAAACCTGCTTTTGTTTCGGAAAAATTTGCAGCTAATGGCAAATTTAAGTGAATTGTTCTTTTGGCTTTTGTTTTAATATTAATTGGAACGTTGTCATAAACAATTAAGTCAACCTCTGCATGACTATTTAACGATCTCACCATTTTATCTGTACTTTGCGCAACACCTCCCTGATAAAGATCGGTAGTAAAAATTGCAATTTTATTACATTTATCACTCATAAAAATCTTGACACTCAATAAAGTATATTTAAAAATCTACTGGCACTTGTATTATACCAAACTACAGCATAATAAATCACCTGAGCAAAAATCATTTAGGCCGCAACCTAGAAAAATAGAGCTCACGAATTGTATGTTAAGGATTAAATTTAATGTAGAAAATCAAAATAAACTAATTCCAGATTGATACTAATATGTAAATTTGATTTTGCATCTATAAAAAAACCAGTTAACAATCATGTATTTATCAATAAATTTATATACTACTAAGCTTTGATTAATAGTGAACAAATCCACGGTATAACTTAATTCAAGAGGTTATCCTATAAGACTAATCTCGAATAAATAGTAAAATTTTAAAAATATGCAAATGACAAAACTAAGCTTGCTCATTTGAATCATTACTGACAGTTAACTTTAAAACAAAAGTTTTTGGGGGATATCGTATTTTAAGCATTCCTCTCAACATAATAAAAACATCAGAGAAATTGAACTTCGTTGATAAAAAAGTATATCGTTGTCTTTTATGGATGATAAAAAATAAGCAAGAGAACTTAGCTTTGTGTAGTAGTACTAACTTTGATATATATTTTTACATGTATAATAAGAAAGAGACTATGTATAACCTATTTTATAAAAAACTAATTTATTTAATTCATTTTAAAATAAAACATTACGTTTTAACACTACCACTTCTTTACACACTTATAAAATTGACAAAAAATATTTTTCAAATTTATATTATACCACTTAAACAACAATGATTTTTCTGCACTAAATATATTTTGCTTATATTTATCTGCTTGTTTCTGCTCATCAATGATAATTGAACTAACATCCTTCGACTCCGAAAAATAATTATTTAACTCAAAATTTTGGACATTCATCCTAGATTGTTCTCTGTCAATCATTGATTTTGCAACTTTTTCTACATTTAAGATAGAGTTTATATACCATCCGCTCTGAATAAATATAGGTGTATCACGATAAAAAAGTTGAGCTACAGGTAATTGAAAAGACATAGCTTCTACAATTAATGTACTTGGTGTTGTTATAACGCAATTAACATCATTTAATATTGAATCTAAAGAGCAATTAATAAAATTATTATCAACATTCACAAAACGTATTGATTTAATCAAATCTTTATCAAAAAGCCGAAAGATAACATTGTAGCCTAATTTTGTTAGTTGTTCTGATATAAAGTTTAGCTGACAAATTAGAGTGTCTTTTTCTTCTTCATTAAAATATGCAGAGTTCGCTGTTGTGATAAGAAAATCGAACTGTTTTTTTGTTCTATTCATCATAATTTCATCTGATTTTAAAAATCTATCTTTAGATTTTTCAAGATAGGCTGGAGTATAAGCATAAACATTTTTTCCAGGATTCAAGAATGAAATAAAGTCTGCTTCTTTCTGTCCAAAAGAAAAGTGTATGTCTGAATAAAGTGGATCATACAAATCCGGAGAAAAGTCTCTACGTTCATTTTTGTAGTAACTATTTGCGAAATCATATACACCATCAGAAAAGCTTATACTCTTTATCTCACTAGAATATAGAAAGTTGATTTCACTAGAAGGACTGATTGAAAGCAATAAATCGCACGCTTTCACTATTGATGAATCATAATTATATGCCAAACCGAACTTAACATTTAATGTATTATCCAACTTTATTATTCGTTCAGCCTTTTCTTTTCTCTCAGAAAAAAATATCATTTTCAATCCTTTTATAAATCTAAACTGCAGACTTCAGAATCAAAGTTAACTCTATTTTTAACAATCTCTGTATTTACTTTAGACTTACCTTTCATCAAATTTTCTTTAAGTTCAATAAGAAAGCCTTCACCATCCTCATAAATAAACTCAGCATTTAACTCATTAAGATGATTTTTTAAATTTAAATTCGAAAAACAAATTATTTTTAATCCTGAGGATAGATATTCATATAGTTTATTTGGAGCGCAGTATTTAGTAGCAAATGAGTCCTCACTCCAACTTACTATGCCAAAAGTTGCCTTTTGGCGTAAAGTGATTAACTCCTTTGCCTTTAAAACACCTAAATATTTAAAGTTAGACTTGTTTGATAAATCTTTAAATCTTGATTCATAGATACTATCTATAGGCCCTGCAATTACGATATCAACTTCTTGAGGTAATGATTTAATTAACTCAATCAATCTGTCCCCATTAGCCATCTTTGAAACTCTTCCGGTATAAAGGACTAAATCACGTTCAGAATATTCTAATTGACATAGTACGTCTTTATAGGATTTTACTGAATTATGAACTACCGCAGATTTTTCACTTTTATACATATATTGAGCTGCAATTAACCGTGCAGAGTTAGGTGCAATTAATAAGTTCAAGTTGATATATGATGATAAAAAGTTTTCAAAAGGGGTTCTATTAACTTCAATAAAATTACAGACCAACTTAACTCTAGATCTCACTCTATTAGTTTTACTTACTAATACGTGTAGCAAACGAGGATATACAAAATAGAAAAGTCGCTCTTCCCTACGGTGAATAACAAAAAAAATTAAACATATAACATATACAAAAGGTGTATGAAGTATCTTATTCAATAGCCTTCCAACAAAATAATTATTGAATGATAGCTTTCTAATAATTTTATTTAGTGATATGATTTTTACACCATTTTCATTCCAGTCTGATGTTCTGTTTTGTTGGTATGGTTCAATAGCATATATTTTTGAGAATCCTCGTCTATTAAACTCTTTCATCCAATATATATGTTGAGGAGTACCATAACCTAAAACATGGTCAAGTTCCATCAACACATTTTTGTTCTTCATTTAAAAACACCTTTAGTAGCAAAAAATATACAGTCACATTCAAAATAAACCAACTATATCTGACTGGAAAATCTCCAAGTACAAAAATAGAAATAAATATTAAGAAAAAAGCATAAGCATCAGAAACTATCCTTAAATTATTATTGCTACTTTTTTCTAAAAGTTGTTTATATCGCTTCCTCAACCGGATTAATGGATATACAACAAATAACAATCCAACTAAACCAAACTCAATAATAAATTTAGGCAAAAAGGCAACAATAGTAGCACTTTGCAATGATAACATCTCATAATATTCTGTGTTCATTGCCCAATTAGGAAAATGGAAAAAAGAAATTTGAGATGTTGCACCAACCCCAGCCCCGATAATCATCATTAATGGATAATGTACTAAAAAGTCCCAAAGTATATAGAATCCTGATAGCCGTGTCTGTCCAGAACCATATTCAGTGAAGTTTTGAATCTTTAATATTATCTTTGAATATTCAGAGTCAACAAAGTAACTATAACCAAATTGAAAGATTGAAAAGAATATAATTAAAAATAAAGGAAGTAAATAAAACTTCTTAACTGACAACTTCTTAACAAGAGTACACATCATAACACCAAAAAGGAGAAAGATGAAAGATGATGACAAAGTTAACGCAGCTGTTATCAAAATTAGTGCTAAATAAATTCCTGACTTCATTTTATATCCATTATAAAAAAAAGACATAATGAAAGGAAGTGGAACCAAGCCTAACCACAAAATTAAAGATGATGGTTCTTGAAATGTCCCCGATACACGTCCATGCGCTTTTATTTGTGGCAAATCAGAAGGAAACATATACGTTGGGTTGTTCCAATCCCATCGAGACTCAAATAGGAAAAACATCTTATCATATAAATCTGACAACTGAGGGATAGTGTTGAATAAAACGTTCACTTGTAACACTGAAACTAAAAATATAAAAACAACGGATAGCCCGACAAACCTAAAATAAAGAAAATGCAACCTATTACTTATACCACAGATTGTTTTAAGTGAATAATATATATAAAAGTAAGTTACAAACAATGTGAATGGATAGAAATATCCAGGCAAGTATGATTCATATTTTATTGGTAAGAAGAAGTCTGAAAAAATAGCACCCACAATTGAAGTTAAAGTTATAATCACGAGCCAGATTAAGAACTTAAAATCAGAATCATCTATTAGCTTTCTATTTTTCACCCTTAATAATATAACTACTGGCAATAACCCAATCAGTATAATCCTTGTTAACTCACTTAAATCGTATTGATTACCTAGGATTTTTGGAATCGGTGTTTTTATGCCTACGAAAATTGTAGACATAAAAATCAACATAATAAACAATTCGTTTTTATTAATTCTCATATACGTTAATTTTATTCTTAAATTCTTTACTTAATATCATTTTCATCATTGTCAAGAATAATACCACCTCACCAACATTCATACCTAACAACACACCGTAGTAACTAAAGAAAGGTGTAAGTGAAAAATAACAAAATATACTAGCACTAGATGCAACTAAAAACGATCTAAAGTATAAATTCCCTCTACCAACATTGATTAAGTATTGTATACCAACCATATTATTAACTAAGCCAAGTATAAACCACGGTGTAAAGAGTAGAATTAGATGTGAATACCCAACAAACTCTTCTGAGAACAATAATAGTATTACATCTTTAGCAAACACATTCAAAAATGTTAATACAATAATAGCCATGAAGGTTATTACAAAGGTAAGTTTTCTTAATATGATAACACCTTCCCTCTCTGAACGCTTCAATGCTCTAGCAGAAAATGGAAATAAAGCCTGTGTAATCGGTGTAAATAATGACAAAACTGCTTTTACCAGCTTTTCTATGGCTGAATAATACCCTAACGCAGCATCTGAAATGAACATACCGAGTATTACGATACTACTTGATGACAATATGTTGCTTAAGGCTGAAACACCAAAAATATCTTTTCCACTTACAAAATATTTTTTTAACGTACTTAAAGGCTGCATTGTGAATTTAATATCAAATTTTTTATACGCGATAATTACTGAGACACATCCTGAAAAAATACCACCCATTGAATTTAAGACGGGGACCAAATAAAAATCACTAGAACTTTTTATAAAAACAAATATTGATAACGTAAAAATCAGCTTCGAAGTTATATTCAAATAGGTAATGTACTTCATCTTTTCCATTCCTTGGAAAAGCCAAACTGGTAATAACCACTGTGCGATTACAGTACCAAAAGTAAAATAATATACCTCTCGGTTCACACTAAACCTATCAAATAAACTCACAAGAACTACAAGAATAATGAAACAGAACAGCAACAATACCAATTTAACAGTCATCACTGAGCTATAAATCTCATTAACTTTATCCTTATTACTTCTGTTTAATGATATCTCTTTCGTCGCGGAAAGGTTAAATCCATAGTTTGTAATAATAATAAAATATGCGCAAATTGCTGTCGCAAAAGCCAAAGCACCAAAATTACTTGCACCTAATGTTTTAACCAAATAAGGAAGCGTAATTAATGGCAAAATATAGTTACATGCTTGAATTGATGATAATGCAAAAAAGTTTGATACTAATCGTTTCTTATCATCAGTTGAAATTAGTTTATTTAATGCAAAAGACATTTGTTAACTTCTTTACTTAATTTACTGATTTCTTTCACTCAGTATAGATTGAATAATTCTTTCACATGCTTTGCCATCACCGTACGGATTATGTGCATAGCTCATTGCTTTGTAAGCCTCATCATTGTTCAAAAGCGAATCTAATTCAACTACAATTCTCTCTATATCTGTACCAACTAGTTTTACAGTTCCCGCTGCTACAGCTTCTGGTCTTTCAGTCGTATCACGCATTACTAAAACTGGTTTACCAAGAGATGGTGCCTCTTCCTGAATACCACCAGAGTCAGTCAAAATAATATGAGAACGATTCATCAAATAAATAAACGGTAAATACTGCTGTGGTTCAATCAAATAAATATTACTAATGCCTGATAATATGCGATTTACAGGCTCTCGAACATTTGGGTTCAAGTGTACTGGATATAGAATCTGACAATCTGGGTGTGTCTTTGCTGTATCTGCTAGAGCCTGGCAGATTCTTTCAAAACCTCCACCGAAACTTTCACGACGGTGGCCGGTGACCAAAATAAGCTTTTTTTTATTATCTAGGAATGGGAATTGTGCTGCTAAAGTTGCATTTAAATCGGCATTATTATCAATTTTTGCTTTGACCATTAGTAAAGCATCAATCACCGTATTACCAGTAACTGAAATACTCTGTTCGTCGTAGTTTTCATTCAACAGGTTTTCTTTTGAGGTTTCAGTTGGGGCGAAATGATATCTCGTCAAAGCCCCAGTAAGTTTTCGATTCGCTTCTTCAGGCCATGGTGAGTATATATCACCTGTGCGAAGACCGGCTTCCACGTGACCAACCGCAATTTGCTCATAGTATGCAGCTAAACTTGCAGCAAATGTGGTAGCTGTATCACCGTGAACGAGAACTACATCTGGCTTAAACTCTTGCAGTACAGGTTTAAGCTCTAATAATATTCTAGCGGTTACTTCATTTAATGTTTGCCCTGCTTTCATTAAATTTAGGTCATAATCTGGCTTAATATCAAAAAGCTCAAGAACCTGATCTAACATCTCTCGGTGCTGAGCTGTTACGCACACTTTTGCTTCTAAACGGTCGTCACCAGCTAGAGAATGTACTAATGGAGCCATTTTTATTGCTTCTGGTCGAGTACCAAAAATCGTGAGAACACGTTTTTTTGTCATCATTAAATCCTAGTTTACTAATATTCAAATTTATTCTTCATAAAATATAGGCACCAATTTGGTGCCTATATAAATATTTGTCTTATTTTTAACTATTTTGATTCACTATAGCTATAGTTATAATAACCATAGTTTCCACCATAGTAATTACTTGCCTTTTTCACTACTGCGTTAAGGATAAAACCTTTAATCTCAATACCATTTTGTTCAAATCGCTGCTTAGTTACTTCAATTTCTTTAACGGCATTTTGACCGAAGCGCCCTACAAGTAATGCTGTGCCTGCATGGGCACCAACAATGGCAGGATCAGTTACCGCCAAAATTGGTGGTGTATCAACAATTACAATATCGTAATTTTTTGATGCCCAATCCATTAATACGGAAAAACGCGGGTGCATTAACAACTCAGATGGATTAGGAGGAACTTCACCGTGTCCGATAAAGTCCATACCTTCGACACCTGGTTTTTTAACTAAATTATCAACATTCACCTGTCCACTTAAGTACTCTGATAGCCCAGGTTTTGGGCTAACAGCCATTTGCTTATCCATACGCCCCTTACGCATATCAGCATCTATTACTAAAACTTTTGAACCAGATTTAGCAATAACTGCAGCCATGTTGGCCGAAACAAATGATTTCCCTATACCCGGGCTTGGCCCTGATATCATTAAAATATTGTTTTTTGCTTCCATCATAGCAAAATGCAGGCTAGTACGTAGACTTCGTAACGCTTCAATAGATAAATCGGCAGGATTGGAAACAGCTAATAAAGTATCTTGCACCGTCAGTTTTTTCTTATTGATTTGTTTTTTTTCAAGCTCGACTTGCCAATCTGACATCGGAATACTTGCATATACCGGCAAACCAATTGCTTCAATTTCATCTGGATTTTCTACACCTTGATGAAATACTGAGCGTAAAATAGATATCGCAACGGCTAACATTCCACCAACAATTGTTATCAATATAACAATCATTGTTTTTTTCGGCTGCACTGCGTGAGTGAAAGACTTTGCCTCATCTAAGATTCTCACGTTGCCTACGGTGCTAGCCTTTAAAATATTTAACTCTTGTACTTTATTAAGTAGCTGAACATAAATCTGCTGATTTACTTCGACATCACGAGTCATTCTTAAAACTTCTCGCTGAGTTTGAGGTAATTTTTGAATTTGACGATTCAAACGCTCCCGTTCACCAAGTAAAGTTCTTCGCTTATCTAACAAAGCAACATATGCTGGATGCTCTTTAGTAAAGCGCTGTGATATTTCACTTTCTTTAAATGTTAACTCATTCAGTTGCGCTTCAATTGTCACCATTACATCTAGAGTTGATTTAGCTTCAAGCCCTAAATCTATTGATTCATTTTCTTGTCTGAATTTATTTAGTGTGTTTTCAGAGGCTGTTAATTGCTCTTTTATAGCAGGTAAATGAGTACTTAGAAATTGTAAACTACTTTCCGCTTCGGCTGAGTTTCTCTCTACATTTTGTAAGAAATAATTATAACTAATATCATTCAAGATGTTTTCAATTTCACTACGATTTTCTCCAATATAACTAAGCTGGAGAATACCCGTTTGCTTACCTCGCTCACTAACAGAGAGGTTTTTTTGTAAAAGCTGAATCGCATCTAGTCGACTGCTTTTAGCGACACTAAAATCATCGCCATCTTTAGCATTAATGCTATCTACAAATATACTATAACCTGACTGAGTTATTAACTTCCCAGCAACACCACTCAGTATGGTGTTATTTTCACTATCAATAAGATTATATTTTCCAACATTTTCATCTACAACTTTAAGATTGAAATCTGGCTCAATAACATCATCTGGAATAATAAAATGTGATATTTTTAATCCTTTATTCTCACCTAATATTCTACTCACCCCCCTTCCTACAATTGGAAAGTGTTTTGGGGTTACTATAGTTGTCAGGTTTAACTTATCGACGGTTTTGCCTAAAATCATTCTTGATTTTATTATTTCAATTTCGGTTGTTGCTGACGACTCACTCGCAAACAACTCAGCCATATCACCAAGAGCTGGCATCCCGGAGCTTTTTTGTTCAACTTGAATTAATGCATCTGCTTTATAAATAGGTGTTGCTAATAAAGCATAAGCAACTCCCAACAAAGAAAATATAAAGGTTATAGAGATAATCATCCATCGATTATCAAGCAAAATTCCAAACAGCTTTCTCAGATCGATGTCATCTGAGTCCTGTCTAATTTGTATGTTGTGAGGAACGCTCATAATTTTCCAAGAGTTAATTAATTAAATTGTAGTTTAAGCTCGCAAGCCCCTATGGCCAATTACGAACGCGAAGTGCGCCTTCTGTCAAATCATTAAAGCCACTTATCGTTGGAAGTAATTGTGTCATCACACGATTCCAGCGACTAATTGGAGCTGCTGTAACATACACAATATCGTACGGTTGAAGATCAAATTCAGTACCAATTACAAGTGCAGATGCATCTTGAATGTTAAGCTGAAAAACATCAGCAATTACTTTATTATGCTGAGTTTTATTATCCATAACACTACGGATCACGAAAACGCCTGTTGCGTCTGCTGTAAGCTGATTTATACCTCCCACATTACTCAATGCTTCAGTCAAGCTCATACCTGAACGGTCAATCTTGAGTAATTGTGGGTCATTAACTTCCCCCATGACAAAAACTTTCTGGTTGTCATTACGAGGAACATGAACAATATCTCCAGGACGTAATAAACGATTTTGTGTTAAGTCACCACGTTGCATCAATGCATAAAGAGATAGACTTTCTTCAATACCATTTCGGGTCAAGGTTACATTTCGCCAATCTGCTTCTGCAGCCAATCCACCAGCAGCATTCACAGCATCGAGTAATGTTAGAGGGACATTAGTGACTGGCTGCTGACCCGGCTTGTTCACTTCACCAGTGATGTATGTTTTCTGCGAACGAAATGAGGCAACATTGACATCTACTTGAGGGCTTTCTATGAATTCTGCCAAGCGCTTGGCAATAACCGCACGAACTTCAGTAACAGTCTTACCTTCAACTTTGACTGTACCAATATAAGGATAAAAAATAGTACCGTCTGCATGTACCCAGTTGCCTGCTTCTGCTGAACTTCGGTAAGACCCGGCTGGAATAGTTAGTTCAGGATGATCCCAAATAGTGATATTAAGAATATCACCTGGACCAATACGGTACTGATACCGAGCAATTTCTGCATCAAGAGCAGCATTGGTTTGCGAGTATACCCTTGGAGACTTGAACTGATTTACTTGACTAGCTGTCAGAGGATAAACATTAATTTGTTGCGACAATTCTTGTTCATCACCGGTTGAGACAACATTTTTGTTATCTATGCTCAAATGTGAACCAGGCACTGTACAACCCGCCAGCATGGCCGTCGCCATTGTGCTGATTAGAAGCTTCTTAGTGAAATGCATATTTGTTTATACGTATAAATTAAAACAACGACCTATAAGAAGGTCAATGTAAAGATAAGGGAGTAGTTAGCATCGGCTACCCGACAAAAAGAAGTAATCAGGTAAATGTACAACTACCGTGGGGGATCTTGTCCCTTCTGATTGTTCGAATGCAAAGCCTTAGATAAACCGACGAACAACAACCTGAAAGAGTTTAACAACTCAAACTGTTTGACTAGCATTTGGACATGCTACCGCCCTTAGGTTATGGCTCCCAATGACCGTAGATTTTCAATTTTGGAGCTTTTTTATGCTGTTTTGCCTTAGAGGGCAGCTTGAGTGTTATCTCTTGCTTCAACAATTAGAGGTAACCATAAAAAAGTGTCAGGCATTTTACAACGAATCACTTTTGATAGGAATATGAATTTTGTAGCTTAATTTCAAAAAAACTTAAGAAATTCTGTTTATACTGTTGTTTTTAAAGGTCTTAACTCCAATTCAGAACCTTTCAAAAACATTATAAAACCTTTAAATGGCATGTAGCACATCTAAAACACTCTTTGGATGTTCTCATCAGCAGACCATCAATGATTATTGGGAACAACCTCTCTTAATTACACTTCCGATCTTAAGAAAAAAAGAAAACTCTTTTATGACAATTATCTAGATGCATTGCGGAATTCCGTTAATCACCATATCATTGCATAGAGAGCAACTAATGCTTGTTTTAGGTTTTTTTATGAAACCTTTTTATAAACTCTCGATAACATGTAAGGGAATGGGATGAAAAAAACATTAGCGCTACTTGCTGCCTTATCAATGGCAAGCACGGCATTCGCTGCCACTGAAACTGGTTCTACAGCTGGTGCTACAGGTGGGACAGGTGCCTCTTCAACAGCAGCAACCACAGCTACAACTACGACTGCAACTTCTGGCGCAGCAGCTGGCACAGCTGGCGCGACAGCTGCTGCAGCTGGCGGTATCACCGCCACAACGGTTGCGGTAGCTTCAGCTGTTGCGGTTGCAGGTGTCGCCGCAGCAAGTTCTGGTGGTAGCAACAACAACACTACAACAGTATCAGCAGCACAAGGCTAATTGAAAATTAGCTAAGTAACTTACACAAAAACTGCAAGCACATACTCATAACCGCACTTCCGTGCGGTTATTTTCTTTAATCACACCTTCGCGTTTTGTATTTTGATTACTGTCAGTACACTTTTTAGGGAGTAACACTTTTTCATGGACTTTGACCGAGTAAGACCCTTGTGGTCTTCGTTTGCCCTAATTGCTCTTACCGCCTTTGTGTCCCTTACTTCCGGTTGCAGCCAGAACTTTAAAGACGTTAACGACACCATGAGCTTAGCTTTCTTGGGTGAAGACGACGCCGCCCTCAACGCGGCAGATATTGATCAACTACCCTATGCAAGCCTCTATGCGCGAATAGAAGACGGCCCACAAGCATTCATGGTATTAGCATTAGCTGAAGAATCACCACATTTCGGCCATAGCACCAACACAAAGACAGCTAGCTCTTCTAAGCCTCTTCTGAAGTGGCTTTCTTCTGACAAAGGAATGCTGGTCACTCAAGCTGGCCGTTTGGTAAAAACCTTAAATCTACCGCATGGCAATGTAGTCGGCGTTGAAAGTCATTTTACGGATCCCCTCGCATTAGGGTTACATAAGCCAGCTACACCAACCCATTGGCAATACACCCTGGATTGGCAGCCTGGCTATCACTATGGCTATCAGGCCCTATCGCAATTTGAGGCTCAAGGTAAGCAGGTCATCATGGTGAATGAAAAGCCTATCGATGTGTTGTACTTTGTCGAAACGGTTTCGGTAGAAAAGCTCAATATGTCTTACCAAAATGAGTACTGGCTCTCACCGGTTAATGGTCAAGTAATTAAGACTCGCCAAAAGCCAGCGCCGAGTTTACCGTACATTGAGCTTACCGTTTTGAAGCCATTTGCATAAGGAAGTGAAAATGGTTAATTCATTATTAAGATTAATAAAGATTATGCTGTCCAGATCCTCTATTGCGCTGACTCTTTGCTCAGCCCTAATTTTCACGTCACATGTCGCGGCGCATGAAAGCAGCAGGGTAATTTCGTCATCCGATTTTACCATTGAGGTGTTTAACAGCCATCAACAGGCTGAGCACCTACAGCTCAACTACCCGCAAGCGGTGCGACTTGAACAAGTGCTAGCAGACACTATTGCAAACATTTCTTTATTACCGACAGCTCAACAAAATACCAATCAATCAATTTATTGGACTGGCGCTGGGCTATATAATCGCTTCCCGCACCCTGACAAAGCTCTTGTCATCAAGCAGCTATTCAAGGCTTCAGAGTTGGTTGACTCTGATGAAAAAGCCCCTTTTCAGCAACTGGCGACTCAGCTTAATCAATTTGAGATTGGTGAGCGTATATTTACCCCTATTGATTACGACTTAGTACGCATTAATAAAGCATCTAATCCACTTATTACTGAGCCTATGGACCTTGTATTACCCTCACGCCCTAACTCAGTATGGGTCCTAGGTGCCGTACAACACAATTCTGAGCAGCCATGGATGACACGTACAAATGCACGTCAGTACTTAAAGCAAGTTGGCACTACCTCTTTTGGTAACAACAGTATAGCTACGGTTATTCAGCCAGACGGCGTTACCGAGCAACACCCTATTGCCTATTGGAATAAAGGCCACAAGGATATCGCACCTGGTGCCATCATCTACTTAGGTTTTGACAACTTACCTGCTGGCTATCAATCACTCAATGATGAGATCATCAACTTGCTAAGGAATAAGGCGCTGTAATGAAACCTGCTGTAGACACTACCTTTTCAGAATCTATTTCTGGCAAGGCCCAACCATATAACAAATTGACAGCCTATCGGCTGTCAGCAATCGCTATAGCCCTACTGCCTATATTCCATGCCCAAGCCGATGACTTTGATTATCCGGCATTTACACCTTCGCAAACAGACTTTGGCGGTGTGGGCTTGATTCAAATGCCTTCAGGCCGTGTAGCTCGTGAAGGCGAAATCAATGTCGCGGGTACCTTCAATGACGAATACCACCACTACACGGTATCGCTACAATTGATGCCTTGGCTGGAAACCACTATTCGCTATACCTTGGTGCAAGACTTACTCTACAGTAACGACCCGAACTTCAGTGGTGATACTAAGTACACCGACAAGGGCATTGACTTTAAGATTCGCTTGCTTGAAGAAAGTTATTGGCTACCTGAAACCTCGATTGGTGTACGTGATTTTGGCGGTACCGGTCTGTTTGATGGTGAATACATTGCCGCTAGCAAACACATAGGCCCGTTCGATTTTACTCTTGGTGTAGGCTGGGGCTATCTTGGTAATAGCGCTAACTTGAGCGGTGATAAAACCCAAAGCAATGACTGTGGCCGTAATACCGGGTATAGGGGGGCTGGTGGTAGCGTCGACTTCGACCGTTGGTTTACCGGCTGTAGCGCCGTATTCGGTGGGGTTGAATACCAAAGCCCTTGGGCACCTCTGCGGCTGAAAGTTGAGTATGACGGCAATGATTACGAAAGTGACTTCCCTGTTACCCGAGCTGGCATTGATATGTCTCAAGACAGCAAGCTCAACTATGGTGCCCTCTACAAACTTGGGAACTGGGGTGATTTACGTTTAAGTTATGAGCGCGGTACCACCTGGACGTTCGGCTTTAATCTCCATACCAATTTCAATGACCTCAAAGCCAACTGGTACAACAACCCTGCGCCTGACTATCAACAACGATCGGGTGAGGATAAGAAGCCAGCCGATGAACTATCGGGCCAAGAGTGGGAACAACTTGCCCAAGATTTACATCAACTCGCTGGGTATGAAGACCCTCGCCTGTATGCCGATGACAAGTCCATTACCGTGGTAGCGCCGCAGACAAAATACCGAAATCGCGATGAAGCCCACGAGCGTGCAGGTACAATCCTTGCCAATCAAAACTTGGATGTTGAAAACTACAAGATCATCGAAACAGCCAACCGACAGCCGATGACCGAAACGGTATTCGATCCTGAGCAGTTTGCCAAAGTAGCCAATGTCGAGTATTTCGCCCCAGAAGTGAGCGATGCGACTACCGTTGGCGAACCTATAGGCCCAGAAGGTCAGCTGTATGCCAAGTCCAATAAGGATTGGGATATCAACTTTGCTCCGGTATGGCAGCAATCTATTGGTGGCTCAGAGAACTTCTACCTATTCAATATCGGTGTGACTGCCGGAGCTAACTACTGGCTAAATGATAACTTCGAACTGGGCGGCTCGCTTTACTTCAACATCTATGATAACTACGACAAGTTCCTTTATGATGTACCGCCTGATGGTACTGATTTGAAACGTGTCCGTACCCTGGTACGCCAGTATATCAATGACAACCCAGTACGGATGGATAACCTCCAGCTGACCTGGATGGATCGTCTGAGTGATAACTGGTATGCCCAAGCGTACGGCGGTTACCTGGAGATGATGTTCGGTGGTGTCGGTGGTGAAGTGCTTTACCGCCCGCAAAATAGCAACTGGGCCATGGGTGTCGATTTAAACTATGTGGTTCAGCGTGATCCGGATAGCCAGTTCGGCTTCTTCACCGAAGAGGTACAGTTTGATCCGATCACCAACCGTAACTACCGTGTGCAAACCGGCGCGCCGACGGGTCATGCGACCCTGTACTACCAACCACAGTGGGAATGGTTGCCGAATACCTTATTTAAGGTCAGTGCCGGTCAGTACCTGACGGAAGACTACGGGGTAACTGTCGACTTCTCCAAACAGTTCGACAGCGGTGTGATTGCCGGGGCCTTTGTCGCCCAAACCAACCTTTCTGCGGATGAATTTGGTGAGGGAAGCTACAACAAGGGTTTCTACCTGTCGATTCCGTTTGATGTGATGACGGTGAAACCGAGTACCAACCGGGCAACGATTTCGTGGCTACCACTGACCCGCGATGGCGGCCAGATGCTGAACCGCAAGTACGAGCTGTACAGTGTGACCGATGCGCGCTCGCCATGGTATGGGCGAAAGCCGCAGTAAGAGCGGTTCTATGGCCCTAAGGTCCTGTGGGACTGTGGGACTGTGGGACTGTGGGACTGTGGGACTGTGGGACTGTGGGACTGTGGGACTGTAATTGTGAGTTACTAATGTATTAAGACTAAGCCCTGCCTAGAAAATAGGTAGGGCTTTTTTACTAGCTCAATTTCTCAAAGAAAAGTCATGTGCAAATAGCTGGGGCTATACGCACGTGAGTTCTGGTCTCCGAGTGTCGAATATACTCAATAATTTCGTAGGAGTGTTTTGATTGATGAGACAAATAGGTTGGGTTTTAGAGTGGATTGAGACAAATTTCGCCAAGCGTCAACATACTGACTCAGCGTTGACTTATTGCATTAGTTTTTCGTTTGAATATCAGCTTAGAGGGCAGAAAAGCACCTTAACTGTCTTTCTAACAAGGCACTTTCCATTGCAATATTAGACATTTTTACTGTTCAATTAGTTATGCTAAGTGATTGATTATTAATTACTATATTCGCTTTGACACATATTATTTAAGGTTAAATTTAATTTGGTCGTCTCAATTCTGTGACATTGAGCATAAATTTTTTTCGGTGACCAACATGCATCCTGAAGATCAGCTATCATAAGTAAATAACAAGATTGTCAATAGATTGACAGCAAAAAATTAAAAATCATTTTTTTGACGGGAACAAAGGATCTAATCAATTTTTTATCCCTTTTTCATGTCAATCACTATCACATATTTCATAATTTTTTACGACAGAAGATAAGAAGAGGATAAGAGCATGTTCAGGGCCTATGCTCACTTTTCAGTGAACCACCCATTGATGCATTACACCAACCTGTTGGCGATACTGGCAATATTTATCGTCAGCTGCTACCAGCTACTGGCAAACGAGAACCTGATTTTTGCTGCAGGCTTGTTATTTGTTGTGCTGCCGACCATCGTTTTTGCTCGCTCATCGGACTATAAACGCAAGTACTTAAACACCAATAATTAACTCTAGTTAATTGCTACAATGTTCGTAT
Organism: Photobacterium sp. ABD4_091; assembly: GCF_056160145.1. Taxonomy (NCBI): domain Bacteria; kingdom Pseudomonadati; phylum Pseudomonadota; class Gammaproteobacteria; order Vibrionales; family Vibrionaceae; genus Photobacterium; species Photobacterium sp. ABD4_091. The sequence continues at coordinate 2,401,092 of NZ_JBSWWQ010000001.1, read as the reverse complement.
AGCATGACGAATCAAACAAAAACGGCACCTATACTAGGTGCCGTTTTATATGAATTTGATTATCTCGATTGAGGTTATCGAGCCTGTTGTTGCAATTGCGCCCACATATCTTTCACAATCATCTGGTCGGCCGGATTTAGCTCAGACTGCGCATCTGCCATGCTCTCTTCCACCTTGGCATCCATCGCGTCAATGCTCGATTCCCCTTCCAATTCACAGTTTGCCGCAGAAAGGGAAATGTGGCCACGTAGGTAACCGCCCGCGAACAGTTCATCGTCCGAGGCTGTTTCGACCATCAGGTCAATCAAGGTTAACAATTTTTCTTCGTATTGCTGGATCATGTCTTTTTCCGGGCTATTGGCTATTGGCTATTGGCGGCCATTAAACAAACATCACTGGAGCCAATGGCGCTATGCCATAATGGCTCCGTAATGCTTCTGACAAGTGCTTTGCTCGAGCTGGTATACCGTCTTCTAGATAAATAAGCACTTGCTCACGGACCTTGCGGGTAAAACCGGCTCTGTCAGGCTCACAGTTGCCGCTCAGGTTATCACAGCTGACCTGAAAGCGAAAACCACAGCTGGCAGCCAAGATCCACTCCAATGCTTGGGGTTTTATCTCCACTTTTTCAAACTCAACTTGCACTTCAGCAGTACGGCCATCTGGCTCATACCAATAGCCATAGTCCTCCAGCAAACGGCGCTGTGGGCCCGCGATACACCAGTGGGCGATCTCATGCAGTGCTGAGGCAAAATACCCACGGGCAAAGATCACCCTGTGGTGGGGGTTCCCCTCATCGGCAGGAAGGTAAATGGGCTCGTCGCCACCGAGGATCAATTCAGTGTTATGGCTTTCAAGAAAGCAGCGATTAAAAATCGCGATAATATCGTCGTTGTTATGATGCATCGTTGTATTGGAACAAGGTTATGACGTTACGATCAGGTATTTCGGCTTTTGACCCTATCCCCTGCCCCACGGCCAATCGCGGTCTGGAGGATATAGGCAAAGTACGCTTTCAAGTTAAAAGTCTGGATCATTTCGCTATCCATCTCAGCCAGTTTAACCGGGGTCGACATATCTACCCCGTTGATCTGGGCTAAACCGGTGATCCCTGGCAATACATCAAGCACACCTCGCTGCTGACGCGCTTCAATCAATTCCACTTGGTTGAACAAACAAGGACGCGGACCGACCAAACTCATCTCCCCTTTCACCACATTGATCAGCTGCGGCAATTCATCCAATTTGGTCTTGCGCAAGAACGCACCCAGCTTGGTCACCGAGGTGGCGTCCACTAAATGCGTAGCCACCGAAGCCGTTTCGACCGGCATGGTGCGGAACTTCACCAAGGTAAAAGGCTGCTGATTTTTGCCGACCCGCTCCTGGCGGAAGATAGGTTGACCGGTATCACGCTTACCGAGGAGATAAACAATGACAAATACCGGAGATAGGCAGACTAGCCCGCATAAGGCGAAAGATAAATCCAAATACCGGTATAAACGAGATTGCATTATGTTTGTCCCCAAAAAGTTGAAGGAGCAAGTCTAAAGATGACCAGGAACAAGTGCAAGTAAGAACATAGCGCATATTTTAAGCAACAAGTTCTTAAAGTCCTTTGAACAGCTAGATCAGTGTGTAGTGAGCGATTAGAATGAACACACTATCTTCAGGGTATCAATCATGTTTCAGCCAGTTTTAAGTCTTTTTAGCGCAAAACGTATAACCAAGCGCCTAGTCACTGTTTTATATGATATTGTTGCTATTAACTTCGCCCTTTACCTTGCTATCGCACTGCGAACTGGGAAAATGACCATTCCCTTTGGTCCAGAAGAAGTGACCAGTTTTGTCTTGACTGTTGCTGTAACCGTGCTGGTATTTTCCAAACTGGGGCTATACAGAGCAGTGTTACGCTATATGATTGTCCCGGCTTTGGGTCACATCGCCCTTGCCGTTATTCTTTCTGCCTTTGCGCTAGCTATTTCAAGTTTCTATACCCATTCTTATATTCACCGCAGTGTGCCCGCTATTTATGCAGGCTTAGCCATTTTTTTCCTCGGGGCTCCCCGGGTAATGATCAGAATGTATTTCGATCGATATTACAGAAAAGGTAAACCCCATGTTCTGATTTACGGAGCAGGGTCTACTGGCCGTGAGCTTGCCTACGCTTTACGCCAAGGCTCAGAATACCACCCAGTGGCTATACTCGACGATAACAAATTGAAGTGCGGCAACATTATCTATGGCTTAAAAGTCTACCATAGCAGTGAGTTTGAAAAACTGAACAGCCTTTATCGCCCTGTTAAATTGCTATTAGCCATCAACAACATCAGTAAGGGCGAGCGTTTAAGAATACTGGATAAGCTCTCTAACTGGCCAATTGAAATTCAGTCTGTCCCTTCTGTCGAAGATATTGCGTCAGGTAAATCAAGCTTGACGGAAATCAAGGATCTCGATATTGCAGACCTTCTAGGCCGCAACAGCGTTGAACCTCAAGAGCACTTGATGAAAGCTTGTATTGAGTCAAAAGCCGTGATGGTTACAGGTGCCGGGGGCTCTATTGGTTCTGAACTTTGCAGGCAGATAATTAAAAGAAAACCTAAATTGATCCTACTGTTCGAACTCAATGAGTATAACCTCTATAACATTGAACGAGAGTTGCAACAGTTTCTCAAGTTCACTAACCAAGAGATCCCCATTATTGCAGCCCTAGGATCGGTACAACATAAAAACCGACTGCAAAACCTGATGATCAACTACCAAATAGACACTGTTTACCATGCAGCTGCCTATAAACATGTACCTATTGTTGAGCACAACACTATCGAAGGTATACGAAACAATATTTTTGGCACTTGGTTTACAGCCGAAGCCGCAATGAAGTCAGGTGTCAGTAATTTTGTCCTGATCTCAACGGATAAAGCCGTTCGCCCTACCAATGTTATGGGGGCTAGCAAGCGAATGGCAGAGCTCGTGCTGCAAGCTTTGGCTGATGCTAGCAGCAATACAACATTTACCATGGTGCGTTTTGGTAACGTGCTTGGCTCATCAGGTTCGGTTGTGCCGCTATTCCGTGAACAAATAAAAAGTGGTGGTCCAGTTACCGTTACTCACCCTGATATTACACGCTATTTTATGCTGATCCCCGAAGCGGCCCAACTGGTTATTCAAGCAGGTGCCATTGGCCATAACGGCCAGGTTTTCGTACTTAATATGGATGAACCGGTCAAGATTCTCGACCTTGCCAAACGAATGGTTCAGCTAATGGGCTTAACGGAAAAGAAAAATGAAAAGTGCGATGGGGATATTGAGATCCGCTTCACCGGTCTTCGTCCTGGCGAAAAACTCTATGAAGAGTTACTGATTGGCAATAATGTAACAGGAACAGAACACCCGAAGATTATGTCAGCGAGTGAAGACAAACTGAGTTGGTCGGAAATGGAAGATGTACTAAGAGATCTTGATAGCGCCTGCCACTCGACAGATCTACAGAAAATCCGGGATATACTGCTTCAAACCCCTACGGGCTATCAGCCTGAAGGTGAAATCTACGATCACCTTTTCCGTGATTCGAAACTGCTAAAAATATAACACTTTATATTTTTCGGCGATGAAGCCTTGATGCATACATTCAAAGTGGATGTATGCATCATCATGATGATTTTTACTTCAGTGTTGAATGAAGACCCTCACTAGGTTCCCATCCAAGTAGTTCTTTGGCCTTACTATTATCAACTTCGAGATCATCAAAAAGCTGATTCGCTATCGCACCCTTCCCCAACAATTTCGCAGCAATACGCATAACCCCCACAGGGATTGGTAACTGAATCGTTTTATCACCAGCAGCTTCAGCTAACGCATCAACCAATCGTTTAGTAGAAATAGGATGGCTATCAGCAGCCAAGAACACTTCGCCTGCAGCCGCAGGATGAGTAGCGCATATCTTCAACAATGAGACCAAGTTTTTCACAGAAATAAAGCTTTTTCTGTTGTTTACGGCACCAAATGGGAGAATTGGCAAAGCCGAAGCCAGTTTAGTTAACCTTGCTATATTACCCGGTGCATTTTTACCATACACCAAGGCAGGGCGAACAATAACTAATTCAATCCCTAACTTTTTAGCTTCAAGAGTGAGTTGCTGCTCAGCCTCGTATTTTGAAATCGCATAATCAGAGATAGGAGCTGGTATCTGCTGCTCGTTAAATGGTGTCCCGTAAGTCGCATTACCATTCACACCAATACTACTGACAAAAACAAAACGTCTGACACCTTGATTGGCCGCCTCGCGGAAAAGATGCAATGCCGCTTTACAATTAACGTCTCTAAACAAATCAAGCGGCGAGTGAGAATTCTCAGCCAATACATGTGCCCTTGCAGCTAAATGAATAACCACATCAACCCCTGTGAGTGCCTCACTCCAATCTGTTATGTCGGAGATATTTCCAGTAGCGACGACATCGGTTGAATCTTGAAATGCATCATAACTACTATCATTATGTTCACGAACTGATGCTCTTACAGAAAAATCATGCTGTAATGCTGCAACTAATTGCTTTCCAATAAAACCATTGCCACCGGTTACCAATACCCTTTTCAAAGGCTTCTCTCTCAATACTTTATGATCTGTGGTATATTAGTATATCAAGTGAATTGGTGGTAATCATGTGGTCGATTAAAAACAAAAATAAATTTTTTCTACAACGGTTTGCAGATGCAGCCTCTGGCATTTTTCTTTCCTTCTTTTTTATCTTTGGTAAAAGAAAGAAAAGGATTATTCTCAATTCAACTGTTAATAAAGACTTTACGTTTAATTCAAAATATCTATTTATCAATCATAAAGATAAATTTGAGCAAGCAGGCTATCATGTAAAGTTCATTATCAATGATAATGAAAAAAAAGATAAGCTGACGCAAGAGTTTGGGGATTATTTCATATCAACAAAGGGAATCAAGCAGAAGGTTTATATTCTACAAGCTAGTTGTTGGATCATGAGTACTATGGATGCTCCTATCAGTGGGTTATTCATGAACTACAACCGATTGGTTATTCAGCTTGGCCATGGCACACCGATAAAAAACATCGGGCTAATGGATCAATCTGCAGGATTACTCAAAAAAGTGTATTATAAATTAATGAGCACCAACATTAGCTATTACTTAAGCCCCTCTGAGTTTTTTGCAGACTACATTGGCAAAGCATTTGGTGTAAAACAAGATCAAGTTTTAGTAGCAAGGCAACCCCGCCTAGACTCAATGACAAAAGGAAAATCTGACTTCGTCAATAGTCATCAACAAAAAGGAGAAACTAAATATTTCTTATACTGTCCAACATGGCGCCCTTACAGCGATGTTAAACTATTTCCTTTTGATGATTATGACAGAGAAAAATTAGAACAACAGTTATCAGAAAATAATACTATTATTTTTTTAAGGCTGCACCCAAAATTTGAAATTAACTTAGAGGATTACCTAAGTCCACACGTGATTAACCTGGACTCGACGAAAGCTCCAGATATTACTGAATACTTAGACCAATTTGATACATTGTTCACTGACTACTCAAGTATATATTGTGACTATGCTATGCTGAACAAACCAGTTGGTTTCATTCCATATGATAAAGAGATTTATAAAAGAGAAGTTGGCTTTTCATTTAGCTATGATGAAATGACATGGGGTAAAGAGATAACCTCTATCACCGATATGTTAGAAATCGGAAGTAACAATGTCGCTGGAGAGAAAGCAAATGCCCTAAACATGCCTTCACATGCTCAGGACATAGGTAAATGGATGAAAGAAGAACTAAGAAAGATAGTTAAAACGTAAAGAGAGCTGACCAATAAAGAAAGATTTAAGTGAGCCATTTGCCAAACGAGCAAGGAGTAGCATCATAATAGCTATTAGCACATTGATTTGGCTCACTAAAACAACAATGGCAATACCAATAAACATTACAAGGTAGAACAACCCTGAAAAAGCATGTATGAATTGTTTATTATCTATATGTAACTTACGTAATAACCTTGTCTCATGATCTGAAAAAGCCCAATACTCGACAATAATAAAATATAAACCAGTTACACAAGAAAAATACAGTGCATAAGGCATATTTACAATAAAAAGTAAACAAGTTATAAAAACAACAAGCATTATATCTGATAAGACTTGACAATATGTGGGGAAAGTACGTTTTATTACTTTATAAGGAATTGATTTTCCTCTAACATTAAACGCTTTAACCTCAACTTTTTTAAGTTCATTGTTAATGAGCTTTCCTTTATATACTTGCAAACCTGTGTTAAACAAATAAAGAAAAACAACAAGAGCTATCATCATAATTACATAAGTATTTCTACCTACTGTCAATTCTATTTGTTCTAATGCAGTAATATTTTTAGTACCAGATAAAACAAAAAGAAGTTTCAACGGAATAAACATTACTACCATGTTTAGAAACTTACAAAGCAACATTATTATAGATGCAGGAAGTATATGTAAATTAACAGTGCTTCGAAAAAAAGAGTAAAGCTGTGTAAACATTAAAAAGAAGTCAACCAATCGAGACTTTACTACTCCAAACTTTTTTTTAATTTTAAAATCATTCATAAACTTATTTTCAACACAGACCTTATCAGTCATTATCACAATACATAGTGTGTTCACTGATTATTAATAATATATTCAACAAATCTTTTAGTATTATTGTTATCAACATGTTTGAAAAAAAGATCTGACGCTATAGGAGTGTTTTCATTACTTTCATCAATCAAAGATGTCAATGAATGCAATAATTCTGGAAAATTATGTGTCATCTTCCCGGGAAAAACTGATTCAAGAGGATAAATCGTTCCACGTTCATCATCATATTCCTTTTCATCAAAAAGATAAAGACAAATACTTGATGACACTAGAGCATAATCAATCCAAACACTTGAATAATCTGTTATAAGAATATCAGTTTGCTTCAATACCGAATTAGTCAAATCATAGTCATTTAAATCGACTAACAATCCCTTCTCAGCTAAAAGTGGTAAAGGTTGAATTTGACTAAACTTATGTGCCCTAATTCCAAACACCGCATTATTTCGCTCTAGAAACTCACATAATGCCTTTTCTTCGTCATGAGAAAAAGCTACGATCTCATTAAATTCATGCCAAGTCCCACGGTATGTAGGCATCCAAGAGATAAGTTTCCGCCCGTTTAACCTTGTTTTAAGTAACTCGTCAGTGCTGTCCGAAAACCATTCTAATTGTTCTTGGAACAACAGATCATTACGAGGTAACCCAGAAAGAATACAACGGTTAGGCGGCACCTGAAAGCAAGCTGACATTACAGCCATATCCAACATGGAGGAACAAACAAGTCCATCTAAATTATTTGATTCAAACTCAAGAAACGAATCCGTAAAGCGTTTACCATCAAAATAACGTATGGTTTTTAATGGAATACCATGCCATACATTATATATTTTCCGCTTTCTATTTGTTAAAAACCTTGGAATGGCATGATCTACAATCAAAATCGATGATGATAAAAGATGCTTTAAGTTTTTTAAATCAGATTGTAAACCACTCTTATTTTTACCCAGGATTACATTTATTTTCATATCTGGATAATAGTACTTAAGATAGGCATTTATGCATACTAAATTACCATCCATAACTCCTGTAGAAGCAAAAAGTGTGATACTTTTTTTCTCTTTTGGCCAGAGGGGATCAATACAGTTACCAATAAACTTTGAGATCAACCTTTTAACATTTATCATCTAAAACTTCTTAGCTATTTCAATAATTTCTGTAGTTGATATAGAGGGTGTCCTTGGGAAGTAAACAACTTCACAGATATCATTGAATTCATCAAACTTACCTTTCCAATCGTCTCCCATAGCTAGAACATCAGCACGATAGAATTCAATATATTCACGCTTTCTTTCTAAAGAATGCTCAATAAACACCTCATCAACAAACTTTAGCGACTGAACAATCTTCATTCGACTTTCTTGATCGTAAATAGGGTTGCGATTTTTTTTTGAAAAGTTTAGCTGATCACTTGAAATTCCAACAATTAGAGTATCACCAAGCGATGCACAGCGCTCTAAAATATTGATATGACCAATATGAAACACATCAAAAGTTCCGAACGTAATAATTCTTTTTGACATCTTTGACTCACATAACTTTGTAATTTATTCATCTAACATTGTCACACAACAATTAATTAAAAACAAGACAATGAATTTTGCTGTTGTTAGTTGCTACCAAGATGAATATTTTTGATTGAGTCTGCAAGTTTAGAAATAAGCTCTACTTTATCCATCTCTATACAGTCTGGTATATAGCTTATATTTGGAAACCATATGTCTTTATTACCTTTAATTCTATATCTCTGTGATTCACTATTTATTAGAGCAAGTGTTTCCGTACCTGATAATCCAGCAATTTCAAGCACTGCAGTACCAGCAGAGATAACAAGATCCATATTTTTCATCAAGTACAACACGGACTCAAAGTCATTTAATTGATCAATTGGTGGAATATAGATTTCAGTTGAATATAATTCTCTAATTTTTTCAACTTCATCAAAGCAATCATCATACTGCAAAGATATGAAAATACAGTTTTGAAGTTTAAATAATTCAGATAAATCTTCGAGATTATAGTAGTGTGAATTCCTTGAATGACTCTGAACCATACTACGCCAACAAATACCTATGATAGGCCTTTGTTTCTCTTTCAAGTCATTGATAAAAGAATTGATGACTTTAGCAGTTTTTAAGTCTATAAACTCAAGATTATTTTCTAAATTTTGTGCATATTTATCTAAATCGACAAAATCAGATATTACATCTGAAATCAACGTGACTTTGTCATATTTAGACAAAAGGTCAACACCGTGTTTATCAAGTACATGATGAATTTTATGGTGCAACTCATGGCTAAAGTCAGATGAATTTTCATACATAATACGTTTCGTGCGAGCCACAGGTATAATATCAATATCTCGATAGACTCTTGAAAAGAGTGAGAATAACCTCGGTTCGCATGAAAAAGTCACATTTGGATGGGCAATTTTGATAGCAGAAAATTTTGATGAGTAACGAATATCATCACCAGGCCCCCAAGAGGCAAGTACAAGCAATGAATCACTCTCATCTATAGAGCTAAGTTTTTGAATATATTTCTCTTTGAGAATTTTTCTTAATACAAATGACATATCTCGCTTACGCATGGAACGAAACCCTTCGACAAGTTCTCCTTTAGTAAACCAATATTCATTAATATTTTTATTTGACAGCTTTTCTTTGAAATCATGTAATAACTTGCTGGCACAGTTAAAATCTTTTAATTTAACTGCTGCCTCAAAAATATAATTAACACTACTTTTAGATAAGTTATCAAATTGGCCATGATTATATATTTCCACAAGTTCTTCTAGCCTAGATTCGATATAATAAAGAAAAACCTTTTGATTTATCTTTAAATTATCAATATCAAGTACAGCTCTATTTTCGACCACCTTATAATCTAAATAAACGCTAATAACATAACGCTGAAGATTATTAAGTTCAGGGCATTTATCTGTCATTGCTTTTAATGACTTTAAAAAGGTACTTTTATCATCTAGCTTTGAAAGTAATATAGAAAAAGTTACCTTGTTTAAGCATGTTGAATCGGCTAGTACAGCGACTAACATGAACTTGATTCGTTGTAACTCATTTGATTCTGCTAAAGCAGCAAGTAATATATCTTCAGACCTTTTAGCTCTAATTAAGAAACCAATATTATTGTTAACTAAATCTATAAGTTCATTATAGTTATTTTGCCTATAACTCCTTTTAATAGCTTTTAACCTAAAGAGACCAATAACATCTAAATAGTACTTTTTCTGTCTACACAAAGATAGATGTGTAGTTAAGGAAACATTGATTGCGCCATCAATATCATCAACAAAAACATGATTAAAAAAATTAGCTGGCTTTAATATTGACATGATTTTCTTAAACAAGCTATTTTAACTCTCTAAATAATTTATAAACTATCAATTTTTGCTAAGCAAATAATTTAATACTGTCGTCTCATCAAAAGTAATAGCATCAGACTCCTTCATTGCATGAATTACAGCACTTCTATCGTCAATTGACATACTATTAAACATAGCTAAAATTTCATTATTCATAGCTTTGAATTTATCAGATTTTTCAGCAAGCACTTGTTTATTCAATCTTGTAGAACCTTCCAATTCAGTTGCGATCGAATCTCTTAACTGATGTAAATTATACTCTTGTGTCCCAGCAAGAAGCGGACAGTATTCTTTAAGCTTATCAACAGGAGCATTAAAGTTGGATTGCCAAAATTTTGAATTTAGTTCAGCAGTTTTTAATTCCTTACATATTTGCTTATGGATAAAGCCATAATAATCCGCCTGGATATCATCCATTGCAAAACACTGGTAAACTTCCTCTCCTTGCAAAGCGTAATCTAATGCAGCTGTTGTATTCCCTGCGATACAAATAAGTCTATTATTCTTTACTGTATCTAAATTACTAACGACTAATGCGGCCTGATTGATTTTGTCAATTTCATTAAATCGTGGATGGTGTTTTATATAGATATTATTAACATTTGTGTTTTTTTCTAGCTCTTCAATAATTTCATTTAAGTTTGATATTGAAGGAATAGATGTTGGTAAAAGGCAAACATTAATTAACTCATCTTCATCATATTTCTTATCTACTATTTTAGTTGATTCTTTTAATCGAGAAAGTGTAAAAATTTCCGCTTTTGATTTACCAATTTTATTGTATGTTTGTTTACTGTTTTCATTCATTAATACAGCATAATCAAAGTCTAGCTTTGGAAATATCTCTGATACTGCAGCATGTTGCAGGTAAACTCTTTTTACACCAAATAATTTAAAAACTCTAGATACAGCTACATAGTTTGGATTGTGATCATTAGAAACAATCAGCAACGTTGGCAAGCATCCCTTTTGAGCTTTGATGGTCTTATAATATTTCAAAAAATTTCTGGTATATTCAAGAGCATAAGTTAATGATGTTTGATTTAGCACTATCTTATTAGTAAGAAAGGCTATAAAAACAACTACTGAAAAGACAGCATTAATTATAATACTTTTATCCTTCCTTTTAAAATTACCGATATTTTCTGCAATTACAATATTATTTAAATTTTGAACCGCATCATTTTCATCCAAAATACCCTTACACCATTCATAAAAGCATTCAAATTCTTTTATGTTATTTTGTGTATGCCCTGCATATATAATTTCTGAAAATGGGAAGTTTATTTTTTTCACTTTCCTTTTCATAATTTCTTTTAAAAGTAAAGATGGGAGAAAGCGTAAACCTTTCCGAGTAGAGAATTTTTGATATAGCTCAATATTTCTTTCTCGATTCTTTACATTTCTACCATATTGAATTACAGCAGTCGAATCGATTAACCCTTTATAAAAGGTATAAATTAACTTAATCACTTTATAATCTCAGAAAAAAACTTTTAATGATTGACCAACATCCAGAGAAACAGCACCATTTGAAGAAGCCTTATTTATGAATACTTTCCCTATAAAGCCAGCGCTTATCAGACACAAGTCACCTGGTTGAACAGTTTCCTCAATCCATGAGTTTATTTCTTTATAGACAAAAGGTAGTGGCCTTAATGCCTTAACTGTTTCTTCTTTACCCCTTAACATACTATGTGTCGGAATTTCTTTGACAAGAATATTATCATGTGGGATTTTCTCTTTAATAACTTCTTTTTTATAACCAGAAATAACAATAAGACGTTTTGAATGCTTTACCAATCTTTGTATACTATCTTTATTAAAAATAACATTGTTTATCTGATCTTCTGTAAAATATTCAGCCGCAAGAGTTTTATCTGTGATTCTTCTAATCAATTCCTGAGTCGTGAATGCTAACCTATTAATCACCTTAACATCCATATCATGAGGGATGTCTATTGAAGTGTTATTGTTAAAATCAACATAATGTAAGAATTTATAAGGCGATGGCATTCCAATTAGATCAAATTTTGAATTTAGTATACTAATAAATTCATTTTTTATCTCTTGCCTTAACTCCTGTGGTAACACTTCTCCCCACCAATGAACTTCTTGTCTTTTACTAAGCTTAGGGCAATCTGTAAACGCATATGCTTCACCGTCACTAATTCGCACAAAAGAAAATGGCTCGTGATTTATTATTGATGTTATGAGTTTTCTAAACAGCTGCTTTTGAGCCAATTGGTTATAGCGTAAATCAAATAGAGATTTACCTTCTGGAAAACTATTCACAAATGAAGGAAATAATTTCAAATAATCTTTAAAGTAATTTTCTGATAACTTAGAAAATATATCTTCAATATTATCTATTGATATACCATCATGACTGTAATATTTCCTTATTAGCTCTAGTTTGTCTTTTTTTTCTTGATCTAATATAAGCTCTTTATTAGCATCATAGATACTATAATCACCAAGTTGCATTGATCTTTTGAATATTTTAAACAAATGAATCTGTTTGATGTGTTTTTTATTATCAAGAATAATTCTAAGCTGATTTGTTTTAGAAACTGAAACTAGTGATGAAATTAATCCTGAAGCTGCATTCCCGTAAGTATTAGTGAAATGGACAATTCTGTATACTTCTTTATCATCAGGACTTTCAATTGAAAATTGAAGCAGAGAAAGATATAGAAATTCTTTTGTATAGAGATCTTCAAATTTGTAGTATTTTTCAGCTCGTTCTATAACATTCTTTCTCGAAATGTGAAACTTTGATAATATCTTATTCTTATCTGTTTTATTCAATTTAAAGCCATTCATCACATTATTGATGAGCTTTATATCGATATTATTATTTTGTAACAAGCTTAGTATTACTGCTTTTTTATCCACTTTTTTTTCCAATACTATTTATTGCTTTTGGACACAATATCCCAGCATATCCTTATGATGGGATTTCTGTAAAAAGCTACTAATTACGAGTCGTATTTATTGATTCAGCAATACTTTTAAATTGTGGTTTGACGATGTTGTAGTATGTATCATCGATAAAATCGAATACTTCAACATAGTTGCTAAAACAATTTTTAATTTGTAAATCTACAAAGTTAATTACCGTCTTAGGAATTGTTTCTGAAACATACCCATTCTCCATAGCATTAAAGCAGCCATAGGCTGTCCCTGTTGTTTTCGAGAATCCATATGCTCGAGCATCTTCAACTAAAAGAATAGACGGTTTACGCTGCCTTAAAAAATAAATGTGCCCATGAAGCCGATAACCGACATGCAAATCTATCTTATCATAGAATGATAAATTTTGACTTTCGCCATAAAGTGAGATTATTTCAATATCTCTGGATTGTGCTACTTTTCCTAGCTTTCGAGTAATTTCGTTCTCAGCACCATGCAATGTTAAGTATATTTTAACATCATCTGAAAAGTAATCACGAATCAAATTTATTAGTTCAATTGACTGCTGAGTATATTTCGACTTATGCTGTATACTGATAGCAACCGATTTTACATTGTCGCAACCATTATATTTGCTTCCGATAACATCTGGATCAAAAAGAACTAAATCACCGCTGTAATATGAATCAATATCTGCATCTTGCATTAGCGCTTTAATTTTTTCATCCCTGCAGGCTAGCGAGCCATAATTCTCCGATAGTTTCCGTAAAAATTTAATATCTGATTCTTTATAGCTCGTTAATGAGAATGAAGAATCCTCTGGCAAGTAATGTTGATAGGAGCAACCGAAAGGAAAAAAGTTAAATTTATCGAGATCTTCGATATTATCAAATAACTTATAATTTTTAGGGTAAGTTCCTGGGGCAACAGAGAATCCTGGAGCAAAAATGTTCTTTATATGCTTAAGATTTAATGCATCTAAATTTTGCCCTCGAAAGATACGTAAATACTTAAAATCTTGATTATGAACTTTCAATAATTTTACGAATGAATCGGTGATCATTGCATCACCCACGTTACCTGTTGAAAATTCCGGATATGTCGTTAAAACCACATTTTCAAATTCACCCGATTTCAAATCTTGATTTAACTTATCAAGTCCATCTTGTTTTAGCTTGTTTTCAAGAATTTTATTTTTACTTTCCAAAGATATAACTTGATTACTAAGTGTTTTTATCGCTTTTTTAAAAACCTTCTCTTGATTTTTTTCTAATGAAGAAACCTGCAAGCTTAGATTATTAATCTTCTTTTGTTTACTTTCTAAGCAAGACAGTTGTAAAATCAGTTTTTCAATCTTAGCATTCTGAAGTTTAATATCATTTTTCAAAGATTTTTCAATTTTTTTCCTATTTTCGAGCCATTTTATATAAGGATATTCCTTCATGAATATTTTTTTCACAATAAAACTCTCTTAGTCGAAAAGCTCAAATGATAATGGAGTACCCTTCATTAGCTTTATCTTCGCTTTTTTCCCTATCACTTGCTCATAGAACTTGGGTTCTAAACCAAAACCAGGCCGAATGCTTTTTACATTCTCTTCTGTCAGTTCTTCACCTTCAGCGATATCCTTGACAATATATAGTGAACGACGGAATTTCACATTACCTTTTTCTGCTTCAGTGCGTTCGTAGTTAACTTTACCTAACGCCTGCCAAGCAGTTTTAGCATCTTTACACAGCTGAGCAAGTTCGTGTGGCTCAAGAGAGAAACTATCATCCGCACCGCCACCGTTACGATCCATGGTGACATGCTTTTCAATCAGTGAGGCTCCCAACACCACTGAAGCCACCGCGGTAGCATTATCTATAGTATGATCCGACAGCCCGGACAATACACCAAAGCGTGCTGAAATATCAGCGATGGTTCGTAGATTATATTGATCTGCTGGCGCAGGGTAGCCACTCACACAGTGAAGAACGACAAGCTCCTGACATCCATTATCTTTGGCTGTTTTGATGGCTTCAGCGATTTCTTCTTCGTTAGCCATACCTGTCGACATGATCATTGGTTTGCCTGTTTTGGCGACACGCGCAATCAAAGGCAAGTCTATCAATTCAAACGACGCAATTTTATAAGCTGGTGCATTCAATTCTTCGAGTAAATCCACCGCTGTAAAATCAAACGGTGAGCTAAAAATGGTAATCCCTAACTCTTTTGCCTTCTTGAACAAAGGCTCATGCCATTCCCATGGCATATGTGCCCCTTTGTAAAGTTCATACAGCGTCTGACCATCCCAGAGGCCACCTTTGATTTGAAAGTCCTCACTATCACAATCAATAGTAATGGTCTCATGGGTATAAGTTTGTAACTTGATGGCATCCGCCCCCGCTTTCTTCGCTTCTTCCATAATGGCGAATGCACGGTTTATATCACCATTATGGTTCGCCGACAGCTCAGCAATAATATATGGCGGATGCTCTGGTCCAATTTTACGGCCATCGATAGTGATATAGTTATTCATTTACGTTTACCTGTTTGTGTATTTCTTTGAAATGTTTCGTCTGTCAACTGCATGTAACCCGCTTTTGAAAATAAGCGTTGTGATGCCGTGTTTTCTTTCAGTACGGTGGCGTTGATTACAATATCTGGGTGGATATCATCAAGTATTGACAGACATTGGCTGGCAATACCCTGACCAAAATATTGCGGGTCAACAAAAATAGAAATCAAGTAGCAGCTGCTCTGCTGCCGGTTAAGCCTTACCACCCCAACGGAGAAAATCTCGCCATCTATATATTTTTCTGCAATGTAAAATAGACAATGTGGATTCACGACCTGCTTTTTCATCCAGGCCTGATGCTCTTCCCAAGTTGGAATCGATGTGTTGAGCGCGAATTTTCTAGTCTCGGGTAAGCATTGCCAATCATAAACTTGTTTTATATCTTCACGACTGGCCTTTCTCAGAATGATTTGCTCACCACCGATTATCTTATTAAAAGATGAAATCACGCCAGCGACACGTTTTGCCCCATAGCCATCACAAATTGAAAAGGCATTTTCTCTGAAGTTATCATAATTTGTGATGATACTTTCAAGGCCCGAGTCAAGTTGATCTGCAATATCTTCAATTTTAATCGGTATCGCTACCTTGGCTTCATGGAGGTTATGACTAATTGTTTGCTGGTTTTCAGCTAGCGGGACAATAATACTCGGTAGGCCGAGACACGCCCTTTCCCAAGACGTTGTTCCCGGAGCACCAATCGCAATAGTGTGCGCCAGCATCAGTCCCGCCATGTCTTCGACAAAGTCGATATGTGTGATGATATCTGGGTAGCTCTCAGCATATTGCTTGACGGCAAGGTAATGTGGAGCTTTAGGTGACAGAAGTACGGTCACTTTTATATCTGAATACCTTGAAGCCATAAGAGCCTGCAAGACACTCAGCGTCGCGTTCGGTTGGTCAATCCCCCCCATGCTCACCAATAGTCGATGTGCCGGTATGTCTTCTGCTCTTTCTAGAGCACGCTCTCTCAGGGCACTGAACTGGTTACGCATCGGAGCATAATCACATCCAACCAAGACAACAGTATCAGGGTCCACTTCATGTCGGTATTCTTCAATCCCTCGACCCAAAGTTTGATCCATTAGTAAATGGCAGTCATGCTCCCGAACAAGGTCATCGATGGCCATTACCCGGCAGTCCAACTCTGCCCTAATGGCCATTTCCCACTCTTTGCCAATACCATAATGATCAACAATCACCCAGTCAGGCTGGTCAACCATGGCAATAAAGCTGTCGGCATCTTCCTGTTGGCTCACCTGAAGCCAAGCGGCATAATCAGCCGAATGCAGAGGTGTCTGCCAGTACTGCGGAGTACTCAACTGATGAACACCGTATCCACGAGACCGGATGTATTCAATCATATCTCCGGCCTGTGGACGACAGGCAAAATGAACCTGGTGACCATGCCAATTGAGCTCATCGGCCAGAACCAAGCAGCGCATAATGTGGCCGCTGCCGATGTGAAGAGAAGCGTCGGCGCGGATCACAATGTTCATGATCGAATTTTCTCCATCAACGCGAACAAGCCTTCAGCGGTTTCCCAATCTTCCTGCGTATCAATATCCTGCACTTCAATTCTTGGCAACATTATCGCCATGCTCTGTTCAGAAAATATCGCGCGACCTTCACAGAAAGCCTCGTATGTTCCCCAGTAAAACTGGCCGGCATCATGAATGGCTTCTTCCAGATCTTGCGAGCGGGTGTTTTGATGTTCTGGCATGAACATCGATACAGTCCCTTTTTCCGTTACCTTCAAGGCGCGCTGAATAGGAAACGGGAAGGTCGTTGCACTGAACGCATAATCAACGTCCGGTTGTATGACTGACTCCAACCCCTCAGCCAGTTTATCAGCCCTAACAAACGGTGCTGTCGCATAAATACAGCAGATGTACGATGGCTTGCACCCTGATTCAGCTAACCATGATGCGGCATGCTGAATCACATCCATGGTAGTCGCGTGGTCATCGGAAATGCCTGCTGGCCTGATGAATGGCACCTCTGCGCCATATTGCTTGGCAACATCAGCAATTTCCAGATCATCTGTTGAGACAATGACCCGATCAAAACAGCCCGATTCACGGGCTGCTTTTATCGAATAGGCGATCATCGGCTGTCCAAAGAAAGGTTTGATATTCTTTCGGGGAATACGCTTGCTTCCACCGCGGGCAGGAATGATAGCTACACGCATTACTTCATCTCCAATACCTGGGCCAGTACTTGTACCACTTCATCTTGCTGCTCCTCCGTCATCAGGTGGAACATCGGCAGTGAAATCGCCTCGCTGTAGTAGGATTCGGCCTGTGGGAAGTCACCTTGTTTGAATCCCATAGCCTGGTAGTAAGGCTGAGTATGGACTGGAATATAATGCAAGTTAACGCCAATACCGTTCTCGCGCAGTGCCGTAAAGACTTCACGGTGCGAAAGGGCAATCTTGTCCAATTCCAAGCGGATCACATATAGGTGAAGACCCGAGTAAGTCTCCGGCAACTGGTAGGGACACACCACCGGCAAAGCTAATAATTTGTCATTGTATCGCGTGGCCAAACGATGGCGTGCCTCGACAAAATCGTCAAGTCGTTCCATTTGGCTAACACCCAGTGCGGCCTGAAGTTCAGTCATTCGATAGTTATAACCCAACTCAATTTGTTGGTAATACCAGCCACCGTGGGACGGCTCGGTCATCAACGCATCATCGCGGGTGATCCCATGACTCCGGAACAGGGCCATTTTTTCAGCAAGCTGCGCATTGTTTGTCAACGCCGCACCACCTTCTGCCGTGGTAACAATCTTCACCGGGTGGAAACTAAATACCGTGACATCAGAGTATTCACAGTTGCCGATCACCGTATCTTGGTAGCGCCCACCAATCGCGTGAGATGCATCTTCGATAATGGCAAAGCCGTATTCTTCAGATAGCGCTTTGATCGCCTTCATGTCGCATGGCTGACCACATAAATGGACAGGCACAACAACCTTCGGCAGACGATTTTCAAGCTTGGCCTGCTTGAGTTTTGTTGCCAACGCCTCAGGGCACATGTTGTATGTATTCGGATCGATATCAACAAAATCAACATGGGCACCACAGTAGAGGCCACAGTTTGCTGACGCAACAAAAGTGACAGGTGAAGTCCAAAGCCAATCACCCTCACTCAAACCCAATGCCATACAGGCAATATGTAATGCAGACGTAGCACTGTTTACTGCCAGTGCATGGGAAACACCGGTGTAATCCGTTAATGCTTTTTCAAAAGCAGGGACCTGAGGCCCCTGTGTGAGAAAATCAGATTTTAGAACATCAATAACGGCATCGATGTCTCCCTGGCTGATTTCCTGTTTACCGTATGGGATCATGTGTTTACACCGTAAACGTCGGATCGACGTGCTCTTTGATCAAATCACGCAGTGACTCGACAGTTTCCCACTCAGTGTTAGTACCTGAATTGTACTTGAACCCAAACGGTACTTTTTCTGCTTTGTGGTGTGCCAAGTATTCTTCTTCCGTGTAAGTGAACGACACTGAAGGCAAGATAGCGTAGTGAGGCCCCAAATCGATAGTATTCAGAGAATCTGTATCGGTGATCATTTCCTCATGTAGTTTCTCACCCGGGCGGATACCAACTACACGTGTTTGGCACTCAGGTGCGACTGCTTTGGCAACATCTAGAATTTTGTATGATGGGATCTTAGGAATAAAGATTTCACCGCCAAGATGATTCTCAAGTGCAAACATAACTAGGTTTACACCATCCTGTAGGGAAATGTTAAAACGGGTCATTTCATCATGAGTGATAGGTAAAACGCCTTCTTCTTTTTTCTTCAGGAAGAAAGGAATAACTGAGCCACGCGAACCCATCACGTTACCGTATCGTACAACACTAAAGCGAATATCTTTTGAACCACGGATATTATTGGCAGCTGTAAACAACTTATCTGATGCTAGTTTTGTCGCACCGTAAAGGTTAATAGGCGCGCAAGCCTTATCTGTTGAAAGGGCCACTACATCTTTTACACCACACTGAAGCGCAGCATGGATCACGTTCTCGGCACCATCTACATTAGTACGGATACATTCTGTTGGGTTGTATTCAGCCGTATCAACTTGCTTAATTGCCGCCGCATGAATGATTACATCGACGCCTTCACAAGCTTGGATCATACGCTCCTTGTCACGTACATCACCAATAAAAAAGCGTAGTTGAGGGTAATCATAAGCTGGATACTGCTGTTTAATCTCAGACTGTTTCAGCTCGTCGCGTGAGAAAATAATGATTTTTTTCACATCACTATAACGCTCTAAAATTGTTTTGATAAACTGCTTACCAAACGAACCAGTGCCGCCTGTGATTAGAACTGTTTTATTGTTCAACATCCGTAATACCTTGTAGTTGCATCATAATCGAACAAGATAAAGCATTCACCCACGCTACCGCCATGAAGTCATGCCCCTCCCCTGCAAGATTAAGTTAATTTTGTTGTTAATTTTATCATAATCAGAATTAAACACTAACCTTTAAATTACCCTTAAAAATCAGTATCATAAGTACATACAATTACATATGCTAATTAGTCGTTATTATCCACCATAAAGATATCAATGACACGCTTTGCTGAATCACCATCTTCAAATGGGTTAAACTTGCAGTTAAACGCTTTATGAGATACCTCCAAAGGTGCCAGTTTAATACCCTTTACAAGTGTCTCGGAATCCTCGAACATTGCACCAGGCAACTCTTTATCGACATCTATATAGAACCCTCTATTTTCATTTTCGTAATGTTCTCGATCATACATGAAGAAAAGTATTGGACGACTCAGTAGTGCATAATCAAAAAACACGCTTGAGTAATCAGTAATAAGCACATCTGATATCAGGTACAGATCATTAACATTGTTGTAACTGGATACATTTAAAAATCTTGTATGCTTTTCTGTCGACTCAGAGAAATAGTGACCACGAAATAAAAAAACAATATCATCACTGAATTTATTATAAAATGAATCATTATCTAGTGGATTATTAAAATAATACCCTTGACGATTATGGCAAAACTGCATATCACGCCATGTTGGCGCATAAAGAACTACTTTTTTATTTTTCCCTATCCCTAGCGAACTCTTAATTTCATTTATTTTTTTTATATTATTACATTCAGATATCAAGAAATCATTTCTAGGATATCCAAGTTCAATCAGCTTATCATTTGGTATATCAAAGGCCGAAGAAAAACATTCAGAAGCATATCTACTTGGTGATATAAAATAATCATACCGTTTTGAATCAACTTTATACGAATATCTCATACCAAGCTTACTAGTAGTTTTATATGTGCCATTTTCAATATCAAGGCCAAGCTTTTTTAGTGGCGTTCCATGCCAACACTGGATATATTTTTGACTTGCTTTTTTCTTTAGCCGAAATGGGAGGCGGCAATTTGTAATCCAAAAGCCTGAAGTTGCATATGCGCAATCATATTCTTCAGTTCCATAATAGACAATCTCTGTTTTTTTATTTTTAGATAAAAGTTCTTCTAAGGCTTCATTCTTTTTATCTAAAACCCAAATAAACTTATAGTCTTCGGAGCTTTTACAAAGCTCTAGGTATATTGCCCATGGGGAGTCTGAGACATTTTTCCCTTGAAAACACTCAAAGATAAATTTATTTTTATCAACACTTTTGTTACCGTATTTGAGACCAAATACCAGTTGCGATAAATTAACCACAACTAGTTTAATGAAATAGTCTATGTAACTGTTTTTTGCCAAAATACTTTTGGCTCTTACCAAAACTTTCATTTTACTTCAATCTAATTTTAACTTGAGCATATAGGATATCACTCCCCATCTATCTCATCCATAAAATCATCCAGGTACGCTTCGTCTTCCTGCTCTAGCGTCTCGATGTTGCCGCCATTGGCACGGAAGTTCTTGTTCTGGATGTAGGCGTCTCGGGTGAAGATGTAGGCGTCAGGCGAGTCTTTGAGGATAGCTTCCTGCTTGACCAATGCCGCCCGGTCTTCCATACCTTCGAATGCCCATTTGCCGAGGCTCTGCCAGAAGTTCAGCGCACTTAGCGGTAGGTATAGGCCATCAACGACATCACCAGCACCTTCGCGCAAGGTCAGTGGCCCGTAGACTGGGAACATGAAGTATGGACCATTGGCAACACCGTATTTGCCCATGGTATCACCGAACTGCTTATCGACAGGCTTGCGGATATCGGCGGCAGAGGCCACATCAATCAAGCCGAGAACACCGAAGGTTGAGTTGATCCAGAAGCGGTTGAAGTGGCGCACGGCCTCTTCACCATTGAGCATCAATGCGCTGTTGACCATGCTGGCCGGTTCATCAAGGTTGGCCAAGAAGTTCCTGATGCCAGTGCGGAGGAATGACGGGGTGTAGTCAACATACGCCAAAGAGACAGGACGTGCCAAATACGGATCTAGGTAATCGTAGTTCAAGTTCCACATCGCGCGGTTGAAGCCTTCAAACGGGTCATATACACCCGGTACGGCATACTCACCCCCGCCTTGTTCAACCTCTTCCAGCACGGCTGCAAGATCTTCGTCATATTCAGCGTCGTAATCACCGAATTCGTCCATTGCTGACGAGTCTGATTCTAATGTGCCATTAACGCCAGCAGCGTCCACCGAAGACTCAACATTTTCAGACGTTTCAAACGTCTGGGCTGCCTCATCGTCCGGTGACTGGGCACAGGCCGTCAAGGTCAATACAATGGCAAAAGGTAATAAGTGTTTTTTCAATGTTCTTTCCATGGCTTATCAGGCTGAAACCGCGCTAAATGGTAATATCAGCAGCTGCAAACATCTAGCAAAATTATGCCACCTGTCGAGAGATAACTAAACTTGACAGCTAAACTCGATACCTGAATTTGCTATCTGAATTTACTCTCTAGGCTTTCACTATTTGCCCTGTATCCTTTGACAGATAGATGTATCAGTAATGAATTGCAAATCCTTATTGACCTAAAAAACAAAAGGCCAGATACATATAGTATCTGGCCTTTATGTCAGCTACCACCTCAAGTGGCAGATTTTATTGATATTTTGTATTTATCTTAACGTTTGTCGAGCCACCTAACGGGATAACCTCGCTCTCACCGAACCAATCCCCCTCCCGGGTCATGACATTGCCATCGGTATCGATGCGGGCCTTGATGATCATATCCTGCAGTGACGTCATCGGACGCTCAGGTATCATACTGTCATTGTCATCCAGCGTAATCGTGAACGGAAAAGACGACAAAGGTACGCGACGGGCAGCAACTGGCATCGGTGCGCCATCTGCCGAGTGAACAGAAACAAATACCAAGCCTTGCTCAGGCAGTTTCACACTCGGATCAAGCTCGACGGTGACCGATACCGATGTAGCGGTATTTTTACCACGGTCCAATTGCGACTGGGCGCGGGCGATACTGCGATCAAGCATCTCGGCACGGGGATCATCAGCACCAATAATTTGCTGCATCATGCTCCAGAAGCTGATTGCCTGCTGGAAGTCACCGCTTTCGAACGCATCGAATGCCAGCAGCGACAAGGCACGGATATTGGTGTGGTCGACACGCAATACACTGCGCAGCAGCAAGCGGGCGCGTTCGCTCTGCGCCGGATCGCCAATCATCATCAGAGTCTGGCCGAAGCTCAGCATCACTTCTGGGTTGGTCGGGTCAAGGCGGTAGGCACGGCCCATTGCATCCTGAGCGGTTTCAGCATCGCGGTTAGCCATACCGATACGGCCAAGCAGCAGCCAGCCTGTGGCATCGTCCGGTGTGTCATGAAGGCGGGTACGCAGTGCCAGCGTCAGGTCGTCCATCTCTTGGTCGCTGAGCGGATTGGCTTCATCCATCAGGCGCTGGGAGAGCTCTGGCAAACGGGCTACCGTATCATTCCAAGCCTGAACCTTGTCCAGGCTACCTACTTTCATGTACATACCGAAGCTCACACCGACCAGCAGGATAAGCCCCGGGATCAGCATAGTGGTACTGACCTGGGTTTTGACTTGCGCTGAGTTGGCTGGGACATCGTCGAGCAGTGACTGCTGAAGTTCGACAAGCAGCTCGTCTTTGTTCTCCACCAAGCCTTCGCTGCTTTCTTCTTTCAACTCGTCAACACGGTCTTTGAAGAATGCTTTGTTCAGTTCATCGCGGCTGGCAGCTTCATCTTGCTCTTTGCCTTTGTACATCGGCACGACAAAGATAGCCATCGCAACCAATACCAAGAGGGCGGAAATTACCCAAAACATTGTCATTACTTCACCTTACCGTCTTGGTCAGTCTGCTGTGAGGAGTTATCTGCCTCGTTACCCATTTCTGTCATCAGGGCGTCCAAGCGTGCCTGTTCATCAGCTTCAAGCACTGTGTCAGTCACCTTTTCATTGCCTTTACGCGAACGCATCACAAGCACAGTGAAGCCAACAACGACGAAGAACAGCGGGCCAAGCCATAGAATCAAGGTCGACAGCATCACTGGCGGGTTGTAAGTCACAAAGTTGCCGTAGCGGGCGATCATGTAATCCACAACATCCTGCTTGCTCTTGCCTTCTTGAAGCAGTTCATAGGTTTTCTGGCGCATGTCCTGCGCCAGCGCCGCATTGGAGTCTGCAATGTTGTTGTTCTGACATTTCGGACAGCGCAGCGTTGCAGTCAGCTCCTGGAAGTCCTTCTCCTGCTTGGCAGAATCAAACTCATAGATGTCGGTGATGGATGAAGCTTCAGCCGGCGCCGAAAGCACCAGCGCTGCCGTGCCAACACCCACCACCATCGCCATTGCCAGCACAGGGCCGGTCAATAAGCGGGTCATAAGACGAGAAATAGCCATTACCCCTGCGCCTCCTCAATCAAAGCCTCGTACATAGGTTTCAGTGTCTCGTTCCAGTTACGGTCGTTAACATCACCTACGTGGCGGTAGCGAATGATACCGTTGGCATCAATCAGGAAGGTTTCCGGTGCGCCGTATACGCCAAGATCCATCCCCAGCATGCCGTTGCCGTCAAACAAGCTGTGAAGGTAAGGGTTACCCAGCTCGTTCAACCAGCGTACCGCTTTCAGGCGCTCGTCCTTGTAATTAAGGCCGATAATCTTCACACCTTCGCTGGCTAGCTGGTTAAGGTAAGTATGCTCGGCATAACAAGTCGGGCACCATGTTGCCCATACGTTAAGCAGTAGTGGCTCGCCCTTGAAGATATCCTGCTCGTATAACCTGCCAGCTTCGACCAAGTCTTCCAGCTTGAACTGGGGCACAGGCTTGCCCACCAGTACAGACTCCAGCTTGGTTGGATCATCACCGTCGGCATTTCGGGTCAGCTGGATCATGAACATCACGACCAAGCCCAGGAAAAGGACCAGTGGAATAAAAAGTAACTTCTTGTTCATCAGTTTGCCTTTGCCTCCTGCTTAGCGACCTTGTCAGCGTTTGCATCAGCGGGCTGCGCTTTTTCTGCCTTTTTGCGGAAGCGGTAACGCTTGTCGCTAATGGCAAATGCACCACCCAGAGCCATCAATGCCGCACCGAACCAAATCCAGTTTACAAACGGTTTGAAGTAAATACGGACTGCCCACGCGCCGCCATCCAGCTTCTCACCCATTGCGACATAAAGATCACGGGTAACGCCGCTGTCGATTGCCGCTTCGGTCATCATCGAGCCGGCTACCGAGTAGAAACGCTTCTCGGCATGCAGGGTTGTAACACGCTTGCCGTTGCGGGTGATGTTGAAGTCAGCAATATAGCCGTCGTAGTTCGGGCCATCTGCATCGCGCACGCCAGCAAAGTAGAAATCGTAACCCTGGATCTGGTAGCTATCACCAGGTGCCAAGCGTACGTCACGCTCGATATCGTAGTTCGACACCAGCGCAATACCAATGACCGATACCGCCAAGCCCATGTGGCCAAGTACCATCGCCCAGTGACTACGGCCCAGCTTGCCAAGTCCTTTCCAGAAAGTGTGGCGGTGCGTGGCACGCTCATAAAGTTCAAAGCCGTGCATCACGATGATCCACACTGCCATGGCCATACCCAATACCGCCATCGGCTCAAGGATATCTGTAAACAGCCATACCGACAGGAAGGCAAATGGGATAGTGACAATCGCAGAGATGATCATCTGCTTGCTGATGCTAGACAGTTTGTCGCGCTTCCAGCGTACCAGCGGGCCGATACCAAGAATGAAGGCAAACGGGATCATCAACCAGGTAAACAAGGTGTTGAAGAACGGTACACCGATAGAGACCGAGCCCAAGCCGATCTGTTTGTGGACGAGCGGCAGCAAGGTACCAATCAATACCACAAGCAGCGCGGCAACCAGCAATAGATTGTTCGCCAGCAGCAAGTTCTCACGGGAGAACAGGCTGTAGTTACCACGGGAGCGGATTTGGGCGCCGCGCAGTGCATAAAGCAACAGCGAGCCACCGATCACTACCACCAGGAAGCCAAGGATAAACATGCCGCGCGCCGGATCGGACGCGAAGGCGTGTACCGATACCAGTACGCCCGAGCGAACCAGGAAGGTACCCAGCAGGCTCAATGAGAACGCCGAGATAGCAAGCAGTACCGTCCAGGCTTTGAACGTCCCGCGTTTTTCAGTTACAGCCAGTGAGTGCATCAGTGCCGTACCGGCCAGCCATGGCATGAAGGAGGCGTTTTCTACCGGATCCCAGAACCACCAGCCGCCCCAGCCAAGCTCGTAGTAAGCCCACCAAGAGCCCAGTGCGATACCTAGGGTCAGGAATGCCCAAGCGGCAGTTGTCCAAGGGCGAGACCAACGTGCCCATGCGGTATCCAAACGGCCTGTCATTAACGAGGCGATGGCAAATGCAAACGCAACCGAGAAGCCTACATAACCCATGTAAAGCAGTGGCGGGTGAATGATAAGACCCGGGTCTTGCAGCAATGGGTTCAAGTCACGGCCATCAACAGGGAAGAATGGCAGGGTACGCAGGAACGGGTTTGAAGTCGCGATGATAAACAGCAGGAAGCCGATCGCGATCATTCCCATCACGGATAGCACGCGAGCCAAAGACTCCAGCGGCATACCACGGCTAAATACGGCTACAGCCACTGCCCAGCCAGCCTGGATAAGTGCCCAAAGCAGCAATGAGCCTTCATGGCCGCCCCACACCGCTGACAAGCGGTAGTACCACGGCAACAAGGAATTTGAGTTGCTGGCAACATAAACCACGGTGAAATCGTTGGTGTAGAATGCCCAGCTAAGGATGGCAAATGACACAAAGGTCATGCCGAAGATACCGTAGGTCAGCGGGCGGGCCATGCGCATCAGCGCCTGGTTGCCGACGGACGCACCGTACAGCGGATAAATGCTGACTAGGATGGATAACCCCAGTGCAACAATCAGGCTAAAGTTGCCTATTTCTGCAATCATTATTGTGCACTACCCTGCAATTGTTCGTCGGTGTACTGAAGCGGTGCGTGTGTCTTCTGCATGGCTTCTGCCACTTCTGGCGGCATGTACTCTTCATCGTGCTTGGCAAGCACTTCATGGGCTTCAATAGTGGTTGGGTTTACCAATACACCCTGTGCCACGATACCCTGGCCTTCACGGAACAGATCCGGCAGGATACCGTCGTATTTGATGGTTACCGCCGGGCCGATATCAGCCACATCAAAGGTAACTTGCAGAGACTGGGGATCACGCGAAACCGAGCCTTCAACCACCATGCCGCCAATACGCAGGCGCTGACCAACTTCCGGCTTGGTGCCGTCTTTCTTACCCTGTACCAATTCGGTCGGGGTGTAGAAAAGATCCATATTCTGGTTCAGTGCATACAGCAGCAACCCGATGGTTGCACCGAGGCCAACTACCAACGCCAATACCAACGTCAGGCGCTTTTTACGTCTCGGGTTCATAATGTGTTCTCCAGTTTTTCCGCTTCTTTAATGCGCTGCTCTCGCGCAATCTTATTCTTGATCTCTGCCGCCAGGCGGCGTTTGGTATTCAGGCTTGAAATCATCAGCCACAGCAAGGCTGCAAAGGAGATCCCGTAGGCACTCCATACATAAGGGCCGTATCCGCCCATCGCCAAGAAGTCACTAAAAGAGTCAAAATGCATAATGGCCTCACTTCATCAGGGCACGCACCCAAGGGCGGTGGCTTTCACGGGCAATAATTTCGTTGCGTAGACGAACCATGGTCAACGCACCAAAGAAACAGGCAAAGCCAAGAATGTTAAGCAACAGCGGCCACAGCATGGTGGTGGCAATAGAAGGCTTGGCAAATTTGGTGATCGTGGCACCCTGATGTAGGGTGTTCCACCACTCTACCGAGAAGTGGATGATCGGTAGGTTGATCACGCCGACAATCGCCAAGATCCCGGCGGCTTTGCCTGCCGTCTTCTGATCGTCGAAGGCATTATAAAGCGCGATAACACCGAGGTAGAGGAACAGCAGGATCAATTCAGAAGTCAGACGGGCATCCCATACCCACCAGGCACCCCACATCGGCTTGCCCCAGATCGCGCCGGTCAGCAATGCGATCACGGTGAACACCGCACCGATCGGCGCCATGGCGAGCGCTGCCATGTTCGACAGGCGGATCTGCCACACGAGGCCAATGAAGGCAGCAATTGCCATCGACATGTAAGCACCCATCGACCAGATAGCCGCCGGAACGTGCAGGTAAATGATACGGAAACTGTCACCCTGCTGGTAATCCGTAGGGGCGAACATCAACCCCCAAACCGTGCCTACTAGGATGGATAACAAAGCGATGATTGAAAACCAAGGCAACAAGGTACCGCACAAACGGTAGCAGTTCTCAGCTTTCGCGTAGGGATGTAACCACTTCCACATATTTCTGCTCTACTCATTTAATAAGAATAATTTTCCCAAAATGAGCAATCTTCTGCCTGCTATTACTCACTTTGGTATTACGTATCTAAACAACACTTGGCTCAAATGCCAATCCTGGCTACGCCTAAGGTGTTGTTTATCGTTTTGACTAAGCACCTGGTGTCAAAGGGCTTTCTATCTACCCATCATCCAGAATGCCACGCCAACCTAAATACTCCTTAAGGGGTAATGGATTGGCTATCGTCCGCTTCCTTGTTCTTGCTCAAAATTGTCTCATGAGATCCAATCTCATGAGACTGCACAAATCTTAGTTAATTGTAATCAGTTATTGCACACTTATGCGTAGTGAAGCTGCGACAGCGAAGGGAGAAAGTGTCGCCGATGCCACTAGCATCGCCCCCATTAATGCCAGTTGGCCGTTGTAAGGCATCCCCAAACTGGCTGCATCAATCGCGGAGGTCGCGAATATAAGCACAGGAATATAGAGCGGCAAAATGAGCAAGCTCAATAAAACCCCACCTTTTCGCAATCCCACGGTCAGGGCAACCCCAATTGCCCCCAGAAAGCTTAACGTCGGTGTCCCGATAAGTAGGGTTAGGACAACCGCCTTCCAAGTCTCCCACTCCAGGGAGAGCAAAATGGCCAGCAGCGGGCTAATCAACAACAGCGGCAAGCCCGTCAGTATCCAATGGGCCAGCATTTTGGCAAACGCCAGTATTGGCAACGGCGTCGGCATCAGCAACATCTGCTCCAGCGAGCCATCGACAAAGTCATCGCGGAACAAGCGCTCCATCGACAACAGGGCAGCCAGCAGGGCTGCAACCCAGACAATCCCCGGCGCAATCCGAGCCAGCAGGTTCGGCTCAGGCCCGACACCAAGCGGAAACAGGGTAATGACAATAATAAAGAACCACAGCGGGTTGAATACCTCTGCCTGGCGGCGAAAGGCAATTAAAAGTTCGCGGCGGATCACTTGGTAAATCGCACTCATCGTCTGTTACCGCCCCAACTTGATTTTTCGCAGCTGATCGCTGTCGGTGAACATATCCTGGTGGGTAGTCAGCACAACGATGCCCCCACGGTTGGCATGGGCCAGAAACAGTTTTTCCAACACCTTGACCCCCTGCTTGTCAATGGCCGTCAGCGGCTCATCCAATATCCATAGCTTGTGGTTGCTGAGCCACAGCCTTGCCAAGGCAACTCTGCGCTGCTGGCCTGCCGATAGCTGACCTGCCGGGACATCTTCCCGCCCAGCCAAGCCGACCTGAGCCAATGCCTGCCACAGGCGGTCTTCGCCAGATACCTGAGGCTCGCCATTCAGATCAGACTCTTCATTGCAAAGATGCATCGACTGGAAATACGCCAAGTTCTCAAACGCCGTCAGCTCCCGCTTTACACCGGTCTGATGGCCGAGGAACAACAGCTCTTGGTGATAGTCTTCACGGGCTGATTCTATATCTTCATCCAGCCAGCATACCCTTCCGTCATCTGCCCGACCAAGCCCTGCCAGGATCCGCAACAAGGTCGTTTTACCCGCACCATTATGGCCTTCTATCTGGACCAGTTCGCCCGACGAGACCGTAAAGCACAAGCCTTCAAACAATACCCTTTCGTCCCGGGTACAACTTAACTCTTCAACAGACAACATAAAAATGATGCATCCTAGGTGTCACAATTTGACTCGCATAGTACCACAGCGCTCTCCCCTGTTGTTAGAGACTAAGGGGTGTAATTGTGACTTCCATACTGAGCCAAGCGAATGCACTGTGAAGCAACGCTCCGTATTGACCAGTAAATATTTAAAAAGTGCCATAAATATTTCTGATAACAATCAATCCTGTTGACGAGCGCACACCAAAAGCACAAGTCGCTATTTTTTCAGGCAAAAATATGCCAAATCCATTCACAGCACGAATTACACCTGCGTTAATGATTGTGAATGGAATGAAAAGAATGGTTACAAGTTGGGGAGGGGCGGGTCCTAGATCCTAGATCCTGGATCCTGGATCCTGGGAAGAGCGGGAAGAGCAAAAGCAAGGGCAAGGGCAAGGGCAAGGGCAAATAGGAAACTAATAAACCTTTGACGCACAGCGGTTAAGTGACTTAACCACTGTGCTGTGTTTTACATCTATTTTAGCTTCTAAGTTTGCCGGAAAAACATCATCGCCTTTTGGCTTGTATCTCAACAATGCCCCGCTTGGTGATACCGGCATGATCAGTCTTACGGTTGCCAACCGTTTTATATTTGAACGTCACGCGCTTTAAGTTTCTAGACTGATGCCGAGGGACATTAATTGCACGGCTGGTTTTTCCCTTTAGAAGGATGCCCAAGTCGCTTGTTACCTGTTTACTTCCATCTCGAAAGTGCAAAGTAATCGAGTCCATATTGATAATGCCTTGCTTGGACTTTAACCGGATTTGGCGGATATCCCGATTGAACCAGTTAATGTTGACCCGATCCGTATCCTCTTTATAGGTAACCCGTCGTTCAGCTAAATGCTCCCACCCCTTGGCATAGGCGGGTTGGCTAAACGCCAGTACTAAAACAAATAAAGTTAACAAGACTCTCATTAGCGATACCTTAAACAATACATGTAAATTTCTGATTTTATTTATTATTTTAAACCAGAAAGCACTGTATAAACTTTTCTAAGCCCCCTTGTCAGCGGTGGGTCAGGCCAATGTCTGCGGTTTGAAAAGGTTTTAAGATGAATAAAAGTTCAGGGTGAATAAAAAGTTCTAGGCGCATAAAAAAAGGTACCCTAAATTGGATACCTTCGAGTCTTTCAACAATTTGCTGCCAGTTGCCTCGCTGTCAGCGCCTTGAATGATGCATCTGCTGTAATCGCAGCAGCAGCTCAGCTTCTGCTTTCGGTAGGTCGCACTCACGCATCAGCTCATTAACGTCAGCGCCCAGTTCGACCATCTTGCTCGCACGGCTGTATAGGCGGCTGTCCGGGTCTTGCATCGCCAGTTCACCCTGGCGGTCTGCCAGCTCTTCCAAATGCTTGGCCATATCGCCCAGCTTCTGGCTCATCCCCATCGTGCCGGCACGCAGCTCGTTAAACTGTTTAACCAGGCTTTCCTGCTGCTGGCGGGCATTTTTCAATACCAGCTCTGTCGCTGCAAATTTGGTTTCAAGGGCCTGGCGGGCAAGGCGCTCACGCCTTACCATCAACCATGCGACCACAATCGCCAACAACGACAAGGCCAGCGGTAACCATTGCAACAACATCTCTAGCATTATAGGTACGCCATCTCGTCCCATTCTTCATCTGATAATAGCTTATTCAGATCAACCAAAATCAGCAGCTGGCCATCACGGTTGCTCACACCCTGAATAAACTTGGCGCTCTCTTCCGTACCGACACTTGGCGTGCTGTCGATTTCAGAGCTGCGTAGGTAAACCACTTCCGCAACGCTATCAACCAGAATACCAATCACCTGCTTCTCTGCTTCGATGATAACAATACGGGTGTTGTCCGAGATCTCGCCCGGCATCAAGCCAAAACGCGAGCGGGTGTCGATAACGGTCACAACGTTACCGCGAAGGTTGATGATACCCAGCACATAGTCAGGTGCGCCCGGTACAGGTGCGATTTCGGAATAGCGCAATACTTCACGCACCTGCATCACGTTAATACCGTAAGTTTCATCTTCCAGCTGGAAGGTCACCCACTGCAGGACTTGATCATTACTGTCTTCTTTTTGTATTTCAGCGACACTCACCTGTGACATGCTGTTTCCTCTTTGATCTATTTGCTGCATTCATTGCATCCGCTGCGGCATGATACCGTAGCCTGTCATGATTGCCTAAGTTTGGTATTAACATCTAATCCAGATTTGAGCATGGTTATTAGCTCACTAACATGAATTAGCGCACACATTTTTTCTTTTACCATGCCCGCCAGCCAAGGGCGCTTCCCGGCTTTCTCGCGCCAGCGGACACTGTGTTCGGATAGCGTCTGGGTTCCGAGCAGGGCGTTACATGCCAGTCCCCATGAGCTTTCACCCAGCATAACCAGGTATTTGTATTGCTCGCGGTACTCCTCGCCATCCAGCTTATCGGGCATGACCCAGCAAGCTGTGTCGACCACATCCAGCTGATGCTCGCGGCCGCTCATCAGGCCAAGGTACCAAGGCGGGCGACCCAGCAGGCGGTTTACCTCGCCAAGCTGATGGATCCCCCCCAGTTCGGTCAGAGGCACGGCAAACGTCACACCATTGACCTCAAAGAACAATGCCTGGAACTCGTTCCCCAAGTAACCCTGCTGCGACCAATTATCCGGCGGCAAACCCTCTGCCTGGGTTTCAGGTTTAGTTTCAGGCTGGGCTTCAGGTTGAGCATCAAGCTTGGCTTGATCTTCCACGGCTTGGCTGCCTTCAAGCCCTGGGCTCTCGATAGGTTCTGGCTCAGCTACCAGCACTACAGGTTGCTGCAATGGCGCTGGCTGCGGATCCTGAACCTGTACACTTGCCAGCTCTTTTGCCTGCTCATGAGCCATCACCTGCTGCCAATCGTCGGCCAAATCGGCATCCACTGTCGATGGCTCGCTAACACTAGGCTCTGGCAGGCTGACCTTATTAACCTGGTTCAACAAGCGTTGAACGTTATCCAACACCGGCGAGGGCATGCGACTCTCGCTACGCTCTTCCAGGCTGGCAAAATCAAACGGCTTGGCAGCCGGTACGGCCGCAGTTGCCTGTTTTGTTAGCAACCCAGCATCTTGAGGTATGTCGTTATCTGGCCTGGGACAGTCAACGGCTGCCTCTTCAGTGCCGGCTATCTCTTCAGTACTGACTAACTCTTCAGCCGATGGTTCTTGGGCAGAATCACTGCTTTCCTGCTCTTCGCCTGAAGTTAACTCAGCACCTGCTTCAACCTCAGCGGCAAGCTCTGACTCTGACTCTAGCTCTGGCTCTGGCTCTAGCAGTAAATCAACAAAGTAATCTTCCAGCGCCTGGGTGCTGGACAAACGGTTGTTATCGCTCATCCTGTTGCAGACGCCCCAAGTAATTCAATAATGTTTTGTACGCAAACACCCCACGGCTGCTGCGTGAATAAATGGACGGCGGCATGTGTTTAATACTCGCATCTCGGAATTTTGTATCGATTGGCACCGCCGACGCCCAAACCTGATCGGGGAAACGCAGTTTCAGCTCTTGCAACGTTTGCAATGATGCCCGCGTCCGCTTGTCATACATGGTCGGTACAATCGTGACCTTAAATGGCGATCGGCGTGATTTCTGCATGATCTCCAAGGTGCGCATCATGCGCTCCAGCCCTTTCATCGCCAGGAACTCGGTCTGCACCGGGATCAAAATACGATCACTGGCGGCCAGCGCGTTGACCATCATCACCCCGAGGATCGGCGGGCAGTCAATCAGCACATAATCATAGTCATCAGCCAAACACTGCAGGGCTTTTTTGAGGATCAGTCCCATGCCGCCGCGGTTGCCCATTACCCTATCAAGGGTTGCCAGTGACATGTGGGCCGGAATAATATCGATATTGTTGAACTGGGTGCGCAGGATCACCGGTTTCACCGTATCGCGGTTAATCTCGGTTAACTGGAACAAATCAAACAGGCTGGCCGGGACACCGTCAGCATCAAAGTTGAGGTAGGTGGTCAGCGACGCATGGGGATCAGTATCCACCAGCAGAACCCGCTTGTTGCGCTCACTTAGCAGCCCGGCTAGGGATACGGTGGTTGTCGTCTTACCGACGCCCCCCTTTTGGTTAGCAATACTCCAGACTATCAAGTCAAACTCCCTACGCTAGCCCAAGTTCAACCAAGATGCGCTCGGCGATACGTTCAAGTGGTAGATCTTCCGATGAGATCCCCGCCTTGGCAACAGCCTGCGGCATCCCGTAAACCACGCAGCTATCTTCATCCTGCGCCCAAATCGTCGCACCACTGCCCTTGAGCATCCGCGCCCCTTCACGGCCATCGGCACCCATACCGGTCAGTACCATCGACAAGACTTTATCGTGGTAAACCTTAGCAGCAGAGCCAAAGGTCACATCCACGCACGGTTTGTAATTCATCCGGTCACCACCGTCGATGATACGCAGCCTTGCCGAACCAGGACGGCCATCAAGCATCATCTGCATGCCGCCCGGAGCAAGGTAGGCCATACCCGGCCTTAACACATCACCATCCTGTGCCTCTTTGACGCCTATCTTGCAAAGGTTATCAAGGCGCGCTGCAAAGGCAGCCGTAAAGGTTGCCGGCATATGCTGAATAAGCACAATCGGCAGCGGGAAATTGGCTGGCAAGGCAGTCAAAATTTTCTGCAGCGCAACCGGGCCACCGGTTGAGGTACCAATTGCCATAAGCTGGTATTTTTTCCCCGAGGCCTTAAAGCGAGCCGCCGGCTTGGCGGGTGTTGGTCGGGCTGCTGGCTGCTGGCGCAAAGCGGATAGCTGGCTTGCCGGTTTAGTGCTATCCGGGGACGTTTGCCCCCTTCCGGCCAGAGCATTGCGCGATGAAAGAGTACGTGCAGGCTCCCGAGATAATTCCAAGGTATCACGTACCGGCGCAGGCTGGCGCAGAGGGCGGCGCATGAATACCCGCTTGCGGGCAAGTTCGGTAACGCGTTTCTGCAGCAGGGTCACCGCCTCGTCACGGTTGCGGGCAATGTCTTCAAATTTTTTCGGCAGAAAGTCCAATGCACCTGCATCTAGCGCATCCAATGTTGCTTTCGCCCCTTCATGGGTCAGGGAGGAAAACATCAAGATTGGTGTTGGGTTGGCCTGCATGATTTCACGTACGGCGGTGATCCCGTCCATCACCGGCATTTCAATATCCATGGTGATGACATCCGGCTGCATACGTGCCGCCATCTCGACCGCTTCCTTGCCGTTAACCGCATTGCCGACCACTTCCAACCTTGGGTCAGCATTAAGAATTTCGCTTACGCGCCGGCGGAAAAAGCTTGAATCATCCACCACCAATACTTTTACTGCCATGTTAATTTATCCTGTAGATGGCTAACCTTGTGCCCTTAAAAGGCTTTCTATGAGTTATGGTTAAGACTAATAAGATAACGCCAATGGCTTCCCGGTTTAAAGGAAGCCATTGATTTTTTTATTATTGTTTTTTAGCGACCCGCATAATGCTTAAGCAAATTCGGGACATCTAGGATCAGCGCAATATGACCGTCACTGGTAATTGTCGCGCCTGCCATGCCCGGCGTCCCCTGCAGCAATTCATCCAGCGGCTTGATCACCACTTCTTCCTGGCCGATAAGGGTATCAACCACAAAGCCGATCCTCTGGTGGCCGATCTGGACAATCACCACATGACCATGGTCACGCTCACGCTTCGGCACACCGACGCCTGATAGCCAGTCCTGCAAGTAGAACAGCGGGATAGCTTTATCGCGCACGATTATGGTCAATTGGCCATCAACCGTATTGGTCTTGCGCAGATCTAAGTGGAAGATCTCATTGACGCTGGCCAAAGGCAGGGCAAATGGCTGCTCTGCCACGCCGACCATCAAGGTTGGCAGAATAGCCAAGGTCAGCGGGACCTTGATATCAATACGCGTGCCTTTGCCCAAGGCTGAATCAATAGAGATTGAACCGTTAAGCTGGCTGATACCGGTTTTCACCACGTCCATGCCGACACCGCGGCCAGAGATATCAGAGATCTCTTTTTTGGTCGAGAAGCCCGGGGCGAAAATCAGGTTGTAGCATTCGCTATCGGTCAGGCGCGACGCCGCATCGGCATCCATCACACCGCGTTCAACCGCGATGCCACGCAGCTTGTCCGGATCCATACCGACGCCATCATCCTCGATGGTCAACAGGATATGGTCACCTTCCTGGGAGGCTGACAGCAGTACTGTCCCCGTTCTAGGTTTACCTGCCTTCTCGCGGGCATCCGGCATTTCAATACCGTGATCAACCGAGTTGCGCACTAGGTGGATCAACGGATCGGCCAGCGCTTCAACCAGGTTCTTGTCCAGGTCGGTTTCTTCGCCGCGCATCTCCAGTACGATTTCTTTATTGAGGTTTCGAGCCAGATCGCGTACCACGCGCGGGAAACGGCCAAACACTTTCTTGATTGGCTGCATGCGGGTTTTCATTACCGCGCCCTGCAGATCTGCCGTGACCACATCAAGGTTGGCCACCGCTTTGGACATTTCTTCGTCGTTGGTATTAAGGCCAAGGCTAACCAAGCGGTTACGTACCAGCACCAACTCACCCACCATGTTCATAATGGTATCAAGGGTTGAGGTATCAACACGTACGGTAGCTTCTGCTGCTTTGCTCTTTTCCTTCACCGCCGGTTTTGCCTTTTTCTCAGCACCTGGCTGAGAAGCAGCAACCGGTTTTGGCGCAGGTATAGGTGCAGGTACTGCTTCAGGCTGGGCCTGAATCCGAGCTTTAGGAGCAGGCGCAGATACTGGCACTTGTGCCGGGGCCTGGGGCTCTGCGAGCATATCGGACACTGACTTGGTCGCCATGTCTAGCTCGTCTTCAGACGGCCCTTTGCCAACGCCATGCAGCTCATCGAGCAAACGCTCGAATTCATCATCGGTCATCAGGTCATCATTACTGCTGTCGACCGCTGGCGCCGCGGAGGCAACCGCAGCAGGCTCTGGCTGTTGGGGGTGCGACTGTGAATGCGCCGGCTGGGGCTCGCTAGCAACTGGTGCGCTGTAATCACTGCTGCCCGGGCCTTTACCGGCACCGTGCAGCTCATCGAGCAGGCGCTCAAATTCATCGTCAGTAATGTCACCGCTTTCAGACTGGATCTGATTGACGATATCTGTTTCCGCAACAGGGGAAAGGGAAGCTGGCGCGGTATCCTGTGAGGATTCCGCTGCAGAAGGACCACGCCCTTTACCGTGTAGCTCGTCTAGCAGACGGTCGAATTCATCCTGGGTGATATCATCAACAGAGTCACCTGCAATCGCCACATCAGCCGCAGCTTCAACAGCAGGCTCAACAGCCGAGGCAGAAACAGATTCGATGCCGGGTGCAGCCATCGCTGACTCAATGGCAACGTCTACCACTTCGACCGGGTCGGTCATCTGGGGGACTGATGTCGGTGTTGAGGTCGGGGCTGATGCCTGGGCCAACTCTTGTTCTGTTGGTGGCTGACTGAAACGGTGCAGCGCTTCTAGCAATGCAGGCTCGGCCGGCTCAACAGGCTCGCGTTCCTGTACCTGACCAAACATCACATTGATGGTATCCAGCGCTTCGAGGATCACATCCATCAGTTCAGGTGTAACGCCGCGCTTGCCGGTTCTCAGCAAGTCAAAGATATTCTCAGCGCCATGACAAGCATCAACCAGTTCCGTCAGGGACAGGAACCCAGCCCCACCTTTTACGGTGTGGAAGCCACGGAAAATCGCGTTGAGCAGATCCGAGTCTTCCGGACTGCGTTCCAGCTCAACCAACTGCTCTGAAAGCAGTTCGAGGATCTCCCCTGCCTCAATCAAAAAGTCCTGTAGGATATCTTCGTCTAAATCAAAGCTCATATTGTTCCCTTAAAATCCTAGGCTAGACAGCAGGTCGTCAACATCATCCTGAGTGGACATGACATCCTCGCGACTGTCGCTGTTGACGATCGGCCCTTCCGGAGAAAGGATCCTTTCTTCACGCAGCTGGTCGGTACGGTCATCTTGTTCCATGCCAAACGCTTTGAGAATTTCAACCAGTTGGTCTTCGACCTCATGAACCAGTTCGATCACCCGGCGAATGATTTGCCCGGTCAGATCTTGGAAGTCCTGTGCCATGAGAATTTCAGTCAACTGGGTTCGCAGTATATTGCTATCACTCTCGACCTGAGTGAGCAACCCGTCGATATCGTGGCAGAGCGGCTTAAACTCGTTAAGTGCGATCTGCCCCCCCATCAAACGCTGCCATCTTGGATAAACCTGCTGTAAGGTCTCCCCTAACTGCTCTGCCACTGGCTGAATGCTATCAACAGCATCCATGGTTTTATTGGCGGCGGACTCGGTTTTGTCTATCACGTAAGACAACCGGTCGCGTGCATCAGGGATTTCCGTTTTTGCTAAATCGGTAACACGGGGATCAAGGCGGAAATTAGCAAGCGAATCATGAAGTTGGCGTGTAAGCTTACCCACTTCTTCGTAGACGGGATCACGACTATCTGACACCAATCGGGTAAATAGTGTATTTGCTCCATCCTGATCGCCGGATTCAAGCATACTGACAAGCTGTTTCGCCTGTTCGAGTGTAATCATTGTTATTATTGTCCTTTGATGCCCGAAAGTGTCTTACTGCATGCGCTCGAAGATTTTATCTAGCTTCTCTTTAAGCGTTGCGGCAGTAAATGGCTTCACAATATAGCCATTGACACCAGCCTGAGCAGCTTCAATGATCTGCTCTCGTTTGGCTTCCGCGGTGATCATCAGTACCGGCAGGTGCTTGAGTTCGGCATCTGCACGGATATGCTTGAGCAGGTCAATCCCCTGCATGCCCGGCATATTCCAATCTGTTACCACAAAATCGAAACCGCCCTTCTTCAGCATAGGTAGCGCAGTCAATCCATCATCCGCCTCCTGGGTATTGTTGAAGCCCAGGTCACGCAGCAAATTCTTTACGATACGGCGCATTGTTGAGAAGTCATCAACAATGAGGATTTTCATGTTTTTATTCAAAGTTGCCCCCACTGAATTATCAGTGTTTTATAGTGTGTTTATTACGAAGTCCACGCAGTCAACTTAGACCGCAAACGTTGCATCGCCTGACTGTGAATCTGGCAAACTCGGGATTCACTCACCCCGATAACCGCCCCTATCTCTTTGAGGTTTAGTTCCTCGTCGTAGTACAGGGACAAAACTAGTGCTTCTCTCTCAGGCAAGGTTTTGATGGCTTCGGCCAAGGATTGGCGAAAATTATCATCTACAACCCCCTGAAAGGGAAGATTTTCTTCAACTGATTCTTCCGTTGCAACTGCGTCTTCCGCTACCCCAAGATCATCCATACCCACTAAACGACCACAATTAACATCATTTAAAGCTTGGTGGTACTGTTCTAGCGTCATTTCGAGATATGCCGCAATTTCCTGATCATTGGGATCACGACCGAGAGTGCTTTCAAGTGCCGAAATGGCTTCGGAAATACGTCGGTTGTTTTTGTAGACAGAGCGGGGAACCCAATCCCCGCGGCGGATGTCATCCAGCATGGCACCGCGAATACGGATACCGGCAAATGTTTCGAAGCTCGCGCCCTTGGTCGGGTCATAGTTCTGCTGGGCTTCAAGCAGGCCGATCATCCCGGCCTGGATCAGGTCTTCCAGCATCACGCTGGGTGGCAGACGCCCCATCAGGTGATGGGCAATCCGCTTTACTAGTGACGAATACCGCTCGATAAATGCCTGTGGGCTCTGCTGGTAGCGCCCATAGGTTAATGCTTTATTCACTGACCGGCACCTCCCGCGGGTGGCGGTTGTTGACCAACAGTCTTTCTACGAAGAATTCCAAATGTCCACCCGGGCTTTGCGGTACAGGCCAGGTTGCCGCTTTGTTGGCCAGCGCGCCCAAGGCCAGCGCTGCCGGGCTGCGCGGGAAGGCTTCAACCACCAGCTTCTGACGCTTGACCGACTGGCGTACCCGGTCGTCGAGCGGAATACAGGCCACCAACTCAAGGTTGGCATCGAGGAAACGCTCTGTTACCCGGGTCAGCTTGATAAACAACTCGCGCCCTTCCCGGTAGCTGCGCACCATATTGGCGACAATCTTAAAGCGCTGAACATCGTATTCTCGGCTCAGGATCTTGATAAGGGCATAGGCATCGGTGATCGATGTCGGTTCGTCACACACCACTACAACAACATCTTGGGCTGCGCGGGAAAAGCTCAACACCATGTCAGAGATCCCCGCCGCGGTATCAACCAGCAACACATCGATATCTTCTTCGAGGGTGCTGAAAGCCCGGATCAGGCCCATGTGCTGGGCGGCTGTTAGCTCAGCCATATTCTGAGTGCCAGAAGCCGCCGGGACAATTTTCACCCCGTAAGGCCCTTCGACAATGATGTCTTTCAGCTCGCACATGCCCGACAGCACATGCGACAGGTTATGCCTGGCACGTAGGCCCAGCATGACATCGACATTCGCCAAGCCCAAATCGGCATCGAGAACCATTACCCGCTTGCCCTGGCGAGCCATGGAGATCGCCATATTCAAGGTTACGTTAGTTTTCCCCACCCCGCCCTTACCGCCAGTTACGGTAATGACTTTGGTTGAAGTTAGCTGTGTCATACGGCGTAAGCCGCTAGCTTGATCGTACATGGCGTTCTCAGTCATAAAAGTCTGCCCCCTGGTTCTCGGAGCTATCACTACTCCAGAAGTGGGTTTGCTGGCTCAACTCTTGTTCAAGTAATTCATTTGCCCGGGCAACCAAGTAATTCCCCGTGGCGACCTTAATGTCTTCTGGTACCCGCTGCCCGTCGGCAAGATAGGCTATTGGCAAGGCGTGCTGAATCGACACACTGATCACCTCACCCAAGCTCAGCGACTCATCCAGCTTGGTCAGCACGCATCCCGATAGCGGGATCCGGCGGAAGTGCTCAATGGTTTCATGCAGTACCCGGCGCTGCGCTGTCGAGGGCAGAACCAAGAAGCTGCGAATTTGCGACCCGCTGTTCTGCATCAGGGTATCTAGCTGTTCCGACAGCCTGATATCGCGCTGTCCCATACCCGCTGTATCGAGCAGCACCAAGCGGCGGTGGCGCAGCTGATGTAATATATCGGCCAATTCCTCAGCATCTTTAGCCACTCTTACCGGACAGCCCATAATTCGGCCATAAGTCGCGAGCTGCTCGTGGGCACCGATACGGAACGTATCCGTGGTGACCATGGCAATTTGATCCGGGCCGAACTCCATGGCCGCCCTTGCGGCAAGCTTGGCAATGGTCGTGGTTTTACCGACGCCGGTCGGGCCTAGCAGCGCAACAACCCCACCGGTTTCCAAGATACTGTCCTTGGTGGTAATAATTTGGTCAGACAGCAGGTCGAGCAATGCCGGCCAGGCTTCGTTAGCCGGTACATCCTCCGGGATATAGCACGCCAGCTGATCAGCTAGCTCTTGCGATAGCCCCATTTTTTCCAACCGCTTGATCATCATTGCCCGCATGGGCTCGCGGCGTTCCATTTCCTGCCACATGAGCCCCGACACCTGATGCTCGAGCAAACGGCGGATCGAAGCCATTTCATTGCGCATAGCGTCAATTTCATCAGCACTGTGGTTGCGTGCCTTAGGGTCATAGCGGCTCGGATCCAGGCGGTTCTTCGGCTGCTGTGGCGAACCGAAGCGGGACTCACTGCGGTGAGCGTCAGTGCGGCTGCCTGCTAAGCGTGGGCTATGAAGCGCTTCGGCCTGAGGGACGGCCGGGCGACGGTAGTCTCCAATATCCAGCTGGTGCCTGCCAGGCTGGCGGCCATTTGGCTGACGATCACTTAGCTGGCGATCACTTGACTGACGATCACTGTGCAGGCTTTGCTGACGTGGCGCAGGCTCATTGTAATAAGACTCAGGCTGGCGGCGCTGAGGCTCTTGCCCGCGCCCGCTATTAAAACTGCGCTCCCCGTATGAACGGTTCGCTGGCTGTTGCGGCTCATCATGGCGACCATAGCGAGGGTCTTCACCATAATGCTTCGACTGACGCTGCAGCAGGGCCGATAGCGAATCTGCTTCACTGCCCTTGTCCTGCTCGGGTTCCGCCGATTGGCCAGTAAAATTATTCAATACTTTGGCAAACCGGCTTGAGGCGGATTGAAGCTGAACCTTATCATCAGCCAGTTGGCGTTTGGCACTGTCGAACTGGCTGGCCAGCTCTTCACGCGTTTTGCTTGCAGCTGGCGACTGGTGGGCACGAGGTTCCTCGCTATCCAACGCCGCTACAATTTCCACTCCGCCGGTGACCTTTTTATTTGACATGATAACGGCATCTGCACCCAGTTCTTCCTTAACCTGAGTGAGCGCGGCTCGCATGTCTTTGGCAAAAAAACGTTTTATTTTCAATGTCACATTCCCGTTATATCAGGCCGTTGCCGCCACTATGAATTCCCTACTGCATTGACAATACGGATCTGTTTCTCATCAGGCACTTCCTGATAGGACAACACACGCAATGAAGGAATTGTATTTTTCACGAACTTCGCAAGTGTCAGTCTCAATACACCCGATGTCAGCAACACGGCTGGCTCGCCCTTGAGCTCTTGCTGCTGGGTCGCCTCCACCAGTGAGCGCTGCAGGCGCTCAGCCAGTCCAGGCTCGATGCCGGTCGATTCACCACCAGAAGACTGCATGGTTTGATGCAAGATCTGCTCCAACTCTGGCACCAGCGTAATAACTGGCAATTCAGGCTCTATACCATTGATTTCTTGGCAAATTAGTCGTTTCAAACTAACCCGTACAGCAGCAGTCAATATGTCAGGATCTTGACTCTTGCTGGAATATTCAGCCAGGGTCTGAACAATCGTCCGGACATCCCTGATTGGAATAGCCTCATTGAGCAAGTTCTGCAGCACCTTAACAATAACGCCAAGGCTTAGCTGATCAGGGACCAAACCTTCCACCAAGCGCGGGGAGGACTTGCCAAGCAGATCGAGCAGGTTCTGTACCTCTTCGTAGCCAATCAGCTGGGCGGCGCGGTTGGTCAGGATCTGGCTAAGGTGCGTTGCCAGCACGGTCGCGGAATCCACCACGGTATAGCCCAGTGCCTGGGCATGCTCACGCTGCGAGTCGTTAATCCATACCGCTTCAAGGCCAAAAGCCGGATCGACTGTACGTTCACCATCGACACTGCCAAACACTTGCCCCGGGTTGATGGCCAGCTCGCGGTTCGGGTGGATATTCGCCTCGCCGCAGGCTACGCCCATCAAGCTGATACGGTAGGTATTCGGTGGTAATTCAAGGTTATCGCGAATATGCACGGCCGGGATCAGGAAGCCAAAGTCCTGCGACAATTTCTTGCGCACACCCTTCACGCGTTCGAGCAGCTCTCCGCCTTGGTCTTTGTCGACCATTGGAATGAGGCGGTAGCCAACTTCCAGGCCAATGACGTCAATCGGTTTGACGTCATCCCACGACAGTTCTTTCGGCAATTGCGGAGCCACCACATCGGTGGAGGCCTCCTGCTCTTTGGCCGCCTCTGCTTCACGCTGGGACTTGATGCGCCAATAGGCAACGCCACCGATCAAAAGGGCCAACAACAAGAACGGGATGTGCGGCATACCCGGCACAATACCCATAACAAATAAAATACCGCCTGTGATGATCAACGCCTGCGGGTTGTTGAACATCTGGAAAATCATCTGCTGACCCATATCCTCGTCAGTATTTTGACGCGTCACCATCATGGCGGCACCAATGGACAGCAACAAAGAAGGGATTTGGGCAACCAAGCCATCACCGATGGTCAGCAGGCTGTAGATCTCAATCGCCTCGCCAAAGCCCAAGCCGTGCTGGCTCATGCCGATAATCAAACCACCAATGATGTTGATACAAAGGATAAGGATACCGGCGATGGCATCCCCTTTGACAAACTTGGACGCACCATCCATTGAACCATAGAAGTCTGCTTCCTTGGTCACTTCGAAACGGCGGGTACGCGCCTGATCCTGATCGATCAAGCCTGCGTTCAAATCGGCATCGATAGCCATCTGCTTACCCGGCAAGGCATCCAGGGTAAAGCGGGCACTCACCTCGGAGATACGGCCAGCACCTTTGGTCACGACCATGAAGTTGATAATCATCAAGATCAGGAACACTACCAGGCCGACGGCATAGTTACCCCCAATCACTACCGAGCCAAAGGCGTCGATAACCT
The DNA here is from genome assembly GCF_056160145.1 of Photobacterium sp. ABD4_091. Lineage (NCBI taxonomy): Bacteria > Pseudomonadati > Pseudomonadota > Gammaproteobacteria > Vibrionales > Vibrionaceae > Photobacterium > Photobacterium sp. ABD4_091. The sequence continues at coordinate 2,356,962 of NZ_JBSWWQ010000001.1, read as the reverse complement.
GGCCAGCGGCATCCGGGCCTTCATGGCCATACAGTAATACCACCCGGGTAGAGGCAACGTTCAAGGCAAGTCGCAGCAAAGTCGCTATCAGCAACACCGTCGGGAAAGCGGCAAAATCCAGTGGGCGGCGGGTATAAATCGTCACCAGCAGCACCACGAGGGCCAGCGCAATGTTAAAGGAGAAAGCCATGTCCAGCAGCACTGGCGGCATCGGCAATATGACCATTGCCAGGGTGGCCAACACCAGTATAGGCGCGCCTATTGCAGGCATCGACTGCAAACGGGCAGGGTTGAACTTATCGGCAAAGGGTAAAGATAGCTTCATGCAATGTCTGTAATGGTTTTGTTCCCGCTAAACCAAGACACCTTCAATATATTGCGAGCCATTTCGAGCGACACAGTATTGAGTGGGATCTGCGAGGGGGGTTATTGAGTTTCGGCATTATATTGCCGTTATTGTACCGTTTTCGCCGACAAACAAAAAGCAAACGGCATACACAGATTAGCAATTATCATGCCTTAAATTTACGCCATTTTCTTGACATTATTTCCCGAAATGAGAGGTAAATAGGCTATCTAGGCTGACAAAGGCCATAAGGGTTGGTGGCAGCCGGTAATTAGCTGTGAATAGCGGCGTTTATAGCGGCATTAATAACAGCGTTAGTAGCGAAACTCTGTCGGGATATCGGAGGCTTCCTTAGCCAGCGATGGCTTGCGTCCCCGCCCTTTCTGGTACTGCTTGAGCTGGTAAATATAGGCAAGCACCTGCGCCACGGCGGCAAACAGCCCGTCAGGGATTTGCTGCTCGAGCTCAGTGGTATGGTACAGCGCCCTCGCCAGGGGCGGTGCAGGCACAATTTCAATATCGTGTTCGTTGGCGATCTCACGTATTTTCAATGCCAGGAAATCGGTGCCTTTTGCGATAACCACCGGCGCCGAATCAATCTTGGAGTCGTAGCGCAGTGCGACCGAGAAATGCTCCGGGTTGGTGATCACCACATCGGCCTGCGGGACATCCGCCATCATCCGCCGCTGGGCCATTTCACGCTGGAGCATCCTGATGCGGCCCTTGACCTCTGGCTTACCCTCCGAGTCCTTGAACTCGTCTTTGACTTCCTGTTTGGTCATCTTCAGCTGTTCGTTGTGCTGCCAGATCTGGAACGGAATATCGATGGCCACCACAACCAGCAAGGAGCAGCTGATCAGCAGGATAAAGTTGAGCAGGATATCGAGCGCATGAACGATATTTTGCGGGTACATTTCACGGCTTAGCTGGTAGAAATCAGTCAGGCTTGCCCGTAACAAGAAAAACGCCACACCGACGACCAGCAACACCTTGAGGATCGACTTTACCAACTCAACCAGGCTCTGTTTGCCCATCATCCGCTTGAAACCATTGAGCGGATTCATCTTGGACAGTTTTGGAGCCGCAGCCTGTGCCGAAAAGCGGATCCCGCCAAGGCCAGTCGCGCCGATGAAAGCCGCCACATAGACAAACAGCAAAAAGGTAAACAGTGGAAACAGCACATTGCCCACCGCCGACACCACCAAACCAAACAGCTGCGAAAGGTCAAAGATCTCCTCGCGGGTCAGGCTAAACAGGCGCGACATAACCTCGCCAAGCCCGCTGCCAAGCGATTCGCCAAACCACATCATGCCTACCGCACCGGCTACCAGTACGGCAATTGATGCCAGCTCCCTCGACCGGGGAACCTGTCCTTTTTCGCGGGCCTGCTCCCGCCTTCGGGGCGTGGCCTCTTCGGTTCTTTCCTGTCCGTCAGACTCTGCCATTATTGCTCCTTAGCAATTGTCGCTCCTTAGCAATCCAACCGAATCAAACTACATACCTGCTCAACACCAACCTGCCAAATCGCTTCGTAGTGCGGCAAAATACCGGCAATCAAAAACCAGCTGATCACAAAGCCAAGCAACAGGGCAAAGGAAAAGCCAAGGGCAAAAATATTCAGCTGCGGGGCGGCCCGAGTCATGACACCGAACGACATATTGACCACCAGCAAAGCCACCACACCCGCGATGGCCATACTCAAGGCAAACTTGAACATATGGCCGAACCACTGTGCCAACTGGTAGTAGTCGCCCGCTTCAAGCATCGACTCACCCACCGGCAGGGTATGGAAACTCATCGCGACCAGTTTGAGCATCACCAAATGGCCGTCGGTCGCAAGGAAGATCATCACCACCAGGAACATATAAAACTGACCCAGCACCGGGGTATTCTGGCCGTTGGACGGATCAACCATGGAGGCAAAACCCAAACTCGACTGCATACCCAAGATTTGCCCCAGCAAGATAAACGTCTGGGTGACAAAGGTAGTCACTGTCCCCATTGCGACACCAATGACCACTTGCTGGCCGGTGGTAATAAACCCTTGCAGCGATAATAGCGGAATATCAACCGGTGCGACCGGCAATACCGGCAACAGGGCAAAGGTGAACAACAGTGACAGGTAGAGGCGAATTTTAGGCGCAACATACCGGGCGCCGAAAAACGTCATCACCATCAGCATCGACGAAATCCGCGTCAACGGCCAGAATACCGTTGCCAACCAATCCAATAGCAGTGGCGCAGGGTAATTCATCATCAGTGCAGCAACTGTGGGATGTAGTCAATCATCTGGTGGAAATAGTCCATCAGCATCTGGGTCATCATATGGCCGAAAAACATCAGTGCCAGCAAGGTGACGATCAGCCTCGGCAAGAAGCTCAGGGTCTGCTCGTTAATCGAGGTTGCCGCCTGGAAAACGGCAACCACCAAACCGATCAGCAAGCCGGGCACCACAATGGCGCTGACCATGATCAGTACCATGTAGAGTGCATCCTGGAAGATTTCGACAAAAAACTCCGGCGTCACGTTCCAAAACTCCCTGCCAGGGTCGATAGGATCAGGTTCCAGCCATCCACCAGCACAAACAGCATCAGCTTGAACGGCAGGGACACGATCATCGGCGAGAGCATCATCATACCCATCGCCATCAGAACCGAGGCTACCACCAAATCAATGATCAAAAACGGCAGGAACAGCATGAAGCCTATCTGGAAGGCGGTTTTCAGCTCGGAGGTTACGAAAGCCGGGATCAATACGGTCATCGGCACGTCTTGGGGATCGGTCGCGGCTGACCCAGACATTTCCACAAAAGTCTCAAGGTCTTTGACCCGGGTTTGCTTGAGCATGAACTGGCGCAGCGGATCTTGCGCCGCTTCCAGCGCCTGAGCAGCACTCACCTGTTCATTGATATAGGGCTGAACGGCATCGGTGTTGATTTTATCAAGCACCGGCGACATCACAAAAAATGTCAGGAACATGGCAATGCCGATGATCACCTGGTTTGACGGCGTTTGCTGCAAACCCATTGCCTGGCGCAATATCGACATCACCACCACGATACGGGTGAAGGACGTCATCAGGATCACAACGGCCGGCAGGAAGCCCAGTGCCGTCATCAGCGCGAGGATCTGCAGCGTGACCGAATAGTCTTCGCTACCGTCAGGGTTAACGGTCACCGAAAAGGCCGGGATCCCACTGCCTCCGCCTTGGGTGAGGGACATCTGGGTCGAGCCGGCTTCATTTTGCATCTCGCTCAGTGTCGTACCTGCCCCTCCAGCACCTGCCACAGTTTCTGCCGCCGCTGGCAACACCAACAAAAGCGAAAAAGCCGCCAAGATGGCGGCAATGAAATTAGTTCTTGTCATTTTTTCTCAACAGCTTGCCAAGCTGGCTGGCAAACTCCCCGCCGTCCTGGCCTTGCTCTTCAACAATGGGGGAATCGAGCTTCCCGAGCAATGAAATATTGTGTTGTGTCACCCCGACCAGCATCTGCTCTTCACCGACCTGGAGCAGGACAATACGCTCCCTCTGGCCAACAGGCAGCTGGCGCAGGATACGGATTGCACTGTCGCCACCCTGCAAGCCCGGTAACTTCATTCTCTTCATCAGCCATGCCAGCAATACGATCACGGCGATAACCAACAACAGTGATGCCAGCGTAGTGGCGAGGTTAAGTTCAGGCGCCATCATCAACGTAGCTTCTTGATACGCTCGGTCTGGCTGATCACATCAGTCAGGCGAATACCGAACTTGTCATTGACCACGACCACTTCACCGTGGGCGATCAAGGTGCCATTGACCATCACATCCAGTGACTCGCCGGCTACCCGGTCAAGCTCTACCACCGAGCCCTGGTTCAGCTGCAGCAAGTTACGGATGCTGATCTGGGTACGGCCAACTTCCATCGAAATCGTTACCGGGATATCAAGAATGGTATCGAGCTTGCGGCGCTCGTCATCGCCAATCGGCGCAGACTCATCGGTCAGCTCTTCCAACGGCGCTGGCTGCGCCCCTTCGTCACTGGCCTGCTCTGCAAGTGCCGCCGCCCAATCGTCGGCAATTTGTTGGTCATTGTTAGACATGTTTTGTTCCTATTCGGATCTCGTCCTTAATTGTCTGTATCGTCACTGTGGAGGTTCAACAGTGCCGAGCCTAATTCATCACGATCGAGAAAAGCCAAGTCGCTTTTCACCATATCCGGACGTTTTAATTTTTCAGTGATTTTGAGCGCGATATTCTCACCCGTCTTGCCCATCTTGGCACGGTAGGTCGGCAGGTCTTCAACAAAGACCGTGGCCGCCTCAGGCATATCAATCGGGATCACATCCCCCGGCTGCAGCTCCATCAGGTCGCGTAGTGTCAGATCGACATCAAGCAATTTCGCCCTGAGGTTAACCGGTACATCCATAATTTCATCGCGCAACGCCTTGCTCCAGCGAACATCGGTATCCATCTTGTCGCTCTGGACACCGGCATCAAGCAATTCGCGGATCGGCTCAACCATGGAGTAAGGCATCACCACGTGGAAATCACCGCCACCACCATCCACTTCGATGTGGAACGAGCTAACAACAATGACTTCGGTCGGGCTGACAATGTTGGCCATGGTCGGGTTCACTTCCGAGTCGAGGTATTCGAACTCAACCCCCATCACCGGCGACCATGCCTCACGGTAGTCTTCGAATACCAGCTTGAGCAGCATCTGGACAATGCGCCGCTCAGTCGGGGTAAATTCGCGTCCTTCGATCTTGGCGTGGAAACGGCCATCGCCACCGAAGAAGTTCTCCACCAAGATGAAAACCAACCGTGCTTCCATGGTGATCAGCGCGGTGCCCTTGAGCGGGCGGAAACGTACCATGTTCAAGCTGGTCGGGACATACAGGGTATTCTGATACTCGCCAAACTTGAGCATCTGAACCCCGTTGATCGACACCTCGGCGGTTTTTCGCAACATATTAAACAAGCTGATCCGCATATGGCGGGCAAAGCGCTCGTTAATCAGCTCCAGTGTGGGCATCCGCCCACGGACTATCCTGTCTTGTGATGAGAAATCAAAGGAAACGACCCCCGTTTCACTCTGGCCACCGTCATCATCATCATCGACATCGTCAACGCCGTGCAACAGCGCATCAATCTCGTCCTGGGTTAATAAGTCACTCACATAAAACCTATTGCATTACAAAACCAGTAAACAGTACCCTTTCGACCGCTTGTCGGCCGGATACCTTTTGCAGCGCGCCCTGAACTGCCGCCAGAGACTGGCCGCGAAGCTCCAGCCTACCATTTGGCGTGCGCAACTGCTCTACCGTCGCAGCCCCAAAGGTCTGCAACAATGTACTTTCTATCAGTGGGATATGCTGGCGAGCGATAGCTTCATTGCTATCCCCCCTTACCATCAGCTGTACCTTGACCTGCACCAGCCTGTCACGGGCATCACCGGTCACATTGAAAATAAAAGGCTGGGGAAGAATGACATAATAGGCGGATTCCACAACAGCCGGTGTTGATGGCGATGCTGAACCTGCTTCGGCCACTTCAGCTTCCGGTGAAGAATTACCGAAGAAAAACCATGCCCCGGCACCAGCCCCTGCGAGCAGAACAACGGCCAATACGGCAATGATCATCAGCTTTTTCTTGCCGCCGGCTTGTGCTTCATCTGCCATGTTCAATTATTCCTTTGTTATTTGTTTTATTGTGCGCCAGTTTAACAGACTCAACCCTTATGCATAATAATCAACACCTTCTTTTGGTGCTGCCATCCACAAATCAGCAGGGCCTGGCTGCATCCCATTGCCCGACACCAATTCCTGTGTTGCCGACTGGCCTGATTGTCCTCCATGCTGCGATGTATCCTGCTGCGATGGAGAACCCGGTTGTCCCGGCTGTCCCTGCTGTGAGGTACCGGCAAACTGGCGGCTGCTATCCTGCTGCACGGTACTTTGCGCCAGCTGGAGCCCCTGTTGCTGAAGCAGCTCACGCAAGCGAGGCATCGCTTGCTCGACCAAGTCGCGGGACTGCTGGTTGGCCACGGTGATCTGCACCGAAGCCTGGTCGTTGTTCATCGATAATTTAATCTGCAGCTTGCCAAGCTCTGGCGGATCCAGACGGATGTCTACATGCTTCAAGTTCTTCGACATCATCATCTGCACCCGGTCAGCAAGCTGATCACCGGCTTGCTCCTTGCTCAATAGCAAAGGCGGCTGGGCGCTGCCCGGCTTGTCAGCTTCGGCCAATACCATCCCAGCAGCAGTCGCTCTCTGAGCCGCATGCGCTCCATGCGTTTCTGCGCCATTCAATAGGGTACTTTCGCCTTTGGTGCCAGCAACGTCATCCAACGAACCTGCCAGCAAGGTACCCGCACTGCCTTTTGCCGCCGCTGAGCCTTTCGCCCCACCGGCCTGGCCCATCAGCGCAGTGAGTTCACTGTTCATTGCATTGTTTATTGCACTATTTTTTGCACTGTCAGGCTCGCCAAGCTGCGCACCGTTCGCCACTAGGTTCGCTGATAATGGCGAAGCCCCCTGAGCACTTTTTAGCTCAGCAGCATCAGCGCCTGACAAGGTCATGCCGGCAAGAGCTAATTTACCGCTAGGGTCTGCCTTTACCGTTTTACCATCGCTGACAACCAAACCATCTTTCGCCAATACCTCTTTAGCTACAGCCTCCTTGGCGGCCTGCTCTTTGGTAGAAAGATCCTTGGCAGATAGCTCCTTGCCTACTTGGCCGCCGTCTTTACCCGCAGCGTCTGAGAGCTGGGTATCGCCCTCCTGGCCAGGCGGCAACAATTTGCCTTCTGCGGTTTGTGAATGCCCACTCCCAGCGGCAGTACCTAGCTGGCTATGCGAAGCTGACAGCCGCTGGAGCAACTCCTCACCTTCGCTCATCGATACCTGAGCATCGGCCTTGGCATTACCCGTTGTCGCCGCAACTGTAGCCGGATTTGCTTGCTGTGCTACTGTTGATAGCGCAATTTCTCCATCAACATCATCAGCCAGCGGTTCCTCTTTACCTGTGCTTTCAGACTCTTCCTGTAACTTGGCGTCTGTCTTTTCAGTCAGCACTTTTCCATTTTTATCAGTAGCCTGTGCAACATCATCGACGGGCTGCTCATCCGCTGAGGACGATTCTGCCGGTACTTCCCCCATCGCGCCTTGCAAGGTTTCGCCAAACACTTTGTCCGGCTCTGCCGAGGGGCTTTCCGCGGCAGCAGAAGGCTTTGACGTTGCCGGAGCGGAAGCCGGCGCTGATGCTGCATTGAGAAATTGAGATAAAAACATACTTGGTAACCGCGTGATGGCCGTATTCTATATGCAGATAATGCAAGAAGTAAGCCAAAACCTTTACTGCATCATTTGCCTGCGGGCGTACTGCATGGTGGCGAATTCATCCATCGCCTTTTGCTCCTGCTTGTCCAGCAAGCGCTGCCGGTCGGTTTGTTTCTTTTCAATCAGCCATTCGACCGAGCGCCGTTGTTTTCGCATTTCCTGCCAGTGCTGGCTGCATTGCTCGACTTGTTGGTCATAGTGTGCCCCCGCGCTCTTTTGCTTGACCAAGGTTTCATCCAACTGGTTCAGGAATTTCTGGAGATGGTTATAGGCACTGGCGGTCAAGCCTTGCTGGCCGCGTTCTGACAACTGACGGCAATAGTCCAAGCGGTACTGCTCTATCTGCTGCAGTTGCTGGAGGTAGTTTTCCCGTTCGATGCGGGCTTGGTTGAGCGCCAGCGATGCCTTGTGCTCAGCATCGGCGCTCTGGGATAAAATCAGTTCAAGTGCACTGTCGGCTGCCATCACCTTCTCCTTGTCGGTTTACAACAAGTTGTTTATTGCTGCGGGTTATTGGCCGCTCAGGACGGAGCGCAGCATGTTTACGCACATCTCGTAAGGGACGGCTTCTTTCATTGACTGCTGCATATAGCCATCCAGCCTCGGCTTTAGGGCAAACGATTGATCGATGGCCTGATCAGTACCGGGCTTATAGGCGCCGATTGACACCAGATCCTGGTTCTTGCGGCAAATAGATAGCACCTGCCTCACCGCTTTCGACATCATCATATGCTCTTCGCTCACAATGGCAGGCATTACACGGCTTACCGAGCGTTCGACATCGATAGCCGGATAGTGCCCGGCATCGGCAAGCTCCCGCGATAGCACGATATGGCCATCCAAAATCGCACGGGAGGCATCGGCAATCGGGTCTTGCAGATCGTCGCCCTCGGTCAAGACCGTAAAGAAAGCGGTAATTGAGCCCTGATGCTCGCCACCGTTGCCGGCGCGCTCCACCAAAGCTGGTAATTTTGCAAACACCGAAGGCGGGTAGCCTTTGGTTGCCGGCGGCTCACCCACCGACAGCGCGATCTCGCGCTGCGCCTGGGCGAAACGGGTTAGTGAATCCATCAACAGCAGGACATCGAGCCCTTGGTCACGGAAATACTCGGCAATAGTCAGGGCGGTTTGGCAGCCTTTGAGCCGCATCAGCGGAGAGGCATCGGCAGGTGCCGCCACCACGACCGCGCGCTGGCGCCCTTCGCTGCCAAGGATTTCATCAATAAATTCTTTTACTTCCCGGCCACGTTCGCCGATAAGCCCCACCACCACAACCTGAGCCGTCGTACCGCGGGTCATCATGCCCAAGGTGACCGACTTGCCGACACCAGAGCCGGCAAACAGGCCAATACGCTGCCCTTTGCCCACGGTCAGCAGGCCGTTGACCGCTTTCAGGCCAACATCCAACGGCTCTTTGATTGGCTTTCTCGCCAGGGGGTTAATCGGCTCGGCATTGAATGCCGCACGCTCGCCAGTGAAGATATCGCCAAGCCCGTCAAGCGGATTACCGACACCGTCAATCACCCTGCCGAGCAGTTCCATCCCCACCGGGATCCCGCTGGCTTCAGTGATCGGCGTCACCCGAGCCCCGGGCATCACCCCGGTTAGCTGCTCACTGGGCATCAAATAGAGAGTTTCGCCCGAAAAGCCGACAACTTCGGCTTCCATTTCGCCGCTTAGCGTCTCCACCTTACACAGGCTGCCAACCGGAGCCCGGCAACCAATCGCCTCTAATGTCAAACCGACGACACGGACAAGGCGTCCCGACGCCACCGGGCGGCAGGCAGTATTCGCCGTTTGGTATCGTGATAAACGTTCAGCCAGGCCGGCCATTACCCTGCTCCGTTCGCTTGGGGCGCAGAAGACTGGGGCTGGGCTTGAGGCTGGGACTGGGAATTAGGTTGAGGCTGGCTATTGAGGCCAATAAACTGCTCAAGCAGGTGGCGCAACCGTGCTTCCATCTGGTAATCAATGGTTGAGTTACCCGATTCAATAAACAAGTCGCCGCGGTTCATCGCCGGCTCGGCCTGTAACGTCCAGTGCCGCTCCGCCAAATTCTCTGCACCGTATGCCTGCTTGATAACGTCAAGATCATCAGGGTGCAGCTGAATCATGGTCTGCTGGGCAGAAATAGGCAACGCTGCAATCCCTTCACGCAAGGTTTGCAGTATCACTTGGGGATTTGTCTTGAGCTCAACCTGGATCAGCTCGCGGGTCAGGCCGGTCACAAGCTGGACCAGCTGCTGCTCGACAGCCTCATCCACTTGCTGCAGCGGGGTAGCGAGCTTTTCGACCAACTGGGCTAGGTGGCCCACCTGCTCATCAATCTGTGCCTTACCCTGCTCGAGGCCCTGCTCCAAACCTTGGGCCAAGCCCTGCTCAAGCCCCTGCTGCAGACCTTGCTCAAGTCCCTGCTGCATGCCTTGCTCTAGACCTTCGCTATGGCCAGACGCACGGCCTTCGCCGAGCCCTTCCTCATAGGCGGAATGGCGGATCTCATCCAGATCGGCTGCCGTCAGCGGCGGCAGCTCGGGTTCTTCGTCAAGGGGCTCTACTTGCCATTGCGGATCGTAATTGAGGGCGTTTTCCGTCAGGCTGTCTTGCTCGGGGGAGTAATCCGGGTAAGCCCAGCGTTCCAGCTCCTGCGCCTGATGCTCGGAGACCCGAAGGAAGCCCCGACGGCGATCTATTGACCTATCGTCAGACATAGTTAGCCTTCACGCTTACGAGATTAAAGGAATTCATCCGCACCGCCCCCAGTCAGCATCAACTCACCGGAATCAGACAGGCGGCGGGCAATCGACAGGATCTCTTTCTGTGCCGATTCAACATCCGCCACACGGATTGGCCCCATGGCTTCGAGATCGTCCTGCAGCATTTCAGCCGCACGCTTGGACATATTGCGCAGAATTTTCTCCCGCAGCATATCGTCCGCCCCTTTGAGGGCTTTCTGCAATAGATCCTGCGGTACATCACGCAGCAGGGTCTGGATACCGCGGTCGTCCACTTCAGCCAGGTTGTCGAACACAAACATCAGGTCTTCGATCTGGGTGGCCATGTCTTCGTCGTTATCACGGATCTGATCCATCAATGCACCCTCAACATTGTTGTCGAGATAGTTCATGATTTCGGCTGCCGCTTTCAGGCCGCCAATTTTCGCAGCCTGGGCACCCGCCTGGCCAGCAAACTGTTTCTCCATGATATCGTTCAGCTCATGCAGTGCCGCCGGCTGGACTTCCTCTAGGTTGGCGATTCGCATCATCAGGTCAAGGCGAACACGCTCAGGGAACTGTGCCAGAATTTCTGCTGACTGCTCAGGCTCAAGATAGGAAAGCACGATGGTTTGGATCTGCGGGTGCTCATTAAGAATAATGCTCGCCACCTGGCGCGGATCCATCCATTTAAGCGAGTCAAGGCCACGCGAGCCGCTCCCCATCAGGATCTGGTCAACCAGGTTATTGGCCTTGTCTTCACCCAAAGCTGCAATCAGGGTATTACGGACAAAGTCTTCGCTACCCATGCCAATGCTGGTGTATTTCTGGATATCTTCGAGGAAATGCCGGTGCACCGCCGAGACTTTCTCTTGGTTCAAGTCGGCCATCTGCGCCATCACGCCACCCACGCGCTGGACCTGTTTCGGCTCAAGATGGCGGATAATACTCGCTGCATCCTGCTCGTTGAGGCTCAGCAGCAAGATAGCGGCTTTATCCGCCCCAGTCAGGGTGGTGATATCAAATTTCTTGTTGTCTGTGGTTGCGACTTCGTTAGCCATCTTCAGTTACCCAACTTTTAACAACCTGCGCTGCCAAATCCGGTTCGTTAGCCACCAGGGCACGTACCGCCTTGAGCAGGTCTTCATCTTTATGCAGGTTTGGTAGATCCAGGTTGCTGCTGCTCAGCTCGAGGGTTTCTACCCCGTCAAGCTCGCTGCCAATAAGGTCAATTGACTCTTGGCCACCAGCAGGGACAGGCAAGCCATTTTCATCAAGCGGCGTACCGTCTGCCGCCTGGTTCGGGTAGAGCAGCTTGCGCATGGCCGGGCGCACCATCACAACCATGATCACGATGATCACCAGCGCAGCCGCCAGCCAACGTACCCAGGTATTGAAATTCGGGTGGTCCCATATCGGCAGGTCAGCAATCATTTGCTCTTCAGGAACGGCAAACGGCACCGAAATCACTTCCAGCATATCGCCGCGCATCTCGGAGAAGCCGACACCACCTTTGAGCAAGCGGGAGATTTTCGCCAGCTCCGCTTCGCTCAGCGCAACACGGGTCACATCACCGGTTTCCGGGTTCACCACCTGCTTGTAGTCAATGGCAACCGAGACCGTCTGGCGGTCAACCGTCCCTGTTTGGGCACGGCGGTGGCGGATGGTGGTATCAAGTTCGTAGTTTCGGGTCGCCTCGCGGTGTACGGAGTTGTTGCCGGCACTACCGCCTGACTGCAACTCTTTGACTTCCTGAGGGATCGCACTGTCTGCCGGCGGCTGGTTGCTCAGCGCCCCGGGGATCCCCGCAACCATGCTGCCGTTATTGATATCTTCCAGGGTGTATTCGCTTCGGGTTGACTGTGACGCCGGATCGTACTGCTTGCGGGTTTCCTCGACTGCGCTGAAATCCATCGATACATCGACCTGGGCAGTGTAGTTGCCCAGCCCCAGCACCGGGATCAAAATCGCATCGATTTTCTCGCGCAGCGCCTGCTCTTGCTTGCGCTCCAACTCGTATTCCTTGCGGCGGGCCGTGGCCTGCGGATCGGCCGTCCCTGAGCTCAGCAAGCGACCATGCTGGTCAGTCACCGTAACGCGAGTTGGCTTAAGGCCAGGTACGGCGGTTGCCACCATATCAACAATCGAGTCGACTTCTTGCTGACCCAATGAGCCGCCTGTCGACAGCGTCAGAAAGACAGTCGCTGACGCTTCCTGGTTATGGCGGACAAACACGCTTTGCTTTGGCATCGCCAGCAGTACCTGCGCCTGGCGGACCTGGCGGATCTGCTCAATCGCCCTTGCTAGCTGCCGCTCCCTGCTGAGCTTCAAACGCTCTTGCTCTAGGCGCTGGGACACGCCAAATCCCATATCCTGCAGCAGGATATCATCCCCCACAGCAGCCGTTTGGTTCAAACCGGCACGGGTCAGCTCAAGCTTGATGGAAGAGAAGTTGTCGGCAGGCACCCGGATGGTATTGCCATCTAGGGTATAGTTGATTTTCTTCTGGTCGAAGTGATCGAGGATCGGAATCAGCTCTGCGGTTTCATAGGTACCAAGCGGCCGCATTTCCGGCTCTTTGATCCAAGAAACGACTAGGACAATCAAAGCGACACAAATGGCCACCGACAGCACCAAAACAACCTGGCGAAGCACATCCAGGTTGCCCAACATACTGTCGACACGCGAGGCACCCTTCTCTTCCGCATCCGGATTCTGGATCATCGGATCGCTATCGGCCATGACCGCAGTTGACGGTGAGTTGCCGGCTACGGCGAGCTCATTATTCGTTGATGGTTCCGACACGCACTAAATTCCTAATTAGACCGGCATATTCATGAGTTCTTTGTACGCTTCAACCATTTTGTTGCGCACCTGTACCGTGGCCTCAAAGGCAACGCTGGATTTATTGCGCGCAATCATAACATCGGATAGGGAAACGCTGCGGTCTCCCTGATCAAAACGTGTCGCCAACTCGCTGGACTGTGATTGAATCTGGTTGACCCCTTTAATGGCATCACCAAGCATTGCGCCAAAATCGGCACTGACCTGCTGACCGGTTGCCGGGCGGGAAGCATTGGACGCTTCCAGTTGCATGGCCTGCATTTCGGCCTGAAGTCCATTTACTTTCATTTGTCTCTCCTACCGGTCAGAAGCTCGTCAAGCATATCGCTTGCCAGCAAAATTTCTTTTAAATAATAATTTTAAGTATGAAGGAATTCCCCCTTCATTGCGGTGCTCAAACTGGGATATCTATTCCAGCATCACGCATTTTTGCTAGTTTATAGCGCAGCGTTCTTGGACTGATACCTAATTTTTCAGCAACATCTTTGCGCCGCCCATCACAAGCACGAATGGTGTCTAGAATAATCGAAAACTCCTGCTCCCGCAGCTCATTTCCTAACCCATCCGCAGGCATTGCCATTTTCGCACTATCAACCACTTGCTGCTCAGTTGCTACATCTGGCACGGCAGGTGAAATACCAGAGGTATCCTGACTACCCGCAGTAGGCTCCAGCAATGTTTGCAAACCGTCAGCCTGCAGCCAATCCAACCCTTCCAGCAAAATATCGGATGCGGCAACCGACTGGCCCAGGCACAGGATCATCGCACGCTGGATAACGTTATCAAGCTCACGGACATTGCCCGGCCAAGTGTACTGTTTAAGCTTGGCTACTGCCGCAGCAGAAAACTCAGGCACTGACTGGCCCTGCTTGGCACAATGGCGCTCCATCAGGTACTGTGCCAGCGGCTCGATATCCCCCGGGCGCTCACTCAAGGCAGGCCACACCAGCGGGAAAACATTGAGGCGGTAATACAAGTCCTCGCGGAAATTGCCCTGCGCAACGTACTGTTTCAGGTCACGGTTACTGGTTGCCAGCACCCGGACATCCAACTTAATACTCTTGCGGCTGCCCAACCTCTCGACTTCGCGTTCTTGCAAGACACGCAGCAATTTGGCCTGCAGGCTCAAATCCATCTCGCTGATCTCATCGAGCAGGATCGTCCCGCCCTGCGCCTGTTCGAACTTGCCGGGGCACGCCTGGATAGCGCCGGTAAATGCCCCCTTCTCGTAGCCGAACAACGTCGCCTCGAGCATATTCTCCGGAATAGCAGCACAGTTAATCGCAACAAATGGCCCATCGCAGCGGTTGGAGTGCTGGTGTATATAGCGGGACATCACTTCCTTGCCAGAGCCACTTGGCCCCAGCACCATGACGCTCGCATCGGTTTTTGCGACTTTTTCGGCCAGCGCCAGCAAGCGGCGCGACTTTTCATCCGCAGCGATGGTGTGGCCGCTTTCGGCCTTGACCGGTGCATAGCGGCTGACCATATTGAGCAGGACTTCTGGCGCAAACGGCTTGGCCATATAATCAATCGCACCTTCTTTCATCGCCGATACCGCATCTTCGATATTGGCGTAGGCGGTCATCAGCAATACCGGCAGCTTTGGCCAGTGTTGCTTGATGCTGCGCAGCAGGCCGAGGCCATCCATCCCGGCCATTTGGACATCCGACACCACGATATCCACCGTGTTGGCCTTTAGCACCAACAGAGCCTGCTCGGCACTATCGGCTTCCAGTGAATGGTAACCGGCCAATGCCAGTGTATCTACCAACGCTTCACGTAGCCCTTCGTCATCCTCGACAACCAATACTCGGCTTGGGTTCATTGCGTCACTCCTGTCGGATCCATTTGTTGTTCGTTTTGTGTTTGCTGCTGTTGCTGCTTGCCCTGCTCGGCTAGCGCGCTATCTGCAAGCGGCAATGACAAGGTAAAGCATGCCCCCTTGCCAAGTTCTGATTCCACGGCCAAGCGTCCTTTATGGGCATTGGCGACCATTTGCACCACAGCCAAACCAAGGCCGGTACCCTGCTGGCGCGTGGTATAAAATGGCTCCAGGATCTTCTGTTGCATGTCCGGGGCAATACCGGGGCCATTGTCCAGCACAGCCAAGTGAACCCAGCCATCTTGGGCAATCACCTTGACCGCCACCCGGCACTCTTTTCCTGCCATCTGGATAGCATTGGTGATCAAGTTGCTGAGCGCGCTGGCAAGGGCATTGGCATTTCCCAGCAAGGCCAAGGATTCATCATCACAATCAATACTGAAGTCAACGCTATTACCCAACACCTGGGCTTCAACCATGCTATCGAGTTCGTTAAGCAAGGTTTCCAGGGAAAAGCACGCAACCACCTTGTTATCGCCGCCCTTGGCAAACAGAAGCATGTCGTTGACCTGCTTCTCCAGATCCTGCAAACGGTCGACAAGTTTGCCCTGGAAGCGCTCGCGCATCGGTGCGGTCAAGTTCGGCGCAGCCAGGTTGGAGGCATACAGCATGGCGCTGGACAGCGGCGTCCTGACCTGGTGAGCCAAAGAGGCCACCATCTTGCCAAGTGACGACAGGCGTTGCATTTCACTGACCCGGGACTGCAGCAGCCGGGTCTCTGTCATATCAGTAATGAAAATCAGCTGGCCACTGTTAGAGGCTGAAATAGCCAATTTTACCCTTCGGCCGTTTTTCAGGGAGATTTCATGGCCATCATCATCACGGGGGGAGAAGGCGCGCTGGATAACATCCATCCAACGCTGATCAATGATAGGCTCACCAAGCAAACGGATGGCTTCGGGATTGGCCTCGCGCACAATACCGCCCGGATCCAAGAAAATCACACCTGACGGCATGACCTCTAGAACCTGCTGGTATCGGCTGACTTGCTGGGCTAGGGAGCCCAAAGCCGGGTTGTCGCCCTGTGCTGGCGGAATATCATCCATGGAAAACCTAATAAAACGAAAGTGATTTGCTATAACGCATACAGCCCTTATCTTGAGTTCAGCGTCGAACCCCCAGCGCTATAGCGTCAATATATCTGATACGTAAAAACTAATATGTGTTTATGCATTTATAGTGCCAGAATTATATCTTTACTATCAGCACGTTATCTAGAGGGGAAGGAAATAAAAAGGCGCCATTTTATTGGCGCCTTAGGCAGGATGGTCTTTTTGCTAGCGACTCAAACCATATTTGCGCATTTTTTCAACCAGCGTGGTTCGGCGCATCCCCAGCATATCTGCAGCACGGGCAACAACCCCGCCCTGCGCCTCCAGCGCCTGGCTGATCATGTCGATTTCCAGCTCTGCCAGCATTTCTTTCAAGTTTACCCCTTCCGGCGGTAAATCACTGTGGCCTTGGGTACTGTCCAACTCCGCACTCTGGCTGCTGAACATATCTGCCAAGGCTAAGCGTTCATGGTCGTCAACCGACATGAAGCTTTCTTCCGGCTGGAACTCAGGGAACTGGTTGTAGCGGTACTTCATCGGCAGGTGGCTGATATCTACCATTTCACCTGGGTACAGGATGATCAGGCGCTCGACCAAGTTGGCCAATTCACGGATATTCCCCGGCCAATCATGCTCCATCAGCGAAGTTACCGCACGCGGTGTGAAATGAATAGGCTTGGCTCCCTGCGCTTCCATCCTTGCCAGCAGCTCCTGCAGCAACAGCGGGATATCCTCCATCCGCTCGCGCAGCGCCGGCATTTCGATTGGGAAAACATTCAGGCGGTAGTAAAGATCTTCGCGGAATGTGTCATCGGCAATCATCGATTCGAGATCACGGTGAGTCGCAGCAACAATGCGGACATCAGCCTTGATGGTTTCACTTCCGCCAACACGCTCGAAGCAGCGCTCCTGCAACACACGCAACAGCTTCACCTGCATGGACATCGGCATATCGCCAATTTCATCAAGGAACAGCGTACCACCTTCAGCCAGTTCGAAACGGCCCTTGCGCGCAGACACCGCACCAGTAAAGGCACCCTTTTCATGACCGAACAGTTCGCTCTCAAGCAGATCTGGAGGGATCGCGCCGCAGTTAACCGGCACAAACGGTCCTTTGCCGCGGGTCGAATGGTAGTGGATATTCCTTGCAACGACTTCTTTGCCGGTGCCGGATTCGCCAAAAATCAACACGCTGGCATCGGTAGAGGCAACTTGTTCCATCAAATGGCGGATCTCGCTGATCGCCTCACTTCGCCCAACCATGCTGCGGAACAAGGTATTCTTGCGGCCCAATGAAGGCAACTGGAATGTCTGCTTGCCCAAAAACTCTTTGCAGTGGCGGAAGGCATCGCTCAACTGCCCATAATGCAATGGTTTGTCAAGGTTGCCGACATAGTTGGGTAGCGAAGCCAGATCGGCTTCGTGATCACCGATCGAAATCACCGGAATATGATGATGGGTTCGCAAAAAATTAAGCAGCGTGCTCAATGACTGGCTGGAATTGATCTTGCCAAGTAAACATGCTCCCCACTCTTTTTCCCAGTGCGTACTATTAACCTCTAGAGACGAATAGGCTTCAAATTGCTCACCAATAAAGGTAAGGATCACGCTTAAATCATGGCGATGCTGCTGGTCATCATCAATAACGAGGGTATGAACTTGCATAGAAAAGAGTTTGCCTGCCTACTTAAGAGTTATTTCGTGCTGGCAATTTTGGTTTTCATATTCAAAAAGATGAAAAACCCTGCCGAATGCGACGAGAAACCACTTCAAATCTTATCAGACCATTGTAATTAAAGTACAGAATAAGGCAACTAACGGGGGGCAAAAGCTGTGAAGCTATCCCAATGAAATGCAAGCTTGGGATAGCTCGAAGGCAGAAATCAGGCTGGAATGCAGGAAAAATGCCATAGCCGCATTGCGGCCGTGCTTAAGATTCCTCAGCCAGGTGGTGATACTCGGCAGGGATTTGCTCCCATGCTGACTTGATTTCACGCAGTAAATCGACCACTTCAGCCAAATTTTCCGGCTTGTTGTTAGAGCTGCCGTCAATGACATGACGCATCATGAAATCATACAGGCTGTCGAGGTTGGTCGCGATCTCGCCACCATCTTCCATAGACAGGCTATCGCGCAATGTACCGATAATCGCTAGTGCCTTCGACACCCGCTCGCCTTTTGCCGACACATTTCCCTGCTCCATCGCAGCTTTGGCCTGAACCAAGCGCTCAATCGCACCGGTAAGCAGCATCAATACCACGCGGTGCGGTGATGCACTGGCCAACTGAGAATTAACCGACACTTGTTTATATGCCTGAAGTGAACCACGCATAGCTATTTCCTATTTATTTTTGATACATTTGATAGACAGACACCGACTTCTTACCTTGCTTGGCGGTCAGTAGTTTCTGCCTAATTCGTGCTTTGTTTTGTTCAAGTAACGCTTTTAATTCGCGGGTGCGTTGCTGGACGTCTTCAAAGGTCTCCCGGCTCAACCTATCACGGTCAGCTAGGATCAGTTTGACCCGCTCATGCCTTGCAGCCACGAGTTGCTCGAGCTGCTCGGGAAAATCATCTGGATACTCGTCGAGTGCGAGAAGGTCCTGGACCTGCTTCTCTAAAATGGTTAGTTCTTTCATAGTTAAGCCTTAGAACACCAGCAAGCTCATCATAGTATTCAGTTCGTTGTTCATCTTGTAGATGGCCGCATCCATTGCCGACATCTGTTTATAGACACGCTCTTCATAAGCTTCCATTCGGCGGTCTAGTTCCCGTTGGTCATCTTCCAAGCGGCTCTTCTGGCCTTCCAATGACTCTTCCCTGTTGGTCAAGGTGCCTTCACGGCCAACATAGGAGTCCATCAAATCATCGACTTTTTTCAAAAAGCCATTTTCGCTAGCGAAAAACTGATTGAAAGAAATGAAATTATCTTCCAAGGCTTCATCAAGCAACTCATTATCTATCTCTAGCACACCTTCACGTGTCGTGGTCACACCAAAATCCGATAAGTAAAACTGCTCACCATTCACTTCTACCGGGGTATTCATCAATGTACGCATTTGGCCAGTAAAAGATCGGGTAATACTATCACCCACCAAAGGTCCGCCAGTTTTCTCTTCAATATCATACTTAGACATACCTTCGACCATTTCAAGGAAGGCATTATAACTTTCGGTAAATGACTCAACGGCCTCTTTTGCTTTACCAGTATCGTTACTGATAGTGATATCAACTTTCTTTACATCGATATCATCTCGGCTACCGCCAGTAGTTCCAGTCAACTTTTCGACATTGAGCTTCACGCCATCAATGACATTATCGAACTCATTGGTGCTGCTGGTCGCTGTGAGGAAGTTATCAATCAGGATTTCCGCATCTTGCGCTTCCTGCATTTCATCCATTCCTCCTGCTCCAGGATTATTGGGGTCAAACGCTAAATCGGCCAAATCACCATTAGCATTAGACGCATCGATGGTAATCGCATTGTCCTTACCAGTTTTATCACTGGTAAATACAATATGCGCCTGATCCCCTATGGTAATGGTGGTCGCATTGATACCTGGGTTTCCATTCGCATTATTGATGGCTTCAACCACGTCTTTGAGGCTACTTTTTGCCGGGTCGATAACCACAGACATAGTTTCACTACCAATAGTAAAAATCAGCTCACCATCCCCCAAGCTCGCATTGGGGTCAGCATCGAGGCCAGATCTACTCACCAAGCGGTGAGATTGCGCTAGCTGGTTTATTTCAATTGAATAGTTACCATTTTGGGCATGACTTTCAGAACTGACTTTCAGGTAATTATCTTCAGAACTGACCGCTTTCTTGCTGAGGAATGCCTCATCTTCATCGAACTCTTCAAACATTTCCTGCATATCGGACATGGAAGATTTCACTTGGCCATAAGCACTCAAGCTGACTTCCACTTCCTGCATCTGTTTGTCGATACGTTGCTGTTTCGGCGTTCGCTCAGCCGCCACAAGCATATCTGTCATACCCGCGACATCCAGCCCTGATCCTAAACCACCAACAGATAAACCCATGCGACCCCTTTACACCTTCTGGCTCAGCGAGACTGGCGGGTACTTCGCCAGACTTTCATTAATATCTAGCAATTCTTGTGCCGGAACTTGGCGAATAACATCACCACTTTCTTTATCAATGATAATAACAATAGGATCACCGCCTTCGTTATCGACTTGGAATTTCAGTTCGCGGTTGACGTTTTGGAAGTACATGGCCATTTTTTCTGCCATTGACTCGTCAAACTGGGGATTCGAAACTTCATCTTTGGCATTAACGGTTTTATCTGCGGCAAGGGAAGTATCGGATTGGTTGGCATTAATGGTCTGGTTTTGCGCCGTTTTGATATCACGGCCTGAAGAAGTATTGTCGATTTTAGGTATGGTAGTTTTAGAAGTGCTAGCGGCTACCGAGCTTGGCCGAACATGGCTGTCAGGTGGGATCTCCATTTATTCACCCTCATACAATGGTAAAAAGGCATGGCACTTTCCGCACCATGCCTTAGAGGACTAAATGATTACAGTAGGCTTAGTGCTGCCTGTGGGTTCATTTTAGCCTGAGCAAGGATCGAAGTTGAAGCCTGCTGAAGGATCTGGTTCTTAGTTAGATCCGTGGTTTCCTTTGCAAAATCAACATCTTTAATTCGACTATTTGAAGCATTAACGTTCTCGTTGATGTTAGCCAGGTTGTTCAAAGTATGGTTAAATCGGTTCTGTACCGCACCCAACTCTGCACGCTGATCATCAATTGAAGCAATTGCTCCATCCAGAGCATAAACCGCTTTTTGTGCACCCGCAGCATCCGTCACATCAAGATCGCTCAACATGCTTGATTTCTGTCCAGCACTACCAATAGTCATGTTACCAGTCACGGCAGCCGCACCACCACTACGTGATGCACCTGACAATGCTACAGCAACAGTCGCACCAGCGGTAGCTTCTGAGTCATCCGCGATACCTGAAATTGTAATCGAGCCGTTACTTGCTTCAGCAACCATACCCGTTCCAGATAGACCTGAGTTGATAGCATCGATAACACCAGCCTGATCAGTAGTACCACTCAAATCAATGTTCTTCGTTAATGATGAACCTGTCTTAGCACTATCGATGTGCAAACTACCACCAATCAAGTTTGCCACTTCAGCTGTCGAAATCGTAGCTGCAGCACTTGCACCAGTACGGCCAAGTTGATCTGCCGAAATGTCACCTAGAGACATGCTGATCGTTTCGTTTGCTGCCGCACCGACCTGGAACTGCTGGGTACCGTATGAACCATCTAGCAATTTCTGGCCACCGAAGGTAGTAGTTTCAGAAATACGGTTAAGTTCGGTAGTTAGCTGATCCATTTCTTTTTGGATTGCACCACGGTCTTCGTCAGAGTTCGAGCCGTTGGCCGCCTGCAAAGACAGGTCACGCATACGTTGCATGATGTTGGTCGATTCCTGCATTGCCCCTTCAGCAGTCTGGGCAATAGAGATACCGTCGTTAGCGTTACGCATTGCCACGTCTAGACCATTAGTCTGACTAGTTAGACGGTTAGAGATTTGTAGACCCGCCGCATCATCTTTAGCACTGTTGATACGCAAGCCAGAAGACAAACGCTCCATGCTGCTGCCTACGTTATTAGTGGCATTACCAAGGTGACGCTGGGCCGTCATTGCTGAAACGTTAGTATTTACGGTAACAGACATATTTCGCTCCTTGTTGAGTTACAACCCAGCCTATAAGCGGGGGGTAAATATCTATTTTTGTTTAAGTACTTCTATTAACGGCAAGAGCAAAAATACCTTTAGGATTTTTTTAAAAAAATTTTGGGGGTGAGAATAGCGAAGGATTAGTGCTTCTGTTTGTTAGAGTGTTTTAAGGAGGCGGCTTGGAACAAGCAAGGAAAGAAATTGCCGTCAGGTAACACCTGAGCAGAATAGAAAAAGCGGCAATGCCCTGCCGCTTTTATTAGGTTACAAATAGTTAAACAAGCTGAGCTGTTTAGTCTGGTTAAAGGCTGCCTGGGAAGCCTGCAGGGCCAGCATATCCTCGTTAAGCTCGATAACCGCCTTACTGTAATCCAAGTCTTCCAGGCTACCCTTGGCTTTATTAAGACTGAGCTCGAAGTCCATATGCTGGGCTTCATAGGTTTCCAAGGTTTTGAGTCCGGTACCGACTTCAGCCCGGCGCTGGTTCATATGGACATAGCTGGCATTAAGCTCTTCTATCGAGCGCTGCAAACTCGCCCGCGCCTCGGGAGAAGAAGTCGGGTACTCAGAGTATTTAATCGCATCATTAAGTGTCTCGAACAGATCGATAGTATCGGTTTTATCTAACGAGACACTGTCTCCCAATTGCACGTCACCTTTAAACTGCAAATCAAGCTCCCCCTGGCTTCCAGGGGGAGTACCGGAGTACTGAATGCCCTGCGCGGGGTCATAGCTACCGGTAGCAATTTGCTGGGTGCCATCGTAAAGCTCATAGTTCACCCCCCCTTGACCATCGTCGACGAAAGATACACTGTAAGAGGCAGGGTCGTCGGGATCCTGGTTGGTGGCAGAGAGTAACGACAGCGTGGATTCGTCCTGCAAGCCAGCATAATCCGGACGGTAATCACCGAACGGGTTGTCGATGCCCATAAAAACCAGATCACCAGGTTGGCTGGTATCAACATGTACCGAGGTATCAATCCGAGCCTGACGGTGACCACTGTCTCCCTTATACTGCACATCACCGTTAGCATCCTCTGCAAATGGCTGTGTTCGCACTTGATGACCAGCAAATACATAATTGCCGCCTTCATCTTGGGTATTGGCAAGGTTCAACAGCCCTTCATACAAGCTTTCTAGCTCATTTTTAAATGCCGTTTTGTCATCACCAGCCATTGCGCCGTTGATCATACCGATCACTTTCTGCTTGGCACTATCAACATGATTTTCAACATTTTTGAGCGAGGTTTCCAATGTCCCCAACCGGTTGTTAGCAAGCGTAATAGACTTCTGAAACTGCTCTATCTGCACTAATTGCTGCTTGTAGTTCTGGGTAGAGACCGACGCAATAGGATCGTCCCCAGCCGTCTTGATACGCTTACCCGTAGCCAATTGCTCATTGGTATTATTTACCGCCCCCTGCTTTCGCATCAGGTTAGAGGTCAGATTCTGGTACTGGGAAAAAGTCGACACTCGATTGATCATAACGCCTCCAAGCTTTATACCGCACGTAGCAGTGTATCGAAGGTTTCACGGGCCACGCTCATGATCCGTGACGATGCCATATAAGCCTGCTGGAACTTCATCAGGTTGGCGGCTTCTTCGTCCAAGTTAACCCCGGAAACACTGGCGACCCGCTCGGTCGCCGCATCCAAGTCAAGTTGGCTGATTTGACTAAACTTCTCAGCATTCATCTTCTGGATCCCGACATCAGTGGTGAGATTCTGGAACAAGTCAATAACACTGGAGCGGCCATCATTCATGCTCTTGCGCGTTTGCACATGCTGCATTTCCATCAGGTTACTGTTGTCGCCTTCGGCAGGTGTCGCGCCAAGGTGAACCGTAAACTGATCGCCACCCGCCGCAGAACCGCTCAGAGTCAGGGTCGGTGTCCCAAGGCCAATACTCGGTGTCCCCCCGGGGGCAAATCGAATAATGTTATCTGTCATCGGGTAAGCAAGATCCTGGGTGACATTACCCAATGCGTCAGTCAAATTTATCTTACTTCCCTGCTCATCCAACACGGATACCGAATCACCCGCATTGCTAACTACCACCTGATATATGCCTGTTGCCGTCACGCCTTGTATTGGCTCTAGCGCAGCGGAGCCTTGATTGGACTCTGCCGCAAAAACCGTCCGCTGGGCGGCTATCTGCGCAGGCTCTGTTGCCGTCATCTCCATTTGGGCGCCACCGAGGCGGACTGGGCGGATCGTAATGGTCTCCCCGGCCTGAGGTGGCTGGTTAATACCAATTTTCATTCCGCCAACCAGCAGTATTTGGGGATCACCAATCTGGATACTTTGGTTGAGGACTTCTTCGCCTTTCGCATTGGTTACACTGTAGGTATTGTTCGTTCCGTCCGTCGAGGCTTGCAGCTTATAATCCCCTAGCTGCAGCTTTGACACATCATCAATAGCGACCAGTAGGTCAGCAGAGCTACCATCAGGTTTGAGCACCCGCTGAGCCATTGCCGTTGGATCATTAATATCTGCGTACAGGTTTTGCCCTTGCTCACCATTCAAATCCAAACCCTGGCGCTGAATAGCATTGACTTGACCTGCAAAACCGATCGCCATCCGACCCACTTCGTCAATGCTGCGCTCAACGACATCCCGCCTAAAGGCGACCATAGCACCTAATTTACCGCCAAGACTGTCTGTTCTGATAGGCGTGGTATTGTGGCCATCATCGACCGCAACTTGAGTTTGCAACGGATCCGGCTCACCAGGGATCACTGTCAGGCGTGAAGATTCCGTCCCGGAAACCAGTGTTTGCCCATCGCCGATAATGACCGTATTGGCGAGGTTATCCTTGCCCTTCAACACAGTGACCTTAGTAAACTGGGCCAGTTCATTCACCAAGCTCTGCTGCTGGTCGAATAAATCGTTTTTCTCGCCTGCTGGGTTTTCCTGGATACGCTTGTTCAATGTGGCAATCTCTTGCCCCAAGGTGTTGACCCGGTCAACCGTTGCCACCAACTGATCATTGACATCACGCTGCATACTTGAAAGCGTGTCATAGGTACTTTTGACGGTTTGGCTCACCAGAGAGGCGTTTTCCAGCACCGCCTTTCGAGACCCAAGATCATTGGGTTGATCCGCCAAGCTTTTCACCGAATCGTAGTAATCATTCATGCTGGAGATAGTTTTGCTAGCGTTGTTGGAGATAAACTCATCCATCACGGCTAGCTGGGCGTGACTCTCATTGGCTTGGTGAAGCTGGGTTGTCGATTGGGTTAGCTCCCTGGCGGCAAATTGGTCATAGGCACGACGTACATTATCGATGTAGGCACCGGTGCCATACTGGCTGCCGCCAATCCAGTGGGCATCATCCGCCTTCTGTTCCGCACTCTGGCGGCTGTAGCCCGGCGTATTAACGTTACTGATATTATGGCTAGTGACATTGAGCTGCTTCTGAGATGTCCTCAGTCCACTCATACCGATATTCAGTAGATCCAGCGCCATTAATACCTCCAACCAATCCGTTCACAACCATCAAAGCATAAACAAGCAAAAATCAAGCCAAAAAAAGAACAGGCATGTAATTTGCATTTATCATAGCAATGGCAATCTACGTAAATGTTAAGAGTTTGGTATGAGAATTGATTTAACCCCGACGGCAACACTCAGTCTGCAAGAAGCTTTCCAACTGGGTATAAAAACCTACCAAGAAGGTAAAAAAACCAAAGCTCGTGAGATATTTACATCAATCCTTGAAAAAGCCCCTCAAGCCATAGACGTCTTGCAGGTTCTTGCCATATTGGATGTCGAGGACAAGCTATACGCTAGCGCCGAGGCGAAACTCAGGAAAGCTTTATTACTGTCACCAAATGAAGTCTCATTAACTTTAGATCTCGCACATACCCTCAAACTACAAAGTAAAAACAATGAAGCTCTTGTGGTAGTAGATCAAATTTTACTCATTGATCCTCTCCATAGTGGCGCGCTTGAACTTCGCGGCCAGATTTCACACTCAATGGGTTTACGTGGAGATAGCAAAAAAGCCAGTGACATTTCTAAAGCAGTTAAACAGTCTAAACAAGAGCATATCCAGAATGAAATCAGGCAAACTTTAGAAACAGCGGCTAACTTGCTCATATCCAAAAACTTCGAACTCGCAGAACAGTTGCTCAAGCCCCTACTAATCCTGGACACACAAAATGTGGCAGTGTTGAGCATTCTGGCTCATACCCAGATAGAACAAGATAAACATACTGAAGCCAGCCACACACTAAAAAAAATATTAGAAATTAAGCCAATACACGAGAATGCGGTTTTGGAGCTATCCAAATTGAGCCGTGCTACAAAACAGTATGATGCTGGTATCAATGCGTGCCGCACGTTTTGTAATAATGTTCAGAACGACGAACAAGTTACTGTTAAAGCAAACTGGATTGAACTACTTTATCTCAAAAGAGAATATGACAAAGCCTTAAACATTATCAACACATTGAAAACGACCAACAGGGAATGTAATAACATTGAATGGTTGGATGCAGTGGTCAGCTATGGATACTTAAAAGACAAGAAAAGCTTCACCGCTGAAAATGTTAATAGGGTAAAAACTAAAGTACTTAAAGCATTAAATAAAGTAGAAATAAATTCGTACCGACATTACGAACTTTTATCCTGCCTTTACATGTTGAAAATTTACACTGGTGAGCTAAGTGAGGTCGATAAAATTATCACAAAGCTCAAAGAGTTCCCTATTGATCAAGAGAAGTTAGACCTTTTAAAGTGGAACCAAAGCTTTTCTGCAAAAAGTAATTTGTCATGGCAGGAATATTATGCTCTTTATGAAAGTGGTATTCCTGTTAAAGAAAGAATGTCAAACCCCTTGGATAAACCTGTTTGGCACCCAGATAGTAATGCATTAAGTATTCTTCTAGTAAGGGAGCAAGGAGTCGGTGATGAAATTAATTTCTATCATAATGTAAAATACATATTAGAAAGAGTTGACCATGTTTACCTAGCTTGTGATCAGCGCCTAGCCCTATTAATGGAAAAAGCCTTCCCAACGGTTTCGATTATACCTTTGAGACCAAACTCTGAGTTTTTCAATAACAAAGATAAACATTACATATTAGATGAAGTTGAAACATGGCTTCCTGTTGGCAGCATCGGTAGACACATATATGGAGAAATTGGCCAACACTGGCTTGATGAGAAATACCTTTCATCTCCAACGGAGTTAAAAGAAATATGGCAGCATCGAGTTAACAGTACCTCTAAGCAGGACTCAATAAGAATAGGACTTTGCTGGCGCAGTGGAATGTCGGCCAATAGCCGTAACATCCACTATATGTCTCTCAATGACATAGCTCATTTTATGAAGCAATTCCCAAATGCAACTTTCTATAACCTACAGTACGGTGATTGCACTAAAGAACTGAAAAAGCTCAAAAAATTTACCGGCATTGATATTGTAGACTTTGATGAACTCGACCTAAAAGATGACTTTACTTCAACTGCAGCGCTAATTGAATCACTTGATGCTGTGTTTACAGCAGGAACCGCAGTTCACATGCTAACAGTCGCTCTCGGTAAGCCATGCTATGTCTTTTTTGCCGGCAGATCTGATGACGACTTCACCACTCCAACACCACTCTTCGGCCAAGGGATGGACAAAAAGTGTGAGAAGCGATTCTGCTACCCACCTTTGATTGATAACAAATATCCTGTTGCAGAGGCCATCGCAAAACAGATCAAAGAAGACTTTGCTATTTGATTGTAACTATAAAAGGCTTGTCTATCATGACAAGCCTTCTTTAATCAAAGCGTCAATTAATTGACAAAACACTCAACTCTATATTCCAATCAACATATCTCCACTTATCCCTGATGTACCAAAAATAGTTTTAAATAGGGCGAGGCTATAACCAACACATCGCGTTAACATTGTTGACGATAAATGATAACCAGATCTAACATTTATAATTTATTTCGATTTACACTAGATAAACAGTATAAATTGCATATATAATTACACTATCTATTCAATATAACCCATTGGTGGAAATTATGAATATTGGTATTGCAACATTACTTGGCTATGCTATTAAAGAGATTATCGCACCTGTAATTCTGGATAAT
The DNA here is from genome assembly GCF_056160145.1 of Photobacterium sp. ABD4_091. NCBI lineage: Bacteria > Pseudomonadati > Pseudomonadota > Gammaproteobacteria > Vibrionales > Vibrionaceae > Photobacterium > Photobacterium sp. ABD4_091. Next base: position 2,328,985 of record NZ_JBSWWQ010000001.1, on the reverse strand, counting down.
GTTCGGGAAGGTAATCAGGCAAAAGTAGAGAGTAATGAGATACAGTCGGCACTGTCTGAAAGTGAAGATACGTTGAATATCATTTCATCAATTGTGGATGTATTTGTCTAATATACTCCCTTCCTTCTATTGCTGCTGTTTTTAATGCTTTTTGTCCATCAAGTTATTTACCTGATCGTAAACCCGCATGACCTTTTCGCTGTACCGAGGATCGGTCGCATAACCCGCTTTGTGGATCTCGTTTATAAACGCTTTCGGATCCTGCGTATTTTCTAGCGCTACCGAGTATCTCGGGTTTCGTTTCAAAAACGCCGCGTAATCACTGAAGCTTTCATCGAAAGAGTCATAAGAACGGAATGCTGCCCGCTCCTGGACCGCAATTCCCTGGTGATACTCTAGGGTCTGGGTCGCCATTTTATCCCCTTTCCAGCTCGGATCGGCCTTGATATTGAAAAGGTTATTGCTGTTACCAGCCGCATTGCTGATCACTTTTTTCCCCCACCCAGTTTCCAAGGCTGCCTGGGCAATCAACACCGCAGGATCAACCCCCAAAACATTGGCAGTACGCCGAGCGTAAGGCGCCATATGGGTAACAAACGCCTCTGGGGAATCGAAGCTTTCCGGCAACGTTGAGGGTACAGGCAGTGCAGAAACACTATTGACCTGATCACGCTGGACAATCGCCCTGTTGGCAATCTGGGTGATTTCTTCTTCGCTCATTGCCGGCTTTGGTCCCACCGCCGCAGGCGATAAATGTGGGTGATTTAGCCCAGCATGTTCATTGTCTTCAAACACTTGCCGCTCAAAAGGCAGGTATTTGCCGCCCTTGTCTAGCTCAATAAATTCTTGCTCTTTAGCGAGAGTGCCATCACTTTGTTCTGCTGAGTCAGTATCTTGATGGGCACCGAGCTGCTGGACAATCATATCCGCCAAGCCCAATGAATTACTACGGCTGAGTTCACTGGCCATCTGTTCATCGTGCATCTGCTCGAAGAACTTGGCATTGCGGCTGCTCATCAAATCCGACTCGAAGGCCGAATTGGCCTCGCGCATTGACTTAAACATCATCTGGGTAAAGATAGCTTCAAACTGCTCGGCAGCCGCTCGCAGGCTAGCCTGCTCACCTTCTTTACCGGTTTTCACCCCGGCACGAAGCCGATCAAGGCTAGAGATATCAAGAACAAAGCTGGTATCAGTTGGACTTTTCATCAGGCTCTCCCGTTAGATGATGATCAGCTGGCCTTCGATGGCACCCGCCTGCTTCAAGGCTTGCAAAATCGCCATCAGATCTGACGGTGCTGCGCCAACCTGGTTCACCGCACGGACTAAGTCATCCAGCGTCACGCCTGGCTCGAACAGGAACATCCGTGAGTCTTCCTCGGTCACGGTAATTTCGCTATCAGGCACCACCACCGTCTGGCCGCCGGCAAACGCGTTCGGCTGGCTTGCCGCCAGGTTTTCCTTGATAGAAACCGTCATACCACCGTGGGTGATCGCCGCCGGCTTCAAACGCACATGCTGGCCGATAACAATCGTCCCGGTCCGCGAGTTAACAATAATCTGCGCGCCGGAATCCGCTGTCTCGAACTCGACGTTTTCAATTGTCGAGAGGAAAGCGACCCGCTGGCTGACATCACGCGGCGCACGAACCCGCACCGAAGCGGCATCCATCGCCGAGGCAACATCAGGGCCAAGGAAATTGTTAATGGCATCGACCATGTTCTGCGCGGTAGAAAAGTCCGGCTCAAACAGGTTGAACGTCAGGAAATCACCACGGCCAAACGGGTTTGGCACTTCTTGCTCAACAATCGCACCGGAAGGAATAGTACCAACGGTCGGGGTATTGCTGACAATGCGCGAGCCGTCAGCGCCATCGGCAGTAAAGCCGCCCACCACCAGGCTACCCTGGGCAACGGCGTAAATGTTGCCATCCAGACCTTTAAGGAAGGTTTGCAGCAGGGTACCGCCACGCAGGCTTTTTGCTGACCCCACCGAGGAGACGGTCACATCAATTTGCTGGCCTTGTTTGGAGAAAGGCGGCAGCGTTGCATGGACAGCGACAGCCGCTACGTTTCGAGTACGGAAACGCTCACCCTCAGGGATATTGATACCAAAGTTATTCAGCATCGCACGGAAGCTTTGCTCGGTGTAAAACGCCGATGAGGATTCGCCGGTACCCGGCAGACCGACGACCAAGCCATAACCCACCAGCTGGTTATCCCGGACACCAGCCACAGCCGCCACATCTTTGATCCGGGCAGCATGTGCTTGCGATGAAACAACAGGCAACACCGAAACCATCAACAAACTAAACAACACTGATTGAAATAACTTTTTCATGATTTACATCGCCGCGTTGAAGAACCGGGCGAACCAGCTCGGTGTTTGGGTATCTTGGCGATCGCCCGTTGCCGAATACTGAATGCGGGCATTGGAGATACGCGTTGACGGAATCGAGTTTTCCCCGTCGATATCGTCAGGGCGGATAGTGCCGCTGACCCGGATATATTCATCTCCGCTGTTCAGGGTCAGCCACTTCTCCCCCCTCACCAGCAAGTTGCCGTTCGGCAGCACTTCGATCACCTCGACCGAAATAGAGCCGGAGAAACTGTTGCTTTGATCCGAGGAAAGGCTACCGGAAAAAGAGTTGTCGTTGGTCAGGGCGTAGGACAAATCATAGTTGCCAATATTGACCGGGCGGCCGCCCAGCATGATCGGCTGCATGTTCATGTCAGTCGATTTACCCAAATCCGAGCTGGCACTCTTCCTGGCCTGGGTATTTTCTTCCAGCAATACGGTGACGATATCGCCAAGACCTGTTGGGCGGGAATCGTTGTACAGCCCCATAGAGTTAGTATTGCTGAACAATGAACCGGTAGAGGTCGCGTAATGCTCCGGCTTTTCCGGCGGGCGGACTGAAGACCAGTTCGGGTCACCCTGCACGGCATCTTCGCGGGTTCTGACCATACCGATAATGCCATCGCTTTGTTCCGTGGTGCCTTCCACTGCATCCACTTCGCTGACAGCGCTATCGAGATCCGATCCCGTGTCAAAGTCCTGTGCACAGCCCGACAGCAACGCCACCAACAATGCCACCCGCAAGACTGGCCAATACTTACCCATACCCTACTCCCTGTTATAGCTGCTGGTTAACGTAGCTCAGCATCTGGTCAACGGTTGAGATCACCTTGGAGTTCATCTCGTAAACCCGCTGCGCCTCAATCATGTTGACCAGCTCTTCGGTCACATTCACGTTTGAGGTTTCCAGCATCGACTGGCGTACGCTACCGAAGCCATCAAGTCCCGGGATCCCTTCCTGAGGATCGCCGCTCGCCCCTGTAGGTAGGTAAAGGTTCTGGCCAATCGGCTCCAAACCGCCTGGATTGATAAAGTTAGTCAGGTTGATCTGGCCCAGCACCTGGTTTTCCTGCTGATCACGAATTCGGGCAGAGACTTCACCATCGGTACCAACGGTGATCGCCACCGCATTGTCAGGCACCACAATTTCAGGCTCCAGCACGTAACCGGCACCTGAAGTAACGATCTGGCCTTCGTTACTGACCGTGAACTGGCCGTTTCGGGTATAACCGATATTACCGTCTGGCAGCATCACCTGGAAGAACCCGTCGCCTTCGACCATCATATCGAGGGCATTGTCGGTGGTTTGGGTATTGCCTTGGGTAAATACTTTCTGGGTAGCAACGACCTTAGAACCTGCACCCAGCATCAAGCCAGATGGCAGCGTGGTATCCTGTGTCGCCTGGCCGCCAGGCTGGTTAATATTCTGGTAGAACAAGTCTTCAAAAACTGGGCGGCTTTTCTTGAAGCCGACCGTCGAGGCGTTAGCTAGGTTGTTGGAAACCGTTGAGATATTGGTTTGCTGGGCATCAAGACCAGTCTTACTGACCCAAAGAGCTGGATGCATTGGTTAACTCCTCGCTATTATCCGATACGCATTAAAGATGAAGACGCTTTATCCATGTCTTCTGCGGTTTTCATTAATTTGACTTGCATTTCAAAGTGGCGCTGAAGGTCTATCATATTAACCATTTCACCGACGGCATTGACGTTGCTGCCCTCAAGGGCACCGCTCAGTAAGGTTACACCTGCATCAGCTTCCAACCCCTGCGGGGCTGGGTTTGTTGCCTTGAACAAGCCATCGACATCTTTGTACAAGCTGTTATTTTCTGGGCTAACCAGTTTGATCCGGTTAATGGCAACCATCGCTTCCGGTGGCGCACCCTGCGGCAAGATACTCACTGTGCCGTCTTTTTGGATCTCAATCTTGTTGATAGGGAGCGGGACGAAAATCGGTGCATCGGCATCGCCCAAAATTAGCTGGCCGTTGCTGTTTTGCAGCATGCCCATTTCATCAATTTTCAGATGGCCGGCACGGGTATAGGCTTCTTGGCCCGAGGCATCTTGTACTGCCAGCCACCCATTGCCTTCCACCGCCACATCCAAGGCTCGCCCGGTCGTTTTTACCGAGCCCTGCTCAAAGTTGTTGCCCGGGCGCTCAGTCATTGAGAAAACGCGGGTCGGCAACCCTTCGCCATAAGCCTGCATGCTTCTCGCTTGCTGCAGATCCGCGCGAAAGCCCGTGGTGTTCACGTTCGCCAAGTTATTGGCTGCAACCTGCATGCCGTACATATCTTGTTTGGCGCCACTCATGGCAAGAAATAATGCGCGATCCATCTGTCCATCCCCTCTATCGATAAGTACTAACAATGCAAAAAGCATACCAGCAAATTAATGGCTGCTAGGGTGCTGATTTTAAAGAAAACCAAGTAATAAAGGGAGAGTAATCAATGAAAAGGGGAAAAGAGTTGCCGCTACGCTGACGCTAGTGGTTAGATAATAAACACCTCGGTTAAAGATAAGCAGCCAACCGCTCAAAATCGTCAAAAACCCGACGCAAACAATTAAGCCCACAATTCCGCGAACTATGGGCTTAATATAGGTTGGCTATAGATCAGACGCTGGCTATAGATCAAACATAGTCAGATCAACGTTTAGCGGATCTGCAAAATGTTCTGCTGCAGCTGGTTGTTCACATCCAGGGCGCGCGAGCTGGCCTGGAAGTTACGCTGGGCAGAGATCAAATCCACCAGCTCCTGGGTCATGTCGATGTTCGACTGCTCCAGGGTACCGTTCTTGATTGAGCCGAATGAGCCCTGTGAGGCATCACCCCATACTGCGGCACCAGAATCTTGGGTCACGTTCCATAGAGTACCACCCAGCTGGGCCAGCCCCTGCTCGTTAGCTACACGCGCCATGGCAACACGGCCAATCACTTTGTCCTTGCCGTTCGAGTATGACGCGAGGATGTTGCCGTCAGAGTCGATATCGACATTGGACAGATAACCCGTGGTCGCACCGTCTTCATCTTCCAGCTTGCGGATTTCAAACGGAGAAGCGTACTGGGTTGGCTCATCATAGTTGAAGATCAGATTCTGGGAGCCGTCTGCACCGCCAAGCTGAATACCCGCCGTTTGGAAATCAACGGTTTGGAAGTTTGGCGGATTAGTTACCAGCTGACCTCCCGCATTAAACTGAAGGTTATGGCCTAAATGTCCCGCACCATTATCAACACCATTCGCAACATCGAGGGCTTTCTCACCACCGCTGTCACTGACTGTGTAATAAACCTGCCATGTGTTATCAATTGGCGCTTTTACGTAATAGGCAGACATTTTCAACGGGTTGCCCAAGGAGTCGTAAATGGTCGAAGAGGTTGATTTATTGTAAGAGTCCGGATCATTGAAGTCGAACTGCGCAACCTTTGGCGGTGTCTCGCCACTTGGCAAGTTCATCGCAATGTTCATGTTCTTCGACATATTCGGCTGGCCGAAGGTGTCATCAATCGCCATCGGCTTCGGCTCGTAGGAAGCAACCGTATTGGTTTCCTGGTTAACCTCGTAGCCAAGCAGGAAGTTATTGTCGGAGTTAACAATCTCGTTGTTGTTGTTCAGGTGGAACGCACCATTACGGGTCAGGTTATTATTCGCCGGCTCTGTCTTGTTTGGGGCTACGGCAAAAAAACCGGTACCCGATACACGCAAGTCCAACGGGTTGTTGGTGTAAATGCTCGAGCCTTCGTGGAACTGCTGGGCAACCGTTGCGGTCTGCACACCGCCACCAGTCGTGGTCTTCGAGTTCGAAAAGATCGAGTTGGAATACACATCGGCAAACTCGGCACGAGATTCTTTGAAGCCGTAAGTATTGGCGTTGGCGATGTTGTTACTGGTTGTATTGAGATCTTTTTGGGCCGCACCCAGGCCACTCAAGGCAATATTCATGCTCATAGTTGATTATCCTTTCGCTTGTGCTTTTCCGACCTGAAGTACATCAGCCAAGTTGAATTGCTTGTCGAGACCAGCCAGGTTCAGTAAAACCTGCCCATCTCCTTGTCCCATCACCACGCTATTAACATTGGCATGGGTGAATACGTCATAGTTCTGTGTTTCGCCGCCGACCAGGCCCGATACCCGGATGGTGTATTGCCCCTCCGGCATCATCTTGCCCTGCTCGTTCTTGCCGTCCCACTCAATATCGTGGTCACCGGCACCTTTGGCACCGAGGTTGATCGTTTTGACCAGTTCGCCCTGCGGCGTTTCGACCCGCATCATGGCTTGGTCAAGCGAGTTCGTCAGGCGGACGCGGCCACTCAGTCCACCTTCTTCTAACTTCATGCCAGTCGCACTTGGCACCAGTACATCCTGGCCGACCAAAGTTGAAGCCTGCAGCGCCTGATTCGAAGTCATGGCGGTGTTCAGCAAGCCGAACTGCTCGTTCATCTGGCTAATGCCATCTACGGTGGCAAAGGAGGCCATCTGGGCAATCATTTTGTCGTTGCCAACTGGCTCGAACGGGTCTTGCTGTGCTAACTGCTTGGTCAGCAAAGACAGGAAGTCTTCTTGCTTCAGCTGGTTTTGCCCAGTGACTTTCTGCTCTTCCTGAACCTTTTTTTCCTGCATTGACTTTAGCTGGTCAAGGTAAGAGAGGTTGTTGGAACCCGCACCGTTAATACTGCTCATTGTCATCACTCCCTAGCCTACTTGCCCATCTGCAGCGTTTTCATCAGCATCTGCTTGCTGGCGTCGGCAACCTGTACATTGTTCTGGTAAGAACGCGATGCCGAAATCATATTGGCCATCTCTTCCATTACATTGACATTCGGCTTGTAGATATAGCCTTCGGCGTTCGCCAGCGGGTGATCCGGGTTATACTCGGCACTCAATGGCTTCTCGCTCTCGACAATGCCTTTCACCTGAACCGGCACGCTATCGCTGCGCTTGTAGCTGGCACTTTGCAGCTCTGCAGCAAAAACCGGGTGCCTTGCCTTGTAGGTTTCCTCTGCCGAGCTGCTGACACTGTTGGCATTGGCAAGGTTACTGGAGGTGGTATTCAAGCGTACCGATTCCGCACTCATTGCCGAGCCCGATACGTTGAAAATATTAAACAAGCTCATTCATTAATCCCCTTTCAGTGCCTTGCTCAGGTTCTTGAATTTAGACCCAAGAAAATCCAACGATGCCTGGTACTCAATCGAGTTCTGCATAAACAGGTTCTGCTCTAGCTGGGCATCAACGGTATTGCCGTCACCGGTGTCTGGTTGAGTCGGTACCCGGTACTTTTGCTCACCCATAACCTGTGTGGAGGCAGAAATATGCCGACCATCGGTACGGCTGAGGCCAACTTTTGCCCCTGAGGTTGCCGCATTGAGGGCCCGCTGGAAGTCAATATCTTTCGCCTTGTAACCCGGCGTATTGGCATTGGCAAGGTTGCTTGCCAGCGTTTCTGCTCGCTTGGCGCGTACGCCGACGGTATGCTGGTGAACGCCTAATGCTTTATCAAAAGAAATGGACATGTCTGCCTCCAAAATTCGTTACCGAATAGAAAGCAAAGGTTGTGCCAGAAAATTTAAACGAGGTAAATTAGAGGGTTGACGCTGGGTGGCTGGACTGCGGGTGTACTGGGTTAGCAGGGCCTAGGATCTGCCGCCCTAGGCCCAAATCGTTAAGGGTGTCAGCCCTTACTTAAGCTTATAGATAATCCCCGGGTTGCAGCGGATCATCTCAAACTTGTCGGTCAGGCCTGTCAGCGACTCTGACGCACCCAGCAACAAATAGCCGCCAGGATTAAGGCTAGCTGCCATTTGGTTGAGTACCTTGGCTTTCATCTCCGGCGAGAAGTAGATCAATACATTGCGACAGAAGATCACATCAAACTTGCCCAGCAGCGCATAACTGTCTTTTAAGTTTTGCGGGCGGAAGTTGACCATCCGCTTGACCTTGTCGTTGACTTTCAGGCGGCCATCGCCGTTGTCCTCGAAAAACATCCGGCGGCGCTCCATCGACAGCCCCCGGCTAAGGGCCAGGTTATCGTAGGCCCCGTTGCGGCATGTCTCGAGCATGGTCTGGGAGATATCGGTGGCGGTAATTTGCACGCTGCTAGGCAGCATACCTGGCCTGCGGCTCTGGGTTTCCAGTACCGTCATTGCAATGGAGTAAGGCTCCTGCCCTGACGAGCTGGCCGACGACCAGATTTTTATCGGCCGCTTGTTTGCCGCCAGCTCCGGCAAGATCCGCTCAGCCAATACTGTATAAGGATAGGTATCACGAAACCAAAGCGTTTCATTGGTTGTCATGGCATCGACTGCCGCGACACGCAGCTCACGGTTGCGCCCGGAGACCACTACCTGCAACAGTTCAGAAAGTGAAGATAATGAATATTGACTGACTAAAGGGCTGAGCCGGCTGCGTACCAAGTATTGTTTGCTGTCACCCAGCACAATGCCACACTGGGCTTCCAGGAAACGGCAAAATTCACGGTATTCCTGATCGTTTATCGTTATAGCTGTCATCTACTGCTCTAGTATGGTTATTCTGTGCTCGAGTCTGTTTGCTTCGGCATTGCTTATTTAGGCATTGCCGCTTTAACCGCTGCGCCAAGTTCATCTGGATTGAATTTAGGAATAAAGGCATTCGCCCCTACGCGCTCAACCATCGCCTGATTGAAAACCCCACTCAGAGAAGTGTGGAGAATAACATGCAAGTCCTTCAAACGGGGATCGTTGCGGATTTCTGCAGTCAGGGTATAACCATCCATTTCCGGCATTTCGATGTCCGAAATCACCAACGCCAGCTGCTTGTAGATATCTCCTTCCTGGGCCATTTCGCGCAGCTTGATAATGGCTTCTTTGCCATCCTTGACCAGCACGCACTCACAGCCGATGGCTTCAATCGCACGCTGCACCTGCTTGCGTGCCACACTGGAATCATCGGCTACCAGTACCCGTTTGATATCAGGCATATCTTCAATGAGTTCTTCTAGCACGGTACCGGTGATGCTGGTATTAACCGGTGAGATCTCATCGAGGATTTTTTCCACATCCAAGATTTCTACCAGTTCATTATCGATTTCAGTCACCGCAGTCAGGTAGTTGGCTTTGCCCGCTCCTTTTGGCGGCGGCAGGATCGATTCCCAGTTCATGTTGATAATGCGTTCGACCGAAGAAACCAAGAACCCCTGAATCGAGCGGTTGAATTCGGAAATAATCACAAAGCAGTTGTCGAGATCATCAATCGGGCGGCCACCGGTTGCCAAGCTCATATCAATAACGGAAATAGTTTGCCCCCGGATATGGGCAATCCCTTTAACCAGCGGGTGCAAGTTGGGCATCGTAGTGAGTTTCGGGCATTGGAGGACTTCCTTGACTTTAAATACGTTGATGCCATAACGTTGACGTCGATTGAGCCTGAAGGTGAGCAACTCTAGCCTGTTTTGACCGACCAGCTGGGTACGTTGATTCACAGAATCTAATATCCCCGACATATTGAGACGTCTCCTTGTTGATTGTTTTTATAATTTGATACGTGTTAATTAGAGAACCAAAAGGTTAAATCACATATCATAGCAAGTTAAAGCTGCTTTATTGAAATACCTGCGGTAAGGCACAGTATCCCATTGTGACTGGCGACATTAAAGAGATAATTACGTGCGTAGCTACTCGCTTTACATTCACCGAATTTGCTTTATCGGCCTGCTAGCGCTTTTCTTTAGCGGCATTAACCCGGCCTTTGCAACCCCTGCACCCGACCAGCCGGTTTCGGGTAATATGGCACCCGAGGCCATCAGCCAGGCTGCGCAGCAGCATGTCAGTGAGTTAACCCGCGAGGCAAACGGCACCTTCACGATCACCGCCCCTAACCTAGACAACCGCCTCCGCCTGCCCCAATGCCCCGTTCCCCTTACAACTGATATTCCTAACCAGGGGTCACTAAGCGGTACGGTATCGGTGTTGGTGCGCTGCGAGCCACTCAACTGGCAGCTTTACGTCCCGGTGCGTGTGCAGCAGGTGCTCGAGCGGGTTGTTGCCAAGACCCCACTCCCCCGGGGCAGCATCATTACCGCGGGCGATATCGATGTCGAACAAGTCGAGTTGCGACGCCAGCGCGGCGCTTCCTTCTCTGATCCCCAGCAGCTGATCGGCTCCAAGGTAAAGCGACCGGTCAGGCTAAGCGAAATCATCCTTGCCAGCGATATCTGCCTGGTATGCCGCAACGATGCCGTGCTTATCAAGGCGGGGAATGATGGGCTGTCTATTATTACCGAGGGCAAGGCGCTATCCGACGGCTCGCTCGGCGAGCAGATACGAGTACAGAATAACCGCTCGAAAAAAGTGATCACCGGCGTGGTAAGTGCGGTCGGGGAAGTCACGGTCAGGTACTAATTCGAAATTGCTGAAAATTTACGTACAATAGCTAAAGGTTTTGCTATCGTTGTCGATAATACAGTAGCTATAGAGCTTAACTGCATGTTCAAGGAGTTTCTAATGCCTACTATCAATAACATACGTACTAACCAGCCGATGACCTCGGGTGGTAGTGTTTCCAATGCGGAAGCGGGAAAAAACAAAGCCGCCGCTGAAGCAAAAGCCAGCGGTGCCGAAGCGGACTCCGTTTCACTCAGCAGCCAGGGCCAGTCTGTAGGTCAAATCCACCAGCAACTGGCGACCCAGGAAGTCTTCGATACCGAAAAAGTCAACGCCATCAAAGAAGCCATTGCCAATGGTTCCTATGTCGTCGATGCCGATAAACTTGCGGCAAACATGATCAAACTTGAAGACGAGCTGAAAGGGCTTTAAGGAACAGGTGAGAGAGTATGTCTACATCTATAGAGCAACTACTTGAACAGCAACAAACTAACCTGACCTCTCTCACGGCCCTGCTTGAGCAGGAGCAAAAAGCGATTGTCGAGCGCCAATCCGAGCAAATCTTGGCATGCGCCCAGAATAAGATCGCCCTGATCGACAACATCAAGCTAGTCGACCACCAGCTCTCGGTCCATCCAGACAAAGCCCGCCTAGCAGAAGGCGGGGACTTGGCGGAAGCCGTCAGATCCTTGAGAGCCCAAACCGATGACTGCCAGTCAACCAACGAAATCAATGGCGAAGCCTTGATGCGCGCCCAGCTGAGCTTCCACAAGCTCAATAACTTGCTGCAACAAAGCCGCGGCAAGCACCAGATGACCTACAACAGCGACGGTATCACCCAGAATACCCGTACCCTGGGCACCGACCTGAAAGCTTAAGTTCTAAAACCCTAAAGCCTAAATCCCCAAGCTTTAGAATATGGCCTTAGAACATGATTTCTTGGCTCTGGGGAACCGCATAGATTTCTGCACTTCCCTGCAAGCGTTCCATCCGGTTGAGATCCAGCTGCATTTCTGTCACATAGTTGTCACCTACCGGGTAACTGCGGATCACTTCAGCCCCCCGGATGCTGCCATCGACCGAGCTATCATTGCTTTCAAAATTCAGCTGCTGGTCATCCATCTCGGAGCGGGCAGAAATACGGATGCCATAGACCTGCTCCGTCAGCTCGCGGTAGGCATCAAGTTTTGATGCTCGCATAGCACGGATCCGTTTCTCTTCAATCGTCTTGCCCTGCTGCTCGCTGATCGACGCGTAGCCAACCGCAGTAATGATGTCGGCGTTACGCACTTCCACCAAAGGCTGACACCCAACAAGGAAAGCTAACACCAACAGGCACCAATAACGCATTTTTACTCCTAAGGTTTAATAACGACTGTGTTTCTGTCGTAGCCGATTGTTTCATCTCGAACAATCCAGCCATTGTCCATTCGCATCCGATTCAAGCTATCAAGATCACGGCCAATCCGGTCGGCAGGCAGGAACCCTTGAGCCGAGGCAATTACCACGCGGGAGCGGATCCCGATAATACGGGCATTGACCAGCACCCCTGCCGACTGGCGGAGCATGGTACCTGCAAGCACGTAATCGACAGGCTGCTCTGCTGATAACTGCTGCCAGTCCCGGCTGAGCGCAAAGTCGCCATCAGGGGTCACTTTGATCCCACCTGTTACCTTGTAGTCAACCACGGTATAGCCCCGCTGCTGCATCTGGTAAATCAGCCCTTCGGATACGCTGTTGCCTAGCCAGTTGGTCTCGTCCATATCCTGGAGATCGACAAAAGAAGTCACGGCCAGCGGTGTACGGGCGGTCAGGTACTGGTTTGATTCAATCAGCTTGTCGGCCATACCCTCAATGAAAAAATCCATGGTATGACGCGGCATCTCATCCAAGCTATGCCGGCTACCGGTATATGGCTCTTTACCGTTATAAATGGGGGAATAGGCACAAGATGTTACCAACATTGCCATCAATACAATTGCCCACTTTTTCATAATTTACCGCTCCAATTGAAGAGAGACTTCAGACCCATAGCTTGTTATCGTAGTTTCAAACAAAAACTTTATTGGTAAACACAAAAAATAAGGAATGCTCTTTGCATTACCCTTGGAATACGATGAAAGTCGCCATTCAATTTCATAACCGATAGTGGCACACCCGCTTCAACTCGTAAGTATCCAACTTACAGTTTCAAGCAATTTTTATACCGAAAGTGGAAGTCATGAGAAAAAAGATCCTGCTCATCCTCAACAGCCTTTGGCTACTACTTGCCTTGCCGGCACAAGCCGCCTGGTATGAAGTCACCGGATCCGCTGTTGTCCTGCAAAGTGAGTCCCAAGCCCGCCAGAGCGCGCTGGAAGATGCCGTATTACAAGTGATCCGCTATGCCGGTGCCGATCTTTCTTCTTTCAACCGTGTAAAGCCTTACCTAAAAAACAAACGCGACCATTACCAGTTCAGCGGCAGCGAGCTGCGTCAAATCACCGTCACCGAAACCAAGAAGCGGAGCGGCAATCTTTACCTAACAGCCCAAATCGAAGTCTTTCCGTCGGCAAGAACTTGCCACAAGGTACAATACAAAAAAGGGCTCCTGTTGGGCGAATTTGATATCCGCTCCCCCCAGCATGCTTCCCTTGGTGGGATCTACCAACTCGGGGACAACTTTACCGCAGTATTGAAGCGCCAGCTGGAAACCCGCTCCCAGAGCTTTGTGGTCTCCGGCATGACCCGTGTCCAGATCAACCCTAGCTACCCAAGCCAGATGGTGATGCTGGCAGAAGATCATGATGCCCAGTACATCATCAACGGCCAGATCACCGATCTCACTTCGACCTTGGATCAGAAACTGTTGCGCAGCGATAAAATCAACCGTCAGTTTGCAGCCGAGCTGCAGCTGCTTGATGGCAAGACCGGTGAAGTCTTGATGCAGAACCAGTACCGTGAAGTGGCCGACTGGCCATTTTCGCGCACGAGCCAAGTTGACACTAGCAGTGCCCGCTTCTGGCAATCAGCCTATGGCCAGGCTGTCCAACGGGTCAGCCAGAATATGATGCTGGATCTGGAAAGCTCCCTGGCCTGCCGTACCAATTTGCCGGAAGTCGTGCGCCATTATGGCAATACGGTCCATATCAACCAAGGGCGTAAGCACGGCGTCAAGCAAGGCGACCAACTGGCCCTCTGGCACAGCGCAGGCTTCATTGACCAGAATGGGATCCCTAGGAACCGTATGGTCCAAACCGACATCACGCTTGTGGTAGACCGGGTTTACGAAAAGTCGGCCGAGCTCAGTGTCGAGCAAGCAGAGCTAGCCAACAGCATCCAGCCTGGTGATTTGCTAACCAAACAGATTGAAGATTGAAACTAATCACTTAATTTACTGGTATTTTTTTGTATAATGGCAAAACCAAGCAACGCTTGCTGCTCCCTTAGCTCAGCTGGATAGAGCGTCCCCCTCCTAAGGGGAAGGCCACAGGTTCGACTCCTGTAGGGAGCGCCATCCTATTCGAAGGCCCAGTGACTACCTGTCACTGGGCCTTTTTCATCACTAGGCGATAGCTCTACCGAACAAGCCCTATCAAGCAAACTACATAGTAAAATCAATGCTGATGTATAGGTTACCCAGTTCCCCAAGCTGGTATTCCTTCCAGTCGTCAATCGTATCGAAAACACGGTAGCCAAAGTCTACGCTGGTGTCGGCACTAAACTGGTAACGAATGCCGGTTTGGCCACCGAAGGTCCAGTCGTTCGTGTCATGCAGGCCGAACTTGTAGCCAATACTACCACCACCAAATACCTGCCAGTTTCCATTGTCAGTAAACGGGTGTAGGTAGTCATAAGCCAAATGAATGCTGGTCACGCCTGATGTAAAACCATAGGAATAATTTGCGGTCATGCGGTGCTTTTCATCAAAAATAGCACCGAGTCGAAATACCGGTTCAAATTCCAGCGGTGTTTCGTATTTCGTCCCGTCAGTGATCCCCAGGCCAATAAAAGACTGCGAAGTAGCTGGCTCTGCCATCGCCTCTGAAACAAAACCCGCTACCAGAAATGCGCCAAGTGCACGAAGACATTTATTTTTCTTTTCCACAATAAAAAACATCGTTTTAAACCAAGACCTGAAAATTATCCCAATCAGCCGGCGATAGGAATGGCATTGTGGATTAATTAATATGAAAGATGACCGTTCAGGGAGAAGTAGAGGCTTTTGGCGAGGTATAGAAAAAGCGAAAAAAACTAAAACAAAAAACCTATAAACAAAAAAACCTCGCCGGAGCGAGGTTCTTGGAATTTGGTGGAGCTAGGCGGGATCGAACCGCCGACCTCTTGCATGCCATGCAAGCGCTCTCCCAGCTGAGCTATAGCCCCAAATTGTGGAACTGATAATAAAAAGTTAGTTAAATCATGTCAATAGAAGAAAAACCAACAATGTAAGCCAAGCTATAATTTCGTGACAGCAGTCACGTCATCGCTTAATTTCCGCTCAAAAAGCCATCAGGTAACCGCATATTTTCCCGCGCTTTTTAATACTTGAAAAAAATGATCTTCGCCTACGCTCAAAGGGCAGTCCCAAGCATGACTCACCAATTCCATGTAGCTTACGCCATATGTGCTAACCGAAGAAGGAGATGCTATGAAGAAACTCACCACGTTGTTCGCTGCACTATTATTGTCTGCGAGTTTCAGTTCGGGGGCTTTCACCCTTTCTGGTACCGAGGCCGATCTCCCAGAGGATGCCGTCAGACACTGCGCGACAGCAAAGAATTTCTACGTTTGTGTCAACAACTACAAACAGATGCATAAGAAATAAAAAAACGGAAGAGTTCTCACTCTTCCGTTTCTGTTTCTACATTCAGGAACCCTGAATTAGCTGTTCGCTTCACGCTCTGCGATAAACGCCAGTGCCATCTTGATTCGAGCAGCAACGCGCTCTTTACCAATCAGCTGCATCACAGCATCTACCGATGGTGATTGACCTTGGCCGGTAACAGATACACGTAGTGGCATACCCACTTTACCCATACCTAGCTCAAGCTCTTCACATGTTTCTTTGATCACGTTGTGAAGGTTTTCAGTGGTCCACTCTTCAAGAGCTTCTACTTTAGCAAGTGCCAACTCTAGCGCACCTTTCGCCACTGGGCGTAGGTGTTTCTTCGCCGCACCGGCTTCAAACTCGCTGAAGTCCTGGTAGAAGTAACGAGATTGCTCTGCTAGCTCGATAAGCGTGTTGCAACGCTCGCCAACCAGCTTGATCACGTCAGTGATCGCAGGGCCGTCAGTAATAGCGATTTCTTTCTGATCCAAGTGCCATTGCAGGTATTCTGCAACGTATTCAGGCTCAGCGGTCTTGATGTAGTGGTTGTTCAACCACAGTAGTTTGTCGGTGTTAAATGCAGACGCTGACTTGCTGATAGAATCAAGGCTGAACAGCTTGATCATCTCTTCCAGAGAGAAAATTTCCTGATCACCATGAGACCAACCCAGGCGAACCAAGTAGTTCAGCAGCGCTTGAGGCAGGTAGCCTTCGTCACGGTACTGCATTACGCTTACCGCACCATGGCGCTTAGACAGCTTGGCACCGTCATCACCTAGGATCATTGCACAGTGGGCAAACTCTGGTACAGGTGCACCCAGTGCTTCGTAGATGTTGATCTGGCGAGGGGTGTTGTTGATGTGGTCTTCGCCACGAACAACTTGTGTGATACCCATATCCCAGTCGTCAACAACCACACAGAAGTTGTAAGTTGGGCTGCCATCAGTACGGCGGATGATCAGATCATCCAACTCGCTATTAGCGATTTCGATACGACCACGTACGTGATCGTCAAACACAACCGTGCCCTCTTTCGGGTTACGGAAACGGATAACAAATGGCGAGTCTTCAGTCGCAGCCGCATTTGCCGCAACAATTTTAGGGTGGTTAGCATCATAGCGAGGCTTCACACCAGCAGCCATCTGCTCTTCACGAATTTCGTCTAGCAGCTCTTTCGGGCAGTAGCACTTGTAAGCCTTGTCTTCTGCAATCAGCTGGTCAATTAGCTGGTTGTAACGATCAAAACGCTTGGTCTGGTAGTATGGGCCTTCATCCCAGTTCAAACCCAGCCATTCCATGCCTTCAAGAATGGCATCGATCGCTTCCTGTGTAGAGCGCTCAAGGTCAGTGTCTTCGATACGAAGAACAAATTCGCCACCCATATGTTTAGCAAACAACCAAGAATAAAGAGCCGTACGAGCGCCACCTACGTGCAAAAAGCCTGTTGGGCTCGGTGCAAAGCGAGTTTTAACCGTCATTGAACATTACCTAATTAATGAAGGAGTATGCAGTGGATTCACTGCGATCAGATGGCGGGTATTTTAACACTGTCTGGTAAATCTACAATGACCCGTCAACAATCAGTGATGTTCAACGTTTTTAAACAAACCGGTAGTGGCTACTCACCGCCACCAGGCTACTTCAAGTTTCGCATCGCCCACTGCATGAACTGCTGCTGCTCCTGTGCATTCATGTCGGCAAACGTTGATTGCAGTATGGCCATCCGCGAGTTGGGATTCCCCTTGGCTTCATTCCCCTGACTGTTTGCACTGACAGGCGAAGCCTCGGCTGTCGCGGTTTGGGTAACGCCCGCAATGGCATTTCCCTGCCCGTTATAAGCAAGCAATTCATTCTGATAGTCGCGAAGGTTCTGCAAACCGCCAGCGGTGATGGTATCTATTGCAAACTCAACAGCTTGCTCATCGACCGTCGCCAACTGGAACACAGGGGACTTCTCGAAGGCTTTGGCCTCTGCAATGGTTCGAATTGTAGGATAGCTCAGTGTTAGCGGGGCTTCCTGGGCCTCGAAGCGGATGATAAATGGCGGCGAGTTGTACTTTCGATGCTTGGCATCCTCGGAGACCAACTGCCCCACTTTAAACAGCAACTGGTTCGTCCCTTCTTGGATCTGCAAGGTATTATTGCTTGCCTCGACCAGCAGTTCCTCGGCATCTACTGTGTTGAGGATCAAGGGTTGAATTTCACTTGGAAACGAGAGCGTTGTTTCTGCCCCGGCATTCAATGTGCCTAGCAGCAAGCCCGCAGTCGCAACTTTAATTATCATTTTCATGTCACATTTCCCAATACGCAAAGTCAGTAAAAGGGCGAACAGTTCGCCCTTTGTTTATAGTTATTTCATTTAAGTCAGTAATTAGAAGTAGTATTCAACGCCAACAGAAAGCTCATCATAGTCAGTAGACTTCCAGCGGGTCTTGTTGTCCACACCCTCTGCACCATCACCAAAGTCAAGAGTACGGGCACGGAAGTAAATCACAGCCGATGGATCGACAAAGTACATGGCCTGCGCAGATATCACGTCATCAGATGTGTTCTTAACCGTCTTGCCATCCACTTCTAGGTCAAAGTTAGCGGCATAGCCCAGTTTGAACTGCCAGTCATTGATGTTGTACATCAAGCCAGCAGACACACCGTCTTGTTTCTCATCTCGGCCCGTATCTGCTGAAGCTTCCATGTACTTGTACTGCGCGAAGAAAGAAATCCCGTTGTCAAACCAGCCCTGGATACCGGCTAGGTATGTATCGTTATCCCAAGATGTTCCTTCTGCAGCAATGTTACGGTTGCCTTCATAGGCTAAGTCGAACTGAACCGGGCCAACTTTATAGTGAGCCGCCAAACCGCCCCAGTAATCATCGCCTTCGCCTAGGCCAGCGGCGTCACCGGCACCGACAGCAACATCGAAAGTCAAAGAGTCAGCATACAATGGTGAATCCCAGCGAATAGTATTCGACTGGCGGTCTTGGTACTTGGCACCACCGATGGCACCACCCCAGTCCCACACATCACCCAGGCCCGGGTTAGATGCAGGCCAGTCAACCAGTTCATATAGCGGTGTTAGCACACGGCCAAAGCGCACCAAGCCAAGGTCATCACTTTCAAACCCGACAAACGTATCTCGCTCGCCAAGGCCTGCCCCCTCTCCGCCAAAGCTTGGGTCTACATAGCCACCTTCAATTTGCCAAATAAACCTTGGGCCGAAGTTCTTGAACTGCTTTGAACCACGGAAGCCGATACGTGACTCGTTGTTCAGCTGCATGCCCCCCAGCTCATCATCCGTCGCAGAACTACCACTGTCGTAATCACGGTATGCCGCCTGTACAGCAATAATACCGTAAACTTCATATTTCGCGTCTGAATCACTTGCCTGTGCCGGTACCGCCGCAACAGTTGCTGACATGATGGCTGCTCCCAAAAGGGTACGCTTGAAGATCTTATCCATGAAAAACTCCTAAAATATAGCTGGTTAGGCACTTCCTCCTCAGTTGGCCGCCGAAGGAGGGTTGCTCGAATTCTTTACTAAGTTGTTCACGAATAAGGCTATCCTCTTTTTTTTCTCCGTGAATATAGCCTCAAGAAAAACATGATCCCCTTCAAACCGGGCAAACGCACAAAACTCAAAAAATTCTTAAAATCAATAATTTACAAGCAAAACATAAATAAACATGAGTTTTGACGTAGTGGCAAAAGGTGCGTGGCGTCTCATCTCGCAATGAAATTTTCGACATTTTTTCGCACTTCTTAGAAAGATTTACACTCTCTTGCTTTTTATTATTTTTCTTGATGGGGAAAGGGTGATACTGCTCTCATAACACGCCTAGTGATATGGAACTCATTTATTCTTTTTAAAGAGAATTTTGACGTTTTTGACATTGGGGTTAGTTGACTTATTCCCCCTTACACCAGCAACTTAAATAAACTGCGAGTAAACCACTCACAAACAATTTACAAAGTGAAATATTGAGCAATGGATGTTCTAGCAGAGGAATAAACAAGATAAGAGCAAGAAGTTATTCGAGTTAGACAATTTGGATCAAGTGAAAGGCGACTATATACATGACTTAGCCGAATTGAGAGGAACTGGAGTGGCAATTTATCTTCAGAAATTCATTACAATATATGATTAATTCAATCGTTATGACCAGCACATTACGTGCTGGTCAACTTTTGACCCTATAAATAGCTTTTAACCATTACGGCCTATCATCCTAAAAATCAGCTGGGTCTCCCTGACCATCCTTAGATTTACAGTAGAACCAAGGAACAAAAACAACATCACCAGACGGAAGCTTACAGTATGTCTGACCGAAACCGCCACCATTACCACTATTGGCATTGTTATTACCCGCAGCACTTACAGGTAATGAAACTGATGCTGCTAAAAACAATCCAGCTAACGTTAAAGATATTGCTTTTTTCATAGAACCCCCAACAAAACATGATTTAGATCACATTCAGTATAGGAGCTTATAAATAGTGCGCCATTTTATTGAATTATTTTTCTTTAAAAAATTTATGTACTTAGTGAGCTCTTTTTTCAAAAACAAAAAAAAGCAGGCTAATAAGCCTGCTTATTATTTACTCTAGAAGAGATTATAAGAAGTTATAAGGAACGATAACCTGGAAACGTAGATCTGTTTCATCAGCATCAGCCGCGCCTGCAAACTCATCACGCTCTAGGATTGTACCGTGCAGACGAACCGTGGTGCCTTTCAATGAACCGCTCTGCAGCGAGTAAGAAACTGTACCGTTTATCGCATACTCACTCTCGTAGTTCCAATCACCGCCAACTACACCTGCTTTATCAGAGTTTTTACCACCAGTACCGTAACCGAAGCCTAGGTAGTAGTTCCAACCATTGCCTTGGTCGTAAGATAGGCGGTTGTAGAATGAAACTTCACCAGATTTGTTCCAGTCAGATAGGGCATCCCACCATAATGAGTAGTTACCATTGGTCATGCCGTAGGTATAAATCATACGTGGGTTAACATCACGGTCATTGTCAGATTTAGCGTACTGCAGGTTAGACATCCATGACCACTGACCAAAGCTTGCGTTAAATGCAAGGCCTGTGGTGTAGCCTAAACCATCATACTGACGATCATCATCAACACCATAGAAGTCAAAGGCGATGTTCATCGTATCGTTGATGTTATAGCGTGCATAAGCTTTGTAGCCTGTGGTATCAACAGCATCTTGATAGCCTGTAACTTCACCTGCCGCCCAGTCAACACCATCGGTATAAACCACGTCAGTCGCTTGACCTAAACCAAACTGTAGGAACAAGTCATCCGTAGCGTTGATTTGCGCACCTAGCGAGTGAACAATACCCCAGCTAGTGTCTGACCATAGAGCAGGCGCGTAGTCATCCTCGCTCAGAAGCCATGGCGCGGTAAACTGATCAGCAATAAAGTAGGTTAACTTCACATCATTGAAATTCGCATTCAACTCTGCACCTCGGTAGGTACCTGGAACGAAACTCCACACATTACCGATAGTACCGTTACCACCAGCCTGAAGCATCCCGAAACGACCATCAAAGTTTTCACCCGCCTTAAACTTCAAAGCAGCTTTATACACTTTGAGTTGGTCACCTTCACCTGAACCCCAGTCAAGGTTATTACAGGTTGAAATCTCGTTACATAGATACTCACCTGTATCACCATTGACGGCGCTATTATTATAAAGGTCACCAGAGAAGTAGGCACCAACATCAGCACCTAGCCAACCATCGTGGTAGCCGGAAGTGAAGTCAAGAATGGCGTTATACGATGAGTAATCTAGACGGCTCCAACGGTCACCATTTTCGCCACCTGGTTTACCTGAGGTACGTGTACGAGAACGCGTATCAACAACAAGTGTGCCGCTTAGCGCTGCATCAGCAACAAACTCATTGATAGCTTCAACATACATATCTCCCCCAGCACTCTCAGTCGAAGCGTGAACTGGCATTGCAACAACACCAAACATCGCAGCTGTAAGTGCAGAGACTTTAAAAAGCTTGGAACTATTTTCCATGGATTAACTCCTAAAAATACTAGCTGTGTTTACTTGTGCCCAAAAGGTTGGCCGCCGAGGGCAACAAGTAACTCTCCCGATATGCTAGCCGGGTGAATCCCCGACCAATTCATATTTTTTTCGTTTTAAGCTGAACTGCTGTCTAACTTCACCCCTAAGACTACTTTCACATCAAAAAACATCAAATAGAACTTAATTTATTGTTTAAAAAATATGACTCAGTGCAAACTTTGAGACGATTAGTGATCCGGATCAACCCCAATAAACCCAAAAACCAAAAACACCTAAAAAACCATGTAATACATACACTTAACATCACAAACAAACACGCATTATTGATCGGGGATATTTTTGACTCATATTTTTGTAATTGATTACATCACTATCTTTAGCCATACAACCTCAAAAAAGCCACAGTGATTTCGAACTAAAAAATAACTAGGCATTAAAACTGAAAGCAAAAAAAAACAGCCTTAAAGACATTGCTTTAAGGCTGTTTAACGTTAATTTCGTCAATAAATTATATTTTGACGTTTTTGACGGCTTTATCAGTTCATGAAATCAACAAGTTGCTGTTCATCCCAAATTTCAATGCCAAGCTCTTGAGCTTTAGTGAGTTTTGAGCCTGCCGCTTCGCCCGCAACCAGTAAATCAGTCTTTTTTGAAACACTGCCGGTCACTTTGGCACCAAGGTTTTGCAGCGCAGCTTTGGCATCAGAACGGGTCAACTGTGACAAACTTCCCGTCAGGACAACCGTCTTCCCTTCCAGGGGCAGCTCAGCAGTATCATCGCGCTTTTCAATCGCCGGCCAGTGAATGCCGACTTCGATAAGATCATTGATAACCGCAAGGTTGTGCTCTTCACGGAAAAAATTGTACACGTGAGCGGCGACAATCTCGCCGACATCCTGAACCTCGACCAGCTGCTCTTTGGTTGCTGCCTCAATAGCTGGCAGGGATTCAAAGTGCATAGCTAAGTTTGCTGCAGTGGCTTCGCCCACCTCACGGATACCTAATGAGTAAAGGAAGCGAGGAAGCGTGGTCAGCTTCGAGGCAGTCAGCGAGTCCACTAGCTTCTGCGCTGATTTAGGCCCCATCCTTTCCAATACTGTCAACACGCCCGCAGACAGCTTGAACAACTCAGCGGGTGTCGCCACCATTTCACGATCAACAAGTTGCTCTATGATCTTTTCGCCACACCCATCAACATCCAGCGCTTTTCGTGACACAAAGTGTTTCAGGGCTTCTTTTCGCTGCGCCTGACAGAATAAACCACCCGAGCATCGAGCGACTGCCTCACCTTCAACACGCTCAACTTTGGACTCACACACCGGGCATGCTTCAGGGAAGACAATTGGCTTGGCATCAACTGGGCGACGGGATTCAACCACAGAAGCAATCTGCGGGATCACATCACCGGCACGGCGGATAATCACCGTATCACCCACCATCACACCGAGGCGGGCAATCTCATCTGCATTGTGCAACGTCGCGTTACTCACCGTTACGCCACCAACAAAGACAGGTTCGAGTTTTGCCACTGGAGTAATTGCCCCGGTACGCCCAACCTGGAATTCAACGTTGTTTAGCGTCGTCAGCTCTTCCTGTGCAGGAAACTTATAGGCAATAGCCCAACGCGGGGCGCGTGCAACAAAACCCAGCTGTTGCTGGATCGCGATGTCATCGACCTTGATCACCACGCCATCGATCTCATACGGTAGCGCCTCTCGCTTGTTACCGATTTCTTGGTGGTAAGCAATCACTTCATCCATACTGGTAAGCTGGCGGATCTCTGGGCACATCGGTAACCCCCAGCCTTTGAGCTGTACCAAGCGGTCGTATTGGCTCGGCGCCAATTCTAACCCGTCGACAACACCCACCGAGTATGCGTAAAAACTCAAAGGGCGGGTCGCCGTAATTTTAGAATCGAGCTGGCGCAAGCTGCCTGCCGCAGCGTTACGCGGGTTGGCAAAGGTCTTTTCACCTTTCTTCAACGCTTTTTCATTCAGCGAATCGAAGCCTTTTTTCGGCATGAATACTTCCCCCCGCACCTCAAGGCGAGCTGGCCAGCCTTCACCGCGGAGCTTAAGGGGAATCGAACGAATAGTACGCACATTTTCTGTGATATTTTCACCCGTCGTGCCATCACCTCGCGTCGCGGCTTGGGTCAATACCCCATTTTCGTACATCAAGCTCACCGCCAAGCCATCTAGCTTGGGCTCACAGCAGTAGGCCAGCGAAGGCTCTGACAACAGGCGGTCCAGCATCCGCTTTTCGAAAGCATGAAGATCCTCGTCATTGAATGCATTGTCGAGTGACAACATCGGGATTTCATGAGTGATCTGGGTAAAGCCGTCAAGCGGCGTGCCGCCGACTCGCTGGCTCGGGGAGTCAACCGTCACTAACTCCGGATGTTCAGCCTCTATCGCCAGCAACTGCTGCATCATGCGGTCGTATTCCACATCCGGTATTTCCGGATTGTCTTCTACGTAATATCGGTGACCGTGATAGGCAAGAAGTTCGCGCAGCTCATCGAGCTGCTGCTGAATGTCGTGGCTCATATGTGTACCTGTACTAATACCAATCAAGTTCCTCTAATGAACCAGGCTTGGCAAGGGTATAAAAAACAAGGCCCCTTATACCAAGATGTATAAAGGGCCAATTTGTATTCATTAATTGCTAAACGTTAACTAGCAGTATAGCGCTGGGCTTTGTCACGGTATCCACTGATACGGTGAGGCGTAATAAGGTTTCGCTCGTGATCAAGCACATCACCACCCAAGCTGTCTGCGATCCGCTGAACCGTTTGCAGCATTACATTAAAGTTCTGATCGGCACGGCCTATTTCACAAGGCAGCATGAGATAAAATGCAACGCCCGGGGTTTCAAAGCTTTCGCTTCCCCCTTCAGGGAAATGGGCAGGGTGCACCATGTTTGTCACAGAAAAGATAGCAGGCCCTGTACCTGCCGCATCGGCGTGTCGGTGGTACACCGAGTTTTCACCGAAGATCAATTGGTTTTGCTCAAAAGCGTTAAACAGCCGGCTGCCACGGAACACCTCTCCGTTACGGGCATGAACATTAAGCACCAAATAATCAGGCGGAAGCACTTCTTGCTCAACGACAGGCTCCGGCTCTTCAACTGCAGGTTCAACAGCAGGCTCAATAACAACCTCTTTAACCTGAACAGCTTCTTGTGCTTTAGACATTTCAGCCGTTTCAGCTGCCACCAAATCAGCAGCCTGAGCTGGCTCCATGCTTTCAGGTTGCGGCTTATCCGTTTTCACTGGCTCCTCAAGTGTGACCCGCTCTGCGCTGGCTACATTGAGAACTGGCTCAACTTTCTCTGCCACTTTCGCCACTGGCTCAGGTTCCACGACTTGCGGAGCTGGCTGTGTTTGCGGGGCTGAGTGGGCTTGTGGCTGCTGCTCAGGTTTTGGAGCAAGTGCAGGTGTCGACTTTGACTCAGCCGCCGCAACAGGCTCAGGCACTTCAGGCTTGTCGGCAACATGGGCATGCTCTGGTGATGAAACGGGTACAACCGTTTGCTTTGGAGCCGGGGTCTCTACCGCCGCTATGGTAACAGTGCTCAGTGTAGGCTGGTCTTGTGCCTGAGCGGGCTCTTTAACGGCAGCGCCGTCCAATAATGGGTCAGCATCCAATTTTGCACCAAAGTGCAACTCGGGTTCTTTCCTTTTATGACGAGGCGTTTCAACGGCTGCCGCGTCGGAGTTCACCACCCTGACACTGCCCACACCATCCTTATCAAAACCTTCCGAATCTAGGGAAGACTTGTCCAACTTACCCAGTGGCTTCTCACCAAATTTTGCAGGCTTTTCCTTCCGGCTGCTCCACAGCCCATGAAGCAACAGTCCTGCAATGGCAAGCGCACCGACAATAATAAGAACCAGACGCAATTCCTGCATATGAATACTCTGAATTTACTTGTAACCCATTACCGGGTAAATCAACATCTCGATTACAACCACTAGCAACCAGTGGGTAACCCTTACTACTTAGCTTGGTACATTTCTATCATAGCCAGTCAACGGGCTATGACAAAAAAGTGTCAATATAAAAGCCAACTACAGCCCTTCACTGAAGTAGTCTACAACAGTCATTATGGACTTAACTTTACTCTAATGTATCAAAACTCAAATCAGAATGAGAAGGTGAAAGTCGTTATTCGTGCAAGATAGTGCTGCCGAGCACAAAAATGAACAAGCTTTGACCATTTTTGCCTTCATCCTACCGTTCGAAAACGGCGTTTATTTGCTTATAGCCATTAATCACCGTTACTATCAGGCTTGAAATGTTTACGTCTTTACCTTTTTTCAACCTGCCAAGGAGCCCGCAATGCAATCTACCCGGCAACCCCGCCCCCAGCTCACAGCCCCGTTAAGTGGTGCCGGTTATTTCTTCCGAGGCATTTCGCTGGCGACCCAACCGGGCACACGACGCTTTGTCATCTTCCCCCTGCTGATCAACATTGTATTGTTCGGAACCGCTTTTGGTTTGGTATTAAGCCAGCTGGGCACTTGGATTGATGGCTGGATGAACCAACTACCAAGCTGGCTTGATTGGCTGTCTTACCTACTGTGGCCCCTTCTTGCCATCGCGACGCTGGTCACCTTCTCTTATCTGTTCAGCACCATCGCTAACTGGATTGCCGCGCCATTCAATGGCCTGCTTGCCGAGCACTTGGAAGCCAAGCTGACTGGCCAGAAGGCACCAGACACCGGAATTACAGGCGTCATGAAAGACCTTCCGCGGATCATGCATCGCGAGTGGATTAAGTTGAAGTATTACCTGCCAAAAGCAATTGGGCTGTTCATCCTGCTATGGATCCCTGCCGTTGGGCAAACTGTCGGCCCTGTACTGTGGTTCTTGTTCAGCGCCTGGATGATGAGCATCCAGTATGCCGACTACCCGTTCGACAACCACAAGGTTCCGTTCCCGGCAATGCGCGATGCGCTAAAAACCAAGCGCGGTACGTCACTGAGCTTCGGCAGCCTGGTGATGCTTTGCACCATGACCCCTATTTTAAACCTGTTCGTTATGCCGGTAGCAGTATGCGGCGCCACAGCCATGTGGGTCGATCATTACCGCGAGCAGCATAAGAATTATTAAAATAGATCCTAGAAGCTAGATCCTGGTTCCTCGATGGGTCCTGGGTCCTGGGTCCTGGGTCCTGGGTCCTGGGTCCTGGGTCCTGGGTTGCAAAAGCGTTTGCTCTTAGCTAATCGATGTCAAGCTCTTCGCTCTTATTCTTTCGCTCTTCCCAGGAACTAGGGCCTGCTCTTCCTAGGTTCTGCCTTTCGCTCTTCCCAGGAACTAGGATCTAGGTTCTAGCCTCTGCTCTACCTTAGTCACTTGGCCTTACATACTGATGTTCCCATATAACAATAAGATATAACTACAAATTACTTTCCAAACGCCGTTTAGGGATTATGCTTAACGTGTCTTATTTTTTAAACGCGTTACGAAGGAACGACAACAATGAGCAAGATCTACGAAGATAACTCCCTGACAATTGGTAATACTCCGCTCGTTCGCCTTAACCGAGTAAGTAAAGGAAACGTCCTGGCTAAGGTTGAAGCCCGTAACCCGAGCTTCAGCGTGAAATGTCGTATCGGTGCCAATATGATTTGGGATGCCGAGAAGAAAGGTATTTTGAAAGAAGGCGTAGAGCTTGTTGAACCAACAAGTGGTAACACAGGCATCGCTCTTGCGTTCGTTGCTTCTGCACGCGGCTACAAGCTTACTCTTACCATGCCCGAGAGCATGAGCCTAGAGCGCCGTAAGTTGCTAAAAGCATTGGGGGCTAACCTTGTACTGACCGAAGCGCCAAAAGGCATGAAAGGTGCAATCGAAAAAGCAGAAGAAATCGTTGCTTCGAACCCAGACAAGTACCTACTTCTGCAACAGTTCAACAACCCAGCCAACCCAGAGATCCACGAAAAGACCACGGGCCCTGAGCTATGGGATGCTACCGAAGGTGAAATTGATGTCTTCGTCTCTGGCGTAGGTACCGGTGGTACCCTGACTGGCGTAAGTCGTTATATCAAACAGCAAAAAGGTAAAGCCATTACCACTGTAGCAGTAGAGCCTTCCGAGTCTCCGGTTATCACCCAGGCGCGAAATGGTGATGAAATCAAGCCTGCTCCGCACAAAATCCAAGGTATTGGTGCTGGTTTCATCCCGGGTAACCTAGATCTTGATTTGATTGATGAAGTTGAGCAAGTAAGCTCGGAAGATGCCATCGATATGGCTCGCCGTCTGATGGAAGAAGAAGGTATCTTGGCAGGTATTTCTTCTGGCGCAGCAGTAGTAGCAGCAAATCGCATTGCAGAACGCCCAGAATTTGCAGGTAAAAATATCGTTGTTGTGCTTCCTAGTTCAGGTGAGCGTTACCTGTCATCAGCACTGTTTGCCGGTATCTTTACAGAAAAAGAAACCCAACAGTGATCACACTTTGAGATGTTGACGTAACGATTGTTACCCAAAAGCCTCCCATTGGGGGGCTTTTTTGTTGCTTTTTGACCGAAGCTTTAATATAAATCCGTTGTGTTTTATTTCTAGCTTCAAAATAAAGCGGTCGAAATGTAGACGGCTGGAAGTTAGGACAGAGAGAAAAGTCACAAAAAATTGACTTGGATTAAGCTCAAACACCGAACTGTTGGGTAGTTTATAATCCCAGATAGCGAGCTTAGCATAAACAGGTTAAGCTTACTTTCAGTTACGTTAATATTAAATAAATAATATCTATATCGGGGTGAAAAATGTATCAGAAGCAAGTTGAGATCACTGCAGAAAACGGTCTACACACTCGTCCAGCTGCTCAGTTCGTTAAAGAAGCTAAAGGCTTCGACGCTGACATCACAGTGACTTCAAACGGCAAGAGCGCTAGCGCTAAGAGCCTATTCAAGCTTCAGACTCTAGGTCTAGTAAAAGGCACAGTAGTAACTATCGCTGCTGAAGGTGCTCAAGCTCAACAAGCTGTTGACCACCTAGTTGCTCTAATGGACGAACTGCACTAATCCGCAGTCCGTTTATTACTTCCCCTAGTTTTAAGTTAATTTAAGGTAAGGCTATGATTTCAGGTATCCTGGCATCTCCTGGTATTGCTTTTGGTAAAGCACTACTACTGCAGGAAGAAGAGATTGTTCTAAACAAAGCTCCAATCGCTGCAGACCAAATCGAGAACGAAATTCAGCGTTTCTTCGACGCTCGAAAAAAATCTTCTGAGCAACTAGAAGTTATCAAAGAAAAAGCACGTGCAACCTTCGGTGAAGAGAAGGAAGCCATCTTTGAAGGCCACATCATGCTGCTGGAAGATGAAGAGCTTGAAGAAGAAATCATAGCCTTCATTAAAGACAACAATGCTTCTGCAGACCTTGCGATTCACTCAATCATCGAAGAGCAAGCATCTACACTAGAATCATTGGATGATGAATACCTAAAAGAGCGCGCAACGGATATCCGTGATATCGGTAACCGCTTTGTGAAAAACGCACTGGGTATCAGCATCGTAAACCTAAGCGCTATCAACGAAGAAGTTATCCTGGTTGCTAACGACCTAACGCCTTCTGAAACTGCGCAAATCAACCTAGATTACGTTCTTGGCTTCATCACTGATATCGGTGGCCGTACATCGCACACCTCTATCATGGCGCGTTCTCTAGAGCTACCTGCAATCGTAGGTACTAACGACATTACAGCTCAGGTTAAGAACGGCGACATGCTGATTCTTGATGCAATCAACAACACGATTGTTATCAACCCATCTGAAGCTGAACTAACCAAATTCAAAGCGATCCGTGACTCACACATTGCCGAGAAAGAAGAACTGGCTAAGCTAAAAGACCTGCCAGCTATCACACTTGACGGCAAGCAAGTGGAAGTATGCGGTAACATCGGTACCGTTAAAGACTGTGACGGCGTTAACCGTAACGGTGGTGAAGGTGTTGGCCTTTACCGTACTGAATTCTTGTTCATGGACCGCGACGCACTTCCTACCGAGGAAGAGCAGTACACCGCTTACAAAGAAGTTGCAGAAGCAATGCACGGCGAGCCAGTGATCATCCGTACTATGGATATCGGTGGTGACAAAGATCTACCGTACATGGATCTGCCTCAAGAAATGAACCCGTTCCTAGGCTGGCGTGCGGTTCGTATCAGCCTTGACCGTCGCGAAATCCTACGTGACCAGCTACGTGGTATCCTGCGTGCATCTGCACACGGTAAGATCCGTATCATGTTCCCGATGATTATCTCTGTTGAAGAGATCCGCGAACTGAAAGCTGCGATTGAAGAGTACAAAGCTGAGCTTCGTGCCGAAGGCCACGCGTTCGATGAAAACATCGAGATCGGTGTAATGGTTGAGACCCCTGCTGCTGCAGCGATTGCTCACCACCTGGCAAAAGAAGTTGAGTTCTTTAGTATTGGTACTAACGACTTAACCCAGTATACTCTTGCTGTTGACCGTGGTAATGAGCTGATTTCTCACCTTTACAACCCACTATCACCTGCTGTCCTAACTGTGATCAAGCAAGTTATCGACGCTTCTCACAAAGAAGGCAAGTGGACAGGTATGTGTGGCGAGCTAGCGGGTGATGAGCGTGCAACCCTACTACTACTAGGTATGGGTCTGGACGAATTCAGCATGAGTGGAATTTCGATTCCTCGCGTTAAGAAGATTATCCGCAACGCTAACTTTGCTGATGTTAAAGCAATGGCTGAGCAAGCGCTTGCTATGCCTACTGCTGCTGAAATTGAAGCTCACGTAGAAAAATTCATCGCAGAAAAGACCATCTGCTAATATAGCTGCAGATAGAATAAAAACGCTTAGGAGCAACGATATGGGTCTGTTTGACAAACTTAAGAAGCTGGTTTCTGATGACAACACTGAAGCTGGTGCTATCGAAATCATCGCACCACTTTCTGGTGAAATCGTAAACATCGAAGATGTGCCAGATGTTGTTTTCGCAGAGAAAATCGTTGGTGACGGTATCGCTATCAAACCTGCTGGCAACAAAATGGTTGCACCAGTAAACGGTACTATCGGCAAGATCTTCGAAACTAACCACGCTTTCTCTATCGAGTCTGACGACGGCATCGAGCTATTCGTTCACTTCGGCATCGACACTGTTGAGCTGAAAGGTGAAGGCTTCACTCGCATCGCTGAAGAAGGCCAAACCGTTAAAGTTGGTGACACGATCATCGAATTCGATCTAGCTCTTCTAGAAGAGAAAGCGAAATCAACTCTGACTCCAGTTGTTATCTCTAACATGGACGAAATCAAAGAGCTGAACAAACTTTCTGGCGCAACAACTGTGGGTGAAACTCCAGTTCTTCGCATCAAGAAGTAAGATTGTCACAATCTTTGCCAAAAGCGCTGCCCTCGGGCGGCGCTTTTTGTTTGTGGGAACATTCTAAGAGCGAGATCCTAGTTCCTGGATCCTAGAACCTAGAAAAGAGCTGAGAGATTGAAGGTTGAGGTTAGCGTTGGGACTTAGCTCAAAACACCAGTGTTGCGCTTTGCTTCTGCTTTTCGCTCTTCATGCTCTTGCCAGGAGCTAGAACCTAGGAACCGCTCTACCAAGTTCCCAGTACCTTCATTTCCTAAAGCCTTTATCGCTCTTTCCAGAAACTAGGATCTAGGAACCGCCTTCCCTATTTCATCTAAAAACAAAAAAATCCCCGATCAAAGACCGAGGATTTATCATTTAATCTGGTTCTGCTTTTTCTCTTCCCAGGAACTAGGATCCAGAATCTAGGAACTCAGTTTCTATAACGAATTCAGCATCTCAACCGATGGCGCAAAGAAGTACGCACCCGTTACCGCCGTGGTAAAGCGTAGCAGCTGATCCGTTTTGCCATCTGTGTGGCCGTACATACTCTCCAGCATGGCTTTGAAGTTATGCTGGGTGTGGCAGTAGGCAATGAACAACAAACCGTGGTCGCCGCTTACAGAGCCGTATGGCAGGCTGTGGCGAACGATCTTCAGCCCCTTGCCTTCTTCTTTGATATCGACACGGCCAACATGCGAAGCGGCTGGTACATCCTCCAGCTCAACAGAGTCAGGCTTGGTACGGCCCACCACTTTCTCCTGTGCCTGGATGTTCAAGCGGTTCCAAGCTGGCAGGTTGTGAACAAAGCGCTGTAGCATGACAAAGCTACCACCAGCAAAATCGCCATCTTTGATCAGCGCGACATCCTGACGGGACTCCAGTGTTTTCGGGTTTTCTGTGCCATCAATGAAGTCTGTCATATCACGTGAATCAAGGTATTTGAACCCGTAGGTTTCATCCATGATCTCGACATGCTCGGCAATTGGCGAAATAAACTGGCGCAGTAGATAGAAATTCAAGTCATGGCGGCTTGAATTAAGGTGAAGCAACACATCACCACCGGTTGCCGGAGCTGTCACCTGACCTTCGCCTAACGGAGAGAATTCATCGAACTCAGCAGGCGAGCCTTTTCCTAGCGAAGCCCAAAATGCCTTGCCAAAGGCAACACTGGCCCTTAGCTCTGCGCCTGGTTGCTGGGCATTGATCTCTTCAACCAGAGAGTGAACTTGCTGACAGCGCTGAACAAGCGCCTGAGAATCACCCGTTGCCTTAATAACAACATACAGTGCAAATGGTCCTGCTTCAGGCAAAATCAACGGTTGTGCCGTAGCCATATTTTTCTCCTAACTTATTATCATTGCTTTTCCAGCCTTGTGATGTTGAGAGTATAACGAGAAAACGTAAAGGAAAATTGATCATTATCAGCTCAGGGGATGACATGATGCCCTGCCATTACCGGCAACTTATTAATTTCGGTGGGTTAATCGCCCCCTCCCACGGCCATCACCGCTCCCAATAGCACTTAACTAGGAACAAAATAGTGCTGAAAAGTGCTGAATTGTTCAATTTGTGTCTATTTTGACCTGCTAAGCTGGAGTAAAATTTATACAAAAACAACACATTAGCTGATACTAATAACAAGGATTAGATCATGGAGACAGGTTCATCATCATTTCCGACCAAAGATGTGGCTGGCACCCTCTATCAAGCCAAGCAGACACAGAAACTGGTAGATATTCATCAAAACAGTGCAAACAAATTTGAAGACGATCCGAAAAAGGATCCTGACACCGTGGTGATTTCGGCCGACAACAAGGCTCAAACCCAAGAAGATCGCTTAGTCATCAAAAAGAAAGTGGCTGATGCCATTAACGACCACCGGCCAAAACCCGATTTCTACAGCCAAAGTATTACCCCTGACCCGGGGACAGGCAGTGGCAATGTACTTGATACCTCAGTGTAACGCCTAGGCCCGGCTTCAAATGTAAAAAAGCCCGCATTATGCGGGCTTTAAACATTGAGGGGCAGTATCAGCCTTATACCGATGTCACTTCCACCTGAAGCTTCACTTGCTGGTCGCCGTTGTTATCCACACCTTCAAACATGGTCGGCGCATTCAGGCCAGTGGATAGGGTTGGTGACACCAGCGTACGCCAGCCACCATCATCCAGTCTCTCCTGGACTTTGAACGCAATTTTCACTTCTTCCGCCGAGACTTCCAGTAGCTCTGCGCTACCGACCAGTTCGCGGCTGCTCTCTTCACTATCGATATTGCTTCCAAAGAATACAGTCTCTTCTCCAGGTAGCAGTGACAGCGATGTATTCACCGACTGCGTGCTGCCAGATGCGCCAGTGAGTTCAAAATTCACATCTAGTAGCCAATCGGCCATGGCTAATGGGCTTAGCAGTGCGCTGAACAGCACCAACCCTTTACCCCAATCATTCATCGTACTTACCTCTCTACGGGCTTGTCCGCAAATGTATTTCTGACCCTGGTGCTTCTTAGCAGGTACCCTCCTAGCCAGAATGTCAGCAGCAGACTGACTGCCCGGGTCCAGCTGAAGGCCCCGTGGGCCAACATCAGCTGATACATTTGCAAAACACAATCTGTGGCATAGCTCAGCATCAGGATCCCTTTCCCATGCAGCCATACGTAATTTATTAGTTTTTTATTTTTGTGTCGGTATCCGGCCATCCACATATAGATAAGTGCAGGTAGGCCCAATAGCATTGCCAGATATAAGTTCTCTCGCAAGGGATACAAAACTTCCAAGACCTGGGCACCTTGCTGGCGGCTTGCACCTGCCATCACAAAAATCACCCACCCCTTGGCACTGAACAACCAGCACAGCCATAGCATGGCAGAAGGTTTTAACAAGCCATGCTTGTCATAGGCGTCTATCGGATATATCACTTACTGTTCCCGTTTCTCACTGCTTCATATGCAATGGAGGTTTACCCTTGCTTTTTCAACAGCCAGTATCACGTTTGGCTGCGTTGGGCATAATTCTATCTTCGGGAGCCGATATAACAACACTGTTCAGTACTAGGCACACCTTAATCTATCTGGTCGCAACTACCAGCCAAAGTGGTAAATTCTGTGGTTCAACGCACTGTTTGGGTGCTTATCTTGTCGGCATGATCACGTTTTGTGGGATGAGAGTGACGAAAATTCTAGTTTTCTTACAAAAGTCACATCAGGAATATTTATGCGCAAATACTAATGCTTTACTGGAATAATCATTAATATTCATTATGTTAATGGATATACCCACAAATCACACCTTGTTCACTTTCTGTTCATGTGATGTAAGATTCCTACCTCTTTTGAAGGAGGTAAATTACAGCAATGTGCCAATGACTCTTAGCACGGTATAATCTTGCTGTAGCAGCGATGTAAAGGACAAATGATGGCCACCAAGAAGAATCAAGGGACCCCGTCCCCGGAGACGCAAGCTGAAGCAATGAAGATTGCCCGTGCAACACAGAAGCCGGGGCAGAACAAAGAGCAAACTAAACTGATCGCCCAGGGGATCCAGCACGGTATAGAACAATACAAGAAACAACAAAAGGCCAAAGCCCGCGAGCGGGATAAATTCCGCAAAAAACAGGCCAGAGATAAAACGCAAGACATCGAGCAAACCACAGTAGAGGCTCCTGCGGCCGAACAAGTGGTTGTCAACAAACAGCATTGGCTGCCTTGGCTATTGCTTGTCGCCTCTTGGGCGGGGTTTGTCGGCTACCTGCAATTCAGTTAACTATCATAAGGACTCAAGGATGAATCAACCTCAAGGTTTTCGTTTTATTCCTCTCGCAGCACTACTCACTGTGATCACTGGCTGTGGCAGCCCAGACTCGGCCTACAGTGACACTGTCAGAGTGAACCAGGCCTGCGGTGAGAAGCCGAACTGCGTCAGCACAGTGGATAACCGTGATGAGCACGCCCTAGCCCCTTTTTCGCTCAGCCAAAAAGGACTGGAGCAATGGCCGCATATCGAGCAACTGGCCCTTTCCTTGCCGGGAGCCTCCCTTGCCAAAAAAGCCGATGATTATTTTCACATCGAGTGCACCAGCAAGGTCTTCCGCTTTGTTGATGATTTTGAGGTACAACGACAATCAGGGCAGCTAACCGTCCGCTCGGAATCTCGGACTGGCTATTCCGATTTCGGTGTCAATCGTGAGCGTGCCGAGGCATTCAGGCTGCTGTTGGAACAAGAAGGTTACCTGACGGACAGCAAGTAACCGGAGCTGCAGGATAACAAAACAATTGTAAATAATTCTCATTTAGATCTAAAATTACAGCAATTGCTCTTTTGGAGGATCGAGATGAGTATCGCCAGTTATCTGTTATTCGGTTTTCTGGGCTTCCTAACTATGCTCTTAGCCCAAGGTATAGAGGCGATTGCATTGCCCCCTGATAGCCACACAGGGTTCGTTCCATGGCTATTTATAGATAGCATATGGTTAGCTTTGATAGCCATCGGGCTTTACCAGTGGCACAAAAACAAGCCGCGCAAGCATTAAAAAAGCCATGCAGAAATGCATGGCTTTGTCCTTCCCCGGTAAGTTACACACTACCGTTAGATATTTTTGTCCTTACCCAGCGACAATAGCCAGACACAAATCACAGCTACCGCAGCGAAACCAAACAGGATGATAACAGGCATGGCCGCATAGCCCAGTACATGCCAGAAGATTGATTCTAATGTACTCATTGTTTCTCCTTATCTGAGGCTTACTGCCAGCCTTCAATACCTGACATGTCAGGCAGTTTGTGGGCAATACCCTTGTGGCAATCTACACAGGTCTTGTCGCCCGACGCCAGTGCTGTCGAGTGCTGCTTGGCACTGCGGCTACCCTGCTCGGAAAAGTCCATGTATTCGAATTCGTGACAGTTACGGCACTCCTGCGAATCATTTTCTTTCATCCGGTGCCACTCGCGGTTGGCCAAGTGGCTCCGCCGTGCCTCGAACTTCTCCTGGGTGTCAATGGTTCCCATCGCATGGGCCACCAGCTCTTTCGAAGCCTGTACTTTACGAACAATTTTATCTGTCCAGTTATGCGGTACGTGACAGTCAGAACAAATTGCACGGACACCTGAGCGGTTGGCAAAGTGAACCGTTTCACGGATCTCTTTGACAATCGGTGCGTGACACCCAGCACAGAACTCTTCGGTGTTGGTCGCTTCCATACCGGTGTTAAATGCGCCCCAGAACAGCAAGCCGCCCATAAAGCCCATAAACAAGACCAGGCCGACAGCCACTTTACTTGGCGAGGAGAACCTACGCCAAAATGTTTTCAATAGTTTCATCTTATAGCCCCTTTAGCACTGATGGCTATAATTAGCGCAACGCGTCAACACGCTGGAAATCATTCTCAACCAATGGCTTAGCATCTGCCTGTGGTACGTGGCACTGCAAACAGAAGTAGCGTGCCGGTGACACGTCAGACAGCACCTGGCCTTCACGCGGCGACTGGTAGTGGGTTACGCTGATCTTTGTCGCGCCCATTTCATTGGCATTTTTCCAGCTGTGGCAAGCCAGACACTTGTTGGCATTCTTCGACACTTCGTAGTTACGGATCGTGTGCGGTACCAAAGGTGGCTGGTAAACGTAATCGCTGTCGATCGTGCCCTGGTCACGCGGGTAACGCTTCATCGGATCCGCTGCGCGGGTTGCTTCCAGTTCGCTGGCACCACGTAGTGACTCCAGACCACCGATACCGCCAGGGTTGTTCAGCTCTTCTGCACTGTGTACAGCACCAGCCAGCATCATGCCAAATGCCATAACTGCTAACACTAATCGTTTCATTGTATTCTCCGCCTTCAGGCTAAATTTGGTAAAGGCTGGGCTGTCCGGCAAGCGGCCAGACAACCAAGCTCTTCAATTTATTGCTATTTATACTTTGGTGATCTTCACAGGGCACTTCTTGAAGTCGGTCTGCTTGGACAGCGGATCGGTTGCATCAAGAATCAACTTGTTCACCAAAATACGGGCATCAAAGAATGGAATGAATACCAAGCCCGCAGGTGGACGGTTACGGCCACGGGTCTCAACACGGCAGCGCACTTCACCACGGCGAGAGGCAACCAGTACTTCATCACCACGACGCAGGCCACGTGACTGAGCATCATCCGGGTGGATGTAACAAAGGGCATCCGGTACCGCTTTGTACAGCTCTGGCACTCG
This sequence comes from Photobacterium sp. ABD4_091, assembly GCF_056160145.1. NCBI lineage: Bacteria > Pseudomonadati > Pseudomonadota > Gammaproteobacteria > Vibrionales > Vibrionaceae > Photobacterium > Photobacterium sp. ABD4_091. The sequence goes on along the minus strand of NZ_JBSWWQ010000001.1, from coordinate 2,291,885 downwards.
GCGGGTCATGGTGCCTGTGTGCCAATGCTCAAGGACACGGCCCGTCGACATCCATAGGTCGTATTCTGCATCTGGCACTTCCGGTGCTGGCTCGAACGGGGCAAAGATGATGTTTGCCTTACCGTCTTTATGGCCGTAGAAACGGAAGCCTGCACCAGCCGGTACGTATGAGTCATGACCTTCAGAGAAACGCCACTGGGTCTCTTTGCCGTCAACAACCGGCCAACGTAGGCCACGTACCTGATGGTATGTATCGTAAGGTGCCAAGTCGTGAGCCTTACCGCGACCGAATGCTGCGTATTCTTCGAACAGACCTTTCTGCACGTAGAAACCTTGCGCTTTGGCGTCATCGTTCAATGGCTGGGTTTCAGACATTGGGAATTGATCTACCTGACCGTTACGGAACAGGATGTCGTACATGGTCTTGCCACGATACTGTGGTGCTTGTGCCAGTAGCTCTTCACCCCACACTTCTTCAACTTTGAAGCGCTTGGAGAATTCCATGATCTGCCAAAGGTCAGACTTAGACTCGCCCTGGGTTTCAACCTGCTGGTACCATGCCTGGGTACGGCGCTCGGCGTTACCGTAAGCACCCTCTTTTTCTACCCACATTGCCGTTGGTAGAACAAGATCTGCCGCTTGTGCTGTTGCCGTTGGGTACGGGTCTGAACACACAATGAAGTTCTCTGGGTTACGGTAACCCGGCAGACGCTCTTCGTTGATGTTCGGGCCGGCTTGCATGTTGTTGTTACACATTACCCAGTAGGCATTCATCTTGCCGTCTTTGAGCATACGGTCGTGCAATACCGCGTGGTAACCCGGCTTCGGCGGGATGGTGCCTTCTGGAAGTTTCCAAATTTTCTCTGCAACCGCACGGTGCTTAGGATTCGCCACGACCATGTCGGCTGGCAAACGGTGAGCAAAGGTACCCACCTCACGCGCTGTACCACAAGCAGATGGCTGGCCAGTTAGTGAGAATGGGCTGTTGCCCGGCTGCGAGATCTTACCGGTTAGCAGGTGGATGTTATAAACCAAGCTGTTCATCCACACACCACGGGTGTGCTGGTTCATACCCATGGTCCACAGTGACATCACCTTGGTATTTGGATCCGCGTACTGCTTCGCTAGCTCGATCAGCTTCTCTTGTGGTACACCCGACATTTCAGACGCTTTCTCGACAGTGTACTCAGCAACAGAGGCTTTGTACTCTTCGAACGTCATCGCGTGCATCTTACCAGAGTTGGCGTTCTTCGCTTTCTGCTGGCGCGGGTCTTCGTCACGCAGGCCGTAACCGATATCGGTATCAGCACGCTTAAAGTTGGTGTGCTTGTTCACGAAGTCCCAGTTAACTGCATCATTCTCGATGATGTAGTTAGCAATAAAGTTACCAATCGCTAGGTCGGTCTGCGGCTCGAAAATCATGCCGTTGTCAGCCAACTCGAACGAGCGGTGGTAGTAAGTCGACAGCACGTTCACTTTAACGTGCGGGTTGCTCAGGCGGCGATCTGTCAAACGGGTCCACAATACTGGGTGCATCTCCGCCATGTTCGAGCCCCAAAGCACGAACGAGTCTGCGTTTTCGAAGTCATCGTAACAGCCCATCGGCTCATCGATACCAAAGGTACGCATGAAGCCAACAACCGCAGAAGCCATACAGTGACGGGCGTTCGGGTCGATGTTATTAGAACGGAAACCGGCTTTCATCATTTTCGATGCAGCATAGCCTTCCATTACCGTCCACTGGCCAGAGCCAAACATACCTACGCCAGAAGGGCCGTGCTTCTTCAGGGCTGCTTTCCACTTCTCGGCCATCACATCGAACGCCTGATCCCAAGAGACAGGCTGGAAATCGCCATCTTTGTGGAACTTGCCGTCTTTCATACGCAGCATAGGGGTCTGAAGACGATCCTTGCCGTACATGATTTTCGACAGGAAGTAACCCTTGATACAGTTCAGGCCTTTGTTAACCGGTGCTTCAGGGTCGCCCTGAGTTGCGACCACACGGCCATTCTGCGTACCGACCAGTACTGAACAACCTGTACCACAAAAACGACAAGGCGCTTTATCCCACTTAATTTTGGTTTCGTCAGAACTAACGATTAAGTTAGTTGCTGATGCTGGCAGCGAAATCCCCGCTACGGCTGCTGCCGATGCAGCGGCGTTTGCTTTCACAAACGCACGTCTTGTCATTTTCATGAATCTTCCTCAGATTGCGAGTCGAACTGTTCGATTTGGTGATACACTAAAAACGTGGTTAAAACGTGTTCTAAGTTATTGATTTTATCTATGGTATCAGTCACGTAGCCTTGGTTTTCGGTTTCCAAAACCACAACGACCTTCCCTTCTTCACTGTCGCCGTAAATTTCTGCATTCGGCATTTCGGCGATCTGCTCTTTGACAGAGGCCAAATACTCCGGCTTTACATGAACAACCAAGCTGGAAATGTGTACTTCTTGTAATGCCATCGCTAATTCTCTTCGTTATTGTGATTCACCATGGTGATCGCCGATGTCGGGCAAACCGACACACAGCCACCACATCCTGTACAAACTGAGGTATCCAGTTCGGGCCGGGCAACACCGCCCAATTGCAGTTTGAACCGAATCGCCATCACCTCGCAGGCATCGCCGCAGCTTCGACACTCAATATTTTGGTGGGCCAGGCACCCCTCATTAACCTGTGCCACAAAAGGCCATGGCTGCTCTGATTGCGGCTGAAACAACGGCTCGGGACAAGCCTCTGCACAGCGGTAACAGAATGTGCACTCACCACGCTGAAAGTCGACAGCAGGAAAACCACCGTCGCCTTTGGCAATGATCTGTGTTTCACATGCATTGATACACTTGTTGCACCGGGTACAGGTATCGGTGAAAGTATCTTCATCGACCACCCAGGGCATTCGCTGCAGGTCAGGCTTGCGACGCCGCGTCAGCAACCGACGGCGGGAACGATCAAACATTGACTCAGTCCTTCGTAAAATATTATTAATAAAAATAGTGATTACGGGCAGCAGCTTGGCTATATAAAGCAAGGTGTACCAATAAATAACAGCAATGATTTACAACAAATAATCACATGCTGTCATTTTTTTACACGACAAGTGTAAATCCCGAAATAAATGCTTAAATACCTAGTAAGGGCTAATTAGGGGCTAAATTTGTCTTGGATCAATAAATTCAAATGCGCGCCCTCTCAGTATAAAAAAGCCAAGTTTTCTTTGAAGCGGCTAGCATTTATCTCAATTGCATTGAAAATCACCATTCCGTCTATTAAATATAGACCAGACTTAAACAGAAAAACGTTTTCTCCTTATCTTTAAGATAACGATTTAAAAGGAAAATCTGTGAAAAATAGGCCTCTAAAGCCCGTCACTACAACGATTGCCAGAGCCATGCTCGCAATCTTGCTTCTTTCTGTGGTTACCACCAGCTTTGCCCTGCTCACCCTTGCCTCGAGCTTGAACGATGCCGAGGCGGTCAATGTGTCCGGTTCATTGCGCATGCAAAGCTACCGACTGGCCTACGATATCCAGACTCAATCTCCCCATCTGGAAGCCCATTTGGATATGTTCGAAAAGTCCTTGTTCTCGCCATCAATGGCAGCATTAGAGCACTGGACGGTACCGACCAATATCAAGATGCATTACTACAACCTGATCGGCCGTTGGGAAGATCTGCATCCCTTGTTGCATGATGGTAATGAAAGGCTATTTCTCAGCGAAGTTGCCAAATTTGTCGACCGAATCGACCAATTTGTCTACGAGTTACAAGAATTTTCGATCATCAAACTTCAAGTATTGTCAGTCGTTGGCGGGCTGGGTTTGAGCCTGATCCTTATCGCTGCGCTGTTCACCATTCACTTTACCCAACGCAAGATCGTCACCCCGCTCAATCAGATGGTCACGGCTAGCGAACAGATACAAGAAGGAAGATTTGATCTCACCCTTGATGTAAAAAGTGACAACGAATTAGGTATTTTGGCCGGCACCTTTACCACCATGGCGACGGAGCTCGGCAAGCTATACCGCAACTTGGAAATGAAAGTTGACGAGAAAACTCGTCGCCTGCGCCAAGCCAATGACTCACTGCAAGTACTCTATGATTGCTCGCAAGAGCTCTCGCAAAGCCGCCTGAGTACCAAGAACTTCGCCGTGATGCTAGACACCCTGCTTGATATCGAGGGGCTAACTGCCGCCAAGCTAATTATTGAAGAGAACAGCGGCAACAATACCGAGATCACCGCAGGGGAGCCTTCTGGCAACAACTGGCACTACCATGACCTTGAACTCGACGGTCAGGTACTGGGTCAACTTTGGTGGCAGGACACCTTGCCTTGCCCGGATAAAAACTTAATCGAAAACTTATCCCGTACCTTAGCCCGGGGGATCTACTACAACCGGGCACAAAAGCAGTCGGAGCAATTATTATTGATGGAAGAGCGTGCTACGATTGCACGCGAACTGCATGATTCCTTGGCGCAATCACTGTCTTACCTCAAAATCCAAGTGACCCTGCTAAAGAGGCAGCTTAGCCAAGGTGATCAGCAACAGACCATGGCAATCATAAGTGATATAGACCAAGGACTTTCAGGGGCTTACACTCAGTTAAGGGAGCTATTAAGCACCTTCCGCCTCACAATAAAAGAAGCAAATTTAGGCGAAGCATTGGTAGAAATGCTAAAACCATTGGAAGAACAAAGTACTGCTTTGCTTATCATAGACAACCAGCTTTCATCGCTGAACCTTGATGCCCACCATCAGGTGCACTTACTGCAATTTATAAGGGAAGCGGTTCTCAATGCGATCAAGCATGCACAAGCTGATGAAATCATCGTAACCTGCCAGCAAGATACAGATACGGTGATCATCAATATCAGTGACGATGGCATAGGCTTTGACCCGGCCAATGAAAAATTGAATCATTACGGCCTAGCAATAATGACCGAGCGGGCCTCACGCTTGCACGGTAGTTTGGAAATCAATACAACCAAGGGCTCTGGCTGTGAAGTCACCCTTCAGTTTCAGCCTGAATCCCAAGGATAACAATATGACGTGTTGGAAAATTATGATTGTTGATGATCACCCCTTGATGCGCAGGGGGATCAGCCAACTTCTCAGCTTTGAAAACGACTTCGAAATGGTTGGCGAAGCCAGCAACGGGGCAGATGCCGTGCTGCTCGCCCAGGAAAAAGAACCGGATTTGATCCTGCTTGACCTCAACATGAAAGGGATGTCTGGCCTCGATACCCTCAATGCGATGCGAGCCGAAGGGATCCAGTCACGAATCGTCGTGCTAACCGTTTCTGACAGCCGCTCGGACGTTAAAGCCCTTGTCAACGCTGGTGCCGATGGCTACCTGCTGAAAGATACCGAGCCTGATCAGCTTATCAGCCTGCTTAAACAAGCCATGTGCGGCGGACAGGCTTTCAGTGATCTGGTGCGTGAGTATCTGGCAGACAGCGCCGAGCAAGACTCCCTGCTCGATTCCCTAACCGACCGTGAAATGCAGATCCTAAAAGAAGTGGCGAAAGGCTACCGCAACAAGCAGATTGCCGATAACCTGTTCATTTCTGAAGCAACCGTAAAAGTCCATATGAAAAGCTTGCTGAAGAAACTGCAGGTTAAATCCAGGACTGCCGCCACTGTGCTTTATTTAGAGACACAAGGCCAATAATGGGAAAAGTCCGGGCTCTGGGGGTTTCGCTGTCTGTTATGGTATTGGCGGGGTGCAGCACCTCCCCCCTGTTTGTTGATGCCGGCGCAGTGGTGTTGACATGGGATGCCAATGACATACAAAACACCTGTGAAAGGCGGGGAACGCTTATCGGCTCGCAGGGGAGTTGGTATAACTATTGGTTCATCAGCGACAGGGACCTGACCCAGGGCGCGCTCAACCAACTGCGCAATCAGGCTATTGAGCGAGGAGCCAATACGGTTTCATTGTACAGCCCACCCGATTTTTCGACGTCCGTGACTTTAATTGGCAATGCCTATTATTGCGAATAGCACAGATATAAAAAAACCGCACTCGTGCGGTTTTTTTATTAACTCGAGACGGAAGAGATAATATCCCTTTCTTTCGATTCGACCCAATTGACATCAAAGGGCCCCCAGTCGCTTAGCTGGTAGTAGCCATCATTATGACGTTTACCATCTTGAATGAATGCTAACTCAATGCCAAAACCCGGCAGGGCTTTAAGCACATCCTGAATGGTACGACGTGGCCAACCGGTAATTTCAATCAGCTTAGGTACATTGGGGCGTTCAAGCTGCTCAACAAGCAAGGCAAGATAAAGACGACGGGCAAAAACCGGATTCAATTCCATTGAGACCTCCATAATTTGAGGTTTTATTATTCCGACTTCTGCCTACGGGGTGTTGAGTTTGATCAATATGAGGGAGGATTTCCCTGTTTCGGTCGTCATTTTCGGTGATCGCGGTCGCAAAATTTAGGAACTTGTCATTTCAGAAACAAAAAAGACATGTTTAAACAACAACTTGAAATATCACACAAAAATGCCTCTCTGGCAAAATTGTGAGCGCAACATTTGTTGCACTCACTGTGTGCTCAGGCTCTAGCTTAGAAAGTGTAACCGGCGGTTACCATAAAGACCCAAGGGTCGATATCCGTACTAATTTTCTGCGCGTTGCCCTCGTGTTTAAATTTCACATCAGTACTGATATCGGCATACCACACTGAGGCACCGAAGAACCAGTTATCCTTCACCTGGTAATCGATACCTACATTTGCTGCGAGACCCCACGAATCTTCCAGTTTCAGATCGCTTAAGCCAGCTCCTTCACCAGTACCGTTAAAGTCTTCATTGAAAAAAGTGGTGTAGTTGAGGCCAGCACCGACATACGGGCGGAACTTGCTAACGCTGTCCATAAAATAGTACTGCAGCATCAATGTTGGCGGCAGGTGTTCAATTTCTGCAATTTTACCGGCACCGTTTAGCGAAACACTATGCCTGAACGGGGTTGCGGCCAGCAGCTCAATACTGATGTTGTCTGTCAGCATGTAGCCTACTGTAATACCAAGCTGGGTATTTGAATCAATACCAAACTCACCTAGGCCAAGTACATCATCACTGCTTTCGTTTGGAACCACCGTTGCCGTACCGGCACGGACCAAGATATCACCCTGCTTGTGTGCCATAGCCTGAGGGGCTGCCAATACTGCAGCGAGGATAGCGGCGGTACATAGATTCTTTTTCATTATTATTGACTCCATTCCTTTTGAATCCCGACATGGGGAAAAATTGGGCTTCACGTTAAGCGGGTCAAAATGTAACTATTTAGAAACATACTGGTATTGATTGAAATCAATTTATAAAAATTAGTGATAATAAATAACCTTTGATACAGATCAAGTACTTACAAAAGCAGCTTTGCACTTAAGTAATGTGCAGCAAAAAATGTTACTAACCCTACCCAAAAGCCATTAAGTGGCTCGCAGAAATTGCCATTCAACAGTAGTCGTCATGCTATCTGGTAGCACTTTTTTGTCATCGATAATTATGCATATGCGGGCTTATCAGATGCTCATTCTATAGCTAGTCTCCTATACTTTGGGCAAACCCACTCTCCCCAAGGCGCTGCCATGACCCCTGCTTTCTGGTGCATTATCACCATGATATTGATTAACTATTTACTGGCAGGCGTCGGCGGCTGGTTAACCGTCCGCCAAACCGGCAAGCTTGATATCAACCAACCACGAATCCAAGACCGCGAACTCACCGGTGCCGCCTCGCGGGTAAAAGCCGCCCAGGCTAACGGTTGGGAAATCCTGACGGTATTTTCCAGCTGCGTGTTCATCGCCCACTTAGCAGGGGTACCCGCCCATGAATCCGCCCTCCCCGCGTACCTGTTTATCATCAGCCGGGTGCTTTACTTCATTTGCTATGCCTTCAAGCTCAGCCCATGGCGCACCATCGTATTTGTGCTCGGGATCCTGGCGAATATCTGGCTGATCAAACTGGCGATCCACTATGGCGGCTGAAGCCGTTGCACCCCATGGCTATTCCCGCTATAAAGGGAGACCAAGTTCACAAAACAAGTCAGCCAGAATAACTATGAGTACAATTGCTTACGGCATCAAAAACTGCGACACCATCAAGAAAATGAAGAAGTGGCTAGAAGCCGAAAACATCGAATACACCTTCCATGACTACCGTGCCGACGGCCTTGACCGTGGCATGCTAGAGCAGTTTGAGGCCGAGTTGGGCTGGGAAGCCATGGTCAACAAGCGCGGTACGACCTACCGCCAGCTGAGCGACGAGCAAAAGGCCGGCCTTGACCAGCAAAGCGCGATCGAATTGATGCTGGAGCACCCGGCCATGATCAAGCGCCCGCTGCTGGTTCACAACAACAGCTTCCACCTAGGCTTCAAGCCGGCCCAATACCAAGAAATCTTCCAAACGAATTAAGAAAGGATACAAGGATGTCAGATAGCCCGGTTCTCGCCCTGGCGAAAGACTTTATCAGCCGCCAATCAGTGACCCCTGAAGATGCTGGCTGCCAGGACGTGATGATCGAGCGCCTGGAAAAGCTCGGTTTTAATATCGAAACCATGGTGTTCGAAGATACCACCAATCTCTGGGCCCGCCGCGGCACGGAAGCTCCGCTATTCGTCTTTGCCGGCCATACCGATGTGGTACCAGCCGGTAACCTAGATAAGTGGCATACCGCGCCTTTCGAGCCAACCATCATCGATGGCTACCTGCATGGCCGCGGCGCAGCCGATATGAAAGGCTCGCTAGCCTGTATGATTGTGGCGATTGAGCGCTTCCTGGCCGCAAACCCTGATCATAAAGGCTCTATCGCTTTGCTGATCACCTCGGACGAAGAAGGCCCATTCATCAACGGTACGACCCGTGTTATCGATACACTGGAAGCCCGTAATGAAAAAATCGACATGTGTATTGTCGGTGAACCATCAAGTACCCATGCTGTGGGCGATGTGGTGAAGAACGGCCGCCGTGGTTCGATTACCGGTGATGTGAATATCAAGGGTACTCAAGGCCATGTCGCCTACCCGCACCTTGCCGATAACCCGGTTCACCGTGCCATGCCAGCACTGGCCGAACTGGCCGCGACAACGTGGGACAACGGCAATGCCTACTTCCCACCGACCAGTTTCCAGATCGCCAACCTGTCTGCGGGTACTGGCGCATCGAACGTGATCCCAGGCGAATTCCACGTCCAGTTCAACTTCCGCTTCAGCACCGAGCTGACCGCCGATGATATCAAGCGCAAGGTTCACTCAGTACTCGATGCCCATGGCCTTGATTACGACTTGGCCTGGACGTTCAGCGGCCACCCGTTCCTGACCGACGAAGGAAGCCTGCTTGATGCCGTCGTGGAGTCTATCGAGGAAGTGAATCACAAAAAACCGGAACTACTGACCACTGGCGGTACTTCCGATGGCCGTTTCATTGCCCGAACCGGTGCACAGGTTATCGAGCTCGGCCCGGTCAACGCGACTATCCACAAAGTGAATGAGTGTGTGAAAGTGGCCGATCTGGAAAAGCTGACCGACATGTACCAGAAAGTGATGGAAAAAGTCCTTTAATGGTTAGCCATCCAAACCAAGCCCGGCAGCACACTGCCGGGCAGCTGACCGGGCAAGAGACCAGCCACCTGGTCTCTCTAAACCCTGACGGCGGGCACCCTTTTGTCCACCAGCAAATGCTACCCGCCTTTGAGGCATTAAAAGATGCAGCCAATAAGGCTGGCTTCGACCTCCAAATAGCCAGTGCCTTCCGCCCGTTCGAGCGGCAGATGCTAATTTGGAACAACAAATATTCCGGCAAGCGGCCGCTGCTTGATAGCAACAGCCAACCGCTTGACCCAAGCACCCTTACTGAGCTTGAGAAAATCCACGCGATACTGCGTTGGTCAGCGCTACCTGGCGCAAGCCGCCACCACTGGGGCACCGATATCGATGTCTACGCAGCCAACTGCCTGCCTGAAGGCGAGCAGCTTCAACTGGAGCCCTGGGAGTACCAAACCGGAGGCCACCAAGCGGCATTCAGCCAATGGCTCAATAGCCATATGAAAGGCTTTGGCTTCTACCTCCCTTATGCAGAAGACCGCCATGGCGTCGCCTGCGAGCCTTGGCATATCAGCTACTTCCCGGTTAGCAAATATTTACTTTCACAGCTCACGCCAGACCTGCTCAAGCGCACACTTAGCCAATATGAGCTTGCAGGAAAGTCGCACATCCTGGAAAACCTTGATAGTCTCTATAGTAGGTACATAGAGAATATCTGTGAGGTGTAAATGGAATGGCTACTCAACCCGTGGGTTATCAGCATCATCGTCGTGAGCGTGGTGGTCGGTAATATTGCGGCGCTGAAATACACCGCTAACATGAAATTTGGCTACAAGGACAAAGTCAAATACATGTACGACAAAAGCAAGCGCGAACAAGAACTTGATGAGCTGATCGAGAAACAAGCGGCAAACGACGAAAACCAAGACTTAAAGAAACTCAAAGATCAGGCATAAAAAAAACGAGAGCATCACGCTCTCGTTTTTTTATATCTAAATCAGTGTGACTCAAAGCTATTCGGAGCAATGAAATCTAAGTCAGTTTACCTAGAACAAAGAGCTAGCGCGGAGTTTACGATAGTAAATGAGCACTTGCGATGCAGTAATAGGTAAACTGACAACGAAATCATTGTTACGAACGAGGCAGGTAGTCTGCGACGCCTACCCACTTGTAGCTTGTCAGCTCTTCCAGCCCCATCGGGCCGCGGGCATGCAGTTTCTGGGTCGATACCGCCACTTCTGCGCCTAGGCCAAACTGTGCGCCATCGGTGAAGCGCGTTGACGCATTGACATAAACGGCTGCTGAGCCTGCTGCATTAACAAAACGCTCTGCCGCCATCAAATCATTGGTCATGATGGCATCAGAGTGGCTGGCGTTGTGCTTGCGCATGTGGGCAATCGCTTCTTCCACGTCTTTGACTATCTTGATACCTAGCGTGAAGCTCAGCCATTCGGTGTCGAAGTCCCCTTCGGCCACCCGGCGCAGGCTTGTCGCTTTGCCTTCAAGCAGCTCGTAAGCATTCTCGTCAGCGACCATATCGACACTGCTGGTGTTCAGGCGTTCCGCCAAACGAGGCAAGAAAGCTTCTGCAACTTTCTCATGAACCAACAGGGTGTCCAAGGCATTACAGGCCGATGGGCGCTGTACCTTGGCATTTTCCACCACGTCCAGGGTGCGGGAAAGATCTGCCGAGGCATCGACATACACATGGCTGATACCGAAACCACCGATGATCACCGGAATAGTGCTGTTTTCCTTACACATCTTGTGCAAGCCAGCACCACCGCGCGGGATGATCATGTCAACGTACTGATCCATCTTCAACAGCTGGGAAACCAGCTCACGGTCCGGTTTTTCAATATATTGTACCGATGCTGTCGGCAAGCCTGCTTTCTCAAGCGCAACCTGGATCACTTTGACCAGTTCCATATTGGAATGGAACGTCTCGCGGCCACCGCGGAGGATACTGGCGTTGCCGGTTTTCAGGCACAGGGCAGCGATGTCAATGGTGACATTAGGGCGCGCTTCATAGATCACACCGACGACACCAAGTGGAACACGGCGTCGGCTAAGGCGCATACCGTTTTCCAGTACTTTGCTGTCTAGCTCGGCACCGACCGGGTCATTGAGGCTGATCACATTGCGCACGTCGTTGGCGATACCAGCCAATCGATCTGCATTTAACAGCAGGCGGTCAACCAAGGCATCGGTCATACCTGCTTCTTTTGCCGCTGCAATGTCTTTGGCGTTGGCTGCCAAAATAACCTCTTGGTTGGCTTCCAGCTCATCGGCAATCACGGCCAATGCACGGTTTTTCTGTTCAGTTGCTGCGGTTGCCAGTTCAAACGCAGCCTGTTGCGCCGCTTGGCCCATCAGTTCAAGATTCATGTTCTTTTCCCTTTATATTTTATTCGGTGTTAGATGACGACTAAATCGTCACGGTGTACAGCAACTGGGCCATATTCATAACCCAACACCTGATAGATATCCTGGCTGTGCTTGCCGGCAATTTTCGCCAGATCCTGGCTGGAGTAACGGCTGATCCCACGAGCCAGCAACTCGCCTTGGGTATTGAAGATCCGGGCAACCTCCCCCCGCTCGAACTCACCTTTCACTGCGGTGATCCCTTTCGACAACAAGCTGCTTCCGCGCTGCTGCACAGCCAATGCTGCACCTTGGTCGATAACGATATCGCCCGCAGGCGGAGGCCCGGCCAAAATCCACCGTTTACGGCTTTCAAGCGGAGATTCCAGCGGCAGGAAGCGTGTACCCACCGATGTCCCATGCGCCAGATCCGCCACCACATCAGGGCGGCTGCCCGCTGCAATAATCACTTCGATACCCGCACGGCGCGCAACATCTGCCGCCTGTAGCTTGGTCGCCATGCCACCGGTGCCCAAGCCACCGACACTGCCACCCGCGATTTTGCGCAGGGTTTCATCGATGGTGTGGACTTCACGGATCAGCTCTGCCTCCGGGTTATTACGCGGATCTGCGGTAAATAGCCCCGGCTGATCGGTCAGCAGCAGCAGCTTATCGGCGCCAGCCAAAATACCCACCAATGCCGACAGGTTGTCGTTATCACCGACTTTGATTTCAGTTGTCGCAACCGCATCGTTTTCGTTAACAACCGGAATAATGCCATTGTCCAGCAGGGCAACAAGCATATCGCGGGCATTGAGGTAGCGCTCGCGGTCATCGAGATCGGCACGGGTTAGCAGCATTTGCCCCACGTGCAGGCCATAGATTCCGAACAGGCTTTCCCACTCCTGGATCAGGCGGCTCTGGCCAACAGCAGCCAGCAGCTGCTTGCTCGCCATCGTTTTGGGCAGTTCGGGGTATCCTAAATGTTCTCTTCCGGCAGCAATGGCGCCGGAGGTGACAATAATGACCTTATGGCCCTGCCGGCGCAGTTGCGCGCACTGGCGAACCAGCTCAACCATATGGGCACGATCCAGCTTTAGCGTACCGCCGGTCAAAACGCTGGTACCCAGCTTGACCACGATAATCTGTGAACTGTGCCTAACCTCTTGGTGTTGAGACCCGTCTTTGGAGTCTGCGGTTACCAAGTCCTTGTTTTGCTCATTTAGGATATTTGTCTCTGCCATGGGGATAAAACAAAAAGAAAAGTAGAATGATGTTGTATCAATACCCTTTATAAATCACAAGAAAAATGCGCCAAATAGGCGCATTTTTCTTCATATAAGGTAAAGCTTGCAAATCAGGCTACACTACCAAGCTCAGGCTCTTTCAGCACTTTTGAAGGAGATAATGCCAGTTCGAACTCATCTTGCAACAAACCTTCTAATTTTGGATAAAAATCCTCTAACGTTTGCTGCACCGCTTTCTCATGCTTTGCCGGTACCGGATCCTTGATCCATTCTCCGGCATCATCGTAACGGCCAAAGCCATAGTGGTATTCAAAGCCTTCATCGTTGGCTTCAATGATAAACCACCAGCCCCAGAATTCGCGCTCTTCGGGTGCTTTTTTAGCACTGACACAGCTCGATAGGCAGTCAAAGAAAAAATGCCCTTCGGAGGACAGAGGCTGGCGCAGGTAAGGTCCCAAGGCCGTCAGCTTAGTCATCAAACGCCCGTGCGGCGGGAAAGTTTTTTCTGTCGTCATAATTATCTCCATCCCTAGTAATCAATTACCTATTCCATTTAAGCCACAAATTGCTTGCTTGGCAACAATTTATTTACAAAACAGGCGTATTGATAACACCGCCTACTCTGCAAGCTTGTCTTTAAGCCAATCGACAACTGTTGTCATCGCCCGGTGATAGCCGTCATGCAGTGGCTTTTCAGGTAAGGTCACCGCCTTGCCGCCGCGGCTCGACATCGCAATCAGCTGGTTGTCGAATTCGGAGCAAACAGGATCGCCCTTGAGGCCAATACCCAGCATCGGTACCTCGGTTTTACGGCGGCCCAGCAAGCCCTGGTGCTTGAGAGACCAGGCCGGGAGGTGGGACACCAAGCTAGACTTCGACACACCATGTTTGCCAAGGCGCGAGGCAAGCATATCAAGGTACATCCGTGGCATTGCATCAAGCCGTTTTGGGTCGGCCAGCCCGCTATGAATAATACCGCCGATGCTGATACAAGTTTTCAGGCGGGTTGGCTCCAGGAAACCAAGCCTAATTGCTGCATTGCCGCCGAATCGAAGGCCCAGCATCGCAACACGGGTATGATCGACCCATGGTACCTCTTTTACCTGCTGCAACAGCGCTTGGTGCAAGCGGCTGGTATCTTCGGTAAGGGACCAATGGCTGCTGTGGCCAACAGACGGCATGTCGAGGGTGATCATTGCAAAGCCAGCCGGCCCGAGGTATTTCTGGTACAGGCGCAAAAGATCTGACTGCAGGGTATCCAGGCCGCCGCTAACAATTACCGTCGGCAATAACTTGTCGGTCCGAGGCAGGTGGATAAAGGCTTGGAAGGTTTTGTTTTCGTATTTGACATCAATGGTACGCATCTGGTGCTGCATATTGTCTATGGCATCGCGGTAGGCTTGGTTGGCTTGCAGTTCAGCCTGGGCTGCCAAGTCGTCCCCTTTCAGGTGTGGGTAGGCCGCGATACTATAATACATACTGGCTGTAATAAGCTGCTCGGCCGCTTTTTCCTTCTCCCCCTGCTCCAGTAAAGCCCGCGCCGCCTTGTGGTATAGCCCACCCGGCTGGCACCACTCGTAAACCCAGTTTCCGGGCTTGTAGCCTATAACGGTATCGAGCAGGTCATCCCTTGTACGCGCCGCCTCACTGTGCGCTATCCGGGCGAGGATAGCTTCTAGCTCAATCGGGTCGATCCCCTGCCAGATCCACTGCGGCCGTCGCATCACCCGATACCAACCTATTTCAGTATCACCATCCAGTGCACTGTGGATCGGGGTATCAACGACGTTAGCCAATTTCACCAGGCTCGAGGTTTCTTTGGAGGTTTGCCTTGGGGCAAAGAGCTTTTCGGAAAGGTTGGTTTTGGACGGTTCAGACACGTTCTGCTCCATATCGGTTCACACATACCTACAGTGCAGGCCCGAGCGCTTCCGGACTATACTTGAGCTCTTGTGGCAGATAACAGCAGCTATTCAATTCCGGTTCGGCCACAGGGATGTGCTTATTGTGGTTATATTTTTCAAGTATACCACCCAACAGATACTTACTGTATGAGCCGACAGACAAATCGCACTTGTTGCAGAAGCAGTACTGAAGATATTCAGGAGTAAGCTATGCTTTTACTTACCTATCAGTACTTCATACGGTGGTAAGTATGCGATACGTCCTATGTCTCTGTGCTTCACTTTTTTTCTCTTCGTCAGTCCTCGCTTTTGGTAGCGGTGGCTCCCTGGGTGGCAACCCCGGAGAGGCATCAGGTGGCGTCAATGCCAAAACCCCACTTTGCCTTGATGTAACAGGCGAGCGAATTCCCGACAGCTACCAAACCAAATACCAACGCCAATGCAAGATAACCGGTAATACCATGGTTGATCTCATCAACTACAACAACTATTACCGCAACAAACCCAATGGCGAATCCCTGTCGGACATTAAAGCCAAAGCCAGCTAATACCCCGGAACAGCAGGCATAAAAAAAGGAGCCGATGGCTCCTTTTTTAGTCGCTAAAAGCGGTATTATTTTTTCGCGATAGGATCAACGAAAGTCACGGCCATATCCCATGGCTGCTCGATCCAAGTTTCCTGCGGGATGTCTACCACGTAGTCATCAACCAGGTGCTTACCTGCAGGCTTCGCACATACAGTTACGAATTTCGCTTTCGGGTACATGTGACGGATCATTTCCGCTGTACCGCCAGTGTCCACCAGATCATCGATAACGATGAAACCTTCACCATCACCTTCTGCTTGCTTCAGTACTTTCATCTCACGCTGGTGATCGTGGTCGTAGCTTGAGATACATACTGTATCAACATAACGAATACCAAGTTCACGCGCCAAAATTGCAGATGGAACCAAGCCACCACGGCTAACGGCAATGATACCTTTCCACTGATCTGCAGGAAGCAATTTCTCTGCTAGCTGGCGGGTATACATTTGCATGTTGTCCCAAGTGATGATGAACTTATTACTCATATCCGATGAACCTCTGAGTCAGCAGAAAAACTGCTGTATGTATTTATTTACTGTTATAGAAAAATAATTTTAGCAACAAATAGGGCTGCAATAACCCAAACGCTAATATTTACATCGCGACCTTTGCCACTCATCGTCTTGACGGCAGCGTAGGTGATAAAGCCAAGGCCAATACCTTCAGCGATGGAGTATGTTAACGGCATCAGTAGGCAAACTACAACTACTGGTGCTGCTTCTGTTAAGTCACGCCAGTCAACGCTAACCAAACCAGACATCATCAGGATGGCTACGTAGAACAGAGCACCTGCTGTCGCATAGGCAGGCACCATACCTGCTAGCGGCGCAAAGAACAATGCCAACAGGAACAAAACGCCAACCGTTACAGCGGTAAGACCGGTACGGCCGCCCACAGCGACACCCGAAACACTCTCAACATAAGAGGTCGTGTTCGATGTACCCAATACCGCACCCACAGAAGTTGCAGTACTGTCTGCCAGTAACGCACGGTTCAGGCGTGGTAGCTTACCGTCTTTGTCGATAAGTTCTGCTTTCGTTGCCACACCGACCAAGGTGCCCGCCGTGTCAAACAAGTCAACGAACAAGAACGCGAACACAACCGAAATCAAACCTACTTCCAATGCACCTGAGAAGTCCATCTGCATGAAAGTTGGCGCAATGCTTGGTGGCGCCGAGACAATACCGCCGTACGCCACTTCACCCACCAGCACACTGATTGCGGTAACGGCCAAAATCGCGATAAGTACCGCCGCTTTGTAACCACGGTGTACCAGGGCAATTGTCAGGAAGAAGCCCAAAGATGCCATCGCAGCCGGGAAGCTGGTGAAATCACCCACTTGTACCAGCGTTGCCGGGTTATCGACCACAATGCCAGAGCTCTGCAGGGCGATGAATGCCAAGAATAAACCAATACCCGCCGAGATCCCGATACGCAGCGCATGAGGAATGGAGTTGATAATCCACTCGCGAACTCGCAGTACACTCAGGGCAATAAAGCACAGACCCGATAGGAATACCGCCGCCAGCGCAACCTGCCATGTATGCCCCATGCCTAAAACAACACCGTAGGTGAAGAAAGCATTCAGGCCCATACCCGGCGCCTGGGCCACTGGGTAGTTAGCCACAAAGCCCATGATGAAACAGCCCACAACCGCCGCCAGACAGGTCGCGACAAATACCGCGCCTTGGTCCATACCCGTCGCCGACAGCATAGATGGGTTTACAAAAATGATGTAAGCCATCGTCAAGAAGGTAGTCAGACCCGCTAGCAGCTCGGTACGGACATCGGTACCGTTCTCTTTGAGTTTAAAAAGTTTCTCAAGCATTGCTCTCGATTCCTTGGAGATATTAAGCAATTGATATTGGTTTAAGGGATGAGCCGAAGCCGTTTCTCGGTTTCCACACATCACGAATTTTCAAGAAATAGAAAACGATTGCGTCTCTATTTTGGGTGGCGATTATATGCTCGATAATTGTCAATTTCCAGTAAATAACGCAATTATCATCAATGAATTCAAACAACCGAATAAAAAACCGACCAAGCAACACCAACTCAAAATTTAATGCATTAAAAACAACACCTTATGAATTTAACAGCATGGCTACATTTTACCCATTTAATATTTTACACCTATGCGCAAACGTTAATATCAGCCATCAAATTGCATGAATTAACAGTTAACACCTGATGTAATCGAATACACCCAAAAGGCATAAAACAAAGCGATCGATAACACAGGGAAGCATGTCGTAAAAGAGGGGGGAAGGATTCAGGAAGATAAAAAAAACGCCACTCCAAATGGAAGTGGCGTCAAGAATGTAACTATAAACCGAACAGCGGTTTTAAGAGATTCTTAAACAAAGGGGGTGAACAAAAAATTGACCACTCAGACCTGCCCGGTAATGTAGAGCCAGGCAAACCACAGAATTAGTAACCGAACGAGCTTGGGTATTTAAAGTTACCGGTGTATACAGCGCGGTTGTTCCAAAACTTGTTTACAGATTCAAATACTTTCATTTTTATCACCTTAACTATTAAGCAATGACTACACGCATAACGTGTTTGGCCGTCTTGGCCTGACTTAAACTCGGTTCCTTGGAGGCGATATCTCGGGCTCATCCTAGAGCAAATTTTTGCGTCGTTCGTCTTCGTTCAGAAGATGGTGCAAATATAACCTTCGCGTAATAAACTTTCAAGCTTTTTCTTTAACTGTGTCACATTTTTCTGATTATTGAGCGATGAGTCAAAAAAATCTGTAATTAAATTACATAACGCCAGCTCACAGTTTCACCATTTCGCGACCAAAGTGTAACCCCACCCCTCTTGAATCGCTACATGCTTACAACATACCTTATTCAACTATGCGCAATAATAAACCACAAGGATAGAGGTATAACATGGCAGCATTTCCCCTTCTCAGAAAAGTCCCTATCGGTAAGCGGCTTTATCTACTGAGCGTTATCGTGACTGTATTGACACTACTGCCGCTGGCGCTGTTTGTCGCCAATTACCAAACCAATATCATGGAACAAAAAAGGCTCAAGACCCGCCATCTGGTCGAAAGTGCCCACAGCCTTATCGGTTATTTCCACTCTCTTGAGCAACAAGGCACCCTTTCCCGTCCCCAAGCCCAGCAGCAGGCAGTGGCAGCCCTTGCCACATTGCGCTATGAAGAAAAAGACTACTTCTGGGTCAATGACATGGCTCCGACAATGGTCATGCACCCTTTCAAACCCTCTCTCAACGGGCAGCGCTTGGACAATTTCAAAGACCCCAACGGCACCGCCCTATTTGTCGAAATGGCCAACACTGTCCGCCAGCAAGGTCAGGGTTTTGTCGATTACTATTGGGAAAAACCCGGGTTTAGCACCCCCGTTGAAAAAATCTCCTACGTAAAAGGCTTTGCGCCTTGGGGGTGGATTGTCGGCTCGGGTATCTACGTCGATGATGTCACCGCCCTTTTTTATAGCGAGCTTAAACAATTTAGCGTTTTCCTTCTCAGCGCTTTGGCATTGAGTGGCTTGCTCGCCTGGCTCATCTCCCGCTCGATTACTATTCCCTGCCAGGAAACAGCACAAGCCATGCACGATATTGCCGAGGGAAATGGTGACCTGACCCAACGCTTGCCAAGCCAAGGGGATGACGAGCTCAGCCAATTGGCCCGTTCGTTCAATACTTTCGCCAGTCGCCTATCAGATATGCTCCGAGACATGGCCCCTGTCAGCGATCAAATCAGTTCGGCTGCCAGCCAGCTCAACAGTGTCGCGATCGAGACGGCCGATAGTGCCAACCAAGCCTACCGGGGGATAGATAGCGTGGCTGCCGCCATGAACCAACTCCACGCCAACAACCAAGATGTTGCCCAATCAGCACAGCAAGCTGCTGAGACAGCCGAGACGGCCCAGCAACACAGCAGCAACAGTATTGCCGTGGTGTCCACTTCCTCAAGGGAAATGCATGCATTGCTAACCTTGCTGGATGAGGCCAACCACAGTGCCCAGGCATTGGAGAAAGACTCACAGACGATCGGCTCAGTATTGGATGTGATCCGCGGTATCGCCGAGCAGACCAACCTGCTTGCCCTCAATGCGGCAATTGAGGCTGCGCGTGCGGGTGAGCAAGGCCGAGGCTTTGCCGTCGTGGCCGATGAGGTCCGCACCCTTGCGACCAGAACCCAGGCAAGCACCAACGAAATAGAAGCGATTATTGCCAACCTGCAGGACAGAGCCAACAGTGTCAGTGGCGCGCTGGTCAAGACCCGCGAGCAATCATCCAGTGCCGCAGAGCATGCCGATGAAGTCGCTCAGACCCTCACGGCGATTGGCGAACAGATCTCCACAATACTGTCACTCAACCAACATATTGCCGAAGCCAGTGATCAGCAGTCACAGGCCGCTGAGGAGATTAACCGGAACTTGCATCAGTTGACCGAGCATAGCCACCAGACCGTCGAGCATGGTGACCATATTGCGGCTGCCAGCACCCAGCTGTTAGCCAACGGGCAGAGCCTGGAAAACCATGTTAGCCACTTTAAGATTTAGCTGTTACCGTTTCGGGCACAGTGGTATCCTTGAGGTTAACCGCGATAGTTAATTGTTCTGAATAACTTTGCAATATAGTTAATTTCTCGCTAACTCATCGCCAATAACCAAAAGTTTATAAAGGAGACTGCTGTGTCAGAAATCAGTCAACTGTCACCTCAACCAGTGTGGCAATTCTTCGATCAGATCTGCTCTATCCCTCACCCATCCAAGCATGAAGAAGCGCTAGCCCAGCACATTATCCAGTTTGCACAAGGCGAAGGCCTTGAAGTACGCCGTGATGCTGTCGGCAACGTCTTCATCAAAAAACCTGCGACGCCTGGCATGGAAGATCGCAAGGGTGTTGTTCTTCAGGCCCACATCGATATGGTGCCGCAGAAGAACGAAGATACCGACCATGATTTCCTGACCGACCCTATCCAGCCGTACATCGACGGTGAGTGGGTGACCGCTAAAGGCACCACTCTGGGTGCTGACAACGGCATGGGTATGGCGGCATGTCTTGCTGTACTTGCTTCAAAAGACGTTGAGCACGGCCCACTGGAAGTGTTGCTGACTATCGACGAAGAAGCTGGCATGACGGGTGCCTTCGGTCTTGAAGAAGGCTGGCTGGAAGGTGATATCCTGCTGAATACCGACTCTGAGCAAGAAGGCGAAGTCTACATGGGCTGTGCCGGTGGTGTCGACGGTTCACTGGTTCTAGATATCCAGCGTGAATCAACACCTGCTGATTTCCAAGCAATTAAACTGGTTGTTAAAGGGCTGAAAGGCGGCCACTCTGGTTGTGATATCCACACTGGCCGTGGTAATGCCAACAAGATCCTAGGTCGCTTCCTGTTTGGTCACGCCGAAGAACTTGGCCTGCGCCTAACTTCTCTAACCGGTGGTAGCCTGCGCAACGCAATCCCACGCGAAGCAAGCGCGGTAGTTACCCTGCCTGCTGCTAACGTTGATAAGCTGAACGAGCTATTTGCTTACTACCAAGAGCTGCTTGTGGCTGAGCTTGGCCGTGTAGAAACGGACATCAACCTTTTCACTGAGACTGCAGAGCTTCCTGCTGATGTGCTAGTAGCCGCTGACCAGCAGCGTTTCATCAACATGCTGAACGCAACACCTAACGGTGTGATCCGCATGAGCGATGATATCGAAGGTGTGGTTGAAACCTCACTAAACGTGGGTGTGATCACCACAGAAGCTGACAAAATCACGGTATTGTGCCTGATCCGCTCACTGATCGATTCTGGCCGCAGCAATGTAGAAGGCATGCTGAAAGCCGTTGCTTCGCTTGCTGGCGCAAGCTGTGAGTTCTCTGGTACCTACCCAGGCTGGAAGCCAGATGCAGACTCTGAAGTCATGCACCTGTTCCGCGAAACGTACGAGAGCATCTACGGCCGCGTACCGAACATCATGGTGATTCACGCCGGTCTTGAGTGTGGCCTGTTCAAGAAGCCATACCCGAACATGGATATGATTTCCTTCGGACCTACTATCAAGTTCCCGCACTCGCCAGACGAGAAAGTCCAGATCGACACTGTCGCCCTATTCTGGGAGCAAATGGTTGCTATCCTGAAGAATATTCCGGTGAAAGCGAAGTCTTTACGCACTGAATAACCGATAACAAAAAAGCGAACTCCTGAGAGTTCGCTTTTTTTACTAGGAGGTTCCTAGATGCTAGTTCCTGGATCCTAGAGTTTAAATGCGGGTTCCGAGAAAGAGCGGTTCTGAATCTTGGAACTTACTTCTGCTCTTCGCTCTTCTATCTTTTCCCAGGAACTAGGATCCAGGTTCCGATCCTAATCCCTGCTCTCAAAACAACGAAAGCTGCTGCGCCCGCGTACCAAGTTCCAACCCGACACTGATGCCGATCAGGCGTATCTCCCTGTCCTGCTGCCGGGTTAGGGCTTCTTTTAGCAACCCTTCAAACTGCGCCTTGTCCAGTTTCGGCTGGGTATGCTCCACCGTGGTTTGCTGGAAGTCGGCAAACTTCACCTTTACCCCCTGCTTGGCAATATTCAGCTCAGGGCGTACTCGTTTGAGCCGCTTTTCCAGTTCGGGGAATAAGCGCTCGATGACCTCCCAGCATTGCTCGTAGGTGCTGATATTTTGCGAGAAGGTACGCTCGACCCCCACTGATTTACGCTCGCGCTCGACCACCACTTCCCGCTCGTCAATGCCGTGGGCCCGAGACCATAACGACTGGCCGAACTTACCAAACTGCTGCAACAGCAAATGCCTGTCGTATTGCTGCACATCTTTGCCGACATACAAACCTTTGTCGTGCAGTTTTTGGATAGTGACCTTGCCGACACCAGGGATCTTCTCGAGCTTCAAGTCTTCTACGAAAACGGGGATCTGATCCGGCGTCACGACATATTGCCCATCGGGCTTGTTGAGATCCGAGGCGATCTTGGCAATGAACTTTACAGGGGCAATACCGGCAGAAGCTGTGAGGTTGAGCTCTTCTCGGATAGCCCGGCGGATGTCTTCAGCAATCAATGTGGCCGAGCCATGGCACAGCTCGCAATCGGTGACATCAAGGTAGGCTTCATCGAGAGAAAGCGGTTCGATCTTATCGGTATAGCGCTGGAAAATTTCCCGTATCTGGCCCGACACTTCTTTGTAAACGCTCATGCGGCCGGAGACCAAGGTCAGGTGAGGGCACAGCTGCATCGCCCTGCCTGTAGGCATGGCCGAGCGCACCCCGTACTTTCGCGCCAAGTAGTTACAGGTACTGATCACCCCGCGCTGCTCGGAGCGCCCGCCAATCGCAATAGGAATGTCACGCAGCTCAGGGTTGTCACGCATCTCTACCGCCGCAAAGAAGCAATCCATGTCGACATGGATGATCTTTTTCTGCGCCTTGCCAGGCTTTTGGGGTGACAACAGAGACATTCGAGTGGCTACCTGATTACTGTTTTTTTATACAGCAACATTATAGAGGCTATGGCAGGCACTGTGAAGCCTAACAAAAAGCCCGGCAGTGCCGGGCTTATGATTCAATTGCGCGCATGCTGCTGATCAGATGATCTGGTTTTTCTTCCACTCAGCGGCACGAGCTTCACGCGCCTCACGCTTAAGGCGGGCATCACACGGCTCAGGGCAGTCACACTCTTTGGCAATGCCGATACCGTCAAGACCACCACAGCTGCCACTTACGCTTTTGCGCTGGAAGATGTAGCCAACAGCCATCGCAGTGATGACCAGCAAAAACACAGCAAAGGTAGTTAAATAGATAACCATTGTTCACTCTCTACTTTTGATTCATGTAAGGGGCAAAAGCATCCGAGGCGTATTCCTTGAAGCCTTGCTCTGTTTTCACAACCAACAGCAAAGGGATCTGCTCTTGGTTAGCCAATTCCAGCGCTTTTTCCTCACCCATCACAGAGAATGCCGTCGCCAGGGCATCTGACGTCATACTTGATGGATGCAGCACTGTTACCGATACTACATGGTTGGAAATCGGCATACCACTGTTCGGATCGATTAAGTGCGAGTAACGGACACCGTCTTCTTCAAAGTAGTTACGGTAATCACCCGATGTTGCCACCGCCATGTCACCCGGTTCAATCACTTCCTGAATAGCCCGGCTACCGTCTTCGGTTGGCTTTTCAATCGCGATGCGCCAAGGCACACCCTCAAGGTTATTACCTTTCAGGCTGAGCTCACCACCGATCTCAACAAGGTAGTCAGCGACACCTAGATCATCAAAGTAATCGGCGACCACGTCAACCCCAAATCCCTTGGCAATCGAGGACAGATCGACATACAGATCCGGGATATCCTTGATCAGGCTGTTACCTTCCACACTCAGGTGGTGAATGCCCACTACCTTGCGGCGCTCGGCCAGCTCTTGCTCGGTCGGTGTTTTCTCAGGACGCGCTTCCGGGCCGAAGCTCCACAAGTTGACAATCGGACCTACCGTCACATCCAAAGCGCCGTCGGTCAATTTTGCCAGGCGAATTGCCTCAGTCACGACCTTAGCAGTATCTGCCGACACTTCAAACGGTTCGCTCGAGCGCGACTGGTTAAATTGACTGAGCTCGGAATGCTTACGGTAAGTCGACATCTGGTCGTTAACCAGCTCTAATCGACGGTCAATTTCTGCCTGGATATCCGTGGCAGGCGGTAAGCCTTCCTGCTTAATCAACTTAATTGAATAGTAGGTTCCCATGGTCGAACCGTTCAGGTGGATCATCTCACGCTGATCACTACAGGCCGACAGGGTAATAACCATCGCAAGCATCAGCAGTGCGCGGTGCAGTAACGTCTTCATCCAACTACTCCCCAAATGAAAGACAGTCATTGTTATTTGTTATGGGTAAGCGCCAAGTATAAAACCTTAGCTTACATACCGTTATTATGCGCTTATTACGAAAAAAGGCTGACCCCGGTTGGGATCAGCCAGTTTTTCAGTGTGCAGCTAATTAGCCACCGAAGTCATCCAGTAGGATGTTTTCGTCTTCAACACCAAGATCTTTCAGCATGCCGATAACAGCTGCGTTCATCATTGGTGGACCACACATGTAGTACTCACAATCTTCTGGAGCTTCATGATCTTTCAAGTAGTTCTCGTAGATCACATTGTGGATGAAGCCTGTGTAACCATCCCAGTTATCTTCTGGTAGTGGATCAGACAGGGCTACGTGCCACTCGAAGTTCTCGTTGTCAGCCGCTAGCGTATCGAAATCTTCAATGTAGAACATTTCACGCTTAGAACGCGCACCGTACCAGTAAGTCATCTTACGCTTAGATTTCAGGCGTAGAAGCTGGTCGAAGATGTGCGAACGCATAGGTGCCATACCTGCACCACCACCGATGAATACCATTTCGTTGTCAGTTTCTTTCGCGAAGAACTCACCGAATGGACCAGAGATAGTACATGTGTCACCAGCCTTAAGTGACCAGATGTAAGATGACATTACGCCAGGTGGTACATCTGGGTTGTTTGGCGGCGGCGTTGCAATACGTACGTTCAGCTTGATCAAGCCTTTCTCTTCTGGGTATGACGCCATAGAGTATGCACGGATTGAGTGCTCTTTCACGATAGACTCGTAACGGAACAGGTTGAACTTGTCCCAGTCTTCACGGTATTCCTCTGGAATATCGAAATCAGAGTACTTAATGTGGTGCGGTTCAGCTTCGATCTGGATGTAACCACCAGCACGGAACGGTACTTCTTCGCCCTCAGGGATCTGAAGTACAAGCTCTTTGATGAAGGTTGCTTCGTTATCGTTAGAGATAACAGTACATTCCCACTTCTTAACGCCGAAGATTTCTTCTGGAAGCTCGATGTCCATGTCAGATTTCACATTAACCTGACACGCTAGACGCTCGCCTTCACGTGCTTCACCTTTAGTGATGTGGTCAAGCTCAGTCGGTAGGATATCACCACCACCAGACTTAACTTTAACGCGACACTGGCCACAAGAGCCACCGCCACCACAAGCAGATGAAACGAAGATGCCGCTTGCTGAAAGTGCATTAAGCAGTTTGCTACCGGCAGCGGTTGTAATCGCTTTTTCCGGATCGCCATTTACTGAGATAGTAATGTCACCTGATGGTACCAGCTTAGATTTAGCGAATAGGATCACTAGAACTAGAGCCAGGATAATCAGGGTGAACATGACTACGCCAAGAATAATATCCATTGATTATTCCTTTTATCCTGATTACAGCTGAACGCCGGAGAAGGACATGAAGCCCAACGCCATAAGGCCAACGGTGATGAATGTAATACCTAGGCCACGTAGACCTGGAGGTACGTCTGAGTACTTCATCTTCTCGCGGATACCCGCAAGAGCAACGATTGCTAGCATCCAACCGATACCAGAACCAAGACCGTATACTACAGATTCAGCGAAGTTATAATCACGCTGTACCATGAAAGATACACCACCGAAGATCGCACAGTTTACTGTGATCAATGGTAGGAAAATACCTAGCGCGTTGTATAGCGGCGGGAAGAAGCGGTCCAGAACCATTTCCAGGATCTGTACCAGTGCCGCGATAACACCGATGAACGTAATAAAGTTCAGGAAGCTAAGGTCAACGCCTGAAACAATGGCGCCGTCTTTTAGCAGTAGGTTGTAGATCAGGTTGTTCACAGGAACAGCGATCGTTAGTACAACGATTACCGCTACACCCAGACCGAAAGAAGTTTTAACTTTTTTCGATACGGCTAGGAATGTACACATACCTAGGAAGAACGACAGTGCCAAGTTCTCGATAAAGATCGAACGAACTAGAAGGCTTAGATAATGTTCCATGTTCCCCTTACTCCTTCGCTTCGACTTGTTCTGGACGGATGATACGGATAGCCCAGATCATGAAACCAATCAGGAAGAACGCTGATGGTGCTAGGATCATCATACCGTTTGGCTGGTACCAACCACCGTCAGATACTAGCGGCAGGATTTCCACGCCGAATAGTTTGCCTGAACCGAATAGTTCACGGAAGAAAGCTACAGTAATAAGTACGAAGCCGTAACCAAGGCCGTTACCAATACCGTCAACTAGAGATGGTAGAGGCTCGGACTTCATTGCGTATGCTTCAGCACGACCCATAACGATACAGTTCGTGATGATCAGACCAACGAATACAGAAAGCTGCTTAGAAATATCGTAAACAAATGCTTTCAGTACCTGGTCAACCACGATTACCAACGATGCGATGATCGCCATCTGTACGATGATACGTACGCTGTTTGGAATGTGGTTACGGATCAGAGATACGAACAAGTTAGAGAATGCACAAACGAATGTTACCGCTAGGGTCATTACGAATGCTGTCTCTAGTTTGGTTGTTACTGCCAGAGCAGAACAAACACCAAGAATCTGAAGCGCGATCGGGTTGTTGTCGATAAACGGCGCAAACAGAATCTTCTTCATTTCTTTAGTATCAGCCATTGTTTAGGCCTCCTTCACGAACTTTAGCCAGGAATGGACCAAAGCCCATGTCACCCAACCAGAAGTCGAAGGTGTGCTGAACACCATTTGCAGTTAGGGTTGCACCAGACAGACCATCTACACCGTGGATGTCACCTTCAGGTGCACCGCCTTTAACGACGCGGATAGCTGGCTTGTTGTTGCTGTCGAACAATTCTTTACCAACGAACTGTGCACGCCAGTTCGGGTTCTCAATCTCACCACCAAGTCCAGGAGTTTCACCCTGCTCGTAGTAAGTGATACCCGCAAGCGTGTTGCCGTCAGTTTCTACCGCGATGAATGCATACATCATTGACCACAGACCACCACCGTGTACCGGCAGGATCAGCTTGTCGACGTTGTCGTTCGCATCTTTCACTAGGTAAACTGTTGCAACATTGGCACGACGGATGATCTTCGCTAGGTCTTGGTCACCAGAAAGGCGGATAGACTGCGCTGGATCTTTCGCTGCGTCACGCTGGCTGTACTCAGATGCAGTTGCACCTTCTTCAGTCTGCTCTACGAACTCACCTGTTTCCAGATTAACAAGCTTAGGCTCGATGAACTGGTCGTAAGCTTCAGTGATGTTGGTGCCGTCTTGCAGAAGGCCCGCCACTGAAAGGATGTTACGCTGAACGTCAAGCACCGCATTCTTCTGCTGCAGTGGACGCAGAGCAACCGCCGCTGCTGATACCACGATTGAGCACACTAGGCTCAGTGCGATAACAACAATTAGCGTCTTTTTAATGCTATCGTTATTACTTGACATGACGAGCTAGTCTCCGCTTGATGTTGCCCTGAACTACTAGGTTGTCAAATAGAGGTGCGAATAGGTTAGCAAATAGGATTGCTAGCATCATACCTTCTGGGTACGCAGGGTTAACCACACGAACCATAACAGCCATTGCACCGATTAGTGCGCCGTACCACCACTTACCTTTGTTGGTAAATGCAGCAGACACAGGGTCGGTAGCCATGAACATCATACCGAATGCGAAGCCACCTAGAACTAGGTGCCAGTGCCATGGCATGCTGAACATTGCGTTGGTGTCAGAACCGATAATGTTGAATAGCGTCGCTGTCGCGATCATACCGATCATAGTACCCGCGATGATGCGCCATGAAGCGATGCCCATGAACACAATCATTGCGCCACCAAGGATGATAGCTAGCGTCGAAACTTCACCGATAGAACCAGGGATACGACCGATGAACGCGTCCATCCAGCTTACAGCATCGCCAGTTACAGTGTTCATCACTGCAGCCTGACCGCCGTGTGCCCACTGGCTTAGTGCTGTTGCACCAGAGAAGCCATCTGCCGCTGTCCATACTAGATCGCCAGAGATCTGAGCTGGGTATGCGAAGAATAGGAACGCACGACCTGCCAAAGCAGGGTTAAGGAAGTTACGACCAGTACCACCGAAGATTTCTTTAGCAACTACAACACCGAAGGTAATACCTAGTGCTGCCTGCCATAGTGGTAGTGTTGGCGGTACGATCAATGCGAAAAGGATAGAAGTTACAAAGAAACCTTCGTTAACTTCGTGCTTACGCACCATACAGAATAGGACTTCCCAGAAACCACCTACAGCGAATACCACTGCGTAAATAGGTAGGAAATAAGTCGCACCCAGTAGCATTTTGCTACCCCAGCCAGCGTCTGCTGACATGGTGCCGCCTAGCATTTCTGTTAGCCAGTAGTGCCAGTCACCTGCAATGATAGTTGCTAGCTGCTCACCCACATACATGTGGTTAAGTGCAGTGATTGCCTGGTGACCTGTGTTGTACATACCCCAGAACATCGCGGGGAATACAGCAAACCACACCATGATCATGATGCGTTTTAGGTCAACACTATCACGAACGTGTGCGCTTGTACGCGTTACCTGGCCTGGAGTGTACATAAGAGTTGCAAACGCTTCGTAAAGCGCAAACCACTTCTCGTGCTTACCACCTGGCTCAAAGTGATGTTCAACCTGCTCGAGTAAATTCTTGAGGCTCATGAATTACCCTTCCTTCTCAATTGTGTCCAAGCAATGACGTAGCATAGGACCAAATTCATACTTACCTGGGCATACGAAGGTACATAATGCTAGATCTTCTTCATCCAGCTCTAGTGCACCTAGCTGCTGAGCACTGTCAACGTCACCTGCACATAGGTCACGAAGAAGCAGAGTCGGCTCGATATCAAGCGGCATTACTTTTTCGTAGTTGCCGATTGGCACCATCGCACGCTCAGAGCCGTTCGTCGTTGTGGTCATGTTGAATAGCTGACCTGGGAAGAACTGGCTTAGGAAAGAGCGAGTAACAGAGAATTTGTTTTTACCTGGCGCGATCCAGCCCATGAATTCTTTTTCACGGCCTTCGCGAAGGGCAGAAATCTGCAGATGGTAGCGACCTAGGTAGGCGTGAGGGCCCGCCGCGTTAACACCGTTCAGCACTGAACCAGAAAGGATACGCAGTTCGCCTGGCATCATTTCAGAATCAGTGATCTGCTCGATAGACGCACCGATTTGGGTACGAACTAGACGAGGGTTGTTAACTACAGGGCCAGCCAGAGAAACCACACGGTCAGTGTATAGCTCACCAGTCAGGAACAATTTACCGAATGCGATAACGTCCTGGTAGTTGATGTGCCACGCCACGTTTTCGATGCTTGCACCGAACAACGTGTGGATGTGCGTACCAACCAGACCCGCAGGGTGCGGACCGTTGAATACGTGCTCTTCCACATTGGCTTCACTGCAGCGAGGTAGACTTGCACCAGACTTACAAACCAATACTTTACCGCTTGTTAGTCGTGACAATACTGTCAGACCAGCAGTAAACGCATCGTTCTGCTCGTTGATAACAACTTCTGGGTTAGCTGCTAGAGGGTTAGTGTCGATAGCCGTTACAAAGATAGCCTGTGTTTCAGCGTCGATCGCAGGGACCTTGCTGAAAGGACGCGTACGAAGCGCTGTCCACATACCAGACTCAACTAGCTGCTCTACCAGTGCAGAACGCTCAAGCTGAGCAATCTGACCAGCATCATAGCTGTTGAATGTAACCTGCTCGTCGCCTTCTACATCAATCACAACGGATTGTAGAACACGCTTTGCACCACGATTGATTTCTGCAACCTTGCCGCTGGCTGGAGCAGTGAACTTAACGCCTGGGTTCTTCTTGTCTTCAAAAAGAACCTGACCTTTTTTCACTACATCCCCTACGCGAATATGCATTGTAGGACGCATACCAACATATTCTTCGCCAAGCAAGGCGACACGTGTGATGGCCTTGCCATCATTTATCGCCTGGGTAGGAGTCCCTGAAATTGGGATATCCAGACCCTTCTTTATTGTAATCATACGCACTTGCACTACATTAACGGGAAAAAATTATTTTCTATTGCGCAATATTAGACACGACTTTCCTTCGTCCGAAGCCGGCTTGATCCGCTACCAGCAACGCAACATCCTATTCACTTACCTGTCACACTTTTAGCGACGAGTAATTTTGAGGCCGGAATTTTAGCACTATTTGGTTGGATTTTACCATGCCAAACCGCGCTAATCGGACTGAAAATCGGCTAACTATTTAAACGCAATATCTTAGTTGGGTAATATTTTTGAACTGACACACAAAAGTGATAATCATCTGGAATTATCATTTTTTTCTCATCGGCACCAGCAAGTTAATAAAAAACCAACAATTACCATACAGTCACAACAATGGGGCAAAAAGCCCCATTATTATATGTTTCAAATATGTCGCAATGTTAATCATTGTTAACATCTCGAGCAATATTAACCCTTTGGCGGAACAGTTATTTCCACCAAACAGTTAGTCAAAAACCGTAAAATTCTACCATTGGCGGGGAACATTACCGCTTGCCGGTTCCGACAGCAATACCCCTTTGGTACGTGCCTTTATGTTGAAGACAACAGCCCCAAGTATAGACAGCGAGGGCAAAAAGATAGCCCCAACTTGCCATATCAGGCCAATAAGCAGCAAATTGCCATTCCATTCATAAGCCGTACCCCTGCAATAGTACGAAATAGAAAATAAAAATAATGCCGTAAGTCTCAAAGATCCGGATAAAAAAACCGCAATTTATGCGGTTTGTTTTGTGGGTTCAGCTGCCAGTCAGCCCAGCTTGCTGCCACCCCGGCAGGCAGGTGAAGCAGGTGCACCGTCCTGCTGGCTGCGCCACTCGGTATCGGTATAGGTATGAATGGCCAGCGCATGAATATCATTGGCAAGCTCATCTGCCAACACACCATTAACGGCACGATGACGGCCAATCAGGCGCATTCCTTCGAATTGCTCACTGACCACAATGACTTTGAAGTGGCTCTCCGAGCCTTCAGGCACATTGTGCATGTAGCTTTCATTAATCACTTCAAGGTGAAGGGGGGCGAACGCTTGCTGTAATTTATCTTCTATACGTTCCTGGATCATGGTTTACCTTCTCCGACGGCAAAATCATCCCTGCCGCTGACAACTTAATCGGCAGTTGCGATAAATACCCTATAAAGACTGACATAAAATTTGTTTTAAGTAGAGGCGGGTTTTGCGAAAATACCAACCAATGAGTAAACATACCGTAAAGTAACCGTTAATGAAACCAGAGCTAACCCTTCACGAGCGAACGCTAACGCTGCAGCGTTACCCAGTAAGGAAGAATGAAACCCTGCAGGCATGGGACGCGGCAGACGAGTACCTAATTAACTACGTCAATGAGGCGGATATTACCCTCGAGCCGGCACGCCCTATCCTTATCCTTAACGACAGTTTCGGGGCACTGAGCTGCTGGTTTGCCAACGAAGGCAAAGTAACCACGGTTACGGATTCGTTTATTGCCAAACAAGCTTGCCTTGCCAACCTGGCAGATAACCAACTGCCACAGGTGAATGTTGTCGATTGCCTGGCTGAACTACCGGAAAATCCCCAGCTGGTACTCATGAAGCTACCAAAGAACAACCGCTTGCTGGTGTGGCAACTGCAGCAGCTTTGCCATCGGCTTCCGGCTGATTGCACCGTGGTCGCTGCCGCCAAAGCGCGAGATATCCACTCTTCAACCTTGAAGCTGTTCGAAAAGCACTTGGGAGAAACCAAAACCTCGTTGGCAGTAAAGAAGGCAAGACTGATTTTCTGCCAGGCTAACCCTGAGC
The DNA here is from genome assembly GCF_056160145.1 of Photobacterium sp. ABD4_091. Classification (NCBI taxonomy): domain Bacteria; kingdom Pseudomonadati; phylum Pseudomonadota; class Gammaproteobacteria; order Vibrionales; family Vibrionaceae; genus Photobacterium; species Photobacterium sp. ABD4_091. Next base: position 2,259,608 of record NZ_JBSWWQ010000001.1, on the reverse strand, counting down.
TAGCGCAGCCGCTACCGGCCCCTCAGCAATGGGATGTGCCTGAGCACAATATCACCTTGAACAACCATGCCAATGTGTTTTCCAGTGACAGCCTGGATATTGGTGCTCGCCTGCTGCTGGAGCATATCCCGAGCGGTAGCCAGTACCAGGACATTATCGATCTCGGCTGCGGCAACGGGGTGATTGGTATCAAGGCAGCCCGCCTCAACCCGCAAGCCAATGTGGTTTGTGTCGATGAGAGCTACATGGCAGCGGCCTCCGCCCGTATGAACGCAGAGGCAAACCTTGACAACCCCTCGCAGCTCGAGGCCAAGGTCAACAACTGCCTTGACGGCTTCCCGGCCCAGAGTGCAGATCTGGTACTGTGCAACCCGCCATTCCACCAGCAGGCCGCCATCACCGACCATATCGCGTGGCAAATGTTCTGCGATGCCAAGCACGCCCTGCGCCCCGGCGGCAAGCTGATTGTGATTGGCAACCGCCACCTCGGATACGGTGGAAAACTCAAGCGATTGTTCGGCAATATCACTGTCATTGCCCAAAATAACAAATTTGTCGTTTATCAATCAGATAAGTAAATTACAATATCACCTTTTACGGGGAGCTTGCGCAGCCCCCGCCTTTACCCAAGGATAGAATAACTATGAAGAAGCTTCTTGTTGCTGCCTCCGTACTAGCCCTGACGGCCTGCTCTTCGCCATCAGAGCCCCAGCTTACAATCAACCCAGAGCCTGTCATCGCCTCGCAGCCAATGGTACAGGGCAAAAGCATGAACCTCGCTAGCCGCGATCTTCGTACCGCCCAGTTCATTGCGGTTGTTGATAGTGGCCGTGAGAACGTCCAGCCGCTGCACAGCAACGAAAACTTGCGTACAACGCTGGAAGATGCCCTGTCGCGCCAACTGACCTCGCAGGGTTATACCATTGCTGAAGACAGCGAAGGGACGTTGCGCCTTGATATCCTTGAGGCCATGGTCAACGTCAAGCACAGTGTGATGAGCCACGATCTTGGCAGCAAGCTACAGCTTCAGCTTGTGGTAGAAACGCCCAAGGGTAAATTCGTCAAGCGCTACTCTGGCAAATCTTCACGTAATGGTGCAATGAGCGCATCAGTCGAAGATATGGAACAAGCAATGAACAATTTGATCACTGCTGTGCTAAAAGACATCTATGCTGATCCAGAGTTGAACGCTTACCTGCAGGAGAACCTATAATGCGTCGTTTGTTATCGACCTTACTATTTTGCTTGGCACTTCCAGTGAGTGCAGCAACGCAAGTTTCTGTCACGACCAACCTTGGTGAATTCGTTATCGAGCTGGAGCAGGAGAAGGCCCCTGTTTCAAGCGAGAATTTCCTGCGCTACGTGGAAGACGGCAGCTATGAAGGCACTATTTTCCACCGGGTGATCCCAGGCTTTATGGCACAAGGTGGTGGTTTCGACAAAGATCTCAAACGCCGTTCGACTTATGAGCCAATCAAAAACGAATCCACCAACGGCTTAAGCAATGCCAAAGCGACCGTCGCGATGGCCCGTACCCAGGCACCTGACTCGGCGACCCGCCAGTTTTACATCAACTACCAGAACAACACCTTCCTAAATGCCCAAGGCAGCCGTCCGGGCTATGCCGTATTTGGCAAAGTTGTGAGCGGCTTCCCAGTTATTGAAAAAATGGCGGAAATTCCCACTACAACTATCCGCTCTATGGGTATGAAAGATGTTCCGGAGCAGCCTATAGTTATTGAAAGTGTCAAAATTATTAAAAATTAGACACAGGCTATTGTCACCTGATTACTAGCCTGTGATCAGGTGACGACCATGCTCAAACTTGTCTCTTCTAAACAAGACGCCCCTGCAGCCTTGATTAGCCAGCACATTGCTGATCATGCACCCGCCATTGCCCTCAGTGCCCTAGGCACTATCAACGGCAACGTCAATTATGATTCGATGAAAGTTACGGTTACTGAACACCTGCATGATTGGTGGAGGCTCTCAGTGCCTTCCGGAGTGCCCGACGACCACTACGAGTCTACCTACTGGTATCTGATCCACCTGCTGGAATCCCTGGAAGAGCATGAATTATTGGGCAATAACTTTATGCAGTACAAGGTCTCTTCAGCAGCACAATTTTTGCTCGGGATTGGTGAAAGACAGGAAAAAATGCAAGGGATCCGGCCATAACCTCACTAGGCTCACCTGCAATTGCGCTTTCTTTCTCCCCTGCTTTGTTTCCGCCATACACAAGTTTCATACTTTGCCATCACCTTTTACTGTATTTTTACTTAATTACCCGTTAGCTTGCGGGTATACCCTAACCGCTTGGGGTTATACTACTGGCTGCTGAATCAGAAAGACCTGAGGGATCCATGGAGCAATCGATTGAAAATGAAAAACTTGGCTGGCGCGTTTATCTAGAGAAAAAAGTCCTGATCATGCTGGCGCTGGGCTTTTCTTCTGGCCTGCCGCTCCTGCTGGTATTTGGCACCTTGTCTTTCTGGCTGCGTGAAGCCGATGTCAGCCGTACTGATATCGGTTTCTTCAGCTGGGTTGCCCTCGCCTACGGTTTCAAATGGGTGTGGTCGCCGCTTATCGACCGCTTCCCTATCCCGATCCTCTCATCCTTACTGGGACGCCGCCGTGGCTGGATGGTATTCTCGCAACTGCTGATCATCGCCTCACTGGTGGGCATGGCCGTCAGCAACCCGCAGGCCGACTTAGTGCAACTGGCAATATTTGCCGTCATCGTGGCATTTTCCTCGGCCTCGCAAGATATCGTCATCGATGCCTACCGGATTGAGTTGGCCTCCGAGCGGTTGCAGGCTGCTCTGGCTGCCGCCTACATGACAGGTTACCGCCTCGCGATGATCATGGCAGGCGCCGGCGCACTGGCCTTTGCCGCCTGGTTTGGCTCCAACACCGGCTACGATCCCGAAGGGTGGAAATACGCCTATTTCATCATGGCAAGCCTAATGGGAGTTGGCCTCATCACCGCACTGTGCATCCACGAACCCACCATCGACAGCTCAGCCATTGACAATGTCGAGCAAGAGTACCGCCAGCAGCTCATCAACGAAGGTAAATCCGCTCGCACCGCAAGGCTTATGGCTTGGTTCTATACCGCTGCGGTTATGCCATTCAAAGATTTCTTCGACCGTTATGGCAAACAGGCCCTGATCATCCTGGCCTTGATCGGCTGCTACCGGATCTCCGATGTTGTGATGGGCGTGATGGCCAACGCTTTTTACGTCGATATGGGCTTTACCAAGACCGAAGTCGCTTCGGTATCTAAAATCTACGGGGTCATCATGACCTTGCTAGGGGCTGGCCTCGGCGGGATCTTGGTCAGCAAGTATTCCACCATGCGCATTCTTGCCTTGGGGGCAGTACTCGCCGCCATCACCAACATGGCCTTTATGGTATTTAGCTACATCGGCAACAGCCTGCCGATGCTGACCTTGGTTATCTCGCTTGATAACCTCAGCGCCGGTATTGCGACAGCAGCCTTTATCACCTTTATGTCGAGCCTGACCAATGTCGCCTTCTCGGCCACTCAATATGCCCTGTTCAGCTCAATCATGTTGCTATTCCCGAAATTCATTGCCGGATTCTCGGGCCTTTATGTCGACATGTTCGGATACAACATCTTTTTCCTCACTACCGCACTTATCGGCTTCCCCGTACTGCTGCTGATCTATATCGTCAATAAGCAAAGTACCCACCTCGCTGCCGAGGAAAATTAGCAACACAACTGAGCGCTGACCCAAGACGCACTGAACCCGAAAGGAAGTATTCTGTTGAGCTGGAATACTTCCTTTTTTATTTTTACTCCTTTTCATCCCCATCAGGGATAGCAAAACGGCGCTTAGAGTGTGCACTTCACACTTAGTTCAGAAAAATTACCACCAATCGCACAAAAAACACGCTAAAGATCACTTTTACTAGTATTTGTAATCGATTACAGTCGATCAAGATCACATTTAGCAAAGGATTGCGCAATCGTTACATTCACAAAGGTGACATAAAACAATAAACTCACCGCCAACAGAACACGGGCAGACAAAAGTCCGGTCTTAAAACACAATTAGCGAGAGTTCACCCCATGCGTAAATCACTAGTAGCACTAAGCGTTCTAGCTGCTTCTGCTGTTCCAGCAGTTAATGCGGCAGATTACTCTGACGACATCCACAAAAACGACTACAGCTGGTCTCAGTTCAACCTGATGATGGCTGTTGACGAACTACCAGGCGAATCAACTCACGATTACCTTGAGATGGAATTCGGCGGTCGTTCAGGTATCTTCGACCTATACGGTTACGTTGACGTATTCAACCTAACTAGTGATCCAGGCAGCGACAAAGCTGACGCAGAAAAGATCTTCATGAAGTTTGCACCGCGTATGTCTCTTGACGCGGTAACGGGCAAAGACCTGTCTTTCGGTCCTGTGCAGGAACTATACCTAGCAACTGTTATGGAGTGGGGCGGCAACTCTGGCGTAAACTCACAGAAAGTAGGTCTGGGCTCTGACGTAATGGTGCCATGGTTGGGCAAAATCGGCCTGAACCTATACGCAACTTACGATTCAAACCAGAAAGACTGGAACGGTTACCAGATCTCTACCAACTGGTTCAAACCTTTCTACTTCTTCGACAACGGCTCGTTCATCTCTTACCAGGGTTACATCGACTACCAGTTCGGTATGGATGATGACGCAGCAGGTTCATCTTCACACGGCGGTGCAATGTTCAATGGTCTTTACTGGCACTCAGACCGTTTCTCTGCTGGTTACGGCCTGAAAGCGTACAACGACGTTTACGGTATCAAAGACTCAAGCAGCTTCAAGTCAAGCGGCGTTGGTCACTACTTCAGCATTGGTTACAAGTTCTAATATTGAATTTGCCAGTTGCGAAAAAAAGCACCTTCGGGTGCTTTTTTTGTTACTTATGCCTTCCATTCATACCTACCTCTCAAATCTAAGATAGAAATTACTTTCGAGACACGCAGTCTTTGTTATTCATTTCTGGCACATTTTTCCAGCATTAAGATTTTCATACGCAAGATCCTTGCCGCAGTTACAAGACAATGCCCCAGCCATAACGCATTCCGCTAGCCTTTAATTAGCCCTGGACTACGCCAGACAACATGGCAACCCAGCGCTCAATAGGCAATGGCAAATGGCTAGCGAGACATTATCATGTATAAAACCCTGACCGCTTTGAGTATCAGCGCAGCATTGATGCTGCCAACCCAATGCTTTGCTATCGATTACTCCGATGATATCCGCAAAAACGACTATAAATGGATAACATTTAACCTGATGCAGAGTATCGACAACAAAATCCCTTTTGGATTTCAAGATGACACCTACTTTGAAATGGAATTCGGCGGCCGATCCGGGTGGCTCGACGTATATGGCTACCTTGATGTCTTCGACATATTCAACTCCAGCACTTCAGACCGCAACAAACCGCAAGGCAGTGACGACTTTGCCGACAACTTTTTCTTCAAGTTTGCCCCCCGCCTTTCTATTGATGGCATGACCAAAAAAGACCTCTCTTTTGGCCCTGTACAAGAACTCTACATAGCAACCGTGACCAATGTCGGTGACAATGCTCTGTTTGAACACTACATTGGGCCTGGCTCAGATATCGTCGTCCCTTGGTTTGGCAAAATGGGCTTCAACGCCTATGCCAGATATGTGCGTGAAAACTTCGGGGCTGATAATGAGGGGAAGTGGGACGGATACATGGTCTCGACCAACTGGTTTAAACCCTGGTACACCTTTGCCAGCGGTCATTTTGTCACTTATCAAGGGTACCTAGATTACAAATTTGGTGCTTCAAAAATAACCGACGATCCAAACCGAAGCACCACTTCACTGGAGTGGTTCAATGGGATTTATTACCACACGCCACAGTGGGCCTTCGGTTATGGTCTCAAGTACTATGACAATATGGCACTATTCAAAGATGGTGGCATAGCAGGCGAGACCACTGGCTTTGGCCACTATTTATCGGCTAACTATAAATTCTAGCTATACGAATAACTTTCCTTTTTATCGTCCGCTCAAGGATGAGCGTAGCCCTCTCCTCTTTGTTCCACCAGTGTTATCATCACTCAACCGATACGAAACACGGAAGCACGTTGTGAACATTACGATTATTGGTGCCGGCGCCGTTGGCAGGCTATGGGGCTGCAAACTAGCCAGCAAGCACAAAGTCCACTTCTGGACGCGTGATAACAGCCAGCACCTCCCCATTGAGTTATCTGGCACTGAGGCAACAAGCGCCCTCACCCCCAAAGGGGATTTTCTGTTTGATGCTAACCAACCCCATTTGCTGACCAACAGCGAACTGGTGTTAGTGACCGTCAAAGCCTTCCAGGTAGAAGCCGCTATTCAGGCGGTCAAGCCCTACCTCAAGCCAGAAACCGCAATCGTCATCATGCATAACGGCATGGGCAGCCAGCAAACCGTGATGGCATTGCTGCCCGATAACCCAATCATTTACGCCACGACCGCACAGGCAGCATTCCGGCCTAATAAACAAAACATCTGCCATACCGGCATTGGCCCTACATTGCTCGGACTAGTCACACCCCAAACTATCACAACACAGGCAATCACATCTCCCACTGTCGATTATCAATCACTAGGGCAGCTATTCGATGATGCCCTCCCCCCTTGCCAGTGGCAGGACGATATCAACCAACCACTATGGCGTAAGCTGGCGATCAACTGTGCGATTAACCCGTTAACCGCCCTTCATAACTGCAAGAACGGCGAGCTGTCTAAACAAGATTTTGATCGCGAATTGGCTGGCGTTTGCGAGGAAGTTGCAGGGGTAATGACTGCGGAAGGATACCCTGTTACTGCTATTGAACTCAGGCACCAGGTTGATACGGTGATAAATGCAACGGCTGATAACTTTTCTTCCATGAATCAGGACGTTTGCCATCAAAGGCAGACAGAAATCGACTATATTAGCGGGTATCTCATTGCCCGGGCGAAAGTGCACAATATCCGTGTCCCACACAACCAACGCTTGTGGCAGGCTATAAAAGAACTGGAGAAAAAATACCATGACCAATGACAGCGCCACCCCGAAACCGATCAAGGTCGCAGTGTGCATTGCCCCGGGCACCGAAGAGATGGAAGCCGTCACCACCATCGATATGCTGGTACGGGCCGGGTTTTCGGTCACGACGGCCAGCGCAGCCTCTGATGGTGCATTGATCATGGAAGGCTCGCGCGGCATCAAGCTGGTCGCCGATACCGCTCTGGTCAACATTGCCGATGAACCTTTCGATTGCGTGGTACTGCCGGGCGGGATTGGCGGCGCTGAATGTTTCCGCGACAGCCCGCTGCTGGTCGAGTTCGTCAAGCAACACAAATACGACGGCAAGCTGGTGGCGGCAATCTGCGCCGCTCCCGCGGTGGTACTTGAGCACCACCAGCTCTACCCTGAAGCACTGATGACTGCTCACCCGGGTTTCCATGACCAGATCCCAACTGATCGCCTGCGCACCAAGCGCGTGGTTTATGATGTCAACAACCGTCTACTGACCAGCCAAGGTCCGGGCACCGCGATGGAGTTTGCGTTTGAGATCATCAACCACCTAGCCGGAAAGGAAAAAGCCGCCGAGGTCGCAGAGCCAATGGTGGTATGGCCGAATATGCATTACACAGTGTTACCGAGAAAATAGCACCAAGGAAATAGGGCATTCCCCAGCGATAGGCAAAAAAAACGAGAGCGAATGCTCTCGTTTTTGTTTAAGGTTCGAGTTCCTAGATCCTGGTTCCTAGGGCGCGCGCCCAATTTAGGATCTAGGATCTTCTTCTCCTAGAACCTGCTCTTAAGGACGATAAACCTTCACGTTGTCAAAGCCATTCTCTTTCAGGTATAGCGCCTGAAGGCGGCTCATTACGCCTCGGTCACAGTACAGCAGGTAAGTCTTGTCCTGCGGAAGGTCACCGAATTGGGTCGCCAGCTTGTAGAATGGAAGGTGCTTCACGTCGACGTTGTCGATTTCAAGCGGGTTCTCATCTTCCTCATCCGGACTGCGGATATCGAGCACGACGGCATCAGTTTCGATCTGGTCTACCAGTTCGATTTCCGGCGCCTGCTCCTGGCTTTCTTTTTCGATGTCACGGATATCAATCACACGCGCCTCGGTTACCACTCGCTCAAGAACAGTGAAATCGAACTTCGCTTCCTCGGTCTCCAGCTTCTCTTTCACCGCTTTCACCGTCGGGCTCTTGGAGATCACACCACAGAACTCAGGCATGGTCTTGGCGAAATCTTCAGTACCGATTTCACGGGCAACATCAATGATGTCTTCTTTATCCCAGTTGATCAGCGGACGCAGGATCAACGTGTCTGTCACGTTGTCGATATGGCGAAGGTTTGTCAGCGTCTGGCTCGATACCTGACCCAAAGCTTCACCCGTTACCAGGGCTTCGATACCAAAGCGCTCGGCAACCATACCAGCGGCACGCATGAACATACGTTTTAGCACGACGCCCATTTGGCCGTCATCAACCTTTTCAAGAATCTCGCCAACAACCGGTTCGAAGTCGATGGCAATAAACTTCACCTTAGCGGATGAACCGTATTTCTTCCACAGGAAGTGGGAAACCTGCTTCACACCAATTTCGTGCGCCGGGCCACCTAGGTTGAAGAAACAGTAATGCACTTTACTACCGCGTTTGATATGCAAGTAGCTAGATACACCCGAGTCAAAGCCACCAGAAATCAGGCTCAATACGTCTTCCTGGGTACCCAGAGGGAAACCACCCAAGCCTTTATGGCGGGCCAGGATCTGGTTCAGCTTGTCGTTCTGCACTTCGACACGAACAGTCACGTCAGGGTTCTTCAGCTTCACCGAGGCAGACTCAATCGCCTGGTTCAGGCCACCACCGACATAGCGCTCAAGCTCAATCGAGGTAAAGTCATGCTTACCGGTACGTTTGGCACGTACACAGAACGTCTTGCCATCTAGGCTGTCACCAACATGGGCCAGTGTCTGCTCGTAGATATCATGCAGATCAGTAAAATCTGTCTGCTTAACTTCCAATGTATGGTGAATACCCGGAGTCTGGGTCAAGACAGCCAGCACTTCATCGCGCAGGCTCGCGTCTTTTGGCACCACTTCAATGTGGCTGCGGCGGTTGTATACCGCAATAGAATCAGACAGACGCTGAAGGATAATGCGAATGTTACATTCTAAGATTCTGGTAAAACGCTTACGTACGGATTCACTCTTTACGAAAATCTCAGGATGGGGTTTAACGATAAATTTCATAACACGCTTCGCTACACTGGGCCAAACAATACCAAAAAGGATCAAAGGCGCGGATTATACAGCAAGCAGGCTGTTGCTGAAACAAGGATATATAGTCAAGCTACTTAAATATAGTGTAGGCATATTTTCATTTAGCGTTAACCAGTTGCTCATAACCGGATAAAACAAAGGCCGCCTCCTGCTAGAGAGACGGCCTGTAAAACATGCCTAGCTTGGCTTACTGCGTACTGCGGCTGGAGATTTCTTCGCTATAGTGCGGTTCGCCTTGCATGATGGATATTTCCACCCGCCGGTTGGCTTTGCGCTCGTCCGGGGTGCGATTTTCGTTCAATGGCTGGGTACCGGCCAGGCCGACAACCCGCAGCCTCTGGGAGTCAAACCCGTCGACCTGCTCCATTTCCTGCGCCACAGAGACTGCCCGCTGGGCAGAAAGATCCCAGTTTGAGCGGTAAAGCTCCGAGTCCAGTTTCTGGTTATCGGTATGCCCACTAACCCGGATCACACCCGGCACATCTTTTACTAGGTCAGCCACCTGGCGCACTAATGGCCGGAATTTCGGCTGCAGAAAGGCCGAACCTTCAGGGAAGGCCCCTTTTTCTTTAATACGGATCACCACCTGCTGACCTAGGTTCTCGACCTCAATCGCCCCTTCTGCTATTTCCCGGTTCAGGGCCTGCTTGAGGACTTCGAGCAACTGCTCCTGCGCCTCAGACATTTCCGACTCGTTATTCTGGTTCTGCTGGGTCGCCACTTCAGCACTTTGCCCACCGGTCAGCTTGCCGGCATCACGTTTGGTGCCCCCTGCTCGGTCGGAATCCCCCTCGTGGAAATCTAGGGTTCGCTGGGTCATATCAATGGTCTGCTGCATGATCACCTCAATCGGTGTCGGCTCCGGACGGCCGGGGCGGAATTCCTGGGCGATCACACTGGTTCCCTTGGGGATATCTTTAACTTCCAACATATTCTGTACGCCGAAAGCAAACTTCATCGAACCCGCAATCTGCTTAAACTTGAGCACATCCATCTCGGAGAATGATAACAGCAGAACAAAAAAGCACATCAGCAGCGACATCAGGTCAGCGAAGGTACCCATCCACTGTGGCAAGCCCGGAGGGGGGCATTTATGTTCTTCTTCCATCAGCCTTCCCTAGTCGTCAACGTTAATAGAACGTTTTTTCTCGTTGAGGTAGTTCTTCAGGTAGCTGTCGATCACCCGTGGGTTCTGGCCATCCTGGATGGCCAATACGCCATCCAGGATCAGTCGGCGGTTGAGCTTTTCCTCGTCCTTGCGCAGCCCCAACTTGGCAGCAATGGGCAACATCACCATGTTGGCCAAGATCGCACCGTAGAGCGTAGTCAAAAGCGCAACAGCCATTGCTGGGCCGATGGATTTGGGGTCGTCCATATTCGAGAGCATGGCAACCAGGCCGATAAGTGTACCAATCATCCCCATCGCAGGGGCAACGTCGCCTAGGGCTTTGAAGATACTGATCCCCTGCTCGTGGCGCTCATTAGTCAAGGCAATGTCTTTTTGCAACGTCGCCCTCACCACATCGGCATCATGGCCGTCTACCAGCAGGTCTACGCCCTTGCGCAGAAAGCTGTTGTCGACTTCCATCTCCTCGAGTGCCAGGAAGCCCCCTTTGCGAGCGGCATCTGCCATTTCGACAATTTTGGCAATCAAGTCTTCCGGGTTGTCGTTCTTGAACATAAATGCCTTAACGGCAATTTTGGTGGCGCCAAAGAACTGTCCGATGCTGTATTGCATCAAGGCAACAAACAACGAGCCACACAAAACAATCAGAATTGACTGGGTATCAACGAACATGCCAAAGCTGCCGCCGAGCACCATGGCCATAATGACAAAAGCAAATGCCCCAATTAATCCTATAAGGGTCGCCAAATCCACTTGGTAGTCTCCAGTTCGTTGCACTCGTAAATCGATCTCGAGCGAACATTGTATCTAGCCCCATGATAGCTTTCAAAGCCACAATGCCAAAAGGGCTGCATTCGTTCATTATTCGGGCTTTTGGTGACCCCAGTATGAAGCCAACCCGCCAAATATCATTACTGCAAACTATTTATCGGCACTCTGCTGCTTAGGTTTAGCCTGCGGGGGGAGAAAAAAAGAAAAATCCTGTTTGAGACACAGATTACTGTGAGATAATTTGACCCTGATTACGCTCTACGCTATTTTTCGAGCACTTATATAAGAAACGACACCACTATGGCAGCCAAAAAACCTGAAAATATGGCTTTTGAAGCCGCACTGGATGAACTCGACGCGATCGTCAATGAATTGGAATCCGGTGACATTGCGCTTGAAGATGCGCTGAAAAAATTCGAACGCGGCATTGCACTTGCCCGTACCAGCCAGCAGAAGCTAACCCAAGCCGAACAGCGCGTGGAAATCCTGCTTCAGGCAGATGACGAAGCACCTCTGACTAAGTTTGATGCTAATAATGAATAACACGCCATCACTGTCGCAATCCCTTCAATTTTACCAGACGCGCAGCAACCAGCAGCTCGGCCAGTGGATCGACGCCCAGCCATTTGCTGATTTGCCGCTCATCAAAGCAATGAAACACGGCACCCTGCTGGGTGGCAAGCGTGCCAGGCCGTTCCTGACATACGTAACCGGTGAGATGCTCGGAGCCGAAACGGCTGATCTCGATACCCCGGCTGCTGCAGTTGAGTGTATTCATGCCTACTCGTTGATCCATGATGATCTCCCGGCAATGGATGACGATGACCTGCGCCGTGGTCAACCGACCTGCCATATTGCCTTTGATGAAGCCACCGCCATCCTCGCCGGTGATGCCTTGCAAACGCTGGCGTTTGATATTCTCGCCTCTGGCCAACTGAGCACTGATGGCGAAGCCAACCGGGTGGCAATGATCAGCGAGCTCGCCAAAGCCTCCGGTGCCAGCGGGATGTGCATGGGCCAGGCGCTGGATCTGGATGCCGAGGGCAAACAGGTCGGCCTTGAACAGCTGGAAACCATCCACCGCCATAAAACCGGTGCGCTGATCCGCTGCGCGGTTCGCCTGGGTGCAATGGCGGCCGGGGAAAAAGGCCTTGCCGTTTTGCCCCAGCTCAATGACTATGCCGATGCAATTGGTTTGGCGTTTCAAGTCCAAGACGATATTCTTGACGTAATAAGTGATACTGAAACCTTGGGCAAGCCGCAAGGTTCGGATATCGAGCTGGAAAAAAGTACCTATCCTGCTCTTCTCGGGTTGGATGGCGCCAAGGCAAAAGCTCAACAACTGTACCAACAGGCACTACACGCATTGAGTGCAATACCTTACAATACAGAACAATTAGAAGTTTTTGCCCGATACGTCATCGAGCGCAATAACTAAAAACAGCAAAGCGCCGTGAATGTTATGACACTGGATATTTCGAAATACCCTCATCTGGCGTTGGCCAACACCCCAGATGAGTTACGCCTGCTGCCAGCGGAAAGCCTGCCAGCGGTGTGCGACGAGCTACGTACCTACCTACTGAACTCCGTCAGCCAGAGCAGTGGCCACTTCGCCTCTGGACTGGGTGCTGTCGAGTTAACCGTCGCTCTGCATTATGTATACAACACCCCGTTCGATCACCTGATCTGGGATGTCGGCCACCAGGCTTACCCCCATAAGATCCTTACCGGTCGCCGGGATAAGATGCCTACCATCCGCCAGAAAGACGGGGTACACCCTTTCCCATGGCGTGAAGAAAGCGAGTATGACGTTCTGTCTGTCGGCCACTCATCGACCTCGATCAGTGCTGGACTCGGGATGGCTATTGCAGCGGAAAAAGAAGGCCAGGGCCGTAAAGTCGTCAGTGTCATTGGTGACGGTGCTATTACCGCAGGTATGGCCTTTGAAGCAATGAACCATGCCGGCGGTGTTCACTCAGATATGCTGGTGATCCTCAACGACAACGAAATGTCGATTTCGGAAAACGTTGGTGCCCTGAACAACCACTTGGCTCGCCTGCTATCAGGCAACCTGTACACCACCATCCGCGAAGGTGGTAAGAAGGTCCTATCCGGCGCTCCACCAATCAAAGAATTGGTCAAGCGTGCTGAAGAACATCTCAAGGGCATGGTTGTGCCTGGCACCATGTTCGAAGAGCTGGGTTTTAACTATATCGGCCCAGTTGACGGCCATGATGTCGAAGAGCTGGTGAAAACCCTCAAGAACATGCGTAACCTCAAAGGGCCGCAGTTCCTGCATATCATGACCAAGAAAGGCAAGGGCTATGCCCCAGCCGAGGCAGATCCAATTAATTACCACGCGGTACCTAAATTTGATCTGACCCAGAACCCAATTCCAAAAGCGAAAAGCCAACCGACCTTCTCCAATGTCTTTGGCGATTGGCTGTGCGACATGGCAGAGCAAGACGAGAAGCTGATGGCAATTACCCCTGCCATGCGCGAAGGCTCTGGCATGGTACGCTTTTCCAAAGAGTACCCATCGCAGTACTTCGATGTAGCGATTGCCGAGCAGCATGCCGTGACATTAGCGACCGGTATGGCAATCGGCGGCTACCACCCTGTTGTGGCAATCTACTCGACCTTCCTGCAGCGTGGCTACGACCAGCTGATCCACGATATCGCCATTATGGATCTGCCGGTTATGTTTGCCATCGACCGCGGTGGCCTTGTCGGCGCTGACGGCCAAACTCACCAGGGGGCTTTTGACATGAGTTTCATGCGCTGTATCCCGAATATGGTGATCATGGCGCCTAGCGACGAAAATGAATGTCGGCAGATGCTCTACACCGGCCACATGCACCAAGGCCCTAGCGCAGTTCGCTACCCTCGTGGCAGCGGCACAGGTATTGCGCCAGAGCGTGAAATGACAGCACTGCCAATTGGCAAAGGTATTGTTCGCCGCGAAGGTGAGAAAGTGGCTATCCTGAGCTTCGGTACTATGCTGGGTTATGCCCTGGAAGCTGCCGAAAACCTCAACGCTACCGTGGCCGATATGCGATTTGTCAAACCACTGGATGAAGCACTGATCCTCGAGCTGGCTGCCAGCCACGATGTACTGGTGACGGTTGAAGAAAATGCCATTGCCGGTGGTGCCGGTAGCGGGGTCAATGAATTCCTGATGAAGCAGAAAGTGCTCAAGCCGGTTCTGAACCTCGGCCTGCCAGACCGCTTCATCGAGCAAGGCACCCAAGCCGAGCTTCATGCGATGCTGGACATCGACGGCCCTGGGCTTGAGAAACAGATCCGCGCCTATATCGACTAAGCCATTTTGTTAGATAAACGCCCCAAACAATTTCGTTGCTTGGGGCGTTTATTATTTATCTTTGCTCAGCCCTTCTCAATATCATTCCCTGATACCCGCCAAGTACCACTGTCTCTACCTCAGGCCCAAAGCTGCCATCGAAGTTAACTTGCTGGTAATTGCCACCCAGGGTGACTTCCTGCGGCTTAACGGAGAAAAAGGCAGTATTGTTGCGCTCCCTGCTCCCGCGGTAAAGCACCAAGCCTTTGCTATAGCGACGGGCAATGACACCTTGGTCGGGAAAACCGCCAAACCAGCCACTGCGCTGCAGCCAATACCAGCCTGAGGGCTCTAGCGGGATCCCACCGATAGCCGCAGCAGCAGAGTCAGCCTCTATTCCTTTGTTATCAAACACCACGAGCTCTGCTCCTGGCGGGGCTGGCTCGGGGATACCAAGGTCGACACCCAGCATCGCTGTCGGTTGGTAAGCAATATTCTTGGCAAAGCCCGGCAGTGCCCAATTGTTGGCATCGGTATGGCCGCTGCCGTAACGGTAGCTCTGGTTCCAGCTGTGGTAGTAGGTCTGACCGGGAATATTGAATAGGTAATAGAGCGCTAGGCCAGTTTCGATATCCGTCTGCCATGCCGAAAGGCTGGATGGTGACAACTGGCTCCTCCCCCCTTTGGTCGAAGCCATGATCAGGCTCTTGTCCTGTTGGCCTGCCAGTGCAAAGTTATCCCAATAACGCTGAAGCCGTCCCAGTCCGATTGCTGGTGTGAGGTAGTGTTCACGCAACCAGACATCAATCACCTCCCGCAACTCAGGGGGCCACGGCGCATAGTGCCATACATTGAGCTCGGAAATATTCGCCGCCAGCCACTGGGTACCGGTTAGGGCTTTCACCTGCTGGAGAAAGCCCGCAAGCTGCAAGGCATATTCATATTCTGCCTGCTGGCTACCCGCTACATAGAGCAGCTCTTGGATTCTGCCGCCTGACAGCACCTTGAACTGGTTGCTCCCGAGCAGCTTTGCCATGTCATCATTGTAGGCACCGGCAAGCCCCTGCTGCTGCCAATCCAGCTGGTACCACTGGGCATGGAGTTTATTGACCGCGTTATCGAGGAAATTAACCCGGTACCAGCACGTTCCCGGCCACAGGTAACCGGCGGGAATGAGCCTGGCCTGATGACGAAAACGCGCCGATGCCTTACGGTTGGCACGCGAGGCAAACTCACGTCCATCAACATACCCGTCGCTATTCTTGTCATTACCGGGATCCCAGCCGGGAATGGAAAGCGACAGCTGTTTCCCACTTCGGGTTATTTCAAGCCAAGGGATAATTGCCAGGCTTTCCACCCGGCTGGCTTGCTGCCACGACAGCGACAACATCCATACCCTTAAGCCTGCTGCCAAGCCGGGCTCACCACTGTTGAGCTCCCGGCCTTGATATGTTGGCTGAGCACTTTGCCAAGTACCGTTCCACTCAAGGAGCCCGGTATACTTTATGCTCCAGTCATCGCCAGTTTGTATGTGCCACTCAACGTCAGCAGGCTGCCATCGACTGACAATCCCCTCGTCATTAGTCTCATGCCGGGAGAGTTCAGGCAGCCTGTCTGCTTTGAGTGATACCCCTTCAAAAGGGTAAGAGGCTATAAGCACTATCTGGTCATTTGGCTGTAGTTCAATGGGCAAGCGTGCTGTTGAATACTGCCCGTCACGGATGAGTAGCAGATGGTAAGGCTGCCCCTTGAGCAAATAATCCAACCCACTACTGGGGTTATCTACTATCAGCTCAGTATCTTGCGAAAAATGCAGGTAAGCATCTTCTATATCTGCCCCTGACTGGAACGCCTGCTGGCTTAGCCACGCTTCTTGCTTGCCCGGGCGGCAGTCGAACTTGTGGGCATACATATAGCCCATCGCATTCATCTTCTGGTTCATCGCCCGGTTTTGCATGCTGCCAAACACCACGTCAGCATGCTGGCTTTCCCACAGCTTCAATTGCGCGGCGGTAAGTGGGCTACCGTCAACGACTGTGTCTTGCCAGCTACCCGGCAGTACCCACGCCGTCCCGGTCGATGGATACACCTGGGCCAGAGTAAACGGTGATAACAGCGCAAACCCAACAAACCAATAAACTCGCATCAGTATACTCACCCGGCAACCTCCCTATCTTCACCTCTATCCACTCACCTCAACCCGCTAGCACTTAAAGCTTAGTCTATTGAATTAAAAATAAAAAAAACCGCGCAACCGCGCGGCTTTTCTATCTGTTCATAGGTAGAGAGGTTACTACCAGCCCAGCCAGTGACCGAGGCCCCACAGAGCAATCATTGCCATGAAACCCGCCAGGATATCGTCGATCATAATGCCAAGCCCGCCATGGACATGCTTGTCCAGCCAGCTGATCGGCCATGGCTTGACCATATCGAAAAAGCGGAACAAGACAAACCCCGCCAGTACCCATTGCCAGCTCACAACCGGCGCTATAGCCATGGTGATCCAGAAGCCGACAAACTCGTCCCAGACAATGCTGCCGTGATCATGGACACCCATGTCGTCAGAGGTTTTCTGACAGATGGTGATACCAATCAGGGCTGCGACCAGGGTGATCAGCAAGTAAACTGTAAATGGCAGTTGCGCCATCAGCAAATAGAGCGGGATCGCTGCAACAGTGCCCATGGTACCCGGAATGATAGGTGAAAGGCCGCTACCGAAACCGGTCGCCAAGAAATGCCATGGATTTTTCAGGTTAATCTTATCTTTTGGGTTTGCCACAATTTACTCCGCAAAATGATCATATCCGTGCAGCTGCCAATTCAGCGGCTGGCTATTGCGTACCAAAGTAATTCCCTGCCCTGGGCGCAATTGACCAACACAGGTTGCCTTTACGCCACTATGGGCCAAGGCGGTATCCACTGCACCCCGATTCTGCTCCGGAACAGTAAAGCACAGTTCATATTCTTCACCACTGGCCAATGCTAGCTGCAACGCTTTATCCCGCTCAGGCTCAAAGGCTTCCAGCTCTGGCGAAAGAGGTAGTTTATCAACGTCAATTTCTGCTGCCACCCCAGAACGTTTCAGAATATGTCCAAGATCGCTGATCAGACCATCGGAAATATCCAATGCCGCCGACGCAATGACACGCAGCGCTTGACCTGCCAGAATCCGGGGTTCAGCCTTGTGGTGGCGCTCAAGCAAAGTCGCTTCAAGCTCAGGGGAACCAACCTCTTTCTGGCCGAGCAACAACGCCAGACCGGCCGCGCTATCCCCCAAATTACCAGTGACATAAATCCAATCACCAGAGCTTGCGCCACTGCGGGTCAGGGCCTGACCGTACGGCACGAAACCATGCACTGTCAGCGTAATGCTCAAAGGCCCCTTGGTGGTATCACCGCCCACCAGCTGGACATTGTAGTATTCGGCCAGAGCAAAGAAGCCCTCGCAGAAACCAGCCAGCCAAGCTTCATCAGGCTCAGGCATCGTCAAAGCCAATGACACCCAGGCCGGTGTGGCGCCCATAGCTGCCAGATCACTGAGGTTCGACGCCAAAGCCTTATGAGCAACCCATGCCGGATCGGCCTCAGCCAAGAAATGGGTTCCCGCCACCAAAGAGTCGGTGCTGACGGCCAGTTGGCTTCCTTCCGGAACCTCCAGCAAGGCGCAATCGTCGCCGATCGCTAAAGGCACATCTTTTCGTTTCACGGCCTGGTGTTCGAAGTACCGGGCTATCAAATCAAATTCGTTCGCCATATTCTTCTTTTCGTAGATAGAAAAAAGGCCAGCATTGCTGGCCTTTTAAAATCGTATTGTGATTACTTCTTGCGAAGTGATGGCGCAGCCTTGTCCAGTACACCATTCACAAACTTGTGGCTATCTTCAGCACCGAAGGCTTTTGCCAATTCGATCGCTTCGTTGATAACAACCTTATATGGTACGTCATCGCGCTTAGTCATCTCGTACATAGCAAGACGAAGCAGCGCTAGTTCCATCTGATCCAAGTCCTGTAGAGGACGAGACAGGTACGGACGCATTTTGCTGTCCAGTTCCTGATGGTTCAGCACAACACCTGTTAGCAGATCACGGAAGTAAGCAACATCTGTATGTGGTGCTGCAAGCGCCGGGGCTTCCGCCTGGTGCTCTTCTTCTTCGAACTTGTCGTCAGAAAGAAAATGTTGCTCAATATCAGCAACATTACCTTTGGTAATTTGCCAAGAATAAATTGCTTGTACAGCAAAATGACGTGCATTACGACGTGCGGCTGGTTTCACACTAACCCCCATTAGGATTCAATTTGGGACAGGACATTAACCATTTCAAGCGCGCTTAGTGCAGCCTCTGCCCCTTTATTACCAGCCTTGGTACCGGCACGCTCAATGGCTTGTTCGATAGAATCTACAGTCAGAACACCGAATGCTACTGGAGTGTTGTACTCTAGAGCAATCTGAGCCAGACCTTTGTTACACTCACCGGCAACATAATCAAAATGTGGCGTACCGCCACGGATCACAGAGCCAAGCGCAACAATAGCATCATAACGATCGCTCTTAGCAACCTGCTGAGCAACAAGTGGTAGCTCGTATGCACCTGGGCAACGAACAACAGTGATGTTGTCATCACTAACTTGACCCTGACGTTTCAGAGCGTCTAGCGCGCCTTCTAGTAGGCTTTCGTTGATAAAGCTGTTGAAGCGTGCAATTACGATAGCAACTTTTGCGTTTGGTGCCGCGATGGCGCCTTCAATTACCTTCATGGGCCTTCCTGTGACTATGTCTTTTCCGGTATGAGAAACCGCGGGAGTCTATCACACTTTATGCGTTATACCAATTGGCATATTCAAGCGCTTTCCCGCCTCATACCGACAATGTTTGGGGTTGATTAAATGGAAATAGGTTTCGAGCAAAAGCGGGCACTGGCCCGCTTTAATTATTCGCAAATGTATTCAACCGCTTCGAGACCAAAGCCCGATAGCGAATGGTAACGCTGAGTGCTTGATGATAACAGGCGCATCTTAGATACACCAAGATCTGACAAGATCTGAGAACCGACACCCACCTGACGCGACTGGTCTTTAGGATTCAGTTTCACACCCGGCTTGCCTTCTTCCTGCGCAGCCATGTTCTGAACCTTGGTGATGATAGAGTCCTGGCTTTCTGCCTTGCTCAGTACTACCAGCACACCGCCTTCATCAGCAATGCGCTTCATCGCTGACGGCAGTGTCCACTGGGTTGCACCCGAGTGAAGAATATCTTTAAAGGTATCTTGCAAGTGGACACGGACCAAGGTCGGCTCACCGTCAACAACCTCGCCTTTTTTCAGGGCGTAATGAACCTGGTTGTCGATGGTGTCACGGTAAGTGATCATCTCGAAATCACCGAACTCGGTTGGCAGGGTGCACTGCGCAACACGCTCAATGGTGGTTTCGTTGTTGTTGCGGTACTCAATCAGGTCCGCCACGGTTCCCAGTTTCAGGCCATGCTGCTCAGCGAACACTTCAAGATCCGGGCGACGCGCCATGGTGCCGTCTTCGTTAAGGATCTCGACAATGACACTCGATGGCTCAAGGCCTGCCAGGCGAGCGACATCACAGCCGGCCTCAGTGTGGCCAGCACGGGCAAGAACGCCGCCTTCTTGGGCCATCAATGGGAAAATATGGCCTGGCATCACGATATCAGCAGGCGACGCATTCGGTGCTACCGCCGCCTGTACCGTCACCGCGCGGTCTGATGCTGAAATGCCCGTCGTCACACCTTCAGCCGCTTCAATCGACACAGTAAAGTTGGTGCTGAACTGCTCGGTGTTGTCCTGCACCATCAATGGCAGTTTCAACTGCTGGCAGCGTGACTTGGTCAGGGTCAGGCAGATCAAGCCACGGCCATGGCGGGCCATGAAGTTAATTGCCTCTGGGGTAACTTTTTCCGATGCAATGATCAGATCGCCTTCATTTTCACGGTCTTCGTCATCCATCAGGATAACCATTTTACCTAGGCGGATATCTTCGATGATTTCCTTTGCGCTGCTTAGAGCCATATCGATACCTTAATTCTTGTTAATCTTCTGTCTGTTTATCGAAGGAACCCGCTGCGAGCCAGCAAATCCATAGAAACTTCTGACTTCGGCTCTGCCGCCTTCTCGCCCATCATCAAACGCTCGAGGTAGCGGGCAATCACATCAACTTCCAAGTTAATCTTGCGGCCAGCGGTAAATGCTTCCATCGTCGTTTCCGATGCGGTGTGTGGCACGATGGTCAGTTTGAACTCATCGCCACGAATCGCATTGACCGTCAGGCTGATGCCATCAACAGCAACCGAGCCTTTTTCCGAAATATACTTCGCCAAATGCGCCGGTGCTTTTAACCAGAACTCGATGGCACGGCCAGTATGTGAGCGTTCAATCACCTCGGCGACATCGTCGACATGGCCAGAGACCATGTGGCCACCAAAACGGGTGGTCGGCAGCATCGCTTTCTCAAGGTTTACCTTCTGCCCCGCACGGTAAGTGACAAATGCGGTTCGCTTTAGGGTTTCCAGTGACAAGTCAGCCACATAGCCCGAGCCTGTCAGCTCAACCACAGTCAAACACACACCATTGGTTGCGATACTGTCACCCAATTTTACATCGGATAGGTCCAGCTTGCCGGAGTCCACCGTCACAGAAATGTCTTTGCCTTTTGGGGTCAGGGCAGTAATTGTACCCACGGCTTCAATAATGCCAGTAAACATGTCAAACCTTATTCTTTGTCTGCATTGAGTAAATCAGCTTGGATGCCATTCTGAATACGGGAGGTGATTCGAACATCACCACCCACCATCCGTACATCCAAGATGCTCAGTTCGGGAACCTGTGCCATCGACACCAGTCCATTAAGATCCATCAGTCCGCGGCTATCGCTGCCCATCAACTTGGGCGCTTGATAGAGGATCAACTCATCGACCAATCCAGCTTGCAGCAAGCCACCTGCAAGGCCAGCGCCTGCTTCCACCCAAATGTGGTTGATATTGTGCTTTGCCAACTCAACCATCAGCGCATTGAGATCGATCCCCTCGCCTTCTGGCATAACCAGTTGCTCTACATCCTGAGGCCATGCCTGCGTGTCAGCTTGTTTCCTTGCCAGGATTGTTTTGCCCGGCAGGCTGACTAAGCGGTGGGCTGGGGTGACTCGGTTTTTACTGTCGATGATCACCCTCACCGGCTGGCGCAGTTCAGTTTCAGGGTATCCCTGCTGCACCTCATCGCCTAGCTCCTGCCAGCGAACGTTCAACGACGGGTCATCAGCCAACACTGTCGCGCTAGTCGACAGGATTGCTCCGGCCTTGGCGCGGTAGCGTTGAACATCGGCCCTTGCGGCAGGGCCGGTGATCCACTTGCTCTGGCCATTGGCCAATGCGGTACGACCGTCAAGGCTCGCCGCCAGCTTAAGCTGGACATACGGCAGGCCAGTCTTCATCACTTTGATAAAGCCCGGGTTCAACGCCTCGGCATCTTGCTCGAGCAAGCCAGTTTGTACTTCGATTCCTGCTTGCGTAAGCATAGCAATGCCACGGCCAGCAACCTTCGGGTTGGGGTCAACCATCGCACAAACTACCCGCTTCACACCGGCTTTGACCAGCGCTGCGGCACAGGGCGGCGTGCGGCCGTAATGAGAGCAAGGCTCCAGCGTGACATAGGCTGTTGCGCCTTTCGCCTTATCTCCAGCGGCACGAAGTGCAAATACTTCGGCATGGGGCTCGCCGGCACGGTAATGATAGCCTTCACCGACAATTTCATCGCCGTGGGCAATCACACAGCCGACATTCGGGTTGGGAGTAGTGGTGAACTGACCGTTTTTCGCCAACTTGATTGCGCGGAGCATCATGGCGTGGTCGATAGATGAGAACATGAGACTTCAGTATTGGTTAGAAAAGCCGGCACATCACGTCCGGCCTCAATTATTTTTCCAGTTTAGCGATTTCTTCACCAAACTCACGAATGTCTTCAAAGCTGCGGTACACAGAAGCAAAACGGATATAAGCCACTTTATCCAGCTCTTTCAGCGCTTCCATCACCAAATTACCGATCATTTCCGATGGCACTTCTCGCTCACCGGTCGCACGCAAGCGCGATTTGATGGTATTGATCGCACGCTCGATATCATCGGCACTGACAGGGCGTTTTTCCAACGCACGCTGGATCCCACCGCGCAGCTTATCTTCATTGAACGGGTCACGGTTACCATTGGTCTTGATCACCCGTGGCAACACCAGCTCAGCGGTTTCAAACGTGGTGTAACGTTCGCTACAAGCCAGGCACTGACGGCGGCGACGAACCTGGTGGCCATCGGCCACCAAGCGGGAATCTATTACTTTGGTGTCATTGGCACCACAAAAAGGACAATGCATCTTGCCTCCTCAACTTCGTCGCACCAGTGTAACTCATTTCACTAACGGGGGGAGACTATTACCCGTAAATTTCTGGCGAAAATGCCACCTAATGGCCATAAAAAAAGGGCCTGCAACCAGCAGGCCCTCTTTTCATTCAATCCTGTCACCAAACGGCATCAGTACTTACGCGTAAACCGGTAGGCGCTTACAGATTTCCAGCACCTTGGTCTTGGTTGCTTCAATCACTTCTGGATTGTCGATGTTGTCCATCACGTCACACATCCAGTTAGCCAGTTGCTTGGCATCTTCAACGGTAAAGCCACGGCGGGTAATAGCAGGCGTACCAACACGGATACCTGAAGTCACAAACGGGCTGCGCGGGTCGTTTGGCACGCTGTTCTTGTTAACCGTAATGTTGGCCGCGCCCAGTGCCGCATCCGCTTCTTTACCTGTGATGCCCTTGTCGATCAGATCAACCAGGAACAGGTGGTTTTCGGTGCTGCCCGAGACGATCTTGTAACCACGCTCAAGGAACTCACCAACCATTGCTTTGGCATTCTCAACCACGCGTGCCTGGTAGTCTTTGAACTCCGGCTCCATCGCTTCTTTGAATGCCACCGCTTTAGCTGCGATAACATGCATCAGAGGACCACCCTGGCCACCAGGGAAAACTGCTGAGTTCAGTTTCTTGTATAGGTCTTCGCCGCCATTAGACAGAACTAGGCCGCCACGAGGACCGGCAAGTGTCTTGTGCGTTGTTGTTGTTACTACATGAGCATGTGGAACCGGGTTCGGGTAAACACCTGCAGCAATCAGACCGGCAACGTGCGCCATATCAACAAAGAAGTACGCGCCGACTTTGTCTGCGATTTCACGCATGCGCTTCCAGTCAACAATCTGAGAGTAGGCAGAGAAACCACCGATGATCATTTTTGGCTTGTGCTCAAGCGCCAGTGCTTCAACTTCGGCGTAATCAATCTGGCCCGCTTCATCAATGCCGTAAGGGATGATGTTGTATAGCTTGCCCGAGAAGTTTACTGGCGAGCCGTGAGTCAAGTGGCCGCCGTGTGCCAGGCTCATACCCAGAACGGTATCGCCTGCATTTAGAAGTGCCATGTACACTGCGTTGTTGGCTTGAGAGCCAGAGTGAGGCTGAACGTTGGCGTACTCGGCACCAAATAGCTCACAAGCACGGTCAATAGCCAGCTGCTCGGCTTTATCCACGTACTCACAACCGCCGTAGTAACGCTTGCCCGGGTAACCTTCTGCATACTTGTTGGTTAGCTGAGAGCCCTGAGCTTCCATCACGCGAGGGCTGGTGTAGTTCTCAGAAGCAATCAACTCGATGTGCTCTTCCTGACGCGCCGTTTCTTCCTGAATCGCTGTAAATAGTTCAGCATCGTAATCGGCAATATTCATGTCGCGCTTTAGCATCTGTATCTCCTGACTCAGATTGTTTTAGTCCTTTTTGTCTCTGGTTGACCAGTCAATGGCCGAGCCGACAAAGAGGCGGTAAACACACAAAATTGGCAAAAAACGGAAAATCCGCAAAGCTAGGCGCCACGTGGACGCAAACGTTTTCGTCTCGCCTGTAGATAACGTAGTATTTTACAGAATTTGATCTAAATCAGATACCCCTAATGTGACTTTTTATTGGTATTTATTTCATTTTTGGTATGAATTGTTTTCAAGTTGTTCACTCCCTCGTCATGGGCAACCAAAACTAAAATATCCACATTACAAGTAATGAGTGAAATTAATTTTTTACGACCTCGTAATATTATTTGTACACCGGCAGGCAAACAGATTTATCGCCTGCTATCACACTTGCCACCAATGCCCTATATCATGTCGCCTCTATACATAAGGAGTGTTGTCTTGAGCGGTTATCATCATTCACTGAAAGAAAATATCATTGCTATTCTTACCGGTACTTTCATCGTTGCCCAAGGGGTTTTCTTTCTCCAGCAAGCTGATCTTCTCACCGGCGGTACCACTGGTTTGGCCCTGCTTGTCAGCCAGTTTGTCGATCTGTCGTTTGGTCAGCTGTACTTTATGATGAACTGCCCGTTTTACCTGATGGCCTGGTTCCGTATGGGCAAGAGCTTTGCGATCACCAGTGTGATTTCCGGCGGTCTGGTATCTATCATTACCGACAACCTTCACCACGTGCTGGAGATCAGCCGCCTCGAACCGCTTTACTGCGCCTTGATCGGTGGCCTGCTGATGGGGCTGGGTATGCTGATCCTATTCCGCCACAAAACCAGCCTGGGCGGCTTCAACGTACTGGTGCTGTTCCTGCAGGAAAAAATGGGCTGGTCGGCTGGCAAACTGCAGATGGTTATTGATATCACCATCTTGGTGGCGTCATTCTTCCTTGTTAGCCCAATGGTGCTACTGTTCTCGGTTGTCGGTGCCTTCATGCTGAACCTGGTCCTGGCAATGAACCACAAACCGGGCCGCTACAGCGGTGAGCTAAAGCCGCAGGCTGGATAATAGAGATCCTGGATCCTAGGTGCTGGATCCTGGGAGCTCGATTGAAAACATAAAAAAGAGGCCGCTCCCTGCGACCTCTTTTTTTGTGCCTAATTCCCGTTGGTATTGCAATGCTTAGTGGTTATAAGCGGTAAGCATCCACATCAACTTCTCTTGCTCGCGGATGTAGTCACCCATGATCGCGGCAGTACCTTCGTCATCGGCTTCACCAGCCAGGGCAAGAATACTACGCTGCATACCCAGCACTGTTTGGAACCCCTGTTGCAGGCCGCCAACACATTCATCACCTGTATGTGCGTTAAGGTGCTCTTTGATTTCGCTCACTTCTAGGTAGTGGCTGAAGCTGTGCGTTGGTGTCGCCCCAAGTGTTAATACACGCTCAGCAAGCTCATCGATTTTCACCTGCAGGTCGGTATAAACCTCTTCGAATTTCACATGCAGCTCAAAGAACTCTTTACCCTTGATGTTCCAGTGGTAACCGCGCGTGTTCATGTACAGTACCTGATAGTTCGCCAGCAGTTTGTTGAGTTCAACCGCTAACTCTTCAGACTTAACGCTATCCAGACCAATCATATTGTGTGTCGACATAATCATTTCCCCCTTGGTTTGCATCAATAATACGGGCGGAGATAACCTGGCTCCATTCGTATCGATTTATACATTCGATAGATAAAACCTATTGATTTGGGGTGCTGGGGTGCTGGGGTGCTGGGGTGCTGGGGTGCTGGGGTGCTGGGGTGCTGGGGTGCTGGGGTGCTGGGGTGCTGCAAAATGTTGAAAAGGCCATTAAGCATCAAGCGATTTCTTTGCTTTTTGATCTTCCGAGGTCCAAGGACCCGCTCTTCCTAGGGCCACTCTGGTTAAGGTGTTTCATTCTCTGGCTAAGAGGGAGCGCGGAGTTTGAATTGAGCAATTGAGATGAGGGCAAAGGGATTTCGCTCAAGAACGCAGAGGGAGCGCGGAGTTTATACGCATAAATGAGCACTCCCGATAAAGTTATTGAGCGAAATAACGCAGCTATCATCTTAATTTAGATAGCGTCTTCGTCTTCCTCACCAGTCCTGATACGCACCACGCGATCCACATCGAACATGAAGATCTTGCCGTCACCGATCTTACCAGTTTGGGCGGTTTCGATGATGGTGTCGACGCACTGGTCGGCCACTTCATCGGCGACGACGATTTCGAGCTTCACTTTTGGCAGGAAGTCGACCATGTACTCGGCGCCGCGGTAGAGTTCGGTGTGGCCTTTCTGGCGACCGAAACCTTTGACTTCTGAGACCGTCATACCGGTGATACCGACATCGGCTAGTGCTTCGCGGACATCATCAAGCTTGAATGGCTTGATGATAGCTTCAATTTTTTTCATTCTCATCATCCTTTGCTGAGCAAGGTAGCGCTGGCAGAGGCTTTTGGGGAAACTGCCAACGACCTGTTTAATTTAAGCTGAAGTATATCAAAAGCCTGCTGCTGAAAGATCAGCGTTTCAGTATTTTTCTACCGAGAAGATGACATCATTGTCCATCATTTTCAGCAGCAGCAGGACGGCAAAAAGCAATACGCTACTGTTGAGGAAAAAGACGGTCATGCCACGAAACTCGGGGGCGACTAACTGCGGCAGGTAGGGGATCAGGCTGTAGTTGAAAAACATGGTGATCGCGGGAATAAAAAAGTACAGCGGGATGAATCCCCAGCGGTTACCTCGGCTGAGTCCGAGCACGGCACCGATACCGGAAAGTAGGACCAAGATAGCGATATAGCTCGGCACGATACCGACCTGATTCAAGCTGAAGATCAGGGCGAAACTATCGGCATATCTTACCAGGCATATCATTACTAGCACTGCGAGGCCCTTGGCAGCCAGGCGCAGTCCACGACGTGTTACATCCATTATTGTCTCTCTTCCATGAGGTAATGACAGACTGGGAAAAAATAAGCGCATATTCTATGCGGGTATTTTAACCAGTACAACAATTATTCAATTTATTCTTGAGTTCGTTCTCCTCCTTTTGTTTAGACCTTGGTTTGGCAATAGGTTCCCTCCCTTGCTAGTAGTGTACGGTGACGAGATCCACCAGCCCCTCAAGGCTCCGCACCACCCGGGTCGACACCTTAGTATCGAGCTTGTACCGATTGAGCCATACCGCCTTGAACCCCAGTTCATTCGCCGCTGTCGCATCATTGAGCGGGTGATTGCCGATATACCAGCATTCAGCGGCCGACTTACCGGATAACTTCAATGCATGCTGGAAAATTTTTGGGTCAGGCTTGGCTGCCCCAACTTGTTCCGAGATCACCAGATACGAGAAAAATTCCCGGATCCCTGTCGCCCTGAGCTTGGCTTCTTGGTGATAAGTAAAGCCATTGGTGATAATGGCAAGCGGGGCGACATTGCGCAGCTTCTCCAGCGCTGGCTGGACATCGGGAAACAAGCGCCAGTATTGGCGGTAATTGGCGTAGTACTCTGCAATCAGCTCGTCCGCCAGATCTTCACTGAGCGGGCGGCGGAACAAGGCACTGATCCTAGCCCGGCGCAGCCCTTCGAAGTTGAGCTTCCCTTCCCGCCACTGCTGGCGCTTTTCGTCAGTAATTGCCCGCCACACCGCCTCGATGCCGTCTGGGCAGTCAATAATTTCATCTTGGTAACGCTTGGCGAAATCACGAATGGCATCTTGTTCCGCGCCATCATGATCAAGCAGGGTATTGTCGAGATCGAAGAAAATCATTGCACCTCCAGCAGCCACTAAGGGGTATGCCCCATTGATTATTCACCAGATGGATAACTTCAGCTTAATCATAGTCTTGCATTTGTTGCTACTTTTATTTCCTAAAAATGATACAGATAATAAAAAACCGCTCACTGGGAGCGGTTTTTTTCATCAATATTAAGCGATTAGCTTATTAGCCGATATTCACGCGAGCATTGCGGAACATGCGCATCCATGGGCTGTTCTCGCTCCAGTCATCTGGGTGCCAAGAGTTAGCCACGGTACGGAACACACGCTCTGGGTGAGGCATCATGATAGTCACACGACCATCTTGCGTTGTCAGACCGGTGATAGCGTTTGGCGAACCGTTCGGGTTGTTCGGGTACTGCTGGGTTGGGTTACCGTGGTTGTCCACGTAACGTACCGCAACCGTACCAGATGCTTCAATCGCTGCCAGGTGGTCGGCATCACGTACTTCGACGCGACCTTCACCGTGAGATACTGCGATTGGCATGCGAGAACCTTCCATACCATTGAAGAACACAGAATCAGACTTCTGTACTTCAACCAGGCTGAAACGCGCTTCGAAGCGCTCAGATTCGTTACGAACAAAACGCGGCCACAGGTCAGCACCCGGGATCAGCTCTTTCAGGTTCGATAGCATCTGACAGCCGTTACATACACCTAGCGAGAAGGTATTGTCACGGTTGAAGAAAGCCTGGAACTGCTCGCGAGCCTGGCCATTGAACAGGATAGACTTCGCCCAACCTTCACCGGCACCCAGTACGTCACCGTAAGAGAAACCACCACACGCTACTAGGCCGTGGTACTCATCCAGTACCGCTTGGCCTGTCAGGATGTCGCTCATGTGGATGTCTGTTGCTTCAAAGCCAGCACGGTCAAAAGCAGCCGCCATTTCAACATGAGAGTTTACGCCCTGCTCACGCAGAATAGCCATCTTAGGCTTAGCACCCGTGTTTACCATAGAAGCGGCAATGTATGGTGCAGCTACGTCTTCGTTGATATCGAAGCTTAGCTTGGTGTTAAGGCCTGGGTCAGTGTTGTCTTTCTTCGCTTCGAATTCTTGGTCGGCACACGCTGGGTTGTCACGAAGGCCCTGCATCTTATGCGTAGTTTCAGCCCAGATAGTACGAAGCTCGGTACGAGAGCGCTCAACTAGCACAGCATCACCTGAAGTGATAGCAATGCTGTCAGAAGCTTCAACGCTACCGATAACGTGCGAGCAAGCTTCTAGGCCATTTGCTGCCAGTACCGCTTTAACCGCTTCAAGGTCGTCGTTCTTCACCTGAACAACCGCACCTAGCTCTTCGTTAAATAGCGCAGCAAGAGCATCAGCGCCTAGACCAGCAATGTCTGCTTTCACACCGCAGTGGCCGGCAAACGCCATTTCAGCAAGCGTTACGAATAAGCCACCATCGCCTTTATCGTGGTAAGCCACCAGCTTGTCGTCACGAACTAGCGTTTGCATTGCATCAAAGAAGCCTTTTAGCTGCTCTGCGTTGTCAACGTCAGCCGGCTTGTCACCTAGTTGCTTGTAAACCTGCGCCAGTGCCGTTGCACCCAGGCGGTTTTTCCCGTTACCTAGGTCAACAAGAAGCAGAGAAGACTCGCCTTTGTCAGTGCGAAGCTGAGGTGTCACCGTCTTGCGTACATCTTCAACACGGCCGAACGCAGTGATGATCAATGAAAGCGGAGAAGTGACTTCTTTGTTTTCGCCGTTCTCTTCCCACTTGGTCTTCATCGACATGGAGTCTTTACCAACTGGGATAGTCAGGCCAAGCGCCGGACACAGCTCTTCACCGACAGCTTTAACGGCTTCGTAAAGGCCAGCATCTTCACCTGGGTGGCCCGCAGGGGACATCCAGTTAGCAGATAGCTTGATACGCTTGATATCACCAATATCAGTACCGGCAATGTTAGTTAGCGACTCACCCACAGCAAGGCGTGCTGAAGCGCCGAAGTCTAGCAATGCAACCGGTGTACGCTCACCCATCGACATGGCTTCGCCGTGGTAAGAGTCGTAGCTTGCTGCGGTTACTGCACAGTTCGCTACAGGTACCTGCCAAGGGCCAACCATCTGGTCGCGCGCCACAAGGCCTGTTACCGTACGGTCACCGATAGTGATCAGGAACGTCTTCTCTGCAACCGTTGGCAGGCGAAGGACGCGGTCAACCGCATCGTTCATTTCAATGCCTTCACGCACAATCGCAGGGCTGTCTACTTTCAGCGTTTTCGCTTCACGGTGCATCTTCGGCGTTTTACCAAGCAGGATATCCATCGGCATATCGATTGGCGTATTGTCGAAGTGTGAGTCTTCAAGTTTCAGTTCACGCTCTTCCGTGGCAATACCCACGACTGCATATGGTGCACGCTCACGCTTACAGATCGCATCGAATGCCGCCATGTTTTCCGGAGCAACCGCCATCACGTAGCGCTCTTGCGATTCGTTACACCAGATTTCCAGCGGGCTCATGCCCGGCTCGTCGTTAGGTACATCACGCAGCTGGAAGATACCGCCACGCTCACCGTCGTCGACAAGCTCTGGCAATGCATTAGAGATACCGCCCGCGCCCACATCGTGGATAAACGCGATTGGGTTGTCGTCGCCTAGCTGCCAGCAACGGTCGATCACTTCCTGGCAGCGGCGCTCCATTTCTGGGTTCTCACGCTGTACAGAAGCAAAGTCCAGGTCTTCTGCCGACTGGCCTGATGCCATTGACGATGCCGCACCGCCACCAAGGCCGATGTTCATCGCAGGGCCACCCAGAACGATTAGGCTTGCGCCTACTGGGATCTCTTTTTTCTGCACATGCTCGTCGCGGATGTTACCCATACCACCAGCAATCATGATTGGCTTGTGGTAGCCACGTACTTCTTCGCCCGCATGTGACGTCACTTTTTCTTCGTAAGTACGGAAGTAGCCAAGAAGGTTCGGACGGCCGAATTCGTTGTTGAATGCCGCTCCGCCTAGTGGGCCTTCCAGCATGATATCCAGCGCATTAACAATGCGGCCTGGCTTGCCGAAATCTGTTTCCCATGGCTGCTCGAAACCTGGAATACGCAGGTTAGAGGTTGTGAAACCAACAAGACCAGCTTTTGGCTTACCGCCAATACCTGTTGCGCCTTCGTCACGGATTTCACCACCAGAACCTGTCGAGGCACCCGGCCACGGCGAAATCGCAGTTGGGTGGTTGTGCGTCTCAACCTTCATCAGGATGTGCGCATCTTCGTTGTGGTAGTTGTACTGGCGAGTCTCTGGGTCTGGGAAGAAACGGCCAACCTTCGAACCTGTCATTACCGCTGCGTTATCTTTATAAGCAGACAGTACATGGTCAGGTGTCGTTTCGAAGGTGTTCTTGATCATTTTGAACAGGGATTTTTCCTGCTTAACACCGTCGATTGTCCAATCTGCGTTGAAGATCTTGTGACGACAATGCTCAGAGTTCGCCTGGGCAAACATCATCAGTTCGATATCTGTTGGGTTACGCTCAAGCTTAGTCACAAAGCTTTCTAGCAGGTAATCAATCTCGTCTTCGGCCAGTGCAAGACCGAGTGTTACGTTTGCTTCTTCAAGTGCTTTACGGCCACCAGACAGAAGATCAACATCGGCAACTGGCGCCGGCTCTGCCACTTGGAACAGCGCAGCGGCTGAATCGAAT
The DNA here is from genome assembly GCF_056160145.1 of Photobacterium sp. ABD4_091. Taxonomy (NCBI): domain Bacteria; kingdom Pseudomonadati; phylum Pseudomonadota; class Gammaproteobacteria; order Vibrionales; family Vibrionaceae; genus Photobacterium; species Photobacterium sp. ABD4_091. The sequence goes on along the minus strand of NZ_JBSWWQ010000001.1, from coordinate 2,227,838 downwards.
TCAGTGAAGACAACTTCCATCATGCGATCGTGGATCAGGCCTTTCAGCTCTGTCACTTGCAACGCAGACAATTCAGTAGACGTTTCGATGTAGTAAGCCGTACCGCGCTCAAGACGCTTAACCTGAGCCAAAGCACAGTTGTGGGCGATATCAGTAGACTTTGATGACCATGGGGAGATTGTACCCGGACGCGGGGTAACCAGTAGCAGTAGGCCTGATGGCTCGTGCTCTGCAATCGTAGGGCCGTAAGTTAGCAAGCTTGCCAGCTTTTCTTGCTCTTCGGCACTCAATGGCGCAGACAAATCTGCAAAGTGCATGAACTCAGCATAAATACCTGACACAGGCAGATCCAATTCGCGGCAACGCTCTAGTAGCTTATTAACGCGAAACTCAGACAGTGCGGGTGAACCACGCAAAATTTCCATGTGCTTACGTCTCTCGATTAGCAGTTTAATGAAGGTGATATTGGCCTAATTCCCGGAGCCCTCCGGGCAAATTACGTCAATGCCACCTCGCTTACCCGACCCTAGGTGAGGCGAAGTGCTCATGATGGGGCGTAGTATAAGGGAATTTTTTTTGTGACGTAACACCTGACGCAACCGTTTGCGTGTTTTTTTTTCAATCAGCACCAAAAACATTGAGATATCGCTCTCCCTTCTCCGGCCAATCACATTTATTTACGATTTCAGGTTTAAGAAATGCGTATTGCCGCAGCAAACCCGCCGTCAAAGCGCTGTGATTATTTTGCGGTTCGGTCAAGCTTTGGTATAAAGGACGTCCTAATTTTACCAAGGGCGTACTTCGTTGAGCATTCTTCGACCGAAATCAAGTATCAAACATTTCATTGCCTTACTATTGAGCGTTTTTGTCCTCAATGGCTGCCTGTGGCAAGAAGAGCCCCAGTCCGATCTTGAGCGGATCCGCGAGGAAGGTGTACTGCGGGTGGGTACGCTCAACAACCAGCTGTCTTACTATATCGGTAACGAAGGCCCAACCGGCTTGGACTACGAACTGGCACGGCGCTTTGCCGACAAGCTTGGCGTCAAACTGGAAATGAAGGCCATGTTTACCCTGTCTGGGCTATTCCCGGGCCTGGAGCGAGGCGATGTCGATATCCTTGCCGCCGGGCTGACCATGACCGATGAACGCCTGGCCCAGTTCCGCGCCGCACCGGCTTATTACTACGCCAGCCAGAAAGTGGTCTATAAAAAGGGCCAATGGCGCCCACGCAGCATTGAAGACCTGGCCGAGAACAAAGGTACCCTGGCGGTCGTCAGCGGCTCTAGCCACGAGAAAACCCTGCAAGCACTCAAGCTAGAACACCCAACCCTTGAATGGCAGTCGGTGGAAGAAATCGACAGCGATGAGCTGTTGCGCCAAGTGGCAGTCGGCGAGCTCGACTACACCCTCGCTGACTCGGTGGATATCGCCCTCAACCAGCGCATCCTGCCGGATGTCACGACCGCGCTGGAGCTGACCGAAGATGAACCGATCGCCTGGTTCGTTAACCAGAACAACGACGATAGCCTGTATGCACTGCTGATCGAGTTCTTCGGTGAAGTCCAGCAGAGTGGTGAGCTCGCCAAGCTGGAAGAGAAATACCTAGGCCATGTCGACAAATTTGATTATGTCGATACCCGCGCCTTCCTGCGTGCAGTCGAAGGCAAGCTGCCGAAGTGGGAAGGGTTGTTCAAGCAATATGCCAACGAATTCGACTGGCGCCTGATTGCCGCCTTGTCTTATCAGGAATCCCACTGGAACCCTCGTGCAGTTTCACCAACGGGGGTACGCGGTATGATGATGCTTACCCTGCCGACCGCGCGTTCGGTGGGCGTGAAGAACCGGCTTGATCCGGAGCAGAGCATCCGCGGCGGTACCGAGTACCTGCGCAAAATGATCAACCGCATCCCGGACAGCATCGAAGAGCACGAAAAAGTGTGGTTTGCCCTTGCCTCCTACAACGTCGGCTTCGGCCATATGATGGATGCGCGCCGCCTGACCCAGTCGCAGGGCGGCAACCCCGATGCCTGGAGTGATGTTAAGCAACGCCTGCCGCTGCTGCGCCAGCGCAAGTTCTACAAGCAGACCCGCTATGGTTATGCCCGCGGTGACGAGGCCTTGCACTATGTGGAAAATATCCGCCGTTACTACCAGAGCATCATCGGTTACGAGCAAACCCACAGCCAAGAGCCGCAGCTTGAAGATATCGAGCTGATAGACGGGCTGCATACTATTACCCCGACTCCTGAAGCCCTGGCGCAACAGCTACCAGCCAGTGCAGAGCCCCAGCTAGAGCCAGAAAGTGTCACCCCGAACAAAACCGCCAGTAATTAACGCCCTCCCCCTGCCCTAGCAGGGGGAGCTTGCTCACACCTTCCTATTCTTGTTTGCAAGAAATGATCGCAAAGCGTGACCGCTATCGTTAGATATATAGTGGAGTTAAGAGATACTCACTCTACAGGTACGATTTCCAGCGTGAACCGAGCAATTCTAAAGGAGGAGGCTCTATGCACTTTTCAAAGAAAAAAACGATCAGCAATATGCGTAAACGGATGGCATCTGCAGCCACCCGCAGAAAACGGCTCAGCGCCAACATCCGCAAAAAAATCCTTTGGCGCCAGCGCAGCTACGTTCTCAACAGTACAGCAGGGATATAATTTCCCTTTGCTGCTTCGCTGGGAGGAGTGAGTTTCAGGATGGCTTCTCTTCAGCTTGCTGCAAAGCTTGCTGGCGGGCTTTCTTTTCCGCCTTTTTCTCGGCACGGCGGCGCTTGAAAAATGCCTGCAACTGCTGGCGGCACTCGTCGGCCAACACACCGGATTCAATCGCGACATGGTGGTTAACCTGCTCATAGCTGAGCAAGTTCATGATGCTGCCCGCGGCTCCGGTTTTTAAATCATGGGCACCAAAAACCACTTTGCCAATTCGGCTATGAACCATCGCACCGGCACACATCGGGCATGGCTCAAGAGTGACATACAAGGTGGCGTCTATCAGGCGATAGTTCTGCAACACCTGGCCAGCTTGGCGCAAGGCCATGATCTCGGCATGGGCGGTAGCATCGTGCTGGGTGATCGAGCGGTTCCAGCCTTCGCCAACAACCTGCCCCTGGTACACCACTACCGCACCAACCGGCACCTCACCTGCCTCTTCCGCCCGGGCGGCAAGCTCCATGGCACGGCGCATAAAATCTTCGTCGCTGTATTCCGGAAGGACTGGTGTTGTGGATGGCTCGGTCATGGAACATTTTCTCGCTATGGCTTAAGGCCGCTGATTATACCCAAATGCTTGCAGGATGCGAGGCGCTAGGACAAAGACTGGGCCAAGAAATCCACCAGCAGGCGTACCTTGGGTGAGAGGTGGCGGTTATGGGGATACAACGCCCAGATGCCCTCTTCCGGCTCGCGGAATGTATCAAGTACCGTCACCAGATCCCCTTTCGCCAAATCATCACTGATGTAATAGTCCGGAAGCTGAACCAAGCCCAGTCCTTTGAGGGCTGCATCACGCAATGCATGGCCGCTGGCACAATGCAGGTTGCCGTCCACCTTGATGCTGCGCTCTTTGCCCGCCTCCTGGAAGCGCCAGTGGTCATAGTTGCCCACCAGGCAATTATGGTGGCGAAGCTCAGAAAGCGAATGGGGCACACCATACTTTTCCAAGTATGCTGGTGAAGCACAGACATACTGGATGCGGCTGGCCAGCCGCTTGGCCATCATGGTTGAACTACTGAGCTTACCGAGGCGAATAGCCAAGTCATAGCCGCCTTCGACCAAATCCACCGTCTGGTTGGTCAGGTTCATTGCCACATCCACCTCAGGGTACTGCTGCATGAAATCCACCACCAGGGGCATGATGTACTGCTCACCATAGGTCACTGGTGCTGTCAGCTTCAGGCTCCCCTGCGGGGTATCCCGCCGATCACTGATCGCCCGCTCGGCCTCTTCCAGCCCATCCATCAGGCGGCGGCAATGCTGGTAATAAATGGTTCCCTCTTCTGTCAGCGACACCTTGCGGGTAGTCCGGTAGAACAACTTGGTATTGAGCCGGTTTTCCAGCGCACTGACCTGGCGGCTTACCTGGGCTGTTGAAATACCAAGCTGCTTGGAAGCTGCAGTGAAGCTTTCCGCCTCCGCCACCGCCACAAACTCACTGACGCCTTCCCACAAAAACATATCGCACCATTATTACCTGACAGAAAAAGTTATTTGCATTATAGAGTAATTATCATCAACGAAGAAATAAATAATAATAAGCCCATCACAACAAGGCAGCAAAGCAATCAATCACTGCGTCTTAGTTAAAAATCTCTTCTACTGTTAAATCAGCAGTAGGAACAGCAAAGGGCTTAGAGCCCACTTATCATAAGAGAGAATTTAAATGTCTGAGCAATTTATCAAATCCAAAGCGGCTATTGCATGGGGGCCTAACCAGCCACTTTCTGTTGAAGAAGTTGATGTGATGCTGCCGAAAAAAGGCGAAGTTCTGGTCCGCATCATCGCAACCGGTGTTTGTCACACGGATGCCTTCACCCTATCTGGTGATGATCCAGAAGGGATCTTCCCGGCAATCCTTGGCCACGAAGGCGGCGGCATTGTTGAAATGGTCGGCGAAGGCGTGACCAGTGTTGAAGTGGGCGATCACGTAATTCCCCTTTACACCCCAGAATGTGGCGAATGCAAATTCTGTAAATCAGGCAAAACCAACCTGTGCCAGAAGATCCGTGAAACCCAAGGTAAAGGCCTGATGCCAGACGGCACTACCCGTTTCTACAAAGATGGCCAGCCAATCTTCCATTATATGGGCTGCTCGACTTTCTCTGAGTACACCGTACTGCCTGAAATCTCACTGGCGAAAGTGAACAAAGAAGCTCCTCTGGAAGAAGTTTGCCTATTAGGCTGTGGTGTCACCACCGGTATGGGTGCCGTCCTAAAAACAGCCAAAGTACAAAAAGGCGATACCGTCGCGGTATTTGGTTTGGGCGGCATTGGCTTGTCTGCCATCATCGGCGCAACCATGGCCGGTGCCAGCCGCATCATCGGTGTGGATATCAACGAGAGCAAATACGCCCTAGCCAAAGAGCTTGGTGCGACTGATTGCATCAACCCAAATGACTACGACAAGCCTATCCAGGAAGTGATTGTCGAAATGACCGACGGCGGCGTGGACTTCTCGTTCGAATGTATCGGTAACGTCAACGTGATGCGCTCAGCACTTGAGTGCTGCCACAAAGGCTGGGGTGAGTCGGTGATCATCGGTGTTGCCGGTGCCGGCCAGGAAATCTCTACCCGCCCGTTCCAGTTGGTAACAGGCCGAGTATGGCGCGGCTCTGCATTCGGTGGGGTAAAAGGCCGCTCTGAGCTGCCTGAAATTGTTGAGCGTTACATGGCAGGAGAATTCAAGCTGGATGACTTCATCACCCATACCATGGGACTGGATGCCATCAACGAAGCCTTTGACCTGATGCATGAAGGCAAGAGCATCCGCTCTGTTATCCACTACGACAAGTAAAACGCATAGCTAGGCTCCTTCGGGAGCCTAGCCACGTTGGCAACGAAAGAGACACTAATGACTATTGAAAACGTAAGCTGGAACAAAAGCTTTGGCGGCTGGCACAAACAATATACCCATCATTCGTCTGTGCTGAACTGCGACATGCGCTTCGCGATTTTCCTGCCGCCGCAAATCGCCCAGGGAACCAAAGTGCCAGTGCTTTACTGGCTGTCAGGTTTAACCTGCACTGACGAGAATTTCATGCAAAAAGCCGGGGCGCAGCGATTGGCAGCCGAGCTTGGCATTGCCATCGTCGCCCCAGATACCAGCCCGCGCGGTGAAGGGGTTCCGGACGATCCGGAAGGCGCGTATGACTTCGGCCTAGGTGCTGGCTTCTACGTCAATGCCACCCAGGCACCATGGAACCGCCATTACCAAATGTATGATTATGTGGTCAATGAATTGCCAGCATTGATCGAAGAGCATTTCCCGGTCAGCAACAAGCGGGCAATCAGCGGCCATTCAATGGGCGGCCACGGTGCCTTGATGATTGCCCTGCGCAACCCATCACGCTATAGCTCGGTATCGGCATTTAGCCCGATCAGCAACCCGGTCAACTGCCCTTGGGGTGAAAAAGCACTGGGTGGCTACCTCGGTGAAGACCGAACCAACTGGCTGCAGTACGACACTACCGAGCTGTTAAAGCAAAACCAGCAACCGGTACCGGCGCTGGTAGACCAAGGCGATCAGGACAGCTTCCTGGATGAGCAGCTCAAGCCGGGCGTACTGGCAGAAGCAGCCCGGGGCGTTGACTACCCGCTAGAGCTGCGTATGCAGGAAGGCTATGACCATAGCTATTACTTCATCGCCAGCTTTATCGAGGATCACCTGCGCTTCCATGCCCAGCATTTATTGTAAGTAAGCCTTTATGAGTGACCATAAAAAACCCCGCATAAAGCGGGGTTTTGTTTAACTAAAGGGTCAGCTGCCGTTAGAAGCCTAGTGGAATGTTGAAGGCAAAGAACGCAACCAGTACCGAAGTCCACACCGTCAGGAATGCGACCGAGTAAGGCACCATCATCGCAATCACGTCACCGAACGATAGCTCAGGCTTGTATTTACGCATGAAGGCCAGAATAACACCCGCGTAGCTCATCATTGGTGTGATGATGTTGGTGGAAGAATCCGCTACACGGTAAGCCGCTGTCACAAGATCCGGGGTCATGTTCGGGTTTACCTGGTACAGCATAGGTACGAAGATCGGACCTAGCAGCATCCACTTCGATGTCATGCCGCCCACGAACAGGTTGATAACCGCAGTGGTCAGGATGAAACCGATGATCAGCAGGATTGGAAACTCTTGTAGGCCTAGTGCACTCAGGAAAGTCGCACCTAGGTAAGTGACATAGGTACCCAGACCAGAGAAGCCAAGCAGTGCCAGGAAGTTGTAACAGAAGAATGTCAGTACCAAGATGTAACCCATGGTGTTCATCTGCGTAACCATCGCCTTCACCACATCCTGCAGTGATTTGAACTTACCAGTTGCCACACCGAAGAAGATACCAACAACTGCAAACACCATTGCAATCAGCAGGATCACGTTGTCTAGGTACGGCGTTACTTCACGGCCTGCTTCATTGGTGTAGGTCGCCAGTGGCCCCATTGCCAAGCCAACGACAGCAGCCAGCGCAATGATAAGGCCAAGACCTGCGGCACGAAGACCTTTGTTTTCTGCGTCCGTTACCTGGAAGTCATTCAGGTTAAGATCTTCCGGTAGCTGGTATGACATTTTCTCAAGGCGAGGCGCAACAAAACGAGTCGTTACCCATGCACCTAAGCCTGCCAGCAGGAACGTTGATGTGAAGATAAAGAAGTAGTGCATGGTCGCAGGGTTGATTGGCTCACCCGCCGCGGTTTCAAACGGAATACCTTGTGACTCAGCAAAGATACGCGCGTTGGCACCCAGAATAACGTCAACCGGGGTAGCAGGGATCAAGTTGGCACTGAAACCGGCCGATACACCGGCGAACGCTGCCGCCATACCAATTAATGGGTTCTTGCCTAGACCTGCGTAAAGAAGACCTGCAAGAGGGATAAGGATCAGGTAGCCCGCATCCGTTGCAATTGAGCTCATGATACCAAGGAAGATAACCAATAGCGGCAGGTAGCGATCATTGATGCGCAGGCCAACTTTCTTGATGACAGCCGAAAGCAAACCTGAGTTTTCCGCAATACCAACACCCAGCATCACAATCAGGATCACGCCCAGTACACCACCGCCGAACGACAGCCAGTTGGTCAGCAGTGCATTGTCGAACATCCAGCGGACATTTTCTGTCGCCATCATGTTTTTGATGGTGTGGGTAACAGAACCGCCATCTGCACCTGTGATATCAAACTGCAGGCCACCAATGGCTGCGGTCAGAACTAGGCAGAATACAAACAGTGACATGAAGATGATCACTGGATCAGGGATTTTTTTACCGGCACGTTCGATGAACGCGATAATGCCTTTCTGCGAAGGCGGGCTAGAAATGGTCTCACTCATAATCGTACTTCCTTAATACACCGATTGAGTTTTTGATGTTGTGTTTTACATAAAAACTAACAAATCATTTCAACTGAGTAAAACCACTAAAGATGTTTAAAATTAGATTAATTAACCACTGATAACAACCAAAAAAGCATAAAACTTCATTCAGCAACCATTAAGTAACAATCAAATCTCGTACTATTGAGTTAGTACAGCATTAAAATTTTGCAAAATTAAATTTCAATTAATGCAATATAATCAGAATTAACAATCAGACAACAGTTAATTATTAATAACACCAATACAAACCCACCTTTTGACAACATTTAATCCCGATAGCGCATAACAAAAGCTTGCTTTACTAGCATAAAAAAGCCCCGCAGTGCGGGGCTTCAATATCATTGGGAGCTTCAGGTCTTACATGCTGTAAGTGTAAGGTGCCTGGATACCTAGTGGGATACCGATTGCCCAGTAGACCAGTAGGAAGATAGTCCAGCCAATCAGCATTGCAATCGAGTAAGGCATCATCATAGAAGCCAGAGAGCCAATACCAGAGCTCTTCACGTAGCGCTGCATGTAAACAACAACCAGTGGGAAGAACACCATCATTGGAGAAATGATGTTAGATACTGAGTCACCAACACGGTAAGCCGCCTGAGTCAGCTCAGGAGAGATACCCACAGCCATTAGCATCGGAACCATGATTGGACCGATCAGGGCCCACTTCGCAGAAGCCGAGCCAACAAGCAGGTTAACGAAAGCCGTTAGCAGGATCATACCGACGATAGTCACCTGGCCCGGTAGGTTCATTGCTTGTAGGAACTGAGCACCAGAAAGCGCAAGCAGTGTACCTAGGTTCGACTGGGTGAAAGCAACCAGGAACTGAGCAATGAAGAACGCCATAACCATGAAGCTACCCATGCTGCTCATTGTCGCAGACATAGACTTGATCACGTCATCGCTTGCCTTGAACGTACCTGCAATGCGGCCGTAAACCACACCAGGGATCACGAACAGGATGAAGATAAGCGGTACGATAGACTGCATCACTGGTGCGTTAAAGGCAGTGATTTCACCAGTAGGCGAACGCAGTGGTGACGTTTCAGGGATCAGGGCAACAACCAAAGCTGCAATACCTGCCATCATCGCCCAACCAGCGCGAGAGAACGCCTTACTTTCTAGCTCGGTGAAAGACCCCATGTCCGGTGCTTCTTCAGCATCGTCATCGATAGCTGTCTGAGACAGGCGCGGTTCGATGATACGGTCAGTGATATACCAGCCGATGCTCACGATTAGCAGTGAAGACAGGCCAGTGAAGAATAGATTTGAAAGTGGGTTAACAACATATTCAGGGTCAAGAATTTGTGCTGCTTCCTGAGTGAAGCCAGCCAATAGAGGGTCGATACCTGAAGGGATGAAGTTTGCTGCGAAACCACCGGATACACCCGCAAACGCTGCTGCGATACCCGCTAGAGGGTGACGGCCTGCGGCGTGGAAGATGATACCGCCTAGTGGGATAACCAGAACGTAGCCCGCATCAGCAGCGGTGTGCGATACGATAGCAACCAAGATCAACACAGGTGTGATGAATTTAGCTGGTGTAACATTCAGCATCTTCTTAAGGCCAGTGTTGATGAAGCCAGACGCTTCTGCAACACCAACACCCAGCATTGCTACCAGAACAATACCCAAAGGTGCAAAGCCTGTGAAGTTTGTCACCATGGTCGCAAGGAAGTTTGCGAACGCCTCGCCAGTCAGCAGGTTGTTAACTTCTACTGCTTGGCCAGATACCGGGTGAATTAAACCAAATTCGAACTGAGAGAAAACTGCAGACAGAACCCATACAAGGATCAATCCCCAGAAGAAAAGCAAAGCAGGATCCGGGATCTTGTTACCTGTTCGCTCAATAAAGTTAAGAAACTTATTCATCGCGCTCGGCGATTCATTAGGCGTCTTATTGACAGCTTGATTGCTCATGGGAACTCCATGGTCATTAGTGATGTTGTAAATTTGCGGCGTTAGAATGTCGTTTTATCGCCGTCAATCCGATTTTTCTGCAACAGAAAAAGCTTGTGGCGAATTGTAATGAAAAGTTCAAATAAAAACGCACGAACCACCACGTATTCGGGAATATAAACAATACCATATTGTAATGAAATATTAACGCAAAACATTACACTAACAAGCACATTACAAGCCCGATCCCAAAGCACAACAATACTTTCATTTATATAAATTATTTCCAGCACTGCCCTCTAACAGCCCATAAGCTATCAATGCCTCCCCCCCGGTAATGCTGAAAGCAAACAAATACCAGCTGAAGATACAATATATTCCTGCCCCACAACACTTGGTATTTGGCCCACCTTCGAAAAGCAACATTCCGCTACACATCACTACAGTGTAGCCAAAAAAAAGAAGCACCCGAGGGTGCTTCTTATTGTCCTTTTACCTAAGCGAACTTAGTATTGCCGTTAGGGTTATTCCCACTCGATCGTTGCTGGCGGCTTGCCAGATACGTCGTAAACAACACGAGAGATGCCGTCTACTTCGTTGATGATGCGGTTGGAAACTTTACCCAGGAAGTCATATGGCAGGTGTGCCCAATGCGCGGTCATAAAGTCGATAGTCTCTACCGCACGCAGTGATACAACCCAGTCGTACTTACGACCGTCACCCATTACACCTACAGAGCGAACCGGCAGGAATACAGTGAATGCCTGAGAAACCTTATGGTAAAGATCCGCTTTGTGCAGTTCTTCAATGAAGATAGCATCAGCACGGCGCAGCAAATCACAGTACTCTTTCTTCACTTCACCCAGTACACGTACACCTAGGCCTGGACCTGGGAACGGGTGGCGGTAAAGCATGTTGTAAGGCAGGCCAAGCTCAAGACCAATCTTACGCACTTCATCTTTGAACAGCTCTTTTAGCGGCTCAACCAGACCCATTTCCATATCATCTGGCAGACCACCAACGTTGTGGTGAGACTTGATAACGTGCGCTTTGCCCGTCTTAGAGGCCGCAGATTCAATCACATCTGGGTAGATAGTACCCTGTGCCAGCCACTTCGCGTTTGACAGCTTTTTCGACTCTTCGTCGAATACATCAACAAATACATGGCCGATGATCTTACGCTTGGCTTCTGGCTCTGCTTCACCCGCTAGCGCATCCAAGAAACGATCTTCTGCTTTAACGTGAACAATCTTCAGGCCAAAGTGGTCACCGAACATTTCCATTACCTGCTCACCTTCGTTCAGGCGAAGCAGACCGTTATCAACGAATACACAGGTTAGTTTGTCGCCGATCGCACGGTGGATAAGCATCGCAACAACAGATGAGTCAACACCGCCAGATAGGCCAAGGATCACTTCATCGTCACCCACCTGCTCTTTGATACGGGCAACCGCATCGTCGATGATGTTGGCAGACGTCCATAGCTTCTCACAGCCACAGATGTTTAGAACGAAGTTCTCGATGATACGCATGCCCTGGCGAGTGTGCGTCACTTCTGGGTGGAACTGCACGCCGTAAAAGCGCTTTTCTTCGTTGGCCATGGCCGCGTAAGGACAGGTCTCGGTTTCAGCAACCTTCACGAAGTCAGACGGGATCTCGACCACTTTGTCACCGTGGCTCATCCATACGTCTAGCAGCGCTTTACCATCATCAGCAATCGCATCTTCGATATTCTTAAAGAAAGCAGTTGGCTCAACCACTTTCACCTGAGCATAACCAAACTCACGCTCTGTAGAGCCAGCAACTTTACCACCTAGCTGCTCGGCCATTGTCTGCATACCGTAGCAAACACCGAATACTGGCACACCGGCTTCGAACACATATTGCGGTGCGCGAGGTGAACCTTCTTCGGTCACACTTTCCGGGCCACCAGAAAGGATGATGCCGTTAGGGTTGAAATCGCGAATATCCGCTTCATCAACGTCCCAGCTCCATAGCTCACAGTAAACGCCAATTTCACGGATGCGACGTGCAATAAGCTGGGTGTACTGAGAACCAAAGTCCAGGATCAGGATACGCTGGTCATGAATATTTGTGGTCGTGGTCATTCGAGCTGTCTCAAAAAATAATTGAAAGGTGGGGGCATAAAAACGCCCCCGATCTTATACAAGTTTCGCGTTTAGGCAAACGTTTTCGTCAGTTGCTGGTGCAGCTGATGAAAATTAACCCAAGCGGTAGTTAGGTGCTTCTTTAGTGATCGTCACGTCATGTACGTGAGACTCATTCAAGCCGGCACCTGAAATGCGAACGAATTCAGCTTTGGTACGTAGCGCTTCGATAGTCGCAGAACCTGTTAGGCCCATGCTTGAGCGCAAGCCGCCCATTTGCTGGTGAACGATCTCTTTCATGTGGCCTTTGTAAGCAACACGGCCTTCGATACCTTCAGGAACCAGCTTGTCAGCCGCGTTGTCAGTCTGGAAGTAACGGTCAGAAGAACCTTTAGACATAGCGCCCAGAGAGCCCATACCACGGTAAGATTTGTAGGCACGGCCTTGGTACAATTCAACTTCACCCGGTGCTTCTTCAGTACCTGCGAACATTGAACCAACCATCACACAAGAGGCGCCAGCAGCAATTGCTTTACACATGTCGCCAGAGAAGCGGATACCGCCGTCAGCAATAACAGGGATGCCGTATTGGTCTGCAACAGCTACAGCATCAGCAATCGCAGTAACCTGAGGAACACCAACACCGGTTACGATGCGGGTAGTACAGATTGAACCTGGGCCGATACCGACTTTCACCGTACTTACACCGGCTTCGATAAGAGCACGCGCACCTTCAGCCGTTGCTACGTTACCGCCTACGATTGGTAGGTCAGGGAACGCTTCGCGAGTTTCGCGGATACGTGCCAGCACACCTTCAGAGTGGCCATGAGAAGAGTCGATAAGCAGTACGTCAACACCCGCTTCAACTAGGGCTGCAACACGTTCTTCGTTACCAGCGCCAGCACCAACGGCTGCACCTACACGAAGACGGCCACGCTCATCTTTACAAGCGTTAGGCTTACGCTCTGCTTTCTGGAAGTCTTTAGCAGTGATCATACCGCGAAGCTGGAAGTCATCGTTGACTAACAGTACTTTTTCAACACGGTACTGCTGCATAATAGCTTCAACTTCTTCGCGTGATGCGCCCTCTTTGGCCGATGCCAACTTATCTTTTGGCGTCATCACTTCTTCAACCTTTAGAGAAAGGTCAGTAACAAAACGAACATCGCGGCCTGTGATAATACCAACAAGCTCGTTGGTATCAGAAACAACAGGGTAACCGGCAAAACCGTTCTCGATAGTCAGGCGCTTCACGTCTTCAATCGTGTTGTAAGGCTTCACGGTTACAGGCTCAGAAACCACACCGGCTTCGAATTTTTTCACCATGCGAACTTCATTGGCTTGCTGCTCAATAGACATGTTCTTGTGGATGAAGCCAATGCCGCCTTCCTGGGCAAGGGCAATCGCCAGGCGACCTTCTGTCACGGTATCCATTGACGCAGACACCATAGGGATGTTCAGCGTAATGTCTTTCGTCAGGCGGGTGCGCAGATCGGCAGTGTTAGGCAGTACGGTTGAATGGGCTGGAACCAGCAGGACATCATCGAAAGTCAAAGCTTCTTGTTTGATTCGTAACATTGCAATATCTCACACCAAGTAAAGGTTTAAAGAAGGATAAAATATTGCGGACGAATTATACGGAGGAAGCAATCGATTGGCTAGACTTTTTTTAATTTTTTTAATTGACAAAAAACTCTTGATGTGTAGTATATATCGGTTAAGTATCCGGTGCTGCGGTCAGCATATTGCGACCAAGATCTGTCCATAGATCTGCCCAGGCTCTTTTCACCACGTCCTGGCTCCGTCAACTGCACACCTTCAGCCTTCCAATACAGGTATCTTGTCTCGTGACGTTATTTGCTCAACAGAACCAGACCAATGACCGTATCTACACTGTTTCCAGCCTAAATGCCCAAGTCCGTTTGATCCTTGAAAACGAAATGGGTGTCGTATGGCTGGTCGGTGAACTGTCGAATCTGTCCATGCCCGTTTCCGGCCATTGGTATTTCACCCTCAAAGACTCACGCGCCCAGGTCAAATGTGCCATGTTCAAAGGCAGCAACCGCCGTGTGACCTTCAAGCCAGCCAACGGCACCCAGGTCTTGGTCAAAGCCCGCCTGTCACTGTACGAGCCCCGCGGTGACTACCAATTGATCATCGAGAGCATGCAGCCGGAAGGCGACGGCCGCCTGCAACAGCAGTTCGAACAGCTGAAAATGAACCTGGCCGCCGAGGGCTTGTTTGCCCAGACACTCAAGCAACCGTTGCCCGAGCAACCACAGCGGGTAGGTATCGTGACCTCGAAAACCGGTGCTGCCCTGCACGATATCCTCAATGTTTTGCAGCGCCGCGATCCCGGCCTGCCGGTTGTCATCTACCCGACCATTGTCCAAGGGGAAGGCGCAGCTATCTCAATAGCCCAGGCGATTGGCCGTGCCAACGCCCGACAGGAATGTGATGTGCTGATTGTTGGCCGCGGTGGCGGCTCACTAGAAGATCTGTGGGCCTTCAACGAGGAGATTGTCGCCAGAACGATTGCCGCTAGCCAGATCCCAATTGTCAGCGCCGTCGGCCACGAAGTGGATGTGACTATTGCGGATTTCGTCGCCGATGTCCGTGCCCCGACCCCTTCGGCAGCCGCAGAGCTGATCAGCCGTGACATGGGCTTCCAGACCCAAAAGATCAGCCAGAAAGTACAGCAGCTTCAGCATGCTATGCGCCATTACCTGTCGGGTAAGCAAGCACAGACAGTCAGGTTGCAGCACCACCTTGACCGCCAGCACCCGCAGGTCCGCCTCAACCAGCAGCAACAGCAGTTGGATGAGCTGGCAGGTAAGCTTGAGCTAGTAATGAGGCAACGCCTGAGCCGCCACCAGCAGCACCTTGACCGCAACAATTACAAGCTGGCGCTGAACTCGCCGGCCAATATTGTTCAGGCCCAGCAGAACCGGCTCGAACGCCTACAGCAAAGATTGTTAGATGGCATGGATAGGCGCCTGCTCAATGCCAACCATAAACTGGCGATGGCAGCAGAAAAGCTGGAAACGGTCAGCCCACTGGCCACACTAGGGCGTGGTTACTCGATCACCCGCAACAGCAAGGGGCAGGTTATCCGCAGTACAAGCCAAGTCAAACAAGGTGATAACCTTAGGACGACACTTGCAGACGGGGAAATTCATTCCACGGTATTGGAGTCCGTTTCAAAATCAACGTCTGGATCGGTACAGTCCCCCGAATAACATCAGGCTCTCACTTCATAATCAAAAATGCCGCCTAGTGAGTGACACTAGGCGGCATTTTTATTGCTCTGCTTGATTGCTCAGCTCAGAAGCCAAATGAAATTCAGTCTACGGCGTTTCCGGTCATATCCAATCAAGCTTTATCGAACTGGATCCTGACTCGAGATTTGGACTTCAACTCATTGCATGTATTGCAAAAATAACTCGCAGCCCCGCATGCCTGGAGCTTTTCCAGCTCAGCATCGCAATCCGGGCAAAATGCCTTCTTGATAAACGTCAAGCTACATTGCCCGCAATGGTACTTCCCGTCTTGCCACTCAAGCTCTTGGCTGCAGTTCGGGCAATTATTCTGGCTCATAGACTCTCCCTTAATCCAATTGTCCCCATCATAACTTAACCGAGCACCCTGCACTCTTGATCCAGCTCAGCAACGGCTAAAGTGGGGTGTCCTCCATCAAGACTGCGTATCCTGATCGTACTTCAAACTGTTGATCAACGACAAAAGCCATGGTGATCAGCGATCAGCTAGCAAAAGAACATTTATCAATACACATCCCGAAAGCATGAGTTACATGTTCTGTTTTTCAATTTTAAACGATATTAATATCTATCACTTTCGGTTTATATCCACATGATCCAGCAAATAATAAAATCAGAACTAACGGATCAAAAATCTGCTATCAAAACATCAAAACAAACTTAAAGCATTGATATTAAATACATTTCATCACCCAAGTAACACTTAAGTCCTTATCGACAGCCGATCATGCAGGTTGGCTGTGGGTAAGCATCACCAGTTCCTGTTCATTGATTAGCTGGAATTCAACCCGCAGCGCCGAATATTCTGCTAGCGAACGGACATGAGTACCACCACAGGGGATTTCTGCCACTTCCCCTTCTTGCAAATCACAGCGCCAGTAACGGGAGTCAGTGAGCGCTTCACCTTCCCTACGCATATCTACCGAGTAGCCCGCTTCACACCATGCAGCAAGCTGCTGGTTGATTTGCTCGGCTATCGCCGGCAAGGCTGCAATCATATCGGCGGCATTGAGCCCGCGCTTACGCAGGGTTTTACCGATACGGTAAGTATCTGTGCTGCAATCTTCCGTTACCCGGCTCTCTGTCTGGGCATAGCTGTGGAAGTCATAATGGCCCAGCTCATCCTTACGCGAGGCGTCTTTACGCCAGAAATCATGATGCAAGACTTTGTTCAAAGCCAGGGATGAAAAGTGGCCGCCACTGTGGCCGCGACTCAATGCCAACTGATAGTGCTCATCGATATTCAGAGTGATTTTGCTACCTGCAGGAAGATATACAGTTTCAGCCAACTGGTGAACGACCACAAATACCCACCCCGGCTCATCACGCTTTACCGGAATATCAACCCCAACATACAGTTGTCCGCTTTCCTGCTCTACGGCACCCACGAGGCAATCAACCACCTCATGCACTTGACTATTTACAGCCAATGTTCCGCGATCGGCGGGGTGATCTGGCCAGATATGGCTGACAGGATGAAAAGGGGTACGGTCGGTAACGACATAACACCCTCGTTCTGGGTGGGCGACAATCAATTGAATATTGGCTTCGCATCGGTAAATGCGTTCTGGGAACAGAACCTGGGTTGCGCTGATCACTGTGGGGATATCCTTACTGCTCGATGGAGAGTCGATAATAACAAAAATCCTACCTATCGACTGGTTAAAACCGATGACAAACATTCTCCGTCATTGCAACTCCGAGTATTCTGATGCTTGGTATCTAACCTTAAACAAAAACCCGGCCAAGGGGCCGGGTTTGTCTATACGGTTTGTCCGATTAATTAGCTGTCACGGTCACGGTTTTTCAGCGCCGTTGCCAGACGCTTACGCTGGCGCTCCTGAGAAACGGTCAGTTTTTGCTTCTTGGCTTCGAACGGGTTATCGCTGCTCTGGAACTGGATACGAATTGGGGTACCCATCATTTCCAATGACTTACGGTAGTAGTTCATCAGATAGCGCTTGTAAGAGCCCGGCAGTTCATTCACCAAGTTACCGTGTATAACGATAATCGGCGGGTTGTAACCACCTGCGTGCGCATACTTCAGTTTCACACGGCGGCCACGGATCATAGGTGGCTGGTGATCGTCCTGTGCCATCTGCATAATGCGAGTCAGCATTGAAGTGCTGATACGCTTGGTTGCCGACTGGTAGGCTTCCTGTACTGATTCGTACAAGTGGCCAACACCAGTGCCGTGCAGTGCCGAGATAAAGTGGATACGGGCGAAATCAACAAAGCCCAGACGGCGGTCTAGCTCAGACTTCACACGCTCTTTGACTTCGTTATCCAGGCCATCCCACTTGTTCACGGCAATCACCAGTGAACGGCCCGCATTCAATGCGAAGCCAAGCAGACTCAGATCCTGATCAGAAATGTTTTCGCGTGCATCGATAACCAGCAGCACAACGTTGGCATCTTCTACCGCTTTCAGGGTCTGGATCACCGAGAACTTCTCGACCGCTTCGTGCATATTTTTACGACGGCGGATACCTGCCGTATCAATCAGCACATACTCCTGGCCTTCGCGCTCCATCGGGATGTAGATAGAGTCACGGGTGGTGCCCGGCATATCGTAAACCACCACACGCTCTTCACCCAGAATACGGTTAGTCAGCGTCGACTTACCCACATTCGGACGACCGATGATTGCCATCTTAATTGGTTGCTCTTGCAGGCGTTTGTATGCCGCTTCGGCATCCGCCTCAGACAGGTTGGCTTTCTCGATATCTTCAACCGACGTCAGATCTTCGATGAATACCTCATCGCTGTCTTCATCCGCTTGTGCTTTCAGGTTATCGGCAAACGGTGCCAAAGCACGCTCCATCAGGGCAGTCACACCACGGTTCTGTGCTGCAGCAATCTGATACATGCCATCCATACCCAGCTTCCAGAATTCGGCACAGGCGCTGTCTGCATCGATACCGTCGATCTTGTTAACCACCAAGAAGGTTGGTTTTTCACGGCTGCGAAGGTGCTTAGCGATGGCTTCGTCTGACGATGTCAGGCCAGCACGGCCGTCAACAAGGAACAGCACAACGTCCGCTTCTTCGATCGCTGCCAGTGATTGCTCGGCCATTTTGGTTTCGACGCCTTCTTCAGTGCCGTCGATACCACCGGTATCAATCACAATAAATTCGTGCTCTTCGAGCTCAGCCTTACCGTATTTACGATCCCTTGTTAGGCCAGGAAAGTCAGCTACCAGCGCATCCCTTGTGCGGGTAAGACGGTTGAATAACGTCGATTTACCCACGTTTGGGCGCCCGACAAGGGCAACAACAGGAATCATAAGTACCTCTTACTTTTCATAGTCTTAATGACATATTTTCCATTCATTCTTGCCTCCAGCCAGGCCCGTAGCCTGCACCTTCATCCGACAATAATATCGCGAACGGATAGAACAACAACGGCTCCTGACTGTGTCCACAGCAGGAGCCGAGAATAATAATGGCGCGTATTATAACGGCAAATTAAGGCATTTGCATTTTGTTAATACGCCCATCTCGAGTGATCACTAAGTAGCCATCGCTCATCCGGACTGGCGGTACCGCAATACCGCTGTCGTCTGTTTCCTGCTGGGCAACAAAGTCACCACTGTATGGGTCAATCCAATGCAGATAACCCTCGCTGTCACCTACGACCAGGTAGCCGTCGATCACCACAGGGGCGCTAAGCAAACGGTGCTCCAGCTGGTTGTTCGACCACAGCTCCGTGCCGCTTCGGGTATCAACCGCAACAACATGGTCTTTGTCTGTGATCAAATATAGCTGACTACCGTCAATGGCAAAGTCAGTGGCAGAAGAATAGTTTCGTTTCCACGCCGCCTGGCCAGTTCGCAAATCGATTGAAACCAAGCTGCCGTTGAAGCCAAGGGCAAACAAGCGCTCGCCGTCGATCACCGGAGACGCGTCAACATCAACCAAGCGGTCAATCTCGGTGCCGCCTTTCGGGGAGCCGATTGGTTGCTGCCACAGCATCTGACCATTGCCCATCAGGGCACCTGCCAGACGACCATTGGCCTGTCCCCAGAATACACCACCAGAGATAGAAACTGGCGAGCTGTCACCTCTAAGGGTCAGCGTCGGTAGTTCACTACCTAGCTGCCAGCGGCTTTCACCGGTATCGGCATCCAGCGCCTGCAAAATACCACGGCTGGTATTCACAACCACCAAACCTTCATCAACCAATGGTTTCGACAGTACTTCGCCTTCTACCGTCTGACGCCAAACGACTTCACCGGTTGCTTCATCCAGGGCGATAACCTCGGCATTTTCCGAGCCGATGAACACCTTGCCATAAGACAGGGAAATGCCGCCCGCCAACCTTGCAGAGATATCCCCTTCAAGATCCTGCTGCCAGATTTCCGAACCCGTATCCGGATCCAGCGCTTTGACGAGACCATTACGGTCAGCAACAAACACCTTGCCGTAACCCACCGCTGGGCTGAGCTTGGAGAAGAAGTGGCCAACACCATCCCCTACCTTGCTGCTCCACCCCTGCACTGGGGTAAACGTACTCTCTACCACCGGCAACGGTGCCATCTGGATGGTATCTTCCTCGCTGGCACAACCAGCAAGGAGACCGACAGCCAAGGCTACCGAAATAGCTTGCTTCAACACCTTCTGCATACGCTCTACCTTATTGTGCCAAGTCGTCTAGCTTGATCTGCAAGGCAGGAGAAGCACCTAGCTGCTGTGCGCTAACATATGCTTCACGCGCAGCTTGCGTCTCACCTTTTTGCAGCAGAACATCACCACGCAGCTCAGCAACTTTGGCCGCCCAGCTCTCAGCTGTCACTTTATCTAGCTCAGACAGCGCCTTGTCAAAGGCATCTTGCTCGGCGTAAATACGCGCCAGGCGGGTTTGGGCAATAGGAAGAATCGCCACGTCTTGGGTGTTGGCAATCGCCCAGCTCAGCTGTTCAGCCGCTGCATCCAAGTCACCGTTATCAACCTGCGCTTTGGCCAGTTGCAGTGACGCAAGTACAGAATACTGGCTGCTTTCATGGGCTGCGATAAACGCCTGCACATCCGCAATGGCAGATTCACTACCACTTTCCAGGCGGTTAACCACCTGAGTGTATGCATCAGATGCCTGCTCCTTGGCTGATTGAACTTCCGACTGGTAATAACGCCAGCCAAACAGACCACCCAAACCAATCACAGTACCGAGAACAACGGCTTTACCGTTTTCTTTCCACCAAGCCTTTATCTGTTCAACTTGTTGTTCTTCTGTGATATTGCCGTCCACTTCCTGTCCTCTCTTAAATCAATTCGGCCAGCTTTGCTGCCACTTCGTCTTGCGCCATCGTGGTTTGCTCACCGCCGCGCAGATCTTTAACTACCACGGTATTCTCAGCGATTTCGTTTTCGCCCAATACCAGTGCAATTGCCGCGCCGACATTGTCAGCACGCTTGAATTGTTTCTTGAAGTTACCACCACCGAAGTGGCTCATCACACGTAGGCCAGCCACTTCTTCACGCAGCTTCTCAGCCAGCTTCATGCCTGCCATCATGGTGCCTTCACCCGCAGTCACCATGTAGACGTCAACCGGACGACGTACATCAGTCAGCTCTAGGGTTTCCATCATAAGCACAAGACGCTCAAGACCCATCGCAAAACCTACTGCCGGTGTTGCTTTGCCACCTAGCTGCTCAACCAGGCCGTCGTAGCGGCCACCGCCACATACGGTACCCTGCGCACCAAGGCTCTCGGTGATCCACTCAAATACGGTACGGTTGTAGTAGTCCAAACCACGTACAAGACGTTCATTTACTTGGTATTCGATGCCTGCTGCGTCCAATAGTTCACACAAACCGGCAAAATGTTGTGTTGACTCTTCACCCAAGTAGTCAGATAGCTTAGGTGCATCGGCCAGCACTTCCTGGATCGCTGCATTCTTGGTATCCAGAACACGAAGCGGGTTAGTGTGCATACGGCGCTTGCAGTCTTCATCCAAGATCTCGATGTGCTGCTCAAGGAACGCTACCAGTGCCTGGCGGTAGTTAGCGCGATCGTCCAGCGAACCGATAGAGTTCAGCTCAAGGCGAACGTGCTTGTCGATACCCAACTCACGCCACATACGGGCTGTCATCATGATCAGCTCCGCGTCAACATCCGGGCCATTCAGGCCGAACACTTCCACACCAAACTGGTGGAACTGGCGGTAGCGGCCTTTCTGCGGGCGCTCGTGGCGGAACATAGGACCTGTGTACCACAGGCGCTGTTCCTGGTTGTATAGCAGGCCATTCTGGATGCCCGAACGAACACAGCCAGCAGTCCCTTCAGGACGCAGAGTCAGGCTGTCGCCGTTACGGTCATCAAATGTGTACATTTCCTTTTCAACAACATCCGTTACTTCACCGATTGCCCGACTAAACAAATGCGTCGATTCAACGATTGGCATACGGACTTCACTGTAACCGTAAGCGCTCACTACTTGTTTAATGGTCGATTCCACTTTCTGCCAAAGTGGAGACTGGGTTGGAAGGCAGTCGTTCATGCCTCGAATTGCTTGAATTTGTTTCGCCACGTTTATTCTCGTTAACCGATGGGGAATGGAGTTGAATATATAGGTTATAACGCAAATAGTGAACCGCCCCAACGCGAGTGGGGGCGATTCTCGTCAATTTCGTTATTTTTCTGTCACATCAATGCGGTTTGCTGTATCCATCATTGATGCTTTTGCACGAATTTTAGCTTCTAGCTGCTCGATAACATTGTCGTTGTCGAAGCGCTCTTTCTGGCGCAGGCCGTCTTCATAAAACGCGCTCTTGCGGTTGCCGCCGGCAATACCAAGGTGAGACACTTCCGCTTCACCCGGGCCATTAACCACGCAACCAATTACGGAGACATCCATAGGTAATGTAATGTCTTCCAGTCGCTGCTCAAGCTCGTTCACGGTACCAATGACATCAAATTCCTGGCGCGAGCAAGTCGGGCAGGCAATAAAGTTGATACCACGGGAACGGATGCGCAACGATTTAAGAATATCAAAGCCGACTTTGATTTCTTCAACCGGATCAGCCGCCAGCGATACGCGCAGCGTATCACCGATCCCTTCGGACAACAGCATGCCAAGGCCCACTGCTGACTTCACCGAGCCCGCACGTGCACCACCGGCTTCGGTGATCCCCAAGTGAAGCGGCTGTTTGATCTGCTGGGCCAGCTTGCGGTACGAGTCTACCGCCAAGAACACATCAGATGCCTTAACACTGACCTTGAACTGGTCGAAGTTGAGGCGATCTAGGATGTCCACATGACGCATTGCTGATTCCACCAGCGCATCCGGCGTCGGCTCACCGTACTTTTGCTGGATGTCTTTTTCCAGCGAACCGCCGTTAACGCCAATGCGAATCGGGATGTTCTTGTCACGGGCACAATCGACCACCGCGCGGATACGGTCTTCACGACCAATATTGCCCGGGTTGATGCGCAAACAGTCAACACCGTACTCCGCCACTTTGAGGGCAATACGGTAATCGAAGTGGATATCAGCAACCAGCGGGATATTCACCTGCTGCTTGATTTGCTTAAACGCCTCTGCCGCGTCCATGGTTGGCACCGAAACTCGGACAATATCGGCTCCGACCTTTTCCAGCGACTGGATCTGCGCAACTGTCGCAGCCACATCTGTGGTACGGGTGTTGGTCATCGACTGCACCGCGATAGGTGCACCATCACCGATTGGCACATCACCGACATAGATACGGGTGGACTGACGGCGTTTAATTGGAGACTCGTTATGCATTACATCTACTCTTTACTGCGGCAGTTTCAATCGCGCCACTTTTCCTGCAGGATACCTGCTCAAATCGACAGGCTCACCTTTGTAGCTCATGGTTACCACGCTAGGTGCACCCAGCACCACGCGGAAAGGTTCGTTGCCGTCCAGCTTGAGGACATCACCGGCTTTCTTGATACCGGTATCCAAGCGGCGGCCATTGGCATCGCGGATATCAATCCAGCAATCGCCACTGAAACTCAGCTCGAGATCCGAGCTGGCAACCACGGTTTCGTCTTCCGAAACCACATCGCTCAACTGCTCTGCGGCAAGGCTGTCGGCACTATCTACATCAGTATCAGCCAGCTCTGCAGGTTCAGTGAAACTGTCTTCAAAACTTGCCTGCGGCTCAGGCTCAATTTCTGGCAGCTGAACCGGCTCAGCTTCGACCGTGGTCACGACACTTGCCGTTTCCTCAGTCCCCGACTCTGACGCCGCCACCAAGGATGTGGGGCTGCGTCCGTTGCCCGCATTGGCAATGGACTCATCCAATGCCTGCACTTCAGCCGGCGCTGCCGATAACTCAGCTTCCGGGGTCATCTGTAGGCTTTGCCACCACCAGATCCCGGTCAAGCCGATGAACAAGGCCCCCAATACCCAGGTCAGGCGCATGATACGGCTATCGTGCGCCTCTCGCTTGGTACGGCGAGAAAAGCTTTGCATTTCCTGCTCTTGGGGTTGGGCATGACCATGCTGGTCAAGTTTGGCCAGTACTTCGGCCTCATCAAGCCCGACAAATTTGGCATAGGAACGCACATAGCCGCGGGTAAACGTGGCCAGTTGCGCTTCTTCGAAATGGTTTTGTTCGATATCACTAACAACCGAGAGGCGTAGCCTCAACCGGCTTGCAACATCCTTCTGTGAATAGCCTAGCTTCTCTCGAGCCTGACGCAGCATATCCCCTGGAAGAATGATATCTTCTGTTGATCGTTCTTCGTTCTGTTCAGTATTCATTGGCTAGATAGTTTTGATATTGCAGAGAATCCGGGAACTGGGCTTTGAGAATACCAGCGTATTTATCCGCTTGGCTATCGTGGCCAGACAGTTGCTCCAACTGGATTAACAGCCAGAGGCTATCGGCTTTGTACCCGTATCTCTTGTTAAATTTAAACAGCCTAACGCGGGCTTCCTTGAAGTTCTGCGTCTCAATATCCAACTTCGACAGTTTCAGCATCGACTTGCCCCGGTATGGGTCGTAGGACAGTGCTTTTTCGAAATAGCCCCGAGCCTGAGGTTGGTTCCCTTGCTCCAGGCTGCACAGCGCCGCATTTTCATAACTGGCCGAAGTCAGGTAATAATATGGTTGCCTGATGGCACTCTCGAACTCATCGATCGCTTCATCGTAGCGCCCCTGACTACACAAGAATACACCATAGTTGTTTCTTACATCGCCATTTTTTGGTGAATCTCTTAACGCCTGGTGATACATAGCTTCAGCTGACTCTGGATCATCTACCCGCTGGTAGTAGTAAGCCATGGCATTTTGTGCCCGGTAATAACCCGGGGCATACCTCAGAGCAAGCTCAAAATTATCGCGTGCCCGCTGCCATTGCCCGTTGTCCAGATACCCCAGTCCAAGAGTGACCCTTGCCTCGGCAGCTTCAATCTTGTTCATGCCCTGGGGGGGCTTGCCAGCCTCATCGACGGTAACACAACCGACCATAAAACTACACAATAATAGGCACATCGTCCATCGTACCATCTTAATCCCACCTTAATATCCATATTAATGTGAAGCGAGGGCGGGCATAGCACCCACCCTCGCTTGGTAATCGTCTATTAGACTGATTTTACCGGGATTTGTTCACCGTTTTGAGCCTTAGCTTGTGTGCGTTTCGTGCGGTCAATCACATCGCCCACCAATTGTCCGCAGGCTGCATCGATATCATCGCCGCGGGTCTTACGGACAGTTACCGTAAAGTCATACTCCATCAGGGTTTTCATGAAGCGGTCAATACGCGAGTTGCTTGGCTTGTTGTATGGCGAACCCGGGTATGGGTTGAATGGGATCAGGTTTACTTTAGCCGGGGTATCTTTCAAGGTTTCAGCCAACTGACGGGCATGCTCCATGCCATCGTTAACATGATCGAGTAGGATATATTCCACAGTCACTCGGCCACGGTTAGCATTCGATGAGGCAATATAACGGCGGACAGAAGCCAGGAAGTCATCGATATTCCAACGGTCATTGATTGGCATGATTTCAGAACGCAACTCATCGGTCGGTGCGTGCAGAGAAATCGCCAGCGCCACATCGATATTGCCGGTCATCTGATCAAGGCCAGACACAACCCCTGATGTTGATACTGTTACGCGGCGCTTTGAAAGGCCAAAACCCAAATCATCGAGCATGATTTCAAGCGCAGGGATCAGGTTTTTCATGTTAAGCAGTGGCTCACCCATACCCATCATTACCACGTTGGTAATTGGACGGCGGCCAGTTTCTTTCTCAACACCGATCTCTTTGGCTGCACGCCAAACCTGGCCAATAATTTCAGATACACGCAGGTTACGGTTGAAGCCCTGCTGGGCCGTTGAGCAGAACTTACACTCTAGCGCACAACCCACCTGGGAAGAAACACACAAAGTCGCACGATCGTCTTCAGGGATGTAGACCGTTTCCACATCCTGATCGCCCACTTTCATCGCCCACTTAATGGTGCCATCACTAGAGTGCTGCGCTTCCGAGACATAAGGTGCACGGATTTCAGCAACTTGCTTGAGCTTTTCACGCAATTTCTTGTTGATGTTCGTCATCTGATCGAAATCATCACAACCGAAATGATAAATCCACTTCATAATCTGATCAGCACGGAAGGCTTTTTCGCCCAACTCCTCGGCAAAATACTTACGCAGCCCCTTGCGATCAAAATCCAGCAGATTCGTTTTAACAGTTGTCATCGGTTGTTGCCTCTTTAAATTACGTGACGTTATCTGTGCCTTGGGCATACCCATAGCGGTATACGACAGGACCTTTGAGTACCAAACCCCCAGCGAATGGCTTTCTTCCACCCGCCTATCTGTCAGTTTGGTTCATACCCAAGTAACTGCAAGCCCCCAGCTCTGTGGGGATAACCTGAGGCCACTTGGTATAAGGCGCGAAATTGTACAGGCTTTGGCAGTGAGATTCCACTTGTTAGCAGGACGAAGGAGCCAGGCAGGAAAATAAAAACGGGAAGCCAAAGCTTCCCGTTACGGTTTTTAGTATTGACTGTTCCTGCCAGCTTAGTCGCGAGGGCAAATCTCATCGTCTGCAAAGAAATAGGCGATTTCGCGCGCAGCCGACACCGTGCTATCGGCACCATGCACCGAGTTATGGCGCAGGCTAAGGGCGTAGTCGGCACGCAGGGTACCGCAGGCCGCCTCTTCCGGGTTAGTTTTCCCCATCAGTTCACGATAACGTACCACGGCGTTTTCACCTTCCAGTACCTGAACCATCACTGGGCCTGAAGTCATAAAGGCCACTAGGTCATCGAAGAACGGCTTGCCTTCGTGCTCGGCATAAAAGCCCTTGGCTTTGTCGGCATCCATGTGGATCATCTTGGCGGCTACCACGCGCAGGCCCGCTTTTTCGATACGGTTGTAGATTGCACCAATTAAATTACGCTTTACGGCATCTGGCTTTACGATTGAGAATGTTCTTTCAATTGTCATTATTATATTTCCCCTCAGGCTTAAATATTTTAAAGCAGCATTGCTGCAATGTTGGCAACCCCTACCCCAGTGGCACCGGCAGCCCAGCGGGCGTCGGCACTGTCACGGAAGCAAGCCGCCAAGTCAAAATGAACCCATCCGCAGTTGTCGGTATCGACAAAGCGTGACAGGAAGGCTGCTGCATTAGAGGCACCGCCCATACCACCGCCTTTCTGCGAACGGCTGTTTGCCGTATCGGCGTAGTATGACGGGCAGTTTGCCTGGTGCCAGGTTTCCAGCGGCAGCGGCCAAGCCGGCTCATTGACCAGCTCAGACAGCTGCTGTGCCTTGAACACCAATTCCTTGTTAAGTCCGAACAACGCATTGTAGTCTGTACCGACAGCCATCATCGCAGCACCAGTCAGGGTCGCGGCATCAATAATCAGCGGCGCTTTGGTTTCACTGGCGGCAATCAAACCATCAGCCAATACCAAACGGCCTTCGGCATCGGTATTAACGATTTCTACTGTCTGACCATTCTTGTACGTTAACACATCACCCAGCTTGTAGGCATTTCCTGCTATCAGGTTTTCGGCACAACACAGGATCAACTTCACACGTTGGCGCAAACCTTGCTCAATCGCATAGCCCAATGCCGCGGTGACAGTAGCAGCACCACCCATATCACACTTCATGGTGACCATGCCTGCACTCGACTTGATGCTATAGCCACCTGAGTCGAACGTAATCCCCTTGCCGACCAGACAGGCAGAAACCGGCGCATCTGCATCGCCTGTCGGGTTGAAGTCCACGGTCAGCATAACTGGTGGCCGGCTACTGGCACGGCCAACACTGTGGGTGCCTATCCAGCCTTGCTCGGCCAATGCATCGCCCACCACAATTTCATGGGAAAGGTCGTCACCGGCAATCGCGGAAAGGAAAGATACCGCTTCATCCGCAAGCTTTTCAGGGTACATATCTTCTGGTGTCGCATTGACGACCTTGCGCACCCAGTCGGCACTACGGCGGCGGGCATTGAGCAGCTCAAGCTCATCCTCGTCAATAGAGGCCCAGCGCAACTCAACGTCGGTTTTTGGCGAAGCAAAGCCGCAGTAAAAGGCCCATTGGCGCTCGTAGCTCCAGCCTTCACCTTCCAGGCTGGCTGATGTGATCCCCTGCGACTGCAACTGCCGGGCAGCCTGCTGGATACGGCGCAACGGGAAGTCACCGGCAAAATGAATGACCGCGCCGTCAGCTTCATAAGCCACCAACGCCTTGTCACCCCATACACCCTCATATTGGGCTGACGATAATGAAATTTTTAACATACTTTCTTCCTGAAAAAAGCTGCCGCCCTTGGGCGGCAGCAATGAGTCTTTTTAGTTTTAGTCTTGTTCGTGATCGCACAGGATGTTGGCCAGGGTGCGCACACCCATACCCGTTGCACCTGCCGCCCACTTATCGTTGGCCGACTTGCGGTAAGTACCGCTGGCATCAATGTGCATCCAGCCGTTCTGGTAATCTTCAACAAAGTAAGACAAGAAGGCAGCAGCCGTACTTGCACCTGGCATGAAGTCACCCTGGGAGATATTGCTCAGATCGGCAAAGTTCGATGGCATCATGGCACGGTGGTGATCAGCCAATGGCAGCGGCCACAGACCTTCGTTTTCATCACTCGCTGCCATGAGGGCTTTCTGGGCCAGACCATGATCAAAACTAAATAGCGCATGGTAATCGTTGCCCAGCGCATTCTTCGCCGCACCGGTCAAGGTCGCACAGTCGATGATCAGCTCTGGGTTTTGGCTGCTGGCGTAGATCAGACCGTCTGCCAGTACCAAGCGGCCTTCCGCATCGGTGTTGAGCACCTCGACAGTTTTACCGTTCTTGTAGGTAATGATGTCGCCCAGCTTGAAGGCGCGGCCAGATACCATGTTTTCCGCACAGCACAAGATCAGCTTAATACGCTTGTTGGTACCACGGGCAATTGCCAGTGCCAATGCACCAGTTGCCAGCGCAGAGCCCCCCATATCCGCTTTCATGGCCGTCATGCCCGCCGATGGTTTCATGCTGTAACCGCCTGAATCGAAGGTAATACCCTTACCTACCACGCAAGTGTGGACAGGCGCTTCGGCATTGCCCGTCGGGTTATAGTCCAGACGTAGCATCGCAGGTGAACGCTCTGAGCCACGACCGACAGTATGGATACCGTTCCAACCTTCATCCAGCAGATCGTTACCCTTGATGATTTTGTAAGTGACGTGCTCTGGGGCTAGAGACTTAATAAATTCCCCTGCACGAGAAGCTAGCTGCGATGGGCGTACCACTTCTGCCGACTGGTTAATGATCTCACGAACCCAGTTAGTGGCCATCAGACGTGCCTGAAGCTCTGCTTCATCCTCATCTGACAGGCCGCTCCAGCTAACGTCGTTACCCGGCTTGGCATTGCGGTGACCCTGAACAAATGCCCAAATTGTTTCTAGCTCCCAGCCTTCACCAACTAGCTCAACCTGCTTGATACCCTGAGAGTCCAACTTACGACCCGCACGTTGGATAGCCGGCAATACATTTTCTTCTGTCAGGTGTACTACCGCACCATCAGCTTCGAAGGTTACCAGGGCGTTTTTGCCCCACTTTTCATCAGCTGCTTCCGCAGACAGTAGCACACTCATTTTGGCAGACATGAAATACTCCTTGGATTGTTGTTACCCCGCCAGCGAAGGCGTAGTAACGAGATGAGATGTGGCGTGCCTAACGCCTGAATACCTTATCTTGCATGCATTTGGATAACAAATGAATGACAATGGCGTTACCCGCTATAACAGTTGTTATTGGGGCTCATTTTAGCATTACAAGGGGTTTCACAACGATTTCAGCACGTTCCGAGCTGTTCTCCCAAAAGAGGAAGGACAAAATAGTTGAAAATATGGCCTATTGACCAGTTTTCAGAATTTATCTTACTCTGCCTTGGTTCCAGCCAAGAAACAAGCTGTTTACAACGAGACTAAGAGCAAGATCATAAGGCGGGATTTAATAGAAAGGGAAAAAAACAGCCCAGATGATCAGTCCGCTTCTTCTATCCAGTACATCTGCACCGCTTCCAGCACCCGCTCACTACAATGTTTCGGATCATCGTCAAAATCATCCAGTTCCAAAATCCACTCTCTTAGATCGGTAAAGCGGATCTTCTCCGGATCAACATCCGGGTGCAGCTCTGACAGCTCGATAGCCAAATCCCGTGAATCTATCCATTTCAAGCCCATAACACTCTCCTCTTGTTTATGCCTCTAGCTCTAGCCTTATTAGTGTAGCCAACGACCGTAGATCACCGGGTACAAAAAAGCCCCGATGGTTTTCACCATCGGGGCTTTGGACATCTTAGTGGTTTTCCGATGCCAGGTTCAGGGTGTACTTCGGAATTTCCACCACCAAATCTTCATCGGCAACCTTGGCCTGGCAACCTAAACGTGATTCAGGCTCCAGTCCCCATGCCTTATCCAGCATGTCATCTTCCAGCTCATCACTCTCTTCAAGTGAATCAAAGCCTTCACGTATGATACAGTGGCACGTGGTACACGCACAGGATTTTTCACACGCATGTTCAATGCCAATACCGTTGCGCAGTGCCACGTCAAGAATGGTTTCGCCTTCTTGCGCTTCTAGCACTGCCCCTTCCGGGCAAAGCTCATCATGGGGTAATACAACAATTTTAGGCATGCCTAAACCTCATCAATCGACTGACCAGCCAGGGCACGGCGGATAGACTGATCCATCCGGCGTGATGCAAATTCCTGACTCGCCTTATCTGTTTTCTTAATTCCAGCCTCAATTGCGTGCGGATCAGTGCCCTGACGCAATTGAACCAGTTCCATCATAACGGCTTCCAGCTCGTCGCGCTCTTCTTTGCTCAGTAGGGTCTCACCATCCTGAGCCAGCGCTGCAATCAACCCTTCCAGTACGCGATCCGCTTCCACTTGTTGCTCGGCAAGGGCGCGGGCGTCTTTATCGTCCTGGGCAAAGGTCATTGAATCGCGGATCATCGTTGCAATTTCATCATCGGTCAGGCCGTAGGATGGCTTGACCTGAATAGAAGACTGCACGCCGCTACTCTTTTCCATCGCAGTTACAGACAACAAGCCGTCTGCATCCACTTGGTAGGTAACACGAATATGTGCTGCACCTGCGGCCATCGCAGGAATACCACGCAAGGTAAAGCGTGCCAGTGAACGGCAGTCACTCACCATTTCACGCTCACCCTGGACCACATGCACAGACATCGCTGTCTGGCCATCTTTGAACGTGGTGAACTCCTGGGCGCGGGCGACAGGAATCGTGGTGTTGCGCGGGATGATTTTCTCGATCATGCCGCCCATGGTCTCGATACCCAGCGACAGCGGGATCACATCCAGCAGCAGCATGTCTGCATCTGGTTTGTTGCCAGCAAGGATATCCGCCTGAATCGCCGCACCAATTGCAACTACCTGATCCGGGTCGATTGACGTCAACGGCTCTTTGCCAAAGTAGCTGCCAACCATTTCACGCACCAATGGTACGCGGGTCGAGCCACCAACCATGACGGTTTCGATAACGTCTTCAGCTGATACGTCTGCATCTTTCAACGCACGACGGCATGCCATCAGCGTCTTTTTCACCAAAGGTTGGATCAAGGCATCGAACTGCTCACGGGAAACCGTCCCCTGCCAGCCAAGCACATCTACCGAGACTTCATCGGCATCAGACAGTGCTTCTTTGGCTGCCTGCGCAGCATCTTGCAGCTTACGCTGGGCAATCGCATCACGCTCGGTGATACCGGCTTGCTCGGCAATCCAGTCCGCCAGCAGGTGGTCAAAGTCATCGCCGCCGAGGGCAGAGTCGCCACCGGTAGCCATCACTTCAAACACACCTTTCGACAGGCGAAGAATAGAGATATCAAATGTACCGCCACCCAAGTCATACACAGCGATCACGCCTTCCTGGCCTGAGTCCAGACCATAAGCAATCGCTGCCGCCGTTGGCTCATTAAGCAGCCGCAGAACATTGAGGTTCGCCAGCTTGGCCGCGTCTTTGGTGCCCGCACGCTGGGCATCATCAAAGTAGGCAGGGACAGTGATCACCACGCCTTCAAGTTCACCGCCAAGAGTGTCTTGTGCGCGTTGGTTAAGGGTCTTGAGAATTTCAGCCGATACCTGAACCGGATTAACCTCACCGCCACGGGTG
Organism: Photobacterium sp. ABD4_091; assembly: GCF_056160145.1. Lineage (NCBI taxonomy): Bacteria > Pseudomonadati > Pseudomonadota > Gammaproteobacteria > Vibrionales > Vibrionaceae > Photobacterium > Photobacterium sp. ABD4_091. The sequence goes on along the minus strand of NZ_JBSWWQ010000001.1, from coordinate 2,195,843 downwards.
ATCAGCTGAGGCAAACCGTTGTCTGTTGCACTGAACTGATATGGCATCTGCGGATAGCGAGCTTGGATATCCGCCAGCGAACGGCCCATCATACGCTTAACAGAAATAATGCTATTGGCCGGATCCTGCTGAGCGATTTCGCGGGCTTCATGGCCAACGACCACGGCGCCTTCGCTGTAGTGAACCGCCGACGGCAAGATCGCACGCCCTTGCTCATCTTTCAGGGTTTCCGGAACGCCGCTGCGTACTGCAGCCACGAGAGAGTTTGTAGTGCCCAGATCAATACCCACCGCCAATTTATGTTGGTGCGGCGCGGCGCTTTGACCGGGTTCAGCAATCTGTAACAGTGCCATTTTCGTTCCTGTGGTGTTTATACCGGGCTAGGGTAAAATCAATCAAGCAAGCTGTCTTCCAAGCGCTCGACTTCTTCACGCAGCTTAACAATAAATTTCAGCTTGCGCACGGCGTCAGCCGCCACTTCCCAGTTTTCATCAACAAGTAATTGCTCAAGCTCAACCAGCTGTGCCTTGTACAGGGTTGAGGCGTGCTGTTCAAAATCAAACAACGCACTTTCTGGATCACTCGACTCGGGGATCTCTTCCAACTCTTCACGCAGCTCCATTTGCTGCATCAAGAAAACAGGGTCTTGCAACGTTTTGCTTTCGCCTCTCATCTCAATACCGCTGACTGACAGCATATACTCTGCACGGGAGATAGGGTTTTTCAACGTCTGGAAGGCATCGTTGATCTGTGCGGCTTTCTGTACCGCAAGCAAGCGGTCTCGCTCGGAAGCCGTGGCAAAGTTGTCTGGATGGAAATGGCGCTGCAATTCCCGGAACTGGGTTGCAAGAAGGCTACCGTCCAGCTGAAACTGAAAAGGTAGCCCAAAGAGTTCGAAATGATTCATATCGCGTGAGTTTCTGTAAAGACTGAGTCTAAAAATAACTGAACCTGACCCTCCCTTTAACAGGCAGCAATCAGGTTCAATTGGCTCAGCGATTATACGTTGAAGCTTTCACCACAGCCGCATTCGCTGGACACGTTAGGGTTGTTGAACTGGAAGCCTTCGTTAAGACCTTCTTTGGCAAAGTCCAACTCAGTACCATCGAGATATACCATGCTCTTGGCATCGATGATGATCTTCACTCCTTTTTCTTCAAAGATCTGATCGCCTTCATCCAGCTGGTCAACAAATTCCAGTACATAGGCCATTCCCGAACAACCTGAAGTTCGAACACCCAGCCTAAGGCCGATGCCTTTTCCTCGGTTTTCTAGGAAAGTAGCTACGCGACTTGCTGCCGCTTCAGTAATCGTTATGGCCATACAACAACCCTTTGAGAATTAATCTTCGTGTTTCTTCTTGTAATCGCTAACTGCTGCCTTGATTGCGTCTTCCGCAAGGATTGAGCAGTGAACTTTTACAGGTGGAAGCTCAAGTTCTTCAGCAATTGCTGAGTTCTTGATGCTAGCAGCTTCGTCCAGTGTCTTGCCCTTCACCCACTCAGTGATCAGTGAGCTTGATGCAATCGCAGAACCACAGCCGTACGTCTTGAACTTGGCATCTTCGATGATACCTTCTTCAGTCACTTTGATCTGAAGTTTCATTACGTCGCCACAGGCAGGTGCACCCACCATGCCGCTACCTACATTTTTGTCGCTTTTATCAAATGAGCCTACGTTACGCGGGTTCTCATAATGATCGATAACTTTTTCACTATATGCCATGACAGTTTCCTCGAATACGTGATGACCGCAAGATTAGTGGTGTGCCCACTCGACCGTGTTCAGGTCAATACCTTCTTTATACATATCCCAAAGCGGAGACATGTCACGTAGTTTCTCTACCGCACCGCGGATCTGTGAAACTGCGTAGTCTACTTCTTCTTCCGTCGTGAAGCGACCGAAAGAGAAGCGAATTGAGCTGTGTGCCAGTTCATCGTCCAAACCAAGTGCACGAAGAACGTAAGATGGCTCCAGGCTGGCTGATGTACATGCCGAGCCAGATGATACCGCAAGGTCTTTCAGAGCCATCAGTAGCGATTCGCCTTCAACGAATGCAAAGCTGATGTTCAGGTTGTTTGGTACGCGCTGCTCCAAATCACCGTTGATGGTCATCGCCTCGATACCTTCAAGGCCCTTCAGCATACGCTCGCGCAGGGCAAGTGCGTGCTGGTAGTCTTTATCCATCTCTTCTTTGGCGATACGGAATGCTTCACCCATACCTACAATCTGGTGTGTCGCTAGGGTACCAGAGCGGAAACCACGCTCGTGACCACCACCGTGCATCTGCGCTTCAAGGCGGATACGCGGCTTACGGCGAACGTAAAGGGCACCGATACCTTTAGGACCGTAGATTTTGTGCGCAGAGAAAGAAATCAGATCGACTTTCATTTCTTGAACATCGATTGGTAGCTTACCCGCAGACTGAGCAGCATCGACGTGGAAGATCACTTTCTTATCGCGGCATAGCTCACCGATAGCAGCGATGTCTTGGATAACACCAATTTCGTTGTTCACGTGCATGATTGACACCAAAACCGTGTCTTCACGCATCGCGTCACGCAGTTTAGCCATATCGATCAGGCCATTAGCCTCCGGCTCAAGGTATGTTACCTCGTAGCCTTCACGCTCTAGCTGGCGGCATGGATCAAGTACAGCTTTGTGTTCTGTTTTACAGGTGATGACATGCTTGCCCTTCTTACCGTAGAAGTGGGCTGCACCTTTGATAGCCAGGTTATCTGACTCAGTCGCACCTGATGTAAATACGATTTCGCGCGGATCTGCGTTTACCAGATCAGCAATTTGCTCACGAGCGGTATCGACCGCTTCTTCAGCCTGCCAACCGAAACGGTGAGAACGAGAAGCCGGGTTACCGAAGTTTCCATCCATGGTCATGCATTGCACCATTTTTTCTGCAACGCGAGGATCTACTGGGCAAGTAGCGGAATAATCAAAATATATTGGCAGTTTCATCTTCATCTCCGAAAACACGGACGTCTGGTCTCTAGGAGCGAACATCGACACCGATTGAGGTGTTGTCGTGTGTATTTTTATGTCCAAATGACGACTTGGTTAGAATCTGATCCTGACGGTCAGAAATTTCTTGTACGTCATTGTCTTGCATCAACTCACCAAGAGTGATGTTGTTCAAAAAGCCGCTGATACGGGAGCTCAAGTCACGCCATAGCGTGTGTGTCAGGCAGCGAACGCCGCCTTGGCAATCCCCTTTGCCGTGACACTTAGTTGCATCTACGGACTCATCAACGGCGGCGATCACCATGCCAACAGCAATGTGGTTGGCATCTTCGCCGAGGCGATATCCCCCGCCCGGACCACGAACACTGGCAACGAGGCCAGCCTTGCGCAGGCGAGAGAACAACTGTTCCAAATAGGACAATGAGATCCCTTGGCGTTCTGAAATATCAGCCAGAGGAACCGGACCATCCTGAGAGTGCAAAGCCACATCTAGCATCGCTGTGACTGCGTATCTTCCTTTTGATGTCAATCTCATAACACACCGCTACCCACGTTTGTCTATGGGGGGAGTGTCGCATACCTGACTAAAACGGTCAAGTATTTACCTGACTGTTTTAGTCAGGCTTTTAACCATTGAGAGTATGTGTCTATTTCTCTGGGCGAGAGAGTGACTTTTCTATTGCGGAAAGGATACCACGCAAGATATTCAACTCCTGTGACTCCGGTCTAGCTCGGGAAAACAGGCGGCGCATCTTGGTCATGACCATCGACGGTTTGTCTTTACTGATAAAGTTGGTCTTGGTCGCTACATTTTCAAGGTGCTGGTAGAACATTTCCAGCTCCTTCATTCGCGGGTATTCTTCAACCTGCTGTTGAGATTGGAATTTCTCCGATTCAAGGAAAGCCATACGGATTTCGTAGCTCACCGTCTGCACTGCCATCGCCAAATTCAGCGAGCTGTACTCAGGGTTGGCCGGAATATACACATGGCAGTGACAGCGCTGTAATTCTTCATTGGTCAGGCCGGTACGCTCACGGCCGAATAAGATTGCTACCTTGTGTGAAGGTGCTTCGGCAATGGTTTTGATCCCGCATTCACGGGGATCCAACTGGGGCCATTCCAGCGTACGGGAGCGGGCACTTGAACCCACAACCAAACCACAATCGGCGATTGCCTCATCAAGGCTAGACACAATTGTTGCTTGCTCAACAATATCGGATGCACCCGCCGCCAGCGCATGGGTTGTTTCATCAATTTCGCAGGCCGGGTCGACCAAGACCAGGTTGGTCAAGCCCATTACTTTCATCGCCCGGGCAGCAGAACCAATATTGCCGGGATGTGAGGTACCCACGAGAACGACACTGACTTTATCTAACATAGGAGGTGCAACTTTCAACTCTATCAATCGAACCGACAGATTTTAACACAGGCATTTTAAAAATGGTGAAAACATGTAAAAACTTTATACCAATAACGATTTGTTCCTCACCGAATGTGCAATTTCCCGCCAGCTTGGTAGTGCCGGCAGCACGAATAAAAAATAACCACTTCCCTTTTGTCCTAGCTCTGATATACTCGCCGCCGCTTTTTAGTTCTTTAACATCCGTTGGGAAGATCCTATGCATCCTATGCTGAATATTGCCATTCGTGCTGCACGAAAGGCTGGTGACCATGTCATTAAATCTCTAGAAAAATCGCAAGCTATTGAAGTAGCTAACAAAGGCAATGATGTTGTTACTAACATCGATAACGAAGCTGAAGCTATCATTATCGACACTATCCGTAAGTCTTACCCTGATCACTGCATCATTGCAGCTGAAAGCGGTACGATTGAAGGCAAGGACAAAGAATGCCAGTGGATCATCGACCCAGTGGATGGCACCAAGAACTTCGTTCGTGGTTACCCTCACTACGCAATCTCTGTTGCACTACGTATGCGCGGCCGCACTGAAGTGGCAGCGGTATACGACCCAGCACGCAACGAGCTTTTCACTGCAACTCGTGGCTCTGGTGCGCAGCTTAACAGCCAGCGTATCCGTTCATCTCAGCCACGTGACCTAACTGGCACAACTCTGGCTACAGGCCTACCGTTTGCTGCCAAGCAGCACTCTGAAAGCTTCATGAAAATCCAGGGCGCTCTATTTGTAGAGTGTGATGATATGCGTATGTCTGGCTGTGCAGCCCTAGACCTATGTTACCTAGCGGCTGGCCGCGTTGACGGTGTATTCCGCCTAGGCCTGAAACCTTGGGAAATTGCAGCAGGTGAACTAATCGCTCGCGAATCTGGTGCTATCTGTGCTGACTTCACTGGCAACACTAACCACCTTGCAACTGGCAACATCGTTGCTGGTAACGCTCGCGTTGTTAAGCCACTGCTAAGCAAAATCCGTGAACACGGTAGCGAAGCACTAGCGAAGTAATCATCGCTAATATAAAACATCAAACGCCCCGGTGATGAGAATCACCGGGGCGTTTTTTTGTATCTGAGATCCTAGGTACGAGTTCCTAGATCCTTGAGGGGTCCTGGGTCCTGGGTCCTGGGTCCTGGGTCCTGGGTCCTGGGTCCTGGGTCCTGGGTCCTGGGTCCTGGGTCCTGGGTCCTGGGTCCTGGGTCCTGGGTCCTGGGTCCTGGGTCCTGGGTCCTGGGTCCTGGGTCCTGGGTCCTGGGTCCTGGGTCCTGGGTCCTGGGTCCTGGGTCCTGGGTCCTGGGTCCTGGGTCCTGGGTCCTGCAACAACGTTTGCTCTTAGTTAATCGATGTCAAGCTCTTCACTCTGCCCGCTTTTCCTAGGGCCTAGGATCTAGGACCCGCTCTTCCCCGCTCAAAATAAAAACGGAGCCAATCGGCTCCGTTTTTCATTCAGTGAGTCAATACCGCCTTACGGCATGGCATCAAACTCTTCACCTTCTTTGTCCACTTGCGGCGGCATCAGGTGCTCACGGGCAATGCCCAGTTTCAGCGCCAGTGCCGAAGCGACGTAGATAGACGAGTAAGTACCAACAGTGATACCGATCAGCAAGGCTGCGGCAAAACCGTGGATCATACTGCCGCCCTTCAAGAACAGGGCAATAACCACGAACAATGTCGTTGCCGAGGTGATCAGGGTACGGCTTAGCGTCTGGGTAATAGAGTTGTTCATTACCTCGACTGCATCGCCCTTACGCATCTTGCGGAAGTTCTCACGGATACGGTCGAATACTACGATGGTATCGTTGAGCGAGTAACCGACAACGGTCAGCAGGGCTGCCACGATAGTCAGGTCAATCTCGATCTGGGTAAACGAGAAGATACCGATAGTGATGATAACATCGTGGGCCAGTGCCAGTACCGCACCTGCCGCCAAACGCCATTCGAATCGCATTGAAACGTACAGCAAGATACAAATCAGTGAGACTAGGATTGCCAAGCCACCTGCTTCTGCCAGTTCGTCACCCACATTCGGGCCAACGAATTCAATGCGGCGCATTTCAACATCCTGGCCAGTCCCAGCTCGCAGAGCATCAATGATCTGGTTGCCCAGTTTCTCACCCTGTGCATCTTCGCGTGGCTGGAGGCGAACCATGACGTCACGTGCCGTACCAAAGTTCTGCACAATGGCATCACCGAAGCCTGCGTCTTCCAACGACTCTCGGATCAACACCAGATCAGCCGGCTGCTCAAAGCCCACTTCAATCAGGGTACCGCCAGTGAAGTCCAAGCCCCAGTTCAGTTTCTGGGTGGTCACGGTACCGATTGCAGCGATAATCATAATGATCGAAAGGATAAATGCGCCTTTCGACCAGCGCATAAAGTCGATCGCCTTATCCGCTTTCATTATCTGAAACATGTCAGCGTCTCCTTAGATCGACAGTTTATCGACGCGCTTACCGCCGTAAACCAAGTTAACCAGCGCACGGGTACCGATGATAGCCGTGAACATGGAAGTCAAAATACCAATTGATAGCGTTACTGCGAAACCTTTGATCGCGCCCGTACCCACTGCAAACAAGATAATTGCGGTGATCAGGGTCGTGATGTTGGCATCGGCGATGGTGCTAAATGCATTGGCATAGCCCTGCTGAATCGCATGCTGTGGGCTGCGCCCCTCACGAAGCTCTTCACGGATACGCTCGAAAATCAATACGTTGGCATCAACGGCCATACCGACTGTCAGAACAATACCGGCGATACCCGGCAGGGTCATTGTTGCCCCCGGGATCATCGACATCACACCGATAATCAATACTAGGTTCATCAGCAGTGCCATGTTGGCAAACAGACCGAAGCGACGGTAGTAAACCAGGGTAAACAGCATTACTGCGACCATACCCCAAATCATCGCCTGGATACCCATGTCGATGTTCTGCTGACCCATAGACGGGCCAATGGTACGCTCTTCCACGATAGAGATAGGTGCAATCAGAGCACCGGCACGCAATAGCAGCGCCAGGTTGTGGGCTTCTGCCTGCGAATCAATACCGGTAATACGGAAGTTACGGCCAAGGGCTGTCTGGATAGTCGCCTGGTTGATCACTTCTTCGTGTTTTTCCAGGATAACCTTACCGCTCTCATCACGGTCGCCGCTGTCTTTGTACTCGGTAAAGACAGTTGCCATCAGCTTGCCCACGTTGTTACGCGAGAAGGCTGTCATCTTGCTGCCGCCTTCGCTGTCCAGCGAGATGTTTACCTGAGGGCGGCCGTATTCGTCGGCACTCGAGCTTGCATCGGTGATGTGAGAACCAGAAAGGATCACACGCTTCTTCAGTACGACTGGACGGTTATCACGAGTGAATTTCACTTCGCTGCCCGGTGGTACACGGCCAGAGGCTGCTGCCGCTAGGTCTGCTGAGTTATCCACTTCACGGAATTCAAGGGTTGCAGTTGCACCCAGGATTTCCTTGGCGCGCGCAGTATCCTGCACACCCGGTAGCTGAACAACAATACGGTTAGCACCCTGGCGCTGAACCAATGGCTCGGCAACACCCAGTTCGTTAACACGGTTACGCAGAATAGTAATGTTTTGCTCAACCGCATAGTTGCGGATTTCCTGAAGGCGGGCATCGGTAAATGTCGCAGTTAGCAGGAAGCCGCTAGTGGTATCGGTAAACTGCATATCCGGGTGAAGGCGCTGCAACTCACGCTTGGCTTCGTCAAGCTGGTCTGCATTACGCAGGCGAACTTCAACCGCTTCATCGGTCTTGCCGATCGCGCGGTAACGAATCTTCGCTTCGCGCAACTCAGTACGGAACGTTTCTTCCTGCTGACCGAGCAATTTATCCATCGCCGCATCCATATCTACTTCCATCAGGAAATGCACACCGCCGCGCAGGTCAAGACCCAGTTTCATAGGGTTCGCGCCAATGGATTCAAGCCAGGATGGAGTAGAAGGAGCAAGGTTAAGGGCTACGATAAAATCGTCGCCAAGCTGATCGTTAAGAATATCGCGAGCACTAATTTGAGTATTAGTGTCGTTAAAGCGGACCAGGACAGTACCGTTTTCGAAAGCGACTGATTTATATGAGATTTGATTTTGATCTAAATCTTCGGTGACGGCATCCAGCGTGGACATATCTGCCGAGGCGCCACGCGCCCCGGAGATTTGAATTGCTGGATCTTCGCCGTAAACATTGGGAAGCGCATAAAGCAAACCGATAAGTAGTGCGAACACTACCATCAGGTTCTTCCACAAGGGATAACGGTTTAGCACTGCTATGATCCTTTAAGCAAATTTTATAGAGACTTCATTGTGCCTTTTGGCAGAACGGCAGTAACGAAGTCTTTCTTGATAGTAACTTCAGTCGCATCATTCAGCGCGATAACAATGTAGTCGTTTTCTTCAGAAACCTTTGCGATTTTACCTACAAGGCCACCGCTGGTAAGTACTTCATCACCTTTGCCCATAGAAGACATCAGGTTCTTGTGCTCTTTCACACGTTTCGCCTGTGGGCGGTAAATCATGAAGTAGAAGATTACGGCAAAAAGGCCAAGCATGATGAATAGCTGCATGCCGCCGCCCTGTGGTGCACCTTCAGCTGCTGCGTGTGCTTGAGAAATCAGACTCATTTACTAACGTCCTCGATTATTTGTTGTCATTTAATGGTGGAACTTCACGGTTACGACGTGCGTAGAATTCCTCTACGAACACATCGAAACGATCTTCTTCAATCGCCTTGCGGATACTTTCCATCAAACGCTGGTAGTAACGCAAGTTGTGGATTGTGTTAAGGCGCGCACCCAGGATTTCATTACATTTATCCAGGTGGTACAGATACGCCTTCGAGTAGTTGCGACAAGTGTAACAGTCACAGTGCGGATCGAGAGGGGTTGTATCCGTTTTATGTTTCGCATTACGGATCTTGATCACACCTCCGGTCACAAACAGGTGGCCGTTTCGGGCATTTCGAGTAGGCATTACGCAATCGAACATGTCGATACCGCGACGAACACCTTCAACCAAGTCTTCTGGTTTGCCCACACCCATCAGGTAACGCGGCTTGTCTTCAGGCAACTGCGGACAAGTGTGCTCAAGAACGCGGTGCATGTCTTCTTTTGGCTCGCCAACCGCCAGGCCACCGACTGCATAACCGTCAAAGCCAATGTTGGTCAGGCCTTCAACAGAAACATCGCGCAAGTCTTCATATACACTACCTTGGACAATTCCGAATAGCGCATTTTTGTTACCAAGTTTGTCAAAGTGGTTGCGGCTGCGCTGAGCCCAGCGCAAAGACATCTCCATCGACTTCTTCGCTTCGTCGTGTGTCGCCGGGTATGGCGTACACTCATCGAAGATCATCACAACGTCTGAGCCTAGGTCTTGCTGGATTTCCATTGACTTTTCTGCGTCCATGAAAATCTTGTCACCATTCACCGGGTTACGGAAGTGAACCCCTTCCTCAGTGATCTTACGGATATCACCCAAGCTGAATACCTGGAAACCGCCTGAATCGGTCAGGATAGGACCTTGCCACTGCATGAAATCGTGCAGGTCGCCGTGCATCTTCATCACTTCCTGGCCAGGACGCAACCACAGGTGGAAGGTATTACCCAGCAGGATTTGAGCACCGGTTTCTTTCACTTCTTCCGGTGTCATGCCTTTAACAGTACCGTAAGTACCAACAGGCATGAAGGCAGGGGTTTCTACCGTGCCACGCTCAAACTGCAGACGGCCACGACGGGCACGTCCCTGGGTTTTATCTAATTCAAATTTCACAAAGCCTCCAACAGCCAGAGAAACAATCTGACATAAACGCCCCCATCCTGCTAAGGTCAGGGGCACAACAACGGCATCAGCTAGCAATTCACCCGCTATGCCCAATATCACCAGCCATTACACTGGCAGGTTTTCCACTCCGCCCTAAAGCCTAGTGGAAGAATTTGTCATCGTCTGGACTTAATTTTCCAGAGATGAAAAACACAAAGGCTGCATTTTAGCAAATGCAGCCTTAAGTGACACTGACTTCGTCAATGAAACGTGTGATTACGCGGTTTTACGAGTAATAAACATCGAGTCGCCGTAGCTGAAGAAACGGTATTTGTTTTCAACGGCTTGCTTGTATGCGTTCATGGTATTGTCATAACCAGCAAACGCGCTTACCAGCATGATCAGGGTGGATTCCGGCAAGTGGAAGTTGGTGATCAGCACATCAATCAACTGGTATTCATAGCCCGGGTAGATGAAGATTTCAGTATCACCGAAAAATGGCTTCAGCTCAGTACCTTTCTGCTTGGCATCCTGGGCGGCACTTTCCAACGAACGCACTGACGTCGTCCCCACTGCAATCACGCGCTTACCGTTAGCTTTGGTCTCGTTGATCGCTGTAACCACTTCCTCTGGTACTTCGACATACTCGGCATGCATGTGGTGATCATTGATGTTATCCACACGAACCGGCTGGAAGGTACCCGCACCAACATGCAGAGTAACGAAGGCAAAGTTCACACCTTTTGCCTTGAGCGCCGCCATCAACTCATCATCGAAATGCAGACCCGCCGTCGGCGCAGCAACCGCACCCGGTTTGGCGTTGTAGACCGTTTGGTAACGCTCTTTATCGGAGTCTTCATCTGGGCGGTCGATATATGGCGGAAGCGGCATGTGACCCACTTCTTCCAGGATCTCCAATACCGTTTTTTCGCTATTGAAACGGATTTCGAACAATGCATCGTGACGAGCAACCATTTCAGCCTGGTACTCGTCGTTTTCGCCTAGGAACAGTTCATTACCCGGTTTCGGTGATTTTGACGCACGCACGTGGGCAAGAATGCTCTTGTCATCCAGCATACGCTCAACCAGCACTTCCATCTTGCCGCCGGACGCTTTACGGCCGAAAAGGCGTGCAGGGATCACTCGGGTATTATTGAATACCAACAAGTCACCCGGCTCTACCAGATCCAATACATCTTTGAAGCCTTTGTGCGCCAACTCACCAGTGTTACCGGTCAGCTGCAGCAAACGGCTAGCAGTACGCTGAGGTTGTGGGTATCGAGCGATCAGCTCATCAGGTAGGTCAAAGTCAAAATCTGAAACTTGCATCATTAGGGCCCTAAATTACAGCAGGCAGCTAGTATAGGCTGCCACACTGCAATATCAAGCAAAGATCACCTGCTAGGCGCCTGCCCTGCGACGAAGCCAAGCTAACGCTGTACACAGCAGTAACCCAACGACCCCAATGCTACCGCCGCTACTGCCGCTATTGCCGCCTCCGCTGGCAACTGACTGAGTCTCCTCGACCGCATCTCCCACTCCATCGTAATTAGCAAGGAAAGGATCCACGGTAAACTCTGACGCCGCTTGGGTCAGAAACGCCGAACCAACTTCCCCCTCAATCCAGTCAGTTTGACCAGCGACCTCCGAGTACACACCAGGCAAACGCCCTGCACAGCCTTCACCAAAGCTCACCAAGCCGACCAAACGCAACCCAAAATCACTGTCTGATGCCCGCTGGGGATCCTGCCAGACCAAGGGGCCGCCGGAGTCGCCAAAACAGCTATCACGGCCTAACGTTGGCGATACCGAGCCTGCGCACAGGAATATCCCGTATTCGTTGCTGTTGATATTGCTGCCCCACATGGCATCACAGGTATTGTCTGGCACCCCCGAGAGCAATGTCTGCTGGAGCCGGGTTGCCCCGGAGCTGGAATCACCGACATCGGTACTGCCCCACCCGGACACCAACAAGTTGGGCTGGCGCTCGCCGTCGGATACCCAACCGTTGGCAAAGGCTTGGTCAGCTCGCTGCTGCTCATCGGCTGAAGCTAGCCGGATAGGAAGGGCATCATCGGGCAAGGTACTGGACAGTTTGAGGATGGCAATGTCATTGGCAAAGCGGGATGAGTTGTAGCTCGGGTGAATAATGATTTCGCTCACCGATACCGAGTTGAGCGAGCCCGCGCTGAAGATGCTGGTGATCCCGGCCCAAACGCGAACATTTTCAGGCTTGGCTGTCTCGCTGCCGTTGCGCAAACAGTGGGCCGCGGTCAATACGACCTCTTCGCTGATCACGACCCCGCCACATATAAAAGTCCTTTCCGAGGAGCCCTCGCCAAAGGTCATGTTGAGGTATGCCTGCCAGGGAATTTCATTACTCCCCGACTCAATTCCCCCAATGATCTTGGCCTGAGGCACTGGATCCTCAGCGTGGGCACAGAATGGCAAATACATCGCCCAAGACAGCAAAATAAACAGCAGCTTACGCATTAACTCATTCCTCTAAGGCATCATTTCAATGAGTATACGACACAATCTTATTTTTAACTTATGAGAAACATATGAGAAACACGGAAATAACTTGCAGGTTCTTTGACTGGTGTCATAGGTGGCGCAGCCAGGATTAGCTACATTCATAGGGAAAGCAAAAAAAAGGAAGTTATCGGGCCTGCTGTGCGGGCAATAACAACAAATAACGCACCGTTATTGAGGAGGCTTTATGTTTACTGTTGCCGATATGATGACGCCCCACCCCCATACCCTGACCGCATCGCATACTTTGGCGGATGCCAAGCGGCTCATGGCCAAACATCATATCCATCATGTCCCTATCACCGACAAGGACAACCACCTGGTTGGGTTAGTCAGCCAGCGCGATATCCTATCAGCCCAAGAATCGAGCCTAGAGCAACTCTCCAAGAGCACCTTCATTTCAGCCTTGGATATCGCTCTAGAACAAACAATGCACCGCAACCTAAGAAGCGTTGACCCGACAGCAGGGCTAAAGGAAGCGGCACTCTATATGCAGAAACACCAAATTGGCTGTTTGCCCATTGTCGACCACAATAAACTGGTAGGCATCATCACTGACACCGATTTTGTTTCTATCGCCATCAATCTACTGGAGCTGCAGGAAGAGGTCGAACCGCTTGAAAACGACTCCGCATCAACCTACTAACCTTCAGCCAAACATGGCGCCAGAAAGCCCGGCGACGCTACCTTACGCATGAACTTTCTGGCCCACCTCCACCTCGCCCAGCAATGCAATAGCCACCTCGCAGGCAACCTGGTTGCCGATTTCGTCAGGGGGGATCCCTACCGGCAGTTCGACAAGGAGATCGCCGACGGCATCAAGCTACACCGCTTCGTCGACAGCTATATTGATGCTATGCCGGAAGTGCGGCAATGCCGGCAGTGGTTTGGGACAGAGACACGAAGAGTCAGCGGTATTGCCCTCGATATGGTCTGGGATCATTTCCTTGCCCGCCATTGGCAGCAATTCCATCCCCACTCCCTGCGTGACTTTGTCAACACCGCCCGCGCTGAAGTTGAGCCTTACCAGCGCAACATGCCAGAAGCCTACCTGCTCATGATGAACCGGATGTGGCAGCAAAATTGGTTACTGCAATACCAAGACCCTAGCTCGCTGGAAACGTCGCTGACCAGGATGGCCAGCCGTCGCCCCAAACTCCACCAGCTTGCCCTCACGCCGGCTGTGCTGATGGCGCACTACGACCAGCTAGAGCAACAATTCTTTGTGATTTACCCGCAAGTCGAGCAGGCAGCAAAGGGGTTTCAACCTAGCCCACCATCACCACGCTAGCTTGCAACCTCAACCTTAGAAAAAAAGAGCGCCAATAAGGCGCTCAAAAATCAAAATAGTTGTATCAATTACTAGGAGGTTTTCGCTTATGGGTTATTTGAACTGATCTTCCTCGGTCGACCCTGTCAGCGCGGTGACCGACGAGTTACCGCCTTGGATAGTGTTGGTCATCTTATCGAAGTAACCGGTACCCACTTCCTGCTGGTGAGCCACGAAGGTATACCCTTTCTCGGCCGCTTCGAACTCTGGACGCTGAACTTTCTCAACATAATGGCGCATCCCTTCACCCTGGGCATAAGAGTGAGCCAGCTCAAACATGTTGAACCACATGTTATGGATACCTGCTAGGGTAATGAACTGGTACTTGTAGCCCATGTCCGACAGTTCCTGCTGGAACTTGGCAATGGTTTCGGCATCCAGGTTCTTCTCCCAGTTGAAAGACGGCGAGCAGTTGTAGGCCAACAGCTGGTCAGGGTACTGGGCATGGATTGCTTCAGCAAACTTGCGCGCCTCTTCCAGGCACGGGGTCGCCGTTTCGCACCAAATCAAATCAGCATATGGTGCATAAGCCAGGCCACGGGCAATCGCCTGATCGATACCGGCACGTACGCGGTAAAACCCTTCTTGAGAACGCTCGCCAACGATAAAGTCTTTATCGTATGGGTCGCAGTCTGAAGTCAGCAGGTCAGCCGCATTGGCATCGGTACGGGCGATCACCAAGGTCGTCGTGCCTGCCACATCCGCAGCCAAGCGTGCCGCAACCAGCTTTTGTACCGCCTCTTGGGTTGGCACCAGTACTTTGCCGCCCATGTGGCCACACTTCTTAACCGACGCAAGCTGGTCTTCGAAGTGCACCCCAGCCGCACCGGCGTCAATCATATTGCGCATTAGCTCGTAGGCATTGAGCACCCCGCCGAAGCCTGCTTCCGCATCGGCAACGATTGGCAGGAAGTAGTCGATACCTTCTTCAGGAGAACTACCATTTGACCACTGGATTTGGTCTGCACGGCGGAACGAGTTGTTGATACGCTTGACCACCGCGGGTACCGAATCTACCGGGTAAAGTGACTGATCCGGATACATGCTCGACGCTGTATTGTTATCGGCAGCAACCTGCCAGCCCGATAAGTAAATGGCTTCAATGCCGGCTTTGGCCTGCTGCACCGCCTGGCCACCTGTCAGTGCACCCAAACAGTTGACGTAACCTTTCTTGGAGCTGCCGTTGACCAAATCCCACAGCTTATCGGCACCACGCTGTGCGATGGTATTAGCTGGGGCAAACGAGCCGCGTAGGTTAATGACCTCTTCTGCGGTATAAGTACGCTTTACATGCTTCCAACGTGGGTTTTCCGCCCAATCCTTTTCCAATGCTTCGATTTGTTGCTGGCGAGTCAATGTCATAATGATGTCCCTCGTTTCATTTGGCGATAATCCGCATCACATATTGTTATTGGTAAACTGACTTTTTATATCGGCCCGATAGACTTAACGCATTCAGGCCCTTTCTCGTTATTGGCTTCTAGGTGTTGCTAAGGCAAATACTCGTAGCCCGGCAGTGTCAGGAAGTTGACCAGCTCATCACTGGTGGTGAGCTGTGACATCAGCACTGCAGCCTCGTTATACCTACCCTGCTGGAAGTGCTCACTGCCAAGCTCTTGCTCTAGCACTTCCATTTCCTCTTTAAGCATCTGCTCGAACAAGGCTTTGGTGACCACGCTGCCATTGCTCAGCGTCTTGCCGTGCTTGATCCACTGCCAGATAGATGCACGTGAAATCTCTGCGGTCGCGGCATCTTCCATCAAGCCGTAGATAGGTACACAGCCGTTGCCGGAGATCCATGCTTCGATATACTGCACCGCCACACGGATGTTATGGCGCATGCCCTCTTCGGTTCGCTCTCCTTCACAAGGCTCAAGCAGCATGTCGGCGGTAATGGGTGCGTCGTCGCTGCGCGAGATATCAAGCTGGTTGTTTCTCTCGCCGAGCACTTCGTTAAATACTGCCTTGGCCGTACTGGCAAGCCCTGGATGGGCAACCCAAGTACCGTCATGGCCATTGTTGGCCTCCAATGACTTGTCGGTTTGGATTTTGTTGAGCACCCATTCGTTGCGCTCAGGGTCTTTCGATGGAATAAAGGCTGCCATTCCGCCCATCGCAAAGGCACCGCGGCGGTGGCAGGTTTTCACCAGCAAACGCGAGTAGGCATTGAGGAAGGGCTTCTCCATTGTTACCACCTGGCGATCGGGCAGAATACGATCGGGATGGTTTCTCAATGTTTTGATATAGCTGAAGATGTAATCCCACCGGCCGCAGTTAAGGCCGACGATGTGTTCTTTGAGGCTATAGAGGATCTCTTCCATCTCAAACACCGCCGGCAAGGTTTCAATCAGCACCGTGGCCTTGATGGTGCCTCTCGACAGCCCGAAAATGTCTTCGGTAAAGCTGAAGACCTCACTCCACCATGCCGCTTCCTGATAAGCCTGCAATTTAGGAATGTAGAAGTAAGGGCCACTGCCTTTTTCCAGCAGTGCCTTATGGTTGTGATAGAAGTAAAGGGCGAAATCGAGCAAACAACCAGGAATGGGCTCACCCTGCCAAAGCAAATGCTTTTCCGGTAGGTGCAGGCCTCGTACCCGGCAGATCAAGACTGCAGGATCCTCATTGAGCTGGTAGTGCTTGCCTGAATCTGGGTTGGTGTAGGAAATGGTGCCATTTACCGCATCTTTCAGGTTCTGCTGCCCAGCCAAGACTTCGCCCCAAGCTGGCGCAAAGGAGTCTTCGAAGTCAGCCATAAACACTTTCACATCGGCATTAAGCGCATTGATCACCATCTTGCGCTCTACCGGGCCGGTGATTTCCACCCGGCGGTCTTGCAAGTCTTGCGGAATATTCTGGACCATCCACTCGCTGTTTCGGATGTCTTCGGTATCAGGCAGGAAATCAGGTAGGCTGCCAGCATCGATGGCAAATTGGCGGTGTTCCCTAGTGGCCAGTAATTCAGGTACCCGCCCAGCAAAGCGCTGTATAAGGCGTTCGAGAAAGGCCAACGCTTCATCATTGAGGATTTCGGCTTGCTCTGCTGTGAGCGGCGTTTGCAGCGACAGCTTCACTTCATGGTTAGTAGACATTTCGTTTTCCATCTTTAACGCTCCCTTACGAATGTAACTTAATCACCACCTCAACCAAGCACGCTCTCGTATTAACGCAAACAAACTTGACCTTAACGCCCTATTTACGTTGCCGTAACATACGCGCAATTGCAAGGGCACCCATTTTTCCACCTCGTAAAACACAACAATGAAATCATTAAAAAACAACAAGTTAATCAAAGTAGAGCAATAACTCAAAACACTGAATTGAAACAAATTTCAGGCAAAAACTCGGTTTTTACCCCAATAACTTCTTTTTTGCTTTTTCGTAACCACTTACGTAATTAAATTACCAAAAAGCCATTTTCAAACAGTTGTCCCGATCCGCGTTTCAAACACCACATGCATTTGTAAAAGCGTTTATATGATTAATAAACAATCATTAAATGCACAAATCTGTTCTTTTTTTATACACAGGAAGCATAGACCCTTAATCAACAGGTTTCATTTATTTTTAATGCGAAACATAATAAACCTACAAATTGAAGCCAGTTTCTTCAGAGTGAGTTATTGGTTAATACCAGAAAGGAATAGAAATTCAGAGTATTGTGCTGAGAGAGGCGGTTTTTCCCCAGCACTTAATTTACAGCAGGGAAATAAAGAGAAGTAGCCGCAAGAACTGCAGCTACTGATAAAAAGAACGTGATAATTAAGCGGTTACAGCAGCTCTTCAACAATCTCGGCAAGACGCTGGAAAGTGCGTGTCCGGCTGGACGTCGGACGCCACACTAGGCCGATCTCGCGATAAGCTTCCTGGCCAGGCGGTTCGACTACCACTAGGTTCTGGTTGTGCAGCAGGCCGTGGTCAATCGCCATTTGCGGAATAAATGTCGTCCCCAGCCCGTTAGCCACCATCTGCACCAATGTATGCAAACTGGTCGCGGTAAACGGATTGATCTTCTCTTTAGTCGTTAGCTTACAGGCCGATACCGCATGATCAGTCAGGCAGTGTTCCTTTTCCAGCAGGAATACTGACTCATCCGGCAGGTCAGCATAACGCAAAGGTGTCGTGACCTGATCCGCCTGGTTACGGCTAATGACCATTTTGAACGCATCACGACCGACAACCTGGCTGTGCATGCCATTAATCTCTACCGGCAATGCCAAGATCAGGACATCCATCTCACCATTGCGCAGCGCTGCCAATAAATTAGTGGTGGTATCTTCACGCAACAATAAGTTGAGGCTTGGGTGCAGGCGGTTCACTTCCTGCACGAGATCGCACAGCAGAAAAGGCGCAATGGTCGGAATGCATCCTACCCGCAATTGTCCCTCCATTCCTCCCCCGGTACAGTTGGACAACTCCATCAGATCCTGGCTCCGCGCCAACAACTCCCGGCTGCGTGCAACCACATCTTCGCCCGTTGAGGTAAAGACCAAAGACTTGTTGTCACGTTCGATAAGCTGGCAGCCAATCAGCTCTTCAAGATTCTGTACCCCCGAGCTCAGGGTCGACTGGCTGACAAAACACTTTTTTGCCGCCTCGCCAAAATGGCGGGTTTCAAACAAAGTCACTAGGTAATGAAGCTGTTTAAGAGAAGGAAACTTGTTCATCGTAAATTTCGATTACATCAATCTATTTATTCCGCTTTTTCGAATTTACCAGTTTCGCTATAGTTTGTCTCGTCCAAACAGAGAGCCGACCGGAAAGGTGGGCGACAAACCGAATATTTAGGAGCACCAAAATGGTACTAGTAGGTCGTCAAGCACCAGATTTTACTGCTGCAGCTGTTCTAGGTAACGGCGAAATCGTTGATAACTTCAACTTTGCAGAGTTCACTAAAGGTAAAAAAGCGGTAGTTTTCTTCTACCCACTAGACTTCACTTTCGTATGTCCTTCTGAGCTAATCGCTTTCGACAAGCGTTTCGAAGACTTCCAAGCGAAAGGCGTTGAAGTAATTGGTGTTTCTATCGACTCTCAGTTCTCTCACAACGCATGGCGTAACACTGCTGTTGAGAACGGCGGTATCGGCCAGGTTAAGTACCCACTAATCGCTGACGTTAAGCACGAAATCTGTAAAGCTTACGACGTTGAGCACCCAGAAGCAGGCGTTGCTTTCCGTGGTTCTTTCCTAATCGACGAAGACGGCCTTGTACGTCACCAAGTAGTTAACGACCTACCACTAGGCCGTAACATCGACGAAATGCTACGCATGGTTGACGCTCTAAACTTCCACCAGAAAGAAGGTGAAGTTTGCCCAGCACAGTGGGAAGAAGGCAAAGCAGGTATGGACGCATCTCCAAAAGGTGTTGCTGACTACCTATCTGAGCACACTGCAGACCTAGCTAAGTAATTTAGCAATCACACCATGCTCACGGTGTGAAGGTAAAAACGCAAAAGCGTAAAGCCAATTGTCAGCCAACGACAAAATAATGAGGCCCGGACACACCGGGCCCTTTTTGTATCTGGGCTTTATTCCCATCGCTATCTCCCGCTAGAACTTTGATCCAACCAATCGTCTCCCTGCGCGATATCGTCTACACTGCTTACCACCTCAACCCTATCCCTAGCTGTTGCTATGACCATTGATCATATTGAAGTTTGTATCGACAACATCGAATCGCTGCACCTTGCCCAACAAGGCGGCGCAACACGGATCGAGCTTTGTTCATCCCTTGCACTTGGTGGCCTAACGCCCAATGCCGGCTTAATGCAGTTGGCAGCCAAACATGCCACAGTACCGGTATATGCCATGATCCGCCCTCGTCAGGGTGATTTCCTGTTCTCGAGCCAAGATAAAGAAATCATGCTGGCAGATGCTTATGCAGCAAAGCAGGCCGGATTGGATGGATTGGTGATCGGTGCCCTTAACGACGATAGCACCATCGACAGCGACTTTATGGCCGAGATCAGCCAAGCTGCCAATGGTATGGGCCTGACTTTCCACCGGGCTATCGACCAGTGCCTAGAGCCGATGGCCGCATTGGATCTCATCATGCAGCACGGCTGTGAGCGTGTGCTCACCTCTGGGCTTGAGGCCAATGCCCTTGACGGCATTCCTATGCTGAAACAGATGGTGAAGCTCTGCGGCGAGCACCTCGCCATCATGGCCGGAGCCGGCGTTAACGCTGGCAACGTAGCACAAATTGTTAAGCAAACCGGCGTCAGGGAAGTGCACTTGTCAGGCAAATCGACACGCCCTTCGCTAATGCAAAGCTATGCCAGTTCGGCCCACATGGGTAATGCTGAAGTCGATGACTTCGCGATTCCAGTCACGGCACCCGAGAAAATTGCTGCCGTGCTCAGCGCCTTGAAAACGCTTTAGCCCTTTCGATCTTTAGGGGCTGTTGCCCCTAAAACTGCTAACTATCTCAAGCAATTAGCACTCCTATTCGTCAAAGCCCCTATTCCGAGTTACTATTTTGTTATCACCCTGAAACGAAATAGAGACGCTTTATGCCTTTTGTTCCCCCAAAGAAGAAACTCAAAAAAAGCGATTACGAAACCGAGCTGGAACGCCTGCAAATAGAGCTGGTGAAGCTGCAGGAGTGGATAAAGCAAGAGGGACTAAAGGTCGTGGTGGTGTTCGAAGGCCGCGATGCTGCCGGTAAAGGCGGCGTCATTAAACGCATCACCGAAAAGCTCAATCCACGTGTTTGCCGCATCGTCGCCCTGGCGACTCCTACAGATCGTGAACGGTCACAATGGTACTTCCAGCGCTATGTCTCCCACCTGCCAGCAGCCGGTGAAATGGTGCTATTCGATCGCAGCTGGTACAACCGGGCCGGGGTCGAGCATGTGATGGGTTTCTGCAATGATGATGAATATGAGGAGTTCCTTCGTTCCTGTCCCGAATTCGAGCGGATGCTCAAGCGTTCCGGTATCATCTTGCTCAAGTATTGGTTTTCGGTGTCTGACGAAGAGCAGGAAAAACGCTTTATGGAACGGATCAACACGCCAATAAAGCGCTGGAAATTCAGCCCGATGGATCTGGAGTCCCGTAGCCGCTGGGCAGCCTATTCCGCCGCAAAAGACCGGATGTTTGCCTACACCGATACCAAACAATGCCCATGGTGGGTGGTTGATGCCGATACCAAGAAAAAAGCACGGATTAACTGTATCTCCCACCTGCTCAGCCAGATCCCTTATCAAGATATCGCTTACCCCGAAATCAAACTCCCGGACATCAACAAAGAGGGGTACATCCGCGCACCAGAAGAAAACCAGACCTTTGTACCAGACTTGTTTGGCGGCGATTAAGCTTGGTTAAATAAAATGACGTTTTATTTAACCACTCTACAAAGGGCTATACATGGCTAAAGATCTCTATGCGAGTCTCGACCTTAATCTACTCCGCACTTTTGTGATCCTCTCGCAAGAGCTCAATATGAGGAAAGCTTCAGAGCGGCTGTTTGTCAGCCAACCCGCAGTCAGCCAAGCACTGCAGAAATTGCGTAACCATTTCAACGATGATCTGTTTGTCAAAACCCGCCATGGCCTAAAACCCACAGCTTTCGGTGTTGAGCTGGCCGAAAATATCAGCCCTTTACTCGATGAGTTATCGCACACCCTAAATGCAGGCAATGCATTTACACCATCAAAGCTCGAAGGCACCATCAAGCTGGCCCTAACCCCTAATATATTAACTTACCTATCTACACCGCTATATTTGAAAATTCGCCAAGTCGCGCCCAATGTGAACCTTCATCTACATAACTGGTCACCAACATCATTAGACGATATTAATAACGGCGAGATAAGTCTCGGGGTTAATTTTGAAATTCACCATGCGCCAAAAGAGCTAATTCAAAAGAAAATCTGTGACGATAAATTCACACTTTATGTACGCAAAGAACACCCCATAAGTGAAGAAACACTCACTCCCAAAGATCTTGATGGATTAGAAGTCGCCAGCATTATTATTTCTGATTGGAACTCCAACATACCTGTCGCCCAAAAAGTCATGAAGGCCCATGGATTTGATATAAGAACAAGCTTTCGCTCTGAGTTACCAATGGCAGTTTTAGATATTATAAAACACACCGACATGCTTTACCCCTCCTCTTCTTTTCTCCCCAAAGAAGAAAGAGAAGATTTACGGGGCATAAAGCTTAAAATAAACAATGAAGATTTAAAAATCCCATTAATGGCCTATTACCACCAACGTAACCGCAGCAATCCTCAAATATTGTGGTTGCTAAACTTAATTGAAGAGCAATTAAAAGATCATATAGAAAGCTAAATAGCCAACATCATTACGGTATTTTTCCATAAAACTAAACACTAAGCCCAAGCTCATCCTCACTCATAAGCTACACTTAACAGCCAATTAAGTACCCGTAATTAATAACCTTCGCTTAATATTGAAATAACACCCACTGATTAGAGCAAGCCTAACTGTTCATTTAATATTCATCTCGTCAACAAGGCAGCAAGATTACCCATCGCCTTCCTGACACCTCTACTTATTAAAATAACGGCCCATCAGCTTGCTGGTTTTACTGACCTTTCAGCTTATAGGCAACGATAAACACGTTTTAAATTAAGAGTATCCAATGAAAATTAAACTGATTGCTTCATTAGTGGCTGCAACGATTTTAACTGGCTGTTCATCATCTTCTGGTTCAAAAAACGATACGGTTGATCCTGAGTTTGATGATCCTCGTGCAGGCATTGAAAACCCGATAGAGAAAGATGACTCACCAGAATGGGGATTACCCACCGATGATGCTCCTGAGATGGGAAAAAATCATATTGCTATATCGAATGATGGTGATGTTCTTCTTAATGGGGAGAAGGTTGGAAAGGTAGATCCAACAAATGGTTTAGTCTGGAAGGATGGTGTCCTGGTGGGAGATGTTACTTTTGATAAAGACACAGGATCTTTTACTTTCAAAGAATACCAAAGCCAAAATCAATATACTTTCACAATTAATAAAAATGGCGTAGTGACTATCGATTGGGAGAACTCCACTATCGACAATGGCTGGGACGTTCAAAAGCCAGCACCTGAATTACCACCAACTGATGATGCTCCTGAAATGGGCATAAACCATATAAGCCTTAGCGATGATGGAACTATCAATCTGAATGGCGAAGATGCCGGTACCGTTGATTTCTCTAATGGTATGGTTTGGAACAATGATGGTGAGTTAACAGGTTCCGTCGATAAAAATACCGATGGGTCATTTGCGTATACCCATCATAGCACAGGTCATACATTTAATTTCACCGTTAACAAAGATGGAATTGTTGCCGTTGACCGAGACAGAAATGGCCCTGCACCTCAACTCTTCCAACACCAAAAATTATCTGCTGATCAAAAATCTCAGCTACGCGCTAAGTCACGAGAGCTGCGTGAAGCGATCAAAGCCAAGGTAGAGCGCTCATAAATTCGCTTTCACTGGACTTAAGCCGCCCCTTTATGGCGGCTTTCTTTTCTTATGGTATGCGCCTATGACACGCTTAACTTATACCTTGTGCATTTTGCTATCAATTTCAGTCAGCTATATGACAAAAGCGAGTGAACCGCAGCTTGGCTTCCAGGTTTCAAAAACCGGGGATGACTGGATAGGAACAATAACAGGCAGCTTGCAAGCGACTGAAGAAATCAATATCAGTGCTGAACTCGATTCAACCGGTTACCTCGAGATTGGTACTGGCTATGGAGCCATGCTGGGACAGTTTTATACCGAGGCTTACGCTAGCTACGGACGTGCTGACAGCATTGATATCTATGATGTTGGCTTGTTTTCTGGTACCGCCCTAACGGAAACTGTGATGCTCTACGCCAGTACCTCACACGAGTGGAGAAAAACCAAAGCACTACTTGATATCGACTGGTTTGATCAACGTGAGTGGAAAAGTACTGTAGGCGTAAGCTATAGCCCTCAGCCATGGTTAAGCACCAGCTACAGCTTTAACCATGACAGGTTACTCTCTGGTGATCGTTTCTCGCAAGATATTATCAATGACAATATCAACAGCCACGATATTACCCTCACCTTCAAACCTAAATGGATTGAGCCCTATATCAAATATACCTACGGGGAGCACCGTGCCCGCCCTGGAGAGCCCGTGACATCAGACAGCACGATAGAAGCTGGCTTCAATTTTCGATTTAAATAACGCCTTTATGCACCTTGTCCGTTTGGTACTCGCGCCCCTGTTCATTGTTTTTTCAGGGGTCTTTTTGCGCGACTTACTGCAAAGCCAATACTTACGGCCCAAAAGCTGTGGTATCTTGATACATGAGTAAACAAGTAAGGAATGCTGTAATGGCCAAAGATTTATCGGCGAATCTCGATTTGAACCTGCTCAAAACCCTGCTGGTGATTTACCAAGAAAAGAACCTGCGCAAGGCTTCAGAGCGGTTGTTCGTCACCCAGCCAGCGGTCAGCCATGCACTGCAAAAGCTTCGCTTGCATTTTGGTGATGACTTGTTTACCAAAACCCGTACCGGGTTAACCCCCACCCCGTATGCCGACCAGTTATGTTCAGAACTATCTCCCGCGCTCGAAGGCCTGTTCAAAGCGGTGAATACCACCCAAGAATTCGATCCTCAGCAATTAACAGGCAAACTGAAGATAGCCTTGTCTCCGATATTTCTTTGTGCTTTCGGCAGCCAACTCTATTTGTCGATACAGAAAGAGGCACCCAACTGCCAAATCGAAATCATCATCTGGAATGTGAATACCTTTGCAGAACTGCTAAACGGAAATATCCAGATAGCCCTCAATTACGATATCACCAGCACCAGTAAAGAACTCTACCGTAGAACTCTGCCTAAAGTGAAGCCCGTAGTCATTGTACGCAAGGATCACCCCTATAAAAAAGCAACAATTGGCGTCATGGATGCCAAAGATGCCACTTGGGCTTGTATGATAATACCGGGTCGCAATGAACAAGCCACCGATGTTGAACATTATTTTTCCTACTACGACTTAGTCCCCAAAATAGGCTTTCGTTCCACTTCCCCAGAGACCATTTTGCAGGTCGTTCGTCAAACGGACATGCTCTTTCCTACGAACAATCTTATAGTGGCTGATGATCACCCCGAGCTGAGAAAAATTGATACTGCAATCGAAGGTCCGATGCTTGACTCCACTACGATGTGTTTCTACCACCAATCCAAGCACAAAGATCCCTTGACCCAGTGGCTGTACAACCACATCACTCAGCAGTACCAAGCAATCAACGTTAATTAGCGCCACTAATAGCACTATTAAGCTCAAGTAATTGGATAGAAAACAAAGCAAAATTTAGTATTTACCTCGCTGGCAGGGAAAGCCCGGCATCACAAAGTCAGATTCTTTGCAGCAGGTAAATAATGAAAAAAACACTACTCTCTCTATCGATCGTTGCCCTATTTTCATCGTCAGCATTTGCTAACAAGCAAGGCGCTTACATCGGTGCAGACATTGGTGCCAACTATGTCGGCTCCTACTATCTAGACAGCAACATTGGATTGGTCGCCGGCTACGACTTCCAGGTGTCACCTAAGGTTGTCATTGGCGTCGAGGGCGAATACCGCAACATGGGCAGCGACAGCGCTTTTGATGGCACATCCGGTATCAACATTGGTGCCGATGTCAGTGCCTCTTCCTACGGTATTAACATCAAACCAAAATATTATTTCACCGACAGCATTTATGGTGCAGTCATGGTCGGGATGCACCGCATCACTTATGAGGAAAAGCTCACCATCGACAATGACGTGCTGGGTGGCAAAGACACCGCCAATGGGGTTGCCTTTGGCATCGAAGGTGGCTATGAGCTTAACCGCAATGTCAGCTTCCGTGGTGGTATCAAGGCAGCGACAGCAGACCTACTTGGCTACGACACCGAGTTTGGCACCATCTACGCCGGCGTGAACTACAAGTTCAACTAAGCCAAGTACACACAAACCAATAAAAACACCGTACAATAATCTCTATTTATCACTCATATCAATCTAACTAATTAGATTGTGTACGGTGTTCAATTTAATATTTCTCGCATCGGAAGAGATAACGTTCAACCTGTGCGAACCAACATTTATTAGAGAATTTAGAGATCACCATTATGAAAAAGACCATTTTTGCTCTGACTATCGCTTCACTACTTTCAGCGCCTGCTTTGGCATCAAAAGAAGGCTTCTACGTGGGTGCTGACATTGGCTCTAACAAAATTGATGGAGAGTCTGTAGATGCCGGGCTAGGTCTTGTCGGTGGCTACAACTTCCAAGTTTCACCACAGGTTGTCATTGGTGTTGAGGGTGAATACCGCAACATGGGTGAAGAAAAATTCAGTGACGAAGGTTACTCAATCAAATATAAGGCGAGTTCATTCGGTGTCAATGTTAAGCCTAAGTACTACATCAACAACAACTTTTATGCTGGTGCGCAACTGGGGGTTCACAGTGTATCGGAAGAAGTCAAAGATAATTTTGACTTCGTTAATTTCGATGAAACCAACACCGGTATCTCTTACGGCCTAGAAGCCGGCTATGACTTCAACAACAATATCACTATTAAAGCTGGCTACCGAGGCACATCAACATCTGAACTAGATTATGATACCTTCTACCTTGGTGCCAACTACAACTTCTAATCACCCTCCCATACCATAAATGAAATGCACCTGACGGTAACTCGCCGTCAGGTTATACTTCCTACTTTTCAAAGCATAAACTACACACAATGAAATCACGTATTGCATTGCTATTAGCTACCTTGCTCTCGACCAGTGCTGTTGCCAGCTCAGTAGAAGGCCCATATGCTGCAATAAATTTAGGGTTTACTGACTACAGCAAGCCAACACTTGCCGCCCAGTATGGCCTCTCCGCAGGGTATAACTTTGCTATGACCCCACGCACTTCATTGGCTGTAGAGCTTAGTGCCAGCGAGTTGGGGGATGGGACTTACTTTAGAGGGTTCACTGGGGTTAATTACAAAACTTACAGCTACAATGCGGTATTAAAACCTAAATACCATTTCCTGGCCCTTGGCTACCAACCAGCCTATGTCGCCGCTGTGCTCGGTGTAAGCCGAATTGAAGAGAGCCGTAAGTATTATGTTCGCGGAGAGGGTTACCGAAAAGATCGTGATCAGGATACGACTGGAGTTTATGGCTTTGAAATAGGCAGAGAAATCACCCACAACCTAGATGTTATGGGCTACTTCAACTACCAAAAAGCCGACATGTTTGGTGAAGATAATCATTATCGTAGCTACGGGGTGAGCATTAAGTTTCGATTTTAATCTGCAGCGATTTGGGGCTGTCAAGTTAACACCTGACAGCCCCAAACAACCCAATCTACTTCAAGATATTTTCCAGCTCTTCCTGGCTAGTATGACGGATATCCTTACCCTTCACGAAATAGATAATATATTCGCAGATATTCTGGCAGCGATCCCCTACCCGCTCAATCGAGCGTGCTGACCACATCACCTGCAGCACATTTGGGATCGAGCGCGGGTCTTCCATCATATAAGTCATCAACTGACGGATAATCGCTTCGTACTCGCGGTCAATCCGGTCGTCCTCCTGGTACACCTCAATCGCCGCTTTGACATCCATACGGGCAAAGGCATCCAACACCTCGTGCAGCATACGTACCGCACTTTGACCGAGGGCTTCCAGTGACACCAACAAGTTATATTGCTTGTTGGTGAAGTTTTCCAACGCCACCTTGGCAATACTTTCTGCCACATCACCAATACGCTCAAGATCGGTAATGGTTTTGATAATCGCAATAACCAAACGCAAGTCACTGGCGGTCGGCTGGCGCTTGGCAATAATACGGGTACAGGCTTCGTCAATGGCCACTTCCATTGCATTGACCTTGTGGTCATCCTTGATGACGCGGCGGGCCAATTCGATATCCTGCTTGTGCATCGCCTTGAGGGCATCGGCCAACTGCTGCTCAACCAAGCCGCCCATCGCCAATACATGGGTGCGGATACTTTCCAGCTCGGCATTAAACTGGCCGGAGATATGACGGCCAAGGCTCAAATTATCTAACATTACTTACTCCTTAACCGTATCGACCCGTTATGTAATCTTCGGTGCGTTTCTCTTTCGGGGTAGTGAAAATATCGTTGGTGCTGGTGTACTCCACCAACTCTCCCATGTGCATAAAGGCAGTGTTATCAGATACGCGCGCTGCCTGCTGCATATTGTGGGTAACAATAATCACCGTATATTTGGTTTTCAGATCGTTGATCAGCTCTTCGATAGTCAGGGTCGAGATCGGATCCAGTGCCGAGGTCGGCTCATCGAGCAACAACACTTCCGGCTCAATCGCGATAGCCCGGGCTATCACCAAGCGTTGCTGCTGACCACCGGACAGGCCGAATGCATTCTCGTGCAGGCGGTCTTTGACTTCATCCCACAAGGCCGCACCACGCAGCGAGCTTTCCACCGCATCATCGAGCACCCTGCGGTCTTTGATCCCCTGCAGCCTCAAGCCATAGACAACGTTCTCATAAATAGACTTAGGGAAAGGGTTTGGGCGCTGGAACACCATACCGACGCGACGGCGAAGAGAGGCTACATCCACTCTATTATCGTAGATATTCTGGCCATGCAATATCACCTTGCCATCGACCTTGCAGCCTTCCACCAACTCATTCATCCGGTTGATGCAGCGTAACAGGGTGGACTTGCCACAGCCCGACGGACCGATGAAGGCCGTCACCTGGCCTTTGGCAATACGCATATTGATATCGTATAGCGCCTGATGGGAGCCATAGTGCAGATCCAGCCCCTCAATTGACAGCGCCGTCTTCTCTTCCGGCAGCGCTGACAGATCAACAGGCTCAAACAGGCCAATTGGGGAATTAATTGAAAACATACTTTTTCCTGAATCTCACTATTGCTCCAAAGAGCGGAATTTTTCACGCAAGTGGTTACGGATACCTATGGCCGTCAGGTTCAAACCGACAATCACGGTTACCAGCAAAAATGACGTGGCGTAGACAAGCGGCCTGGCGGCTTCCACATTCGGGCTTTGAAAACCAACATCATATATATGATAACCGAGATGCATAAATTTTCGATCCAAATGCAGGTAAGGAAACTGCCCGTCTATCGGCAGAGACGGTGCCATTTTCACCACACCCACCAGCATTAGCGGGGCAACCTCGCCAGCTGCACGGGCTACTGCCAAGATTAGCCCGGTCATGATCGCCGGGCTTGCCATCGGCAATACCGTCCGCCACAGGGTTTCGGCCTGTGTGGCACCCAATGCCAACGAGCCATGGCGGATTGAATTGGGGATCCTGGCCAAGCCCTCTTCAGTCGAGACAATCACTACCGGCAGGGTCAAAATCGCCAAGGTCAGCGCCGACCACAAAATACCCGGTGTACCAAACGTCGGTGCCGGCAGCTGATCGGCAAAGAACAAATCATCAATCTGGGCGCCGACAATATAGACGAAGAAGCCCAGGCCGAAGACGCCATATACGATCGACGGCACACCTGCTAAGTTTATTACAGCAACCCTGATTAATTTGGTGAACGTATTCTTGCCGGCATATTCGTGAAGGTAAACCGCTGCCAACACCCCCAACGGGGTCACTATTACACTCATCAGCAGCACCATGAACACAGTACCGAAGATTGCTGGGAATACCCCGCCTTCGGTATTAGCTTCACGGGGATCATCACTAACAAAATGGCCGAGCTGATTTGCCCAGTGGCCCAGCTTTCCTGCCGTGGTTAAATCGTTGGGATACCAGATATCCAATATCTGCTCGATTGGCAGTACTATCTCTTGCCCAGTCATCTCACGGACAACCACGCTATCCCGGTTAAGCTGCTGATGGAGGGTCAACAGCTGTTGCTCGATTTGGGCAAAACGCTGTTCCAGCAATTGCCGCTCGCCAATGAACGTTCCTTCATCACCTTGCTGGCGAGATTTAGCGTTCAGTTGCTCAAACTGCAGATTGAGCTTCGCTAGATCCGACTGTTCTATTTGGCTAATTAAATCACGAACAATCTCAGCCTGCTCCAAACTCGCCTCAAGCTCTTGCAGCGGGATCTCAACACCATCATCCATTAAACCGACAGGGAATCCATAGAACCTGCCATTCTTCAACCGCTCGATGACCGCCACACCTTTTGCTGGCTCTTGGCTGATGATATGCGGCTCAAGGACCGTGACGAAATCACTGCCAAGCACATCGCGGTTACCGGTTTTGATCACGTAGCGGAAAGTCTTGTCGCCTTCAAAACCAGAGGTATCAATGCCGGCCTCGGCCAACTGTTTTACAGGCACGGCTTTGCGCTCGTATAACTCACCGATGATAGTGCTTTGATAACCGTTTTGCTCAACCTCAAACTGGTACACAGGAGCCGGCCAGAAGTAACCCAGCCCCTTCCAGCCTATCAGTAACAACAAGCCTAGTACCACGATCAGGCTCAGGCTAACCGCACCCGCGGTTAGCCACACCCAAGGTGCGCCAGATTTCAGCCACCTATTCATTTACAGCACTACTCATTAAAACCGTTGCTCATTAAAACCGTTACTCATTAATTTCGCTTTTCATTACGTTGATTACTTCCAAAGCCGCTCAATAGCCATTAGAGCGAGCTGTACTTTTCCCGCAATCGCTGGCGGACGAGCTCAGCGACGGTATTGAACAAAAAGGTAAAGACAAACAGGACAAAAGCGGCCAGGAACATTACCCGGTAATGGGAGCTCCCCACTTCGCTTTCCGGCATTTCAATGGCAATGGTGGCTGCCAATGTCCGCATCCCCTCAAGGATATTCCAGTCCATGATCGGCGTGTTGCCCGTTGCCATCAGTACTATCATGGTTTCACCCACGGCGCGGCCGAGACCCATCATGATGGCCGAGAAAATACCCGGGCTGGCAGTCAGCAGCACGACCCGCGTCAATGTCTGCCAATGGGTTGCCCCCAGAGCCAGTGAACCGCTCGTCAAGTGGCCTGGCACCGAGAAAATCGCATCTTCCGCGATGGAGAAAATGGTCGGAACAACGGCGATCCCCATCGCGATCCCCACCACCAAGGCATTGCGCTGATCGTAACCGATTCCCCACTCATCACTCAGGTATGTCCTGACATCGCCGGCAAACCAGGTTTGCTCCAGCCAAGGACTCCAGCTAAAGCAGGCATAGGCAATCAGGACAATGGCAGGTATCAGCAAAAGCACATGGAAACCGCTTGGGATCCGGCTGCGCCAGTTGCCCGGTAGCATAGACCAGCCAATACCGGCCACTAACATCCCCAGCGGGAACATCACCACCAGAGCCACCATACCAACCAGGTGTGATTCAACAATCGGTGCCAGCCAAATACCGGCAAGAAAGCCGAGGATAACGGTAGGCAGCGCTTCCATCAGTTCAATCGTCGGTTTCACGATGCCGCGCATTCGTGAAGACATGAAGTAAGCGGTATAGATAGCCCCTGCCAATGCCACCGGCACCGCGAACATCAAGCCATACAGGGCAGCCTTCAAGGTACCGAAGACCAATGGCACTAAGCTCAGCTTAGGCTCAAACTCATCACTGGCAGAGGTTGACTGCCAGACGAAGTCCGGCTCTGGGTAGCCCTCGTACCAAATTTTTTGCCACAGCGAGGCAAAGCCAATCTCCGGGTGAGGGTTTTTCACATTATAAACTTGCCAGTCATTGCCATTTTGCGTAACGAGGCGATCAGCATGCGGTGAGATCACTATCTGCTGCGGCAAGCCATTGTCAAAAACTGGCTCGCGGTAAATGGCCCCTTTGACCGTCGTGTAGAAAGCCGATAGCTGCCCATCCTGCTGGAGGGCAAAAAAGCCTTTGCGGGTATGCTCTGGGATCAAGTCGATGACCGGGCTTTCACCTATTGCAAAGTCACGGGTTCGTACCATGGTCCGTTTGCCATCCTTGCGGATCTCAAACCATTGGGAAAGCGATTGGTCACTGTGGCTGATAAGCAAAGAGTTTGCGCCTGATAATAGCGACAGCTGTTGGGCATGGCTGCCCGACTCTTCAATCTCGACGACTTCCCGTACCCAGCCGGAACGGCTGCCAAATGCCAAGACATAGAGTTTATCCGATGCGAGCACATAGGCGGTACGCGCATCTGGGGTCACAACAATATCATCGACCGCCTCAGGCAAACCGCTAATAGCAAAAGAAGACGATTGCCAGTCATGACTATTTCCCCCCAGCACATTGCTGTTCTCGGAAAACAGCATCGCCCTGGCCCTGCCATCAGCAGTCAACCCCATGATGATTGCCTGCTTGCCACGGACAGAAGCTGCCAAGTTCACAATTGGCTGGCCTTTGGGATCGAGCTGAAGTCGCTCATTGCCCAATGGGAAATCCAACGAGAGAGTGTTCTCTCCCCGAAACGTAGAGAGTGAAGGCTTGGCAATCACAACCTCACCTTGCTTGCCACCCAAGGCGTATAGCCTGTCTGCAGGCAGAGTACGGCCCACACTTGCGACATCGTCAAGCAGCTCCGCAGTACCGAGAGTCTCCCCTGCAGTAGCACGGGCTAGGCTAACAGCACTCAGCGAACCATCCTCAGCCAACCGGAATAGGTAATTGTTATTGTCACTGACACGGATATCCGCCGATTGATTGCTGAACGAGGTAGAAAATTGTTGCTGGGGAGTCACCTTTACCGATGAGAAGATCGGCAGGATCACATACAAGAGGTAGAAAAAGATCAAAATAAGGGTAACAAGGACAAAGATCCCACCGGACGTCACGCCCACACGAACCAGTTTATCTTTTACCTTACGGCCAGGACTCTCTCCCATCAAAATCGCACCGGCCTTTGCCATCATTACCTCAATAAATTTACACGTTTACTAATAGTATTTCCCTAATATGACAATTATATGACAAGAGAGCTTCCCAGTCATGTCGGACACACATGGCTGGATCCTGAAGAAGATCGTGATGGTGGATTTATTTCGCCTTAGTCATAAATGACATAAAAGTGAAATGAAATTTAATTATTATTCTGTTATGTGATTTCGTAAAAAATTCAATACCTTGATCGGTCTATAAGCCTAGACAGGCCGTGTTGATGCTCACATAATAACCTATACAGAACGGGCAATGACGCCTCTCGGTAATAAGGACATCGTTATGAAGCATCTGATCATCACTGTCATCGGCCAAGATCGCCCTGGCCTAGTAGAAACCCTGTCCGACACGGTTTACCAGAACCATGGCAACTGGCTCTCCAGTAGCCTCAGCAAGTTAGCCGGCCAGTTTACCGGTATCCTGCAAGTGGAAGTCGCCGACCAATATGTCGCGGTACTGAGCAAGGCGCTCACACAGCTTGATAACCTTCAAGTCCAGATCGTCGAAGAAGAAAGTAAGACCCTGCCAACTTCTGTTGTTCACCACCTGCTAGTCACAGGAAATGACCGCTCAGGTATTGTCAAAGACGTCACCACCAAGCTCAATCAGCTTGGGATAAATATTCACAAACTCAAAACGCATTCCGACAGTGCACCTAACTGGGGCTACCCGATTTTCTCAGCCCGTTTCCAGTTGGAGCTGCCAGGTGATTTGAGTATTG
Source organism: Photobacterium sp. ABD4_091 (assembly GCF_056160145.1). NCBI lineage: Bacteria > Pseudomonadati > Pseudomonadota > Gammaproteobacteria > Vibrionales > Vibrionaceae > Photobacterium > Photobacterium sp. ABD4_091. Next base: position 2,162,236 of record NZ_JBSWWQ010000001.1, on the reverse strand, counting down.
AGTATGTCCAAGAAGAGCTGGAGAAGATTGCCGACGATCTCACCATCGACATCGACGATAACTGATCCCTCTCATGCACCAATAGTAAGTAGGATGACAATGAGCGCAGAACCTCTTTACACCGACAAAGAACTGAGTTGGCTATCTTTTAACGAGCGCGTATTGCAGGAGGCGGCTGACAAATCAGTTCCGCTGATTGAACGGGTCCGCTTCCTCGGTATTTACTCGAGCAATACCGATGAGTTCTATAAAGTCCGCTTTGCCGATGTCAAACGCCGGATCCTGATCAACGAAGAGCAAGGCGGCAATGACCGGGCCAAGGAGCTGCTGAGCAAGATCCAGAGCCGGGTGCTCAAGCTCAACCAGGACTTCGATACCCTATACAATGAAATCCTGCTGGAAATGGCCCGGCGCCATATCTTCCTGGTCAATGAGCAGCAGCTCGATGACCACCAGCAAGTCTGGCTGAGAAAGCACTTCCGCAACCGCATTCTGCCTCATGTCACGCCTATCTTACTGACCGATGATATCGACCTGCTGCAATTCCTCAAAGATGAGTACTCGTACCTTGCGGTGGAAATGCGCCAGGGCGACAACAAGCGCTATGCCCTGATCGAAATCCCGACCGACCAGCTACCACGCTTCATCCAGCTGCCGGAAGCCAAGGGCAAGCGCCGCAAAACCCTTATCTTCCTCGATAACATCATCCGCTTCTGCCTCGACGATATTTTCAGCGGCCTGTTCGAATACGACGAGCTGTCTGCCTATGCCATGAAGATGACCCGGGATGCCGAGTATGACTTGGGCCAGGAAGTTGAGCACAGCCTGCTCGAGCAGATGTCCGAAGGTTTGGACCAGCGCCTGACCGCCATGCCGGTCCGTTTCGTCTACCAGCGCGACATGCCCGGCGATATGGTCGATGTCCTGTGTGGCCTGCTCAAGGTATCTAACTACGACAGTATTATCCCAGGCGGCCGCTACCATAACTTCAAGGACTTTATCGGCTTCCCGAATGTCGGGCGTGATTACCTGGAAAACAAGTCGCTGCCACCACTGGAAAGTGCCCAGTTCGTCAACGGCCGCAATGCGTTCGATGCCATCAAGCAGCAGGATATCCTGCTGTACTATCCATACCATACCTTCGGCCACATGACCGAGCTGGTTCGCCAGGCCGCCTATGATCCGAAAGTGCGCAGCATCAAGATCAATATTTACCGTGTCGCCAAGAACTCGCAGATCATCGAATCGATGATCGATGCCGCCAACAACGGCAAACAGGTAACGGTAGTGGTTGAGCTGCAAGCCCGGTTCGACGAGGAAGCCAACATCGAGTGGGCCCGCCGCCTGACGGAAGCCGGGGTGCAGGTGCTGTTCGGGGTGCCCGGGCTGAAAATCCACTCCAAGCTTTGCCTCATTACCCGCAAGGAAGGTGATGAGCTGGTGCGTTATGCCCACCTCGGTACCGGTAACTTCCACGAGAAAACAGCGCGTATCTACACCGACTTCTCGCTGATGACCTGCCGCACCGAGATCACCGACGAGGTGAGGATGGTGTTCAACTACATTCAGAACCCATACCGCCCAGTGAAATTCAAGCACTTGGTTGTTTCGCCGCGCAACTCCCGTTCACGCCTGTACGACCTGATTGACCGGGAGATCGCCCATGCTAAGCAAAACTTACCATCCGGTATTACACTAAAGGTGAACAACCTAGTCGATAAGGGTCTGATTAATCTGCTTTACCAAGCGAGCAGTGCCGGTGTGAAGATCAAGCTGATTATCCGTGGCATGTGCACATTGATCCCTGGCATCAAAGGGATCAGCGATAACATCACGGCTATCAGTATCATCGACCGTTTCCTCGAGCACCCGCGTGTCGTGGTGTTTGAAAACAATGGTGAGCCTGATGTTTACATTTCATCCGCCGACTGGATGACCCGTAATATCGACAACCGTATCGAAGTCGGCTGCCCGATTTTTGATCCGGAGCTGAAAACAAAGATTATCGACATACTCAACATCCAGCTGTCTGATACCGTGAAGGCACGTGTTATTGACAAAGAAATGTCCAATAAGTACGTCCCTCGAGGCAACAGGCGTAAGATCCGCTCGCAGATTGCGATTTACGACTACCTCAAGCAGTCAGAGAAACAGCTGAAGAAAAAACTAAAGAGCGATCCCAATACATGACAGAACCTGTACGCCCAAGAGAAGTCGCTGCGATAGATATTGGCTCGAACAGTTTCCATATGGTAGTTGCCCGCATTGTCGGGCAAAGCCTGCAAATCATCAGTCGTCACAAACAACGTGTCCATCTGGCCTCAGGGCTAGATGAACACCAAAACCTCGATCAGGCCGCCATCCAGCGCGGCCTCAATTGCTTGGCGATGTTTGCTGAACGCCTGCAAGGATTTGAACCGGAAAATGTCCGCATTGCCGCAACCTACACATTGCGGCAGGCTAACAATGCCCATGTCTTCCTCAAACGCGCGGAAACCCTGATCCCCTACCCAATCGAAATCATTCCCGGCACCGAAGAGGCCCGCCTGATTTACCTCGGTGTCGCCCACACCCAGCCTGACAACGGCCAGAAACTGATTGTCGATATCGGGGGTGGTAGTACCGAGCTGGTGATTGGAGATGGCTTTACCCCGCAGCTGGCATACAGCAAACATATGGGGTGCGTCAGCTACAACAAGAACTACTTTGCCAAGGGTAAGATCAGCAGCAAAAACATGGCAACGGCCCAGCTGGCCGCGCAGCAAAAGCTCGAGAGCATTGCCAGTAAATACACCCGCAAGGGCTGGCAGACCGCGATTGGCTCATCCGGCACTATCAAGGCAATCCGCGAAGTCTTGATCGGGCAAGGCCATAGCGATGGGGTGATCACTGCAAAACGCTTGCAGCAGCTTTACGATACCATTCTCAAGGTCAAACACTCGGATGACCTCGACTTTGTTGGCCTGAGCGATGATCGCAAACCGGTGTTTGCTGCCGGTGTCGCCATCCTCAGCGCTGTATTCAAGTCTCTGGATATTAAAGAGATGATCTTCTCTGACGGTGCCCTGCGTGAAGGTTTGCTGTACGAGATGGAAGAGCGTTTCCGCCATAGCGATATCCGGGTCAGAACCGCCAGCTCGATGGCCAAGCAGTACAATGTCGACATTGGCCAGGCCAACCGGGTCAAGGCAACTGCCGAGCAGCTCTACAACCAAATCGAGCCGCAACCTGGCCTGACTAAAATCGAACTGGCGACCCTGCTTAGCTGGGGGGCATTGCTCCACGAAGTCGGCCTGAGCATCAGCTATCCTGGCTTCCACCGCCATTCGGCCTACCTGCTGCGCCACAGCACCATGCCGGGTTTCAACCTCGAGCAGCAGACTGTTTTGGCGACTCTGGTGCGCTTCCAGCGCAAGAGCCTGAAGCTCGAAGAGATGCCCGAGCTGAGTATCTACAAGCGCAAGCACCTCTACCCGTTGATCCGCACCTTGAGGCTAGCTGTTGCCCTCAACGGCCAGCGCAGTGATGATCCGCTGCCGTCGATTGCTGTCGATGCTGACAAGGAAAAATGGCAGCTGACGTTACCCGATGACTGGGAAGAGAGTAACCGCTTACTGGCAGCCGATTTACGCCAAGAGCAAGCATACTGGCGCAAAGCAGGCTGGGAGTTAGAGTTCACACCGGATAATGACTAACGTCTAGTATACGCGACGAATAGATTAGCCAAACTATTCTAAAGATAACAAAATCAAAAAAGCCGGAGCGATTTTAGTCACTCCGGCTTTTTCTATGCGGGTTATTTATCTAATCCCAACTCCAGCAAGGTTTGGTTAACGGCTTCTGCGGGAAGCGGAACATAACCATCCTTCTTCACCAGATCCTGACCTTGGTCCGACAGGATAAAGCGGATGAATTCACTCTCTAGCGGTGGCAATGGCCGTTCTGGGTGCTTGTTGACATAGATATACAGGTAACGGGCCAATGGATAGCGGCCGCTGGCAGCATTATCGATAGTCGGCGCGACATAGTCACTGCCCTTGCTTGCGATAGGCAGTGCCCTGATCCCCGTGGTCTGGTAACCCACCCCGGAGTAACCAATGGAGTTGAGCGATGTCGAGACCGACTGCACAACCGAGGCCGAGCCTGGCTGCTCATTGACATTATTGCGGAAGTCCCCCTGGCAAAGGGCCTTTTGCTTAAAATAACCATAGGTGCCAGAGACCGAGTTACGGCCGAACAGTTGAATGCTCCGCTTTTCCCAACTGCCCGTCAGCCCTAGTTGCCCCCATCGGGTGATCGCTTGGTTACCGCCACAACGCAGCGTCTGGGAGAAGATAGCGTCAAGCTGGGTGAAGTCGAGCCCCTGCAGTGGGTTGTCCTCGTTAACAAACACCGCAAGGGCATCAATCGCAACCCGGATCTCCGTCGGTTTGTAACCGTATTCTTGCTCGAACGCAGCGACTTCTCTCGCCTTCATCCGCCGACTCATCGGCCCGAACTGAGCAGTGGCTTCTATCAATGCAGTAGGTGCCGTGGACGACCCAGCGGCCTGAACCTGGATATTCACACTTGGGTAGGTACGCTTGAATTCTTCCGACCAGTAGGTCATCAGATTGGCAAAGGTATCGGAGCCGACCGATGATAAATTTCCGGAGATCCCTTTGACCTTGGTGTAATGGGGCAGTGGGCTGTGATCCGCCTGTACCGGGCCTGGTGCGGCCAAGATAGCGGCTGGCAACGCAAGGAAGGTGATTTTCTGCCATCGGGTCATGGCCTGCCTGATCCGGTTTATCATTCGATTAATGTGACTCCTCAAAACAACAAAAGCGGCCTTTAAGGCCGCTCAATACTTTAGCATATTTTTTGCTGAACTAGCTTTGTGCTGCGTTAGCTTTATGCCGCGTTAGCAATCAATCGCTGTGGCAGGGTAAACGCAAACGTACTGCCGACGCCCACTTCACTCTCTATTTCGAGGTGTGAGTCATGGTGGCTAAGCGCATGCTTAACAATCGCCAGCCCCAAACCACTGCCGCCAGTTTCACGCGAACGGGCTTTGTCGACCCGGTAGAAACGCTCAGTCAGTCGATGGATATGCTGAGGCTCGATGCCCTGCCCTTGGTCAGTGACTTCCAGCCTTGGGCCGGCTGAAGTCAGATACCAGCGTACCTTCACCTCGGCATCTGCCGGGGTATGCTTAACTGCGTTATACACCAAGTTCGAAATCGCACTGCGCAGCTGATCTTCATCACCCAGCACCTTGAGCGAATTATCCACCTCGAAGGTAAACAGCTGCTCTTCGCCACCACTGAGTGAAATCGCTTCTTTTTCAAGCACATCAAGCATCGCCGGCACATCGATGGTTTCTTCCAGCTCGATATTCGGCGCGGCCTCGATTTTCGACAGGGTCAGCAACTGTTCGACCAAAGAGTTCATCCGGGTCAGCTGCTCGGTCATTACTCCGTGGGCTTTGCCCCACATTGGCCCTACCAGCATATCGGGATCTTTCGACATTTCCAGGTACCCCTGCAGCACCGTCATAGGTGTACGAAGTTCATGGGAAACATTGGCAAAGAAGTTGCGACGCATCCCTTCTAGCTGCTTAACCTGGGACACATCACGCACCACCATCAGGTATTCACCCTCGGTGTAGTGCATAACCCGCAACTCGAGGGTACGGTCATAGTTCAGCGGAGAAGTGATTTCAAGCGGGGTCTCAAACGACTGCTTGCTCAGGTAGCGGACAAAGTCCGGGCTGCGCAGCAAGTTGCTGATCGGCTGGCCGGCATCATCCGGCCAACGGAAACCAAGCAGGTGCTGGGCAAGCTTGTTGCACCATACGATGTTCCCTTCGCTGCGAAAGACAACAACAGCATCAGGAAGGGACTCCGCACCGTTTCTGAAACGGCGGATCAAGGTTGCCAGCTCTTTGCGACGACGTCGGTTACGTTGCTGTAAACGGTAAATCCCATTGAAAAGAGGCTCCCAACTGCCCGATCCCGAAGGTGGCGTCAGGCTTCGCTCTTTCCACAACCAGTTGGACATCTTCAATAAGTTATGAAAATGCCAAATTAACTGGATCCAAGTTGCGACCAGCAAGAACCAGGGCATGTAACCAAATACCCACCCCAGTGCGATCCAAGGCAAGTAGAAAAAGAGTAGTTCCCAGACTAACTTTTTCCACGACAGCCGTTCTACCATTTATTACTCCGCCACCGCGTTGCCCGCCGTGCGCCTACTTAGTTGTTACTACTATACTCGGGTCGAGAAACGGTAACCCGCTCCGCGCACCGTCTGAACCAGTTTATCGTGACCGCCTGTCTCCAGCGCTTTGCGCAGACGACGGATATGAACATCGACAGTTCGGTCTTCAACATACACATTAGTACCCCACACGTTGTTCAGCAGCTGCTCGCGGCTGTATACACGCTCTTGGTGGGTCATAAAGAAGTGAAGCATCTTGAACTCGGTTGGCCCCATGTCCAGCGGCTGCTCATTGGATGTCACTCGGTGCGAAACCGGATCAAGCTTGAGGCCCTGTACGTCAATCACATCATCCAGAGAAGTCGGTGATACCCGGCGCATTACCGCCTTCAGGCGTGCCATCAGCTCTTTTGGCGAAAACGGTTTGGTGATGTAATCATCCGCACCCACTTCCAAGCCACGTACTTTGTCCTCTTCCTCACCACGGGCAGTCAACATCACTACCGGGATCTGGCGGGTCACTTCATCACGCTTCAAGTGCTTGATAAGATTAATTCCTGAGCCACCTGGCAACATCCAGTCGAGCAAAATCAGCTCCGGATAGGGTTCGCACAGTTTTTCCAGTGCCATGTCATAATCTTCGGCTTCAATCGCCTGATACCCCTTCTGCTCAAGAACGAAGCAAAGCATCTCGCGGATTGGTGCTTCATCCTCTACAACAAGAATCCGTCTTACCATCGTTTTCAATACCTATTAATTGCTGTCTTTCGAGCGCCATTATGTGTGTTAAGTATGACACTTTTGTGACTTTCGCGGAGAAATACGTAACTGAACGTATATCATACTGTCATATAGCATTATGTTGCACCCAAGTGCAACGTATTGATAAAAAAGATAATTAGATGCAGCCTACCGCATAGGGGCAGGCTGCGCCGCTTTAACCCCTCACCCGGATCTGGCTCCGCCCTCCCCCCTGGGCTTCAACCGCAACCTGTACACCGATGCGCTCAACCAGCGTACCGACATGGGAAATCACCCCGATCTGGCGGCCGTCTGCCTGCAGGGCATCAAGGCAAGCCAGTGCCATCTCCAGGCTATCTGGGTCTAGCGTACCGAAGCCTTCATCAATGAATAGCGAGCCGAGCTGGCGGGTATCGGCTGCGAGCGAGGCTAACGCCAGTGCCAAGGCCAGCGAGACCAGGAAGCTTTCGCCGCCAGACAATGACTCCACACTTCGGACTTCATCGCCCATATCATGGTCGACCACCTGCAGGGCCAATGGGCTGTTCGGCACCGGCTGCAGCGCATAGCGCGGGGCCAAGTCATGCAGATGTTCATTGGCTAGCATTACCAGTTGCTGCAAGGTCAGGCCCTGGGCAAGGGTTCGGAATTTATTGCCTGTTGCCGATCCAATAAGCTCGCTCATCTGCAACCACAGTTCGGTCTGCTTCTGCTGGGTGGCTATTTTCTCGGTGAGCTCCCCTGCTTGCTGCAGAGCCTGCTCGGCCATGGTCAAGCGCTGGCGCAGCTGGAAGATTTGCTCATCACAAGAGAGCTTTTCACTGTTCCACTGCTCACGCAGCTGGCGCACAGCGATATCATCTTCGGCCAGTACTTCGCTGTCGATATCATGACTGGCAAACCACTGCTCGGCCTGCTCCGCCATAGTCTTGTGCTGCTCAATCGCACTCGCACGCTCATGAACCCGTGTTGCCACTTCGGTACGGGAATCGTCCAACGCTTTGAGCGCTGTCTGCTCTTGCTCCAACCACGCCTCGTCCTTGCTGAGCAGTTGCATCAGCTGGTGCTCGTTAAGCGCCAGTTTTTCCTGCCACCCCAACCAGTTATGGACGACCTGACGATGCTCAGCCGAGAGTTCTTTGTCTTGCTGCTCAAGGCCAGCCAAGGCCGCCGTCGCGGCAGCCATGGCTTCACCCGCCAGGCGCTGGTCATGCTCGGCTTGTTCATGCTGTTGCTGGGCTTGCGATACAGCGGTTTTGGCCTGCTGCTCTATCGCATCAGCCGCGTGCTCACCAAACACGCTGACCCGCTGCTGCCACAGTGACTGAACCTGCTGCTGCAACTGCTCAGCTTTCTGTTGCTTTTCGATCGCCTGTTTATAGCTGGCTGCCATATTCGCTTCCAGCTCGGCCAACTGCGGGGCCAACTCATTAAGCTCTCGCTCCACTTCCTGCAGGGCCTTATGGCTTGACAGGTAGTGCTCAACTTGCTGTTTGAGCTGCTGGATATATTGCTCGGCACCTTGCTGGCGCAGCATATCTAACCACTGGTTGTTACCGTATTGCTCGTTTAAGGCTTCACCACGGGAGGTCAGGATATCCTGTTGGGTCTGGCTCTGCTGCTCAATCGACTGCAATCGCTCGGTACGCTGGGTATTGGCCTGCGTTTGTTGGTGGATATGCTCTTTGATTTCGGCTTCTGCCTGCTGCAGCTGCTGGCGCTGGTATTGCAACTGACGGCCTTGTTGCAGCTGCTGCTGAGCGGCTTCCATACCCTGCTGCAACGCCCTGATCTCGTTATATGCCTGCTCGGCTTGTTGCTGCCACTGCACCAACTGGTCGTTAAGGTGGCCGCTTTCAGCCTCGGCCGTCAGCGGTGTAGAAAGTTCAACCTGCTCAAGCATGGCCAAAAGCTGGCTTACAATTTGATCGCTGTAAGCACGGTAACGTGCCAGCTCATTGTCGATCACCGCCAGACGCTGCTGGCACTGTGGCAGTTGTTGCTGAAGATGACGACGTTCACCCTCGCCGTTTTGCAACAACTGCTGCAATTCACGCAAACGCTGCTGCTGGCTATGGAGCAAGCCTTCGACAACCGGGTGCTGCTCGGCGTATGGGTGCTCGAGCGAGCCACACAGCGGGCAAGGCGAATCTGGCTGCAAATGGCTGCGGTACTCACTGAGGTTAACCACTGCCATGCTTTGCTGCAGCTGCTGTTCGGCCTCCTGGTAACGGGCCATGAGCTGCTCCATTTCTGGCGACAAGGACTCCAGCCTAGCTTCTGCCTGCTGCTTGAGCTGGCTGAGCTCTTGATGCTCGGCTTTCAGTTTCTCCATCTGCTCAAGCAAGGTAGACCATTCCTTGGTGCCCGACATCGCCTGGCGCAGGGTATCGAGCTCGGCTTGCTTGCTGGCAAACTGTTTTTGGCTGTCGGCAATCGCCTGCTCTTGCTGCTCAACCTTGAGCTCATCGAGAACCTTGGTCACCGCATCAAGCTGGCCGCTAACCTCTTTCTGCTGGGCCTCCAGCATCGTGGCATTACGGTCGTGGGATTGCTGCTCGAACTGCAGTTGCTGCTTTTCGCGCGACAGGGTCGCCAACGTCCGGTGCGCAGACAAATACTGATCCAGGTTGTCCAATACTGGTTGGTACTGCTCGGCAACACCGGCCAGCTCCCGGTTTTGCTCTAGTACCATCGCCAACTGTTGATGGCGTTGCTGCAGCTGCTGGCGCTGGTGTTTTTTCTGCTCAGCCGCCTGCTGCTGTTCATTGAATGTTTTGAGCTGTTGCTGGTGGTCGGCATCCAGCTCGGCCAGCTGGCGCTGCCCGGCAGCCAATTGCTCGTCGAGCAAAGCCACTTGCTTGAGTTTCGGCTCAAGCTCATCCCAATGTAGCTTGGCTTTTGCCAATGCCTGCTTGGTACCCTGTACCCGGTTATCCGCTTCCAACAGCCCCTGTTTGTGCTGCGCCAGTTCATCACGAGCTTTGCCGAGCGATGCCTGTAGCTTGCTCAGCTGCAGCTGGGTTTGCTGCAGCAAGGTAAAATCGCTGCGTGCAGGTTGGACTTTGGCTATCTGTTTGAGCTGCTCCTGACGCGGTGCCGCCTCTTTAAGCTGCTCTTCCGCATGAGCCAATGCCTGCTCGGCTTCCTGTTGCTGTTGCTGCAACCGGGTTTGGGTCTGCAGCGCCTGCTGGTGCTGGGTCAACGCCGTCAAAGAGGTTTCCCACTGGCCTAACTGTACTTTAAGAGCATCAAGTTGGCCGGAGAGTTGTGCTTTTTGCTCATCATCAAGCAGCTCAATATCGCCAAGCTGGGCCTGCAAGGCCTCCAGTTTTTGCTTTTCATCCCGCGCCCGCTCATAAGCGGCCATGGATAAGCGGCCATAAATTTCACCACCGGTCATCCGCTCTAACAAAGCTGCACGCTCATCAGCACCGGCTTTTAGGAAGGCGGCAAACTCGCCCTGCGGCAACATTACTGCCCGGCGGAATTGCTCGAACGACAGTCCGACCAAGCGTTCGACTTCCGCTTGTAGCTCCGCTTTCTTGCCAGCAAAACGCTGGCCAGTTTCCAGGCATTCCAGCCATTGCTCCGAGGCTTGGATGCGGCCATCGGCACGCCCCCGCGCACGGCGGACATGCCAGTGCGCCCGCCAGTGACTGCCGTCATTGGCGACGAAATCGACTTCGGCATATCCTTCGGCCTTACCGCGCGACAAAATACTGCGGACATCGTTGGCTTTGATCCGGCCGTTGTCACCGTCACGACCAATTTCTGCATCGTTTTTCTTGTTAGACTGAAGGCGGGGAATGCGGTCAAACAACGCAAGGCAAATCGCATCAAGCAAGGTCGACTTACCGGCACCGGTCTTTCCGGTAATGGCAAACAAACCCGCATCGCCCAAGCGGCCGCCGGCAAAATCAATCTCGAATGGCTGCTGCAGACTTGCCAGGTTTTCACCACGTAGCGCTAAGATTTTCATTGTTGTTCTCTTTCTCGTTCTGGCTTACGACTCGACAGCATCGCTGTCTTCCACGGCAATCAATAGGCTCTCGAAAGCTGCGGCCATTGCCTCATCCGGCTCGCCTTGGTATTTCTGGCTCCAGCTCAAGCTAAACACCTGCTGAGGTGTAACATCAGAAAGTCGGCGCTGGCCAAGGCCATTCTGAGCTTGTTGTTGCTGATAGTGCGGAGTGATCTTGGCCAGCCTCACAGCCTTGCCTTCCAGGGCTTCAAGCACTTTTTCGCGCAGCAGAGCCTGTGGTTTATCTAACTGGATGTGCACTTCCAAAAACGGTTGTTGCTCACGCGGACGCTCATCGACGTCCAGCGCCTTGAGCTCTTCAAGCACCTGCTCCAACGGGGCTGGTGACGAAGGCACCTTGAGCATATCAACGGCCCGTGGCACAGAGACAGACTCAATGCCGGCAACCGCTGCACCATCAAGCTCGACCATAACCACTTGGTGGTTGTAGCCTCGCTCGGACATCGAAAGCGGCAATGGCGAGCCGCTGTAGCGAACCTGCTCTTTCTTCGCCACGCGTTGGGCCAAATGCAAGTGGCCTAGCGCCACATAGGTCATATCATCAGCAAAAATAGAGGCCGGCAACGCGTGCTGGTTACCACCGAGCACCCGGCGCTCTGACATTTCCGACAATTTACCCGATGCCATGTAGGCGTGTCCCATGCCGATCAGGGCCTGCTGCGGTGTCTGGACCTGGCGCGCTGCCTCTGTCACCTCACCGTAGAGGGTTTCCACCCCTTTGATCAGGCGATCGTCTTCTTCATCCAGATCTTCGGTACGCAGATCAGCACTGCGCAGGAAAGGCACCGCCAATACCCATGCCGCTTGCTCACCGGTTTTATTGGTCAGCGGAACCAACATCCGCTCGGTATCGAGCTCGCCGTCAGCATAGCGGTGAATCCCACCGACAATGTGCAAATCAAATGCTCTTAGCAGCTCGTGCGGAGCATCAAGCTTGCTCGGCGAATCATGGTTGCCACCAATCATTACGACATTTAAATCCGGCATGCTTTTCGCCATCCGTGCCAGGAAGCGGTATAGCATCCGCCAGGCACTGGCTGGCGGGTTGGCGGTATCAAAAATATCACCAGCCACCAGCAGGGCATCGACCTGCTCTTGCTCAAGGGTCTGCGCCAGCCAATCAAGAAATGCCTGATGCTCGAAATCGCGGTTATAACCGTGCAGTTGGTGGCCTAGGTGCCAGTCGGAGGTATGGAGGATCTTCATTGCGGTCGATATGCCGTTATGGAAACACTAATTTGGATTGTACCGCACTTTGCGTTATGCCCAAGCTACTGAGCACGAAAACTTAAGACAAAAGCCAACCAATGCAATAAGATTGACAGCCAAATGCACAACCAAGGATTTGTAACAGCCATGATGTGGTTTAAAAACGTACTTACCTATCGCTTCAGCCGCGAGATCGACCTCAATCCTGATCAACTTGAGAAGCAACTTGAAGAGTTCCGCTTTACCCCGTGTGGCAGCCAAGATCAGCAAAAATTTGGTTGGGTCCACGCGCTGGGTAAGCACGGCGACATGTTCACCCATGTAATTGGTGACAACATCCTGATTTGTGCACGCAAAGAAGAAAAGATGCTACCAGCGTCAGTGATCAAAGAGACACTGAACGAGAAAGTAGAAGCTCAGGAAGCCGAGCAAGGCCGCAAACTGAAGAAAAGCGAAAAAGACACCATCAAAGATGAAATCGTGATGGATCTGCTACCGCGAGCCTTCAGCCGCAAGAGCCAGACTTACGCGCTGATCATGCCTAAAGAAGGCTACGTACTGGTTGATGCTGGTAGCTTCAAGAAGGCCGAAGATCTGCTAGCGCTGCTGCGTAAATCTATCGGTAGCCTGCCAGTAATCCCAGTTACCCCTGAAAAGCCTGCCGAGCTAACCATGACTGAGTGGGTACGCTCAAACACCTCACCAAACGGCTTTACCATCGGCGAAGAGGCTGAGCTGAAAGCTATTTTGGAAGACGGCGGTGTGATTCGCTGTAAGCAGCAGGATCTATCAAGCGATGAAATCATGGCCCACATCGAAGCCGACAAGTTGGTGACCAAGCTGTCTATCAACTGGCAGGACCGTATCGACTTCGTTCTGGCGGACGACCTGTCTATCAAGCGCCTGAAGTTCTCTGATGAGCTGAAAGAGCAGAATGACGATATCGACCGCGATGAAATGGCCCTGCGTATCGATGCCGACCTGTCGCTAATGGCTGGCGAATTCTCCGCATTCTTGCCAAACCTGTTCGAAGTGCTTGGCGGCCTGGAAGCCAAAGCCTAACCGCCCCCTTTATATAGTGTGGCACCTCGCTATGGGTGCCACTTTTTCCCCTCCTTCGATATTCGTACGATACCGGCAACACCAGTTCAATCAGAACCTCCAAATCAGCCGTTTACAATCGCCAGATGCTAAACTTTGCCTAATTCGGCAATAGCATTGCTATTGAGGGGTAGATCACAGTAAAATCCCGCCTCAACTCCGTATCCCCCTGCGATACGGCCTGATTTGCAATCAGACACTGGAATATAAGAGCTATGTTTAAACCTGAATTGTTATCGCCTGCGGGCAGCCTTAAAAACATGCGTTACGCATTTGCCTATGGCGCAGATGCTGTCTACGCTGGCCAACCACGTTACAGCCTTCGTGTTCGTAACAACGAGTTCAACCACGATAACCTGAAAATCGGTATCGACGAGGCTCACGCCCAAGGCAAGAAACTATACGTGGTATGTAACATTCAGCCGCATAACTCTAAACTGAAAACCTTCATCCGCGATCTGAAACCTATCGTAGAGATGGGCCCGGATGCACTGATCATGTCTGACCCTGGCCTTATCATGATGGTGCGCGAGAACTTCCCTGAGATGCCGATCCACCTATCAGTTCAGGCAAACGCCGTGAACTGGGCAACGGTGAAGTTCTGGGCAGCCAATGGCGTTGAGCGTGTGATTGTTTCCCGCGAACTGTCTCTGGAAGAAATCGAAGAGATCCGCGAGCACTGCCCAGAGACCGAGCTGGAAGTTTTCGTCCACGGTGCACTGTGCATGGCTTACTCTGGCCGCTGCCTGCTATCTGGCTACATCAACAAGCGTGACCCTAACCAGGGCACCTGCACCAATGCCTGCCGCTGGGAATACAAAGTGGAAAAAGGCACTGAAAACGACGCTGGCCAGATCGTTGAAGAATTCAACCCAAGTGATGTTCAGGCTGTCGAAGTACAGGACGAGCGCCCTGAAACCACTATCGGCCGCGGCAAGCCAAGCGATGAAGTGGTACTGCTAAGCGAAGCGCACCGTCCGGAAGAGAAGATGGCTGCGTTCGAAGACGAGCACGGCACCTACATCATGAACTCGAAAGATCTTCGTGCTATCCAGCACGTTGACCGCCTGACCAAGATGGGCGTTCACTCGCTGAAAATCGAAGGTCGTACCAAGTCCTTCTACTACTGTGCCCGTACCGCACAGGTTTACCGTAAAGCGATTGATGACGCAGTCGCTGGCAAGCCATTCGACGAAAGCTTGATGGGCACGCTGGAAAGCCTAGCCCACCGTGGTTACACCGAAGGCTTCCTGCGCCGTCACACTCACGATGCTTACCAGAACTATGACTACGGCTACTCTATCTCTGACAGCCAGCAGTTCGTCGGTGAATTCACCGGCAAGCGCCGTGGTGACCTGGCAGAAGTGGAAGTGAAGAACAAGTTTGTAGTCGGTGACAGCCTTGAGCTAATGACACCGCAGGGCAACGTGATCTTCACCCTTGAAGCGATGGAAAACCGCAAGTCTGAAGCGGTCACTGACGCCAAGGGTAACGGCCACTTCGTATTTATCCCAGTACCGGAAGATATGGATTTGGAATACGGCCTGCTGATGCGTAACCTAAACTCAGGTGAGAACACCCGTAATCCACACGCACCAAAAGATGGTAAGTAATCACCATGGCACTGCTTATTACCAGTAAGTGCATTAACTGCGACATGTGTGATCCCGAGTGTCCGAACGAGGCGATCACCATGGGGGACGAAATCTACGAGATCGACCCAGACAAATGCACCGAGTGTAAAGGACACTACGACAAGCCGACGTGCCAGTCGGTGTGTCCGATCACCAACTGTATTATTACTGATCCCGACAACGTCGAAACAGACGAAGCTCTGTTCGAAAAGTTTGTCACCCTACAGGGATTGGCATAACGAAAAAAGCGCCGAGAGGCGCTTTTTTTGTATCTATTCTAATGCGTTAAATGACATTTACCCTGTTGCAGGCGTTCGCAACAATAGCATGCACTGCGCTGGCGGAAGCGGTTTTTGCTTGGGCTTTTTCTTCACCTTGGCAACCTTTTCTTTCTTTGCTTTTGGCTTGGGCTTCCAGGAGGCAAGCTCGGCACCACAACCATCCCCCGGCGGCGGTGGTGTCTGCGCTTTGCAACTGCTGTCACCTTCTGGGCAATGGAGCCTGACATGGAAATGGTAATAGTGCCCCCACCACGGCCTGACTTTCTGCAGCCAATCCCTGTCCGTCCATTCGCGCTGGCACAACTGCTCTTTAATCACCGGATGAACAAAAATTCTGGCAACACGCTCATCAGCCGCAGCAAGCTGGACCATCAAGGCTTGTTTATCGCCCCAGTTTTTCTTGTTTATCTTGTATTGCTTGATGTGCACCATCGGCAAAGGCTGGACATCAATCAGCTCTTCCTCGCTAAGTGGGCCATCGCTTAGCTTGAGCCAGATATCCGCATCAAGGCCTGTCTGGTGGCTGTTATGGCCCGACGAAAAACGTCCGCCCCGAGGCATCGCAATATCACCGACTAGCAATTGTCCCAGCTCAAGTTTGTGTACGCTTTTTGATAAATCATGGAGGAAACGGATCATCGACTCGTGGCCGTAATATCGCCCCCGCTGCGATCGCATCACCTGATAACCATCTCCCTTCAACGGCAAAGGCTCGGCGCCGGCCAGGCAACCGTTATTGTAAGTACCAATCGACTCCGACTGACCTTGCGAAGGTGCTTCCACATTCTCCCACGGGCTTGCCATGGCGGGCAAACCTATCGTAATCCCTAACAGAAGGGCAAAAAAATACCTCATGCCTGTCTGATCCTTTTGTGACTTTTTTATCCGCATACTTTTGAGCATAGCAAGCAACAAAAAAGCTGCCCGCAGGCAGCTTGATCATTTGGGATCGAATATTCATTTTCCGATCATTACTTCATCTGTTGATCCAGGTTCAAAATGGTCAGGGCGTTGCTGACACTGGTTGCCAGAACATCGACCACACCGGAGCGCAATGCGCCCAGCAAGGCCAAGGCTTTACTGTTCTCGGCAGCGGTGACAACCACTGTTGGAATATGTCTGAGCTCTTCCATACTAAGACCAATTACCCGATCGCTCATCATGGTATCGGCACGGCGTCCTTGGCTATCAAAAAAGTCATAGCCGGCAATGTCCCCCACTACCCCTTTGCGGATCCGCGCCTCGACAATCTCCTGGGGCGTAAACCAGCCCAGCTTCACCATATGGCTGTTTTCATTCATATCACCAACCCCCACCAATGCAACGTCTGCACGCCTTGCGCGATCAAGCGTTTCCTTGACCGTGCCGTTTTTCATAAAGGCTTCTTTTACCTTGATATCCTCGACATAAGCCGGGGCATAAAGCGTTTCACTGATGCCGTCATATTTCTTTGCCAGTAGGCGGCAGATATGATCGGCATTGATGGCGTTACCGGAGCGGTGTGTGCCCCCTATCCCCGAGACAAAGCGGCATTTGCGATGGGGAACTACACCGACATGGCTGGCAATTGAGGCAATATTTCGCCCCTGCCCGACGGTGACTACCATGTCATCGGTCAAAATGGAGGACAGGTAACTCGATACTAGGCTTGCAACCTGCTGGCGCTGGCTTTCATCATCAGGCTGATCCAGAGCGATCAAGGCGCGTTTCAAATTAAAACGCTCGACCAATTGCTGCTCCAGCTTTTCACTGAACACAGGATGGTATTTCACCGTGATTTCCACCACCCCTTCATCCCGGGCGCGACGCAGCAAGCGGCCAACTTTGGCCCGTGACATCCCGAACATCTTGGAGATTTCTTCCTGGGTTGCCCCATCCTGGTAGTAGGCAATGGCTATTTCTGTCAGCTGATCGCTGTCTACATGGGAGGTGTCATTCTGGGGCGCTGTCATAGCCATACCTTTTGTTACGAATAGGGATTACGAATAAATTTAATCTGAAGGGCTATTTTAGCCGTTATCACAAAAGACAGCGAGTCGCAGCTTATGAAAGATATCGAAATGAGAGACGGCCCCCTGTTCAGCTTTCTCTCCCTAGGACACCCTTTCGATGCACTCATTATCAGCAATCCTTCCCACAGCCCTCAAGACGATTCTTATCCACATGATTTAAAAGGACTAAATTAAACGTACAGCTTTTTAGGCATGATATTACAAAAGCTAAAAAGGCTGCTCAGATTAGGTTCAGCATTAATTTAGGGGGGGTATTGGCAGTTTTTCAAGAACGATAAGTGACTAGAGTACTACTCCTGCGGAGCTCAACAAACCGACATCTTGGCCCGCGAATATTTTGGGAGTATTAGGTACAAGAAAGCTCCGTCTTTCGTAAGGGACGCCTAGTTGAGGCTTCTTAATAAGTAGTGGAGTCTGGGGTCGCACACGATCATAAGTGGCGGAGGGCCGGGCTTGCGTGCAACCGGGAACGCGTCCGTCCGGGACTCATTCGCCTGCAAGGCGAACCATATCCGACAGATGTAAAGAAGCCCCGCTGTTTCCAGCGAGGCTTCTTAATAAGTGGCGGAGCGGACGGGACTCGAACCCGCGACCCCCGGCGTGACAGGCCGGTATTCTAACCAACTGAACTACCGCTCCACTCAAATTACCGTGTGTTCAGCACGATAATCTAAATTGGAAGCCTGGCGATGTCCTACTCTCACATGGGGAGGCCCCACACTACCATCGGCGCTATTACGTTTCACTACTGAGTTCGGCATGGGATCAGGTGGGTCCATAATGCTATGGTCGCCAAGCAAATTCGTTACAATCTTGAAAGCTGATGTTCTCGACACTCATTCAAGTGTTCGTGGAGTCCGTAAAACCCCTTGGGTGTTGTATGGTTAAGCCTCACGGGCAATTAGTACAGGTTAGCTCAACGCCTCACAACGCTTACACACCCTGCCTATCTACGTCGTAGTCTCCAACAACCCTTCAGGAACCTTATAGGTTCAGGGATGACTCATCTTGAGGCTCGCTTCCCGCTTAGATGCTTTCAGCGGTTATCGATTCCGAACTTAGCTACCGGGCAATGCGTCTGGCGACACAACCCGAACACCAGAGGTTCGTCCACTCCGGTCCTCTCGTACTAGGAGCAGCCCCTCTCAATCATCCAACGCCCACGGCAGATAGGGACCGAACTGTCTCACGACGTTCTAAACCCAGCTCGCGTACCACTTTAAATGGCGAACAGCCATACCCTTGGGACCGACTTCAGCCCCAGGATGTGATGAGCCGACATCGAGGTGCCAAACACCGCCGTCGATATGAACTCTTGGGCGGTATCAGCCTGTTATCCCCGGAGTACCTTTTATCCGTTGAGCGATGGCCCTTCCATACAGAACCACCGGATCACTATGACCTGCTTTCGCACCTGCTCGACTTGTCAGTCTCGCAGTCAAGCGGGCTTATGCCATTGCACTAACCTCACGATGTCCGACCGTGATTAGCCCACCTTCGTGCTCCTCCGTTACGCTTTGGGAGGAGACCGCCCCAGTCAAACTACCCACCAGGCACTGTCCGCACCCCGGATAACGGGGCGACGTTAGAACATCAACACTACAAGGGTGGTATTTCAAGGACGGCTCCACCATATCTAGCGACATGGTTTCAAAGCCTCCCACCTATCCTACACATGTAGGGTCAATGTTCAGTGCCAAGCTGTAGTAAAGGTTCACGGGGTCTTTCCGTCTAGCCGCGGGTACGCAGCATCTTCACTGCGATTTCAATTTCACTGAGTCTCGGGTGGAGACAGCGTGGCCATCATTACGCCATTCGTGCAGGTCGGAACTTACCCGACAAGGAATTTCGCTACCTTAGGACCGTTATAGTTACGGCCGCCGTTTACCGGGGCTTCGATCAAGAGCTTCGACCGAAGTCTAACCCCATCAATTAACCTTCCGGCACCGGGCAGGCGTCACACCGTATACGTCATCTTTCGATTTTGCACAGTGCTGTGTTTTTAATAAACAGTTGCAGCCACCTGGTATCTGCGACTGCCAGCAGCTTAAAGAGCAAGTCTCGTCACCGCCGGCAGCGTACCTTCTCCCGAAGTTACGGTACCATTTTGCCTAGTTCCTTCACCCGAGTTCTCTCAAGCGCCTTGGTATTCTCTACCCGACCACCTGTGTCGGTTTGGGGTACGATTCCTTACTATCTGAAGCTTAGAGGCTTTTCCCGGAAGCATGGCATCAATGACTTCAGTGCCGTAGCACCTCGACATCGGGTCTCAGCCTAGTGTAATCCCGGATTTGCCTAAGATTACAGCCTACACCCTTGAACCTGGACAACCGTCGCCAGGCCCACCTAGCCTTCTCCGTCCCCCCATCGCAATAGTAAGAAGTACGGGAATATTAACCCGTTTCCCATCGACTACGCCTTTCGGCCTCGCCTTAGGGGTCGACTCACCCTGCCCCGATTAACGTTGGACAGGAACCCTTGGTCTTCCGGCGAGGGAGTTTTTCACTCCCTTTATCGTTACTCATGTCAGCATTCGCACTTCTGATACGTCCAGCACACCTTACGATGCACCTTCAACCGCTTACAGAACGCTCCCCTACCCAATACATATAAATGCATTGCCGCAGCTTCGGTGTATAGCTTAGCCCCGTTAAATCTTCCGCGCAGGCCGACTCGACCAGTGAGCTATTACGCTTTCTTTAAATGATGGCTGCTTCTAAGCCAACATCCTGGCTGTCTGAGCCTTCCCACATCGTTTCCCACTTAGCTATAACTTTGGGACCTTAGCTGGCGGTCTGGGTTGTTTCCCTCTCCACGACGGACGTTAGCACCCGCCGTGTGTCTCCCGGATAGTACTTACTGGTATTCGGAGTTTGCAAAGGGTTGGTAAGTCGGGATGACCCCCTAGCCTTAACAGTGCTCTACCCCCAGTAGTATTCGTCCGAGGCGCTACCTAAATAGCTTTCGGGGAGAACCAGCTATCTCCAGGTTTGATTGGCCTTTCACCCCTAGCCACAAGTCATCCGCTAATTTTTCAACATTAGTCGGTTCGGTCCTCCAGTAAGTGTTACCTCACCTTCAACCTGCCCATGGCTAGATCACCTGGTTTCGGGTCTAATCCTAGCAACTGAACGCCCAGTTAAGACTCGGTTTCCCTACGGCTCCCCTAAACGGTTAACCTTGCTACTAAAATTAAGTCGCTGACCCATTATACAAAAGGTACGCAGTCACCCCGAAGGGCTCCTACTGCTTGTACGTACACGGTTTCAGGTTCTATTTCACTCCCCTCACAGGGGTTCTTTTCGCCTTTCCCTCACGGTACTGGTTCACTATCGGTCAGTCAGGAGTATTTAGCCTTGGAGGATGGTCCCCCCATGTTCAGACAGGATATCACGTGTCCCGTCCTACTCGATTTCACTCGAAATGCGCTACCGGTTACGGGGCTATCACCCTGTATCGCTGAGCTTTCCAGCTCATTCACCTGTCGCAAAACTAGCTTAAGGGCTAATCCGGGTTCGCTCGCCGCTACTGCCGGAATCTCGGTTGATTTCTCTTCCTCGGGGTACTTAGATGTTTCAGTTCCCCCGGTTCGCCTCAATACGCTATGTATTCACGCATTGATAACTGCTTATGCAGCTGGGTTTCCCCATTCGGAAATCCAAGAGTATAGTGATTCTTACCATCTTCTCTTGGCTTATCGCAGGTTAGCACGTCCTTCATCGCCTCTGACTGCCCAGGCATCCACCGTGTACGCTTAGTCACTTAACCATACAACCCCAAGAGGTTTCGTATGGCTCAACAACCAAGGTTGTCCATCTGAGTATTGATGGACTGTGTTTCGCCGGACTCTTACACAAGACACTTGAATGTGTGTTGCTTGAGAACTCGTTTTATTTCTCTTCATAAAGAGAGATAAAACTATTAGTTATTGAATTCAAAGAATTCAATTTACTAGTCAGCTTTCCAGATTGTTAAAGAGCATGTGTTTATCGTGAGATAACCACTTTCTAATTAATTTCGGCCGGGCCGCGCAGGCGGCAAAAAAGCGGACCCAACGAAGTTAACCTTCATTGAATCTGCGTATCCGTGCAGAAAATACTTAGAGAGTGGTGGGCGATACCGGGCTCGAACCAGTGACCCCCTCCTTGTAAGGGAGGTGCTCTCCCAACTGAGCTAATCGCCCACGATAGTTGCTTATTTGTTTCCACTTTAAAAAGTAGAATCAAACTTGCTTTCCTTCGTGGAAAGGAAATGGTGGGTCGTGCAGGATTCGAACCTGCGACCAATTGATTAAAAGTCAACTGCTCTACCAACTGAGCTAACGACCCGTGGCGTCCCATAGGGGAGTCGAACCCCTGTTACCGCCGTGAAAGGGCGGTGTCCTAGGCCTCTAGACGAATGGGACACAAAGTTTGTCAGCGAAATATATTTCGCTAACTTTGTGTAAGCGGAGTGACGAGCTTGCGAGAAGCGACATCATACCGGAACACAAGTTTTTGGTTAATGTGTTGGGCACACTAACGAGGATAGCCAACGCTACCCTTGCTCTCTTACATTTCAACCAAGCAATCTGTGTGGACACTGCATAAAACGCAGTCATATCGTTAAGGAGGTGATCCAGCCCCAGGTTCCCCTAGGGCTACCTTGTTACGACTTCACCCCAGTCATGAACCACACCGTGGTAAACGCCCTCCCGAAGGTTAAGCTATCTACTTCTGGTGCAGCCCACTCCCATGGTGTGACGGGCGGTGTGTACAAGGCCCGGGAACGTATTCACCGTGGCATTCTGATCCACGATTACTAGCGATTCCGACTTCATGGAGTCGAGTTGCAGACTCCAATCCGGACTACGACGTACTTTCTGGGATTCGCTCACTCTCGCAAGTTGGCCGCCCTCTGTATACGCCATTGTAGCACGTGTGTAGCCCTACTCGTAAGGGCCATGATGACTTGACGTCGTCCCCACCTTCCTCCGGTTTATCACCGGCAGTCTCCCTGGAGTTCCCACCATTACGTGCTGGCAAACAAGGATAGGGGTTGCGCTCGTTGCGGGACTTAACCCAACATTTCACAACACGAGCTGACGACAGCCATGCAGCACCTGTCTCAGAGTTCCCGAAGGCACCAATCCATCTCTGGAAAGTTCTCTGGATGTCAAGAGTAGGTAAGGTTCTTCGCGTTGCATCGAATTAAACCACATGCTCCACCGCTTGTGCGGGCCCCCGTCAATTCATTTGAGTTTTAATCTTGCGACCGTACTCCCCAGGCGGTCTACTTAACGCGTTAGCTCCGAAAGCCAGTGTTCAAGACACCAACCTCCAAGTAGACATCGTTTACGGCGTGGACTACCAGGGTATCTAATCCTGTTTGCTCCCCACGCTTTCGCATCTGAGCGTCAGTCTTTGTCCAGGGGGCCGCCTTCGCCACCGGTATTCCTTCAGATCTCTACGCATTTCACCGCTACACCTGAAATTCTACCCCCCTCTACAAGACTCTAGCCTGCCAGTTCCAAATGCTATTCCGAGGTTGAGCCCCGGGCTTTCACATCTGGCTTAACAAGCCGCCTGCATGCGCTTTACGCCCAGTAATTCCGATTAACGCTCGCACCCTCCGTATTACCGCGGCTGCTGGCACGGAGTTAGCCGGTGCTTCTTCTGTCGCTAACGTCAAACACATACGCTATTAACGCATACGCCTTCCTCACGACTGAAAGTGCTTTACAACCCGAAGGCCTTCTTCACACACGCGGCATGGCTGCATCAGGGTTTCCCCCATTGTGCAATATTCCCCACTGCTGCCTCCCGTAGGAGTCTGGACCGTGTCTCAGTTCCAGTGTGGCTGATCATCCTCTCAGACCAGCTAGAGATCGTCGCCTTGGTGAGCTCTTACCTCACCAACTAGCTAATCTCACCTGGGCTAATCCTGACGCGAGAGGCCCGAAGGTCCCCCTCTTTGCTCCGAAGAGATTATGCGGTATTAGCCATCGTTTCCAATGGTTATCCCCCACATCAGGGCATATTCCCAGGCATTACTCACCCGTCCGCCGCTCGCCGCCCATCAACGCACCCGAAGGATTGTTGATGTCGCTGCCGCTCGACTTGCATGTGTTAGGCCTGCCGCCAGCGTTCAATCTGAGCCATGATCAAACTCTTCAATTAAAATTTGATTGCTGCTAAATAAATAGCGGCTCAATGAAATACTGTTAAACCATTACCGAAGTAATGATTGAATTGACTGTGCCAAATAATAAGTAAACTTAGTATTTGTATTGGTCACTCAGTTTCATTGATAATTCTTTTGTTGACTATCATTTCACGAGTGCCCACACAGATTGCATGGTCAAATTGTTAAAGAACAATACTGATTGGTTAGCGGCTTAAGTTGCCGTGCTCCGTGTCAGTGAGGTGGCATTATAGGGTGAGAATTCGAGAGGGCAATAGTTTTTTTGCAAACAAATGATCGCCCGGTCAATAACTGAGCGATACACTCAGAATAGCCAAATTAACATTCAATATTGTGTTCGTAGTGTGACGAGGGAAACATTTTGCTGCTGCTCCCAGCGGTCTTGCCAACTCACTGTCACCTCAATTTGCTTTGCATCACCAGCAGCCGACAGGGTTTTAGTTCGGACAACCTGCTGCCAGTCAAACGTTGCCCCAGCCCGGCTGATTGTGCCTGACCCGCCACTTACACTTATATCAGCGAAACTTAAAGCGTTAACCAGTTCAAGTTGGTTCTCTGCGATTTGAATTGCTATCAAGCCTTTCGCTGCGGTTTCACCTTCGCGATCGTAGTATGACTGCATTTTAATCATGGCAAGTACACCTACCGCCACAATTGCCAGCGAAACTAATACTTCAATCAGACTAAATCCCTTCGCCTTATATTTTCTACTGGAAGTCACGCCATGTCCCCTGCTGCCATTTCACAACGGTATTTGTCGTCGTCGGTAACCTGTCCTTCCAGTATTTATCGTTGTACTGGGCTTTAAACCCAGCGTTCGCAATGAAGTTCATTCCCTCCATATCAACAGCTATCCCGCCGAAAGCATGTAGAGAACCGCTGATATAAAAGGCGGTATTTTTATACGGTCCTTCGTGGGAAGAGTCCGCGCACAGGTTAGCCTTGTGACATGAAGTCACCATATCTGCGGAGATTTGAGCTTTTTTATTGTCGTTGGTTTTGAACTGGTAGAGCAATCCGGACAGCCCCATTTGGCCGTTATGGAACACTGCTCCATCCTGCACCACAATTAAAGTAGAATCACTATCCGGCATCGGTGTTGCTGGTGTGGTCAAGTTGAAAGGCTTTGCTCCAGCATCAGCTGACGGTGCAGTGATATAACAACTGCCTTCCACCCAAAATGACCTATCTCCATTTTTAAAAGCGGTATTGATTTGATCAGCGCAGTCCAAAATCATGGTCTCCCCCGTTGGCGGGCTGATCAATGTATATTTTCCGCTGTTCTTTTCAGTCTGCCACTGGCTTTTGGGGATACCAAACAGATCTTTGAACATATCCATCTCTGGCTCTTCAAGAATATCATTCGCTAGAGGCCAATCAGTTCCCTCTATCGCATAACTTTGATATTCAGGCTTGCAAGATAAACGCGTACTTACGGCTGCACGCTCGTTCAATTTATTAAACTTACCTGGCTCTCTCGTAACTTCAGGCACTTGGCTCTCAATATAACCATCACCATCTATGACTATCATCTGTGAGCTAGTCGTATTATCTGTGTGCTTGAAGTTATTGTGATCTTTCACAACCATAGTGATGCACTCGCCATCGTTATGGTTGGGCATAAATTCAAAGTCCCCTTTCAAGGTGAAAATTGACGAGGTCTTGAAGATGCCCGGCATCGGCGAGACACTTTGCACCTTAACTTCTTTGGCCACTTCCCGTCTCCCGGGGCCATTATCTTCCGATACAGCACTTTTGAGGGTATATAGTGCGCTTGTCCCTACCTGCTGGCCAGAAACGGCCAACGAAAGGCGACTGTCGTCATGGCTGCTTCCAAGTACCAAACCGTCGCAGGATGCATAGGAACGGGACTGAGGATCCCCTACCGTTGTTTGGTTTACCCCGTACGCACACTGCAACCCGCCTTCGGCTATCCAATGGCTCTTTTTTGCTGATACCACATTCTGGTAACGCTTAACGTTATAATGGCTCATTTCGACAGATTGATATAAACCATAGGAGCCGAGCATCATCAGCATTAGTATGACGGTCAGGGTCACAAACCCGTTTTGGCGACGCTGCATATCCTTCTCCGAATTAATTATTCATTACCGCAACATTTAACTGAATATCGTCCTGTGAGCCGTTAACCGGCGATCTCGCCGACATGGCAACGGCTACCAGCGGGTACTGGGACACATCGACAACGAAATTTGTCAACAATATTTCCGCATTTACAGTGATCGCTTCCCCACCCGCACAGGCTGAAACAATATTTTTTGGCGTGGCCGTAACGCTTTGCATCAAGGTATACAGTATTAATTCACTTTCCTCGTTTACATACAGAGAAGAAAAACGAATTTTTTCTGCTCCGCCATCCGTAAACTCATAGGCATAAGCCACACAGTCCTGTGCAGCATTGACGTACACTGCCTGCGAAGAGTCTTCCCATTTCACTGTACCTGCGTTTTTGCCTTCAATTGAAAAACCCGCCCGGCGCAAATCATTGCGGATAAATTGCCCCAAGTCGTGAAACTCGCTATCAAAGTTCAACTGCTGACCAATCCGGTTCGATGTATTCATTCCGCTGGCAAACACGCTCGCCAACACCATCAGCAGCACGCTCCCCATCGCGCAAGCCAGCATCAATTCGATCAGCGTCATGCCATTTTGTTTTTTACGAATCATCATCTACGGCCCACATTTTTCAAAACCGGTTACCGTGCCAACGGAGCATACCTTCACCCTCGACTTACTACTGATCTTCACATCAACAGACTCCCCTTCCGTCATATCAGGACTGGTGAGCGAGTAAGTCATCCCCGAACCAGTGATCGCCCTTGATGGATCAACATTTACGCTCGATTTTGTGTTGCTGATGGATAGCCGGGGAAAAGCATCGCCTTGAAGGCTTGAAATCACCTGCGTGAGATCGCACGTAACTGGCGCGACGGCGCTGGTTGTTACTAGCACGCACCAAGAGTTTTTCGTCGGTGTCGACATATCCAAGTTATGGATATACAGCACTTGATTTCGCCGAATCGCTTCAAGCCGGGCTTGCTTGAATTGCAGAGCAAGACGGTTAGCTGCCGATTCTAACTGCTGGGTATCGAGCAGCTGGGTAAATGATGGGGCCGCTGACAACATCAATATCACAGCTATAGAAGTAACAACGAGCAACTCAATCATGCTAAAGCCGCTTGCCGATCCCAGTTTTCTCACTTTACACCACCATCCGGCACCAATTATGTTAGATAATAGGTTAACACCCCATAACACTATGATTGGTAAGTAAAAACATAGTTAGCGAGATGACTCGAAAGTTAAGGAATAACATGCAGGCAAACAAACAAAAAGGTGTGACATTAATCGAATTAATGATTGTTGTCGTCGTTATCGGTGTGCTCTCAAGTGTGGCTTACCCAAGTTATGTGGAACACCAGCGTACGGGCAACCGCACTTCTGCACAAACTGGGCTGATGATGCTCCAACTATGGATGGAAGATCAATATACCCGCAACGGCAACTATCCAGCCAGTGTCGACAACAACAGCTGTTCGTCATGCAACCTGAATACTGATTATTACAACTATTCTGCCTCTTTCATTAACGGAGGACTGCCTCCTTACACGTTAGCGGCCACCCCAAAAGCAAACACGACCCAAAGCTCTGATAAGTGCGGAGTACTTTCAGTCACAGCCAGTGGGCGCACTGAAGCCAAAAAAGATGGATCGACCGTCAGCGGTTGCTGGTAATCACAGTCACAAGACACAAGACACAAAAAAGCCAGCTTGCGCTGGCTTTATAAATTCCTAATCTTACGGGCTGATTAACCAGTCAGATCATCGAAGAACTTCTTCACACCGTCAAAGAAACCTTCAGCCTTAGGTTTGTGCTTCTTTGCCGCTTTGCCGCCAAGGGTTTCTTCAAGCTCTTGTAGCAGCTCTTTCTGGCGGGCGCTCAAGTTAACCGGGGTTTCAACCACCAGCTTACAGATAAGATCACCCATTGCACCACCGCGTACAGACTTCACGCCCTTGCCACGCATGCGGAACATACGGCCAGTTTGCGTTTCAGACGGTACTTTCAGGTTCACGCGACCATCAAGGGTAGGGACTTCAACCTCGCCACCCAAGGCAGCCATAGTGAAGCTTACTGGGACTTCGCAGTATAGGTTGTTGCCATCACGCTCAAAGATATGGTGCTGGGCAACATGGACCTGTACGTACAAATCGCCAGCTGGTGCACCGAACTCCCCTGCTTCACCTTCGCCAGATAGACGAATGCGATCGCCTGTATCCACACCGGCAGGAATTTTAACAGACAGCGTCTTGGTTTCTTCTTTGCGGCCCTGGCCGTGACACGTGCCACAAGGCTCTTTGATGATCTTACCGCGACCGTGACAGTGCGGACAGGTCTGCTGTACGGCGAAGAAGCCTTGGCGCATCTGCACCTGGCCTTGGCCATGACAGGTACCACACGTAGTGGCTGAAGTGCCTTTCTTAGCACCAGAACCGTCACAGGTATCACAGTGAACCAAGGTAGGAACACGGATCTCTTTGCTGCAACCGCGAACCGCTTCTTCCAGTGTCAGCTCCATGTTGTAGCGCAAGTCGGCACCACGCTGCGCGCGCTGCTGACCACCACGACGGCCACCGCCACCGAAGATATCGCCAAACACATCACCGAAAATATCACCGAAGTCAGCACCGCCGCCGAAGCCGCCACCACCGCCCATACCACCTTGCTCAAAGGCTGCATGGCCGTACTGGTCGTAAGCTGCTTTCTTCTGAGGATCCGTTAGGATTTCGTATGCAGTCTTAACTTCTTTGAATTTCTCAGCCGCCTGCTCGTCACCCTGGTTACGGTCAGGGTGGAACTTCATTGCAAGGCGCTTGTAAGCCTTTTTGATATCACGCTCTGACGCATCACGACTTACGCCCAGAACTTCGTAAAAATCTCGTTTTGACATACTTATCTGTCACCTGCCTTAATACAGCTACGGGCGCAAGAGTAAACTCCAACGCCCGCGCTCAACTAAGAATAAGAATTAACTATCTTATTTCTTGTCGTCTTTAACTTCTTCGAACTCAGCGTCAACTACGTTGTCGTCTTGCTGCTCTTGCTGTGGCTGCTCGCCGCCAGCTTGTGCCTGCTGTGCTTGAGCCTGCTGCTGAGCGATTTCCATTAGCTTCTGAGAAGCTGCGATTAGCGCTTGAACTTTAGCGTCGATCGCTTCTTTGTCTTCGCCTTTACGAGCTTCTTCAAGCTCGCTTACAGCCGATTCGATAGTTGCTTTGTCTTCCGCTGGAAGAGCTTCGCCTGCTTCTTCGATCTGCTTGCGAGTACCGTGAACTAGCTGGTCAGCTTGGTTACGTGCAGTTACCAACTCTTCGAACTTCTTGTCCGCTTCTTTGTTAGCTTCTGCTTCTTGTACCATTTTCTCGATATCTTCGTCGCTCAGACCGCCAGATGCCTGGATAGTGATCTTCTGCTCTTTACCTGTGCTCTTATCTTTCGCAGATACGTGCAGGATACCGTCGGCATCTAGGTCGAAGGTTACTTCGATCTGTGGCATACCGCGAGGTGCCGCGTTGATACCTTCTAGGTTGAACTGGCCAAGAGACTTGTTGTAGCCCGCTTGCTTACGCTCACCCTGTAGAACGTGGATAGTTACCGCGCTCTGGTTGTCTTCAGCTGTTGAGAACACCTGGTTCGCCTTAGTAGGGATAGTGGTGTTTTTCTCGATAAGCTTAGTCATTACGCCACCCATGGTTTCGATACCAAGAGATAGTGGAGTAACGTCTAGTAGTAGAACGTCTTTAACGTCACCAGCAAGAACACCGCCCTGAACACAAGCACCAACTGCTACAGCTTCGTCTGGGTTCACGTCTTTACGTGGCTCTTTGCCGAAGAACTCAGATACTTTCGCCTGAACCATAGGCATACGAGTCTGACCACCAACTAGGATTACGTCAGTGATGTCGCCTACAGATAGGTCTGCGTCAGCTAGAGCAACTTTTAGTGGCTCTAGAGAGCGCTGTACTAGGTCTTCAACTAGAGATTCTAGTTTCGCACGAGTCACTTTGATGTTCATGTGCTTAGGACCAGTCGCATCAGCAGTTACGTAAGGTAGGTTTACGTCAGTCTGCTGTGCAGAAGATAGTTCGATTTTCGCTTTTTCAGCAGCTTCTTTAACACGCTGCATCGCTAGCGGATCGTTCTTAAGGTCGATACCTTGCTCTTTCTTGAACTCGTCAACCAAGTAGTTGATCATGCGGTTATCGAAGTCTTCACCACCTAGGTGCGTGTCACCGTTGGTAGAAAGAACTTCAAACGTCTTCTCGCCTTCAACTTCGTCGATTTCGATGATAGAGATATCGAAAGTACCACCACCAAGGTCGTAAACCGCGATAGTACGGTCACCGCCCTGCTTGTCTAGGCCGTAAGCCAGAGCAGCAGCTGTTGGTTCGTTGATGATACGCTTAACTTCAAGACCTGCGATACGGCCGGCATCTTTCGTTGCCTGACGCTGTGCATCGTTGAAGTATGCTGGAACTGTGATAACCGCGCCAGTTACTTCCTCACCTAGGAAGTCTTCAGCAGTTTTCTTCATTTTCTTAAGTACTTCAGCAGAAACCTGAGGAGCAGCCATTTTCTGACCTTTTGCTTCTACCCAAGCATCACCGTTGTCAGCCTTAACGATTTTGAAAGGCATGATTTCGATGTCGCGCTGTACTTCTTCGTCTTCAAAGCGACGACCGATAAGACGCTTGATTGCGAATAGCGTGTTTTCAGGGTTTGTTACCGCCTGACGCTTAGCTGGC
Organism: Photobacterium sp. ABD4_091; assembly: GCF_056160145.1. Taxonomy (NCBI): domain Bacteria; kingdom Pseudomonadati; phylum Pseudomonadota; class Gammaproteobacteria; order Vibrionales; family Vibrionaceae; genus Photobacterium; species Photobacterium sp. ABD4_091. The sequence continues at coordinate 2,132,002 of NZ_JBSWWQ010000001.1, read as the reverse complement.
TGACCAACTAGAGTTTCACCGTCTTGGGTGTAAGCGATCACAGATGCCGTTGTGCGCTCACCCTCAGCATTTTCAATTACACGTGGCTTGTCACCATCAAGTACTGCTACACAAGAGTTAGTTGTACCCAAGTCAATACCAATGATTTTACCCATCAGGCTTTCTCCGAAATTCATTTAGCTTACTTGCCAGCCCGTTACCATAACGCCACTGACAGCGCGGTTTCACCCGCTGAAATTGATTTACGATGTCGTATGACTACTAGATAAGGGCAGCCAAATTGTTTTCAAGGGCGACAACGAAAAAAAATCAAAAAAAATTAAAAAGCCCGCTCGAAGCGGGCTTTGCTCAATCGCTATCCCGCTTATGCCTGGGTATCGATGTTGCCAGCCGCAGCCTTAGACACCATTACCATTGCAGGGCGAACCACGCGGCCATTCAGCTCGTAACCCTTCTGCATCACCAACATCACAGTGTTTGGCTCGTGCTCGGCGCTTTCCTGGATAGACATCGCCTGGTGGAATTCAGGGTTGAAGGCTTCACCGATAGGGTTAAGCTGCTTCAGGCCGAATTTCTCGACCGTACCCATCATGGTCTTCAGGGTTAGGTCAACGCCTTCAACCATTGGCTTGATAGCTTCATCATTCTTGTCTGCCATTTCGATAGCACGTTCCATGTTATCGATAACCGGCAGTAGCTCTTCAGCAAACTTATTCAGAGCAAACTTACGTGCCTTGTCGATTTCTTGCTCGCTGCGGCGACGCATGTTTTCAACATCGGCACGGGCACGCAGAACACTGTCTTGCTGCTCGCGTACTTTCGCTTCACTGGTTAGCAAAGCCGCTTCAAGCTCAGCGATGCGTGCTGCCTGCTGCTCTTCAAGGGTCATTTCAACTACTTCTTCCTCAGCAGATTCAGTTTCAACCGCTTCAACAGTTTGCTCTTGCTGTAGCTGTTCGTCCTGTACTTTTTTCTCTTCGTTGCTCATGCTTTCGCTTCTCCGCCAAGATCATGGTATTCAATGGAGGATAGAATAATCAGCTCTATCCAAAAAAACTCGCTTATGCGCATATTATGGGGATGAAGTTCAATGATTCAAGCCGATATCGCTCACAATGCGCGACAAGTGTCTAATCCTGACGCTATACTGGGCATCTCTTTATTTGTCGGATCATGGACATGACACGCGTTTTCCAGACTATCGCGATAATTGGCAAACCCCGCAACCCCGAAGCCTTGCAAACCCATATGGGCCTCTACAAATGGCTGGTCGAGAAAGGCTATGACGTACTTGTTGACCACCGACTGTCCAACGACTTGTCATTGCCCAAAGCCGTGTTCTGCGACTTATTGACCATTGGTGACAAAGCCAACTTGGCGATCGTGGTTGGTGGTGACGGCAATATGCTGGGTGCCGCCCGGGTACTGTCACGCTTCGATATTGCGGTGATCGGTGTCAACCGCGGAAGCCTAGGTTTCTTGACCGATCTCGATCCCGATGCCTTTGAAGAGGAGCTCGAGCAGGTACTCAATGGCGAATATGTGGTCGAAAAACGTTTCTTGCTCGAAGCGGAAGTCCACCGCCACGGTTTGATCAAAAGCCGCAACGCCGCCCTCAACGAAGCTGTGTTGCACCCGGATAAAATCGCCCACATGATTGAATTCGAGGTCTACATTGATGACACTTTCGCATTCTCGCAGCGATCCGATGGCCTGATCATCTCGACCCCGACAGGCTCAACCGCTTATTCCCTATCCGGTGGCGGCCCTATCCTGTCATCCGAGCTCAATGCGATTTCACTGGTACCTATGTTCCCGCATACCCTGTCATGCCGACCACTGGTAGTCGATGGCAACAGCCGGATAAAACTACTGGTTTCGCCGACCAATGGCAGCACGCTGGAAGTCAGCTGCGACGGCCAGGTGTCCCTGCCTGTCAGCCCCGGCGATGAGATCCATATCTACCAGAGCCCGGAAACCCTTCGGCTGATCCATCCAAAGAATTACAGCTACTATGAAGTACTCCGGGGCAAGTTGGGCTGGTCGAGCCGTTTGTTCTAGCGAAAAACACCTCAGTTAACGAATTCTGAAGCCAACCCTGCGGTTGGCTTTTTTATTGCCAATTTTCAGAACGTTAACCTAAATCAAGCTTTGTTGGAAAAATTTCACCAACAGTACTTTACTGTATGTAGATACAGTATATACTGTATGAAAAAACAGGTGTTGATTTAAACAGGTGAACACATGCTGGCTCATATGACGATCTCAAACTTTGCTATTGTCAAAAACCTTGAATTTGAACTTAAACCGGGAATGACCACCATCACCGGTGAAACGGGTGCAGGTAAGTCTATTGCCATCGATGCACTTGGCTTGTGTTTGGGTGATCGCGCCGAAGCCTGCATGGTTCGCCCGAACGAAGACAAAGCAGAAATCTCTGCCGCCTTTTCATTGCTCAACAACCAAGCCGCCCGCCGCTGGCTGGAAGACAACGAGCTGATTGACGGTGACGAGTGTATCCTGCGCCGCGTCATCACCAAAGAAGGCCGTTCTCGTGGGTTCATTAACGGCAGTCCAGTACCGGCCTCGCAGCAAAAAGCGCTGGGCCAACTGCTAATCAACATCCACGGTCAGCATGCCCACCAGCAACTGATGCGCCCTGACTACCAGCAGCAGATGCTGGATCAGTACGCCGGCCACCATCAATTGATGGAAAAGACTCGCAACCACTATCAGCGCTGGCGCCAGGCCAACAACGAATACAAGCGTTTGGTTCAGAACCGTGAAGAGAACGAAGCGCAAAAACAGCTGATCCAGTATCAGGTCAAAGAGCTCAACGAGCTGGCTTTGGCCGAAGACGAGTACGCCGAGATCGAGGAAGAGCACAAGCGCCTATCCAACAGCGGCGAGCTAGCTGTATCAAGCCAAAACGCCTTGGCGATGCTGTATGACAACGAAGATTGCAACGCCCTCAACATGCTGCAGTCAGCATGTCAGGAAGTCGCCAACCTCGGGGAAATCGACAGCAACCTAAGTGCTATTCCGCAAATGCTCGAAGAAGCCATCATCCAAGTACAAGAAGCGAGCCAGGAGCTACGCAGCTACCTCGATAACATGGATATGGACCCTCAGCGCTTGATGTACCTTGAAGAGCGCTTAGCCAAGATCATGTCGCTTGCCCGCAAACACTACGTGATGCCCGAAGAGCTATACAACAAGCATCAGGAGCTGCTCAAAGAGCTTGAGAACCTTGATTGCAGCGATGAGCGCTTGGAAGAAATCGCCGAGAACGTCGAATGCCTGCGCCAGAAGTTTCTGGCTAGCGCAGAGAAGCTAAGCAAGAGCCGCCAACGCTATGCCAAGGAGCTAGACAAAAAGATCTCCGACAGCATGCACCAGCTCAGCATGGAAAACGGCGTGTTCAAAATTGATGTCCAGAGCGATACCGAAGGTATGCTCAGCCCGCTGGGTTTCGACACCATCACCTTCTTGGTCTCGACCAACCCGGGGCAGCCGTTGCAACCGCTGGGCAAAGTGGCCTCCGGTGGTGAGCTGTCACGTATCTCGCTGGCTATCCAGGTGATCACGGCGCAGAAAGTCGAAACCCCTAGCCTTATTTTCGATGAAGTCGATGTGGGTATCAGTGGACCGACCGCTGCCATCGTCGGCAAGATGCTGCGCACCCTGGGCGAGTCAACCCAGGTAATGTGTGTGACCCACTTGCCGCAGGTTGCTGGTTGTGGCCACCAGCAGATGTTCGTGGCGAAGAAATCCAGCAAGGGCCAGACTGAAACCAACATGTTCCCGCTGACACAGGAAGCCCGTGTTAACGAACTTGCCCGACTGCTTGGCGGTAGCGAAATTACCGAACGGACACTGGCAAACGCAAAAGAACTGCTTGTTGCGGCATAAATAGAATAAACTTAATGGGCAGTGCAACTAAATGGTTGTACTGTAGTCTCAATTACAGTTTTTTTCTTTACTGCTTTTTTACTTCTGCTCGGGTGTTGTTTATCATCGCTGCAGAATAAAGCGAACTTGCCGGGATGCTATGAGTTGGAAGAACCTTGCTGCCGTGACTTTGGCGGTCAGTTTATTGGGTGGCTGTTCAGTCGTTGAACGACTGGTTTACCGAATTGATATTAACCAGGGTAACTACCTGGAGCAGAAAGATATCGACACCCTTCGATACGGAATGAACAAAGAGCAGGTGCAGTTTGTACTAGGCTCGCCAATGCTGGTAGAACCTGAGTACCCAGATACTTGGTACTATGTTTATTACCACAAGCCGGGCCACGAAGAGCCGCAACAGAAAAACCTGATCCTGAAATTCAATGCCCAGAATCAGCTAACCAGCCTTGAGGGGGACTACGAGAAAAGCCCTCAATTCATGGAGCAATTCAACTAAGTACTCATTCAACTAAGTGCTAAAGTTGTTCGGGAACAAATTGCTGGTTGTCAGAAAACAAAAAGCTCGCCAATGGCGAGCTTTTTCATGTTTGTCTCTATGGAAACACTAAATTAGGCTTTCTCTTCTTTGGCAGCCAGAGCCTCTTGCTTGGCTTGCTCCGCTCGTTTTCGACGGATCTCTTTAGGGTCGGCCAGCAACGGACGGTAAATTTCAATGCGGTCACCATCATGAACCGTTGCATCGAGCTTCACGTTGCGGCTGTAGATGCCCACCTTGTTTTTCTTGAGGTCAATCTCCGGATACATTGCTAGCACCCCGGATTGCTCGATGATCTGCTGCACCTGCATATCCGGCGTCACTGTCACGCGGATCACCTTCTGCACGTCAGGCAGGGCATACACTACCTCTACGTGGATCAGCCTTTCTTCAGAAGTCATAAATCTCTCGCGCACGCTGGGTAAATGCAGACACCATGTTGTTGGTCAAATCGCGGAATACCTTGCCGAACGCCGCTTCCACCAAGCCATTGGTAAATTCAAAGTCCAGCTTAAGTTCAACCTTACACGCTTCGGCATCGAGCTCGGTGAAGTGCCAACCACCGACCAAGCGGCTGAATGGACCATCGACCAATTGCATGGCGATCACACTACCGTCAGTCAGATCATTACGTGTCACAAATGTCTTCTTAATCCCGGCCTTGGACACATCCACCGAGGCCATCATATGCTGTTCGGAGCTTTCTAAAATTTTGGTACCCGAGCAGCCCGGCAAGAATGCAGGGTAGGATTCAACATCGTTAACAAGTTCAAACATTTGTTTTGCACTAAATGGTACTAATGCAGAACGGCTGATCTGAGGCATAGCTTCTCCTTACGGTTAAAACGTGCCGCCTGTCCTAGGATTTGTGCGCATTGCAGGTGAAAACCTATGACAAGGACAAGCCCAATGATACCATTACTGAGCTAACAGCCAAAATAAGCGTGTTTATTGACTTCATCTCATTGATTTATAAATAGACACTTTTTCGACCAGCCCAATTATCTGTGGCTGGGACAGCAACATTCAAGAGTATTTATGGCAAAGAAAAAACCAAAGCAAAGTAGCAATACTATTGCCAAGAACAAAAGCGCCCGTTTCGAGTTCGCGATCAGCGACGAGTACGAAGCCGGCATGGAGCTCCAGGGCTGGGAAGTTAAAGCGATCCGCTCTGGTAAGGTAAACATCTCGGAAAGCTACGTGTTCCTGCGCAACGGCGAAGCCTTCATTTCGGGTGTGCAGATCACCCCACTGAACGCCGCGTCGACCCACGTAGTGGCCGATCCTACCCGTACACGTAAGCTATTGTTGAACCGCCGTGAAATCGACAAGCTGATGGGTGCCGTTAACCGCGATGGCGAAACCATCGTGGCTCTTTCCATGTACTGGAAGGGTTCATGGGTTAAACTTAAAGTAGGTACGGCAAAAGGTAAGAAACTACACGACAAGCGTGCCGACAAGAAAGACAAAGATTGGGCACGTGACAAGGCGCGTATCATGAAGAGCAGCTTGCGCTAATAGTCTTTTCCCAACAGTGATTTGATGGATTTTCATCCATAAGAAACGCACTAGTAGGGAATTGTATTGACGCTAGGTGAAATTCTGTTACCATCGCCTTAACTCTGGGGCTGATTTAGGATTCGACAGGATCACGAAGGCTTGTGGAGCATGCCGAGGTGCGGTTGGCCTCGTAAAAAAGCCGCAAAAAAATAGTCGCAAACGACGAAAACTACGCACTAGCAGCTTAATAACCTGCTAAGAGCGCTCCTGCCCTAGCTTCCGCTTGTAAGACGGGGACCAACAGGGGTTCAAACCCAAACAAGATAGCGAGGGAACCTTCGACCAGAGAGGTGAACCGCGAAATAGAATTCTGGTATGTATTGGCATGGCGTGTCTTTCCGCAGTGCTCTTACGAGAATATAGAAAGACTAAGCATGTAGCGCCATCTGTTAGACTGATTTTGGACGCGGGTTCAACTCCCGCCAGCTCCACCAAACGTTTGGAAACGGTGTCATATCAATAGTTTAGGCTATTGTATGGCACCGTTTTTGTATGTGCAAGTGTCACACTTGGTGTCACATTTCTTCGTCAATATCTGTCCAAGCTATTAACCACACCCCTTTGCTTCAGCACATATACGCATTCTCTGCTATTGAAAAGATAACTTTTTCAACTTGTTATAAAAATACCAGCATGCATAGAAATACGGACACATTGTTGATAGTAAAATAAAGTGTTCAGCAAAGCCGACCCAGAAGCCATTCCAGTTAAAGCTACTTGCACCAGCCAGAACTTCCAGTGCAATAAGAGGTACACATACTCCTAGTGCCAAAATAAAAACAATAAGTCTTATAACAAGCAAGCTCCATTGCTTTATCTTAAATCTTTCATTGTACTTCTTGTACTCATTCAGAACTTCGGAAAGGACAGGTACAACTTGCTGTTCGTACTGCATGACTTTCTCAAAATAATAAGTGACTATTTCAACAAAGTTTGTCGTTGTAGTTGGATGCTCATAAACACGCCTTGTCATCTGATCGACCATTTCTTGAGGTGCTCCCTCAGGAAGAGAAGCTATCATTCGTTGGTGTTGTTCATCCCTTCTCTGATGCTCTTCAGCTTGTTTTATCGCTGTATACCTGTTTGCTAACTCAAGAATGGATAAATGCCCAGTTTTCCAACACCATGACAAGTATGAGATGCGGCTTTGCATCTCACTTAGTCTATTAATATCAAAAGGTTTTTTCTTTTGTTCTTCAACTTTATCTGTGACCCCACCAATGTGTACCATCGACTTGCCATTAAAAGGGTAAGTGGTAAATACATAATGCAGCATCAACATTAAGTCACTAGCAACTTTAGATACTTCTTCTGCCGTTGGTTCTCGGTGATGACCTACGTCATACCCATATTTAGCTTTTGTATCCAAATGAGAAAACATCGTTGTAGCACTGTGCAATACATCACGACTACACTCATCCCAGTTTAATAACCCATCCTCATTGAGGAGGTTAGTGTGTGAGCCTCCAATAAAGTTATTAGGAGTTCCAAATGCTTCAGCCTCCTTTAAAGTTTTCTCAACTTTATCCTTAGCCTCTTGAACCTTTTGAAAAGCGAAAACAGCAAATGCAGAGAAAAAAGCTGCAACGACACCAATAACAGTTACATGAATAGCTGGTAGTGACTCTAGAATAGGTGAACTCATGAATACTCCTTGATAAGCAACAAGGTTATTATATGAGCATCGACTTCCTAAGTCGCTAAATACTATTCACTTTCTTGTTCTGTCTCATCTATCTTCTTCTCAGGGCTAAACCCAATATCAAGCAGTTCGTTGTCATCAAACCCTAGATGTTTGTTAATGACTTCATTCAGCACACCTAATGGCTTCATTGCTTCACTCCCTTGTTGAACCTACGCCATGTGGAGATAGATACTCCCGCCAGTTTGCACGCTTCTATTTGAGATAACTTGTTTTCATCTATCAGCTTGTTGGCTTTCAAGCATTTATCCACTGTTTCTTGAGTTTGTTGCTTCCCTTTGAACTTGTCCTTGTTCTGCGAAATGCCTTCAGCTTGACGACGACGACGGTCTTCATAGTCCTTTGACGCCATAGCAGCAAGGATATCAAGCATCATACTGTTGATACCTTTCAATACAGCCTTCATTACGTCGTTGGTTAGTTCATCTGATACTGGAGATAACACCTGATAGCTAGTTGGCAAGTCGATAGCGACTACTTGAACACCATGTAACTTGAGCTTGTCCTTTAGCTTCTCCCAGTCCTCTGTGGTCATACGAGTAAGGCGATCAACCTGCTCTACTAGTATCACATCACCATCTTCAGACTCATCAATGAGCTTATTTAACTCAGGACGGTCATATTTACGACCACTTTCATTTTCGACGTAAAACTGATGGATGACTTGATCATGTGAATGAGCAAAGTCTGTAACGTACTGTTTTGCACGTTCAGCATTTTGTTCATCTGTAGATGCTCGTAGATACGCTCTTAACTTCATTTCCCGCCCTATTGGTTCTTTTGAATACTTATAAGAACTATAGTTCATTTAAGTTATGAATCCAACTATAAGAACCAGGATGGGTCATAGTTATTTTGGTTAGACCTATGTGACCTACCCAAAGTAACGAGTTAATACTCCTTACAACTTACATGCATACTATTGCTGTTTCTTTTATAACCATATATAGTACGCCGGACGGTAAAATATAGGTAAAATGATGAATAAACAAACATTAGCTGCTCTAGCGATCATGACATTATCTGGCTGTACCTCGATGAAATATAACGGTGCGCTAACTGATGTTCAGAAAGTTGACTACCCAGAGAAGGGACAGGTTGTAACTGCTTATATTGGTGAGCATCTTGTAGAAAAAGGGACTATATCAACTACTACAGTGCTTCGTGTTCACAACAGCATCGATGGTGTTAAGCGTGATATCCCAGCAGCCGACTATGCTCAACTAGGGAACGATAAGGACTACTACTACTTTTCAGCTCAAGGTGTAGTCGCAGGCTTGTTGTCAGACCCAATAGCAGGTATGCGTGTTAAGAAGAATGACTTATCTCAAGTCTGTGTTTTAACGACAACTGCAATTGAAAGTTGTTATGCTGGGAACTTAACCTTTGAGAATAAACAGTCTGAGCAGGGTAACTCTTTTCAACAAACTCTCATTTATAGCGGTCGTGTAGGCGACAAAATAAACATTGGCTACCGTGAATTTTCAAATGATCACGCACGTCCTGCCTTTAACAATGAAGTAGAGTATGACCTATCGAACTCTAATGTTATTGGTTACAAAGGTGCAGTTATTGAAGTTTTGAAGGCAGATAATAGCTCGATCACATACAAACTTGTACGTAACTTCAAGTGATATCAAAAACGGCACTTACATCTATTGTATGTGCCGTACCCTCCCAATAGCTATTTAGGTGCTGATAGTCAAAAGTGATAAGATAAGAAAAAACGCCACCATACATAAGCTATGTACTACGACCAAAACGCTGAAGACTTCTTTTTATCGACCATTGATGTCGATATGAACACTCTTTACAAAGAGTTTTTACCTCATGTTCCACCTCAAGGAACCATCCTAGATGCTGGTTGTGGTTCTGGCAGAGACAGTAAGTTTTTCATAGAGCAGGGCTTCAAAGTTAGGTCTATGGATGCAAGCAAAACCCTTGGCGAGATGGCTGCAAAGTACATTGGACAAGATGTTGAAATAACTACCTTTCAAGAGTTCATATCACAGGATAGTTTTGACGCTGTATGGGCATGCGCCTCACTTTTACATGTTCCATTGGTAGAGCTAAAACAGTGTTTCAACAACTTAAGCCTGAACTTAGTGAATGGAGGTGCCTTTTATTGCTCTTTCAAGCTTGGTACTGATGAAGTTGAGAGAAATGGCCGATCATTCACAAATCTTGACTTAGAGCGTTTAACACAGGTACTTCCAAGCCAACTTACAGTACATAAGCACTGGATAACTAGTGACTTAAGGCCAGGGCGAGAAACCGAACAGTGGCTCAATGCACTTCTGATAAAAGGATAACTATGTTTAGTGATGAAGATACATTAAAGGGTATTATCTTATATGGGCTCAACAATGCTACGTACAAAATGGCATTGGGTAGCACTCTCTTAACGGCTTCATCAGAACAAAAAACTATCCTTGAGTGGGAGGACTTATCCAAGCACTACTTCGATCTTTACTTAAAGCGTCTCACAGATAACCCAATGCCTCAGCAGGGCAACGCTAGTAAACGAACCTTAATGGAGCGGATAGTCAAAGAGTATCAGCTAGAAAAAATATCTTATCAACAAGCACTTGAGCTAGTTGCTAAAGATGCTTTCGAGCATGTAGTGCCTCGTTTCCAAACTATTGGTCGTAACAAAGCTCTAGTTTCTGATCGCTTTTACGAGATAGACTTTGGTCGTCGCTTGATACTAAAAGACCCACTCTTAAACTTGTCAGATACCCAAAGAACCCAAGCATTTGAAGAAGTGAATGCTCGTTGGGGTATTTTAGAAGGTGCATTTTCATCTGCTCAAACTAACTTCTCACTGGCAAATGACATAAGAGAAGTTTACTTGAAGGATGGGTATGCCAGAAAGTCTTTAACTAACAACATCCCATTCCTACAAGGCTATCAAGGTAATACTTGTTTTTACTGTGGGGAGGAGATGGGGTCTGATATTCATGTCGATCACGTTCTTCCTAGGCAAGTACTTCAACACGATGAAGTTTGGAACCTAGTTTTGTCTCATGGAGAATGTAACCTACAAAAGCTCGATAAGGTTGTGGGTGAGCACTTCATAAGAAAGCTGATAGCTAGAAATGAAAATATCATGGGCAGTAACCATCCTTGGAAAGCCAAAATATCTGATGCTCTAGGAAACACTCCAAGACAAAGAGCTACTACCCTCAAATATCACTATGACAATGTAAAACAAGTCCTTGGGAACTACTATTGGGGTGGCTTTCCATCATATAACCCTGAGACTGACTTGTTCTACAAACGACTTATCACTGTGTTAAATAATAAGGTTTAATATGTTCAAAAGTAGTTCTGAGAAGCACTCTTGAGAGAGGGGGGGCACCCCCCTAAAAAATATTGCCCTATGTTGTTTATTTCCATATGACTGACAAAAAGTCTAAGTTATAATTTTCAACAACTTACAGAGAAATGCAACTTATCTAGAGCTATTTACCCTGAGTAGTCTTTTGATGTTTTCATCATATTAATGGTTCCTTTTTATATTGATGGGTTACATATTTCATTCACCGTCATCACGTACCGTGAATATGGTTCGGTGAAAAACTCACTAACGAAACCAAGAACTACGATGCGTTAGCATCGTGCAAACCAACGGTTTGCTAAGTTCCTATCATAGTTGCTTATATTTTTTGACTTCACTTCGTGAAGTAGAACACAGACACTTCGTGTCTGGTTACTACCTCTCATATTGAGATTTATAACCAAGCCTCAAACTATGAACGCACCAATAGCTCGGTACGAGTCAACGTTCAATAAGAAACTCAAGTCGCTATAGTTTATATATACGAGAGTTTTCATAATAAAAAGCAAAGAAAACAACAAAAATAGATAATAAACAACAACTTAAGAAAAACAATAAAGAACAACACTAGGGGTAGGTGTTGCTACTTTCAGTTTCACCTACCCCTACTATTCAGTCGCTTTTTCATATATGACATGAAAACTATCTTCAATAAGACCAACCCAACTCAAGCTATCTCCGATGCCGTCTTTGTATTTTATTATCTTGATAATAATGCTATTCGGATCTTTCTTTCGCCCTACTCTAAAAAACTGCAAGTCATACTCATAGCGGATGTTATGTTCTACTTTTAAGTTCTGCTCTGCCACCAGCTCACGAATACCATTAAAGAACTTTTTTGGTTTCCTGTTTAGAGGCTCAATGACCTTGGAATAGCCTTGCTTGCTAATAGTTGCAGCAGAAGCAGTAAATACTTTTCGACCTTCACAAACTTCTTCATAGCTACTTATTGTAGGAGTTTGCTTCCTGTCCAAAAAGCTCTCAAGACTATCCAAACCACTTAAGAGCTTATCTCTTTGAGACACAAGCTTGCCCTGTATAGCATTGCCCTCCTCAAACTCCTCAAAAGTTGCTGGCTCGAACTTACTTTTAAAACCACCTCGTGCTTCATCATTTTCACGGAGCTTCTGCCTGACTACTTTGAGATGGTATAACTTATTTTCCATGCCCTCTCCTTCAAGATGCTTTGAACTATATAGTTTTATGATCATAACTGACACATTCAATAGCTTTGTGCAACAAGACTATAGAGTAACCTTTTCCATATCGACCATAAGTCTCTCCAGACTGAGCATGACCGAGTACAGCGCCAGCTATCGAGACATCTACGCCTATCTTCATCATTTTATCGGCTACTGTGTGTCTATAGCTGTGATAAACAGCTTTACACTCTCCAAGTTCATCACATAAAGCAGTTTGAAGAAAACGCTCGTTGAACCAACGAGATGCATTCTTACCATATCCATCTCTGGAAAATGACAACTCAGGCATTAAGCGTTCATGCCCTTGAGCTTTTAGTGCATCGGAATACTCAAGTAAGCCAGCTTCCAGTATCTTTGGATGGATAGGAACATAACGAACCGAACTAGGTGTTTTGACTCTTTGATCCACTCGTTCATCAGTCACCTTAAAACACCAAATATTTTCATGCTGGTGGATGTCATCAAGATACAACTGACACACCTCATTCAACCTCATACCTGAGTACATACCAATGAGCGTTAGCCATTGATAGTAATCTCTTTTTTGCATACCACTGATAGTGCCTAAACTAGCTTCTCGTGACTTTTCTAGGACAACTAAAGCTTGTTCATCGGTAAATGCCACACGCTGCTCCTGTGCTCTCCTGGAGGCTTTGAGAGACATTCCTTCGAATGGGTTGATGGGTGAATAGCCATGACGAACTAACCATTTGCAGATATATCCGTATAGCTGCAAATGTTTATTCACTGTAGCTGCTGCCAAACCTTTTGACAGAAGCGAATTTTTGATCTTGTTAGCTAACTGTCTAAGGTCTGAGGAATGATAACTTTCAAGGCCAGATGCTTTAGGTATCCATGTATAAAGTAGCTGGATCTTCCGAATAGCATCTTCTTCGCTTTTGTTAGTCCATACCTTTTCAAGTCTCTTTTGAACCAACCACTCATCAATACACTTAGATAACTTGAACCGAATCGTTCTAGCTTTGCGCTTTGGATGACTTGAGAACGCTTTGCCATCACGAATAGAGGTATGAATACTCTTGACCTTCTCAACTGCAAGAACAGCATCTAGGGCTATATCAGAGGAAAAATAATGATGAACCTCATTATCTATTAAAGCCGATAGATAACTGGCTTTTCGTTTACATTTTGTCTTGAGAGAAGTCCGAACCGAACGGTTTTCGACTAATGAACTTGGTAGTTTGCTCTGTGCGTAATACACACTATTTCGTTTTAAAAGTGTCACAGTTGGTGTCCCACATGCAGTAAAAGTGAGACACCGCTTCCCCTAAGTCAGCAATAAACGCCTGACAAAATGACAGTTTTTTGGACGCGGGTTCAACTCCCGCCAGCTCCACCAAACGTTTGGAACGGGACGTCTTAGGACGTCCCGTTTTAGTATCTAAACCCCTCCCAATCATTAAGTTATCTAATCTTAATGTCTCATGTTGTCTCACAATATCTTGCTGCTTTAATACCCAATCATTTACCCTGAAGACATTGGGTACATTATTTTGGGTAAATCAAATGGCACGGATGACCAAACCTCTTACCGATAAAGAGATCAAGAGCTCCAAAAAAAGAGATAAAGAGTATGTACTGTCTGATGGACAAGGCCTACAACTCCGAGTTATGCCAAATGGCACACAAGCATGGCGTTTTGTCTATAAATGCCCTGATACTGGAAAACAATCTCGATTGTCCCTTTCTAGTTACCCGAAAGTCTCTCTAGCTAACGCGAGAAAGGCTGCAAATGAAGCAAGAGAGCTTGTCGCCCGTGGAATCGACCCCAAAAAGAATCAAAAAGAAAAACAGAGACAAGCACAGCTAGACGCAAATGGAACGTTACTCAAAGTCGCTACAGATTGGATGGAAGTTAAAAAATCAACCATTTCTGAAGACTATGCATCTGACGTATGGCGGTCATTAGAGCTTCATGTATTCCCCTCACACGGAAACACACCAGTAAAAGAAATCACGGCTCCAGCTATGATAGAGACATTACAGTCCGTACAAGCTAATGGCTCACTAGAGACTTTACGGCGGCTCTGTCAAAGGCTGAACGATATAATGACCTATGCGGTCAATTGTGGAGCCATCCACTCCAATCCACTTCAAGGTATTAAAGCAGCCTTTCTCAAGCCTCAAAAGAAGCACATGCCCACGATTCCCCCAAGTGAGCTACCACACCTCATGACAAACATCCACAACGCCAATATAAGGCGTATTACACGCTATTTAATACACTTTCAGCTACATACTATGACTAGAGCTAGTGAAGCAGCTGGAGCTCGATGGGAGGAAATCAACTTTGAGGATCGAGTTTGGATTATTCCAGCAGAGAGGATGAAAATGAAAAGGGAGCATCGAATCCCGTTATCCCAGCAAGTTATTGATTTATTGCATGATATTAAGCCTATATCCTCACATCGCGAGCATATATTCCCGTCAGATAAAAACCCTTTGAAGCATCGAAGTGAACAAGGGGCAAATGCTGCAATAAAAAGAATGGGTTATGATGGAGAACTGGTAGCACATGGTATGCGCTCCATCGCTAGTACTGCAATGAATGAGCATGGATTTGATCCAATGCTCATTGAAGCGTGCCTTGCTCACGTAGACAAAAATGAAGTCAGACGCGCATACAATAGAACTGACTATCTTGAAAGAAGGCGAGAGCTAATGGAGTGGTGGAGTACGTACATAGTTGATGCACAACAAAAAACAATACAAGCGTGAATGATTATGATGACACTATAAGGTAGAATTTCTCCCATTCTTTTTCAATGATGAGATAGTGGGATGGTTTCAACCACAACACAAGCAGATATAACCTCAGCAGATAAGACTGGTATTGGCTTCGATTACCAATACTATTTTTTCTTGTGGAAACTATTATCACTTGAAATTGGACAAACAGTCGGTCTGGAGTGTAAAGATGATGTGCATACAGATCTAGCTGATGATGTTCAGATTCTCTATCAAGTAAAACACACAATTAAAACATCAGAAAAAACTAAAAAGCCATCAAACTTAACGACATTTGATATTGATCTTTGGAAAACTCTATCAAATTGGTCGAAAGTGATCACCGATACTAACGCTTCACGTTCGACACAGAATGAGCAGATAAAATTTATAGATAAAACTTACTTTGTACTCGCTTCAAATAAATCGGAGTCAAGTGATAATGAATTTGCAAAAATAATCAAATCACTACAAGAAGGTAAACTCACTATAGAGGAGGCAAGAGAAAACCTAAGCTCTCTAAAAAACAAAACTAAATCTGATGTAATAAAGAGATATTTCGATGACATCCTAATGATTCCAAACCAAGTACTTAAATGTTTTTTTGATAAAATTTCATTTCAACTCGAAGAAAATGACATCTTTGATAATTGCTATAAATCAATAAAATCAAAAATGATACCAGAGTCAAAAATATGCCAAGTATTTAGAGATATTGACTCAGCAATTAGGAAGGATAATTTTATAAACATAAAAAAAGGAGAAAAGATATTTATTAGCTTTGATGATTTCTATAGAAAGTACAGTAGATATTTTGATAATGCACGAAATGATTCTCTACAAGTATATACTTTTAATGAACAACTGCCTAAAAACCTTCAAGACCAACTTTTTTTAAAGCAGTTGTTAGAAATAGAAGACTTTTGCCAAGATGATATTGAAACAATGGCAGAGTATACATCTCATATGTTAAAAATAAAAAGAAATTTATCTAACTGGAAGGATAATGGTGATTTAACATACGTAGAATTAGATACGATTAGAGAAGATAGTATTCAAAGGTGGAAAAATATTTTTAGAAAAAAATATCGTAGAGCACCTAAAGAAGAAAAGGCAAATGAAATAGCTATAGAAGTTATTGACGAAACTCGAGATATAAAAGTCAATTTTTCTGATTTGCCAGAAAATATTATCCTGTCTAATGGATATTATTATTACCTATCAGATATTCCAACATTAGGTTGGAGATATGACTGGGATAAATATAAAAATGAAAAATAAAATCAACCATAATTTTCCCATATGTGTACTGGCACTGAACTCAGTATTACAACATACAAAATCTTTGCCTATGAATAAAGTTTTATTAGTTTACCCTCTACTCTATCAAAAAGAACTACTTTCATATCTATCTAAAAAGAATAATGAAGTGAAATCTCTTGATAAGTTAATAATAAACAACCCTCAATGGTTTTCTAACTTTGATGATATTTTTTATGACCAAATAAACCCAACAATTAATGCTGTTCAGTATATGTATCAAATGATGCATATAGATATAGTTAATGGTGATATCATATTAAAAAAAGAGATGCCCTATACAAAAGAAATGGGGAAACATGTAGAAAAAATTTATAAAGCATCTTTAAATGTTTCCAACATTATTAAAGATCCATCAGACAAATTATATCTAAATTTAAGGGTAAGTTTATGATTTTTAGTATATCAAAACTTATAATTTGGTTTAAGAATGGGACTAAAAGAGAACTAGAATTCTTACCAAATAAAATTAATGTTATTACAGGTAGAAGTAACACAGGTAAGTCTGCAATATTAGAAATAATGGACTACTGCTTTTTTGCTTCTAAATTTAAATTTTCACAAAGCCAAATTAATGAAAATGCAACTTGGTATGGATTAGTAGTTAGTTCAAACGGAAGTACTTATAGCTTTGCTAGAAAAGCACCATATCAATCTAAAGTATCTGCTGAATACTACTTGTCATCTATCGGGGAAGTGCCAGAGAAACCCACAAATAACACTAATGAAAAAACAGTCAAAAAGTTATTTGAATCTATTTTTTCTATAGATAGCAACGCAAAGATTGAATATGGGGGAAGTTATATTAAACCCGGTTCAAAGATATCGGTTAGATATTTCCAAATGTTCAATACTATCTCTGGCGATATTATTGAAAATAGCTCTGGTGTTTTCTTTGACAAACAGAATGATGATAGATACAGAGAAGCTCTCCCTCGAATATTCGACTTAGCAGTAGGTATTGAAACTGTAGGTAATGTGTTAAAGAAAGAAAAACTAGATAAGTTAGAAAAAGAATTATCAAGGATAGAAAGAAAAAATAAAAGAATAAATGACAAAAGAAGTGACTTTATAAATGAAAGAAGCGCTTTGATAAAAAAAGCCAAAGAGTATTCAATTATTAACCCAGATTTAAACGATGATGAATCTTGGAAAAATATATTAAATATTGACATAGAATCAGAACTCCGTCCTGAAATAATCGATAACCGAGAACAATTAGAGCAACAGTACTTCAAAGAATTTAATAAAATAAAAAAACTAACAAAATTCCAAAATGAGTACGATCTATATAAGAACTCACTTCAAAAAATTGAAGATTCAATAAAGCCTGTTGATTATTTGAGGAGTCATGACTCTGATCTGATTAAAACTTCAATATTTGAAAATATAACCAGCCATTTATCTGATCAAATTAAGAGTATTAAATTAGAGAGAGTTAAGCGAACTCCTCTTAGCTTGCAGGTTAACGATGAAATAAATAACTCAAAGATAAAGCTTAAAGATATTGAAGAAAAATTAAAATCTCAACCATCTGAAGTATACTCTTTCTCTTCACTTAAAGAAAAATACTTCTTTATGGGACAATTACTAGCTAAAGCTAACCTATATAATGATAGCACATCCTCATACGTTGATTTAGATAAAACCAAAATTGAAGATGAAATAAAAAACATTAAAGTTGATGACACATCAGAGAAAAAAGAACTAACGATAAAAGCTATTGAAGAAATAATTTCTGAATATATTGAAATGGTAGGAACCTCACTTGAAAACTATCAAGGTTATCAACCATATTTCAAATATAAGGAAAAAGCACTATCATTAAGAAAGCCAAAGTCAACATTTGAAGAAAATGTTGGTAGTAGTTCAAACCAAATGTTTTTACATTTGTTCTTTATGTTATCTATCCATGAAGTAATCAAAAATAACCATTCTAGTTTTGTTGCACCATACTTAATTATTGATCAACCAAGCAGGCCATATTATGGCGACGAGTCTGATGATGAAAAAAAGTTAGATAGCAGTGATGAGGCAAAGATCAAAAAGGCATTTAAGCTTCTTGATGATTTTATATCAAGGCAAATAGAATTGAATAGCAATTTCCAGATGATTGTTTTAGAACATGTACCTAAAAAAATATTATCTGAATATAAAAATGTTAATATAGTTGAAGAGTTTAGGCATGGAAATGCATTAGTGCGTGAAGAGAACATAGTAGAAGATATAGAGTAATAAAGAAGGGCTTATTTAATAAGCCCTTCTTTTATTCACTAATATTTAATTCAGAAAAATTAAAGTCTTTTGCTATGCAAATGACAGCATGCCCCTCTGTCATTAAAAAACTTTTCTTCTTAAGTTCGTAGCGTAAGTTATCTAAAAACGTACTTTGAATTCTCTCTCTTTTACAAAGAACATAAAACCTATTCCACGGAATAGTAGTGCAATTCAAATTTTGCTTATGCATTAAGTCAATTATATTTTCAGAAATAGCTGCTGGTGATCTTGACATGTTCCACTCTATGTTTGAAATTTTGCGGGCATGATAATACAAAAATTTTAGATTGCAAATAAAAAAACCTTAAAAAAACCTAGGAACAACCTTACACAAGCCATAAAGAGTCCTTGCGCGACACATGCGCTATCTATAAGTCTTTGTTTAAAAAGAAATAAAAAACTTAAGCGCAATTTAACCAACCAATACTATAATGACACTAGAGGTCGTCGACTATGAAAAACGCGGTTGCTACGCTTCTGTAAGACGTAATCCTTCATAGTTCGCAAGGATAGATTGGCTTCTAGTTGCTGTACATTTAAGTGGACGCACATAAGTGACTCAGCGCTACAATTTGATAATCGACTGTTCTTATTTGAACTTAGCAAGCACTCGCCATGCGAGCGACAAATAAAGCAGGTATAACTAAACCTAGCATGAATCATCATGCTGCCAGAGCTGAAGGCAGCTCATATTAAAGTGCAAACCGGAAATTGCATGGCTAAGAGTCGGTGGCTACACTACTTAGACCATGCATTTCTTCCCTTGGCTCACACGTTAATCTTCTAGTGTTCTTTTCCCTAATCAATGAAAACACTCTTTATCTGCACCAGTAGAGCCTATAGCTACATCAATCTATATAGCCATTACTTATTTCTCGGACAGTGAATGTACTCAAACTATCTCTCATCAAAACTGAATACATAACCTCTTCTTCCCTCCATATGCTGACTTACCAGTGAGTCGCAAAAGTAACTTCGCTTTAACCTTTGTTTACTTGTGTACCTATTCCCTTTTTTTGATTTAATATCAACAACTTCAAAAAATGATAATTTAAAACAGTAAGAGACTTGGTGATAGTCATGGTTTATATGATCAAACTGTAAAGGCTTAGCTTTTCGATTGTCTTTGATATGACAAAGGTTCATTCTTTTGTACTGTTCTTTTAAAGCCTTTTTTGCGTTCACGTTCTGTTCCGTAATTGGAACAATTAAGTGCGCATGCGGAAGCCATAACTTACATACACCATGATAATCGAGTTCAATAGAACCAAATATTGGGCCATGAAAGCCAGCTCTGCTTAACTGTTTTCTGAGCCTATCTTTCGCCTTTCTTACATCGAAAACCGACAATCGCTCATGGCTGAAGGCTCCATTGTAGTCGATCACTGTTAGCATCCAGTAATCCAATCCACTCTCCGTCATTATTGAAACTCTTGGATTGACCAGCTGCATACGGTACTCACGATTACAAAGCTTACACGCAGCACTCTTGCACTTCTTCTCACCGTAAGTGCAAGCTTCAAGTTTATGAACTAGGTTGATATTCTCATTGCCGCCCTCCGCCCATAGTATGTCAATCCTAGCTTCATTTTCTTCTTTAGCTTCCTCTACAGTCTCAAATTTATGCCACTCTTCGAGTGTGCTGACTTCCATCGCCATATCAGCACTCCTCTCTGTAAGACAGAGTTTGACCGGTCATCCTTGCTTGTAGCCATTCTGTAACTGCATGCTCAAACCAACCGACAGCTCGTGCTCCTAGATTTATATGCGGTGGGAAAGAACCTTCCTTTCTCAACCTATTGATTGTTGCTCTGGATAGACCTGTCATTTCTTGAACATCATTCATTCTGACAACCTTTATATTTGGCATGAGTAATCCTCCTTCATTCTGTTACTCACACGCGAATTAGAGTTATCAGCCCCAACAATCCCTTTATCGATTAAAATTCCTCAAAAAATGTGAGCCTCACTTATAGCTCAATTAAATCATATTGATACAGTTGTGATCCTCACAATATCCGTGAGACTCACAGGGAATTATTCTTATTTATTAGGTAAACTGTTTGCTCAAAGAGATAGCAATGGACAGCTAGAATGAGCTCATATGACAATGTTCGCCAACAAAAAGTATCCGAGAGAAGGAAAGAGTCTGGCTACCAAACTAAGCGTCTGTATTTTTTCGCTAAGGACTTAGAGCGAATCGAGAAGATCGCAGAGGAGATGGGTTACGATGGAAAACTCTCTGATGAAGAATACTCAGCAGTTTTGAGAAGCTGTATTGCGGCAAGATATTCTGAGACTTCAAACAAAACAGTCGAAAAGATAAACACCAAAGACAAGCAGTACACATACACTCTAAAGCAAATAGTCCGCTATCGCTTAAAACAAAAAGATGAACCTTCACGAGTGATCACTTTTTTAAACGAATGGCGCTATGGCGTGCCAAACTTAGAGACATTAACGGGTAAGCACATGCGATCTTACAAAGAGCAGGTCAATCCTAGCTCTTGGTGCCTAAACTGGATTGAAGCACTTAGAGGAAAAAGAAAGTAGCCTTTCGCTTTTATCACCTAAGTGATTTATTCTAATGCTCTTCTAGAACATGTGATAATGTATGCTGCAAAATCAATTAATACCCAACCACTTACCCAGAGCCATACCAACGAACTAAAAATCAACAAAAAAAAACAACAACTTAAAACCCTTGCTCAACTCCCGCCAGCTCCACCAAACGTTTGGAAAGGGCGGTAATCGAAAGATTACCGCCCTTTTTGTTTGTTCTGATACTACTAACACTCAATAACTCGCAACTCCTCATCTACGAAAGAAAATGTGACTTATAGTCCGTGGACCAAAAGTCTACAGACGCAGACCATGTCGTTCATAAGCAAGCAAAAAGTAGACTGCCGTGAACGACTCAGTACTCAAACCCTTTGGGTTACACATTAAACAATTAAGAAAGGATACTGCGTTAAGCCAAGAAGAATTGGCTGCGCGTTGTGGACTTGACCGTACCTATATCAGTGGCATTGAGCGGGGCCTGAGAAACGTCAGCCTCATCAACTTGTTTAAGTTGGCACAGGCACTTGATGTTGCACCGGAAAAGCTTTTGGCATTTGAGGTCGACAATGACTAACCGAGCTTTTTACGACGCCACCCTATCGGATTTTCTTCAATCAACCTCAGATAACATTATCGGTAAGCTTGCCAGTAGCCATACCCAGCAATTACAGCATGAACAGACAGGGGCGTGGGCAGCACAAGTTCAAATCCTGCAGCAAGCTTTATCTGATTTAACACCTCATAATGGGCACCTGTTCTTTGAGTTTCTAATCCCACGAATGGGACGGCGCGCTGATGCGGTACTTATCTATCAAGGTATTATCTTTGTTATCGAGTTTAAAGTCGGCTCAAGCAACTACCATTCCGCCGATCTGCGCCAAACCGTCGGATATGCACTAGACCTGAAAAACTTCCATCGAGGCAGTCATTCACTCCCTATTGTACCGATTCTACTGGCAACCGAAGCGGATAAAAGTGGATGGGAGTTAATCTTGGATAATGATGGCGTCGCTAAACCTATTGTTGATAACGGCCAGCAGATAGCCGACATTATCAAGCAGTGCGCAGTTAAGTGGCAAGCGAATCAGGTTGATGCCATTGAGTGGTCTAATAGCGGTTACCTCCCTACCCCTACTATCGTGGAGGCTGCACAGGCACTGTATGCCAATCACGCAGTTGAAGATATTGCGCGTAATGAAGCAGATACTCAAAACCTAGGTGTAACCAGCGACGAGTTACTCGAGCTAATCCACCAAGCCCGAGTCAATAAGCAAAAAATCATTTGTTTTGTCACAGGTGTCCCCGGCGCAGGTAAAACGTTAGTCGGGCTTAATATTGCCAACACCCACTCTAACCCTAAAGATAACGAGTACTCAGTTTTTCTCAGTGGTAACGGACCTTTAGTGAGTGTATTGCAAGAAGCACTCGCCATTGATAAATCTTCACGTACCGATATGAGCAAAGCGGCTGCACGCCGAGAAACGTCACAGTTTATCCAGAATATTCACCGCTTCCGTGATGAGGCTCTGGATGGCTCTATCCCGCCAGAAAATGTCGCGATATTTGACGAAGCACAACGAGCATGGAACGCAGAGCAGACATCAAAGTTCATGCAAACCAAGCGTAATCAGCCCGACTTTAATCAATCTGAGCCTGAATTCTTGATTGAAGTGATGGACAGGCACGAAGACTGGGCGGTGATCATTGCTCTGATAGGCGGCGGGCAAGAGATCAACACTGGCGAAGCAGGGCTTGCGGGATGGCTATCTGCTTTAGAGCATGGGGATTCTCATTGGCAGGTCTACTGCTCGACAGAGTTACTCAAAGGCGAATATGTCTCAGATGGTTTGTCACTAGAAAACCTGCAAAACGCACACAAACTGCCAAGCCTGCACTTAGCGACTTCGATGCGATCGTTCAGGGCCGAAAAGCTTTCTAGCTTTGTACACCATGTTATCGCAGGAGAATGCAAAAAAGCCGCAGAGCTAGCTGATGAGTTACAAGCCCAATATCCGCTTCACCTTACCCGCGATCTCGCTAAAGCCAAACAATGGCTAAAACAACAATCTCGCGGATTGGAAAGCACTGGTATGCTGGCATCTTCTAATGGCATTCGCCTCAAAGCTGAAGGGATCTTTGTCAAAAACAAGTTTGATCCGGTTAGCTGGTTCCTTCATCCCCACGACGATATCCGCTCATGCCACTTCCTTGAAGATGTTGCTACTGAGTTTGATGTCCAAGGGCTTGAGCTAGACTGGTGTCTAGTTGGGTGGGATGCCGACTATCGTTATATGGATCAGCAATTTGAGCATTGGCGCTTCAAAGGCACTAAGTGGCAAAAGCGTAACAAAGAGCAAGATAAACGCTATCTAGAGAATGCATACCGGGTGCTGCTAACGCGTGCACGTCAAGGCATGGTGATCTTTGTGCCTGAAGGAAACGACAGCGACCCAACCCGCCCATGTAATTATTACCAACACACTTACCAATACCTTCTACAGTGCGGGTTCCAAACCTTACCTGTAGAGTAATAGCTAAAAGCAGCAGCTCAAACGCTTGGAAAGACCACTAGTTCATGGAACTAGTGGTCATTTATGTGAGACGTAATTAACGATCAATCTTCGGCGAGTACAGCGAATAGGCGGTGATCTGCCCGGCTACGATTGCCGAGAACATGAAAATGGCAGACAAGCCGATATTAGGGATCGGCAAGATAGATTGCTCGAAGACGGATTGGCTTGCACTGATCAACACGCGGCTACCGGGAACCAGAATGATGATCCCCTGCACGATATAAATAGAACCGGTTAAGTTAAGCAGCTTGGCCATTTTTGTGCCGTACAAAGTGATCAACACAGTGGTCACCCAAGTGCCTACCACCCAGTCACCACCGAAGCCCAGGTACATCGGCCCCCACATGCCCAATACCGCAACCGGTAGCCCAAGCAGAATATCTTGCGGGCGGGCATTGAAGATCACCCCGATCGACGTTGAAATCAATACCAAGCCAAAGACATGCAACCATATCGGGATTTCATTGGTATAAGGGATGGTGTCCACCGGCCCCCACCAAGCCTCACCGATATTCAAGCCTATCATCACGCCGATGAACAGTTTGAGCAGGGTCAGCATGCTTTGCCCGAGTAAAGCGGTACCAGAGACCAAGTCATTGAATGCCAAACATTCTAATGAGTTAGCTATTGAAAGCCCGGGAACAAACAAGACGATCGACGCAATACACAGCGCCCAAACAGGTACATTGATACCCAGGCTCACGATGAAAGCCACAAACAAACCGGTTATCAATGCCGCAATAAATTCAACGGCAATTGCGCGGCGGCCATGGCAAATCAACTGTACTAACCAAACCATGAGCCCAAGTATCACGGCATAGCCCACAGCCTCAAGGGTACTACCTACCAACATTAGATAAGCGGGAGGTATTCCCATATTGGCCAGTGCCACGACCCATTTGGGGTAGTGGAAGTCTTCGGCTGTTTTTTCTTTACCGGGCTGATGAATACGATCGATGGTGTTGGCCAGTAAGGCAAGATTGATAGAGGCAGGTTTGTGGCGCTTCATGACCACGGTATCTCGCTTGCCAAGAAACTGGTAGTTAATCGAGGTTGGCATTGCCTGCACCATGACATCCGCATCATACTTATTGGCATAGTACTGAGTATACTTTTCCACCTTATAAGGTGGGCATCCACAGCGATGCAAGGTATCCCCAATTTCTACAACTTTATTGATAATATATTGCGAAGCCATAGCCAGTTCTGAGTGAGCCAAAAACGGCGTAAGGTAACAAATAAGTGCCACAGAAACGAGTGAGTAAGATCTCAGAATTAAGATTTTAGCTCTGCTATTTCACACACGATAACTTTTAGCGCTTTAACGCTACTAAATCATTGAAAATAATATGCTAATTGTTTCCCAATGGTTATATAAGGGTCTTAAAGATACCCCTTAACACCATCGTTAAATAATCAAAATAACAGCGTAAGTATCTGTTATAAATAAAACAATGATGGATTGGACTTTTCTCAATACCTCGTGCGTCTTAGATATCTTGACCTGCGGTAAATGTACAGGTTCTAAATTTGTAATCATTCATTTCTGACTTTCAATCATTGAGCAATATCATAGTGATCCAACAACCACTTCCATAGGCTTTACTTCTAATCACAATAAAGCCAATGGAACCGGTCAATGAAATCCCCTACAACCAGAATCAAGGCACTACTCGCCATCAAGCCACTGCTGTTTACGGTAATAGCTGCTTTCGCCCTCTCGTTCTCTATTCCTCCACTACACGCGCAAGATCTGGAAGAGATCTTGGAGCAGCATAACGTGGAGGTGATGAAAGAGGTCGCGATAATTCAGGCCCAAATGGATCTGCTCTACAACAAGGACGAGCTCAGTGAAGAAGATACCGAGCAACTATTTCTACTCGAGAACCTAATGGATGAGTTTTACGAAACACTGATGTAGTGCCCTACACTGGCTCTAGGATTCATTTCTTTGGCATATGAATTGAAGCCCTCCCCTTAACGACTCCCCCACACCTCCCCAACCCCAACCGTACATTTCCCCAACAAGCCAGAATAATCACCTTAACATTTCAAGTTTTATAGTGATTACCCCCACGATATTGGTGGACAGATCAAGGTTAGTTCAGCCAGTTCACGTAATATAACGACCATTACGGAGGTGCTTTAAATGGCAAATATCAATCAGGACCGTCTGGTCCAACACTTTATTGAACTGGTTAAAATCGACAGCGAATCGCGCAACGAGAAAGCGATTGCCGAGGCGCTGGCCGAGCAGCTAGGTGAAATGGGCTTTGACGTACAGAAGCTTCCTGTTCCTGCTGAGATCTCCAACGGCTTCAACATCTACGCCAAACTAGAAGGTAAGCTGGAAGGTACTATCCTACTAAGCTGCCACATGGATACCGTGACTCCGGGTAACGGCATCGAGCCAATCATCGAAGACGGTATCATCCGCTCGAAAGGCGACACTATTCTAGGTGGTGACGACAAATCTGGTATCGCAGCCATCATGGAAGCGGTTCGCTGCATCAAGGCTGACGGCGAAGAGCACCAGACTATCGAACTGGCGTTCACCGTTTATGAAGAAGGCGGCCTGCATGGCTCGCAGAACTTCGACATGAGCAAGGTTGAATCGCTAACCGGTATCGTATTCGATTCTGGCGGCCCTATCGGTACTATCATTACTACCGCACCTGGCCAGCAGAACCTGAAAGTAAATATCACAGGTAAGCCTGCCCACGCAGGTCTAGCACCGGAAGAAGGGATCAATGCTCTTACCGTTGCAGCTGATGCCATCACCAACATGAAGCTGTCTCGCATCGACGAAGAAACCACTGCCAACATCGGTGTGGTTAAAGGCGGTCAAGCGACTAACATCGTGATGCCTGAGCTGTTCATCGAAGCTGAAGCCCGTTCACTAGATGACGACAAACTGCAGGCGCAGGTTGATCACATGGTGAGCACATTTGAAGCTGCAGCTGAGAAGCACGGCGCAGAAATCAACATTGCGTCTAAGCGTGCCTACAACGCTTACCGCATTGCCGACAACGACCCGCACGTCGAGAAAATCAAAGCAGCATTCGAAGCCAACGGTGTTGAGCCAATGTGTAAGCCAACAGGCGGCGGTAGCGACGCGAACATCTTCAACAGCAAAGGCCTGAAGACAGTAAACCTGTCTACCGGTATGGCGAAGGTACACACCACCGAAGAGTTCATCAAAATTGATGACATGGTAGAGATCACCAAGTTCTTGTACACCTACCTGACTCGCTAAACCCTACTATAGAGGAAGGCTCGCCTTCCTCTTTATCCCCCGAAAGCATAACCTAACATCCCCTCCCGCTTTATCTGTAATAACTATTTTTCGCTACTATAGATAAGAAAAACGATTAGATACACCTCAACCCATAACCACCACAAATAAAATATCACCCGCAGATTCATTGTGGTTATTGACTAGGCAGTCAGCAAAGAAAAATCCAATATAAACCCTTTACTTTCAGTAATATAAAACAAAACCACAAAGAAAAGCCTAGCGTTTTGGGTCAATAACACCTTAGCGGTAAAGGTTACAAAGAGTGATCTTCATCCAACAAATATTCTGCCGAATTCTTATTTCAATTTGCGAAATTTGTTCCCTTTTTTGCACATCTGGAAAAAAACTGATATTCCCACAACGAAACCAATCGCATTTTTTATACCCGCCAGATCCCCAGCTTGCTGTTAGCAGTACAATCAATATGACATTTAAGAATGCGTGTTTGCATCAGTAAAAAATTTAAGCAGGAAGCTAGTGAGTATGGAATATTTAGAAAGAATTAAGCGTTTAGCGAAAATCCAAGGGATCAGCCAAAAGCAACTTGGTGAAGCCCTTGATCTTCAGCAAGGGACAATGAGCCGTAAGCTATCTGGCAAGTACGGTATCGAAGTCCGTGAGCTGGAAAAAATTGCCGAGGCTCTGAGCACGTCAATCAGCTACCTACTGACCGGTCAGGTTGATACCGGTACCCAGGCGACCACGACAATCAACAACAGCGCAGACCAAGGCACCACCAGCACTTACATCCCGATTATCCACCGCAAAGACTTTATGTCCTTTCGTAGCGGTGCTTCAGTTGACGTGATCAGCAAGCGTGCCATTCCACAACACCTGCTACGCGAAGACTGCCTAGGCCTACTGGTGGATAACGAAAACATTGCCCAGTGTGCCCCAGTCGGCAGCTATGCCCTTGCCACCAAAACGGCCACTTACCGCCCTAAGCAGCCGGTATTTGCGTCAGTGCGCGGCAGCGAGCCAGACTTCTACCATATGACCCAGCTTGCGGATGGCGTGGTTTTCTCGACCTCTCAGCCGGACTTCCCTAACCTGTTCGTCAACAACGGCGAATTCCAGATCCACGGCTACATCATCCAGTCCGACTGGGCTTTCGACCGTTAATTGCAGGTGGCTCGCAGCCGCGAGCCCCCCCTTCCCGTAGTTCTTCCCGTAGCTAATGCTTTCTGGCAGCGTAACGTTTATGAAGGCGAGGTATGAACAGACTATTATTCCGTTTGGCATTAGAATGGTAAGCACTCAGATAACGGATGTTTGCTATGCCTAAGATTATTGTCGCCTCGACCAACCCCGCCAAGATTTCAGCCGTTGAAGACGCCTTCAACCACACGTTTCCGAATGTCCAGTTCACGATCGAAGGGATCAGCGTAGACAGCGGTGTCCGCGATCAGCCAATGAGCGCCGACGAAACCTTGCAGGGTGCAAGAAACCGCGTCAGCAATGCTCGCCAAGCCACGCCTGGCGCAGACTATTATGTGGGCCTTGAAGCGGGTATTGACGGTCAGTTCACGTTTGCCTGGATGGTTATCGAAAGCGGTGACAACCGGGGAGAAGCCCGTTCGGCCTCACTCCCTTTGCCTCCCCAAGCGCTGGAAAAGCTCCACCAGGGCGAAGAGCTGGGCGATGTCATGGATGAAATGTTCAACCAAACCAATATCAAGCAGAAAGGCGGTGCCATTGCGATGCTGACCAACCATCTGCTAAGCCGCAGCTCGGTATACCAGCAGGCGTTGATTTTGGCACTGATCCCCTTCATTCACCCAACATTGTTCGCAAAATAAATTAAGTGATACCACTATGCTTTCAAAGCAAGTGGGGATATCTCCCAAAAACAGAAAGGCCCCCAGAGTACATCAAGTCTCTGGGGGCCTTTGTTTATCAAAACCGTTTAGATGGAGATCACGCGTTCGGGCTTTGCTCTTTCAGCAAGGCAGACAACCATGCCTTAGTGTCTTCATCATGGTGCTTGAGTTCATTGGAGCCGCGGGTAATGGTTGCGACACCCACGCCAAGCAGTTCACTGATTTTACGCTGGCTACGCTCACCATTGAGCAACTCATGCAGAATATTCACTCGGGACAATAGCACCGACCTTTCGTCGGGCGTCAATAGCAGCCTCAGCAAGGTATCGTCCTTGTGCTCGGTCGTTGCCTGACGCAAGATATCAATCACCTGCTGCCACTCGGTAAATTCCGGGGTTTCTTGAATATTCGACATGTCATCCTCATTTGATGTACTCGTTCTCGAGTACTGATTCTATCCCTTTAACCAGCGACAACCTAGCCTTTGGCAAAAAAAAACTAATACTTGGTGCTGAGCTCATTCTCCGTCAGCAATGGCACCGGGCTTTTAGTCAAATCACCATAGTAGATCTCGAACATCAACAGATTCTGGACATATCCCCGGGTTTCATTGAACGGAATCGCCTCGATAAAGGCATAGACATCCAGTCGGCCATCTGTGCCTTTGCGCCAACGGGTCACCCGGCTCGGGCCTGCGTTGTAAGCAGCGAAGGCAAAGATCCGGTTGTTGTCATATTGCTCGAGCATCATTTTAAGGTAACCACTGCCAAGGCGAATATTGACGCCGGGATCAAACAGGCTGTTTTTTCCTTCGTAGTTGCGCCCTAGCTTCTTGGCGGTTTCCTTGGCAGTAGCAGGCATCAGCTGCATCAGGCCGCGGGCACCAACCGGCGAGACCGCCTCGATATTGAGCGCACTTTCCTGGCGGGCCAATGCCATCATGGTGGTTACCGGCAAATCACGTTTCTTGCTAAAGAAATCAAACCACCACTTATGGGCAATCGGGAAGCGCAACTCGACGTATTCCCACAACTGGCCGGAAATAGTCGCCTGTACCGCGAGATGATGCCACTTATTGATGGAGGCATAAGAAGCCAAGGCTATTATCTGATCGTTATCCAGCCCGCGCAGCAAATAGTGCCATTCGCGGTTTGCCGCTAGCAGCTTATCGGTGGCGATAAGCTCTTTGACCCGTGCCAAGGTTTGCTCGTATTCCTTCATATCGGTACGGTAATCACCCGCGGTTTTCACCGGATAGGTGATCGGTTTACCCAGTACAGTTGCAGCTGCGGCGCTGTAGAAATCGCGCTGACCCAAGATCTGATTATACTTTTCTTCAGCCAACGCCTTGTCACCGTCACGCTCGGCCAACCGGGCCTGCCAAAACGTCCAGCGGGTCGTCTGCTTGGCCTCATCAGGCAAGCGATTCACCCAAAGCTCGACCTCTTGCCACTTGTCTTCGCGCATCGCCTGGCGGATACGACGCTCGAGCAAACTGATGTTAGTACTTTTCGCCAACGCGTTATCGCGCCATTTCTGCAGTTTCTCATCATCGGTCGCCATCAAGCGGCTGGCGGTATAGTCTGCCAGCGACTGACGCTTGGCTTCCTCAAAGTGCTGCCCCTGTACGGTGTTGTGATACTGCTTTACCGCTTCCTTGACGTCACTGCGCACCAACTTTTTGTATGCCAATACAGTGAGATTCTGGTTGAAGGGGGTCACTTTGCTGCGCTTGGAGAATGCCGCAACACCCTGGGGTTTATCATAGAGATCCATCACCGCCTTGCCCGACTGCTTGCTCTTGGCCCCCAACTGTTTGTTGAGGTATTTGAGCCGGCCACGGTTACCTTCTTCATAAACCAATAACATGCGATCCAAAATCAGGACATCGGTCCGCTTGCCCGCTTTCTGCCAAGTGTTCAGCAGCGGATCACAGGCATCATGGGTGGATTTCCCCGTTAGCCACAAGGTCTGTGCTCCCTGCCAGGCAACGTCTTTATTGCCAAGCTTGCTCTGGGCGTAATAGTAATGGCAGCGCAATACCTGGCTGCGCGGCGGCAGAGGCTGAACCTCAATGAAATTCTCCCAGCGCTGGGTTTTTGCTAGGTGATTGAGATAGCGATCCTTGACCGTTGTACTGAACGGCAAGGCAGAGAATTGATCAATGAATGCCTCAACTTCGCCGGGCGTTTTGGCATACAGGTTTTGGATAAACTCGCGGTAATCGAGATAAGGCGTCAGCGGGTAGTCATCCAGACTGCCGCGAAGCTTTTCGTACGCTGCCTCGTCCCTCTCTTCCAAGGCGACTTGCGCCTGCTCGTAGCGTTCGCGCTGCTGTTCAAGGGTTGATGCCTGCATCAAAGGCGATAGCAGCAAGCCAACCGACAGCACAAGACCTGAAATTACTTTAAGGTTTTTATTGCTATACACAGCACCCTTCCATTCGTTGTCCATGTTCATTCAGGTCAAAAACCTGTGTGTTTTATTGCATATAAAATCCATTACTACAAGCCTCTGCGTGATGCAGGGCTGGCGCCAATAACCTTCAGGCGGCCCAATATTGAGCGTAATACCAAATTGTCGATTTGAATAATCACGATCGCCTGCGGATAACAGAAAATTAACACCGCAATGTTGCAGGAAATCGCACGGTAAAAGGCACCCGCTACGCAAAGATGGGAGCAGAGTGGTACCTTAACGCTCAGTTGGGGCACTAATTATGAACATTGCTGTTAAACTTATGTCCAGAACAGGTAAAATACCCCCTTTCATTTAGTTTAGAGATCGCAAACGGATATGGCTGAATACGTCTATACCATGTCGCGCGTGGGCAAAATCGTCCCACCTAAGCGTCAAATCCTAAAAGATATTTCATTGAGCTTCTTCCCAGGCGCCAAAATCGGTGTTTTGGGTCTGAACGGTGCCGGTAAATCAACCCTGCTACGTATCATGGCGGGTATCGATACCGATATCGAAGGTGAAGCACGCCCACAGGCTGGCCTAAAGGTAGGTTACCTACCTCAGGAGCCGGTACTGGATGAAGAAAAGACCGTACGTGAAGTGGTTGAAGAGTCAGTCGCTGACGTCAAAGATGCCCTGACGCGCCTTGATGCGGTTTACGCAGCATACGCAGAAGAAGGTGCAGACTTCGACAAACTGGCCAAAGAGCAGGGTGAACTAGAAGCCCTGATCGAAACCAAAGACGGCCACAACCTAGAGATGCAGCTAGAGCGTGCTGCTGACGCCCTTCGTCTGCCTGAGTGGGATGCACAAATCAAACACCTATCAGGTGGTGAGCGTCGCCGTGTGGCTATCTGTCGCCTACTGCTAGACAAGCCAGACATGCTGCTGCTTGATGAGCCAACTAACCACCTTGATGCAGAGTCTGTGGCTTGGCTTGAGCACTTCCTTGTTGACTACAGCGGTACTGTTGTGGCGATCACCCACGACCGTTACTTCCTAGACAACGCTGCAGGTTGGATCCTAGAGCTTGACCGTGGTGAAGGTATCCCATGGGAAGGTAACTATACCTCTTGGCTTGAGCAGAAAGATGCCCGTCTAAAGCAAGAAGCTTCGCAAGAGAAAGCTCGCCAGAAGACCATCGAGAAAGAGCTTGAGTGGGTTCGCCAGAACCCTAAAGGTCGCCAGGCGAAATCAAAGGCCCGTATGGCGCGCTTTGAAGAGCTGAATACAAGTGACCACCAAAAACGTAACGAAACCAACGAGCTGTTCATCCCGCCAGGTGAGCGCCTAGGTGACAAGGTAATCGAGGTGAACAACCTGACCAAGTCATTTGGTGACCGTGTTCTTATCGACGACCTTTCTTTCAGCATGCCTAAGGGTGCGATCGTCGGTATCATCGGTGCCAACGGTGCTGGTAAGTCAACGCTGTTCAAGATGCTTAGCGGTATAGAGCAGCCTGATTCAGGTACCATCGACTTGGGTGATACTGTAAGCCTGGCGTCTGTTGACCAGTTCCGCGACAGCATGAACGACAACAACACGGTTTACCAAGAGATTTCCGAAGGCGCGGATATCATCAAGATCAACAACTTTGAAATCCAAGCGCGTGCTTACTGCTCACGCTTCAACTTCAAAGGCAGCGATCAGCAAAAACGCATCGGCGACCTATCTGGTGGTGAGCGTAACCGTGTTCACCTTGCTAAGCTGCTTAAAGCTGGCGGCAACGTCCTGCTACTCGATGAGCCAACCAACGACCTTGACGTTGAAACACTACGTGCACTAGAAGAAGCGCTTCTAGAATTCCCTGGCTGTGCCATGGTTATTTCGCACGACCGTTGGTTCCTAGACCGTATCGCCACCCATATCCTTGACTACCGTGACGAAGGCCAGGTTAACTTCTACGAAGGTAACTACACCGAGTACACGGATTGGCTGAAGAAAACACTGGGCGCGCAAGCGGCTGAGCCACACCGTATCAAGTACAAGCGTATTGCTAAGTAATTCGCGCGTATCTCGAGATATAAAAAGGGCTGCATGATGCAGCCCTTTCTTTTATCGACAATTTTGTACCGGCTATAAGCCGCCAAAGCGCCTTAAACCGAAACTAGAGCGCCACGCGCTCGAACGCCGACAACGCTTCCTGCAGGTCTTCCACCGCGATAATTTCAATACCCGGGATCTGACGGCTGGCATTGGCCTTTGGCACAATCGCACGGGTAAAGCCCTGCTTGACCGCTTCGCGGATCCGCTCCACGCCATTAGCTGCCGGGCGGATATCGGCATTCAGACCAATCTCACCGAACACCAGTACATCCTGCGGCACCGGGGCATTTTTGAAGCTGGAGAAAATCGCCAGCAAAACGGACAAGTCTGCCGAGGTCTCTTCGATTTTGATCCCGCCGACACAGTTGACGAAGATATCCATATCCGACAGCATTACTCCGCCATGGCGTGCCAGCACTGCTATCGACATCGCCAAACGGTTGTTGTCGTAACCGACCGTCAGGCGGCGCGGGTTCTCGGTCACCGAGTTGTTGCACAGGGCCTGGATTTCCACCAGCAGCGGCCGGGTCCCTTCCCACAGCGTAGTGCAGACCGAGCCGGCATGGTTTTTATCCGAGCGGCTGAGGAAAATGGCCGACGGGTTCTTGACCTGTTTCATCCCAGTTTCAGTCATGGCAAAGAAACAGGACTCGGAATCCGCACCAAAGCGGTTCTTGGAGGTGCGCAATACCCGGAACTTCTCATCCGCGGTCGATGACAGGGCAAACAAGCCATCGACAATGTGGATCAGCTGCATCGGACCGGCCACGTTCGAGTCTTTGTTGATGTGGCCGACAATCATGAAGGTGACCCCTTCGGTCTTGGCGAACCGGGTCAGCGCCGCGGCTGACTCCTTAACTTGGCTCGGGCTTCCCGCTGCCGAATCGTTATGGGCAACCGTCATGGTCTGGATGGAGTCGATAATCACAAACTCGGCTTTCTGGGCGCGAATATGCTCGATAATTGCTTCCACCGACGTCTCGGCAACCACGTTGATATTGTCGAGGTTCTGGGTACCCAAGCGTTTGGCCCGCTGGGAGATCTGGTGGATAGATTCTTCACCCGACACGTATAGCGATGCTTTCGACGCCGCCACCGAACCAATGCTCTGCAGCAGCAAGGTCGATTTACCCGCGCCTGGATCACCACATAGCAAGAGTACAGAGCCCGGTACGATACCGCCGCCAAATACCCTGTCCAGCTCGGAAATACCCGAACTGTAGCGCGGAAGATCTTTGCTCTCGACCTCCGACAGCTTCTGTACCTTGGTTGCTGCGCCGGCATAACTGCTCGTACCTGCGGCGGAAACCGCCCCGACCGCAGCACGTGTTTTGGGAACTGTGAACTCGGTTATCGTATTCCATGCCGCACACGCGCTACACTGGCCCTGCCAGCGGGGGAAGTCTGCGCCACAATCACTACACACATAGGCCCGCTTGGTTTTTGCCATGACTCACCTTGATTTATTTTGATTAAACACATGCCTAAAAGGCATGTAAAATAGGGTTGCCTGCAAGTTGAAAAAAACTCAACTCTTAAGGGATTACGCCGATAATAAACGAAGAATGAGATAATCAAAAATAACTATGGTGCTTGACGATTACAAAGGACTGATCGAAAAACTGATCCCCGTCTACGATAGCGACGATTTCGACGACGTCTTCCAGATGATGACCGACGGAGAAGACGGCCCCACCCGGCTGCAGTTGAAAATGGAATTGAACCGCATTATGGCTCCTTGCATGAAGGCCGTTGACCTTCGTGGCCGGGTCCAGGGCGAATGCCGCCCGTACCAGCTCAATGGCCGGCAGCACTGGCTTGATGATGTCGCGATCAATACCTATCACAAGCGGATCAAAGCCTTCGGCAACCAGTTTCGGGTCGGCCTCTACGAAGCGCTGATGAACACCCGCAACAACTTTCGGGTAATGCACCAGCAAGGAAAGCTACAACCCAAACCTGCCACCCAGGCAGCTGTCCAGCCAGACAGTCCGCTTACAGCACCGCTGCTGCGTTTCGGCCACTACCTCACCAGGGACGAAAACCGTTGGCAGATTGCGACCCAGGTCGTGCTGGATCTACCGCTGAGCCAGACCGTCAACGGGATCAGTGCAGACTTGTCTTACTCCGGTGCCAAATTCAAGGTACCCGCCGCATTCAACTACAAGCTGGGCATGAACATCGCCGTACGCTTTCCGGCACTGGCAGAAAAGCTGGGAGACCCGCGCCTGAATCAAGGCATGAACTACCGGATCCTCGGGATCGATGAAAACCCGGATAACGATAGCTTCAAGTGGCTGCGCCTGAAGCTGCTGAGCGACAACACCTTGATCAAATCAGTGATCGATTACGGCCTAAGCCAGTCGCAGAGCCGGACCCGGCACAACTATGATGACAAAATCATCCAGATACGTACCCGTGGCTACGAGCACTGCTTCCTCAAGCACAGCACCAGCCTGCCGATCTTCCTGTCCGGCACTGAGCTGACCTACTGCTTGCTGACCCAATATAACCGCCACATCTGGAGCCACTGGCATGACGAACGCAACCAGCCAGTGCTCAACCACCTGGTATCGCAAGAGCGCTTATCCAGCCTGGGGAAGGCCGGCCTGAAGCAATCGAGCACCCTGCTCTACAGTTTCAATCACGAACATGATGGCAAGACCTACTTCTATTCAGCGGCCCTACCGGAAATGAATGCCGAGCAGCGCCGCCTGTTCTGGCACCTCGGGGCACAACGTGACAGCTGGCAGGTCATGCGCCTTAGCCTGCAACCTATCGACCAGGAAGATATCGACAGCCTCAAGCGTATTGCGCCAGATATGGTCGACAAGCTAAGCACCCTGACTCATGTGGGGGTATTGCAAGATCTCACCAACCGCGACTCCCAGCAGGACTACCGCCTGAGTGTCAAACCACAGCTACCCGGTAAAATACTCCAGGCATTCAGGCATCCCCGCAACCCGGTTTCAACGTCCAAAGCCGTTTACTTTGACCCCCGCCCGCAACGGAGCGAAGACCGTTATCTTTTTGATACGCCAATCGAACTCTCTGTTGCCGATACGCCTGCGGTCACTGGCCAAAGCATTGACTTTTCTACCCGCGGGCTGAATATCAAGCTATCAGGCCCCGTCACCCTGCGCCGTGGCCAAGAGGTCACTATCTCGTTCCCCGGGCTGCAGAAAAGCAACCGTACCGCGCCGCTGAGCCATATTCCCTACCGGGTTGTCAGGATCAGCCCTGATTGTTGCAATATCCAGCTTACCACTGGCTCGGGGGCCCTTGCCGCACAAAGCGAGCACTTCCTGCGTAAGCTTATTCTTCACAACGAAAACAAGCTGGTGATGGCAGAGGAGAAACTCCCGCAAGGCGAGCTGCTAATGGCCATGCACCAAATGCTGCTGACCAAGCTCAAGACTATCCCTTACTTCGCCGAGAAAGTGGATCACAAAATCAGGCTCAAAGCCGTGGGATGTAACTTCCCGCCACCGCCACCGGTCAAGCTCTTCAGCCAACTGGCCGATGGCAAGGGCTGCTCGCTAGAGCCACTGTTCCGCAACCGGGTAAAACAGATGCTGGCCGAAATCATGCGCCCGGTCGAGATCAACCAACCCTATGTCCATGAACTCTACTTAGCCGTAGTGCAGCAACCGGGTCTGCCCCCTCGGGTTGAGGCCAAATTGCTGAGTGACTTCCAGACTGTCGAGGAGCGGATCGGCTATATCAAACAAGCGAAAGCTGCGGGGCATTTTATGGCGCTGCGGATCACCGCCGCACCGGTGCTGAGCCCGATGACTGCATTGATAGGAAAAGAGCTGGGTGAGCTTGCCCGGTTGGTACTACACCGGGCAAGGGCGCTGGAGCAAGAGTTAAATGCCGTGATCGGCAGCGGCGAGATCCTTGATGTCACCGACGAAGTGCTGATCCGGCTCGAAATCCGCTAGCGCGTGTTTTTGGTGCTTACCAGCCGAGTTGCTGTGGCACCAAAGACACTGAAAGGACACAAATCAATCCGCCAAGGTCGGCATAGCGAATAGCGACAGGCGCCTCGTCTTCCACTTTCGGCTTGGCATGGTAGGCCACACCGAGCCCGGCGGCATTGATCATCACCAAGTCATTGGCACCGTCACCGATTGCCACCGTATTGTGCGGGGCAATATCATACTGCTCGGCCAGGCTGCGCATAATCGTGGCTTTGGCCTGGGCATCCACGACATCGCCCAGCACCTTGCCGGTCAATTTCCCGCCGACAATCTCCAGCGTGTTCGACTGAGCATGGACAAGATCCAGCTCCTGCTTGAGGTGATCGGAAAAATAGGTAAAGCCGCCAGAGGCAATCGCTGCCTTCCAGCCATAATGGTGCAAAGTCGCCACTAGCTCTCGCAGCTCAGGCATAAACGGCAACTGGCTTTTGACCTGCTCGAGGATTGCTTCATCGCTGCCCGCCAGGGTCGCAACACGCTGGCGCAGGCTCTGCTCGAAGTCGAGCTCACCCTGCATCGCCCGTTCGGTCACTTCGGCCACCTGCTCGCCGACACCGGCCAACACCGCGATCTCGTCGATACATTCAATCTCAATCGCCGTCGAGTCCATATCCATCACAACCAGACCCGGCTCGCGCAAATCAGGAAGCTGGCCTAAGTCGGCAATATCAAGCTGTGCACGGGTAACACATTGTTCCAGCAGCAGGGAATATGGTGTGGCCAGCAGCAAACAATCATATTTACCCACTTTCCACGCCGCAGTCAGTTCTAACGGCTCCCCATAA
Organism: Photobacterium sp. ABD4_091; assembly: GCF_056160145.1. NCBI lineage: Bacteria > Pseudomonadati > Pseudomonadota > Gammaproteobacteria > Vibrionales > Vibrionaceae > Photobacterium > Photobacterium sp. ABD4_091. The sequence continues at coordinate 2,093,879 of NZ_JBSWWQ010000001.1, read as the reverse complement.
GCCTCTTCAATCGCCTGGACCGCAACAGCATCAATAGATCGGCCATAGATCAGCGTCGTTGAACGCTGTCGGTCAAGGTTCGTCGCCGACACCACTTCCGGGAATCGCTGGAGTAACGAGGTATGTTTCCTTATTTTGAGCACTTGCAAACCATCCATGTTAAAGTAAACGCTTTGGCACACGTTACCCTATTGCAAATTACCAGGGCAAGCCCCAAGATGACATTGGCCTTGAATACACCGCTGATATGATGAAGAAAAAACAGACCCAATTCCAAAAAGCCTGGCGGCTATTCATCCTGTTTGGCTGCCTTGCGGCGCTGATCACAATGGTTGAGTACGGCTCTAACCTCGCCAAGCAAAACTACCGCACCCTGAGCGATCAGACCCAGCAGCTTTCACGCTTGGTCGTCCGCCAGGCTGCCGATACTGCCTCGACGGACGTCATTGAGAACAACCAGGACCGACTGCAGTTGCTGGTTGAGCAACTCGCCAAAGAACCCTTGCTGCTCGACGCCAGCATCTATGATCTGGAAGGCGTGACCTTGGCCAAAAGCCAAGATGCCCTGCCGTTGCCGCAAGTTACCGGCCTGTCTACCCCACTGGCCGTAGCCAGCTATGGCCGCCAGCAACTGATTGAGCCGATCATGAGCCAGCACCAAGTGGTGGGGTTTGTTCGGATCACCCTAGAGCATGACAAACTGATTGCCGAGACGCTATCCGACATCGATGCTATCACCAATATTATCCGCGCCCTGATCGCCAGTGCGATGGTGATCGGCTTCCTGCTGGCCATGACATTCGGTAACCGCAAAGAAAAATGGCACTTCCCTGTCTTGCTCGGCAATGACAAGGGCGACTGATTACGCAGGCTATTGCGAGGCAGTGATTAACAGCAACAAAAAAAGGGCTTGCCAGTGGCAAGCCCTTTTTTACTGTCACTCTTCTGTTGATTACGCTTCGTCAGCGTCGCCCAGCAGAACAGATTCCAGTGCGATTTCCATCATGTCGTTGAACGTTAGCTGACGCTCTTCAGAGGTTGTCGCTTCGCCGCGCAGGATGTGGTCTGAAACCGTACAGATAGTCAGTGCTTTAGCACCGAATTCAGCTGCAAGGCCGTAGATACCAGCGGCTTCCATCTCAACACCCACAATGCCGTATTTCTTCATTGTCTGGAAGAAATCGAAATCCGGGTTGTAGAATAGGTCTGCAGAGAAGATGTTACCCACCTTCACGTCTACGCCTTTTGCTTTCGCTGCATCTACCGCGTTCTGTACCATGCCGAAATCAGCCAGTGCAGCAAAGTCGTGGTCGCCGAAGCGGATACGGTTCACTTTAGAGTCCGTCGATGCACCCATACCGATCACCACATCACGTAGGTTCACGTCGTCACGTACTGCACCACAGCTACCCACACGGATGATTTTCTTCACGCCGTAGTCTTTGATCAACTCAGTTGCGTAGATAGAGCAAGAAGGGATACCCATACCGTGACCCATTACAGAGATCTTACGGCCTTTGTAAGTACCGGTGTAACCGAACATGTTACGCACGTTACACACTTCTTTAGCGTCATCCAGGAACGTTTCTGCAATGTACTTGGCACGCAGCGGGTCGCCCGGCATCAGTACTACGTCTGCAAAGTCACCCATTTCAGCATTAATGTGAGGAGTAGCCATCATTATTTCCTTTCTGTCATCTGTTGGTTTATTTGCATTACCAACTCAATGTAATCTTGTCTTGCCAACACTGTTTCGATCTAGGACAAATATAGACCGAAACAGGTCAAAGAATCGTATTTTTAGGCAGGCTTCACCTGCCCTTGCCTGTTACAGGAATGACTTACCGTATTCCATGTCAGAGGTGCCGAAGTACTCTGCCAAGCTCTGGCCGATATCAGCAAAAGTGTCACGGCGGCCAAGTGAGCCAGCAGCGATTTTCGGACCTGATACCAAAACAGGGATATGTTCGCGGGTATGATCGGTGCCAGGCCAGGTTGGATCACAGCCGTGGTCAGCCGTCAGGATCAATACGTCGTCTTCCTGCAGCAACTCGATGATTTCAGGCAGGCGCTTGTCGAAGTATTCCAGCGCCGCAGCGTAGCCAGCTACGTCACGGCGGTGACCGTAGGCAGAATCGAAGTCAACAAAGTTGGTGAAGACGATGGTGTTGTCACCCGCTTGCTTGATTTGCTCCAGTGTGGCTTCGAACAAAGCAGGGATACCTGTTGCTTTGACTTTTTGAGTGATCCCACAGCCAGCATAGATATCAGAGATCTTACCGATCGAGATCACTTCACCGTTTTTCTCATCAACTAGCTTTTGCAGCAAAGTGGCTGATGGCGGCTCAACAGACAGGTCACGACGGTTACCGGTACGCTCGAACTGGCCTTTACCCGGGCCAATGAACGGACGGGCGATCACGCGGCCGATGTTGTAGTCTTCCAGCTCCTCACGAGCGATCTGACACAGCTCAAGCAGGCGATCAAGACCAAATGTTTCTTCGTGACAAGCGATCTGGAATACCGAGTCAGCCGAGGTGTAGAAAATCGGCATGCCGGTTTTCATGTGCTCTTCGCCCAAGTCATCCAGTACCTGAGTACCCGATGCATGGCAGTTACCCAAGTAACCCGATAGACCTGCACGCTCAAGGATGCGGTCGGTCAGCTCTTTCGGGAAGCTGTTTTCTTTGTCTGTGAAGTAACCCCAGTCGAACAATACCGGTACACCTGCGATTTCCCAGTGGCCTGATGGCGTGTCTTTACCCGAAGACAGCTCTGCCGCGTGGGCAAACGCACCGGTGATTTCCGCATCAGCATCCAGACCTTCAGGGAAGTAGCCCGAAGACTCTTCACATGCCTTGCCCAAGCCCAGCTTGTTAAGGTTTGGCAGGTGTAGCTTACCGCTGCGCTGGCCGTTGTCCGCTTCACCGCGGGCACAGGCTTTGGCAATGTGACCCAGGGTGTTGGAACCAACATCGCCGAACTTAACGGCATCTTCCGTAGCACCAATACCGAATGAATCTAGAACAAGAATAATAGAACGTTTCATGATGACTCCATTAAACATCTTCTGGGCGAACACGACGGTAAACTTCAGGTGTCGGCTCAGGTTTCTGATCAGAAATAGTAATCGCAGCACGTACAGCCTTGGCCGCTTCTTCCCACTGCGCTTCGTTACGCGCGTGGATCACCGCAATAGGCCTGTCGGCATTGGCTTCATCGCCAAGGCGGATCATGTCGCTCAGGCCAACCGCGTAGTCGATAGTGTCAGAGGCCACACGGCGACCACCGCCCATACCAACCACTGCCATACCCAGCGCACGGGTATCCATAGCAAACGCATAACCTGTGGTTTCTGCGTATACCGGCTTCACCAGTTCCGCGGTTTCCAGGTAGTTGTCGTAGTTGGTCATGAAGTCTTCTGGACCACCTAGACCTGCCACCATCTTACCAAAGCACTCAGCCGCTTTACCGTTATCCAGTACCGCCTGAAGTTTTTCGCGTGCCTGCTCGATATCTGTTGCTAAACCACTGTTTACCAACATTTCAGCACACAATGCCATGGTCACTTCAAATAAGCGAGGGTTACGGAATTCACCGGTTAGGAATTGCACGGCTTCGCGAACTTCGAGTGCATTACCAGCAGTCGATGCCAATACCTGGTTCATGTCTGTCAGCAGTGCTGTGGTCTTAGTGCCAGCACCGTTAGCAACGGCTACAATCGATTTCGCCAGCTCTTCAGAGGCTTCGTAAGTTGGCATGAAGGCACCAGAGCCGACTTTTACGTCCATCACAAGAGAGCCAAGGCCAGCAGCCAGCTTCTTCGACAGGATAGAGGCCGTGATCAGCGAGATGTTATCAACCGTCGCGGTTACATCACGAGTTGCGTAAACACGCTTGTCAGCTGGGGCAAGATCGCCAGTCTGGCCGATGATTGCCACACCCGCGTCTTTGGTCACCTGACCAAACACTTCGTTGCTTGGCGTGATGTTATAGCCAGGGATAGACTCAAGCTTATCCAGCGTACCACCGGTGTGGCCAAGACCACGGCCAGAAATCATCGGTACGTAACCGCCACATGCTGCCACCATAGGGCCAAGCATCAATGACGTTACATCGCCCACACCACCGGTTGAGTGCTTGTCGACAATCGGACCATCGAAGTTCATATGGCTCCAGTCGATAACCATGCCTGAGTCGCGCATTGCACATGTCAGTGCCACACGCTCGTCCATGGTCATGTCGTTGAAGTAAATCGCCATCGCGAAAGCGGCGATCTGGCCTTCAGACACGGTATCTTTGGCGATGCCCTGGATGAAGAAGTTAATTTCGTCAGCAGTTAGCTCAATGTTGTCACGTTTTTTACGGATGATTTCTTGTGGTAAATACATGGTATTCCCCAATGATATTCTTTATGTAGGGTCATGACGTTTTACCTGGTATTTGATGATTCTCAGGTACAGGCAGCCCGTCCTTATTCCATAACCGGAGCAAGGCAAGAACCAAACAGTAAAACATCACGGATAAGTTGCGGTCGGAGACCTAAAAATAAGGTGGCAATCATGCCACCTTACTTGAATAGAATTAGTAGCCGCCTTCAGCTGCTTTCTCGCCTTCACCTAGGGTGTGAAGCAGGTTAGCTAGCAGGCTTGATGCGCCAAAGCGGTAGTGCATGTTGTCAGCCCACTCAGCACCAAGAATGCGGTCAGCCATATCTAGGTACTGCTGCGCGTCTTCTGCAGTGCGCACGCCACCAGCAGGCTTGAAGCCAACAGTTTTCTCAACGCCCATGTCTTTGATCACGTTAAGCATGATTTCTGCGTACTCAGGAGTCGCGTTAACTGGCACTTTACCCGTAGAAGTCTTGATGAAGTCAGCACCCGCTTTGATTGAAATTTCAGAGGCTTTCTTGATTAGCTCTTCAGTTTTCAGCTCACCAGTTTCGATGATCACTTTAAGCATGATCTCGCCACACGCTGCTTTACACTGCTTAACCAGCTCAAAGCCCACTTCTTCGTTACCCGCCATTAGCGCGCGGTATGGGAAAACTACGTCAACTTCGTCTGCACCGTAAGCCACAGCCGCTTTGGTTTCAGCAACAGCGATTTCGATGTCGTCGTTGCCGTGCGGGAAGTTAGTTACGGTCGCGATGCGTACTTCTGGTGTACCCTGCTCACGAAGCTGCTTCTTAGCAACTGGGATAAAACGTGGGTAAATACATACGGCCGCTGTGTTGCCTACCGGGCTCTTCGCGTTCTTACACAACTCGATCACTTTTGCATCAGTGTCGTCGTCGTTCAGAGTGGTAAGATCCATTAGTTTAAGTGCACGTAGTGCAGCCGCTTTCAATTCGCTCATGACTATCTCCAGTCCAATTAGTTTCTACCAAGCTATTTCTGCTAAACAACTACCTTGCCTAGCAATAGATGCGCCTGACGGTATTCATTGCGCCACCGCCAAACGGCCCGCTTTCGCAAGCAGTATCCCGACAACCAGCCATCAGTCGACGGGGTTACGGACTTGATTCCTTGAAGACTCAGGTAAACAATGCACGCGCATTTCCCTGATTGATATCCTTTTCACCGCGTGGGAAGTGACCATAAAGACTTCCCAGCAAATGCGCTGCCCTGGCCTTGCCTAGCGATAGGTAACACCATGACGGTGTTGGCCAGAACAGCGAAAATCTGTTTGTGATGGTGCCGCTCTATAATACCAAGCAGGCCTTGTTGCCACCACGAAATATGCGTTTCCCACCGTGGACAATGTGTTTACCCAACGCACAAATTTCGTCAGGTAAAAAACCGCTCGACTATCCACTGGTAGGCAATCCCGCCAGCATAGACACCAAAGATGCCCATCACCCCGGAGAGCACCGGCGGAGCCGGTATCGGCAGCTTAATCGCAGAAAACAATACGCCAACAATAAACCCGGCGACCAGCGCCAGCAGTACTTCACTCATAATCATTTCTCTGTCTGTTACAGCACAAAGGAAAGTGTAGCCTGCTCCGCAATGAAAGTAATGTTAGCAAAGGGTTTTGCCAGAAACCGGAGCGCAATCGATTTTATGGCATCAAATAGAAACGGCGGAGGGGATGTTTACTAAATATGTTGATTCGAGATCCTAGGGGCAAGAGCAATCCTAGTTCCTAGAGAAAGGTTCGGATTATGGTTTCTGGGTTCTGCAAGTAGCACTCGCTTATAGCTATGATACGCTAAGCTCTTGCTTCTGCTTTTCGCTTTTCGCTTTTCCCAGGATCTAGGAACCGCTTTTCCTAGGCCCCACCTACGCTCTTCCCAGAACCTAGAGCCCGCTTCTCCTAGGACCTAGGATCAAGGAACTAGGATCCCACAAATCCCACATACAAAAACGCCGCGGATAACCGCGGCGTTTTATCAGGCTTTCAGCTTGCTGTAATTAAGCAAGGCTGATGAATAGACCTGCGATAGTTGCAGACATCAGGTTAGAAAGCGTACCAGCGGCAACAGCTTTCATACCGAAGCGTGCGATATCGTGGCGACGGCTTGGCGCCAGACCACCTAGACCACCCAGTAGGATTGCTACTGAAGATAGGTTTGCGAAACCACATAGAGCGAACGAGATGATTGCTTCAGTCTTAGGAGAAAGAACAACCTCAGCGCCTTCCGCTAGGTATGGGGCAAAGTTCAGGTAAGCAACGAATTCGTTAACTACCAGCTTCTGACCGATGAAAGAACCAGCGATGGTTGCTTCTGACCACGGCACACCGATTAGGAATGCAAGAGGAGAGAATACATAACCCAGGATAAGCTCTAGCGTCAGCTCAGGCATACCGAACCAACCACCGATGCCACCTAGCATACCGTTGATTAGCGCGATTAGACCGATGAATGCTAGAAGCATTGCACCAACGTTTAGTGCTAGCTGCATACCAGAAGATGCACCCGCTGCCGCTGCGTCGATAACGTTCGCTGGCTTGTCGTCGCCTTCTGTTGCGTCGCTTGCTAGCTGCTCTACAGCTTCTTCAGTTTCAGGCTTGATGATCTTAGCAAATAGAAGACCACCAGGAGCTGCCATGAATGAAGCGGCGATTAGGTACTCTAGAGGAACACCCATAGATGCGTAACCCGCAAGTACACCACCCGCTACAGACGCCAGACCACCACACATTACCGCGAACAGCTCAGACTGAGTCATTTTTGGTACGAACGGACGGATAACCAAAGGTGCTTCCGTTTGACCAACGAAGATGTTAGCTGTTGCAGACATTGATTCGGCACGTGAAGTACCTAGCGCTTTCTGTAGACCACCACCTAGGATGTTGATCACAACCTGCATGATACCCAGGTAGTAAAGTACGCTGATCAGTGCAGAGAAGAAAACGATTACTGGTAGTACGCGTAGGGCAAACACGAAGCCGCCACCACCGAATACTTCAAACATTTTGTCTGAAGTCAGGCCACCGAATAGGAAGTTGATACCGTCGTTACCGTAGGCGATAACGTTGGCAACAGCTGTAGACATGCCATATAGCACGTCACGGCCAACAGGTACATAAAGAACAAATGCACCCAAACAGAATTGGATGGCAAATGCACCACCCACAGTACGTAGATTGATAGCTTTACGGTTATCAGATAGTAGCACTGCAAGACCTAGCAGTACTGCCATCCCAACCAGGCTCATAAACATGCTCATAGTTTATGGCTTCCCTTTAGTTAAGTTTGGCGTCTCGACAATTCGGCTCATTAAGAGTCCGGCGCATTATACTCATGCTGCGGCGGATAAAATAACGCCGACCTCACACTTTGCAAGGAAAGAGAGTGAAAGTTCAATTCCAAACGTGAGCTCCATCACAGTTTCACGCAAACGTTTTACGCAAACGTTTATTTTGTGATGTCTGTTCACACCCGGATACGGAAAAGTTCAGCAGTGGTTAAGCTAGTTGCCTGCTTAATGATCTGTTCGCTTTCCGTTCTGATCGCTGCAAGTTCATGCAGCACATTCACTAACCGATCGGGTCGGTTTGGCTCTCCCTGAAACCCAGCAACTGGCATGTCTGGTGCGTCCGTTTCCAGCAGCAATGCATCCAGTGGCAGTGCTGCTATTGTATTGCGAGTCTTATTGGCACGGCGATATGTAATCGTTCCCCCGACACCAATTTTGATACCTAGATCAATAAGCTGCGTGGCTTGTTGATAGCTGCCGCTAAATCCGTGGTACACCCCACCCGCAATCGGCACGTTTTGCCTCAAAACCCGCATTAATTCAGGGAACGCTTTGCGGCAATGCAAAATGACCGGCAAATCAAAGCGGTTGGCCAGCTGTAACTGGGCTGCTAATACCGAAACCTGTTGATTTTGGTCGGCATCCGCAATGGCAAAGTCTAGCCCACATTCCCCGACAGCAACGCAACGTGAATCATTGCGGCCCCGCAGCGTGGCCTCAGCAGCCAGTTCAGACTCGAGTTGATTCAATGTATTAGCATCATGCTCAGCGCTAAAAAAGGGATGCAAACCCAAGCCAAAATACAGGCAGGGAAAGCGCCCAGCCAGCTTGCGAACCGCCTGCCAGTTGCGCTGGCCGACAGCCGGGATAACTATTTTTTCAACCCCCGCCTTGTGTGATAACCCCAAGTAATACTCAGGGTCATCACAAAACGGCGCAAAGTCGAAGTGGCAATGGCTGTCAATCAGCATGCGGTTTGGCCTGCGCTGAACAGCGCTTTGGCGCCTGCTGCTTGTTAGCAGGGTGGCGCGGATCATCGGTGTCATAACGCACCGGTGCACAGCAGCGGCGGTTCTCGGGCACCAGCCCCATTTTTTCACACCAGCGGTCGTACGCCGCTACCCCACGCTTAATCAACGACATCATGGCAGTCTTCTTCCTGTTGTTGTGTGGACTTAGCGACCATGACGATCATGCTACGCCCGGTCGCCAGTATAGTATCACGGGTATATAACGGCGCTTCATCGATAGGATAGATATCATGGGGAGACGACTTGGCGGTGTTGATCACCAGATGCCAATCACTGCAATGGCGATCCGGCAGGGTAAACTCGAGCGGATCCCAGAAGGCATTACAAATCACGTAAAGCTCATCCTGGGTGATCGGGTGATATACCGTCAGTGCAATGGAATGGGAATTTTCCGACCAATCCGGCTGCTCAGGCAAGACCCCGTGCCAGCGGATCCCGACATCTTCCAGTACCGAGTTGAGTGACATATGCATGTTCCAGTCAATGGTCGGCTCGGCGGTGCGCAACTGGCTAAGCAGGGTAACAAAGCGCAGCAGGTCGCTGTGGGTATCCACCAGCCCCCAGTCAAACCAGCTCAGCTCATTATCCTGGCAGTAGGCGTTATTGTTGCCCTGCTGGGTACGGCGCACTTCATCCCCCATATTGAGCATCGGGGTGCCAAGCGCCAGGAACAAGGTTGCCAGCATGTTCTTGCACTGGCGGTGGCGCAGCGATTCGATTTCTGCAATTGCGGTTGGCCCCTCAACCCCGTAATTGCTCGACAGGTTATGGTTGTCACCGTCGCGGTTGCCCTCACCATTGGCCTCGTTGTGCTTCTCGCTGTAGCTCACTAGGTCATTGAGGGTAAAACCATCATGGGCACAGATGAAGTTCACCGAGCGGTGTGGCGAGTGGTGGTGGCTGCAGTAAATATCTGGCGAGCCTAATATGCGTGAAGCAAAGCGGCTGACATAGCCGGCATCCCCACGCCAGAACGCCCTGACATCGTCACGGAATTTCCCGTTCCATTCATTCCAGCGATCCCCGATGAAGGATCCCACCTGGTATAGCCCGGCCGCATCCCATGCCTCGGCGATGATCTTGGTGCTGCAGAGGATAGGATCCGAGTCGATCGACCACAGCAGCGGAGGCTCTTTCATCGGGTGGCCCTGGCTGTCCCGGGCCAGCACCGAGGCAAGGTCAAACCGGAATCCATCAACATGCATCTCGGTCACCCAGTAGTGCAGCGCATCAATGATCATCCGCCGCAACACACTGTGGTTAGCATTGCACGTATTGCCACAGCCGCTGTAATTGCCGTATTCGCCCGTCTCTTTGTCCAGCAAGTAATAGGCACCGTTCTGCAACCCCTTGAAGCAGAATGTCGGGCCTTGCTCATCCCCTTCCGAGGTATGGTTGAACACCACATCGAGGATCACCTCGATATCCGCTTTATGCAATTCGCGGACCAGGGTTTTGAATTCGTCGATCGCGCTCAGCGGTGCTTTTTCGACACTGTAGTCGGCATGGACGGCAAAGAAGTTGATCGGGCTATAGCCCCAGTAGTTGTCCCGCCCTTCCGGCGCATCATCGACATCAAACTGCTGCACCGGCATCAACTCGACGGCCGTGACACCAAGCGATTTGAGGTACGGGATTTTGTCGATGATCCCCGAAAACGTCCCTTTTTTGGCCGATACCACGCCTGAGGACGGGTGTCGGGTAAAGCCGGCGACATGCATCTCGTAGATAATGGTATCGGTCAGCGAATGGCGCGGGGCGACATCGTCCTGCCAATCAAAGCCGCTGTGATCGACCACGATACTCTTCATGCAGGCGTCCATGTTACTGCCTGGATCGATAGCCCGCTGGCGGCTGTAGTTGCGGCCAAAGCCGACTGCCTGGCTGTAAGGGTCGATCAGCACTTTCCCGCTGTCAAAGCGCAGCCCCCGCTCGGGCAGCCACGGGCCATCGACCTGAAAGCCATAATACTGGCCATGGCCGATATTGCCGACAAAGATAAACCAGTAATGGCCGCGCTTGTGCAGCGCCGGGCTGAGCTCAAACGAACGGAAGGGGCCGGCGGCATCGGCACTGGCAAACAGGTGCAAGGTTACCCGGGTTGCATCTTTGGAATAGACGCTAAAATTGACCCCGCCCTCCCTCACCGACGAGCCCAGTGGGAATGCCTCGCCGGGCAAGGTATATATCTGGTTGTCCGCCGCCAATGCGGTACTCAATGAAACCTCAAGTCCGTCTGCCCTGTTCATGCCATCATCCTTATCGTTGTTCTGCGCCAACATGCATAACCAGAATAGTAGACCCATAAACCGTGGCTAGGGGTCGGCTTCACAAAAAGGACAAAAAAAGCCGCCACAATGTGACGGCTTCGATGTTGAGCTGGGTACCCGTGGTTTATCGCGGATTAGTGCTCGCGAGTTGCACGGAAGTCAACTTCAGGGAAACGCTCTTTGGCCAGGTTCAGGTTAACCATAGTCGGCGCGATGTAAGACAGGTTGTCACCGCCATCGAGCGCTAGGTTAGACTGGTTCTTGCGCTTGAATTCTTCCAGCTTCTTGCTGTCACCACACTCAACCCAGCGGGCTGTTGCCACGTTAACGCCTTCGTAGATAGCTTCAACGTTGTACTCCGCTTTCAGGCGGGCAACCACCACGTCAAACTGAAGCACACCGACCGCACCAACGATCAAATCGTTGTTCTGCAGCGGACGGAACACCTGTACCGCGCCTTCTTCCGACAGCTGTACCAGACCTTTAAGCAACTGCTTCTGCTTCAGTGGATCTTTCAGGCGGATGCGGCGGAACAATTCCGGGGCAAAGTTAGGAATACCGGCAAACTTCAGGTTTTCACCTTGGGTGAAGGTATCACCGATCTGGATCGTACCGTGGTTGTGCAGGCCGATGATATCGCCCGCATAGGCTTTGTCGGCGCGTGCACGGTCACCGGCCATGAAGGTTACCGCATCGGAAATACTGACGTTCTTGCCGGTACGGACATGGTTCATCTTCATGCCCTGGCTGTAAGTGCCCGATACAATACGCATGAACGCAATACGGTCACGGTGTTTTGGATCCATGTTTGCCTGGATCTTGAATACGAAGCCAGAGAATTTCTCTTCCTTCGCTTCAACGTCACGCTCGTTCGCTTTACGTGTTTGTGGTGCTGGCGCCCATTTCGTTAGGCCGTCAAGCATATGGTCGACACCGAAGTTACCCAGTGCAGTACCGAAGTATACAGGGGTCAGCTCACCAGCAAGGAAAAGATCAAGGTCAAACTCAGGGCATGCACCAATCACCAGCTCAAGCTCATCACGGACACTTGCTGCTAGGTCTTCACCGACAGCGGCATCCAGATCTGGGTTATCAAGGCCTTTGATGATACGCACTTCCTGAATTTCATGGCCATGGCCAGATTCATACAGGATCGTTTCGTCACGGTGGATGTGGTAGACACCCTTAAACTCTTTACCGCAGCCAATCGGCCATGAAATTGGCGAACAAGCCATGCCTAGCTCGCTTTCCACTTCATCAAGTACTTCCATTGGATCACGCACATCACGGTCCAATTTGTTCATGAAGGTAACGATTGGCGTATCGCGCAGGCGGGTAACTTCCATCAGCTTACGGGTACGATCCTCGACACCTTTCGCCGCATCGATCACCATCAGGCATGAGTCGACAGCAGTCAGGGTACGGTAGGTATCTTCCGAGAAGTCTTCGTGTCCTGGGGTATCTAGCAGGTTGACCAAACAATCATTGTACGGGAACTGCATCACCGATGTGGTCACCGAGATACCACGTTCTTTTTCCATCTCCATCCAGTCTGACTTGGCATGTTGGTTAGAGCCACGGCCCTTAACCGTACCGGCTTTCTGGATAGCGTTTCCGAATAGCAGAACTTTTTCGGTAATGGTTGTTTTACCCGCATCCGGGTGAGAAATGATTGCAAACGTACGACGTTTGTTCACTTCAGATAGAAAAGACATAACGTTGATAATCCTGTGAGAGATTTCTCTGATTGAACCCGCGACGACCGCACGCAACACGCAGTGGCAGGTTCCAATGTGTTTTTTAGGGTGCTAGACCCAAAGATGGCGGAATTATACGCAAACTCCAGCCAAAGAGACAGCGCTAACACGCACGTAGGGTGCAGCACCGCGATTTGGCCATCGCTACATGACAAGATACGTCATGATCAAGGCATCTTCCCTGCCATTCTCTGCTGGGTAATAGCCTTCGCGGCGATTGATTTCGTTAAAGCCAAGTGATTCATAGAGCTGGTAGGCCCGGGTATTGCTTGCCCTCACCTCCAGCCAGACTTCCTCACCTTTTTGCTGCCCGACCATGTCCATAAAGCCTTCCAGCAAGAGCTTGCCGTAGCCCTTGCCCTGGCAGGCTGGGTCGATAGCAATATTGAGCAAAGTCGCTTCGCCGGCCACCAGCTGGCCAAAGCAATAGCCAACCAGCTGGCCGTCAATTTCTAGCCCGCAATTCAGCGCCAGTTTATTCGGCTCCTTGCGGATCATCGATTCTGCCCAGGGGAAAGCATGGGCGGCTTGCTCGATACGCCAAACATCATCGAGGTGATGTGGCGCAAGGGTCACAATGTTATGCGTCATAAGAACAAATTTGATGCCAAAGCGCTTTTTTCGCGCCGGGGTTAGTATGCATTGATTTCAGTGAGGCAGATGTCAGCAATTGGCTATCAGCCGGATGGGCCGCTTCGCAGCCGGCAACCCAGCACCATTTAAGGTGGTGTTCGCGTATTTGCTCTACCGCAGCCGCCGGAATACACAACGCTTGCTCGGGCTGGAGCTTCATACTGCCGAGGATCCGGCCAAACAGCCAGCGGTCGTGCTCATCCAGCTCATCGTCGCAGACAAACAACAGCTGGCAGGTTTCCGGCAGATCGATCACGGGCTGCTCCTGCTCGGGATAAAAGCCCGGCTTACGGATCTGCCAATAGGTCAATCCGATCGCCTTCATCAACTGCAAATCACGCTGTTTCATCTACTCACCTTGATGATGTTCACTTTGGCCGGAATACTACCAGAACTTGTACTCAAACCTAAAAAAATACCACCTTGCGGTGGTATTTTAACAAAACGCGTTTCAGGCGGCCGTTTACAGCGCGTTGAACTCTTCGCTGTAGCTGATCATGCCGGCCTTATCGCCAATCGCACCGGGAACGGCTTCCAACACCATGAAAGCCTCTTCCGGTACCGGCCACGGGCACTGTATCCCTTGAGGGGCTGCTGGGGTAAAACCCGCTTTTGGGTAATACTCAGGATGGCCTAGCACCACGATGACCGGGTAGCCAAGCTCTGCCAAGGTCTGCTTGGCTTCTTCCAGCATCGCCAGGCCAATGCCCAGGCGCTGGTATTCCGGCTTGATCGCCATCGGTGCCAAACCCTGCCAATTATGATCCTCGCCGTTGAGCATCACCGGGCTGAAAAATAAGTGGCCAACTAACTCACCATCATCATTGCATGCGACCAGTGATAGGGTGCGTTTGCCATTCTCCCGCAGCCGCATGACCAACTCGGCTTCGGCCTCGGTGTCAAACACAGTTTTCAACAGGTTGTCGATCGGCATTATATCGGCCGGAGCCTCAGATCTAATGAGCATTCATGACCTCTTCTTGCCCAGGTGCAGATTGCATCCCTTTGTGGATGAAGTCTGCCGACTGGTGCAGTACAAATTTAACCGGCGCCGGTAGCGAGTCCAAATCGATGCTGTCCATCAGGTTCTTCACTTCCAGTCCCAGTTCGGTATCTCCTTCGATACGAAGGCGACGTTGGAAGAACAGTGTATCAGGATCTTCCTTGCGGGCGGCAATTAATACCAGATCGTTGCATTCCCCGCTGAAGCTGACATCTTCCTGCTCAACATGCTCAGCCACCACCAATTGCTCATTCTGGTAACTGATGTACCAGCGCAGATCCAAATCACGCACTTCCACTTTAAGCCAGCGATCTTCAAGGAATTCGAAGTCGCCATCTTCCAGCGCTTCCTTAAACACCATTGCCAAGCCATCAAGCATCACTCTCTTTTGTAAAGGAAAAGGCGCTAGCTTGGCCGGAACACGCAATAGGGCCGGGCCATTTTGAACCAGCTGTTTTCTAAGTTGAGCAATCACTGAATAATTTTTCCTGTAGTCGGTCGCATATATTTAGTGATTGTATGGCAAGACAAGGCAGTATTTTTATGCCTTGAGTCAAAAAAAACAGCTTTGTATAGGTAAAGTTTGGTATTGTGACAATGACCTAGATATAGTGGGAGCACACCCAGCGCACCTCGCTGCCACCCGCAGCAAGAGGCATTAACCACGGAAGAATGCCCCAAGAACATGCAGACAGAGCAACTGAACCATTGGTTTCCCCTTCTGACGGATCACAGCCCATTCTTATTTGCGGTGCTGGATCGGCAGCATAAATACCTTATGGTAAACAACCGTTACTGCGAGCTCAGCGGTCTCAGCCGCGACGAGCTGATCGGGCTCAACGATACTGACATCCTTGGCAAAACATTCTACCACTCCATGCGCCCCTTCTATGACCGGGCCTTAAATGGCGAGACGCTGGAGAGCGAAGTCGTCCTCGATGACAGCCACCACGATACCAGCATGCACTTCAGCCTGACGCCGCTGCGCAGCGATGATGGCAAGGTGAGCCATATTGTGCTGCATTGCGCCGACACCTCAGAGCGCCAGATCCTGGTCAATGCCATCCAAGAACACGAACAACACCTGCAATGCCTGAATAACCTGATGAATGACGGCAGCTGCATTGTCGAAGATGATACGGTGATCTCGGTCAACGACAAGGCCGCCCTGCTGCTTGGTTTCGAGCATCCCGATGATCTCAAGGGCAAAGCATTCAGCAAGCTGGTGGTCGATAACCAGCAGCAGCCCGTTACCCAAGCTCAGCTGGTTTCACACCAGCAGGGGGAAGCCTGGCTATGCCAGACCAGCCGCCATTGCCCACAGCAGCAAATATTGCAACTCTCCACCTCGCCTATCGAGATATTGGGAACGGCAGCCCAGCTGGTGATTTTAAAAGCGTACAATCCCACTACGGCCAAGCAAGAAAAATGCGACTCGTCGATCCATATCGACCCGCTCACCGGGCTACTCAACCGCCACGGCTTCAGCCGCCAGCTCGAGCAGCTGATCCGCCAGCAGCTTCCAGTAGTAATGATGTACCTCGATATCGATAACTTCAAAAATATCAATGACTCGCTAGGACACCACATCGGCGACCAGGTGCTGCAGGAGATTTCCCAGCGCTTGAAACGACTGCTGCCCGAAGATGCCATTATCGGCCACCTCAGCGGTGACGAATTTACCATATTGATACCGCACCCTGAACACGACCAGCAGGGCAGCCTTATCGCCGAGCAGATCATTGCCCTGATCAACCAGCCATTCGACCTGCATCATTTCAGCAAGCACCTGGCCTGCTCTATCGGTATGGTGCAGTACCCCGGGGACGGCAATGATGCCCGCGTCCTGCTGCAAAATGCCGATACCGCCATGTACGAGGCCAAGAACCGCGGCCGCAACCGTGCCGTTAAGTTCAGCGAAGAGATGAACAAAGAGGCACGGATGCAGCTCTGGCTGGAGATAGAGCTTCAAAAAGCGCTGCAAAACAACGGCCTAGAAGTGTGGTATCAACCTAAGGTCCATGCCAGAGACTTCTCGATCAACGGTGCCGAGGCACTGGTACGCTGGAAGCACCCGGTCGAAGGCTATATCAGCCCCGCCCAGTTTATCCCTGTGGCCGAGCGCTCCGGCCTTATCGAGCAGCTAGGCCAGGTGGTCATGCGCGAGGTCTTTACCACGGTCCGCTACTGGAAAACCCAGGGGCTACTGCCCGGCAAGGTCGCCATCAACCTGTCACCGCAGCAGTTCGGCAACCCTAATCTGATCCAGTTTGTCGACAAGCTGCGCAAGGCGACCGGGGTCAACCCCAACGACATTACGTTCGAGCTCACCGAAAGTGCAGTAATGAGCGATGGCGAGCATACCATCCAGATGCTCAACGCCATCAAGAAGCTTGGCTTCTCGCTGTCCATCGATGACTTCGGCACTGGCTATTCGTCACTGTCCTACCTCGCCCGCTTCCCGCTCGACGAGCTGAAAATCGACCGCGCCTTTATCAAGGACATCGAAGAGGTACCCAAGCAGCTGACCCTGATCGAAAACATTATCAACCTCGGCAAGTCGCTCAACATGAGCGTGGTTGCCGAAGGCGTCGAAACCCGCCAGCAGGCCACCCTGCTGTCCAACCTCGACTGCAACGCAATCCAGGGCTTCCATTTTTACAAGCCGCTGCCGAAAAACGAGCTGGAAGCCACGCTGCACAAGCATCACCACCATTAACCAAGGAGCCACCAATATTGGCTCCTCAGCAGTGCAAAAGTGGAAAATAAGTTGTCCTAAATCAACAAAACCTGCCTGACATCAAAACACAGGGCCAGTCCGCCCCCTACTATTTGCTTCTATTACTTCATTTTTACACTGGTAGATAAAAATAATATGGAGCTACTCTGCCCCGCGGGCAATTTACCCGCGCTTAAAACTGCCATTGATAACGGCGCCGACGCGGTGTATATCGGGTTCAAAGACGATACCAATGCGCGCCACTTTGCAGGTTTAAACTTTACAGGACGTAAACTCGAAAAAGCGGTGCAGTACGTGCGAGACCACGACCGCAAGCTGCATGTCGCCCTCAATACCTTCGCCCACCCAGATGGCTTCGACCGCTGGCGCAATGCGGTCGACAATGCCGCCGCCATGGGGGTCGATGCCCTGATTGTCGCTGACATCGCGGTGCTAGAATATGCGGCTACCAAGTACCCGGATCTCGAGCTTCACCTCTCGGTGCAGGCATCGGCGACCAATACCGCTGCCATTGACTTCTACCGCCAGAACTTCAATGTCAAGCGGGTGGTACTGCCTCGGGTATTGTCTATCCACCAGGTCAAGCAGCTTGCCCGCAATACCGATGTCGAGCTGGAAGTGTTCGCCTTCGGTAGCCTGTGCATTATGTCGGAAGGCCGCTGCTACCTGTCTTCTTATATGACAGGTGAGTCACCGAACACCGTCGGCGCCTGCTCGCCGGCTAAATATGTCCGCTGGCAGGAAACACCATCCGGCCTGGAATCGCGCCTTAACGAAGTGCTGATCGACCGCTATGCCCACGGCGAGAATGCCGGCTACCCTACGCTATGCAAAGGCCGCTTCGACGTTAACCTAGACGGGGAAGACCGCCGCTACCATGCCCTGGAAGAGCCAACCAGCCTCAATACGCTGGAAATCCTGCCTGAGCTGTTCAAGGCCAATATTTCTTCGGTCAAAATCGAGGGCCGCCAGCGTAGCCCAGCCTATGTCGAGCAAGTAACGCGTACCTGGCGTGCAGCCATTGACCGCTACCTGGCCTCACCGGAAAACTACAGCGTAGAGCCGGCCTGGAATGCTTGCCTTGGCAACGTATCAGAAGGCAAACAGACCACCCTCGGTGCCTACCACCGCAAATGGCAATAAGGAGCCAGCAATGAAATACTCACTTGGCCCCCTGCTGTACTTCTGGCCGAAAATGGATGTCGAGGCGTTCTACCAGCAAGCCAAAGATGCCAAAACCGATATTATCTACCTCGGTGAAACCGTCTGCTCCAAACGACGCGAGATGAAGCCAGGCCATTGGTTCGATATTGCCAAAGACCTGTCGGCCAGCGGCAAGCAGGTGGTGCTGTCGACCATGGCACTGCTTGAAGCGCCGAGCGAAGTCAATGTGATGAAAAAGTACATTGATAACGGCGACTTTGCGATTGAAGCCAACGATGTGTCGGCCATCCAGCTGGCGCACGAAAACAAGGTGCCTTTTGTGGTCGGCCCGGCCGTGAACTGCTATAACGCCCAAACCCTTAACCTGTTTTTGAAAAAGGGTATGATCCGCTGGTGTATGCCCGTTGAGCTGTCACGCCAATGGCTGCAGAACGTCGCCAGCGAATGTGATCAGATGGGGATCCGCGGCAAGTTCGAAACTGAGGTTTTCAGCTACGGCTACCTGCCGCTGGCCTACTCGGCCCGCTGCTTCACCGCCCGAGCCGAAGACCGAGCCAAGGATGACTGCGAAACCTGCTGTATCAAGTATCCAACCGGGATCACCGTCAGCAGCCAGGAAGAGCAGAAAGTGTTTACCCTCAACGGTATCCAGACCCAGTCCGGCTACTGCTACAACCTGATCAACGACCAGCCGGGGATGGCTGGCTTGGTTGACGTGGTACGCCTCAGCCCACTAGGCATCGATACCCTTTCGCTAGTCGATTCTTTCCGAGACAACCAGCACGGCGAGCACCAGCACCCGCTGGAAGGCGGCCACCACTGCAACGGCTACTGGCACAACCTCGCGGGCCTCAACATCGAGTAACCCAACTGCTATGCCTGAGATGCGATAACAGTCCTAAAAGAGAAAAGCCGCGGATAACCGCGGCTTTTGTTTATCTATTCCGAATGTTATGAAGCGAGTCCGAATATGCAGCGAGCTTACACTTCTTCTGCCGGCTCGACCGGAGGGGTGATCGGTTGGTTGATACTGACTTCAGCCATTAGGCGGTTTAGCTCGAGCAGGGCAAAGCGGTGCTCGACAAACTCGTACACATTGCCGGACAACGTCAGCTTGTAGAGCATCAGTGCCGAAGAGAATTCCTTGTTGTAATGGTAGCGCTTGCCAAGGTAGAAATAGGCCTCGGTCAGACGCTCTGCCAGTACATCGTTATCTTCACTTTCTGTCGCTATCTGGCGCAGGAACTCTGATTCACTGACATCATCAAGATACAGTCGGACAATCTGCCAGCCCCAGTCGTTGTTATCGGTGGCTACATTGTAGCGGCTGCGTAGTTTCTCTGCCGCGGCTACTGGGTCTTGTTCCAGCTCGGTCAGGTACAGCCAAATCACCCGGTATGGGTCATTAATATTCTGCTGGTAGTGGGCATTGAGATCTTCCAGTGCCAACTCGTAGCGACCGCCATAGTAAAGGGCGATACCACGGTTACGCTGGGCAAATGGGTGACGGACATTCAGCTCAAGGGTGGAGTCAAACGCTTCATAGGCCGCATCAAAATGGGCACCCTGGGTGAAGTAAACCCCAAGAATATTGAAGACATCAGGTTGGTTCGGTTTGAGAGAAAGCGACTGGTTGAAGTCCAAGCGAGCCAGGTCACGCAACCCAAGACTATCGTGCAGCAGGCCGCGCTCGTAATACACCTGAGCTAAAGTTTCGTTATCCAGATCGTCACGCTGTAGCAGTTGATCGATCCTCGCCAGCTGGATTTGTTGTTGGATAGTCGGCTGGAACGGCACAGCCATCGGCGGCTGGGTCCATTGGGATTTGGGTGTTGAACAGCCTGACAATATCAAGACCAGCGCCAGGCACGCGAATTTTATCCTATTTGCAATCAATGCAGTTCTCCCTGAGTGAGACACGTCTATCTCTAGCATATACCATCGTAGCCCATAAGAGACGCAACCGCGTTCTCCTAAGCGATTATTGCGAGGGATTTTCCGGTGAGCTCTCAATATAATAAAAAAAGGGGCTGAATAGCCCCTTTATATCATGCTTTTAGCAAAAAGCCTTATGCTTCTGGCTTCTCTTCGCCAGCTGGTGCTGGGTTCAGTTCAGCCTGTGCTTCTTTCATGCTCAGACGGATACGGCCCTGGCGGTCGATTTCCAGTACCTTAACCTTAACTTCCTGACCCATTTCTAGGTGATCAGCCACTTTCTCGATACGCTCTTGAGAGATCTGAGAAATATGAACAAGACCTTCTTTCGCACCAATAACTGATACGAACGCACCGAAGTCAACGATACGCATTACTTTACCGGTGTAGATACGGCCAACTTCAACGTCAGCAGTGATCTCTTCGATACGGCGGATAGCTTCTTTCGCAGCCGTACCTTCGGTCGCAGCGATCTTCACAGTACCGTCGTCTTCGATTTCGATAGTCGTGCCAGTTTCTTCCGTTAGTGCACGGATAACAGCACCGCCCTTACCGATCACGTCTTTGATCTTCTCAGGGTTGATCTTCAACGTGTGAATACGAGGAGCGAACTCAGAAATCTCTTCACGAGGTGCGTTGATTGCTTCATCCATTACGCTAAGGATATGCGTACGCGCACCTTTTGCTTGGTTCAGTGCAATCTGCATGATTTCTTTAGTGATACCTTCGATCTTGATATCCATCTGCAGTGCAGTGATGCCGTCTTCAGTACCCGCTACTTTGAAGTCCATGTCGCCAAGGTGGTCTTCATCACCCAGGATGTCAGAAAGAACAACAAAGTCATCGCCTTCTTTCACAAGACCCATTGCGATACCCGCAACAGATGCCTTGATTGGCACACCTGCGTCCATAAGCGCAAGAGACGTACCACATACAGAAGCCATTGAAGAAGAACCGTTAGATTCTGTGATTTCCGATACAACACGTACTGTGTATGGGAACTCATCAACAGAAGGCATTACTGCAGCAATACCACGCTTAGCCAGTTTACCGTGGCCGATTTCACGACGCTTAGGTGAACCTACAAAGCCTGTCTCACCTACACAGTATGGAGGGAAGTTGTAGTGTAGAAGGAAGTGATCTTTACGCTCACCAGTTAGCTCGTCGATGATCTGTGCATCGCGCTGCGTACCTAGAGTCGCAGTTACTAGAGCCTGAGTTTCACCACGGGTGAACAGAGAAGAACCGTGGGTACGTGGAAGTACGCCAGTACGTACGTCAAGCGCACGAACCATGTCTTTCTCACGGCCGTCGATACGTGGGTTACCAGCGATGATGCGGCTACGTACAACGTTCTTCTCTAGAGAACCTAGCATGCCGCGGATTTCGCGCTCGTCTAGTGTCTCGTCTTGAGCTAGAAGCGCTTCAACCGCTTCATTCTTGATAACGCCTACTTGCTCGTAGCGCGCCATTTTTTCAGTGATCTGGTAAGCGTCAGTCAGACGAGCTTCAGCAAGTTCAGCAACACGTGCTTTTAGCTCAGTGTTAACTGCAGGTGCTTCCCACTCCCATGCAGGAGTAGCAACTTCGGCAGCGAACTCGTTGATCGCGTTGATAACAACTTGCTGCTGGTCGTGACCGTAAACAACAGCTTGTAGCATCTGCTCTTCAGATAGGCGGTCTGCTTCTGACTCAACCATTAGTACTGCGTTGTCAGTACCAGCAACGACTAGGTCTAGCTTGCTTTCTGCTAGCTCAGTGTTGCTTGGGTTCAGTACAAGCTGGTCGTTGATGTAACCAACACGTGCTGCACCGATTGGGCCGTTGAACGGGATACCGGAGATAGCAAGCGCTGCAGAAGTACCGATCATAGTTACGATGTCTGGTTGAACGTCTGGGTTTACAGAAACCACAGTCGCGATAACCTGAACTTCGTTCTTGAATGAATCTGGGAATAGCGGACGGATAGGACGGTCAATCAGACGGGCTGTCAGTGTTTCGCCTTCAGATGGACGACCTTCACGCTTGAAGAAACCACCAGGGATTTTACCTGCAGCGTAAGTACGCTCTTGGTAGTTCACCGTTAGCGGGAAGAAATCTTGGCCTTCTACAGCCTCTTTCTTACCAACAACAGAAACGAATACAGATGTATCGTCCATGCTAACCATAACAGCAGCAGTCGCCTGACGCGCCATAACACCAGTTTCGATAGTAACCGTGTGGTTACCGTACTGGAAAGTCTTTACGATAGGATTCACGTGAATTTCCTTAATTTATTCCGCTCTCTATTTGCGCCGTTAAGTATATCTGACACAAGGAAAAGCGTCATGTGATGTAAGGCAATTTACTGCAATTTCACGTATCGCGACTAATGAAAATTCTCAACACTGGAAGAACTGTCATTAGCCGCGACCTCAAGGTCGACGAAAACGACTCGTGGAATGGAGATAAATTACCGGAAAAAAGAAAGGAGCCATAAGGCTCCTTTCTCAAAGCAATCTTAGCGACGTAGGCCTAGACGCTTGATTAGGTCTTGGTAGCGATCTAGGTTCTTACCTTTTAGGTAGTCTAGAAGCTTACGACGACGAGAAACCATGCGTAGTAGACCGCGACGGCTGTGGTGGTCGTGTTTGTGGTTAGCAAAGTGACCTTGAAGGTGGTTGATCTGTGCTGTTAGCAAAGCAACCTGAACTTCAGGAGAACCAGTGTCGTTTTCGCACTGCGCGTATTCAGCAACGATTGCTGCTTTAGTTTCTGCATTCAGAGACATAACTCATTCCTAATACAAAGATGTTTCTAATTTGTGCCAGCCAATCTCTGATTCAGCCGACACCCGAGCCGCGGATTATACGTGGAGCGCAAAATAACTACAAGAGAATTATGCTTGCTCGTTAACTACCACCCGCTTTGGCGCTAGCATGCCTTCACGGTCGATGACACCGACACCGATGAACTCGCGCTCTTCGCCGACGGTAATGCGCACCTGGGTGCCTTCGGCTGGAACACGACCGGCATTGACCGGGTTGCCATTGCGTACATAGATAGCGATCTGCGGGATGATATTCACCTCAGGCAGATCCTGTACGGCGGTATCCATAGGCAATAGCAGTGGGTCTAATAGTTCAGACGGTGCAATGTCCTGGCCCTTTGCTTGCTCCAGCAAGGCTTCAAGCTGCTCAATCGTCACCATGCACTCAACCGGGTAGTTGGATACACCGGTACGGCGCAGGTAGGTCACGTGGGCACCGCAGCCTAGCATCTCGCCCAGATCATCAACGATGGTACGGATATAGGTGCCTTTCGACACATGCAGTTCCATTTCCACTTCGTTGTTGCTAAAGCGCAGCAACTCTACCGAGAAAACGGTGATTTTGCGTGACTCGCGCGGTACTTCAATCCCCTCGCGGGCATATTCGTACAGCTTGCGGCCCTGATACTTCAGTGCCGAGTACATCGACGGGATCTGGTCGGTCGTACCACGGAACTTGGCAATACAGCGCTCGAGCTGACCACGGTCGACTTTAACGTCACGGGTCTGTACCACTTCACCGTCAGAGTCCGAGGTGTCGGTACGCTCACCCAGCTTGGCAATTACCCGGTAGCGCTTGTCCGAATCCAGCAGGAACTGGGAGAACTTGGTCGCTTCACCAAAGCAAATCGGCAGCATGCCCGTCGCTAAAGGATCCAAGGCACCGGTATGGCCGGCTTTCTGGGCAAAGAAGATACGTTTTACTTTCTGCAGCGTATCATTCGAGCTGATCCCGGTTGGCTTATCTACCAGGATCACACCATCAATAGGACGGCCCTTACGACGACGTGCCATGGATTACTCCTCGTCTTCTGCCTGTGGCTCATCGCCACGGCGCTCTTCATCTTCACGTACTGCTTTAGACACTAGGGTCGAGATACGCATACCTTCGGTTAGTGACTTGTCAAAGATGAAGTTTAGCTCAGGGGTAACACGCAGGCGGATCTGCTTGCCCAACAGTGAACGGATGTAAGGTGCCATCTCGCGCAGTGCTTCCAGGCTGCCTTCCGGCGTCTGCTCACCCACAGTCAGGAACGTCACGTATACTTTCGCGTAACCCATATCGCGGGAAACGTCGACACTTGAAATAGTGGTCATGCCAATACGCGAGTCTTTGATCTCACGCTGCAGGATCACGGCCAGCTCCTTCTGAAGCTGCTGCGCAACACGCTGGGTGCGGCTAAATTCTTTAGACATTCATTGCCTCTCTTAGAGAAAGCTCTCTTGAAACAATGGGGAGCCGAAGCTCCCCATGGATTATTTATTTATCTTAGAGCAGGTTAGACCTTGAATATTAGTCAAGGGTACGCTGAACTTCGATGATTTCGTAAACTTCGATCTGGTCGCCGACACGAACATCGTTGTAGTTCTTAACGCCGATACCACACTCGTAGCCGTTCTTAACTTCTTGAACGTCGTCTTTGAAGCGGCGTAGTGACTCAAGCTCACCTTCGTAGATAACAACGTTATCACGCAGTACGCGGATTGGGTTGTTACGCTTGATGGTGCCTTCAGTAACCATACAACCGGCGATAGCACCGATCTTAGGCGACTTGAACACGTCACGTACTTCAGCAAGGCCAATGATTTCCTGCTTGAATTCAGGAGATAGCATACCGCCCATTGCTGCTTTCACTTCATCAATCAGCTGGTAGATGATTGAGTAGTAGCGCAGGTCAAGGTTCTCAGTCTCAACAGTACGGCGAGCAGACGCATCAGCACGAACGTTGAAGCCAAGAATGATAGCGTTAGATGCTGCAGCAAGTACCGCATCAGTTTCAGTGATACCACCAACACCAGAACCCACGATGTTAACTTTAACTTCGTCAGTTGACAGCTTACGTAGTGAATCAGCAATCGCTTCTACAGAACCCTGTACGTCAGCTTTCAGTACAACGTTTAGCTCAGCAACTTCACCGGCAGTCATGTTCGAGAACATGTTCTCCAGTTTCGCTTTCTGCTGGCGAGCCAGTTTAACATCGCGGAATTTACCCTGACGGTAAAGTGCAACTTCACGGGCTTTACGCTCATCACGTACAACAGTCGCTTCGTCACCTGAAGAAGGCACACCAGAAAGACCAAGGATCTCAACTGGGATAGAAGGACCGGCTGACTCGATTTCTTGACCCAGCTCGTCACGCATTGCACGAACACGGCCGTGCTCAAGGCCACAAAGAACGATGTCGCCTTTGCGCAGGGTACCGGCTTGTACAAGTACAGTTGCAACCGGACCGCGGCCTTTATCTAAGCGCGATTCAACAACAACACCGCTCGCCATGCCTTCTTCAACAGCAGTCAGCTCAAGAACTTCAGACTGAAGCAAGATAGCTTCTAGCAGGCCGTCGATGTTAGTACCTTGTTTCGCAGAGATGTGAACAAACATGTTCTCACCGCCCCACTCTTCAGGGATAACATCGTACTGAGCTAGCTCATTCTTAACGTTGTCTGGGTTTGCATCTTCTTTATCGATCTTGTTCACAGCGACGATCAGAGGAACACCTGCCGCTTTCGCGTGCTGGATTGCCTCAACAGTCTGTGGCATCACGCCATCGTCCGCTGCAACAACAAGAACAACGATATCTGTCGCTTGAGCACCACGTGCACGCATTGCGGTAAACGCGGCGTGTCCCGGAGTATCAAGGAAAGTGATCATACCGTTTTCAGTTTCAACGTGGTATGCACCAATGTGCTGGGTAATACCACCCGCTTCACCAGAAGCAACGTGTGCTTTACGGATGTAGTCAAGGGTAGAAGTTTTACCGTGGTCAACGTGACCCATGATGGTAACAACTGGCGCACGTGGAACAACGGCTAGGTTTTCGTCACGGTCAGACAGTACCGCTTCTTCAAGTTCGTTCTCTTTACGAAGAACAACCTTGTGACCCATTTCTTCTGCAACAAGTGCTGCAGTTTCCTGGTCGATAACCTGGTTGATGGTTGCCATCGCACCCATCTTCATCATTACCTTGATAACTTCAACGCCCTTAACAGACATCTTGTTAGCAAGCTCAGAGACAACAATCGTCTCGCCGATAACGACATCTTGCTTAGCAACAGTCGCTGTCTTGTCAAAGCCATGCTGCATTGACGTCGGCTTGTTCATCTGAGGCTTACCGCGGCCACGCTGGTTACGGCCACCACGGGCATTGCGATCGTCTTGTTTGGCGCCCGCTTTTTTCTTCTTGCGACGGCGGTTACCACCACCCTCTTCTTTGCGATCCTGCTCGTCTTCAGCTGCGCGTGCGTAGCTAGACGTTGTAGTATGGTAGTCTGCTTTATCCATATTACCTTTTTCCTGGTCTGGTTTAGACCAGTTCTTTTCATTCATTTCTGCCATTTTGCGTGCCTCTTCTAGCTGACGCTGACTCTCTTCTTCGGCTTTACGCTTGGCTTCCTCTTCCCGGCGACGTTGTAGCGCCTCAGCTTCTTTCTTAGCCTGTTCATCAGCGGCGGCGCGTTTAGCTTTTTCTTCGGCCAAACGCTTTTCCTCTGCTTCGCGCTTCTGCTTTTCCTCAGCATTGCGCTCCGCATTCTGTTCTGCATTTTGCTTAGCTTGTTCTTCAGCTAAACGCTTTTCTTCAGCAGCACGCTTAGCAGCTTCTTCCGCCTCACGTTTTGCCAGCTCTTCTGCTTCACGCTTGGCAGCTTCTTCGGCTGCTCGCTGAGCGGCTTGTTCCGCTTCGCGCTGGGCTGCGTCATCAGCCTGGCGCTTCGCTTCTTCCGCGGCACGCTGTTCTTCTTCAAGCGCAGAACGCTTTACGTAGGTGCGCTTTTTGCGCACTTCTACCTGAACACTTTTATTTTTGCCACCTGAGCCCGAAACACTCAGCGTGCTTCGGGTCTTACGTTGCAAAGTAAGGCGTGTAGGAGCCTCGCCAGATGTACTATCGCCACCATGCTCTTTCTTCAGGTGGGCCAATAGACTCTGTTTTTCCTGTTGGCTTACGCTATCTTCAGCTTTCTTGCTGATACCAGCATCGGCAAACTGTTGAAGCAAACGGTCAATCTGCGTGCCGATTTCCTCGGCAAGTGCTTTAACTGTAACCTCTGACATGCTGCTCCTCCCTTGCGATTAAATATTATGCTTCGTCACTGAACCAGCAAATGTTACGAGCAGCCATGATTAGCTCACCCGCTCTTGCTTCGTCGATACCTTCGATATCAGTTAGATCGTCAGTACCTTGGTCGGCAAGATCTTCTAGCGTTGCTACGCCTTTCGCGGCCAGTTTGAACGCAAGCTCACGCTCCAAGCCTTCCAGACCCAGTAGGTCTTCTGCTGGCTCAACACCTTCAAAAGATTCTTCCTGAGCAAGGGCAAGCGTGGTTAGCGCTTCTTTCGCGCGGTTACGCAGCTCTTCAACAGTGTCTTCATCCAAGCCTTCAACGCCCATTAGCTCGGCTACCGGTACGTAGGCGATTTCTTCAAGCGTTGTGAAGCCTTCTTCAACCAATACAGTGGCGAAGTCTTCGTCGATATCTAGGTGCTTAGTGAACACTTCGATAGACTCTTGTGCTTCTTCTTGGTGTTTCTTCTGAAGATCTTCAACAGTCATTACGTTCAGTTCCCAGCCAGTTAGCTGAGAAGCCAGACGTACGTTCTGACCACTACGGCCGATTGCCTGAGCAAGGTTGTCCTTCTCAACAGCAATATCCATAGTGTGGTTGTCTTCATCTACGATGATAGAGCTAACTTCTGCCGGTGCCATTGCGTTGATCACGTACTGAGCTGGGTTTTCGTCCCACAGTACGATATCGATACGCTCACCGCCTAGCTCGCCTGATACGGCCTGTACACGTGCACCACGCATACCTACACACGCACCCACAGGGTCGATGCGCTTGTCGTTGGTCTTAACGGCAATCTTGGCACGAGAACCTGGATCACGAGCCGCACCCATCAGTTCAATCATCTCTTCACCGATTTCCGGCACTTCGATGCGGAATAGCTCTGACAGCATTTCAGGCTTAGAGCGAGTCATGAACAATTGGAAACCACGTGCTTCAGGTGCTACTTTGTACAGCAGGCCACGAACACGGTCACCCGGACGGAAGTTTTCACGTGGCAACTGGTCGTCACGCTGGATAACAGCTTCTGCATTGTTACCAAGGTCAATGATAACAGCATCGCGGTTAACTTTCTTTACCACACCAGTGATTAGCTCACCTTCGTTGTCAATAAACTGCTCAACGATCTGCGCGCGCTCGGCTTCACGAACTTTCTGAACGATAACCTGCTTCGCTGTCTGCGTAGTGATACGATCGAAAGTTACTGATTCGATTTCGTCTTCAACGAAACCATCAATTTCGATAGTTTCATCATCAAACTTGGCCGCTTCCAAAGTGATTTCAAGCGTAGGCTGAGTCACTTCTTCTACTGCCTTCCAACGACGGAATGTTTCGAATTCACCGGTTTTACGGTCGATAGCTACTCGAACATCGATTTCCGCTTCGTATTTTTTCTTCGTCGCTGTTGCCAATGCGATCTCTAGAGCTTCAAAGATGCGCTCACGAGGTACAGCTTTTTCGTTGGATACCGCTTCAACGACAGCCAAGATTTCTTTGTTCATTTCTAATGCCCCAATTTTAGCGGTTAGAATTTTGGAACCAGGTTGGCCTTGGAAATATTGCTCAGTGCAAATGTTTCTTCATTGCCATCAACATTTAATGTGACAAGCTCGCCTTCAACGGCAACGATGTCACCTTTCCACTTGCGACGGTTGCCCATCGCCATTTTCAACACCAGGCTGACCTCGTGGCCAATAAACTGTTGGTAATGTGCGGCTTTAAATAGCGGCCTTTCTAGACCAGGGGAAGAGACCTCCAGGTTATAGGCAACAGTGATTGGATCTTCAACGTCCATCACCGCGCTAACCTGACGGCTAACTTCGGCACAATCTTCAACGGTAATACCGTTTTCGTGATCGATAAATACACGCAGTGTTGAGTGCTCGCCTGCACGGATAAATTCCAGACCGACAAGTTCATAGCCTGTCGCCGTTACCGGCGCCTCAAGCAGTTCGGTCAATTGCATCTCTAAAGCTGTCAAGACAACCCCC
This sequence comes from Photobacterium sp. ABD4_091, assembly GCF_056160145.1. Classification (NCBI taxonomy): domain Bacteria; kingdom Pseudomonadati; phylum Pseudomonadota; class Gammaproteobacteria; order Vibrionales; family Vibrionaceae; genus Photobacterium; species Photobacterium sp. ABD4_091. Next base: position 2,064,556 of record NZ_JBSWWQ010000001.1, on the reverse strand, counting down.
CGGAAACAAAAAAAGGGCTATAAAGCCCAGTAGATACCTGAATGGTCATGTTTCAGATAATAAAAAACCCCGAATTACGGGGTTTAATATCACTGGACCCTGATACCACAGCATATCGCTGTGATAGAAAAAACAACCTTACTAAGAATAGCTGCTTTTTCGGAAAGTGGTTGCGGGGGCCGGATTTGAACCGACGACCTTCGGGTTATGAGCCCGACGAGCTACCAAGCTGCTCCACCCCGCGTCCGTAATCTGACGGCGATTATATCGCCCAGACATCACTCTTTCAAGTGACTAATAATGGTGCCGAGAAGGGGACTTGAACCCCTACACCTTGCGGCACTAGCACCTCATGCTAGCGTGTCTACCAATTTCACCATCTCGGCTAAATTCTTATTTACTCAGGAATGTCACTGTTAACTGGTGCATTCTGAGTTGGCTCAACAACTTGCTCAGTCGCTGGAGCACTTAGGCTTTCCCAACCACTGGTTTCGCCAGCTTTTTTAGCACTCATATTGCCAAGCACCAAGCTGATAACGAAAAAGATGGTCGCGAAAATTGCGGTCATTCGGGTCAGGAAGTTTCCAGAGCCGCTCGCGCCAAACAGGGTTCCTGATGCGCCAGCCCCAAATGAGGCTCCCATATCTGCGCCTTTACCTTGTTGAACCAAAACTAGGCCAATAACACCAAGCGCAGCCAACAGATAAATCACAAGTAGAATTTCGTACATGGGTTCCACCTATGGTTAAATTGTTGTGCCGGCTTTGCTTTAGCAGTGCCAGCGCACCCCTTCCATTAGGAGCGGAATGAATACTAGCGAAAGCCATCTTCACTGACAAGTAAAATTTCCTCGAAAACTCTGTTTCTTGAATTACTTGTCGAAGAATTAGGCAAAACCGACACAGGTTAGTCGAATTCAGGACAAAATCAGCAGTTTTCCTTCACTGCCTCGGCAATCAGCAAGGCTGACTCCTTGACCAGTGCAGCATCCTCACCTTCTACCATCACGCGGATAAGAGGCTCAGTACCGGATTTACGCAACAGGACACGTCCCTTATCACCAAGTTTAGCTTCAACGGCAGCCGTTGCAGAGACAACTGCTTCGGATTCCAATGGGTTAGACTCGCCGGCAAAGCGGACGTTTTCCAGTACCTGCGGGTACATGGTCATGCCGTCAGCCAACTCTTTCAGTGACATTTTGCTGCCCACAATCGAGGCCATCACCTGCAGGCCAGCAACAATGCCGTCACCGGTGGTAACCTTGTCAAGCAGGATCACGTGGCCAGAGTTCTCGGCACCGATCAGCCAACCGTGCTTTTTCAGGTCTTCCATTACGTAACGATCGCCGACCTTGGCACGTACAAACGGAATGCCTAGGTTCTTCAGCGCATTCTCCATCCCCAGGTTAGTCATCAGCGTACCGACAACACCGCCTTTGAGCTCGCCGCGGCGAAGCGCATCGCGGGCAATAATGTAGGCAATCTGATCGCCATCGACCTTGTTGCCTTCCTCATCGACCATGATTACACGGTCACCATCGCCGTCCAGCGCAATACCGAAGTCTGCTTTTACTTCCAGGACTTTAGCCTGCAGGGCAGCAACATCGGTGGCACCGACTTTGTCATTGATGTTGGTGCCGTTCGGCTCGCAGCCGATAGTGATCACTTCGGCACCCAGCTCTTTGAAAACGCTAGGCGCAATGTGGTAGGTCGCACCGTGGGCACAGTCGACAACGATTTTATAACCCGCCAAGTCATACTTGCTCGGGAAAGTCCCCTTACAGAACTCAATGTAACGACCGGCTGCATCATTGATACGGTAGGCCTTACCCAGCATAGCCGACTCAACACATGTCAAAGGCTTATCCAGCTCGGCTTCAATCGCCAGCTCAACCTCATCCGGCAGCTTGGTACCTTCCGACGAGAAGAACTTAATGCCATTGTCGTAATACGGGTTATGCGATGCCGAAATCACAATACCGGCTTCGGCACGGAAAGTACGGGTTAGGTACGCAACGGCTGGTGTTGGCATCGGGCCAGTAAACGCGGCTTGCAGACCGGCAGCAGCCAACCCGGCTTCCAGTGCAGATTCCAGCATGTAGCCAGAAATACGGGTATCTTTACCGATAATGACTTTCTTGGTGCCCTGCTGGGACAGCACGCGCCCAGCAGCCCAACCTAGTTTCAACACAAAATCCGGGGTAATTGGACCTTTACCTACCAAACCTCGGATACCGTCGGTACCAAAGTACTTACGCTCAGCCATTTTCTGCTCCTAGCAATATTTATATCTTCAACCTAGCCTGGGACTGTTACTTACCCTGGTATTGGGACAGCGTCATCTCGCACACTTTAAGAACATCTACCGTCTCTTTCGCATCATGGACCCGGATGATCTGGGCACCTTTCATCGCTGCGATAGCGGCACAGGCAAGGCTACCGGCCAGGCAATCGGCCGGTTGTTTGTCTAATAATTTGAATACCATCGATTTTCGCGACATCCCCACCAACAGTGGTAGGCCGAAGCGATGGAATTCGTCAAGGTGAGCAAGCAACTGGTAGTTATGCTCAAGGGTCTTGCCAAACCCATAGCCGGGATCGAGCAATAACTGCTCACGCGGGATCCCAACTTGCTCACAGGCAGTAATTCGTTCCGCCAAAAAGTCACCGACATCGGCAATGACATCTTGATACGACGGTTGATGCTGCATTGTACGCGGTTGCCCTTGCATATGCATTACACAAATCGGCACACCTGCACCGGCGGCCGCCTGCAACGCACCCGGCTCCTGCAAGGCACGGACATCATTGATGAGATCAGCACCAGCGTTAACGGCCTCGGTCATCACCTGGGCTTTGCTGGTATCAATTGAGATCCAGCAATCAAACCGCTGGCGCAAGGCTTCGATTACCGGTACTACCCGGTCAAGCTCCTGCTCGAGTGGCACTTCATCGGCACCAGGGCGGGTGGACTCGCCACCGATATCCAAAAACGATGTCCCTGCTGCCAGCATCTCCTCGGCATGGCGCAAGGCGGCATCCAGCTGGTTGAAGCGGCCACCATCAGAAAATGAGTCTGGAGTGACATTCAAAATCCCCATGGTATGGGGACGGGAAAGATCTAGCGTTTTTGATTTGCTCTTGAGGATCAACTTTCTGCTCCTAGGCTATATGTGAAGGTTATAGCACTTGGTATCTTGCGTTTGGTGGTTTGCCATTGATGTTATAGATGCAAAAAACCCCGAACAAGGTCGGGGTTTTTAATTAGCGTCTAACGATTAAGCTTGTGGCTTGTCGTCTTCTTTTTTCTGTACAGGCTGTGCTTCAGGCGCTTGTTCAGGTTGCGTTTCTGCTTTTGGTTCAGCAGGTGCTTCCTGTTGCTCGCTCTGCTGCGCAGGAGCATCTTCGCTCGCTTTCAGGGTGTCGTTCTCGTCACCCCAGCCTTTCGGTGCACGGATCTCTGTCTTGCGCTCCATCAAGTCATCAATCTGGCCAGCATCGATAGTTTCGTACTTCATCAGCGCATCTTTCATTGCATGCATGATATCCATGTTTTGCTCAAGGATTTCACGAGCACGCTCGTAGTTGCGGTCGATGATAGCGCGAACTTCGTTATCGATAAGCTTCGCCGTATCGTCAGACATGTGCTTGCTCTGCGTAACTGAACGGCCAAGGAATACCTCGCCTTCATCTTCCGCATAAAGCAATGGACCCAATTTCTCAGAGAAACCCCACTGGGTTACCATCTTACGGGCGATATCTGTTGCACGCTCGATATCGTTCGATGCACCGGTCGATACCTTGTCGACACCGTAGATCAGCTCTTCCGCCAAACGGCCACCGTACAGGCTTGAAATCATTGACTCCAAGAACTCACGGGAGTGGCTGACACGGTCCTGCTCAGGCAGGTACATGGTTACACCCAGTGCACGGCCACGAGGAATAATCGATACCTTGTACACAGGATCGTGATCCGGTACCAGGCGGCCGATAATTGCGTGGCCTGCTTCGTGGTATGCAGTCGATTCTTTCTGATCCTCAGACATCACCATAGACTTGCGCTCTGCGCCCATCATGATCTTGTCTTTGGCCAGTTCGAACTCAACCATTGAAACAGTACGCTTGTTGCCGCGGGCAGCAAACAATGCCGCTTCGTTAACAAGGTTTGCCAAATCAGCACCAGAAAAACCAGGTGTACCACGGGCAATCAGCTCAGGTTTCACATCACCGTCTAGCGGTACTTTGCGCATGTGAACTTTCAGGATTTGCTCACGGCCACGAACGTCTGGCAGGCCAACGACAACCTGGCGGTCGAAACGGCCAGGACGCAATAACGCAGGGTCCAGTACGTCAGGACGGTTAGTCGCGGCGATAACGATAATACCTTCGTTACCCTCGAAACCATCCATCTCAACCAGCATCTGGTTCAAGGTCTGCTCACGCTCATCGTGACCACCACCCACACCAGCACCACGCTGACGGCCTACCGCATCGATCTCATCGATAAAGATGATACAAGGGGCGGCTTTCTTTGCCTGCTCGAACATGTCACGGACACGGGATGCACCCACACCGACGAACATTTCAACAAAGTCAGAACCAGAAATAGTGAAGAACGGTACTTTCGCTTCACCGGCAATGGCTTTCGCCAATAGGGTTTTACCCGTACCAGGAGGACCAACCATCAGGATACCCGTTGGGATCTTACCGCCCAGCTTCTGGAAGCGGCTTGGATCACGCAGGTAGTCCACCAGCTCTTTCACGTCTTCTTTGGCTTCATCACAACCCGCTACATCAGCGAAGGTTGTTTTGATCTGGTCTTCGCTCATCATGCGGGCCTTAGATTTACCGAACGACATGGCGCCTTTGCCACCGCCGCCCTGCATTTGGCGCATGAAGAAGATCCAGACACCGATGAGCAATAGCATCGGGAACCAGGATATAAAGATTGAGGCCAGTAGGCTTGGCTCCTCAGGCGGAGTACCCATGACCTTTACGTTAGCGTTAATTAGATCGTCTAACAGCTTTTGGTCGTTAACGACAGGCAGATAAGTGACGTATCGCGTGTTATCACGTTTGAATACGGTAATTTCACGATCATTGAATCGCACTTCCCTTATCTGATCCTGACCGATTTCACGGACAAAGGTTGTATAGTCGACTTGACGGCCAGCACTATCACCAGGACCGAAGCTCTGAAAAACAGACATCAGAACCACAGCGATGACCAACCACAAAATCAAGTTTTTTGCCATGTCACTCAAGGTGTTAACCCCGCGATAACTAATAGATGAATTTAGGGTACTACAGTTTGTAACCTGTAGCTACAATATATACCTCACGAGAGCGATCTCGTGACGAATCTGGCTTACGGATTTTGACTACTTTAAACATACTACGCACTTCTGCCAGATATTGGTCAAAGCCTTCACCTTGGAAAACTTTTACCGCAAAGCTGCCATCAGGCGCAAGTACCTGCCTACACATATCTAATGCTAGTTCAACAAGATACATAGCTCTAGGCTGATCTGAAGCCAAGTTGCCACTCATGTTCGGTGCCATGTCGGATAACACAACATCTACCATGTCTGGCTGGATACGCTCAAGCAGCGCGTCCAACACCGCTTCTTCGCGGAAATCCCCCTGCAGGAAACTCACACCAGGCAGCGAGTCCATTGGCAGGATGTCACAGGCAATCACCTGCCCCTCATCACCAACAACCTCGGCTGCATACTGAGACCATCCACCAGGAGCCGCCCCCAAGTCAACCACCGTCATACCAGGTTTCAGGAGCTTGTCTTTATTTTGGATTTCTTCGATTTTGAAAATCGCGCGGGAACGGTAGCCCTTTTTTTGCGCTTCTAGAACATACTTGTCATCAAAATGTTCTTTCAGCCATCGGCCAGAGCTGCCCGAATGTTTTTTCTTACTCATGATTTACCTAATGAGTTTGGGTACTTATCAAGTATACTCAGCAACACCACAAATGGCGTATACTAAACAAATTAGTCTTCTAGACTATATGGCGTTAGAATACGCGGTTTTCAACCCTAATTTAATAATAGAGCCGACATGAATCTAAGCACCAAGCAGAAGCAATACCTTAAAGGTCTTGCCCACAACCTAAAGCCAGTTGTCCTAATGGGCGCAAATGGCCTGACTGAAGCGGTGATTGCCGAGATTGAACTGGCACTTAACCACCACGAGCTTATCAAGGTTAAAGTGGCTGCTGAAGAGCGCGAGACCAAGGTTTTGATCGTTGACGCAATTGTTCGCGAAACAAAGGCTGAAAAAGTCCAGGTTATCGGTAAGACACTGGTTCTTTACCGCCAGAGCGAAGAGCGTAAGATCGAGCTTCCGCGCAAATAAAAAAGGCCGCCGCTGCGGCCTTTTTTATGCCAGTATCATGGCACGGACTGCCATGATCCTTCCTTTAATTGATACATTAATAACAATTTCGTTGCCGTTAAATGTAAGCAACCTCAGAAATTTCGAACTCACGCGCACCGCCCGGTGTGGTGATTGTCACTTCGTCATCCTGCATTTTACCGATAAGGCCACGGGCAATCGGTGAGTTGACAGAAATACGGCCTGCTTTGATATCCGCTTCGTCGTCACCCACGATCTGGTAAGTCACTTCTTCATCGGTGTCTACGTCAATCAAAGTAACTGTGGTACCGAAGATCACCTTGCCGGTGTTCTGCATCTTGGTCACATCGATAACCTGTGCTACAGAAAGCTTGTATTCGATATCGCGGATCTGCGCTTCACAAATACCCTGTTCTTCACGGGCTGCGTGGTATTCAGCATTCTCTTTCAGGTCACCCAGTTCACGTGCTTCACCAATAGCCTGTGAAATGATCGGGCGACGCTTCATTAATACTTCTAGTTCTTCACGTAGCAGCTTCTCGCCGCGTACTGTCATTGGGATCTTATCCATAACTCTAATTACCTCAACGCCCATATAGCCACTGCTATAAAAGGCAAAACAAAGCCAGCCCGACAAGTGGTCGAACTAGACGATTACAATAGGGAACACTTCATTCTAAACAAAGATGCCAAAGAGATCACCTTGTTCATTAAGCGGCATAGTTTAGGTTACAAACGCTACCTCAAGCACTGCAAATCATAAAAAATTCACAATCCTAATGCCTAGCGTATGCTGATTAAAATTTATGCGCTTAAGATCACAAAATCACGCATTTAAACAATTTTACCCACCTAAAAACACAAGAAAAAAAGACTAAAAATAGCTAAAAGATGCTATTAGCACCGAACTTTTTTAATCATAGGTAACCACCTGATATTAGGCGATTTAGGCATTAACCAAGCCACCTGAACCATGAAAATACAGTATTTTTCAGTTTTTTTTACTAACAGATCAGGCCAGAGACCAGTAAAAAGAACAGCATGCATTTAGCACAGATATGCATACAACAAAAAATTCCAAAAGGATTCGACAATGAACAAGAAACTGATTGCTCTAGCAGTAGCAGCAGCATCTATCTCTTCTGTAGCAAACGCAGCAGAAGTTTACTCAGACGAAACTTCAAGCCTAGCAGTAGGCGGTCGTTTTGAAGCTCGTGCAGTACTGAACGACAACGACGAAGGCGACAGCAAACTAAACGATGCGACTCGTGTACGTATCAACGTTGCTGGTAAAACTGACATCACTGACTCTGTATACGCTCTAGGTTTCTGGGAAGGCGAATACACTGACGGTAATAAAGTAAACAACCGTCACCTAAACGCTGGTATCGGCGGTGACTTCGGTCAGGTTCGCTACGGTAAGACTGACGGCTCTCTAGGCATGATCACTGACTTCACTGATATCATGTCTTTCCACGGTAACGGTGCTGGTAGCAAAATCTCTGCTGCTGACCGTACTGGCAACAACCTAGCATACGTGGGTTCTTTCGACCTAGGTGGCGACAACCTAACAGTTAAAGCTAACTACGTATTCGAAGGCGATGAAAACAAAGATGGTCGTGAAGACGGCTACTCTGTTGGTGCTATCTACGCAATGGACATGGGTCTAGCGTTCGGTGCTGGTTACGGCGAACAAGACGGCTACACTAAAGAGTCTGGTGCTGACGCAACTGGTAAGCAAGCTTTCGGTGCTATCTCTTACACCATTGGCGATTTCTACGTAGCAGGTCTTTACCAAGACACTCGTAACTACCAAGCTGACAAAGCACAGGGTTACGAATTTGCTGCTGCATACACATACGGCAAAACTGTATTCACTGGTACTTACAACTACCTTGAAGACAAAGACAACAACGATGATCTAGTTGATGCATTCGCTATCGATGCAACTCACTACTTCAACAAGAACTTCCGCACTTACGCGTCATACAAGTTCAACAACCTAGACTCTAAAGATGTTGGTAAAGCAGACGCTTCTGACGAGTTCGTTCTAGGTGCACGTTACGACTTCTAATCCTAATTGGATATAGAGTAATAACACAGCCTTTCGAAACACCGGCCTTCTGGCCGGTGTTTTTTTATTTTCACTTATACACTTGCCACTGAGCGCGTTCACCCAACCAACCTATTTCTCATTGTCACTTCACCTTGTATTGCTAAGCCATCACAAGAAACAGTTACCTGAAACAATGATAAAAACCATCACAAACAAGCCCTCCAAGTCCCAATAGCCAATATTCAGAAAAACACATTTGCTTACAACTAAAAAAACACTAATTTTCAGTTTTTTTCACTGAGATAAAGACAAAAACTCCTGTAAAAAGAACAGCATGCATTTAAACAACAATGCATTAATAATAAACCTAACAGGATTCGACAATGAACAAGACACTGATTGCGCTAGCTGTTGCAGCAGCTTCTATCTCTTCAGTTAACGCTGCTGAAGTATACTCTGACGAGACATCTAGCCTAGCAGTAGGCGGTCGTTTTGAAGCTCGTGCTGTAACTGCTGACAACGATGCAGGCGACACGAAAGTAAACGACGCAACACGCGTACGTCTAAACGTTGCAGGTAAAACAGATATCACTGACACTGTATACGCCCTTGGTTTCTGGGAAGGCGAATACACTGACGGTAACGAAGTAAACAACCGTCACCTAAACGCCGGTATCGGCGGTGACTTCGGTCAGGTTCGCTACGGTAAGACTGACGGCTCTCTAGGTATGATCACTGACTTCACAGATATCATGTCTTACCACGGTAACGAAGCGGGCGGCAAGATCGCTGCAGCTGACCGTACTGGTGACAACCTGGCTTACGTTGGTTCTTTCGACATTCTAGGTGACAACCTGACAGTGAAAGCTAACTACGTATTTGACGATGGTAGCGATGCTGACGGTTACTCATTCGGTGCTATCTACGCGATGGACATGGGTCTAGCATTTGGTGCTGGTTACGGTGAGCAAGACGGTCAAGGCACTGCGAAAAACCGTACAGGTAAACAAGCGTTTGCTGCCGTTTCTTACACATTTGGTGACTTTTATGTAGCTGGTCTTTACCAGGATGCACGTAATGCCACTGATACTGTTATCGAAGATCAGCTAGCAAGCAAAACGCGCGGCTACGAGCTTGCTGCCGCATACACTTACGGAAGCACTGTATTCTCTGCAACTTACAACTACCTAGAAGACAAGAATGCTTCAGGTAACGCTGCAGACCTAGCGGACTCTATCGCAGTTGATGCTACGCATTACTTCAACAAGAACTTCCGTACATACGCATCTTACAAGTTCAACAACCTAGATCAAGCAGGTGACCGCTCACGTGCGGGTACCTCTGACGAGTTCGTTCTAGGTGCACGTTACGACTTCTAATCCTAATTGGATGTAGAGCGCTAGCAAAACCTTTTCAAAACACCGGCCTCCTGGCCGGTGTTTTTTATATCTAGGATAATTGAGTGCTATTGATAGGACGTAGGCTCCTACCTATTCCGACAAGCTTTCTGTTCTCTGACTTTTTATCTTCTGTATATTGGTTATCATGGCGTTCGGATATTTTCACTATATAAAAGAAGGCTCCTAGGATGCGTCTGCCATTTCGTCTATTGCTGTTATCAGCAAGCCTAACTTTCTTCCCCCACTGGGCGTTTTCAAGCCAAGCCAGTGCAGAGCCAGTGTTAGCACCTCAGCCTGTAGCCTACAAACCCGACTTCAAAGCGCTTCCCTACGGCCACGACACGGCTCTCCTCATCGCAGATGCCAAGACCGGGGATATCCTCTATTCACAGCGGGAAGAACAGTTCCAGCCACCAGCCAGTACCCAGAAGATGGTGACCGCCCTGGCGGCACAGCTTTACCTTGGCAAGGATTACCGCTTTACCACCCAGCTTGAGCAGCAAAACAACGATGTCGTCCTGCGCTTCAGTGGCGACCCTACTTTATCGCGCAAGCAACTCGCTTCGCTACTGGGCAAACTAAAGGCACACACGGGCTCCACCATTAAAGGGGATCTGCTACTCAACGGCAGCCAGTTCAGCGGCTACGAGCAAGCACCGGGCTGGCCGTGGGATATCTTAGGGGTGTGTTATAGCGCGCCGTCGAGCAGCCTGAGCCTCGAGCACAACTGCGTACAGGGTGCGCTGTACAGTAACCGTAATATCGGTGATAAAACCCGGGTCAATATCCCAAGCCACCAACCACTAAAAGTTACCACTGACGCACTCGTGACCACCAAGGAGCGCCAGAAAGCCAGCCACTGCGATCTTGAGCTGACAGACAAGGGCAACAATCACTACCACCTAAGCGGTTGTCTGGTTAAGCGTGACAAGCCGCTGCCGCTCAACTTCGCCGTGCGGGATACCGGAGCCTACATCAGCTCTGTGATAAAGGCCGAGTTCAAGCGCCTCGGTATCAAGCTGGAAGGGGATATCAAACGTGACGACAGTGCCAAAGGCAAGGTGATTGCGACCCACCGCTCAGCCCCGCTTCATGACCTGCTCGATACTATGGTCAAAGACTCCGACAACCTGTATGCGGACAACATCGCCAAGACCATTGGCGCTAAATACTTCAAGCAGCCGGGCTGCTTTGCCAACGCTAGCAAAGCCATCAAGGCGATCCTCAAAGACAAGGCCAATATTGATTTGGAACGGGCGGTAATTACTGATGGCTCGGGTCTTTCTCGCAATAACCGCATGACAGCAAGCCAGATGATGGAAGTGATCACTTACCTCTATAACCACGACGACACACTCAACCTGCTATCAACTATGCCAGTCAGCGGTCAAAGCGGCACTTTGCGCTACCGCCAGAGTATCCGCCATAAACCGTTACAAGGGCAGATCCACGCCAAGAGTGGGTCGCTCTATGGCACCTATAACCTGGCGGGCCTGATCAAAACCCAATCGGGCAAAACTTTATTGTTTGTCCAGATGGTGAGTAACTACTTCCCGCCGGAGCGGGATGAGAGCCTACCTGCGGTCGCCCCGCCTATCGAAGCCTTCGAGCGTGCCCTTTACCGGGGGGTGTACCAAACATACTGAAGCAATATGGCTCTCTTTCGCAACCAATAAAAAAGCGAGTGGCTCATCACCACTCGCTTTTTCAATATCACTTGTTTCTTATTTAATACCTACGACAAGCCGAGGAACGCGTTGACCGTCTTAAAGTAGATAATCATACCGGTGATATCTACCACCGAAGCCAATACCGGGCTTACCAATACCGCTGGGTCAAGCTTGGCAGCACGGGCGATCATCGGCAACACGCCACCTACCGTCGTCGACAGGACGACCTGCAATGAGATAGCGACACCAATGGCCATAGCTATATCCATCAGCTCCATACCGATAGGTAGGGATGAACCATCACTGAACATCATTACGCGTCCCATGATCACTGCAGCAAGCACACCAGCAATCATCAATGCAACACGGAACTCCTTCCACAGCACCTTAGCCCAGTCCCGGCACCTTATCTCTTCCATTGCCAGTGCACGCACCACCAGGGTTGCGGCCTGAGAACCGGTATTACCACCTGCCGCTGCAATCACTGGCATGTATACCGCCAGCAATACCAGCTGGCTCAGGGTATCTTCGTAATGCGAGATGATCAGGCCCGAGACAATACCCAGCAATGCCAGACCGACAATCCAGCCAATGCGTTCGCGTACATGGCTGAATACGCTGTTTTGCAGGTAATGGCCGGCAGGCTCTGCTTCCGAGCAGATCAAGCCAAGGCCGTTCGCCAAGTGGCGCATACATACTTCTTCATCCATTTCATCCAGCAGATCCAACAGGGTCTGCACATGACGCAATGGCATTTCACTCAAAATCGCAATCGCTTCTGAAATAGGCATCTTGACCAACAGTTTGGCCTGCTCATCAATGTCATATTTCAAAAACGCGTTGCGTGCAGCCAGAACATCGTTCTTAGCTAGTTCTTCATTTACCAGTGCAGCATCTGCTGCATAGTTCATTACCGTCATGGCGAATCTCCCGATTAGCTAGGTCACGGCAACGACCACCAGAACACGCCATAACACGAAATGAATGTGCCAGTCCCTATCTGCAAGCGCTTAACATAAAGCTGAACTGCAGACAGCAAAAAGCCTGTCATTCACCACACATTGGCGAGATTCTATATTGAGATAATGGCTTGGGAAAACCGAGGAAAAGTATGTTTGAAAAGGGTCATCGAAAGATGAAATAGAACAGACTATTCCGAACCTGGGGACAGTTCGGAATCACAGGAGACCGACACCGTTAGCAGGTTTGATTTTCCACCTTCATACTCGGGGGATGGTCGGTATCGTTCATCTAAGTCTCCAAAAAATAAGTATCGCTTATGCGACGCGGCTAATTGTACGCGCTTCAGTTGCAGTTTCAAGGAGATTTTCATCCGTAATTGACACAAATTATTAATGGCGTCACAGATATTCAACACCATGACATTATGGTGAAAATTGCTTGTTCAATAAACCCACTAACACTTGTACAGACAAAAAAACGGCCTGCTCCCGCAGGCCGTTTTGTACTATTTTACTTTCGTTAAAACAGTGATTATGCGTCTTTAATGCGAGCGTGCAGCTCTTGAACTGAAGTCACCTTGTTACGGTCATCAGCAGCCCAAGCCATGCAGGTTGCGAATGCTGCGTTTAGCGTAGTGGTGTAGTTCACCTTCTCAGCTAGCGCGCCGCGACGAAGAACTTTCGAGTCTTCGATTGCCTGGCGGCCTTCCGCAGTGTTCACAATGTACGAGTACTCGTTGTTCTTGATACGGTCAAGAATGTGAGGACGACCTTCGTGTACCTTGTTGACTAGACGAGGGTTGATACCCGCTTCACCTAGTACAACCGCAGTACCGTGGGTAGCATCCAACTCGTAGCCTTGCTTAACCAGCTTGGAAGCTAGGTCAACAACACGCTGCTTGTCGTTACCACGAACAGACAGCAGTGCGCGGCCTTTCGCTTGCTTCTCTTTGCCGCAGCCTAGTTCAGCTTTGGCAAACGCTTCAGCGAACGTATCACCGACACCCATTACTTCACCCGTCGAGCGCATTTCTGGGCCCAATAGTGGGTCAACACCCGGGAACTTGTTGAACGGCAGTACCACTTCTTTTACTGAGTAGTACGGTGGGATGATCTCTTTGGTAAAGCCTTGCGACTCTAGAGACTGACCAGCCATCACTCGTGCAGCGATTTTCGCAAGTGGAGCGCCCGTAGCTTTCGATACAAACGGTACCGTACGCGCAGCACGTGGGTTCACCTCGATAAGGTAAACTTCGTTGTCCTTCACCGCGAACTGGGTGTTCATCAGACCGCGCACACCAAGTTCGAAGGCTAGCTTCTCAACTTGCTGGCGCATCACATCCTGGATTTCCTGGCTTAGGGTGTAAGCAGGCAGTGAACATGCAGAGTCACCTGAGTGAACACCGGCTTGCTCGATGTGCTCCATGATGCCACCGATAACCACGCGCTCGCCGTCGCAGATAGCATCGATATCAACTTCTGTTGCATCGTCTAGGAAACGGTCAAGAAGAACCGGCGACTCGTTAGACACGCTAACCGCTTCGTTGAAGTAACGGCGCAGGTCAGCTTCGTCGTAGACGATTTCCATCGCACGACCACCCAGTACGTAAGATGGGCGAACAACTAGAGGGAAGCCGATTTCTTTTGACTTCTCAACCGCTTGCTCCATGGTCGTTACGGTTGCGTTTTCTGGCTGTAGCAAGCCTAGGCGCTCAACGGCTGCCTGGAAACGCTCACGGTCTTCCGCGCGGTCGATAGCATCAGGGCTAGTACCGATGATTGGCACGCCAGCAGCTTCCAGTGCACGGGCTAGTTTCAGTGGCGTCTGACCACCGTACTGAACGATAACGCCTTTTGGCTTCTCAACACGAACAATAGACAGTACATCTTCCAGTGTTACCGGCTCGAAGTACAGGCGGTCTGACGTATCGTAGTCAGTCGATACTGTCTCTGGGTTACAGTTAACCATGATGGTCTCGTAACCGTCTTCGCGTAGTGCTAGTGAGGCGTGAACACAGCAGTAGTCGAATTCGATACCCTGGCCGATACGGTTCGGGCCACCGCCCAATACCATGATTTTGTCTTTGTCTGTCGGCTGCGCTTCACACTCTTCATCGTATGATGAGTACATGTAAGCGGTGTCGGAAGAGAACTCTGCCGCACAGGTATCTACACGCTTGTAAACAGGGTGGATATTGAACTGGTCACGCAGTTTGCGGATTTCAGTTTCAGCCACACCCAGTAGCTTGGCTAGACGCGCATCGGCAAAGCCCTTGCGCTTCAGCTTGCGAAGAACATCAGCGTTCAGGCCAGCAAAGCCGCCTTCTTTCACTTCATTCTCAAGCTTCACTAGCTCTTCAATTTGAACCAGGAACCAGCGGTCAACGTTGGTTAGGTTAAACACGCCGTCTACTGATAGGCCGGCACGGAATGCGTCAGCGATGTACCAGATACGCTCGGCACCTGCATCTTTCAGCTCGTGACGGATAGTCGTCAGTGCGTCAGGTGCGTCCAGGTCAACCATCTCATCGAAGCCGTTCGCGCCAACTTCTAGGCCGCGAAGTGCTTTTTGCAAAGATTCCTGCTGGTTACGGCCGATAGCCATTACCTCACCCACCGACTTCATCTGAGTTGTCAGACGGTCGTTTGCACCAGCGAATTTCTCGAAGTTAAAGCGAGGGATTTTGGTAACAACGTAGTCGATAGTTGGTTCGAACGATGCTGGCGTTGCACCGCCAGTGATGTCGTTCATCAGCTCATCAAGAGTAAAGCCGATAGCCAGTTTCGCCGCCACTTTCGCGATAGGGAAACCTGTTGCTTTAGACGCAAGCGCCGAAGAGCGAGATACACGCGGGTTCATCTCGATGATAACCATACGGCCATCTTTCGGGTTGATACCAAACTGTACGTTTGAACCACCGGTTTCAACACCGATTTCACGCAGTACCGCTAGCGATGCGTTACGCATCAGCTGGTATTCTTTATCCGTTAGCGTCTGTGCTGGTGCTACCGTGATTGAGTCACCGGTATGGATGCCCATGGCATCGAAGTTCTCGATAGCACATACGATGATACAGTTGTCGTTCTTATCACGAACCACTTCCATCTCGTACTCTTTCCAACCAATCAGAGATTCGTCGATAAGCAGCTCGTTGGTTGGCGACAGATCCAGACCACGGCGACAGATCTCTTCGAACTCTTCTTTGTTATAAGCGATACCACCACCGGTACCACCCATAGTAAATGAAGGGCGGATGATACATGGGAAGCCAACCATATCGAGAACTTTGTAAGCTTCTTCCATGGTCTTCGCGGTATCAGCACGCGGACACTCAAGGCCGATTGATTTCATTGCCGCATCGAAGCGAGAGCGGTCTTCCGCTTTGTCGATAGCATCAGCTGTCGCACCGATCATCTCTACGCCGAACTCTTCCAGTACGCCGTGCTTTTCAAGATCAAGCGCACAGTTCAGTGCAGTCTGGCCGCCCATGGTAGGTAGTACCGCATCCGGGCGCTCTTTTTCGATGATCTTGCGCACCACTTCCCAGTGGATTGGCTCGATGTAAGTGGCATCGGCCATTTCCGGGTCAGTCATGATGGTTGCTGGGTTCGAGTTAACTAGGATAACTCGGTAGCCTTCTTCACGTAGGGCTTTACACGCCTGGGCACCTGAGTAGTCAAACTCACATGCCTGACCGATAACGATCGGGCCAGCACCTAGGATTAGAACACTTTGAATATCAGTACGTTTTGGCATTGCTTAATTACTCCGGCTTAGGCGCTGTGCTGCTTAATTAGGTCGATGAAGTGATCAAATAGTGGCGCTGCATCGTGCGGGCCAGGGCTCGCTT
This sequence comes from Photobacterium sp. ABD4_091, assembly GCF_056160145.1. Classification (NCBI taxonomy): domain Bacteria; kingdom Pseudomonadati; phylum Pseudomonadota; class Gammaproteobacteria; order Vibrionales; family Vibrionaceae; genus Photobacterium; species Photobacterium sp. ABD4_091. The sequence goes on along the minus strand of NZ_JBSWWQ010000001.1, from coordinate 2,048,249 downwards.
CAGGGTGACCCTGGAAGCTGAAGGCTGGCTTGTCAGTACGATGGATACCCTGTAGCGAGCCGTCAAACAGTGACTTGTGGGTCGCACGCAGGTTTTCAGGCAGCGTTGCTTCATCAGCGGCAAAGCCGTGGTTCTGTGAGGTGATCATCACCACATCACGGTCAAGATCTTTAACCGGGTGGTTGGCACCGTGGTGACCAAATTTCATTTTCACCGTTTGTGCACCTGAGGCCAGAGCAAGGATCTGGTGGCCAAGGCAGATACCGAAAATCGGTAGGCCTTTTTCAAGGAACACTTTTGTTGCTTCAATCGCGTAAGTACATGGCTCTGGGTCGCCAGGGCCATTTGACAGGAAGACACCGTCTGGGTTCAGTGCCAGTACTTCTTCAGCTGAAGTCTGGGCAGGAACGACAGTCAAGCGGCAACCGCGGTCAACTAGCATACGCAGGATATTGCGCTTGGCACCGAAGTCGTAAGCCACAACGTGGAACGGCAGTTCGCTGTCATCTTTAGCTTCTGGCAGGCCGCCTTCTAGCGTCCATGATCCTTGTTTCCACTGGTAAGCTTCAGAGGTAGTCACCTCTTTAGCCAGATCCATGCCCTTCAGGCCAGGGAACGCTTTCGCCTCTGCCAGTGCTAGCGCTTCGTCCAGGTTGTTGCCCGCTACGATGCAACCGTTTTGTGCGCCTTTCTCGCGCAGTAGGCGAGTTAGCTTACGGGTATCGATATCGGCGATGCCAACGATGTTCTGGGATTTCAGGTAATCAGAAAGGGACTGCTGATTACGGAAGTTAGAAGCGATAAGAGGGAGGTCGCGAATTACCAGGCCTTGCGCATGGATAGAGGAGGATTCTTCGTCTTCGGAATTAGTTCCGGTATTGCCAATATGAGGATAAGTAAGAGTAACAATCTGCTGAGAATAAGAAGGGTCGGTGAGAATTTCCTGGTACCCCGTCATCGAGGTATTAAAAACAACTTCACCAACGGCCGAACCATCTGCCCCAATGGACACGCCGCGGAACACTGTCCCATCTTCAAGGACTAACAGCGCTGATTTGCTCAAGACAACCTCCAAAAATATAAAAATGCAGTTAAAACAGATAAAGTTGCAATTACCCATTCCATACAAAGTCAAAAGGCGAGTCAAGCCGAATTTTGACAAATTGCGCGCATTCTAGAGACGGTATCGAAATCTGTCAACAGATCACGAAAAATAAATTTGAATTTTAGCCTACCCAACACCAAAACCAGCAAAGACGGGCAAAACGCCAAGAAAACCCCAACTTTCCATGGTGCTTTTTTCGACCGCGATCCAGTTTATCGTTTGCCTAAATTCAGCCAAAGACGAAAACAAAAAACTATCATTCCAGCCCTTCAAAACCCAAACTTTGCTATCACTTTCAAGCAAGACATCAAAAAACAACAGCAAACCCAGCAAAATACACACTAAAAGCAAGGAATCACCATTACTTTGACTCATCGCGGGCAACATCACTAACGGCCAACAGCAAACTGGCTGATTATGCACTCATTAAGCATACAGGTCGTATCAACCTCCCATTAAAATACCCCCAGAGAATACAGCCCAGCTTTTAGAGTGATGCCTCTTCCAGCCCGTCGCGCCTGGTCAGCGTAGTAGGTAGATATAAAAAAACCGGCCAGTTGGCCGGTTTTTTCATTCCTTACAGCTCATCGAGCCCTAAGACGTCGTGCATGGTGTAGAAGCCTGCGGGCTTGCTATTTAGCCATGCCGCCGCACGGACAGCGCCATTGGCAAAAGTCATTCGATCCGTTGCCTTGTGGGTGATTTCAACCCGCTCACCGATATCAGCAAACATGGCGGTATGCTCACCCACAATGTCGCCGGCCCGGATAGTCGCAAAACCGATCTCATCACGGCTGCGCTCACCGGTGATCCCTTCACGGGCATACACGGCAACATCGCTCAGCTTGTTGCCCATCGCACCGGCGATAGCTTCCCCCATGCCGATAGCAGTGCCAGACGGGGCATCCACTTTGTGGCGGTGGTGGGCTTCGATCACTTCGATATCGCAGTAATCGCCCATGACCTTGGCGGCTTTCTCGAGTAGTTTGAACACCAGGTTGACACCAACGCTGTAGTTTGGCGCCATCACAACTGGCACCGACTCGGCCACCTTGTCGATTTGGGCACGCTCTTCATCAGTGAAACCCGTGGTGCCGATAACAATTTTCTTGCCGTGCTGCTGGCAAAAAGCCAGGTTTTCCAGTGTTGCTACGGGTGCCGTGAAGTCGATCAGCACGTCAAAATCGTCGGCGGCCTTGACCAAGTCCTCGACAATAATGACCGACACCGGGCCAATGCCCGCTAACTCTCCGGCATCCGCACCAATTAACGTTGACTCGGGACGTTCAGTCGCCGCACCTAACACTGCCTGCTCAGACAAGTGTGTCGCTTTTAGTAGCTGACGGCCCATACGTCCTGCTGCGCCAGCAATCGCAATTCTCACCATTGCGCTTCATCTCCCTGGTTCTATGTTCTCTATTCTCCCCAATGTAGCCTGTTGAGAAAGATAAAAAAAGCCCCAGCAGGTGCTGGGGCTGATAAATACAGTGAACAAACCTTAGGTAGCTTGTTACTAGATGTTCTTGACCTGCAGTTCGCGCGGTACTTCGAAGAACATATTCTCTTCGCGGCCGGTCAATTCATCGACACTGGCAGCTGTCAGCGACTGGATACGGGTAATGATCTGGTTCACCAGCTCTTCCGGCGCTGATGCCCCTGCGGTAATACCGATTTTCGTTTTGCCTTCAAACCATGCCTGGTCGACATCTTCCGGGCAGTCAGTCAGGTAACCTGGTGTGCCCAGCTTTTCGGCCAACTCGCGCAGGCGGTTGGAGTTCGACGAGTTCTTCGAGCCAACTACAATCATCACATCAACATCAGTCGACATTTCACGCACCGCATCCTGACGGTTTTGCGTCGCATAACAGATATCGTCTTTGCGCGGGCCCTGGATCTCAGGGAACACTTCACGCAGTTTGTTGATCACATCCGCCGTTTCGTCCACCGACAGGGTTGTCTGGCTCACATAGTGCAGGTTGCTTGGGTCTTTGACACTCAGCGTCTCCACATCTTCCGGTTTCTCGACCAGATACATGCCGCCGGCCTCACTCGCATACTGCCCCATAGTACCTTCAACTTCAGGGTGGCCGGCATGGCCAATCAGCACCACTTCCATATTGCGGCGGCTGGCACGGGCGACTTCCATATGGACCTTGGTCACCAGCGGGCAAGTGGCATCGAATACTGTCAGCTGGCGGGACTTGGCTTCAGTGCGTACCGCTTGTGATACACCGTGGGCCGAGAAAATCACAATATTGTCGTCCGGCACTTCGTGCAGCTCTTCGACAAAAATGGCACCCCGCTGCTTTAGCCCTTCGACAACGAAGCGGTTGTGTACCACTTCATGACGAACATAAATCGGCGGCTGGTACATTTCCAGCGCACGCTCAACAATACTGATGGCTCGGTCAACGCCGGCACAGAAACCCCGAGGGTTCGCGAGTAAGATTTTCATTGCTAACTGCTCTTAGTTTTCAATGGCAACGACTTCAACTTCGAAAGTCACACGCTGCCCTGCAAGCGGGTGGTTGAAGTCAACGGTCACAGAGTCACCGAGAACTTCTGTAATGATGCCAGGAATATCGCTGCCGTCAGGCCCGGCAAAAGCGATAATATTGCCGACCTCGGCCGGGGCATCAGTACCAAATTTGGTACGGTCAACATGGTGGATGTTATCTGGATTTGGCAAACCAAACGCATCTTCCGGCCCAAGGTCGAAGCTGCTCTTCTGCCCCTGTGCCAAGCCCAGCAGACATTTCTCAAAATTGTCTGTCAGGCTGCCATCCCCCATTTTGAATTTTGCCGGTTTGCCCATTGCCTGGGTTGAATCTGCCACTGAGCCATCTTCTAGTTTGATGGCAAAGTGCATGAGTACTTCACTGCTTTCCGTAATGACCGACATGTAGGGATCCTTTCTCTTTAGTTATACCCGCCCATTTAACAACAAAGCGCCGCCCGTATCAACGGACGGCGCTTAGGGATATAAGCTTTGGCCAGGTTAGTGCTTAACGGCTTGCTTCTTCTTGTCTTTATCAGACAAGAAACCATCGAGGATGATCAAACCGGCACCGATGCATATGCCCATATCAGCAATATTGAAGGCCGGCCAATGGTAGCTCCCGACATAAAAATCAAGGAAGTCGACCACATAACCATGGTACAGGCGGTCAAACAAGTTGCCCAACGCCCCACCAATGATCAGGGCATAGGACACATTGGCCAGCTTCTGCTTCGCCGGAAGCTTGCGCATCCAGTACACCAGCATGGCACACACCCCGAGGGCTATCGCCGCAAACAGCCAACGCTGCCAACCACCCGCATCACTCAAAAAGCTAAAGGCCGCCCCGGTATTATGGACGTACAGCAAATTAAAGAATGGCAGCAGTTCGATACGGTTTGGCCAACCGTATTCCATGGTATTCATCACCAGCAGCTTGCTGCCGATATCAACAACGAACACCAGAGCCGCTAGCCATAGCCAGCGGATCCCAGATTGTTTCAGCGATAGTCCGTTTTCAGACGATAACTTACTCATTAGGCAAACTTACGCTCTTCACCTTCACCTTCGACATTGCTGACACAACGGCCACACACTTCTTCATGACCTTCGATTGTGCCAACATCGGCAACGTGGTGCCAACAACGGTCACACTTCGCCGCTTCAGAGGCTGCTACAGTGACGAACAAACCTTCAACGTCAGTATCCTGCGCGCCTTCTGGCTTGCTGTCTGCAACAACTACTTCTGCTTTAGAGGTTAGCAGAACAAAGCGCAGTTCATCTTCCAGCTTGTTCAGCTTGGCTGCCAGCGCTTCAGATGCGTGCAGCGTTACTTCAGCCTGCAGGGCACCACCGATCACTTTGTCCTTACGTGCACCTTCTAGCAGCTTGTTCACCGCGCCACGTACAGTCTGGATTTCAGCCCAGAACTCGTTGTTCAGCTCTTCGCCTTCCGCTAGACCAAACAGACCTTCGAACCACTCACCGGTGAACACAAACTTGTCGCGCTGACCTGGCATTTCGTTCCAGATTTCATCAGCAGTGAACGACATGATAGGCGCCATCCAGCGAACCAGTGCCTCTACGATGTAGTATAGTGCGGTTTGGCAGCTACGCTGGGCGTGACCACCACGCTTCGCGGTGTACTGACGGTCTTTGATCACATCCAGGTAGAATGAACCCATTTCAACCGAACAGAACTGCATCAGACGCTGAGTCACCGCGTGCAGGTTGTACTCATCGTAAGCTTTGATGATTTCTTCCTGCGCAGCCATCGCACGGCCAACAGCCCAGCGATCCAGTGCAACCATCTCTTCTGGTGCAACCAGGTCAGTTTCAGGGTTGAAACCGCTTAGGTTAGCCAGGAAGAAGCGCGAGGTGTTACGGATACGACGGTAAGCATCAGCTGAACGCTTCAGGATCTCATCAGACACTGCCACTTCACCAGTGTAGTCAGTCGACGCAACCCATAGACGCAGGATGTCTGCACCCAGCTTGTTGGTCACATCTTTCGGGGCTACCACGTTACCGACAGACTTGGACATCTTACGGCCCTGGCCATCAACCACGAAACCGTGGGTCAAGACTTGCTTGTAAGGTGCTTCGTTCTTCATCGCCACTGAAGAGATCAGTGAAGACTGGAACCAACCACGGTGCTGGTCAGAACCTTCTAGGTATAGATCAGCGCTGTTGCCGTTGTACTCTTCGCGGCTATCAACCACAGAGAAGTGAGTCACACCCGAGTCGAACCATACGTCCAGAGTATCCAGTACTTTCTCGTACTTGGCTGCATCCTCTTCACCCATGATTTCTGCAGGATCAAGATCCCACCACGCCTGGATACCTTTTTGCTCAACAAGCTGCGCCACCTTCTCGATCAGCTCTGCGCTGTTCGGGTGAAGATCTTGCGTTTCTTTGTGAACAAACAGGGCAATTGGCACCCCCCAAGTACGCTGACGAGAAATACACCACTCTGGGCGGCCTTCAACCATACCTTCGATACGGCTCTGGCCCCACTCAGGCATCCACTCTACCGCTTTGATTTCTTCCAGTGCCTTGGCTCGAAGGCCAGCCTGATCCATCGAGATGAACCACTGCGGCGTTGCACGGAAGATGATTGGCGTCTTGTGGCGCCAGCAGTGCGGGTAGCTGTGCTCGTAAGCATGGTGGTGAAGCAGCGCTCCATGCTCTTTCAATGTTTCAACAACGGCATCGTTGGCTTTGAATACATGCTGACCGGCAAATAGCTCGGTATCAGGCAGGTAAACGCCATTGCTGCCTACTGGGTTAGCAACTTCAAGGCCGTACTTCTGGCCGACTGCGAAGTCTTCCTGGCCGTGGCCCGGAGCTGTGTGCACACAACCTGTACCAGATTCAGTCGTTACGTGATCGCCCAGGATCACAGGCACATTAAAGCTGTAGAACGGGTGGTTGAATTGCACCAGTTCCAGGTCTGCACCTTTACAGAAACCAAGATTGTGGAAATGCTCGATACCAGCACGGTCCAGAACATCTTTCGCCAGCTCAGAGGCAACGATCAGACGCTCTTTCTTCTCACCTTCAACTTGGATAAGCACGTATTCCAAGTCATCACGTACTGCAACCGCACGGTTGGCAGGAAGTGTCCAAGGCGTTGTGGTCCAGATCACGATAGAGATATCGCCTTCGCCGGTGTGGCCGTCAGCACACTGGAACTTAGCTACAGTTGCTGCTTCGTCAGCCGCTTTAAAACGAACATCGATAGAAGGAGACACTTTGTCTTTGTATTCTACTTCTGCTTCAGCCAGTGCAGAGCCACAGTCTGTACACCAGTGAACAGGCTTAAAGCCTTTTAGCAGGTGACCCTGATCGGCAATCTTGCCTAGCGAGCGGATGATGTTGGCTTCGGTGCCAAAATCCATAGTGCGGTAAGGCTTGTCCCACTCACCCAGTACGCCTAGGCGCATAAAGCTTTCTTTCTGGCCTTCAACCTGACCGGCTGCGTAAGTGCGGCACTTCTCGCGGAATTCCGCAGCAGTGACTTTGTGGCCCGGCTTGCCCACTTTCTTCTCTACCATCAGTTCGATAGGAAGACCGTGACAGTCCCAGCCAGGAATGTATGGCGCATCAAAGCCTGACAGAGTCTTTGACTTAATAATAATGTCTTTAAGAATCTTGTTTAGCGCGTGACCAATGTGAATATCACCGTTCGCATATGGAGGGCCATCGTGTAGTACGAAGGATTTCTTACCCTTCTTGGCTTTACGAATTTCACCGTAAAGATCTTCATCGTACCAACGCTTTAGCATCGCAGGCTCACGCTGAGCTAGGTTGCCTCGCATCGGAAACCCTGTTTCAGGCAGGTTCAGGGTATCTTTATAGTCGCTCATTGATTCTCGATTCCGTTACTTGGGCGAAGTTGGACATTATTACGCTCAGCCAGCCACACCCGTGCCGACTGCGCATCACGCTCGATTTGTGCTTTCAACGCATCAAATGATTCAAATTTTATCTCGTCGCGCAGCTTGTGGCGAAGCACGACGTCAATCTGAGCCCCGTAGAGATCAGATTGGAAATCAAATAGGTGTACTTCCAATTGGCGGCGCACACCATTCACCGTCGGTCGGCGGCCAACATTGGCTACCCCGGCAAGCGGAGTATCCGCTACACCGTGAACTTCAACGGCATAAACGCCAGAAACCGGCGAGACCCGGCGTTTAAGTGGGACGTTAGCGGTCGGAAATCCGATCGTCCGTCCGAGTTTTCGACCATGGGAGACACGACCGCTGATACTGAACGGACGCCCTAGCATGGACGCTGCCAGCGCAAGTTGATCGTCGGCCAGTGCCTGACGGATCGCTGTACTGCTGACTCGCTGCTCGGAGACACAGAAACTCTGGGTACTCACAACGGTAAAGCCGTATTCTTTACCGGCAGCTTGTAACATGGCGAAATCCCCGCTGCGGCCTTTGCCGAAGCGAAAATCATCACCAACTACCAGAAACTTAACACCCAATTGCTCAACCAACAAGCGGCGGACAAAATCTTGTGCCGACAAATTGGCAAAGTGGCGATTGAAATTCACACACAGGAAACGCTCCAAACCTTGCTCTTTCAAGCGTAAGTATTTGTCACGGAAGCGAGTGAGTCGCGCTGGTGCCTTGTCACCGGCAAACAGCTCCTGAGGCTGGGGTTCAAAGCTCATCACTGTCGCCGGACAGCCCAGTGCTTTCGCCTTGGCCATGACATTGCGTAGCACTGCCTGGTGGCCTAGGTGAACACCATCAAAATTACCAATCGTCAGCACACAACCACGGTGCTCAGGCTGGATATTATGTATTCCTCGGATCAATTCCATGCGTCAAGTTCATTTTCGCAGAGTGAAAAACTGACGGATTATATACTACTCTGAACCCATCATACCAATCTGAATCATATTCAGACGATTTTGCGGGCGATTTATCACCACCCGCCTAGCCATTCGGCCAATTTAGCTGGCCGCTCTCAGATGACGGGGACGAACTCCCATCGCCATAACCACCATCAGATAAACAGCGGCACCAGCACCAATCAACCCAGCCAACCAAATTACACGGTTGAACAAGGTCCACTCCAGCCATACCGCCATCTCAGGCAGTATCCACAGTAACACAGCGACCATTGCCGCACCCGCAACCACAAGACGGGCAACAAACCATAATGTCTCGCCAGTGACCTTGTAGACACCAGAGATGTGCAAGCCGCGGTATAGCAGTGCCGCGTTCACCAGCGCCGACAGCGCGGTTGCCATCGCCAAACCGATATAGCCATAGAAGTAGGCAAAGATGGCATTGAAAAACATATTGGTGACCATGGCAATAATGCCAAATTTCACCGGGGTCTTGGTATCCTGCCGAGCGTAATACCCCGGCGCGAGTACCTTGATCAACATAAAGTTGAGCAGGCCAGAGGCATAAGCCAACAATGACATGGACGCCTGCTGGACGTCATTCGGGCTGAACTCACCCCGCATAAACAATACCATCAGCATCGGCTTGGCCAAGACCATCAAACCAAGCATGGCTGGAAGGCCGAGCAGCAACACCATACGTACCCCCCAGTCCATGGTATGGGCAAAGTGCTCCGGGTTTTGATCCACATGCTTACGGGAAAGGGCAGGCAAAATCACTGTCGCAATAGCGATACCAAACAGGCCAAGGGGAAACTCCAACAAACGGTCGGAATAATACAGCCAGCTAATCGAACCGGTTGCCAGGAAGCTGGCAATGAAGGTATCAAACAACAGGTTGATTTGACTGACCGACACGCCGAACAAAGCCGGGATCATCAGGGTACGGATCTTCACCACCCCCGGGTCGTTCCATCCCCACTTCGGCTTCACCAGCATACCTTCTTTATATAGGAATGGTAGCTGGAACAAAAACTGGATCAGACCGCCGAGGAAGACCCCTAGTGCCAAGCCGATTTCCGGCTGGCTTAGGTTCGGCGAAACAAACCACGCACAGCCAATGATGGCGACATTGAGGAACACCGGCGTAAAAGAGGACACCGCAAACTTACCCAGGGTATTGAGGATCGCTCCCGACAAGGCAACGAAGGTGATGAACCACAAATACGGGAAGGTGATTTTCAAAAGCAGGCTGGCCAACTCGAACTTCGGTGCCGAGGGCCCGTCGTTGAGCCAGTCGATAAACCACCCGGCCCCAAACAAAGCGGTAACAACGCCCGAGCCCAATATCCCCAGCAGGGTAACTATCGTGACAATGACGCCTAAGGTCCCTGACGCTCTGGCAACCAGTTGGCGGGTACGGTCCATCTCGCCAGAAGCATGGTATTCGGTCAGAACCGGGACGAATGCCTGTGAAAAAGCCCCCTCGGCAAACAACCGCCGCAAGAAGTTAGGGATCTTATTGGCAAAGAAGAAAACATCGGCAGCAGCCCCGGCCCCCATCAAGTTGGCGACCACTACATCCCGCACCAAACCGAGCACCCGAGAGACCAATGTCATGGTGCTGACAATCAATCCTGAGCGCAATAGACGCTTGCTCACAAAAAAAACCTCATAAAGATGGCCCCAAAAGGTGACTTCCGTAGCCAAATGCTGGTAAAATCTGCCGCCATATTAACCGTGTTAATCCGCAAGTGCCAATTCAATTGGTTAGGCGGTTATTTGCACAAATCATTTGACAATCTTCGGCTAAACAGGCATAGTCCTCGGCCTTAAAATGTCACCGTACCAAGTTTTGGAGTTATACCCTTGGCTAACATCAAATCTGCTAAGAAACGTGCGATCACTTCAGAAAAACGTCGCCAGCACAACGCTAGCCGTCGTTCTATGATGCGTACTTTCTTCAAGAAAGTTATTGCTGCTATCGAAGCGGGCAACAAAGAAGCTGCTACTCAAGCTTTCGCTGAAATGCAACCTGTTATGGATCGCATGGCTACTAAAGGCCTGATCCACAAAAACAAAGCTGCACGTCACAAAGCTCGTCTAGCTGCTAAAATCAAAGCTCTTTAATCTGAGTTTCTGATTTCGATAAAAAAACCGGCTTTCGCCGGTTTTTTTATATCTGCTTTTCAGCAATATCTGCGCTGCTAGGTCCCGCAATACATCTTGTGCAATAACTGGATCATCGCTTTGACCTCGTCGCTCTTAAGGCGATAATACACCGTCTGAGCTTCTTTCCTTGTTTCTACCAGGCCATCGCGCCGCAACCAGGCCAAGTGCTGTGATAACGCCGACTGGCTGAGCCTCAGCTTGTCACTCATCATTCCGACCGACATCTCCTCTTCCAGCAAGTAGCAAAGAATAAAAAGACGTCGTTCGTTGGCCATTGCTTTTAGCAGAGCTACGGCTTTAGGGGCGTTCTGCTCCATTTGCTGTAGTTCCATACTGCTACCACCTGTCAATTAAGTTAACGCTAATGTACTTAATTTAAACATGGTTTTCTAGCATGCCGCATGGATAATTGAATCAAACGAACAAAAATCAGCAACTTTATTTAAACAGTTTTCTAAAGTCTGCCTCACATATGCGTTTTACGGCCGGGTGCATGATCATCCGCTCGGCGAAAATGACATAGTATTCTTCTTTGATCTCTTTCACCCGCTTCACTTCACGGATATTGTGAGTGGTATCTTCCAGCTCGGCAGCGTAAATCGAAGGAGCGACAAACATCGACTGCTGGTAGAGTCCGAAGGCTTTCATCAAGGCCGCATCATCAAACTCACCAAGGATATTCGGGGTGATCCCCATCTGATCGAACCAATGGATAAGCTTGCGCCCCATCGCCGTGCGACGGCCAGGGATCAGCAGCTTGTAATCTTCGATACAGGCCGGGAAGTTCAGTGGCTTGTCGGGTTCGTTACAGAAAAAGCTCATGGTCGATTCCCCTAGCTTCTTACTGTAGAGGCCAGGGCTCTGGGTGGAGTCCACCGGGCAGTCCGATAAAATCATATCCAGCTTGTGCTGTGACAACTGCTCCAGCAGCATCTCGTGGGTTGATTCGTAGCAACGCAGGTGAATACGCTCGTCTTCCGGCAAGCCTTCCATCAGTACCTTGCTGACCAGGCGTTTTGACAGTGCATCCGCCACACCGACTTCCAGCAGTAGGTTTTCACGCTGGGTATAGTTGACGATATCCAACATCTCGTAGCTAAGGTCGAACATCTTATCGGCATACTTGAAAACCAGCTGGCCCAACTCGGTGGGCTCGATGTTACGACCAACACGTTTAGTCAGCTTACCCTTTAAACGCTCTTCCAGCGCCCGGATCTGTCCGGTGACCGTCTGCGGTGCCAAAAACAACGCATCGGCTGCCTTGGTGACTGAGCCCTGCTTGCAGACCATCCAAAAATAATAAAGGTGGTTGTAGTTTAGGTGAGACATGTTTAGCAACCATTTTCCATAAGCAGTATATTTCCAATCGGGACTGGCAAGAGCCAACCTTGAGGTTGAGCAACCAAGAATAAGGAGAGTTTAGGGTAACGGGTTACCAAAATGCTGATTGGAAATAAGACTGCCCAAAAATAAAAAAATCCCAGAAGCCAGCTTACGCTTAGCTTCTGGGCGCTTCAACCGTAATCATTCATTCACAAATGAAATATTACACTTATTCAGTTTTCATACATCGAATAAAATGTTTATCACTCTGATGTTGAAGCCGTTTTTTGATCCATCGCAGACATTTTCCGATAACGCTCGCCGACACGCTGCTCGAGCGCTCGGGAACGGAACGGGCTATCATTTTCCACCATCGCGGTAGCCTCTGCCGCTGATTTAGAGTGGTTCAAACCAGCCAGATAAGCCTGGCAGACATCTGAGCTGCTGTCTTGATTACAGCTTTGGTAGTCCGGTACTGCCATTGCCGTCGCAGACATCATAAGCCCAACAATCATCATTGCGCGTTTCATATTACACCTCCACTTTCCTTGGCAAGGTTCCTCGGCAACGAACGGCTAAGCATCATATAGCCAATAACCGCTGATATCGTTGACCCCAACAGGATGCCCAATCGAGAGTAAGTACTGAACTCCTCCGGTGCACCGACAAAAGCCAGCGACGAGATGAAGATAGACATGGTAAAACCGATACCACACAGTACTGAGACCGCAAAAATCTGTCTAAACCCAATGCCTTCCGGCATGCTTGCCAAACCGGTTTTAATCGCCAGATAACTCGCAGTGAAAATGCCAAGAGGCTTACCGATCATCAGACCGAGGGCAATACCCAATGGCAACATAGACGTCAGGCCGCTTAGAGAAACCCCCTCTAGCGAGATCCCGGCATTGGCAAAGGCAAACACAGGCAAGATAAAGAAAGCCACATACGGATGTAGGGCATGTTCCATTTTCTTAAGCGGTGAATGCTCGTCTGACAAACCGTTATCGCCGGAAAGCGGAATCGCAAAGCCCAATACCACACCTGCCAGCGTTGCATGGACACCCGACTTCAACACACTGACCCATAGGATCAGGCCAACAATCACGTACCAAGAAATTTTGGTGACGTTTTTCGCATTCATGATGAAAAGGGCTGCGGTTGATGCGAACGCAACAGCAAGCGCCAGTGTCGACAGATCACTGCTGTAGAACAGAGCAATAATCACGATAACACCCAGGTCATCGATTATAGCCAGCGCAAGCAAGAAAACTTTCAGGGTAACCGGAACACGGCTTCCCAGCAGGGCCATGATACCCAAGGCAAAGGCAATATCCGTGGCTGCCGGGATCGCCCAACCTTTCACGGCAAGCGGATCGGCAAAATTAAAAATGACGTAAACCAGTGCAGGCGCAACCATACCGCCCACCGCAGCTATCGCCGGGAAGATGGCTTTCTCTTTCGTATTTAGCGCCCCTTCGATCAGCTCACGCTTAACTTCCAAACCAATCAGCAGGAAAAACACAGCCATCAGGCCGTCGTTGATCCAGTGTGAGATAGACAAGCCCGCCACGTAGGTGTGCAGTGTACCGTTATACAGATCTTGCAATGGGGAGTTCGCAATCATCATGGCCAACGCCGCCGCGATGATCAGGATTATCCCACCAGCAGACTCTAGTTTTAAGAATTTACGAATCGCATCGGTCATCGACCGGAACTCCTTTTCGTGAAACAAATGTCACAATAAAAATGTAAATTTAGTTTAGACGTCACAGCACTAAACTGTTAAATCGTTTGTTCAGAATATAAACCTCGGTAAAACCGAACAATAAACCTCCAATACAAGCAATAACCGTACTGTCTAATTTACACTGTCATATTCGTCATTTTTGGCTGCTCAAAAAGCCATCAATCACTAATTAATTCTAAAAAAAACCTCATTTACAAGAGAAAAAAATTTCACGACATCATCGATCTTTCTTCTTTTAAAATAACCTTTAAATTCATAAAGATAAAATCAAAGTAAATTTTTTATTACGCTGACAACCACTGCTTTACCTCGCAAAAATAGCACAAACTTACTTTGTGACAGCAACTGTCATATTTCTGAAATATTCGATCTCTACCATCGCCCTCAGATTTCAAAAATATGAAACCAAAACGACATATTCCTGTCATGGAGAAATGATTATGACTACCCAAGCCTCTACTGCTGAACAGCCAATGAGCAGCTCTATGCGCTGGGTCCGCTGGGCTAACCTAGCGTTCATGCTTTACGTTCTACTTGTTGCTGTATCTGTTGTGAGCAGCGGCTTTAAACTGTCTGTTGGTGAACAAGCTAAAACGCTCTTTGAGTTTGCCTCGCATCCGATTGCTGGCCTGATGATCGGCCTGGTAGCGACATCGCTTATCCAGTCATCAAGCACAGTAACCTCTATCATTGTAGGCCTTGTTGCTGGCGGCCTGCCAGTTGAAACCGCGATTCCAATGGTTATGGGTGCCAATATGGGTACGACCCTGACCAATACCCTGGTTAGCCTAGGCCATGCGCGCTGCAACGAAGAGTTCCGCCGTGCATTTGCCAGCGCAACGATCCATGACTTCTTCAACCTGCTGGCTGTTGCGATTTTCCTACCGCTGGAAATGATGTTCGGCCTGCTGGACAAGATCTCAACCTGGTTGGTATCACCAATGATGGGTACTGCCAACATGGATATGGGTGGTATTAACTTCATGAAGGCTGTGACAGGCCCAGGGGTTAACCTAATCAAAGGCCCGCTTTCGAGCTTCGGTACTATGGGTGGCCTGTTCATGATTGCTATCGGTATCGGCTTGATCTTCATCTCTATCACTGCGATGGGTAAGCTGATGCGTAGCCTGATGGTTGGCCGTGCACGTGAAATCCTAAAGAGCGCTATCGGCCGCGGCCCTGTCCACGGTATCGCTTCAGGTACAGTGGTAACGGTTCTGGTTCAGTCTTCATCAACCACAACCAGCCTGATGGTTCCGCTAGTAGGTACGGGTGTACTGAAGGTACGCGATGTATACCCATTCACCCTAGGTGCTAACATCGGTACATGTATTACCGCCCTGCTAGCAGCAACGGCTGTTGGTGGTGAATTCGCAGTCTACGCCCTGCAGATTGCACTGGTTCACCTGGCATTCAACCTAATGGCAACCGTGCTTATCTATGGCGTACCGTTCCTGCGTGAGCTGCCTCTGAAAGGTGCTTTCTACCTAGGTGACATCGGCACCAAGAGCAAAGCCGCAGTGGCTGGTTACATTGGCCTAGTGTTCATCGCTATCCCAGGCGCTATCCTTGCCCTGACCGCGTAACCGCTCGCTAAGACACACATCTAAAAAAACCCGCTCCGGCGGGTTTTTTGTTGGTTTAAGAACAGGTTAGCAGTTCCTAGAAACGAGTTCCTAGAACCTGGGTTCTGGGTTGCAGATAGCAATACGACGTCAAGCTCTTCGCTTAAATTCATCCGCTCTTCCTGCTTTTACTAAAACCTGCATCACCTACAAAAAAAGCCCCTTTTAGGGGCTTTTATGGGTGGAAATATGTTTCAGCGGCAATATTTTGTTACCCGCAGCAAAGTCCCTATACAGAAAAAGGGTACTTGATAGGGTCGTGATGCTGGTAGCCCACGACCTCGAAGTCATCCATGGTCACCCAAGTTTCCAGATCTTCCAGCGATTTGATGTCCGGGTTAATCTTCAGCTGCGGCGATGGGAACGGTTCGCGCTTGAGCTGGACATCGCGCATCAGTTCAAGTTGATCTTCGTAGATATGGGCATTGACGATCTTGTGGTAAGCCTTTCCTGGTTTGTGGCCGGTGATCTGGGCTACCAATGCCAGCAGGGCGAAAACCTGGATCTGGTTGAAGTTCAGCCCCAGCGGAACATCACAAGAGCGCTGGTAGCTAGTCAGGTGAAGAGTGTCACCAACCAGAGAGAACGTGTGGGTATGCATACACGGACGCAGGCAGCCCATATCGAACTCGCCCGGGTTGTAGAAGGTCAGGATCTCGCCGCGGTCATCAATGCCCTTGCTCAGGTTGTCGATGATTTTGCGCAACTGGTCGATAGTGCTGCCATCGGGCTTTTGCCAGCTACGGCCCTGTACGCCGTAGACGCGGCCCATATCATCCTCACCCTTGCGGTGCGGGTTGGCCAGCCAAGCGGCATTGTCGTTGGCGTTCATATCCCAGGTTTTGGTCCCCAGGGCACGGAAGTCCGCCGCATTGTCGTAGCCACGGATATAACCCAGCATCTCGGCAATCGCTGCTTTCCAGAAGCTTTTGCGGGTGGTGATCAGCGGGAACTGGTTGTTGGCAACATCATAGTTCAAGTCGGCGTTGATCACTGTCAGGCAACGCTTGCCTGTCCGCTCGTTCTCAACCCATACTCCTTCGTCCACAATGCGCTGGCAAAGCGCGAGATACTGTTTCATGGTTCCGCTGGCCCTAGTTCTAAAAATAAAGTGCGGCCAATTTTACACGAAACCACGAATTATTCAGGGGATAATATCTATCCGGTAACGAAAAAGGGCAGCCCCGAGGCTGCCCTATCGTGATTTGGCTTAACTTGACGTTATTACGCCGTCTTACCTTTCGGTTGGCACTTGTAAGCCCACAGCATCATCAAAGCACCACCAATGACCATTGGCAGTGACAGGATCTGTCCCATACTGATCCAGCCCCCGAACAAACCAAGGTGTGCATCCGGTTCGCGGAAGTACTCGACAATAAAGCGGAAACTACCGTAGCCGAACAGGAACAAGCCCGAGGCCGCACCGGCAGGACGAGGCTTGCGGATGAAGACATTGAGGATGATCATCAGCACCAGACCTTCAAGGAAGAACTCGTACAACTGAGATGGGTGGCGCGGTAGCGGGCCACCGGTCGGAAAGACCATTCCCCATGGCGAATCGGTCACCCTGCCCCATAACTCACCATTAATGAAGTTGCCCAAACGGCCTACACCTAGCCCAAAAGGCACCAACGGCGCAATAAAGTCAGCAACGTTGAAGAAGGTACGGTTGTTCTTGTAGGCATACCAGAACATCGCCGCAATCACACCGAGCAGACCGCCGTGGAACGACATCCCTCCGGTCCATACCTTGAACAAGTAAAGCGGGTTGTCCAAGAACAATGGGAAATTGTAGAACAGTACATAGCCAATACGGCCGCCCAATACCACGCCGAGGAAACCGGCAAACAACAAGTCACTGACCTGCTCTCGGGTCCAGCCACTGCCCGGCTTGTCAGCCCGGCGGTTGGCCAACCACATGGCAAATACAAACCCCAACAAATACATCATGCCATACCAGCGGATGGCTAACGGCCCGATCTCAATCAACACCGGATCAATATTCGGAAACGTTAAATAACCTTGGCTCATCAATCTTATCTCTATACTTCACAGGCAGTATGCCTATGATGACTACCCCATAAACATTTTGATACTGACAAACAGTAAAAAAACAGCAAAAATTTTCTTTAGTACCGGTGTTGGCAAATGACTCACCCACGCAGCGCCAAACCGCGTTGTCTGCATCGACACCAGTACAATACCGAGCAATGCAGGCAAATAGACGTAACCCAAGCTCATCGGAGGCAAGGTTTGCTCTCCGACCCCGGCCAAGACAAAGCCTGTCATTCCAGCAATCGCAATCAATGCACCGGAAAACGAGGCACAGCCTATTGCCCGGCGCATTTCCACCCCATGCCAATTAAGATACGGTACGGTCAGTGAACCACCACCGATCCCGGCCAAGCTGGACACCACACCAATCACCCCACCAGAGCAGAATGTTCCCATATTGCCGGGCAAATCGTGCTTGCCGCTAAAGCGCATCGACAGCAGCATTTGCGTTGCCAGCAATAACACAATAATGGCAAAAATTTTCGGCAGCAGCGAGGAAGGGACAAGCTCGGCAATAAAACTGCCGCCCAAGCCCCCCACGACGACACCTGGCGCTAAGCTCCGAACAATCGCCAAATCCACATTGCCGAGGCGGAAGTGGTTCCGTGCCGAGGACCCCGAGGTCAGCACAATACTGGCAAGCGAAGTGCCCAGCGCAATGTGCATGACCAAACCGGGCTCAATGCCGGCCTGGGGCAGCAGCCATACCAAGGCGGGAACCACCAGCAAGCCACCTCCAATCCCGAGCAGCCCTGCTAAAATGCCAACCACTGCGCCAAGCACCAAACAACAGGCGAATATCCACAACTCATTGCCATACAAAGACAAAATGTCGACCATACTACTTACACCAACCACATAAATCGACTACTTACCGGCACGGATAAATCCGCCCAAGCCATGGCCATCGACAAATTCAATCGTATTGCGTCTTACCTCATCGGCGTAAGTCGCCGACAGGGCAAAATCCGCCAACTGCTTCATGTCACTCACAGACACGTGGCGCAACATGTATTTTATCTTTGCAACATTACGGGTATTCATACTGAGCGAACGATACCCCATCCCAACCAGCAACAAGGCACCGATAGGATCACCGGCTAACTCGCCACAAACACTTACCGGCAAGTTCAACTGCTGGCTCACGTCAATGATATGCTTCAAGGCATGGAGCACCGACGGATGCAGTGCATCATAGACACCGGCTACCCGCGAATTGTTCCTATCAACCGCCAATAAATACTGGGTTAAGTCATTGCTGCCAACCGAAATGTAGTCCACCCGCCCTTTCAAAGCCGGTAACTGGTAAAGAATAGAGGGAACTTCAATCATGATCCCGATCCGGGGCCGACGCAGCGCATGGCCCTGCTCAGCAGCTGTTTTCGCTACCTCGGTATAGGCCCGCTCGATGAGGGTCAGGGACTCGTCGAGCTCAGCAATGCCGGAGATCATCGGCAACAGGATGTCCATATTGTTATGGCCAATACTGGCCTTGAGCATCGCCCGCACCTGAATCAGAAAGATTTCTGGATGATCGAGGGTAAAGCGGATCCCACGCCAACCGAGGAAGGGGTTGTCTTCTTCGATGGCCAGATACGGCAAGGGTTTATCCCCGCCAATATCCAAGGTACGCATCACAACCGGCTTACCGCAATAAGTCTCGAGGATCGACTGGTATTGCTGAGTCTGTTCCTCTTCTGACGGGAAGCTGCGCTGCAGCAGGAACGGCACTTCGGTGCGGTAAAGCCCTACCCCATCAACACCACGGTTAACCGCGATACTGGTATCGGCGCTGAGCCCGGCATTGAGGAAAATATTGATCCGCTCGTTATCCAGCGTCGCCGCAGGTTTATCCAGCCCGGTTTCGACAACCGCGGCCAGCTCTTGTTCTTCCTTTTGCAGGCGAAGATATTCAGCCAGCACGTGGCGGTTGGGGTTGACCAGTAGATCGCCCCGGTAGCCATCGACAATGACCTGACTGTTGTGAATTTTCTCCGGCACAAAATCAACCCCCATTACCGCAGGGATCCCGAGGGCGCGGGAGAGTATCGCCGCATGGGAGTTCGCAGCACCTTCCTGCGATACCACGGCAGCCAGTTTATCGCGTGGCACACTGGCCAACATGGCAGCAGTCAGCTCTCGGGTCAACAGCACAACCGGCTCATCCCAAGCATGCTCTGATGCTTCCTCGTTAGCCAAGAAAAACAGCAGTCGCTGGCCAAGCTCACGGATATCATGAGCCCGCTCTTT
The DNA here is from genome assembly GCF_056160145.1 of Photobacterium sp. ABD4_091. Taxonomy (NCBI): domain Bacteria; kingdom Pseudomonadati; phylum Pseudomonadota; class Gammaproteobacteria; order Vibrionales; family Vibrionaceae; genus Photobacterium; species Photobacterium sp. ABD4_091. The sequence goes on along the minus strand of NZ_JBSWWQ010000001.1, from coordinate 2,028,608 downwards.
GAGGTAGGCATCTTCCATATTGGCAAAGCGAGCAGAATAGGTTTCAACCACCTGACGGATGGCCCATTCGGCCAAGTCTCCACCGGCAATTTTATGGAACAAATCCTTACGCAGCATAGGATCATTGAGCAGATGGCTGAATAGATCGAAGATGGCCAAGGTTTCCTTGTGCAGCTCGCTGTCAAAGCGCTTGCGCAGGCGGCGGAATTCCGCACTCGCCAATTCAATGGCAATACTCAAGCGCTCCTGCTCGCACTCCCGATCCAGGCAGGAAGCCGGAGCCACCAGCTCAAGGCGAGGCTGATTGTCATCCCACCAGGCACGGGCAACCGCCACACCGGTTGACGCGGCCGAACCGACCAAGTGCAAGCCATTGTGTTGATCCGGCCACATGCCCTGCGCCTTGGCATGGGCCAGCAAGACTGCCAGCTGTGCAGCCAGCGTAACCATGAACGACTCTTCGCTCTCGTCGAACTCACGCTGTTCACGTTGCTGGATCACCAACACCCCCAGTACCTGGCGCTGGTGGATTATCGGTGTACCGAAAAACGAGCTGAAGGACTCTTCCCCGATGCCGGGAAGGTGTTTGAAATGGGGATGGTGGCGGGCATCTGCCACGTTGATAGGCTCGGCCCTATCGGCAACCAAGCCCACCAAGCCCTGCCCGAACGGCAGGCCGACATGGCGGTGGGGCTTTTTCAGCCCTTGGGTCGCCATCAAGGTAAAACGCTGGCGCTGCTGGTCGGCAATATATACCGAGCAGCACTCGGTCTTCATTGCCTTGCAGGTGCTGATAACCAGTTGTTCCAGGGCATCAAGCAGACTCGGAGCTGTCGCCACCTTTTCAACAATTTCTCTTAGTTGCGTCAGCATAATCCGCCCCGCTCCCTACCAACTGGCCTAGCCGCGTTTGCCCCGGCGCTTTTTTCGTTCTTTGCGCTCTTTAAAGGGCATGGCTATGGCAGCAAATTCTTTTAATGCTCTGCGATATACATCTCGCTTGAAGGACACAACCTGCCGCACGGGATACCAATAGCTGACCCAGCGCCAACCATCGAATTCGGGCGTGCTGCCACGTTGCATGTTCACCTTAGACTCATCGCATTCTAGACTGAGCAGAAACCACTTCTGCTTTTGCCCGATACAAACCGGCTTGGAATCCCAGCGCACCAGTCGCTTGGGTAACTTGTAACGAAGCCAGTGGCGACTTGACGCCACAATTCGTACATCCTTCTTGGTTAGCCCTACTTCCTCGTATAATTCCCGATACATGGCTTGCTCTGGGGTTTCCCCCTCGTCAATCCCACCTTGCGGAAACTGCCAGGAATGTTGTCCATATCGTCGAGCCCAGAATACTTGGCCATGGCTATTACAGATCACAATACCCACATTTGGGCGGTACCCATCGCCATCAATCACTGGACGACCTCAATTAAATCTCTATTAATAGTGATTTTTTCACAGACAATCCAAAGGGTAAACAAACATTGTTATTTATCCGTCTATTTTCCTAGCCAAGCCTCATAATCTGGATAACTTCCGGCTCCTGGATACTTTATAAACACCGCAATGAGACATAGCCCACATTTATACACGTTTTCTGTGGATAGAATTGTGAAGAAGCCGTCAATCCAATGCATCACTTGTACCTCCCCCCCCGGAAGCAGGCTGCAAGCTACCGCACAAAACACCAATAAAAACCTTATTAAACATAAAGTAAAAACAAACACACGAATATTATCCGTGATTTATGACAAGATCATTTCTGCCACATTTTACGATCGGTCAAAGATCAACCAGCCATCATTTTATCCACATCAAAAAGCACCAACCACTCAAAAAACCACCACCAAAGTGGTTAAATTACCATCCAACCCCTGTACAAATACACATATGAGACAGTTGAAAGTTTTTCACTGCGACGACCTGTGGATAACTAGAAAGGAAGATCCTTCCCCCCTGCTATGATAGGATCACCTGCCAAGTAAAAGGTAACCACCATGCAACCTACCCCAAAGACTGAACAGGAGCTCTTGGCCCGTGCCAATGCATTAGCAGGAATGACCCTGGGTGAACTGGCAACAATGGCCAATATTGCTGTCCCGCCCGATCTGCGCCGAGACAAAGGCTGGGTAGGCCAACTGCTGGAGTGGCACCTAGGCGCCGCCGCCGGCAGCAAGCCTGTGCCCGACTTTGACGAGCTGGGGATAGAACTCAAGACGATCCCTGTGGGTTACCATGGCAAACCGCTCGAAACGACCTTTGTCTGTGTCGCGCCGCTGATCGGTTTGCATGGCCTGCGCTGGGAAAACAGCCATATCCGCCACAAGCTTGCCCGCGTATTGTGGGTACCGGTCGAGGGGGAGCGGGACATCCCGCTTGCGGACCGCCATGTCGGCTCGCCGCTGTTATGGAGCCCATCACCAGAGGAAGAGCAGCAGCTTCGCCAGGACTGGGAAGAGCTGATGGATATGATCGTACTCGGCCAGGTCGAGCAAATCACGGCCCGCCATGGCGAGGTACTGCAACTAAGGCCGAAAGCAGCCAACAGCAAAGCGCTGACAGAAGCCTATGGAGCCAACGGCCAACCGATCAAAACCCTGCCCCGTGGTTTTTACCTCAAGACCCAATTTACCGCCAGCCTGCTGGAAAAGTACTTTATAATTTAAGCCTTACAGCGAGATAGTCATATCTTCCCGGCAACTGCTCAGCTGGCCATCGGGGGAGAACTCATCATAGGGGTCAATCACCCTGAGGGTCACACTGGTGATACCCAACGGGCGCAGCAAATCCCCCACCTGCTCTATCGACTGGAACTTGACCATGTCGCCGCTATCGGTCTTGAGCGGCTCGAGGTGGTGCTTGTACTCAACCTCGAGCAAATAATCAGAGCATCCTGCATAGCTCGTCAGAATGCATGCAGGTATAGCCCCGTTGCCGGCCTTGGTCCAGTGTTTAAGCTGTGACAGCTTCATGGTGCCTCCCCCCAACAGTGTCCAATAAAACAGTCCAATAAAACAGCCCTATAAAGCTTAACTATTGGTCACAATCACTCACCCAGCAAGGTCAAGATAGAGACAAGGGCAGGTGCTGCGGGGCTTCTCACACTATGAAACTCGCGCTATAGTCGAAATAGAACATCTGCTGAGTCCAAGGAGGGCCAATGAAATACCACAAAATCCCACACTCGAACCTTGAGGTCAGCAAGATCTGCCTCGGCACCATGACTTTCGGTGAACAAAACAATGAGCAGGAGGCACACAGCCAACTTGATTTGGCCTTTGAGCGCGGGATCAACTTCATCGATACCGCAGAGATGTACCCTGTTCCTCCCAATGCCAAGAGCCAGGGATTAACCGAAACCTATATCGGCAATTGGTTGAAAAAGACGGGCCACAGAGACAAAGTGGTCTTAGCGACTAAAGTGGCTGGGCCGCGTAATACACCTTATATCCGTTCAGAAATGGCCCTCGACAGGCGCAATATCCACGATGCGGTAGAAGCCAGCCTAAACCGGCTGCAAACCGACTACATAGACCTGTACCAGCTGCATTGGCCGCAGCGCGAAACCAACTGCTTCGGCCAGCTCAACTACCAATACCAGGAAGACCATTCCGGGGTTACCCTGACCGACTCGCTCGCCGCCCTTGAAGAACTGGTCCGGGCCGGAAAAATCCGGTATATCGGGCTGTCCAACGAAACCCCATGGGGGGTGATGTCATTCCTGCGCCTGGCAGAAAAGCACAATTTGCCGCGAGTGGTCACCATCCAGAACCCCTATAACCTGCTCAACCGCAGCTTCGAAGTCGGGCTGTCGGAAATCAGCCACCATGAAGGCGTCGAACTGCTGGCCTACTCGCCGCTGGCATTCGGTACCCTCAGTGGCAAGTACCTCAACGGTGCCCGACCAAAGGGGGCTCGCTGCACCTTATTCGAACGCTTCTCGCGCTATTTCAAACCGCAGGGAATTGCCGCCACCGAAGCCTATGTCGACGTTGCCCACAAGCACGGCCTTGACCCGGCCCAAATGGCATTGGCGTTCGTCAACCAGCGCCCTTTCGTTGCCAGCAATATCATCGGCGCCACCACCCTCGAGCAGCTCAATGCCAACATCGACAGCTTGGATGTCGAGCTGACCGAAGCCGTGCTGCAGGATCTCCAGGACGTCGGCACCCAATTTTCCAACCCTTGCCCGTAATTCCCTCCCCCGGCAAACGACAGACAAAAAAAAGCCCCCGTAATACGGGGGCCGAAAAACATTAGCTCAACCAACTTAGGTAGACACCTTTGTTGATGCCCGGCTACTTTACCTAACCCTCACCATGGGCTCTAGGCCACATTCGTCGCAAAGCGTTGGTAAATGTTACAAGCCGTGACGGGAAGCCCCACCAGCTAACAGTTCTTCATATTTTACTCCCCCGCAAACCCTTTGCGGGGGAGGCATTACGTCACAAGTCTAGATTTGTATTCCCGTCTCAAGTGGCGAACCTTACGGCCAGCCGATGTCGCAAGCAGGTCCTTGGCAATACGTGACTCTTTGTCCAAGCCCATATCTTTGAGCAGATGCTCTGAGAAAGGGTATGGCAGGTGCATCTGGACGCGGCGGTGTTCACGCCGCCACTGGGCGTCCTCACGTTTAACATCGAGTTGGACAAGAAAAACTGCAAGGCGTAAATAGACTGATTGGCGCATAATCGTGCTCTCCATTAAATAAAAGGATAATTAGAGGGACACAGATCCTGCCGTTCAGGCTGACAACATAAGCAAAAACTTAACTAGCCGCGACAGAAATCCGCGGCCCATTTACACAGCGGATTGCCGTTAATGATTTGGTTTGATGCAGGTATCACCGAAAGAACAGGCGTACGACATCAAGATACTTGTTTTCATATCAGTTCCTCCGGTAATAAGTTATGAAGATGTGAAATATGGGTTTATTGTAACAAGCCATGAATACAAAACAACCACTTACGACCAATTGCGATGATAAAAGCAACAATACTCTGCATGAAGGCCAGCATGCGGCACGTTTGGTGAATAATTCACCACTATCATGGGCTGCTCCAGCCAATGCTTCCAGCGGTGGTACCCGCTTTTATCTCAGCTTTTATCTTAGCTTTGTCGGAAGTGCTTGGGGGGCGGTACCAGGTCATGCTTGTTAAGCAAGCGGTACATGGTTGCCCTCGATACCCCCAGCTCCCTGGCCGCAGCTGAAATCTGCCCTTTGTTATTTTCCAACACTGCCAGTATCGCCCCGCGCTCGGAATCAGCCCGTATTTTCTTGAGGCTCTGCTTGTCATCCATCATCCGCGGCAGGTCAAGATGGTCAGCCTCCAGCACCTTGTCATCAGCCAGCAGGATAGCCCGCTTGATATGGCCAATCATCTCCCTGACATTGCCTGGCCATGAGTAACTGGTCAGCAACTGGCTGGCCTCCGGTGACAGCTGTTTGACCGGGCTATTATACTGCCGGGCAAATTTGAGCATGAAAAACTCCGCCAACAGCAGAATATCTTCCCCCCGCTCGCGCAGCGCCGGTACCAGGACGCCAAGCGCATTGAGCCGGAAATACAACTCCTCACACAGCAGGCCCGACTCCAGCAACTCCTCCTGGCGATATCGGGTTGAAGCAATCAACCGGAGATCTGCCGACACCTTCCGGCCTGCTTCAGTAGTAAAGATTTCTTCCTGCAGCAAACGGGCCAACTCGCTCTGGCGGGCAGGCTCCAGCTGGGTAATTTCATCGAGGAACAACACCCCGCCATCTGCCGCTTCCAGGCAGCATTGCGGCGGCTTGCCGGCCTTTAACTCAACCATCCAGCTTTCCGGTAAAGACTCGCAACTAACGCTGACAAAAGGCCCTTTGCCGCGGGTTGAGGCCTGGTGGATTGCCTGGGCAACCAACTCCTTGCCAGTGCCCATTTCCCCCTGTACCAAAACCGGCACATCGGCCATCGCTATGCGCTTGACCTGATGGCGCAGCTTCTTCATCGCTGCTTGCTCACCCTGCAATCCCGACTGGCCAAACACGCCCAGTTGCGGCCACACCCGGTGTTCGAGCTGCAACATGCCAAGTTGGTGCCCGATAGTCCCAAGCAACTGGGACTCGGGCACAGGGTCGGTAAAGTAATCAATACAAAAGTTAACAATGAACTGGCAAATCGCATCAAGGCCAAGCTGACGCTCCTGAACCAACGCCAGCCATCGCACCTGCTTGTTGCTATTGACCAAGCCTGCTACCCCCTGCAGGCTAAAATCATCACGGGTAAGGTCGACCACGCCTATGCAGGGTCCAATTTCCAACATCAGTGACTCCGCAGCCCGGAGGTCATAACAGCGATGACAAGCCCAGCCCGCTTTCTCCAATACTTTGACCCAGGTCGGCGCCCCGCCCCCCAGTATCACCAATGTCCCCAAGACAGCGTTGTTTCCCTGTGTTCTTTTCATCCGCAATCCCTTCTCGGCCAGAGCCTGCCCTCGCTCGTTAACGGCAACGCTACCACCAGCTAGTTACCACGATTTGATTAATGCGCAATTAATTTAATATTAAAATTGTAGCTAAGTCTGGCGGATGGAAGAAATTTTAGACGCAAATAAAAAAAGCGCCCGTAGGCGCTTTCATTTTTCGTCCCTTAAAGACCGAGCTTTAGCTAACAGTTACCTGCTCAGGCTGGGAGCCGGTTTCTGCCTCTGCGGTACCAATTTCGTTCTCAGATTTAGCAACAATGGTATTGACCGCAGTATCACCAACAACGTTAGAACTGGTACAGAACATATCATTGATACGGTCGACCGCGGCAATGATGGCCAAACCTTCTGGCGGCAGGCCTAGTTGGTGAAGGAGTACGCCAACCATCACCACACCGCCGCCCGGTACGCCACCAGCACCAATAGATAGCAGCAGGATAGTCAGGCCTAGGGTAAAGATATCAGCACTGTTGATTGGCTGGCCGAACGCATTGGCCACGAACAGGGTTGCCAGTGCGATGTAAATAGACACCCCTGACATATTCATGGTCGCACCCAGTGGTACACCAAAGCCAGCCACAGACTTGGACACGCCAATCTTGTCAGTCAGGGTGCGCATGGTCACCGGGATGGTTGCGTTCGAGCTTGCCGTTGATAGCGAGAACAGAATTTGCTCGCGGGTATGGCGCAGGAACGTACCCGGCTTGATACCGGCTGTCAGGCCAACCATCATTGGGTAGAAGAAGAAAATCCAGAACACCAGCATAGAAACAACCAGCGCCACATAACCGGCAACCGACATCAGGGTATTGGCATCCAGTGTCGCGCCCAATTGGATCATCAGGGCAAACACACCGAATGGTGCCAGGCTCATCACCAAACCAACCAGTTTCATCATCACTTCGTTGGCCATTTTGAAGGTCTTGATCGCAGGGCCGCCGCGGGTATCAAGCGCCTGGATCGCCAGGCCTGTCAGGATAGCCATGAAGATGATCTGCAGCATGTCGCCGTTGGCAAACGCCTGTACCGGGTTGCTCGGTACGATGTTAACAATCAGCGAGAAAATATCCGGCGTCTCGGTGGTCGTCAGCTGCACCGCCTCGGTCACGGTTCCCGCCAAGTTGGCACCCGCGCCCGGCTGGAAAATCATACCTATTGTCAGTGCTGCCGTAATCGCAATGATGGTGTTGATAATGTATAGAGCAAAAGTTTTACCACCAAGGCGACCAAACGCGGTGATGTCTTTCAGCTCGACGATGCCGCAAACAATCGACACGTACACCAAAGGAACAACCAATAGTTTGATCAGTGAAACAAACATGCCGCCAGCACCTTCCGCCAGGCCGAGCACATAAGTATCCATCAAGGTCACGCCGTTAAACAGGTACTGAATTGCCGTACCGAGGATCAGGCCGGCAAACAAGCCTGTAAAAATCTTTCCTGATAGCGATTTCTTCATCGTCCATCTCCAGTCTGTTGTGCTTGTAAAAACTCTTTTTACTTCCCATTCCCGCTGTTTATCACGGGATTGGGCGCCATTTTACACAGCAGAGACAAACTTAAAAGAACAATTTTTACAATTTAGCTACAGTTGAAACACAATATTAATTATCGACATATAATAAAAAACACAAAACAATACACTAAAAGCTAAGCAAAACGGCAACTTATTCACACCGTCAATAGCGGGAGGTATGGCGGTATGTTGCTCTGTACACAAAATTGTCAATTGCGAAAAACGTGTGCCTCATCACACCCAAAAATTCACTATATGAACATTTTTCACCAGATTTTATTATTGGAAACCAAAAAAAAAGCCACCCCGGAGGGTGGCTTTCCAATCACTATCAACGTGAATTAGTCGTTGTTCTGTGGGCGCATTGCCGGGAACAAAAGAACGTCACGGATGGTGTGGGTGTTGGTGAACAACATTGCTAGACGGTCGATACCGATACCCTGACCCGCTGTTGGCGGTAGGCCGTGTTCCAGTGCAGTAATGTAGTCAGCATCGTAGAACATTGCTTCGTCATCACCCGCATCTTTTGCTTCAACCTGCGCCTTGAAACGTGCATCCTGATCTTCTGCATCGTTAAGCTCAGAGAAGCCGTTCGCTACTTCACGGCCGCCGATAAAGAACTCAAAGCGGTCGGTGAAGAACGGGTTGTCGTCGCTGCGGCGTGCCAGCGGCGAAATATCCGCCGGGTAGCCAGTGATGAAGGTTGGCTGGATCAGCTTAGGCTCAGCGGTTTCACCAAAGATTTCCTCAAGCAGCTGACCACACGTCCAGAAATCTTCCACTTCAACGTGAACAGACTTAGCGATAGATACCATCAGATCACGGTTCTGCAGATCTTCTTCTGTCAGCGCCTGAATTTGCTCGTGGCTTGGGTTGTAATGTTTGATGGCTTCGAACATGCTCATGCGCGTGTAGGTACCGCCGAACTCAACCATCTCGTCACCGTAAGGCATAGCCGTTGCGCCCAGTACGTCCATCGCCACTGTGCTCAGCATCTCTTCGGTCAGATCCATCAGATCTTTGTAGTCCGCGTATGCCTGGTAGAATTCCATCATGGTGAATTCTGGATTGTGACGTGGCGATAGGCCCTCGTTACGGAAGTTACGGTTGATTTCGAATACACGATCGAAACCACCGACAACCAAGCGCTTCAGGTAAAGCTCTGGTGCCACACGCAGGTACATGTCGATGTCCAGTGCATTGTGGCGAGTGATGAACGGACGCGCTGTCGCACCGCCAGGGATCACATGCATCATTGGCGTTTCAACTTCAAGGTAGCCTTTCGACATCATGAAGTTACGGATAGCTGCTACCAATTTAGAGCGGATGATAAACGCATTGCGCGAGTCGTCGTTAACAATAAGGTCAACATAACGCTGGCGGTAACGCATTTCCTGGTCAGTCAGGCCGTGGAATTTCTCTGGCAGAGGACGCAGTGCTTTGGTCAGCAGCTCGTACTCGTCCATGTTGACGTAAAGATCACCCTTGCCTGACTTGTGCAGCGCACCTTTAACACCGATGATGTCACCGATATCAAGGCCAGAGTATTTCTCTTTAAGCTCTTTTTGAACATTCTTGTCAGCATAAGCCTGAATACGGCCAGAAACGTCTTGGATCGCAAGGAAAGGACCACGCTTAGCCATTACACGGCCAGCAATTGCCACTACGTTGCCCGCTTCCGCAAGCTCTTCTTTGCTTAGTTCACCGTATTTAGCCTGCAGATCTGCCGCTAGGCTATCGCGACGGAAATCATTTGGGTGGCCGTTTGCCTTGCAGTTTTCGCGGATTTTATCCAATTTCGCGCGACGTTCAGCAATCAGCTTATTCTCATCTTGTAATTGATCAGTCATGGGTTAACCCTTAAATGTTTTAACCGGAGTCGGTTACAGACCTGATTTCAGGCTGGCTTCAATAAAACGGTCTAAATCGCCGTCAAGTACGGCCTGGGTGTTACGATTTTCCACCCCGGTACGTAAATCTTTAATACGGGAGTCATCCAGCACGTAAGAGCGGATCTGGCTACCCCAGCCAATATCAGACTTCGAATCTTCATTGGCTTGCTTCTCTGCATTCTGCTTCTGCATCTCAAGCTCGAACAGTTTTGCTTTCAACTGTTTCATTGCCTGGTCTTTGTTCTTGTGCTGAGAGCGGTCATTCTGACACTGCACCACGGTGTTGGTCGGTACGTGGGTAATACGTACCGCCGATTCGGTGGTGTTTACGTGCTGACCACCCGCGCCCGAAGCACGGTAAACATCGATTCGTAGATCAGATGGGTTGATCTCGATATCAATATTGTCATCCACTTCCGGGTAAATAAATGCCGATGAGAAAGACGTATGGCGGCGGCCGCCAGAATCGAATGGCGACTTTCGCACCAAGCGGTGAACGCCGGTCTCGGTTCGCAGCCAGCCGTAGGCGTACTCCCCGCTAATGCGGACAGTTGCCGACTTCAGGCCAGCCACATCGCCTTCAGAGACTTCAATAACTTCTGTTTTGAAGCCCTTGGCATCTGCCCAGCGCAGGTACATACGGAGCATCATAGATGTCCAGTCCTGTGCCTCGGTACCACCCGAACCAGCCTGTAGATCGATATAGCAATCTGAGCCATCGTGATCGCCAGAGAACATGCGACGGAACTCAAGCTTGGCCAGTTTGCTTTCTAGCTCAGCGAGTTCTGGTTCAATCTCGTCGAATGTCTCTTGGTCTTCTTCTTCCACCGCCAGTTCAAGCAAACCTTCGACGTCTTCCACGCCTTGGTCCAACTGATCGATGGTATCAACAATCGCTTCTAATGATGAACGCTCTTTACCCAGCGCCTGTGCGCGATCAGGTTCGTTCCATACATCAGGTTGCTCTAGCTCTGCATTGACCTCTTCTAGACGCTCTTTCTTAGCATCATAGTCAAAGGTACCCCCTAAGGATGTCAGTACGCGCTGAAACATCCTCAAGTCGGTTTTTAATAGGATTAATCTCGAACATTGCCACTCTTCATAGCCGAAATGGACATAACCGGAGGATTCTATCGAATTGTAGATAGAATATACAGTGGAAAGGGAAGGGAATCGGCGAATTTATTTTTTTAACCCGATCACAAAAAAGCCGCTGGTAACAGAGCCGCCATATTTCAGCAAAATTCCCTGTCACCAGCGTGCCGGCAGCGCCTATTTAGCCTGCCGGATCAGATTGAACAGCAACAGGCTAGAGCGCCGTAATGTGCTCTACCAGTAGCTGGGCACTGCGGTTACCGCGGAACTCGTTAACATCGAGGCGGTAAGCTAGCTCAACCTGCTGAACCGAGGCATCGGGCCAGCGGCGGACATCGACATTGAACGCGATGGCATCAATCACACTCCCCCCGGCCAGCGGCTCGAGCATCATCTTAAGGTGTTTGCTGCCCACCAGCTTCTGGTGCAGCAAACGGAACCGGCCATCAAACATCGGCTCGGGGAACTGCTGCCCCCACGGCCCGCCAGCACGCAGCACTTCCGCCGTCTGCAAATTGAGTTCCTGTGGCATCAGCTCGCCATCGCTGAGCAATACCCCGCGCAAGGCATCTTCGTCGAGCTCGGCACGCACCGCCTGGTCAAACGCCTGGTTAAAAGCCTCGAGCTTGGATTCGGGAATGGTCAACCCCGCCGCCATGGCGTGGCCGCCGAACTTGAGGATCATTCCCGGGTTCTGGGTATCAATCAAATCAAGGACATCACGCATGTGCAAGCCAGGAATAGAGCGGCACGACCCCTTGATTTCACCATTGCCGGCATCGGCGAAGGCGATCACCGGGCGGTGGTACTGCTCCTTGATCCGCGAGGCCAAAATACCGATCACCCCCTGGTGCCAGTCCCGCTGGAACAGGGCTAAACCATAGGGCATATCCTGCTGGTTGAACTTGAGGCGCTCGCAAATCGCTACCGCTTCTTCCTTCATGCCCTGCTCGATTTCCTTGCGGGTCTGGTTCAAGACATCCAGCTCGGTGGCCATCCTGCGGGCGGCCTGGATGTTATCGCACAGCAGCAGCTCAACGCCAAAAGACATATCGTCCAAGCGCCCGGCGGCATTGATCCTCGGCCCTAGGGCAAAGCCCAGATCCGTCGCCACCAAGCGGGCAGGATCGCGGTTGGCCACTTCAATCAAGGCACGGATCCCCGGGCGGCATTTACCGGCGCGGATGCGCTGCAAGCCCTGGTGGACCAAAATGCGGTTGTTGCCGTCCAGCGCCACCACATCAGCGACAGTGCCCAGTGCCACCAAATCCAACAGCTCCGCCAAATTCGGCTCCGGCAGCCCCTGCTCGGCAAACCAGTTATCCTGGCGCAGCGAGGCACGCACCGCCAGCATCAGGTAGAAAGCAACGCCCACGCCGCACAACGCCTTGGACGGAAAGTCACACTCATGCAGGTTCGGGTTAACGATCGCATCCGCTTCCGGCAGGGTATCCCCCGGCAAGTGGTGGTCAGTCACCAGCACCTGAATACCACGCTCCTTCGCGGCCGCCACCCCTGAGATAGAGGACACGCCATTATCCACCGTCATGATAAGCTCGGCACCGCGCTCTGCTGCTTGCTCGACCACTTCCGGGCTCAAGCCATAGCCATCATCGAAGCGGTTAGGGACGAGGTAATCAACATTCCGGCTGCCAAGCATACGCAGTGCCAGCACCGACAATGCCGAGCTGGTTGCCCCATCGGCATCAAAGTCACCCACCACGATGATGCGGCGTTGCTCGGCCAGTGCTTGCTTGAGCAATGTCACCGCCGGTTCAATACCATGCAGTTGGTTATACCCCAGCAAGCCACGTACCCCACGTTCTAGCTCCGCTTCGCTGGCAATGCCGCGGGCAGCATAGATCCGCTGAAGGATAGGCGGGGTGGTATCAGTGAATTGGCTGGTATCGGCTTCTGGGCGGCGTTTAATTTCTATCATCGGGATCATCTGTCAGGCAGGGAAAATAAAGAAAGTTGGGCATATGCGTACCTAGCCATTATAGGCTCTGGACCCGTGCGGGCAACAGAAATTCGGCCATTAAAAAACCCCGGAAACTCCGGGGCTTTATAAAAAAACTACATAAACAAGCTACATAAACAAGCTACTGAGGGAGTGCCAATTTAGCTGCGGTTATCCAGCATTTGGCGCAGCATTGGTGCTGGCTGATAACCAGGGAGCATGGTGCCATCTTCCAGGATCATTGCCGGGGTGCCGGAAACGCCCATCGCCACACCCAGCTGGTAATGCTTGTTGACCAAATCGCCCTGCTGCTCGATACCGTTTGGATTAAAGGTACCCTCTTTGGCCTGATCCATCGCTTTGGCCGGGTCTTTCGCTCCCCAGATCGCACTCATCTCACCGAAGTTACGCGAGCGCTCACCACCACGCGGGAAAGCCAGGTAACGGATAGTAATACCGGCATCATTGTAAGCCTGCATCTCGCTGTGCAGCTTGCGGCAGTAGCCACAGCTGGTATCGGTAAAGACGGTGACCACATATTTTTCATCTTTGGCCGGATAGACAATCATTTCATCTTCCATGCCCTGCAGCTTGGCCTTGTTGAGCTTGGCCATTTTCTGCTCGGTCAGATTCACTGGTTCAGCGCCAGTTGCCTGGTACAGGTGACCCGCCAAGAAATAACCACCATCATCAGAGACATAAACAATGCCACGCTCTGTCACGACTTCATTGAGCCCTGGCAATGGCGATGCACTGATAGTGACCGGCACCAAACCCAGTTTGCTCAACTTGCTGGTGATTGCTGCTTCGTCTGGCTTGGCTGATGCCGTGAAGGCTGTCATTGCCACTGCGGTTGCAAGTAACGTACGACCCAAAAAGTGCATGCGACTCTTTCCTTTAAAATAATAAATTCGTGCCGGACTGTAACGCTTACCGCCAGCACCCATCACTACTGGTGAACTATATGACCCTTGTAGTGCAAAAAAATTTCACATTCCGCAAAATATCCTATGCCAACCTAAATGAGTAATTGGTCAAATATTTACCAAGGTTGGTATCACTCTTTTAGTATATACCCAAGTATCAAGCAGATGCAGGCTGACTTTCGTTTCAATACTGGTAAATTGCCCACCTAAGCACGAGGGTGGTGCGCACCGTGAAGCTGCTTGAGGCGCTCGGTTGCGACATGGGTATAGATCTGGGTGGTCGACAGATCACTGTGGCCAAGCAGCATCTGCACAACACGCAGATCGGCACCGTAATTGAGCAAGTGGGTCGCAAAGGCATGGCGCATCACGTGCGGTGACAAAGTCTCGCTATCGATGTCTGCCTTGGCAGCATAGTGCTTGATCCGGTGCCAGAATGTCTGCCGGGTCATCTGCTTGGCACGCTTACTTGGGAAGACCACATCCGAGCTTTTCTCCCCCAGCAGCTGCGGACGGCCGCTTTGCAGGAACTGCTCGATCCAGTCGATGGCATCTTCCCCCATAGGCACTAGGCGCTCCTTGTTACCCTTACCAATCACCCGCACGACCCCCTGACGCAGGCTGACGTTCTCCATGGTCAGGCTCACCAGCTCGGTCACACGCAAGCCGGTCGCATAGAGCAATTCGAGCATCGCTTTGTCGCGCAGTTCAATCGGATCGTTGGGATCTGGTGCCGACAGCAAGGCATCGACTTGCTCCTCGGTGATGTCCTTCGGCAGGCGCTTGGGCAGCTTGGGGCTGACCAGCATCGCGCTGGGATCGTCATCGCGCATCTTTTCCCGGTTCAGGTACTGGAACAAACGACGGATCGCCGATGCCATCCGGGCCCGCGACGTCTGTTTATAATCGGCGTCAAACAGCCACTGCTGGTAGCGCTGCAGATCGTCAGTTGAGACCTTTTCCAAGGTCAGACTTTGGTCTTTGAGCCAGTTTTCCAGCTTTTTCAGATCATTGCGGTAGGACATCAGGGTGTTTTCAGATAGCCCCCGCTCCATCCACATCGCATCGAGAAACCGCTCGATGATCACTTCATCGTTTTCCACTACAACCTCGGTGTTCGTTTCGGGCTAATGGCATGAACAAGAGATCATGAAGCATTGCCCACAAAACACATGGATAAATACACAGTACTTCAATGGTAGACGATTTCCCTGCAAATGTAACGACCCAGCTAGGTTGCAACTAGAATTTCTGACTCAATCACTCAGAAATAGTCAAGACCGCCCAAGCTAGGTAGAATCCCCTATCATTTATTCGTTACACATTGGACAAGCAGCATGAAGATTGGCTTATTCTACGGCTCAACCACCTGCTATACCGAAATGGCCTCGGAAAAAATCCGCGACTGTATCGGTGCCGAACTGGTTGATTTACACAACATCAAAGAAGCAGACATCACTGCGATGAACCAGTACGACATGCTGATCCTGGGCATCTCCACTTGGGATTTCGGTGAGTTGCAGGAAGACTGGGAAGCCGTGTGGGAGCAACTTGACGGCCTGAGTCTTGACGGCAAGACCGTGGCGCTGTTCGGCCTGGGTGATCAGGAAGGCTACACCGAATGGTTCCTCGATGCGATGGGTATGCTGCATGAAAAGCTGCTGCCTACTGGCGCCCAGTTTGTCGGCTACTGGCCTAACGAAGGCTATGAGTTCGAAGCGTCAAAAGCATTGACCGAAGACGGCAAGCTGTTTGTTGGCCTCGCACTGGATGAAGACAGCCAGTACGAACTGAGCGATGAGCGCATCACCACCTGGTGCGAGCAAATTCTTACCGAATACAGCGAAACGCTTTAACGCTGCCGTGAAACACTCCGATTTGGGGTAAACGCCGCAAGAAAAAAGGGATGCCGAGGCATCCCTTTTTGCTAACTGCATACTGGCATTTGAACGGTTACACCGTTTGGCCTTCTTCCTGCGCCTGCTTAACCGCTTTCTGCGAGCCGACAAAGCAAGTCACTACCAATGCCGCGAAGGTTGGCATCAACCACGCCATGCCATAATCAAACAGTGGCAATACGCGGAAAGCCGACACATTGAAACCTGCTACCTTGGCCGCATCAATCATGCTGAAAGACAGTGCCACCAGCATCACTACACGGTAGGACAGCGCAGGATTTGGCAACCAGCGGCGGATGAAGGTCAAGATAACCAGTGCCATCGCAATTGGGTAAAGGGCAAACAGAGCTGGCAGGGACAGCACAATCAGCTGGTTCAGACCAACATTGGCAACCACACAGCAGGTAACTGACAGTAGCACAGCCCACTTTTCGTAAGACCAGCTTGTTAGTGAAGAGAAGTATTCAGAACACGCACTGATCAGGCCTACCACAGTGGTCAAACACGCCAGCAATACAATCAGTGACAGCATCATCTGGCCTGCAGGGCCAAACAGTGCCGCAACGTAAATCGCGAGGATATCACCACCGTTTGACGCATTGGCTGCGATATTCACACTGGTTGCGCCCAAGTAGAACAGGGAGATGTAAACAAACGCCAGGCCTGCCGCTGCGATAAGGCCAGCCATCACCAAGTATTTACGGGTTGCTGTTTCATCGGTCACGCCTTTGCTGCGCACCGCATCAACAATCACCATACCGAACAGCAATGCCGCCACGGCGTCCAAGGTGTTATAGCCTTCAACGAAACCTTTAAGGAAAGGCATATCGATATAGTCACCGCGTGCCGCTTCAATGGCATCTTGCGGGTTAGCCACTACGCTCACTGCGAGTACTACCAGGGCAACAAACAGGATTGGGGTCAGGAATTTACCGACCATATCAACCAGGTTGCCGCGTGAGCGGGACAGGAACATCGCAATGCCAAAAAAGACGATAGAGAAAATAGTAAGGCTAAGCTGTCCTGCGTCGGCAATGAATGGCTTCACGCCCATTTCATAGGCGACCAAACCAGCACGCGGGGCGGCAAAGGCAGGGCCGATCACAATGAAAATCAGAACTGCGAGAAGTGTCGCGACTTTCGACGGCAAATCCTGGGTCATGCCTTTCCAGCCGCCTGCGACTGCCACGGCAATAATCGCCACGAGCGGCAAGGTTACACCGGTTGACAAGAACCCGAACATTGCCGGAACGAGATGGTCACCGGCCTGCTGGCCAGCTTGCGGCGGGAATATGATATTACCGGCGCCCAAGAAGAAAGCGAAGGTCATAAAACCTAACGCCATGATATCGGTAAAACTGAGTGACTTTTTCAAACTGCACCTTCCACTCTTTGTTATGTCTGCTGTATTTGTAACTTTTGTTATTTTTTTGGCCACAAAAAAGGATTACCTGAATGTGACCTTGCTCGCAGCATAATGACGAAAAAGCACTCAGTAAGCAATAACACAGTGAAAAACACCATAATCTTTGGCTATAAAACTTAAAAACCAGCATATACCACCAAACCAAAAGCCCCAAATGAAACATACCACCAATAAAACCCAGTTATAAAAAAGATAAAAAACAGAATTAATAACTATGCAACATCTATTCAACAGAAGGTTACCATTCTCCATTTCATCGCGGGCGGGCTATAATGCCAGGGTCAAAAACACAACAAGGTCCAGCAACACAATGGCAAAAGGGTTCACCTTCAAGCAGTTCCACGTCAACGACCACGGCTGCGGCATGCCCGTCAGCACCGATGGCGTCATGCTCGGCGCCTGGGCCGCGCTGCCCGCTTCGGGCCAGATCCTCGATATCGGCACCGGTAGCGGCCTGCTTGCGCTGATGAGCGCCCAACGCACGACAGGTAGCAACAATCCCATTACCGCCATTGAAATCGACAGCGGTGCTGCCGCGGCGGCACAACACAACTTCACCGACTCCCCATGGTCTGCGCGTATCGAGCTGGCACACCAGAGTGTCCAGGACTGGGCCAGCCAGCAGCCGGCAGGCAGCGTTGCCGCGATTGTCTGCAACCCTCCCTACTTCAACCATGGCGAGCAAGCGGGCTGCCAATCCCGGGCGACGGCGCGCCATACCGATACCCTGTCGCACCATGATTTGCTGTCAGCCATCAGCCACCTGCTGAGCCCAACGGGGATCGCCAGCCTGATCCTGCCAGTTTACGAAGGCGAGCAGCTGATCCAAGCCGCCCGCGCCCACCAGCTATACTGCCAGCGGGTATGCGAAGTCAAAACCACCGAGCGAAAAGCGCCAACTCGGCTGCTGATCGCTTTGAGCGCAAGCCCCTCCGAGCCACAATACGAGCAATTGGTGATCCACCAAAACGGCGAGTACAGCGAGGCGTTTGTTGCCCTGACCAAGGCGTTTTACCTGAAAATGTAACGGGGCTGATGCATTCGGTTTGGCGATTTGCGGAAGTTTTTATACTTTTATCGGTGATCGTTGCGACAATTATCTCTATAATGCCGCCCCTTATGTATTTTGCACGTGCTCTATAGGCTTCCCCCGACAGGCGGAAGATACCCTGAGTTCCCAAGGAGAAATGACTGGTGAGAGACTTTTCCGAATTAGAATTAGATAGCGAGCTGCTGCAGGCCATTGAAGATATCGGCTATGATCGCCCAACCGTGATCCAATCCGAGGCAATCCCGCACGCGCTGGATGGCCGTGATGTACTGGCGTCCGCTCCTACCGGTACCGGAAAAACCGCAGCATTTCTTCTGCCGATGATCCAGCACCTGCAGGACTTCCCGCGCAAGAAGCCAGGGCCTGCACGCGTACTGGTTCTGACCCCGACCCGTGAGTTGGCTATTCAGGTTGCCGACCAAGCGCGCGCGCTGGCCAAGCACACCCAGCTGAAGGTATTCACCATTACCGGCGGGATCTCCTACGATGAGCATGCTGAGCTATTGGGCAAAACCCAGGATATCGTGGTAGCGACACCGGGCCGTTTGATGGAATACATCGAAAGCGAGCGTTTCGACTGCCGCGCTATCGAGTGCCTGATCCTCGATGAAGCCGACCGCATGCTGGACATGGGCTTCGGCAAAGCCGTGGAGCGTATTCACAACGAATGCCGCTGGCGCCGCCAGAGCTTGCTGTTCTCAGCCACGCTGGAAGGCAAGGGTGTTCGTGACTTCTCTAACACCATTTTGAACGAGCCGGTTGAAGTCAATGCCGAGCCGCCACGCCGCGAGCGCAAGAAGATCCACCAGTACTACCACCGCTGTGATGATATGGCCCACAAGCTGGCGCTGCTGGAAAACATCCTCAAGGGCGAAGCTGAACGCACCATTGTTTTCGTCAAGACCCGCGAGCGCCTTGCCACCCTGCGCGACCAGCTGGCGGCAATGCAGATCCCATGCTGCTGGATCCAGGGTGAGATGGCCCAGGCATCACGTAATAACACTATTCGCCGTTTCCGCGAGGGTGAAGTGAACATCATGCTAGCCACTGACGTTGCCGCCCGTGGTATCGATCTGCCGGACATCAGCCACGTGATCAACTTCGATATGCCACGCACCGCCGATGTCTACCTGCACCGTATCGGCCGTACTGCCCGCGCAGGCAAGAAAGGCACTGCCGTTTCTTTGATTGAAGCTCACGATCAGGCAATGATCGAACGTGTCGGCCGTTACATGAAAGAAGAAGTGGCCGAGCGTTTTGTCGAAGGAATGCGCCCGCAACACAAAAAGCCTGCTACGGTGAAAAAGAAGAAGAAAAAAGATCCGAAAAAGAAAGCGGCAGTGAAAAAGAAAAAAGCCAAGAAGTAAGGCTTTTCCCTGCAAGCAAATAGTAAAACGGGCTGGTAGATACCAGCCCGTTTTTTATTCCTGTAATCACGGCATACAGGTGTGATTATTGCTCTTCGCGCTTGAATACCAGCTCGGTAGCTGTCGATTCTGCCGGTACAAAGTAGTAGCCAGCGGTATCAAATTGCTGCAGCTTTTCGACAGAATCCACTTGGTTGTCAATGATGTAGCGCGCCATCATGCCACGCGCCTTCTTGGCATAGAAGCTGATCACCTTGTAGGTGCCGTTTTTACAATCTTTGAAAACCGGGGTGATGATTTTACCGGCCACCTGCTTAGGCTTCACCGCCTTGAAATATTCATTCGAAGCCAGATTGATCAGGATATCGTCGCCCTGCTCAGCCAAGGCCTGGTTGACCTTATCGGTAATAATGCTGCCCCAGAACTGGTATAGGTTCGTGCCACGCGGGTTCTCGAGCTTGGTGCCCATCTCGAGGCGGTACGGCTGCATCAGGTCAAGCGGGCGCAGCAGGCCATAAAGACCAGAGAGCATTCTCAGATGCTGCTGGGCATAGGCAAACTGCTCGTCGTTCATGGTTTCGGCCGCCAAGCCGGTGTACACATCCCCTTTGAAGGCCAAAATCGCCTGGCGGGCATTGTCTGTCGTAAATTCTGGCTGCCACTCGGCAAAACGGGCTGCATTCAAGCCGGCGATTTTATCGCTCACCTTCATCAGGCTGGCGATCTGCGCTGGCGTCAGCTCACGGCAAACCTCAATCAACTCAGCCGAGTGATCTGTCAGCTCTGGCTGGGTGAAAGATTCCGTCGCCAACGGAGAGTCATAGTCGAGAGTTTTTGCCGGTGAAACCACAATTAACATGGGAAGCTTCCTTTTGATCTTATATAGCTAAGATGTTATCAGCCTGACAAAAAAAAACCACGCGTAGTACGCGTGGTCTTTTCTATTGCTGTTATCGCTAAATTCGATGATGAGGTGGTGAGATCGCTCACCACCAGAGGTCACAGGCAATCAGTCCTTCTTCGGCTGATCCCAGATCCCTTCTTCAAGCTGGGCATGCAACTCAGGGTAATCCTTGCTATCAAAAGTCGGCACCTTGCCCTGCTTGAGCTGCAGGTTGTAGTCCCGAGCCAGTTTCACTACCGTACCGGACAGCAACACAATCGCTATCAAGTTGATGATTGCCATCATCCCCATCGACACATCCGCCATCGCCCAGACAGTCGGCAAATCGGCGACCGCACCGAACATCACCATGCCCAGCACCACAATGCGGAACACGGTCAGGCCGGCCTTGTGGTTGTGCTCAAGGAAGATCAAGTTAGTCTCGGCGTAAGAGTAATTGGCCACCAGCGAGGTAAAGGCAAAGAAGAAGATCGCCACCGCGATGAAAATGGCCCCCCAGCCACCGACCTGAGAGCTCAGCGCACGCTGGGTCAGCTCGATACCGGTGATCTCGCTGTGCGGGACATACTCGCCCGACATCAGGATAATCGCCACAGTGGCTGAACAAATCACGATAGTATCCATGAACACACCGAGCATCTGGACATAGCCCTGCGAAGCCGGATGAGGCGGATACGGTGTTGCCGAAGCGGCAGCATTGGGGGCGGAACCCATACCCGCTTCATTGGAGAACAGGCCGCGCTTAAGGCCATTGATCATCCCCTGGGCAATGGTGTAGCCCAAGGCGCCCGAAGCCGCTTCTTCAAGGCCAAACGCACTGCGGAAAATAAGCCCCAGCACCTCAGGCAGTTTGCCCAGGTTGGTAAACATGATAAACAGGGCCAGCAGCAGGTAACACAACGCCATAGCCGGTACTAGAATTTCTGCGGTACGGGCAATGGCACGCAGGCCACCAAAGATAATGACACCCGCCATGAACACCAGCACGACACCCACATAAGCCGGGTTCCAGCCAAAGGCCACATTCATCGCCAGAGTGATCGAGTTAGCCTGTACCGAGTTAAACACCAGACCGAAGGCGATAATCAGGAAAATGGAGAACACCACGCCCATCCAGCGCATGCCGAGGCCCTTTTCCATATAGTAAGCCGGCCCGCCACGGTAATTGCCGTCATCATCACGGGTTTTGTAAAGCTGTGCCAGAGCACTCTCGGCAAACGCCGTCGCCATCCCCAGCATGGCAATCAGCCACATCCAGAAAATCGCGCCCGGCCCACCAAGAGTAAGCGCAACAGCGACACCAGCCATATTGCCGGTACCGACACGGGCAGCCAAGCTGGTACACAGCGCCTGGAACGATGAAATACCCGACTTGTCCGACTTACGGCTGTTCTTCATGACGCTGAACATATGGCCAAAGTGACGGAACTGAATGAATCCCAACCGGTAGGTGAAGAACACGCCAACGCCAATCAGCAAATAAATGAGCACGGAGCCCCATAACAGATCGTTCAAAAAGTTAATCTGACTTGACACGTCTACCCCTCTAGAAATCAATAATTAGCTGAATGCCTGCCAACCTGGACGCAATCAAAAATATCGGCGCAGCCTGCCCACCTGGCGCATTGTGCCGAGTAAAGCAAAACCGCTACTACAACCTTAGTTTTATTATGTGGCAAAAGACAGCGGCAGAATTTCCCGCATATGCAGGCTGCTCACTGGCGCAGCTATTATGTTGGCATGATGTTAACAAGAGGCGTTCGGAAAGTACCACCTGCTAACAGGACCTTGTTTGGTATAACTGCAGATGGCTGATGATCATGCAAAGATAACCAGCAAAAATCAATATCCTAGCCATGAATATTGCTTATCTGGCATTTCGCTGGCGAAATTAGGGGCAATTTTACGCATTTTCATCCCAACTCGACATCTCATTGGCGCCCCTTTTTTGATTGTTTTTTATACACCCGTTTCAACAATGCGATCGTACGCACATCAAAACTTCATCAATGGGTAACATTTGCGAAACACATCCATTTTATTTTGTGGCTTGCTATGTTATTAAATTATGACCGATTGTAAGGAAGAGGTGCTCTATGGACAGCTATGCATTCGATGACATTCTTGCAACTGAAACACCAAGACGTGCTTCCCGGAGCAAGCCTGTTAAACGCAAGTGGCGTGAGATTGAAGCGCTGAAAGACAGGCAGAAACTGCGCCGTGAACTGGCTGATATTGATATGTTCAAGGACTTATCAGACGACGATCTTGATTTCTAGCCCAACAAGCAATGATCTACCAAAGAGCCGGCATTCGCCGGCTCTTTTTTATTAAACAATTTGCCCATACCACTAAGCTTGCAGCCGCTCTGCAAGGTGGCGGTAACGATCAGTGACCTGGCCGCCAAATAACGGATCGCAATCGCATTCTTCATACTGCTGTGAGACTGCCAACCAGTCATCCTGGGTAAAGTGCTTGCGGATCAGGGGAAGGATCTGTTTTTCCTCAAATTCCAAATGGGCATATTGGCTGACAACAAAAGCATTGAGCTTGTCAGCAAACACATCGAGCGGGATCACCGCATCCATCAATATCATCTCGACCGTGTCGGCAAACTCCTGGGTCAGCCTTGCCAGCTCTTCGTGCTCTTTCTCCAGGCTTTCCACGTCACCGGCATGCTCGGCATAATGGGCTTGGTAATAGTGGTAGAGCACATCCTCTTTCGGATGGTGGCAACATTCGGCATGATTCTGCAGATAATCAACAATATCTTTGATCAGGCCATAATTGACCTCTTGCCCGTTACGTATTGCAGTAAGTTTCTGTTGAAGGATCTTCAGCAGTCGGCATATATAACCATGTTCAGTGTGAATATCATCCAGCATCATTGCGTAAACCTCCCAGTCATCTCCATTATTGAAAGTGTAAGCAGGGATGGAAAAACGCACCTTGATCCTGGTTATTTAATGTGCAGATAATTTACATTGTCTACACATTTTGACAAATTAAGATTAATCTTCCAGCAACCAATTCACTATCGGTTTATTCATCTGGGTTAATAGCTGATTTGCCTGCGAGAAGTGCTTGCAACCAAAGAAGCCTCTATATGCTGATAGCGGTGATGGATGGGCTGAGCGCAGTACATGGTGGCGCTCAGTGTCGATTTTCTTGCCTTTCTTCTGGGCATGGGCTCCCCACAGCAAGAAAACAACGCCCTCGCAATGTTGGTCGATAACCTCGATCAAACGGTCGGTGAATGTTTCCCATCCTATCTTGGCATGGGAATGGGCATTGCCTTGCTCCACCGTCAGTACCGTGTTAAGCAACAATACCCCTTGCTCGGCCCAGCTTTGCAGGTAACCGTGGGATGGTGGGGTAAAGCCATCGATATCCGCCACCAGCTCCTTGTACATGTTGGCCAGGGATGGCGGGACTTTTACACCGGGACGGACCGAAAAGCTTAAGCCATGGGCCTGATCGGGGCCGTGGTAGGGATCCTGTCCGAGGATCACCACTTTGACCTCGGACAGCGGCGTTGCTTCCAATGCATTGAAAACATCCTCCTGTGGCGGGTAGATCATTTTGCCCGCCGCGCGCTCGGCGGCAACATGCTGCTCAACCTGCTGGAAATAAGGTTTCTGGCGCTCCGCGTCAATCACATCTTGCCAGCTCAATACCGGGCTCATTCTCTACTCCTCAATCTTACTATTGGTGCTCATTGTATGGGTTTAGCAGAGAAAACAAAGCCCCCATCCTGTAGATACAGATAGGGGGCTTACTGCAAAGGAGAAGAAAGCCTGTTTGGCTATTCCACTTGATAGCGCGCCTTGGGGGTAACTGGCGTACGCCAATGGCCTCGGCCCTGGATATGTCGGTGGGCCTGCGGCAGCCTTGAGATCCCGTAACTCAATATCATCATTTCGCTGTTCATCATTTTCCCTACCCTATTGTTAAACCACTGGGTAAAGATATGAAAACTTGATGCCAATATTGAGAAATACAACAAAGTTATTAACTTTCAATATCTTAAAATCAAAAATACAATGATTGATATTTTTGTCCACGCCCTACCTTGGTGAAACCTGCCCCATTGTAGGACAAATTACTTATCCAAAAAGCAACGCCTAGAAGCAGGCATTCCTATACCGTTTCAGGAATAAACGAGCGCAGCGTATCAATTTCCTGCTGCCAGATATCCGGGTTAATGGTTTCCAGTACCAGCGGAATATTGTCGAAACGACTATCTTGCATCAGATAACGGAAGCAATCCCAACCAATCTCCCCTTCACCCAAGCTATGGTGACGGTCAAGATGGCTGCCTAAGCCGCCTTTCGAATCATTAAGGTGCATGCCGCGCAGATATTGCATCCCGACAACTTGGTCAAATTCAGCAAACGTTTGGTCTGTCGCGGTTTCGCTGCGCAAGTCATAGCCGGCCGCAAACGCATGGCAGGTATCGATACAGACCCCGACCCGCGACTTGTCCTCGACCTGTTCGATAATGCTGGCCAGCTGCTCGAACCGCCAGCCGAGGTTGCTCCCTTGCCCGGCAGTGTTTTCGATCACCGCCACCACATTCGGCACGGCTTGGTGCGCCATATTGATAGACTCAGCAATCAAGGACAGGCACTCGCCCTCGGGGATCTTTTTCAAATGGCTGCCCGGGTGGAAGTTCAGCAGGTGCAACCCCAATTGCTCGCAGCGGGCCATTTCATCAATAAACGCATTGCGAGATTTTTCCAGCTTCTCACTTTCTGGCGCACCAAGGTTTATCAGGTACGAATCATGAGGAAGAATGGCATCAGCAGTAAACCCGTATTGCTGGCAGCGGGCCTTGAATGCCGTGATCACATCTTGCTCCAACGGCTTGGCCGCCCATTGGCGCTGGTTCTTGGTAAACAAGGCAAAGGCATTGGCACCGATCTTGTGGGCATTCTCTGGCGAGTTGTGTACACCGCCGGCAGCGGATACGTGCGCACCAATTAATTTCATCTTTTTCCTACTCTGAAGGTTTGCATTTTAAGCACGGATTGTACGTTATTTATCAACGTCAGCGCTTACAGATTGATCGGGGCAAGCGCACAATTTCCGTGAGGTTAGGTGAAAGGTATCGTTTATTTTGATGTAATTTTACTACAAATGATCATTTCAAATATTTTTTAAATGATAAAATATTAGTTAAACACCAATGAATATGAGGCTTAGTTGACCTAGCTCAATAAAATAGCCTGAATATATTTAAGGTTTTTTGTTGTAATTTGATCTAAATCAATACACAATCAACACCATCGAGATATATAATACGCAACTCAACAAGAAAACCGAAAAAACTAACAACATTCTCTTTAGCGGTGATTGCGAATTATAACTACTAAAAAATATGGCTTATGGCGGTTGAAGCTTTTTTGCTCACATGGCTTCACTTACTCATAAAACCGAAATTCGGTCGTATTTTTCAATAGTCATAATTTTGCAAAATCAGGCTTAAACCTCAGGGGTTAGGTCATAAGAGATAAGTCTTAAAACGGAGAAGAAAGTCATGATCCAAGGTATTCAAATCACTAAATCAGCTAACGATGACCTACTAAACTCAATCTGGCTGCTAGATACTGAAACTAACGAAGCTCGCTGTGTTGCTGCTTCTGCTGGTTTCGAAGCTGACCAAGTAGTTCCTGCTGCTGATCTAGGTGAGTACGAGTCTCGTGAAGTTGCTATCGAAGCTCCAGCTAAGATCGAAGGTGGCCAGCACCTAAACGTTAACGTTCTTAAGCGTGAAACGCTGGAAGATGCAGCTAAGCACCCAGAAAAATACCCACAGCTAACTATCCGTGTATCTGGCTACGCGGTACGCTTCAACTCTCTGACTACAGAGCAGCAGCGTGACGTTATCGCACGTACTTTCACTAACAGCCTGTAATCACAGCTTCTGTTAGCAAAAACGGCGCCCAAGGGTGCCGTTTTTTTATGCCCGCCCGAAACACCCCAGCAATACCTTCCGAGCGTACTGTTTATATTATCATCTAAAATGTGACGGCAATTTAGGTATTAATGTTAAATAAAATATACATTCGTAGCGTTGCCTACCACCCATACCTGTATCCACGGGCAATGCCACAAACATGGAGCTTTTTATATAACACTATTTTCGGAGCCAGTTCATGAAGTTAATCCTCAAGCTTATCGCGGGTATTTTGATCGGTATCCTCCTTGGTTTTTTCGCCCCTGACGCAATTATCCGCGTCCTGCTGACAGTCAAACTCCTTGGTGGCCAGCTCATCGGTTTCACCATCCCACTTATTATCCTGTTCTACATCACCAGCGGTATTGCCAGCCTGCCGAAAAACTCCGGCTCGCTACTGGGTAAAACTGTTGCCCTGTCGTACGGTTCCACCATCATTGCCGGTAGCTTGGCTTTCATTGTTGCCAGCACCGTGATTGGTGGCATGGCAGAGCCTGCATCAACGGCCGCAAACAGTACCGAAGCGCTCACTAGTTTTATCACCATTGAAGTGCCACCATTGTTTGGTGTCATGACCGCCCTGGCCACTGCTTTCCTATTTGGCCTAGGGATCAGCATTACTGACAGCAAACCGCTGAAAACCATCGCCGAAGACGGCCGCAGGATCATCGACCTATTACTTTCCAATATTATTATCCCGCTCCTGCCGTTCTACATTGCTGGCGTGTTTGCCGAAATGGCCGCTGAAGGCACCGTCTTCTCGACCCTCAAAACCTTCGGCTTGGTATTAGCACTGGCTATCTTCATGCATTGGGTTTGGATCACCATCCAATACACGGTTACAGGCTTGGCATTGGGCTATTCGCCACTGAAGCTGATCAAGAATATGATGCCGGCGTATTTTACCGCTGTCGGTACCATGTCTTCGGCTGCCACCATTCCGGTGACACTGCGCCAGACCAAAGAAAATGGAGTCAATGAGTCCATCGCCAACTTTACTATCCCGCTATGCGCCACTATCCACCTTTCGGGTTCGACCATTACCTTGGTGACCTGTTCGACGGCGGTCATGGCACTCAGCCAACACATTGCAATTCCATCACTGCCTGAAATGCTGCCGTTTATCATGATGCTCGGGGTGACGATGATTGCCGCTCCGGGTGCACCGGGCGGTGCCGTGATGGCCGCCCTCGGCCTGATGGCCTCGATGCTGGGATTCGGTGAAGCCGAACTGGCCCTGATGATTGCCTTGTATATGGCCCAAGACAGCTTCGGTACTGCCTGTAATATTACCGGGGACGGTGCTATCTCCTTATGGGTCAACAAGTTTGCCAAACAGCCTCAACCCCAGGCCATCGAGCAAACAGAAGTCTAAACCACTTACCACCCAGGATAAGGCAGGCAATGAGCCTGCCTTTTTTATGAGACCGATGTCACAAGGGCATTTTTCAATCACCAAGCATTCCTCTGCGCCTTAATGTATGTCAAAAAAAGCACCGGTATGCTGTTATTACACCCAAGCAAATCACTATTTCACTCGATGTAACACATAAAACACCTCTTTTTTGGCATCCACCGCCAAGTAATGGTAAAAACATCGCCGCTTTGTTACGGACTACTATCCATTTTCCTCAATAGGACTATTGGCGATGAAACTGATTTTAAAACTCATTGCTGGCATTCTGGCCGGTATTCTCTTCGGCCTGTTTGCCCCCGATGTGCTGGTTCAAATCCTGATCACCATGAAGGCTTTGATCAGCCAGCTGATTGGCTTCACCATCCCTCTGCTTATCCTTTTCTTTGTCACCAGCGGGATCGCAAACCTACCGAAAAATTCTGGCAAACTGCTGGGTAAAACCGTCGGCCTGAGCTACCTGTCGACCATGGGTGCCGGTGCTATGGCCTACCTAGTGGCAGGGCAGGTTCTGCCTTCAATGCTGCACAGCCCAGCCGAAGTCAGCGAAGCCGCGCGCACCCTGGCCCCACTGATTGATTTAAAAATCCCGCCGGTCATGGGGGTCATGACCGCCCTCGCCGTGGCCTTTATCTTTGGTCTTGGCACCACAGCGACCAACAGCGAGCACCTGCGCAAGCTAAGTGACGAAGGCCGCAACATCATCGAGCTATTCCTGGCCAAGGTGATGGTACCGTCACTGCCGTTCTATATCGCCGGTGTGTTTGCCGACATGACGGTTAAAGGCACGGTATTCTCGACCCTGAAAACGTTCACCCTGGTGCTGGTGCTGATTGTTGCCCTGCACTGGCTGTGGCTGACTTTCCAGTTCATCAGCACCGGTGCACTGCTTGGCCGTTCACCGTTCAAGCTACTGAAAACTATGATACCGGCCTACGTTACGGCATTGGGTACCATGTCATCGGCAGCTAGCCTGCCAGTAACCTTGCGCCAAACCCAGCAAAACGGGGTGAAAAAGCCAATTGCCAACTTTGTGGTACCACTTTGTGCCAATATCCACATGTCCGGCTCGGCGATCAGTATCACTTCTGTCTGCGTCGCGGTTATCCTAGTAACCGGCAATGCCACAGTACCGAGCTTCATCGAAGCACTGCCGTTTATCGGTATGCTGGGTATTACCATGGTTGCCGCACCGGGTGCTCCGGGCGGCGCAGTCATGGCGGCGGTTGGCCTGCTTGGCTCTATGATGGGCTTTACCGAAGCAATGATCGGCCTGCAAATTGCCCTTCACCTCGCACAAGACGGTTTCGGTACTGCTTGTAACATCACAGGTGACGGTGCGCTGGCACTTTGGGTGGACAAATTTGCAGATGAAGCCGCCTCCGGTGAAGTGACGGAAGCAGAGGCTGCTACCACCAGCAGCGAGCAAACCGCTTAAGCCATACCCTAAAAATCTGCATGCTAAACAAAAAGGGAGCCAATCGGCTCCCTTCTTCATTATCGATAATAACTCGCTTACTGAACGCTACGCAGTACTGCTTTTAGCTGCTCGAAGTCATTGTCACGCTCGAGCGACAATAGCTCCATCGCATTGTGCTTGGCCAGCGGCGCTGGCAGGTCGATGTCCTTGCCCAGGATTTCATCCACCACTTCTTTGAACTTAGCCGGGTGGGCAGTACACAGGAACAGGCCAGTTTCGCCTTCAGCCAATTGCTCGTTCAATATGCGGTATGCAATGGCGCCGTGAGGCTCGCACAGGTAGCCTTCCTGCTCCATCTCGCGCAAGGTCTCTGCCGTCTGCTCGTCATTGACCGCGCCATAGCCCAGCTGGCCCAGACCCCAGCCCTTGAGGCGGCATAGCTCTTCGATACGAGGCCAGTTGTTTGGCTGGCTGACATCCATCGCATTGGAGATGGTCGGTACCGTTGGCTCAGGTGCCCAGCTTCCGGTTTGCAGGTAGCGCGGTACGGTATCATTAACATTGGTTGCGGCAATGAAGCGTTTCACCGGCAGACCAATAGCCTTGGCCAGCAAACCGGCAGTCAAGTTGCCGAAGTTACCGCTCGGTACTGCGATCACCAGCTCCTCACGCTTCTCTTTCGGCAGTTGGGCAACCGCTTCGAAGTAGTAGCAGATCTGGGCCATCAAACGGCTGATATTGATCGAGTTTGCAGAGTTCAACCCCACTTCCTGGCGCAGCTCGGCATCATCAAAGGCTTGCTTGACCAATGATTGGCAATCATCAAATGTCCCCTCGACCGCCACGGTGGTGATATTGCCGCCGAGGGTACAGAACAGTTTTTCCTGCAGTGGGCTGATCTTGCCCTTAGGATAAAGGATCACTACCTTGATGTTATCCATGCCGTAGAATGCATGGGCCACCGCCGCGCCGGTGTCACCCGACGTTGCCGTCAGGATCGTGATTTTGCCATCACTCTCAGACACCGCAGCCAGTGACTGAGCCATGAAACGGCCGCCAAAGTCCTTGAAAGCCAGCGTCGGGCCATGGAACAGCTCAAGGGCATAAACCCCGTCTTTGACCGGCTTGATCGGTGCGGTGAACTGGAAGGCATTGCCTACCATCTGGGAGACAGTCTCTGCCGCTAGCTCCTCGCCGATAAATGCCGACAGGATAGCCGTGCTGCGGCTGACAAAATCTTGCTCCAGCAATGCATCAACATTGTCGAAAGCCGGTAGTTCGGCAGGGAAAAACAAGCCTTGGTTGCTTCCCAGCCCCTGGCGTACTGCCTGGCCGAACGAAACCTGCTCTTGGTGATCTTTTAGGTTATATAGCTTCATGGTTACAGCTCACTTCCTGTTACTCTTGAGCCCTGCCCGTCCAAACGACAGACATGGACGAATCCTTCTTCATTCTGAACATAATGATCTTGCAACCATCGTGCAATACGTTTTGCCACTTCGAGGTCGTCGCACACGGTAAACATCGTCGGCCCCGAGCCGGAGATCCCGCTAGCCAGAGCCCCAGCTTCCAGCGCATACTGCCGTGCCTTGGCAAAACCAGGCAGCAAACGCTCGCGGTAAGGCTCGGCAACCACATCTTTGATCATTTTTGCTGCCAGCTCAGGTTGGGCCGAGTGGCAAGCATGGATAAAGCCGCCCAGATAGCGGCCATGGGCAATAATATCCTGGCGGCGGTACTGGGACGGCAGGATAGCGCGGGCCTCTGCCGTCGGCACTTTAATGCCCGGGTACGCCATGACCCAATACCAGTTGTCGAAGCATGGCACCGGCTGGCTGATGATCCCCAGCTCCTCGACCATAAATTGCAGCCCGCCCAAATAGCATGGGGCGACGTTGTCGTAGTGCAGGCTTCCGGAGATCTCAGCTTCCATCTCTCCCATCAGGGCCAACAATTCAGTCTCATCGAGCGGCTGATCATGGAAGCGGTTTAGCGCATCGAGCGCCGCAACAATCGAGCAGGCACTGGAGCCCAAGCCCGAACCGATCGGCATGTTCTTTTCCAAGGTCAGGGCAACAGGTTTAAGCGCCGCCCCTTTCTTATCCAGCTCGCGGGCAAAGACCTGCCAGCAACGGTAGACAATATTCTCTTCCGCTTGTTTGGGCAGCTTATCGACAAAAGCCCCGACACAGCTCAGCGAAAACGGCTGCGCCCCTGATTCTGCCAATACCCTATCGCCAAGCAAGGTGCCATCGATAGGGGACACGGCGGCCCCCAGGACATCAAAACCGACACTGACATTGCCAATCGACGCTGGCGCATAAACCACTACACTCATCTTACACTCCTAATTTCCAGCCCAGCGTACGCATCAAGTCGGCAAAGACCCCCGCAGCTGTTACTTCAGTACCGGCACCGTAACCTCGCAGCACCAATGGGATTGGCTGGTAGTAGCGGCTGTAGAAAGCCAGCGCATTCTCACCATCCTTGATCTTGAACATAGGGTCGTCCGGGTTGACCGCGGCAATCTTCACTGCACATTTGCCGTCTTGGATTTCACCGACATAGCGAAGCACTTTGCCCTCGCTGGCCGCTTCTTCAATCAAGTTGGCAAAGTAGGCATCCGCCTCAGGCAAGCGCGCCATGAAATCATCGACAGAGCCTTCGGCGTCAAAGCCCGGCGGCAGGGCCTGCTCGACAACCACATCCTCAAGCTCAAGCGCCATACCGGCTTCACGTGCCAGGATAAGCAGCTTACGGGCTACGTCCATACCCGACAGGTCATCACGAGGATCCGGCTCGGTGAAGCCATTATTACGGGCAACCGTCGTCGCCTCGCTGAAGCTCATCCCCTCATCCAGCTTGCCGAAGATAAAAGACAGCGAACCAGACAAGATCCCTGAGAAACGCTCCAGTTCATCACCGGCGGCCATCAGGTTCTGCAAGTTTTCGATCACCGGCAAGCCAGCACCTACCGTCGTGTCATACATGAATTTACGGCGCATGGAGCGCGCCGCCTGGCGCAGCTGCTGGTAGTAAGCCATGCTGGCGGTATTGGCTTTCTTGTTAGGGGTGATCACGTGGAAGCCCGCTGACAGGAAGTCAACATACTGCTCGGCAATACCTTGGTCTGACGTACAGTCAATCACAATTGGGTTGATCACATGGTTGCGTTTCACCAGCTGGATCATCCGTGCAAGGCTCAGGGGCTCAGACACCTGGCCCATCGCGTCGCGCCAGTTTTCCAACGGAAGGCCGTTGCTATCGAGCAGCAAACCCTTGCTGTTGGCCAAACCACATACCCGGATCACAATGCCATTCTCGGCCAGTTTCGCCTGCTGGCGCTGGATCTGATCCACCAGCTCACCACCGACACCACCGACACCAATCACAAAGACATCAAGGAAGTGCTGGCTGTTGAACAGGTTCTCGTGACACGCCTTGACCGACTCGGAAATCTTGTCGTCCGGGATCACCGCAGAAATAGCACGCTCGGAAGAACCCTGGGCAATGGCCACAATATTAACGTCTACTTCAGACAGCGAGGTAAAGAAGCGCGAAGCCACACCGCGGGAGGTGCGCATACCATCACCGACCAAAGTGACAATCGCAACGTTATCCATAAATTCGACCGGCTCAAGCAGGCCTTCTTTCAGCTCGAGCTCAAAGTGATCCTTGAGGGCTCGCTGGGCTGCCAGCTTGTCTTCGCTCTCGATACAGAAACTGATGCTGTACTCCGACGAAGACTGGGTGATCAACACAATCGATACACCGGCCGATGACATAGCGCCAAACACACGGGCGGCCATACCAACCATACCTTTCATCCCCGGTCCCGACACATTGACCATGGTCAGATCTTTCAGGGTAGTGATCCCCTTGATGTCGAGCTTGTCTTCACCGGTATCAAGGCCAATCAAAGAGCCAGCCCCCTGCGGGTTGAAGCTGTTCTTGATCAGGCATGGAATGTGGAACTGGGCGATAGGGGCAATGGTTTTCGGGTGCAATACCGACGCACCGAAGTAAGACAGCTCCATTGCTTCCTGGTAGCTCAAAGATTTAAGCAAGCGGGCATCGGGTACCAAGCGAGGATCACAGCTGTAAACACCATCGACATCCGTCCAGATCTCACAGCATTCAGCACGCAGGCAAGCGGCCAGTACTGCCGCAGAATAATCCGAGCCATTACGGCCTAGAGTAACCAGTTCACCTTTTTCGTTACCGGCAGTAAAGCCCGGCATGATGTTGACATGGTCTTGCGGCAGCGGATTCTGGCGGAAATTCTGGGTTGAGGCTTCAATATCAACATGAGCCTCGAGGTAATCACCGTGCGCCAGCAAGTAAGCGACCGGGTCAATCAGGCTCGCCTGGTGCCCCTTGGCCTGCAGCAGCGACTGCATCATAACGATAGACAGCCTTTCACCCTTGCTGATGATTTTGGCGTAAACATTGTCTGGGCATAAGCCCAGTAATTTAATACCGTGAACGTATTGCTTGAGCTGCCCCAGCGAGCTCGCCAATTTGGCATCCAAGGCTACTTTGTCAAAGCCGGGCTGAGCCGTTTCAAGCCCTGAAAGCAACTCCTTGAACACCGCTTCTAGGTCGGCCAGTTGTGCATCCGCCTCACCAAACTGGATACTGTTATCAATCACTGACACCAGTTTATTGGTGACTTTTCCCGGCGCCGACAGCACTACCGAGACCGGCCCCTGCTGGGCATTATTGGCGATGATATCCGCTGCCCGAGAAAACCTCTCAGCATCGGCCAACGATGAACCACCAAACTTTAATACTCGCATTCCCTACTCCCACAACTTCCTAAAACGTGCCCCCGGGGACGGTTTGCCACACCAGGATGAAATATCAGGCTAAAAAAAAGCCCACATCTTTTTGGGATGTGGGCTTTTTTTTGCAATTCTTTTGCGCATCAGCCCACCCCAGCAATCATGGTGCCGGTAATAATAATGGTGGTTGTATTCATGCTGAATGCGTTGAACATAGGTGTCCTAAAAAGATAACCAATATATGTATGCATTTACGTTTACCGTAATCATTTTCCCGAGTCAACCTTATTTTTAACTCGAGATGGCTATTTAACTAGCAAAATGCAGGCAAAACTAGCAGCATAGCTATACCATTAAGGCATGTTTAGTATCATTTTATTGCAGTTAAACCAAACACCATGCATAGTAGAGATGGTGAATAATTAATCAATTTGGGATGATGCGCCCGGGCTTGGTGAGCTGAGCCTAGAAAAATGTGCCGATACTTATAGGCTAACTTGAGAAGAATAGGGAGTTCGGATGACAGCAGCAATGGAACAACTTGTCGCCCATACGATTCTGCAAGGTTTCGATGCAATGTATGGCCGTTTTTTGGATGTCACTGCCGGTGCGCAGGAACGCTTCGAAAGCCAGAATTGGCCTGCCGTGCAGCAGGCTCTCAAGACCCGTATCAAGTTCTACGACCACCATGTCGGCCTTGTCACCAGCCAAATCACCATCATGCTGGGTAAACGCTATGCCAACCATGCCTTCTTGATGGCGGTCAAAAACGCCTATGAAGACCTGCTGCTTGATTATCCCCGCTACGATATCGCCGAAAGCTTTTTCAATTCGGTCTACTGCCGGATCTTCGAGCACCGCAATATCAAACGCGACAAGCTGTTTGTCCACAGCTCGCAAGAAGGCAGGATCCCTATTTATCCGACTAACCTCAGCCGGCTCTACAACACCGGGGCAAGCCTCGACACCCTGCTGGAGCGGATCCTCGACGATACCCCATTCAGCCTAGAATGGGAGGACAAGCAACGGGATGTCCAGTTGCTCAGCGAGCGCATCAGCCACCAGCTAAACGAATTTGGCAACCCGCCGCCAGTGATTGAAATGATCCGCGAGCCGTTTTTCCGCAACAAGGCTGCTTACCTAGTCGGGCGCCTCCGTTTTGACGACGACCACCACCTGCCTATCGTGCTTCCTATTCTCACCACCGCCGAGAACAAGCTGTATGTCGATGCCTGCCTGGTGGACGTCGATGCGGTCAGCATCCTGTTTGGCTTCGCCCGCTCCTACTTCATGGTATACGCCCCGGCACCAGCGGCACTGGTACGCTTCCTCAGCGAATTGATGCCCAAAAAGACCAAGGCCGAGCTCTATACCGCGATTGGTTGCCAGAAGCACGGCAAAACCGAGCTCTACCGCGAGTTCCTACACCACGTCGAGCACTCCGACGACCAGTTCGAGCTTGCCCCCGGGATCAAGGGGATGGTGATGTCAGTGTTCACCCTGCCATCCTATGGGTTTGTGTTTAAGATCATCAAAGACAAATTTGCCCCACAAAAAGAGATCAGCCACGCTGTGGTCAGGGAGAAATACAAGCTGGTCAAAGAGCATGACCGGGTTGGGCGGATGGCCGATACCCAGGAGTACCGCAACTTTGCCTTTGACCGCCACCGCTTCAGTGATGAGCTGCTACAGGAGTTGCTCGAGGTCGCCCCTTCTATCGTCAAAGTTACCGAAGAGCAAATCCTGATCAAGCACCTGTACATCGAGCGGCGGATGATCCCGTTCAACCTCTATGTAGAGCAGGCCAACGACGACGACCTGCGCCACGCGGTCGACGAGTACGGCAAGGCTATCAAGCAACTGGCGGCCGCCAATATCTTCCCCGGCGACATGCTGTTCAAGAACTTCGGCGTCACGCGCCACAAGCGGGTGGTATTTTATGACTACGATGAGATCAGCTACATGACGGAAATGAATTTCCGCCAGATCCCCCCTCCCCGCTACCCGGAAGACGAAATGGCCGCCGAGCCATGGTACAGCGTAGGGATCAATGACGTCTTTCCCGAAGAGTTCAGGACTTTTTTATTAATCAACCCCAAGGTCCGGCAGCTATTCAATGAGCTCCACAGTGACCTGTTCGAGCCGCAGTACTGGCAGCAGCTCCAGCACAATATCAAGGAAGGCAAGTTCGAAGATGTTTTCCCTTACAGCAACCAGCAGCGCCTGACTGTTCGCCAAGCCACCTAACAAGCCACCTAAAAAAGTGAACAAAAGTGACAGAATGTCTCAGCAATGCAAAGCGCATGTATCATTTTTGTACTATTTGACCTAGTATTATTTTGATAAGGATAAAACAAAAAAATCACAACAATAAAACAGGGAAGGTGATGAATGCGCACATGGCTAATCACAATTGCCCTGCTGGTAGTGGCGTTACCAACAACAGCAGCTGAAAGCAGGCTATTAAATATACTCGACGATGATTCGTCATCTGGGTGGTTCATGTCATCCCAGTCCAAGGGGGCTGAGCAGTTCGATCTCTGGCAAATCGACAGCGGCTATGCCTACTCAATATCAAATAACACCGAGCTCTATCTCAGCACCCGCCTGAAAAGCGGCAATGAAAACCAGTCAGCTAGCCGCGGGATGCTGTCTGGTGTGAAGTATAGCTTTACTCCCAAGCTGAGCTTGCAAAGTGCCGTAACCTCGGAAACGCAGGATCAAGACACAGTAATGGGTGTCGAGGTATCCAGCCAGTACGAAGTGACTGACCGGCTAAATTTGCATGCGACCCTCGACTACGAGTCACTGGAGCAAATTTACCAGTTCGGCATCGGCTTCCGTTTCTAGCGGTTTCCCTATCAACCAGCCCTTTTGCACCAACGCCTGGCTTTGCCAGGCGTTATACATTCAGGAAGCGACAAGCCTAGGCCGTGATCTTGGACAAATCGAGTGGATGCTTGCTGAACACGATGCCGTTGAGATCGGCGTATAGCATATCCCCGGGGTAGACTAGCGTATGGGCGACTGTGAGGGTGACATTTTCCTCCCCTGTCTGACGCTTGACCGTTTTGACCGGGCAGGTAGCCAGAGCTTTCACCCCAAGATCCAGGGTGGAAATAACTCCGACATCCCTCGCCGCACCATTGATCACTATCCCTTCCCAGCCATTCTTCTGGGCCAGTAGCGCCAGCTGATCACCCAGCAGCGCCTTGTTGCAAGAAGCATGACCATCAATAAACAGTACCTTGCCCTTGCCTTCGCGGGAGAGGATATCGCGCACCAAACTGTTATCCTCAAAGCAGCGCAAAGTCACTATTTCGCCAAAAAAGACGGTGCGGCCACCATAATTCTGCAAAGCCATCGGCAACCAGCGCACATCCTGTTCAAAGCTATCGCATAAATCTGGGGTTAAATCTTTCATTGCAGGCTCCTGTGTTGTCGTTTGGGTTGTCATTTGGCCTGCTATATCCGCGGCCGTCCCATCCCCCAACTCCCGAGGGCTACGTTAAGTGTAGAGAAAGCTAGGCCAATCACCCAATCTTTGTTTCCTGACCCCCTGCAGCAAAACCGGTACTAAAAACAGCTCGTTATCTTCAACCCAGTAAATCGCGTTTTGCTCCCAGCGCACCGCCTCCCGGCACGCCGCCTCCAGGGTAATGGGAACCATAAACCCCGGCTCCTGCCACTGGCCGTCAATAGCACTGCAGCTTACGGGCAATATCTCACCGTATTGCTTCCTGAGTGACAATTCCAGCTGGCGATGGCGAGCCTGGTTGTGTTTATTACTAAGAACGATGCTTCTCGGGTTAAATGCTGTTAGAATTGCAAAACAAGGGTAAACAGGGTGTTGTGCAATCTTAAAGATGATTGATTGATAGCTACACCATAGCGATAATTTTTCACACATAGAAAACGGCACCCAAGGGACGATGCATTTTTTTGTAGCGAATGTTAAACAAAGTAGAGAGTCGTAATACGCTTCATACGGTTTGATGTAAATCAATAAAGTGCCCGAAAGCAGCCCGGAAACAAAGCGCTTATATTGTTAGCGAGCTGTTAAGTGAATACAATCGTCGCCATCCCACGGAAATTGTAGCCAATGCCCCTAAGTTTGGGCTTTTTCAGCGAAAAACATCATGGCTTGATGAGCTGGATAAATGGATGGCGTACCAACAGGAAAGTGAGCAAATACGATAAAGCACGTATTTCTCCCAACTTTTTGCCTGTATGTGAATTTTTTATATAGAATTTTACTATTCTGTTTTTGACCAGATTCCGTTTTTAGAAATTAGGTACTGCCAATGCAAACCCCTCACATTCTAATTGTAGAAGACGAGCACGTAACACGTAACACCCTGAAAAGCATCTTTGAGGCAGAGGGTTACACCGTTTTTGAAGCCAATGACGGCGCTGAAATGCACCAGATGCTTTCTGAGCACCCGGTTCACTTGGTGATCATGGATATCAACCTTCCAGGTAAAAATGGCCTGCTGCTTGCGCGCGAACTTCGCGAGCAAGGCGATATGGCACTGATGTTCCTGACTGGCCGTGACAACGAAGTAGACAAAATCCTTGGTTTGGAAATCGGTGCTGATGACTACATCACCAAGCCATTCAACCCTCGCGAGCTAACTATCCGTGCCCGCAACCTACTGACTCGCGCCATGAACCAGGGCTTGCCGACTGAAGACAAGCGTATGGTCGAGCGTTACGAGTTCAACGGCTGGTCGCTGGAAATCAACAGCCGCTCACTGGTTAGCCCAAGCGGTGATCAGTTCAAGCTGCCGCGCTCTGAATTCCGTGCCCTGCTTCACTTCTGTGAAAACCCAGGCAAGATCCAGACCCGTGCCGAGCTACTGAAGAAAATGACTGGTCGTGAGCTGAAGCCGCATGACCGTACGGTAGACGTGACTATCCGCCGTATCCGCAAGCACTTCGAGTCTGTAGCAGATACACCGGAAATCATCGCGACGATCCACGGTGAAGGTTACCGCTTCTGCGGCGATCTGGAAGAAGAGTAATCCTTCCGGTTATCCGCATAGCAAAAAGGCTCCTCTCGGAGCCTTTTTTGTTTTTGCAGCAAAGGGAGTGGCTGAGGCTAGGACCTATCAGAACACTTGGTTGATCAGCACACCTTGCTGAATCAGCACCTGCTCCTGCCCCTTATAGAGCACAGTCACGGCAATATCTGCCTTGCTGCCCGGTAGCCATTCCGGGCCACCGCGCAGACTCACTTCGAGACTCATCTCGCCCTCGGAGCGCACTTCAAGGTTTTCCTGACCCAGCCACTGTTGGTCGTCCTGGGCAACCATCACCTGCAAGATTTCCACCCCTTTCGGCAGAGGTTTCATATCCCGTGTCAACAAACGGATAGAGGCATGCAGCTTGTTGGCCGGCTTACTGCCATCATCGCCGATCACCGGCATACTGTTGAGCCACAGCTCGCTGCCTAGGTAAACCGTGGTGTCCGACAGCACCAGCTCTTGCGGTGACTGCCAGATATCGATTTCGGCCGGCAGGGTCACCGGAACGTCCTCGGCAGGCGGCGTTTCGGGCTCACCCTGCCCTTGTGCAACAGCTAGCTCTTTGGGCTCAGCCTCTTGGTCTTGCGCCTTTTCACCACAGCCTACAACCATTACCATCCCAGCTGCTAGCAGC
Organism: Photobacterium sp. ABD4_091; assembly: GCF_056160145.1. Lineage (NCBI taxonomy): Bacteria > Pseudomonadati > Pseudomonadota > Gammaproteobacteria > Vibrionales > Vibrionaceae > Photobacterium > Photobacterium sp. ABD4_091. The sequence continues at coordinate 1,988,867 of NZ_JBSWWQ010000001.1, read as the reverse complement.
AACGTTTTTGCATCAGTTCCCATCATGCCTTCTCCTGCTGGGCTAGCCAGTCTTTAAGCACCTCAAGATCATTGTGGTAGCCTTCTTTGATTTCATCGACCCAATCATTGATATTCTCCCACCAGGCCGGCAATTCCGGCGACTGGGCCTTCTGAGCAACCTGCTGGATATGCTTGAGGCCAATCGAGCCGGCAGCCCCTTTGATCTTGTGCGCTTCAAACTTGATGCCGTCCTGATCCTTGGCTGTCATGTTGGAGTCGAGGATCGCAATGTATTCCGGCATTTTGGCCTCAAACATCGCAATGCTGTCATAAACCGGCTTGGTACCGACTATCTCCACATAGGAGGACAGCATTTCCAGATCCAGCAAGGTATTGAACATCTCATCGCTAACCCCTTGCGGGCTTTCACTTTCAACCACCAATTCCTCTCCTTCTTCCTCATCCAGCGGGCATGTCAGCACCAGGCGCTGGATCACGTCCGTGATAGCTTTGACGCTCAGCGGCTTACTGATCGCATCATCCATGCCTTTGGCCAGGTATTCACCCTTATCCTTGATGACATTGGCTGTCAGTGCCACCAATGCAGGTAGGTAGTCATATTGTTCGCGCAGTTTGGCTGCGACATCGAAACCGGTCATGTCCGGCAGCTGGATATCCAGCAGCACCAAATCGTAGGCTTCTGGGTCAAACAGCTCCAGGGCCTCGTCACCGCGCATCGCCACCGTCACTTCATGGCCCAGGCTTTCCAGCAGTGCCTTGGCAACCGTAATGTTGAGCTCAATATCTTCCACCATGAAGATATTGAGGCTGATCTGCGGCAGGGACGGCAGGGCTTCTTCTTCCTCAACACGTTCGACCAGCGGGGCGGTGATTGTCACCGTGAAGGTACTGCCTTCGCCCACTTCCGAGCTAACCGTAATGTCTCCGCCCATCATTTGCACCAACTGGCGCGAAACCGACAAGCCAATCCCGGTACCGACCGCATGCAGGTTGTCGTTTTCATCTTTTACCTGGTAGTACATGGCGAAAATCTTATCGACTTCTGATGCCGGGATACCGATCCCGCTGTCTTCTACCTCAAAGGTGATATGTGCTTGCTGATCGTCCACCTCGCTACTGACGGACATTACCACCCCGCCCTCCTTGGTGAACTTGGTCGCATTGCTGATCAGGTTCCACAGCACCTGGCGCAGGCGGGTGCCGTCGACCTCGATGCACTCAGGCAGATCGGTCAGCCGCTCGAGGTCAAAACGCAGCCCCTTCTGGCTGGCCATCAAGGCCGAGATGTTCTCCATCTCGGCAACAAAATCATGGAAATCAAGCGGCTTGGGCATCAGCTCGAGGCGGCGGCGGTCGGACTTATCCATATCGATAATGTCATTGAAGATATTGCCAAGGGTGATAGCGCTGACATAGATAGTGCGCATGTAGTCGCTCTGCTCTTGGTCGAGCCGAGTCTCAAGCAGCATCCGGCTAAGGCCGACAATGCCGTTGAGTGGGGTGCGCAGTTCGTGGCTGATAGTCGAGATGAAAGCGGTCTTGTCCCGGCTCGCCTTCTCCTGGGCATCCTGGTACTGCTTGCGCTCGGTGATATCACGGCCAAAGCCCATCAAGCCAAGCCGGCGGCCGTCACGGCTGTAGAAAGGCACCTTGCGCAGTTCGAAAATAGCTTTGCGGCCGTCGGGGTAATCCAGCCACTGCTCGTAGGTGAGGGAGACATTGTTGTTGAACACCTGCTGGTCGGTTTCAGCGATTTTACTAGCAACTTCCTCGCTGTAGACATCCCACGGGGTCAGACCAACCAGTTGCTTCTCAGTCCGATTGGTGAGCTCTTCCATCGCCCGGTTACAGCCGGAGAACTGGCCTTTTTCGTTGCGGTAGTAAATCAAATCTGGCGAGGCATCGAGGAAGGACTTGAGCAGGGCGCTCTGCTCGGCCAATTCCAGCTGGGCATTTTCGCGCTGGTAGACTTCATTCTCCAGATCCTGCATCGCCTCCTGCCGAGCCTCCTCGGCTTTCTCCCGCTCTTCGATCTCCTGGTTGAGCTGGCTGATATTATCCTGTAACTGCTTGTTCAGCTGCATATCACGCGAACGCATTTCTTCCAGCTTGGTGACCAGTTTCGATAACCGCTGGCGCGACTCTTCAAGTTGATCGACCACCACCGAGAGGAAATAGACCGCCCACGGGGTGATCAACAAACCAAAGAACACCGAGCGGACAATATCAATATCCAGCACCTCCCCCTGCAGAACGAGGGTGACGCCTATCTGCACCACCACCGCCAAGGCCACCAGCGCAAGGGCCAGTAACAAACTAAATTTGACCAACCCGAGCTTGACCAGCAGATCAACATAATATTGTGCCAGCACTTTGATTTGTTTCATTTTTGCTTCCTATTCACTACCGCCCCACCATCATAATGGCGGGCGGCCGAGAACCCAAGCAGGCTTTTTCCATTCACCTGCAGTCCTTCACATTTTGGTTGTACGGCGCTGCCGCCTTACGATCCAGCCTACCCGGCCTCTTTTTCCGACATGGTCATGGTGCAGTTTCGCCCGGCCGCCTTGGCCCGGTAAAGCGCAACATCCGCCAGCTCAACCAGCTCGCCATAGTCCTGGTTCGGCCTCGGGGTCAGTGTCGCCACCCCCAAGCTCACCGTCAGGTAAGTCGCTATATCAGAATAGCTGTGGGTCAGCCCCTTCTCGGCCAATGCCCGGTGGATGGCTTCCGCGACTACCTTACCGCCATCAAGGCTGGTATTGGGCAGCAGGAAGGCAAACTCCTCGCCGCCGTAGCGGGCAACCTCGTCAGTCTCGCGCTTGACCACGCTGCGCAGCACCTTGGCCACCTCCCGCAGGGCAAAGTCGCCTTGCTGGTGCCCGTAGTTATCATTGAACGCCTTGAAGTAGTCAATATCGCACAGGATCAAGGTCAGCGGGTGTTTTTCTCGAATATGGCTGTACCACATTTTGCGCAGCTGCTCATCGAAGCTTCGGCGATTGGCCACCTTGGTCAGGCTGTCAACAAAGCTAAGCTCCTGCAGTTCCATAATCGCATCGGCCAGCTGCTGCTCGGCCATCTTGCGCTCGGTCACGTCACGGGCCATCATCAGCACCCCGGTTGTGCCGTCTGTCGGATCCCGGTAGGGCGACTTGAGCACCTCATACCAAATCGGCGTACCGTCTTCCAAGATCACGTAGTCATCGGTCTTAACGCTGATCCCTTGCTTAATCACCTGCTGGTCTGTCTGGCGGAACAGCTCGAGCTTGTCCGGCTCCAGCACATCGGCAGAAGACTTACCCAGCAGCGATTGCTGGGTATAGCCCAGCGAGCGGGCAAACGGCTCGTTGCAGCCAACATAGATACCATGCTCATTATAGAGGGCGATGGGATCCCGGCTGGCGCTGAGGATGGTATCAAGCAGGGTGTTGCGCTGTGCCAGCTCCTGCTCGGTCACTTCCCGCTTTTCAATCTCGGTCTTCAGCACTTCCTGCATTTCATGCCAGTCGGTAACATCATGGCTAATACTGAGGGTACCGATTGCCTCTCCGCTATCACCGAGCAATAAGTTACAGTTGGTTTCCAGCAAGCGGCTGGAGCCATCAGGGGCAGTGGTCCAGGTGTGGGCAGCACTGTTGCCCAGCGAGCCGAGCCCCTGCTCTTCAGCAACCCCCTCTTCTATTCGCCCGCGCCAAAAGCGGTCAAAAGCCTTATTGGTGCCAATCAGCGCGCCGGATTTATCTTTGAAATAGACCAGCTCTGACAGTGAGTTCAGCACCTGCTGGAAAATCCGCTGTTCATTTTCCAATTTGACTTGCTCACCGTGGCTGGTGCGAGGCGAGTCAATAAACAGCAGCCAGCATGACTGCCACTGGCACCGTATCGACTGCCCTGACACGACCAGCGGGATCACCTTACCGTTACTCTGGGGCATCGCATCATCAACATCCTTGAAGGCTTCTAGGCCAGAGAAAGGGCGCAGGAAGTCGCACAGCATCTGCTCGCTGAGCCCGTCAGGGTAAAGGTAGCGATCATTGAGTTTGCGAACGCCAAGCAACTGGCGGCAGGGTTTGTTGCCATAGACCAGGTGGCCGTCTTTCTTGCGCACCACCGCAACGGCAACGGGCATTAGGGTCAGCTGGTTGCGCAGGCGCTGGAACGAGCCCGCCTCGAGATGGTGGAAAAGGAGCGTAAGCAGGCCGCCCCCAATCAAAAGAACCAGGAGCAATAGTGAAAACAGCAGGGCTGGATTGTCGGCCTGTAGCCAGTAGGGAAGGGATGATGCATAAGACACCGGTGAGAAAGCCGCTAAACCCAGCAGGGGCAGGCTGCCCCCGCAACGGGCCAAACAGGTAAACAATGTAGGCAGCGAGGGGCTAGCTGAGCGTTCCGGACAAGGAGTATGCATTGATTTTCGTAATTGACGTCATTTTACTCGTAATTTAACACACTTACGGCTCCGACTGCCATGCCTGACCGAGCGCCAGGCGCTATGCCTAGCCCGCCTTTTTGATTGGGGGCGTGTAGACAAACGGCTTGCCCAGCGCCGCTCCCTGACCACCGTTATTATCAAGGTTGCGACCAATATCCGTCATTGCCAGCCAGCGGTTTTCACACCATTCAGGGGCCAGCAGGGTTGGTTTTCTGGCACTGGCTGAAACCCGGTGGTACACCACCTCCGGCGGCGTTAGGCGGATCATCTCGGACGATATCTCGGTGTATTCCTCGAGGCTGAGCTCGGCCAGGCGGCCTGCTTTCCACGATAGCCCCATAATACTGCCCTCGACAATGTGCAGCGGGTGCAGTTTGATACCGTCCACGCCGGCATCGACCACCTTGCGGACGGTCTCCAGGTTGTCCTCGCGGGTGTCTCCCGGCAGGCCGACAATCAGGTGGGCACACACTTTCAGCCCCATTGCCCGGGCACGCTTGGCAACCGCTTCATAGCAAGCAAAGTCATGGCCACGGTTGATCCGCTTGAGGGTTTTGTCATTGGCGGTCTGCAGGCCTAGCTCCAACCAGATCTCATAGCCCTGTTCGCGGTAGCCTGCCAGTAGCTCGAGCACTTCGTCCGGTACGCAGTCCGGGCGAGTACCAACGCACAGGCCAACGATATCAGCCGCTTCTAACGCCTCTTCATACATAGCCTTGAGCGTCTGTACTTCGGCATAGGTACTGGTATAGGCCTGGAAATAGGCTAAGTAACGCTTGGCGCGGTTAACCTCACCGGCCCGCTGGGTGAGCTGCTCGGTGATCGGCTTGTGCTGCGCCTGCTCATCGGCAAACGAGGCAACATTGCAGAATGTGCAGCCGCCGCGGCCAATGGTGCCGTCGCGGTTCGGGCAGCTGAAGCCACCATGCAAGGTCAGTTTGTGTACCTTCTCTCCGTAGCGACGCTGTAGGTCCTGGCCAAAAGTATTCACGAGCTCATGCAGCTGCATCTTGTCACCTAGTCATTCAAGGGGGTCGAAAAAAGCGGCACAGGTTAGCACCGATGACATTGGCAAAAGTTGTGCGAGAACAAAAAAGGCGTTTTTTTCACCATATATAAGCTGGGACAGGGAATGAAAATTAGCAACAACATCATCCCGTAATACTTTGGTATAAAGCCCGCCCGAAAAGCCCTGCGAAAAGCAAGGGAAAAACCGACGCTATGCATATTGATAGCCAAATTAGAATATATACGCACCTCGTTAAGTAATTAATTCATAGGGATGCCGGAATGTTACAGCCCTGGGATAATTTTTGTTGGTAATTAATCAATCAAAAATGTAGGATAGTTACAGCTGTGTGCAATTTATGAACAATAAAAGTAACTAAACCATCGCAAAATACAGTGGTTTATGTTGCTCCCCCTCAAAACTGCAGCGCTTTTGCATACCAGAGCAGCAGTGCTACAGAATGAAGTTTGCTATTGATTGACTACATCATCCCACAGCAAACCCATCCAACAAGGCCGGACAGGAGTCCACCATAGGCCCTGAAGGATGCATAACCAAAATTAGGGATAACTCAGGTGCCAGGATTGGTGCCTGTTGAAACTGGAAGGAAGTATCTATGACAGATCAAGAGCTGAATGCTCAGGGACTTTATGTGCCTGAAATGGAGCACGATGCCTGTGGTATCGGCTTTGTGGCCCACCTGAAGAACCGCAAATCCCACGAAATTGTCACCCAAGCCCTTGATATGCTAGCTCGGATGGAACACCGTGGCGGCCAGGGCTGTGATCCGTGCAGTGGTGACGGTGCCGGTATCTTGCTGCAGAAACCGCATGAGTTCCTGCTAGAAGAAACCGTCAAGCAAGGCATCCGCCTGCCGTCTTTCGACCAATACGGTGTGGGCGTGGTGCTTTTCCCCAAAGACGAATACAAACGCCAGCAGTGCCGTGACATCCTTGAGCGCAATGCCAAACGACTTGACCTAGAAGTCATTGGCTACCGTGTGCTGCCCGTCGACAATTCAATGATTGGCGTTGATCCGCTCAGTACCGAGCCCCAGTTCGAGCACGTCTTTATTACCGGCGGTACCAGCATGGACCCGGCTGAGCTCGAGCGTAAGCTGTATGTTCTGCGTAACTACACGGTGCGTGTCTGCCTGGAAAGCATCTCCAACATCGGTGATGACTTCTATATTAACTCTCTGTCATACAAGACATTGGTGTACAAGGGCCAGCTAACCACTGAACAGGTGCCCCAATACTTCCTTGATCTACAGAACCCATCGATGGTGACGGCCCTGGCGCTGGTTCACTCCCGCTTCTCGACCAACACCTTCCCGAAGTGGCGCCTGGCCCAGCCTTTCCGTTACATCGCCCACAACGGTGAAATTAACACCGTGCGCGGTAACCTGAACTGGATGAAGGCACGTGAAGCGATTCTTGAGTCTGAGCTATTCAGCCAGCAAGAAATCGATATGCTGTTGCCTATCTGTCAGGAAGGCAGTTCGGATTCATCCAACTTCGATATGGCGTTGGAGCTGCTAGTCCTATCGGGCCGCAGCCTGCCGCATGCACTGATGATGCTGATCCCTGAAGCTTGGCAAGAAAACAAGAACATGGATCCGAAGCGCCGTGCTTTCTACCAGTACCATGCCAACGTCATGGAACCGTGGGACGGCCCTGCCTCGGTGTGTTTCACCGACGGTGTCCAAGTTGGTGCAACCCTTGACCGTAACGGCCTGCGCCCATCGCGCTACACCGTGACCAAGGATGACTTCCTGGTCATGGCATCAGAATCCGGTGTGGTTGAGATCGAGCCGGAGAACGTCCAGTTCCGTGGGCGCCTGCAGCCAGGCCGTATCTTCGTTGCCGACCTAGAGCAGGGTCGTATCATCTCCGACGAAGAAGTCAAAGACACTATCGCTTCAGCCCAGCCTTATGAGCAGTGGGTCAAAGACAACCTGCTGACATTGAAGAGCCTGCCTGAAGCGGACAATATGCACCACCAGCCAACGCCAGAACGCCTGCTGCACCACCAGCAAGCCTTTGGCATGAGCTCGGAAGAAGTCAACGATATCATCGTACCGCTTGCGAAAACCGGTTACGAGCCACTGAGCGCCATGGGTGCCGACTGGCCGCTGGCTGTGCTGTCGCACCAGTCACAGCACCTGTCGAACTACTTCAAGCAACTGTTTGCCCAGGTGACCAACCCGCCGATCGACCCGATCCGCGAGCGTATGGTGATGTCACTCAATACCTACCTGGGTAAAGATCATAACCTGCTGGCAGAAACCCCTGAGCACTGCCAGAAGGTGGAAATCGAATCGCCAGTTCTGAGCAATGCCGAGCTGGAAAAACTGCGTGCTATCGATAACGAGTACCTGCAGGCCAAGACGCTGGATATCGTGTTCCGTGCCAGCGGCGAAGACGGCAAGCTCGAGCGTGCCCTTAAGCGTATCTGCCAGTACTCGGAAGATGCGGTTATCGACGGCTACTCGATCATCATCCTGACCGACCGTGCCGTAAACTCCAACCATGCCGCTATCCCGGCAATGCTGGCCGTCGGAGCTGTTCACCACCACCTGATCCGCAAAGGCCTGCGTGCCAAGTGTGACATCGTGGTTGAAACCGGTGATGCCCGCGAAACCCACCACTTTGCGACCCTGGTTGGCTACGGCGCCAATGCGGTTAACCCATATCTGGTGACCGAAACCATTGTTGACCTGCAGCGTAAGCGCAAACTGGATCCGGAAGTACCAACCGAAGAGCTATTCAATAACTACCGTAAGGGTGTGAACGGCGGCCTATTGAAGATCTTCTCCAAGATGGGGATCTCGACCCTGCAGTCTTACCACGGTGCCCAGATCTTCGAAGCCCTTGGTATCAGCAAGTCAGTGGTTGATAAGTACTTCACCGGTACGGTTTCCCGTATTCAGGGCCTGACCATAGATGACATTGCTAAAGAAGTATTGGTTCGCCACCGCCTAGGTTACCCAACGCGCGAAGTGCCAATTCAGATGCTGGATGTCGGCGGTGTCTACCAGTGGAAACAGCGTGGTGAAAAGCACCTGTTCAACCCAGAAACTATCTCGCTGCTGCAGCAATCTACCCGTAACAAGGACTTTGCCCAGTTCAAAGAATACGCCAGCGCCGTTGATGCCCAGGGCGACAACGCAGCGACTTTGCGTAGCCAGCTTGAGTTCATCAAGAACCCAGCCGGCTCTATCCCGCTGGCAGAGGTTGAGCCAATCGAGAGCATCCTCAAGCGCTTTGCGACCGGTGCAATGAGCTTCGGCTCTATCTCTTACGAAGCCCACTCGACGCTTGCAGTCGCGATGAACCGCATCGGTGCGAAATCCAACTCCGGTGAAGGCGGTGAAGACCCAGCCCGTTTCGAGAAGAAAGACAACGGCGACTGGGAACGCTCTGCCATCAAGCAGGTCGCATCTGGCCGCTTCGGTGTCACCTCATACTACCTGACCAACTCTGATGAAATTCAGATCAAGATGGCACAGGGTGCCAAGCCGGGTGAAGGTGGTCAGCTACCGGGTGATAAGGTCGATGACTGGATCGGTGCAACCCGTCACTCAACCCCGGGCGTCGGCTTGATTTCACCACCGCCACACCACGATATCTATTCTATCGAGGACTTGGCGCAGCTGATCTACGATCTGAAAAACGCCAACCGTGCCGGCCGTGTTAACGTCAAGCTGGTATCGGAAGCCGGTGTCGGTACGATTGCCTCAGGTGTCGCCAAAGCGAAAGCCGATGTTGTGCTTATCGCGGGCTTCGATGGCGGTACCGGTGCATCACCAATGTCATCTATCCGCCACACCGGTCTACCGTGGGAGCTTGGCTTGGCCGAAACCCACCAGACCCTACTGAAGAATGGCCTACGTAACCGTATCGTGGTCCAGACCGATGGTCAGATGAAGACTCCACGTGACCTTGCAGTGGCAACTCTGCTGGGTGCCGAAGAATGGGGCGTGGCAACCGCAGCCTTGGTAGTTGAAGGTTGTATCATGATGCGTAAGTGTCACAAGAACACCTGCCCTGTGGGTATCGCGACCCAGAACAAGACCCTACGTGAGCGTTTCGACGGCCGCGTAGAAGATGTCGTGACCTTCTTCCAGTACATGGCTGAAGGCCTACGTGAAATCATGGCTGAGCTTGGCTTCCGTACTATCGACGAGATGGTTGGTCAGTCGCACAAACTGAAAATCCGCGACAACATTGGCCACTGGAAGTACCAGAACCTGGATCTAAGTCCGGTACTATTCATTGAGCCGGCCCGTGACGAAGACGGCGTGTACAACCAGCGTGAGCAGAACCACAACCTCGAAGAGGTATTGGACCGCAAGCTGATTGAAGCGGCGGCCCCAGCCCTTTACGAAGGCAAGCAGGTGGATGCCGAGTTTGACATCATCAACACCGACCGCAGTGCCGGTACCATGCTGTCGAACGAAATCTCCAAGATTTACAAAGATAAGGGCTTGCCTCAGCCAATGAACGTCAAGTTCAACGGCTCTGCCGGCCAGAGCTTCGGTGCCTTCCTGGCCAAGAACGTCAAGTTCGAAGTCGAAGGCGATGCCAACGACTACTGGGGCAAAGGCCTGTCAGGCGGTACGCTGGTGCTCTACCCAGATGCCAAATCTGACATCATCCCAGAAGACAACATCGTTGTCGGTAACGTCTGTTTCTACGGTGCCACCTCGGGTGAGTCCTACATCCGCGGTATGGCGGGCGAGCGCTTCTGTGTCCGTAACTCGGGTGCCAAGGTCGTGGTTGAAGGCGTGGGTGACCACGGCTGTGAATACATGACTGGCGGTGTGGCGGTTATTCTAGGCCAAACAGGCCGTAACTTCGCAGCTGGTATGAGTGGCGGTGTGGCGTATGTTTGGGATCAGTTCGAAGACTTCGACACCAAGCTCAACCCTGAGTTGGTTGACCTCGACCCAATCGAGCAGGAAGACAAGGATCTGCTGCACGATATGCTAACCAAGCACGTCGAGCTGACTGGCAGTACTGTGGCAGAAACCTTCTTGTCTAACTTCGAGGCCAACCTCGAGAAGATGGTGAAAGTCATGCCAAGGGATTACAAGGCAGTACTACAGAAGCGCAAGGCAGAAGCACAAAACAAGGAAGAGTTGGAGGCCGTCAATGGGTAAGCCTACTGGATTTTTAGAGTTTGGCCGTGAGCTGCCAAAGAAGCTGGATCCGAGCGTCCGTATCCAGGACAACAAGGAGTTTGTTCTCAACGAGGAGTTCGGCGACAAGATCAACACGCAGGCATCGCGCTGCATGGACTGTGGCGTACCGTTTTGCCATAACTCCTGCCCGATCGGTAACATCATCCCGGAATTCAATGACGCGGTGTACCGTGACAGCTGGGAAGAGGCGTGGAATATCCTGAGCTCGACCAACAACTTCCCGGAATTTACCGGCCGTGTCTGCCCAGCCCCTTGTGAAAGTGGCTGTGTACTGGGGATCAACCAAGACCCAATCACGATTTGTAATATCGAGAAGACCATTGTCGAAACGGCGTACCGCGAAGGGTACGCCAAACCGAAGACACCGCGTTCGCGTACCGGTAAAACGGTCGCAATCATCGGCTCGGGCCCTGCAGGCCTGGCGGCAGCAGAGCAGCTCAACAGTGCCGGTCACTGTGTGACGGTATTCGAGCGTGATGAGAAAGTGGGTGGCCTACTGCGTTTCGGGATCCCTGATTTCAAACTGGGCATGGACATTATCGATCGCAAGATCAACCTGATGGCCGATGCCGGGATCAAGTTCGAAGTGAACGCTCATGTCGGTGTCAACATCAACGCCCAGCAGCTGCGCCAGGACTTTGATGTGGTCTTGCTGACCGGTGGTTCAACCGTTCCCCGCAACCTGCCGATCCCTGGCCGTGAGCTCAAGGGCGTGCACTTCGCCATGGAGTTCCTTGCCCAGAACAACCGCCGTGCCAACGACATGGATCTGAAAACCGAAGAGATCCATGCCAAAGGCAAACATGTCGTGGTGATCGGTGGTGGTGATACTGGCTCTGACTGTGTGGGTACATCCAACCGCCACGGTGCAGAGAGCATTACCCAGGTTGAGATCATGCCGATCCCGCCAGAGAAGCGCCCGGCCAACCAACCATGGCCTTCTTACCCGATGATCATGAAAACCTCGACCTCCCACGAGGAAGGCTGTGAGCGTCACTGGAATATCCTGACCAAGGAGTTCATCGGTGATGAAGCGGGTAATGTCAAAGCGCTGCGTATTGCAGATATCCAATGGGAAGAAGCAAAAGCGGGTGAGCGCCCAGGCTTTACCGAAGTGGCTGGCTCGGAGCGTATCATCCCATGTGACCTAGCCTTTTTGGCAATGGGCTTCCTGCATCCAGAGCCAACCGGCGTGCTAGCGCAGCTGGACATCAAGCTCGATGATCGTGGCAACGTGGCAACACAGGGTTTTGCCACCAACCAGCAAGGTGTATTTGCTGCTGGCGATATGCGTACCGGCCAATCACTGGTGGTCCGCTGTATCAACGAAGGGCGTGAATGTGCCCGCGAAATCGATGACTACCTGATGGGTGGCAGCAACCTCGAAGCCAAAGCCGATTCGCTGATGCTATCGAATGCCTAATCGGGATAATCCCCACCCGTCCCGGGAAACATAAACCAAACCGGCCTGTACAGGCCGGTTTTTTATTCCTCACAAGCCCGCCTCACCATAATTATTCACTCTACACTCCCCCTATATCACTGCATTATCCGTGCCTACAGTAGATGTTAATTTATTGTTTATAGTTTGACCTTTCTGTAAATAGCCGTTAACTTGAAAGGTCGCTGGAAGCAAAAAGGTACCTTCAGCGGCCACCCGATAATCACAAGAAACAACCCGTGGTACGCGTGAAGGTTGTCAACGACGGTCAGGAAGACCGTCAAAAGATGCAGTATTTCTGCTTATTCAGGCAGATGCTAGGGAGAGTTGTAATGACACTGTATAACCCCATGCTGGATAAAGATAACTGTGGTTTCGGCTTAATCGCCCACATTGAAGGAGAAACCAGCCACAAACTTGTCCGGACCGCGATTTCCGCCCTTGACCGAATGACCCACCGTGGCGGCATCGCTGCCGATGGCAAAACAGGTGACGGTTGTGGGCTGCTAATGAAAAAGCCCGATAGCTTCTACCGCATCGTGGCCGAAGACAACGGCTGGAAGCTGTCGCGGGAATTTGCTCTTGGCATGCTGTTCCTCAGCCAGGATCCGGTGCTTGCCGAACAGGCCCGCACGATCATCAGCGAAGAACTGGCCAAGGAAACCCTGTCATTGGTTGGCTGGCGTCCGGTGCCGATCAACCCTCAGGTGCTCGGCCCGATAGCGGCCGAAACTCTCCCCAATATCGAGCAGGTTTTTATCAACGCCCCTGCCGGCTGGAAGCCAAGGGATATTGACCGCCGCCTCTATGTCGCTAGACGCAGGATCGAAAAACGCATCACTGCAGACCCCGACTTCTATATCTGTAGCCTGTCGACCCAAGTGACCGTTTACAAAGGGCTGTGTATGCCAGCGGATCTGCCCCGCTTCTACCAGGATCTGGGAGATATCCGGCTAGAGTCATCGATTTGCCTGTTCCACCAACGCTTTTCAACCAATACCCAGCCCCGCTGGCCGCTGGCCCAGCCGTTCCGCTACCTGGCCCACAACGGTGAGATCAATACCATTGCCGGTAACCGCCAATGGGCAAGAGCGCGGGCTTACAAGTTCGCTTCACCTTTGCTGCCGGATCTGCAAACTGCAGCTCCGTTTGTCAACGAGACCGGCTCGGACTCCTCTAGCCTCGACAACATGCTCGAGCTGTTCCTCTCCGGCGGCATGGATCTCTTCCGCGCGATGAGAATGCTGGTACCGCCAGCCTGGCAGAACCACCCAGACATGGATCCCAAACTGCGGGCTTTCTACGATTTTAACTCCATGCACATGGAGCCTTGGGATGGGCCAGCCGGTATCGTCATGTCCGATGGCCGCTATGCCGCCTGTAACCTTGACCGAAATGGCCTCCGCCCTGCCCGATATATCATTACCAAGGACAAGCTGATCACCTTAGCTTCCGAAGTCGGGATCTGGGATTACGCCCCCGATGAAGTAGCTGAAAAAGGCCGCGTCGGGCCGGGTGAATTGCTGGTGATCGACACCAAGTTCGGCAAGATCTGGCATTCTGCCGATATTGATAACGATCTGATGGGACGCCACCCCTATAAAGAGTGGATGGATAGCCACGTCAAACGACTTACGCCCTTTGAGGAGCTCGGCGATGAACAGGTCGGCAGCCGCTCGTTCGACGATACCGAGCTGAGCACCTGCCAAAAGCAGTTTGCAATGAACCGCGAGGAAGTCGATCAGGTCCTGCGGGTGATCGGCGAGAACGGCCAGGAGGCCACTGGCTCGATGGGGGATGACGCGCCAATGGCCGTGCTCTCTTCCCGCGAGCGGGCCGTCACCGATTACTTCCGCCAGATGTTTGCCCAGGTCACCAACCCGCCGATAGACCCACTGCGGGAAAAACATGTGATGTCGCTGGCGACCTGTATTGGCCGTGAAATCAACGTGTTCTGTGAAACCGACAGCCACGCTTACCGGGTTGCCTTCGGCTCGCCGGTTCTGCTCTACTCCGACTTGGTCCAGCTGCTGGAGCTCGACAACCAGCACTATCGCAACAGCATCATCGATATCAACTTCGATCCGAACGAGAAAGATCTCAAGCAGGCGATCATCGATATCTGTGATCAGGCTGAGCGGCTGGTCCGCAGCGGCACAGTGCTCATCGTGCTGTCAGACCGCGGCATTAACGCAGGCAAGTTGCCTATCCCTGCCGCCATGGCTGTGGGGGCGGTACAGAACCGCTTGGTGGCCGAGCAGCTGCGCTGCGATGCCAACATTATCGTCGAAACCGCCACCGCACGCGATCCGCACCAGTTTGCAGTAATACTCGGTTTTGGTGCCACAGCAATCTACCCGTACCTCGCCTATGAGACCCTCGGCCAGCTGGTCGACAGTGGCGCCATTGCCAAGCCGTACCGCGAAGTGATGCTCAACTTCCGCAACGGCATTAACAAAGGCCTTTACAAAATCATGTCCAAGATGGGGATATCGACCATCGCCTCCTACCGCTGCGCCATGCTGTTCGAAGCGGTCGGGCTGGATGGCGAGGTGGTCGAGCTCTGCTTCCGCGGCGTCTCTAGCCGGATCCAGGGCGCTGGCTTTGCCGATTTCCAGCAAGACTTGTTCAACCTCTCACGCCGCGCTTGGCTCAAGCGCAAGCCCATCGAGCATGGCGGCTTGCTCAAATACGTCCATGGCGGTGAGTTCCATGCCTATAACCCGGATGTGGTCGGCACCTTGCAAAAAGCGGTCAAGTCCGGTGATTACGCCGACTACCAAGCCTTTGCCAAACAAGTTAACGAGCGGCCTATCGCAGCGATCCGCGATTTGCTTAAACTGAGTTCGGATCAAACGCCTATCGCCATCGACAAGGTCGAGCCAGCGTCAGCGCTCTACCAACGGTTTGACTCCGCGGCAATGTCTATTGGAGCGCTCAGCCCAGAGGCACACGAGGCTCTGGCCATTGCCATGAACCGGTTGGGCGGCTGCTCTAACTCCGGCGAAGGCGGCGAGGATCCACGTCGCTTCAACAGCGAGCGTAATTCCCGCATCAAGCAGGTCGCCTCAGGCCGCTTTGGTGTTACCCCGCACTATCTGGTCAACGCCGATGTTATCCAGATCAAAGTCGCGCAAGGAGCCAAGCCCGGTGAAGGCGGACAGCTGCCGGGCCATAAAGTCACTACCGAGATTGCCAAACTGCGCTACGCAGTACCGGGCGTTACATTGATCTCACCACCGCCCCACCATGATATCTATTCGATTGAAGATCTGGCCCAGCTGATCTTCGATCTCAAACAGGTCAACCCGGCCGCTATGGTATCGGTCAAACTGGTGTCAGAACCCGGCGTCGGCACTATTGCCACCGGGGTAGCCAAAGCCTATGCCGATCTCATTACCATCTCTGGCTACGACGGCGGTACCGGTGCCAGCCCGCTGACTTCGGTCAAATATGCCGGTAGCCCGTGGGAGCTGGGGCTTGCCGAAACCCAGCAGGCCCTGGTCGCCAATGGCCTGCGCCACAAGATCCGGCTCCAGGTCGACGGCGGCCTCAAAACCGGCTTGGACGTAGTCAAGGCCGCTATCCTCGGCGCCGAGAGCTTTGGCTTCGGTACCGCGCCAATGGTAGCGCTAGGGTGTAAATACCTGCGGATTTGCCACCTCAATAACTGTGCAACGGGCGTGGCAACGCAGGATGAAACCCTGCGGCGCGATTTCTTTAAAGGATTGCCCGAGCAGGTAATGAATTACTTCATTGGTCTTGGTGAGGAAGTCCGTGAACTCCTTGCTGAACTCGGGGTTGAAAAGCTCACCGACTTGATCGGCCGTACCGAGCTGCTCGAAGTCATCGAAGGCTATACCGCCAAACAGAGCAAACTGGATTTGTCGCCGGTATTGGCGACCAGCGAGCCACTGGAGGGTAAGACCCTTTACTGCAGCGAGAGCAACAGCCCGTTCGACAATGCGCCGCTCAATGCTGCACTGCTCGAACAGGCACTGCCTGCCATCGAAGCACGCAGCGGTGCCGACATCTTCGAGAACATCCGCAACACTGATCGCTCGGTAGGTGCACGGCTATCGGGGGAAATCGCCAAGCGCTGGGGTAACCAGGGGATGGCATCGACACCGGTCAACCTCCACCTGACCGGTACCGCCGGGCAGTCTTTCGGGGTATGGAATGCCGGTGGCCTCAACCTATTCCTCACCGGCGATGCCAATGACTATGTCGGCAAGGGGATGACCGGCGGGAAAGTTGTCATCCGTCCGCCTGTTGGCTCGGCATTCAAATCCAACCAATCAACCATTATCGGCAACACCTGCCTATATGGTGCTACGGGCGGCAAACTGTTTGCCGCCGGTAAGGCCGGGGAGCGATTTGCGGTTAGGAACTCAGGCACCATCGCCGTTATCGAAGGTGCTGGTGATAATGCCTGCGAATACATGACCGGGGGGATTGTCGCCATTCTCGGCAAGACCGGGGTCAACTTCGGCGCCGGGATGACGGGGGGGTTTGCCTACATCCTCGATGAAGACGGCGACTTTGCCGGACGGGTCAACCCTGAGCTGGTCGAGGCCCTGCCTCTGTCTGAGCTCAAGATCCACCAGGAGCACCTGCGTGGCCTGGTTGACCAGCACCTTGAGTTGACCGGCTCAGACCGGGCGCAGGAGATACTGGCCGAGTTTGACCAGTGGATCCCACGCTTCTACCTGGCCAAACCAAAAACTGCCGATGTGAATACCTTGCTCGGTCACCAGAGCCGCTCCGCCTCAGAGCTGCGCATACAAGCACAATAGGGAGGGAACCCGATGAGCCAGAATATTTACCAGTTTATCGACGTCGCGCGTATCGACCCGCCCAAAAAGCCGCTGAAAGTGCGCAAGATTGAGTTTGTCGAAATCTACGAACCGTTCACCCAACAACAGGCCACAGCTCAAGCCGACCGCTGCCTTGACTGCGGCAACCCGTATTGTGAATGGAAGTGCCCAGTTCACAACTATATCCCCCAGTGGCTCAAGCTGGCGAACGAAGGGCGGATCATCGAAGCGGTTGAGCTGTCGCACCAGACCAACACCCTTCCCGAGGTCTGCGGCCGGGTTTGCCCGCAGGACCGCCTGTGCGAGGGGTCATGTACCCTTAACGATGATTTTGGTGCCGTCACCATAGGCAATGTCGAAAAATACATTACCGACAAGGCATTCGAGATGGGCTGGAAACCGGACATGTCCCATGTTGAATGGACCGACAAGAAAGTCGCCATCATCGGGGCAGGTCCTGCCGGCCTCTCCTGCGCCGATATTTTGGTGCGTAACGGGGTCAAGCCAGTGGTATTCGACCGCTACCCGGAGATCGGCGGCCTGCTGACCTTCGGGATCCCGTCATTCAAGCTGGAAAAAGAAGTGATGATCAACCGCCGCCGGATCTTCAGCGAGATGGGTGTAGAGTTCCGCCTCAACACCGAAGTCGGCAAAGATATTCAAATGGCTGAACTGACAGCAGAATTTGATGCGGTCTTCCTTGGTGTCGGCACCTACCAGAACATGCGCGCAGGCTTGGAAAATGAAGATGCCCCGGGGGTGTTCGATGCCCTGCCGTTTCTGATCTCCAATACCTACCGGGTGATGGAACTGGAAGGCAGCCCGCCATTCATTGATATGGCAGGCAAAAATGTGGTGGTACTCGGCGGTGGTGATACTGCGATGGACTGTGTCCGCACCTCGGTGCGCCAGGGTGCCGGCAGCGTTATCTGTGCCTACCGGCGGGATGAAGCCAACATGCCCGGCTCCAAGCGCGAGGTGAAAAATGCCCGCGAGGAGGGTGTGAAGTTCAAGTTCAACTTGCAGCCGACTGGCCTGGAGCTTGGCAGCGATGGGCAGATCAGCGGGGTGAAAATGGTCAAAACCGCCCTCGGTGAGCCCGATGAGGCGGGTCGCCGCCGCCCTGAGCCCGTCCCGGGCAGCGAGCATATCCTGCCAGCCGATGCGGTGATCATGGCCTTCGGCTTCCAGCCCCATGCAATGCCTTGGCTGGCTGAGTTCGGGGTCGAGCTGGATCAATGGGGCCGCATCCAGGCACCGGAGAGCGGCGATTTTGCCTTCCAGACCACCAACCCGAAGATCTTTGCCGGCGGCGATGCCGTCCGCGGCTCGGATCTGGTTGTCACCGCCATTGACGAAGGACGCCGCGCCGCAGACGGCATCCTCGACTACCTAGATGTATAGCTAACAGATGTGTAGTTAATCGGTGTGCAACTAACCGGCTGGCAGCTTGGCAAAGTTGCCGCCCGCCATGTTACAATCTGCCCATTCCCACGCCCCCTTTATGGGGGCTTGTTACCTAACAAGAGACTGTATTGATGAAAATCGGCATTATCGGCGCGATGGAGCAAGAAGTTGCCATCCTAAAAGACCAACTGGCTAACTGCGACACCCACCACAAAGCAGGTTGTACTTTCTACACGGGTACTCTCAACGGCCATGATGTGGTGCTGCTTCAGTCAGGCATCGGTAAAGTAGCCGCGGCAGTCGGCAGCGCAGTACTGCTTGAAATCTTCCAGCCGGATGTCGTGCTGAACACAGGCTCTGCCGGTGGTTTCGACAGCAGCCTGAATGTTGGCGATGTAGTGATCTCAACAGAAGTCCGTTACCACGATGCCGACGTGACAGCATTCGGTTACGAAATCGGCCAGATGGCCCAGCAGCCAGCGGCGTTTGCTTCTGATACCAAACTGATGGACGTTGCCGAAAAAGCACTAGCGACCATAGGTGATACCCACGCGGTTCGCGGCCTGATCTGTACTGGCGACGCATTCGTATGCTCGGCAGAAAAACAAGCCTTCATCCGTGACAACTTCCCGTCAGTGATTGCGGTTGAAATGGAAGCGGCAGCCATTGCCCAGGCTTGCCACCAGTTCAACGTACCATTCGTTGTTGTCCGCGCAATTTCCGATGTAGCAGACAAAGAGTCGCCAATGAGCTTTGAAGAGTTCCTGCCAGTTGCAGCCCAGAGTTCATCGGTTATGGTTGCCAAGATGGTTGACCTGCTGAACCAATAAGATGACCGACGCCATTGCAAATATCGCCGGTAACAGCACCCTGCTTGCCTTGTGGGGTGCACTGGCATTGCAATGGCTGTTGCCAATACCTTCCCAGCTGCACCCGCTACAAATCTGGCGGCAATTAGCCTTAACCCTCGCGCAAAGAGTCAATAAACCCAGTGACACCCCGCAACAGAAACGCCTTTCAGGCCTGCTGTCGTGGTCGCTATTGTGGCTAACTGCGCTTATTGTACTGATTTGCCTTTACCAGCTGGCCTGGATCGATACGGCATTCCACCTCCTGCTGCTATGGGTCGCCCTGGACTGGCGCAATATGCACAAGTTCAGCAAACAGTTTGTCCAAGCCTACAGCCGGGAAGATAAATTGCAGTGCCGAACACTGCTGTCCAGCAAGATAAACCGCCATACCGAAAGCCTCTCTTTGCTTGGCCTCGGCAAGGCCGGCGCAGAAACCATACTAGTCGGCTACGGCCGGTTGGCTGCGGGTGTGTTGTTCTGGTATGCCCTTGGCGGCGGGATCGGCGCGCTCTTATATCGCCTAGCCGTTGAGCTCAGCCGTTGCTGGTCGCCCTCACGGCAACAGTTCCGCCATTTTGGCCAGCCTGCCACAACCGCCCTCGCCATTCTTGATATCGTGCCATTACGCCTGTTTGCCCTCGCCCTGACTATCGGCCATAACGCCAAGGTCGCCCTCAAGGGGCTCAAGCAACAGGGCGAAAGCTGGCTACTTCCCGGTCCCGGATGGCTACTGGCCGCTGCCGGGCACAAGCTGTCGCTGTCACTGGGCGGGCCGGCTATCTATGACCACACCAAGATGGAACGGCCAAAGCTCGGCGGCAGAATTGCGCCTGCGGCCTTCCACCTGGGCCAAATCAATCGCCTCGCCACCCAGCGCCTATGGGCATGGGTGATTGCCCAAAGCCTGCTATTGCTCATGCTACAAGGAGCCGTTTAAGTGCGTTTCGCTGCCCTCTACCTGCTGTTACTCCCAGCATTCTTTGCTTCTGCCCAGCCGGTGAAAACCATCATCAGCCTCTCGCCCCATACCACCGAGATGGCCTATGCCGCCGGGCTGGGGGATAAGCTCATCGCCGCCAGTGATTACAGCGACTACCCAGAAGCGGCGAAATCCCTTGAGCGTGTCGCCAACTACCGCGGGATCAAAATGGAGCGTATTGTTGCCCTGCAGCCGGATCTGATCCTGGCCTGGGAAGGGGGAAACCCAACCCGCGAAATGGCCCGGCTGGAGCAACTCGGCTTAAAGGTATTTTATTCCAACCCAAAGTCACTGGAAGACATTGCGACGACCCTGGAGCAGCTCGGCCAATTTGCAGACACCCCCGAGCAAGCCCAACACAATGCCCAGCATTTTCGCCAGCGGCTGGAAAAGCTGCGCCTATCACATAAAGACAAACAACCGGTCAGCTACTTTTACCAACTAAGCAGCAGCCCGATCATCACCGTCGCCGGTGACAATTGGCCGAGCCAAGTCTTTGCCATATGTGGCGGGGAAAATATCTTTGCCAATAGCGCTGTTGCTTACCCTCAGGTTTCGCAAGAACAAGTGATCATCCGCCAGCCTGAAGTTATCTTTGGTACCTCGCATGCTGCGGCCGATCCATCAATATGGGATAATTGGCGCGAGCAGTTGCCCGCAGTAGAAAAGAAGCATATTTTCACCGTGACATCAGACTGGCTGAACCGGCCTACGCCACGCACCATCAAGGCGGCCGAAGAGGTTTGCCAGTACTTGGACCAGGTACGCACCAACGCCTCGTAACAGGCTATCAACAATCATTGTGAGTCACCTCACAAAGCGATCGCAGCGAGTTGTCAGCCAGTTTATTCGTCGTACAATCTGCGCGATCGCCCTATATTCTCTGACTCAGCAGGTATCATGATGCTCATTTATCTTCTCGATATGTTCGGAACGGCCGTGTTCGCCGCTTCGGGTGTATTACTGGCAGGCAGGCTCCGGATGGACCCATTCGGGGTCGTGGTGCTGGCCAGCGTCACCGCCATTGGTGGAGGGACCATCCGCGATATGGCGCTTGGCGCGACACCTGTTTTCTGGATCACCGATACCAATTACCTGTGGGTGATTTTCATTACCTGCTTAGTCAGCATGCTGGCGATCCGCCGCCCGCGCCAGATGCCTTGGTGGATACTACCGGTATCCGATGCCATCGGCCTTGCGGTTTTCGTGGCAATTGGTGTCGAGAAAGCGCTGCGTTTCGGTGCCACGCCTATGGTCGCCGTCATCATGGGTGTGATGACCGGCTGTGGTGGTGGGGTTATTCGTGATGTATTGGCCCGGGAAATCCCAATGGTTCTGCGTACCGAGGTATATGCCACCGCCTGTATCCTTGGCGGTATCGTCCACACCATGGCCCTGTCAGCCAATGTTGATACCGCTATCGCGACCCTGGCCGGCATTATCACGACACTAACGATTCGCCTGGCAGCGATTCGCTGGCACCTTTCCCTGCCGACGTTTGCCCTGAGACACTGATCAGCTTCGCGCTTTGGCATGTAAGTACTGAGGCTCTTTCACAAAAACCGCCAGCGTGGCGGTTTTTTTGTAACCTCGCCACACTAAGTAAACAAAAAACTTTACTTAATTACCCTAGCACCTATTATTAAGTAAACAAAAAAAATTACTTAATAAAAAAGAGGTGCCTATGACCCCCTACGTCGAACACGCTAATATCACGGTCGACAACATCGACCATACTATCAAGTTCATCCAAACCGCCCTGCCCGCTTTTGCTGTCCGTCATTGCGGCCAAGGTGATAGCTACCGCTGGTGCCATATCGGGACAGAACAAAGCTACCTTGCCCTGCAGGAAGTCGTCGAGCGTAGCTCGGTTGATCGTACCCCCTACCGAGATGCGGGTATCAACCATATCGGCTTGGTGACTGAAGATATTTTGGAGGTTAGAGCTCGCCTGCTGGCAGCTGGCTATAAAGAGAATGAGATGGAGACCTCGCACCCTTGGCGCAAGCGGGTGTATTTTTGGGATCCCAATGGGATAGAGTGGGAGTTTATCGAATACCTGAGCCAAGACAACCACCAGCGCAACGACTATAGCCAGTAACCCTCACCGTAATGGCTTCCGATAAAACGAGTAACGGTTTGCTGTTCAAGCCAAGGCTTGAAAACCGTCTCTAGCAAGAGGCAATGCACAATGGAAAACTTGGCTTGGGCAGACACTCAGCAACATGGATGATCATGTCGTCAAGCTGGCCTATAGCTGCGCCTACCTCCACCAGCATTTTCCTATGCCCGAATTCCCCGCAGCCGTCAACGCGTTGCTTGCGCATGAACCACAGGCATAAAAAAAGGTGCCCAGTTTACACTGAGCACCTTTGGGGTATCTTTTTTGAAGCGATTACTTCAGCGTCACACGGGCAAACTTGCGCTTACCAACCTGGAATACCGCAGTACCGGCTTCAGGGATCAGCTTGGTATCTTCGATCTTGTTGCCGTCGATTTTCGCCGCGCCCTGGCGGATCATACGCATCGCGTCAGAGGTTGAGTTAACCAGGCCCGCATCTTTCAGTAGGTTACCAATCGCAATACCGGCTTCGAATTCGAATTCTGGCATTTCATCTGGCATCGCACCTTTTTGGAAGCGGTTGATGAATTCCTGCTCGGCCGCATCGGCATCTGCTTCGCTGTGGAAGCGGGCAATGATTTCTTTCGCCAGCAAGATTTTCACATCGCGAGGGTTACGGCCACCAGCAATATCAGCCTTGAACTGGTCGATTTCTTCCAGCGGGCGGAAAGACAGACATTCGAAGTAGTTCCACATCAGATCGTCAGAGATAGACATGATTTTACCGAACATCTCGCTTGGTACGTCAGTCACACCAATGTAGTTGTTGGCAGACTTAGACATCTTCTTCACGCCGTCTAGGCCAACCAGCAGTGGCATAGTCAGAACAACCTGTGGTTTCTGGCCATTAGCTTTCTGCAGTTCACGGCCCATCAGAAGGTTGAACTTCTGATCAGTACCGCCTAGCTCAACATCGGTCTCCATGGCTACCGAGTCATAGCCCTGCAGCAGCGGGTACATGAATTCGTGGATCGCAATCGGGCGGCCTTCGTTGTAACGCTTTTTGAAGTCGTCACGCTCAAGCATACGGGCAACAGTCTGGTTAGCGGCCAGGCGGATCATGCCTTCTGCGCCCAGATCTGACAGCCAGCTCGAGTTGAACTCAATCTTGGTCTTGGCAGGATCTAGGATTTTGAAAACCTGCTCTTTGTACGTTTCTGCATTACGTAGAACGTCTTCGCGTGTTAGCGGTGGACGAGTTGTGTTTTTACCTGTTGGGTCACCCACCATACCGGTGAAGTCACCGATCAGGAACGTGACGTCATGGCCAAGCTCCTGGAACGTACGCAGTTTGTTCAAGATCACCGTGTGACCTAGGTGAATATCTGGTGCAGTTGGATCGGCACCCAGTTTGATTCGCAGAGGACGGTTCTCTTTTAGCTTGGCAATCAGCTCCTCTTCCGGAATCAGCTCATCCACACCACGCTTAATTTCAGCTAAAGCTTGTTCAATGCTGGCCATTCTTGTTCGCTCCCACAGAATTGGCAAAAAAGTAATAATCCTCAATCTTACTTGAATAGCGATGTTTTTTGAAACCAGTTAGACTAAGGGTTGTCTTATTTTTTACGAAATCGCAAAAAAACACCACATGCAAGTACCGATACTCCGCCGGTTGCCAAGGATGCACCAAATTCTCATCACCGTGATCAGCACGCTGCTCGTGGTGTTAATACTATGGCCGAGTTCACAAAGCAGTGGACACCCTGAGCGAAAATTCGAAATCGGCAAGCTCTACCCGCTGGAAATCTCTCTCGATACCGACCAGCTTCGGCCGATGGAGGGTGATGAAAAGCCTGCGGTTCCGGCCCTTAAGTGGAAAGAGCACGAAGTGCAATCCGGCGAAAGCCTGGCGGTGGTATTCAACAAGGTTGGGTTATCGCCTGCTACCCTTTATCGCTTGGTCAATGCCGATGAAGGCACCAAAACCTTAACTAGCCTGCGTCCGGGCGACAAATTGCGCTTTGGTTTTGACGAAGACAACCAATTGGTCCAGTTGATCCAGCCACAGAGCGCAACCGACAGCTTGGTGATCACCCGCACTGCCGATACATTCTATTCGAACAAGGAAAGCAAAGAGGTTGACCTTCAACTCAACTTTGCCCAGGCTGTGATCACTTCGAGTTTCTGGAATGCCGCAGATAAAGCCGGCCTGACCGCTAACCAAATCATGGAAATCGCCGGGATCTTCGGCTGGGATATCGACTTCGCGTTAGATATCCGTGCTGGTGACAGCTTCTCTGTATTATTTGAAGAGCGCCTGGTTGAAGGCGAGCCTATCGGTCGTGGCAATATTCTGGCCGCCACCTTTAGTAACTTGGGCCAGACATTTACGGCAATTCGCAGTGAAGATGGCAAATATTATGATGAGAAAGGCCAGGCGATGCGCAAGGCGTTCCTGCGCTCACCGATCAACTTCCGTTACGTCAGCTCAAACTTCAACCCGCGCCGCCTGCACCCGGTGACCGGACAGGTCCGTCCCCACCGAGGTACTGACTACGTCGCCCCGGTCGGTACCCCGATTTGGGCAGCCGGTGACGGTGTGGTCATGCAATCGAGCTACAACAAATTCAACGGTAACTATGTCTTCATTCGCCATAGCTCGACCTACATTACCAAGTATCTCCACCTGACCAAGCGCAAAGTCAAAACAGGCCAGCGTGTCAAGCAGGGACAAACAATCGGTACGCTGGGTGGCACCGGCCGAGTTACCGGCCCGCACCTACACTATGAATTCTTGGTCAACGGGGTACACAAAAACCCGAGGACGGTAAAACTGCCTCAGGCCCGCTCGCTCAGCGGCAAGGAAAAGACCCAGTTCCAAAAATTCGCCAAAGAACGGATGGCACAACTAAACCACTTCAGCCAGTTTATTGCCGACAACAGCCCACTGCTTGGCAACCGTACCTAACACGTACCTACCAACAGCCACAGCCAACAAAAAAGCCGCTCCCTTTCGGGAGCGGCTTTTTATTCGTCCGTTTTATTCGCCAATGCACGAGCAACCTGTTTGGCTACCAATACTCAATTAGACGCTGAACGATGCACCACAACCACAAGTGGTTGTCGCGTTCGGGTTGTTTACGAAGAAGCGGGAACCCTCCAGGCCTTCCGTGTAATCAACCGTGCCACCGATCAGGTATTGCAGGCTCATCGGGTCAACAACCAGTGTGACGCCGCTTTTTTCAATCGTGGTATCGCCTTCGTTTACTTTCTCGTCGAAGGTAAAGCCATACTGGAAACCACTACAACCACCGCCGGTGATGTAAACACGTAGCTTCAGCTCCGGGTTCTCTTCCTCGGCAATAAGCGTTTTCACTTTGTTCGCTGCAACATCAGAAAAATTCAGCGGCAGATTAGCATCGCTCATTAAAAACCTCTCAAATACTCTCGGTCATGGTTGTGATTATCTAATACCTGACTATCTCGTTCAAGTATTGACCACCGTAGACTGCTCTCTGTTTGCCATTTTTTCCTTTTCTATGGTCCGATGCAAGAGCTGAGAGTAAATTGGCTTACCGCCAAGTACCTGTGCCAGCATAGTTGCCCC
Organism: Photobacterium sp. ABD4_091; assembly: GCF_056160145.1. Classification (NCBI taxonomy): domain Bacteria; kingdom Pseudomonadati; phylum Pseudomonadota; class Gammaproteobacteria; order Vibrionales; family Vibrionaceae; genus Photobacterium; species Photobacterium sp. ABD4_091. The sequence goes on along the minus strand of NZ_JBSWWQ010000001.1, from coordinate 1,963,051 downwards.
CAGGGTTGTAATAATCAATGGCAGGATCAAATCATAATTATCGGTCATCTCGATCACCAGCAAGATACCGGTGATCGGCGCCCTTACTGTGGCCGCAAACAGTGCCCCCATGCCGGCAATAGCGAACATGCCTGGCTGCAAGCCAAGCTCAGGGAACAACTGCTGGGCAATGGCACCAAAAAAAGTACCGAACAAGGTGCCCAACGCCAACATCGGCGCGAAGATCCCCCCGGGCGCCCCTGATCCGAAACACAGCAAGGTGGTCGCCACACGGGCCAAGAAGAGGATCAATAGTACGCTGATACCATACTCGCCATTGGTCGCACTTGGGATCAAACTGATCCCCCCTCCGGTCATTTCAGGAACGTATAACAGAAGCAAACCGAAGCTTCCCCCCAATAACGTCCCCGTTAGTAAATAGCGGCGGCGGTCATTGCGGTGGATACGGGCAAACATATCCTGGGCCATGGTGACCAGCTTATTGAACACCACGCCGAAAATACCGAATGCCATACCGAGCAATAAGAACAGCCATAGCGACCGCAGTAACGGGGCATCATACTGCGGCATGGTGATAACCGCCTGCTGACCAGAGATACTGCGGAACACGATATTGGCAACAATCGCCGATATCATTACGCACTTTATTGAAATGAGGCTGTAGCGAAACTGCGGCCGCATCTCCTCGACCACAAACATGATCGCCGCTAACGGGGCATTGAACGCAGCGGCCAAACCGCCTGCGGCCCCCGAGGCAAGCAGCGCATGGCGACCTTCTTTATCTTTGAGCCGGAACAGATCAGACACCATCCGGCCAATATTACCGCCCATCTGTACCGACGGTCCCTCGCGCCCCAATACCATGCCAGATCCCAGAGCACCCAGGCCGCCGATAAATTTCACCGGCAGCACCCGCCACCAGCGCACCGGCCGGATGTCATCCATCGCCCCTTCGATTTCCGGGATCCCCGACCCGGCAGCTTCCGGGGCAAAGCGGTGAACCAGGTAATACCCCACCAAAGCCAGCAGGGCACTGATCAAGAATGCCGATAGCCACAGCGGCAGCATGTTGCTGATTTCATGGCGAAGCCAGTCAGTACGCTGCTCAGACACCCAGTGCACGGTGATTTCAAACAAGGTCGACAGCAAGCCAGCCCCCAACCCGACAAGCGCTGAAAGAAAAAGGACGGATACAGGGGTTTTGTCTCGGGATAAAAAGCGCCGGACCAGCCCGCTCGGCTGCAGTCTTTCAGGCGCAGGGGTGCCTTGGTTATTCTCTGTCATCAACAATGCCGTAAATATGAAGCCATCCCGGAGCCGGGAACAATAGAAAGGGGCGCCCAAAATATAGGGAAAGCGCCTTGGGAAAGCATAGCTGACAGGTTGTTTTTTTTACATATTCAATGTTGAAAACTAGCTTTGCAGCGATGCACAGCATTTTTGTGCCCTGCTCGACCTTGCGCCGGCCCATAGTTCCCGCCGCCTCCAATTGAAAGCCCTCATTTGGCTATGTACAATGCCGACAGTTCAAATCGGACAATCTTCAATAACAGGACATCACAATGAGCAAGTCAGCTGATTTATTTGCCAAAGCGCAACAGACGATCCCTGGTGGCGTTAACTCACCAGTCCGTGCCTTTGCAGGCGTAGGCGGCAGCCCGCTATTTATCGAGCGCGCAGACGGCGCCTACATCTTCGATGCCGATGGCAAAGCCTATATTGACTATGTTGGCTCGTGGGGTCCGATGATCCTTGGTCACAACCATGTCGCTATCCGTGATGCCGTTATCAAAGCTGCCCAGCAGGGCCTGAGCTTTGGTGCGCCGACCGAGATGGAAATCACCATGGCTGAAATGGTGTCCCAGTTGGTACCGTCGATGGAAATGGTACGTATGGTGAGCTCGGGTACCGAAGCGACCATGAGTGCTATCCGCCTGGCCCGTGGTTTCACCAACCGCGACAAGATCATCAAGTTCGAAGGCTGCTACCACGGCCACGCCGACTGCCTGTTGGTAAAAGCGGGCTCTGGTGCCCTAACCCTTGGCCAGCCAAGCTCTCCGGGTGTACCTGCTGATTTCGCCAAGCACACGCTAACCTGTACCTTCAACAACCTAGACTCTGTCCGCGAAGCCTTTGCCGAGCACCCAGAGCAGGTCGCTTGTATCATTGTCGAGCCTGTTGCCGGCAACATGAACTGTATCCCACCGGTTCCGGGCTTCCTGGAAGGTCTGCGTGAGATCTGTGACGAATTTGGTGCCCTGTTGATCCTCGATGAAGTAATGACTGGCTTCCGTGTTTCTCACGGTGGTGCTCAGGGTTACTACAACATCACACCAGATCTGACTACATTGGGCAAAGTGATCGGTGGTGGTATGCCTGTCGGTGCTTTCGGTGGCCGTCGTGAAGTGATGGAATATGTGGCGCCAACCGGCCCGGTTTACCAAGCAGGTACCCTATCGGGCAACCCAGTCGCTATGGCAGCAGGCCACGCTTGCCTGAGCGTATTGACCAAAGAAGGTCACGAGCAGCAGCTAGCCAGCACGACCCAGCGCTTGGCAGAAGGTTTCCAGTCCCTGGCTGACAAGTACGGTATCCCGCTGAAAACCAACCAGGTTGGTGCAATGTTCGGTTTCTTCTTTACCGACCAGGAAGCCGTCAACTGCTATGACGATGTTGCCAAGTGCGATATCGAGCGCTTCAAGCGTTTCTTCAATCTAATGCTTGAAAAAGGCGTTTACCTTGCTCCTTCTGCTTTCGAAGCCTGCTTTACTTCGCTAGCACATGGCGACAAGGAAATTGAAGCCACTTTGGGTGCCGCTGAATATGCATTCAAAACGCTGGCAGAAGAAGCCGCTGCGTAATAAGGGCCAACTTAACCCTATTATTGGCGACAAACAGCCTATAGACACAAGCCGCTCACTGAGCGGCTTGTTGCTTTATGGCCGGGTGACATCATTCTTATTACCAGAAGAAGAGCGCCATTATGGCAAGGGCGGCCAGCACCCAAACCGCCAATGGGACCCGCCGTTTCTTCTTGCTCTCGCAACCACAGTCACAACACCCCATAAACCTACCTCCTCGCTTTAAAATCAGACAGATATTAACGATTGCCTCGCAAGCAATGTGGTGCAATCATATTAACCAACAGCAAAATGTACAGCCTCAACCAAAATCTCGAAAAGGGAAGCACTGTGCCCAAACCATTCAAAGTTGAATCGCGTCACTGGATGCTTATCGCCGCGTTGGCGGTAGCCGCCTACGCCAGCTACACCTTAATTGAGCCGTATATTGGCCCAATCGTAATGGCTTTTATCATATCACTGCTCTATTACCCGCTGCATTTGAAACTAGACAGGTTGATGCCTCGCTCGCCTAACCTGTCATCGGTACTGTCCTGCACCCTGCTGACCTTCATCATCGTGATCCCGATGCTGGTAGTGTTCAGCTCGATCATCCACCAGGGCACCACCTTCTCCAAGGAAAGCTATACCTGGCTAACGACCGGCGGGGTACAGGAGGTCCTCTCTCACCCCTATGTCATTAAGGTGCTATCCCTAATCGAAAAGTATTCACCGTTCGAGCCGGTTGATACCCAGGTGATGGTACAGAAAGTGGCCTCAGCCTCCTCGAAGTTTGGCGCACAGTTACTGAATGTCAGTGCCCGCTTGCTGGGAGATGCCACCAACTTCCTGATTAATTTCATGCTGATGCTGTTTGTGCTGTTCTTCTTGCTGCGCGACCATGACAAGATTGTCCAGACTATTCGCCACGTCCTGCCGCTCTCGCGTAGCCAGGAAGATGCCGTGCTCAATGAAGTCGAGCAAGTGGCAAAATCCGCGGTGCTAGGCTCCTTCCTCACCGCCCTGGCCCAGGGCTTTGCCGGTGGTTTTGCCATGTGGATGGCCGGGTTCCAAGGCTTGTTCTGGGGCTCGATGATGGCTTTCGCCTCATTGATCCCTGTTGTCGGTACCGCGCTGATCTGGCTGCCGGCCAGTATCTACCTGCTACTGATCGGCAAATGGGAATGGGCGGTATTCCTGGTTGGCTGGGGGGCGGTTGTGGTCGGCTCGATCGATAATTTCCTTCGCCCGCTGCTGATGCAGGGCAGCTCAGGCATGAGTACGCTGCTGATCTTCTTTTCTATTATTGGTGGTTTGCATGTCTTTGGTTTGATCGGCCTGATCTACGGCCCAATCATCTTTGCCGTTACCCTGGTACTGTTCAAACTCTACGAAGCCGAATTCCAGGACTTCCTGCACCACCAGGACCACCATTGACCAAACGGGCCGGGGCATCAGCTCCGGCTCGGCTTTTCTTATCGGCGAATTTGTGGAACAATTCGCGCCCCAACACAGCTTTCATCCATTCTTGAGGTCGTTATGTCATACAGTGCTGCTAGTCAGGTTGCTGCCCGTCAACTAGAGTTTTTCGAAAACCGCAAAGTCCTAGTGGCCGGTGAGCTCGATGATACCTTCCCGGCAGAGCTATCACAGACTGCCGCGTCGGTGACGATCTTTACCACCAACTTTGGCTATGCCCGTCGTATGGCGGCCTACAGCAATATCCACACCGCCTTTGGCCCCGAGTTCAGCGAAGATGCCGACATCGACATGATTTTGCTTTACTGGCCGAAAGCCAAAGCCGAAGCCGAATACCTGATGGCAATGTTGCTGGCCAAATTTGGCCCGGAAACCGAAATTTGTGTCGTCGGCGAAAACCGCAGCGGCGTTCGCAGCTCGGAAAAGATGTTTGCCCCTTATGGCAAGCTGACCAAGTATGACTCGGCCCGCCGCTGCAGCTTCTACTGGGGCGTCTGTGACAAGCAGACACCGGCTTTTGACATCAACGACTGGTTCCGCAGCTACCCGCTGAATATCGCAGGTGCTGAACTGACGATCCGCTCGCTGCCAGGCGTCTTCAGCCATGGCGAATTCGACCAGGGCTCGAAGCTGCTGCTGGAAACCCTGCCTTCGCTGCGTGGCCGTGTGCTGGACTTTGGCTGCGGTGCCGGGGTTATTGGTGCCGTGATGAAAACCAACAACCCGTCTATCGAACTGGAGCTGTGTGATATCAGTGCGCTGGCGATTGCATCGGCAGAGGAAACCTTCCGGGTTAACCAGCTGGAAGCGAGCTTTACCGCGACCGATGTCTATACCTCCCTGCAAGGCCCATACGATTACCTGATCAGCAACCCGCCATTCCATGCCGGCCTGAAAACCTTCTATGCTGCTACCGAAGATTTCATCGCCCAGGCACCGCAGTACCTGCGCCAAGAGGGCCAGCTGATCATCGTCGCCAACAGCTTCCTTCGCTACCCGCCGCTGATCGAGGATAGCCTAGGCCAATGCGAAGTCACGGCCAAGAACAACAAATTCAGCATTTACACTGCAAAAAAATGATCCTTTCAAGGCCGGGTGCACCCGGCCTTAGCCCAACTTTTGAGACAAAACTGCCTAATACGGTCAATACTTTCTCCATTCCCCTCGTCATAAACGTCAAATCTGTGTGTCGGCACACGCTTCCGCTGCCACTTTCTTGCTTACACGAAAAAACACAGTATAACTGGTGGTTATGGTGATTATTCCGCTCCATTGAGCCGTTAATTCCGTCAATTTACCGGAAAGCCACCAACATCTAGATTAACGTCAATAGCCTCAAGGTCTTCCCTTGATCACAGCTTTGTCTCATAGGTAATTTCAGGCACCGGAATGCAGCAGACTACCCGTTTCAAGCGTCTCCAGCACACCTTGATGCTGGCTTTTTTAGTTTTGAGTATTACCCCGCTAATACTGTCAGCCCTATTCTTCCTTAATTCGCATACCAAAGATCTGGCTGAGCAAAGTACCAACCACCTCGCCTCCTTGCTCGATAACAAGAAGAAGCAGCTCAATAACTTTTTTATTTCCCGCGAGTCCGAGGTACAGAGCTTTGCCCGCTCAGAGCTTGCCAACGCCAGTGGCGGCCGCTTCTACGGCCTGGTCGGTGCCTACCACCAGCTGGGGGATATCTCTGATGTCCTGCACAAGACAGGCCGTAGCCGCTACTATACCGAAACCCTGACCACCAAGTCCCTGGGCGAGCAGGATACCGGCAACTATGTCGGCCATGAGCGCTACCGGCTAATGTACAAGCGCTATAACTGGGCCTACGAAGAATACCTCAAGCGCTCAAACTTCAGTGATATCCTATTGGTTGATATCAACGGCAACATCGTCTACGCCGCCAACAGCCCTGATATATTTGGTATCAACTTGCCCCACGCGGCACAAACCTACCCGGCATTAAGCAAAACATTCTCTTCCATCCAGCAAAAAACCGAGCAATCGGAAAGTGCAACCGACCAAGTCCCCGTTGCGTTTACCGATTTTAGCCCGGCCCAAGGGGAGCAAGGTCTCTCGGCCTGGTTCGCCGCCCCTATCATCCAGCAAGGTTATTTGCACAGCTACGTGTTCTTTAAGCTGAGCAACCAGGCAATCCGCGACTTCCTCACCGACACGGGCAATAACTCCTATTCTGTCCAGACCTTGCTGGTCGGCCAGGATCACCGCTCAAGATTACCAACCGCTAGCGAAGATCCCGCTTCTTTTTCCAGTAACAGTATCAACCGGGCGCTGGAAGGAGACAGCGGCGTAGGTAGCTTCGCCAACTTCAATGGCGTTCCCGTACTGAGCGCCTTCGCCCCGCTGACGATCATGGACAGTCCGTGGGCGCTGGTTGTCGAACTGCCCGAAGAGGAAGCCTTCGCCCGGATCCGCCAGCTGGAGGTGATTTTCTTTGTCGCGATGCTAACGGCGATCGTGCTGGTGATCATCGCTTCGCATTGGCTATCAAACTCCATAACCGCGCCGTTGCTGCGGCTCACCTGGGCGGCAGAGCAAGTCTCGGCCGGTGACATGGATCAGAAGATAGAAGGCACCGATCGCAGTGACGAAATTGGCCGTCTGGCTGTCAGCTTTGCTCGGATGCAGTCTTCAGTCAGGGATAAAATGACCCTGATCCGTGAGCAGAACAACGAACTGGAGCAAAACCTCCAGGTTATCCAGCAGAAAAACAAGGAACTGCAAACCGCTGACAAGCTAAAGGATGAGTTTCTCGCCACAACCTCCCATGAGCTGCGCACCCCGCTGCACGGCATGGTCGGTATTGCCGAATCGTTGCTGGCAGGGGCTAATGGCCCAGTCCAGAGCTCCCAGCGCCGCCAGCTTGAAATCATGATCAACAGCGGCCTGCGCCTAACTAACCTGGTTGATGACCTGCTCGATTACCACAAGATGCGCTATGGCGATCTGGATATCCAGCGCCAGGCCGTCGATGTCTCCTCCGCCGCCAGGTTGGTGCTGGAATTGTCAGGCCACCTACTCGGCAGCAAACCCGTTCGCATCATCAACCAAATTCCCAATGACCTCCCACTGGTGCAGGGGGATGAGCAGCGGCTAGAGCAAGTCCTCTACAACCTGGTCGGCAATGCCATCAAGTACACCTCGGAGGGTAAAATCATCCTGTCAGCGACGGTATTGGAATCCCAGCTCCGTATCCAGGTCGTCGATACCGGGCAAGGGATACCTGCCGAGCAGCTAGAGCATATCTTCGAGCCATTAATCCAGGCAAATACCCAGTCCGCCAACTACCGCCAGGGCTCGGGACTTGGCCTGTCGATCAGCCGCCAGCTGATTGAGCTAATGGGCGGGCGGCTGTATGTCAGCAGCCAGCCGATGATTGGCACCACTTTCAGCTTCACCCTGAACCTGGCTTCCGACGAAGATATTGCCAAGGGCGAAATAGCCAACCGCAGCAACCACTTCCAGATCCCGTCACCGGAATCGCAGGCTTGCGAGCTCGAGCACATCGAAGAAAACCCGGATGGCGAGCTGCTGCTGATTGTCGATGACGAGCCAGTGAACCTTCAGGTGCTCAATAATTTCCTTCGCCTCGAAGGCTACCGGGTGATCACGGCCGAGAGCGGCCCTCAAGCTCTGAAGCTGGTCGATAGCCACCAGCCCGCCTTGATGCTACTGGATATCATGATGCCGGAAATGTCTGGCTACGAAGTATGTGAGAAACTGCGCCAGAGCTATAGCATGCTAGAACTGCCGATCATCATGCTCTCGGCGCTGGGCCAGGTACAGGATAGGATCCGCGGTTTCGAATCCGGTGCCAACGATTACCTGACCAAGCCGTTCAACAAAGAAGAGCTCACCGCCCGAATCGGTGCCCACCTCAAAGCCGGGCAAACTGAACGCCAGCTCAAGGAAAACCAGCGCCTTGCTGAGGAAATCTCACGCAGGGAGCAGGTGGAAAACAGCCTGCTGGAAACCCAGAACCGTCTGCTGGGCTTACTTGAGTCCTCCAATGAAGCCATTCTGTGTATCCAAAGCGGCGGCCGGATCCGCTATGCCAATACCGCTGCCGGCAAGCTTTTCAACCGCTCGCCGGAGCAAGTCGAGCGCCACCATATCGAAGATATTCTGGCTACCCACCTACCTCAGGATATCAGCCATAGCCACCACTTCCATGGCAGCCTGATGTTCAAGATAGGTGACAGCCTGGTTGCACTTGATACCGATGTCATCAACCTCCCCGAAGAGTCAGGCCTACAGCGGATGTTTATCTTCGACAACCAAGGGCACACCAGCAGCCACCGGATAGAGGTGCTGGAAAATGCCGTTGAAGTGCTCTCTGGCTTTGCCTTCAACCGCAATAAAGACAACCTGCAGAAACTGCGCCACCTGGGTGACGAGTTCAGCTCCTTGGCAGATAAGCTGGAAGGCAATGGCAAAAGCAAGAATGACACCTTGCGCGAGCTACTTGTAGAGGTCATGAAGGCCACCTTGCAGCACTGGGAAGAGTCCACCCAAAAAACCAAATTTGAGCTCGCAGAGGAAAGCGGACTGTGGCGGGTTTACCTCGACCGCAGCACCTTGCAGACACGTACATTGGATAAGTACCTTCACCTGGAAACCTTGCCCAAGACACCGCGTTGGCGCACCGTTCTCAGTACCATCGATTTTGTCCTGGAGCGAAGCCCTCGCAACACGACAACACACAACGAGCTCGTATCGATGAAAGAGCAACTTCAGCACATCATCAACCAATAGCCGCCACGCTCAATACAGCGGAAGCCTGCCTCGTGCAGGCTTTTTTTTGCCTCAAATTATCCCCGTAAAAACGCAAAAAAACACTTGATCACAGACCAAAACAGTGGCGAAAAATCCCCCATAGAGCCGTATAAATCGTACCTCCCACCACCAGCACAGGGAAAAGTTTCAGTTTATGAGATGGTAATCACAACAAACCACGCTGATAAATTTTCCGCAGGGAATTAAGGCAAACTTTTTGCCCTGTTACATCACACCATCCAAAAAAACAACACAACACACTGTTTTTAAAAAACAAAATACCAACTGCGAGAATTATCAGTATGAAACGAGAAAATTCAAGTTGAGACCTACAGCACACTCGCCGTATAGGCGAGCGCTGGATCACAGTCCGTTATTAACGTTTTTTACGGAGGGGGGAGTGAAATTAACGTTTTTGACGGGCAGCCTGATTGACCGTTTTGCCAATCAGGAGTTTCCTTAAGGCACACAGAGCCTACAAGGCCATTTGTTCAGGTGCGTTACTCAGCCAGAACGAAGTAGGTTCTTCCTCCCCGTGCATACGGGGCTTTTTCCATAAGTGAAACTAAAAGCAAAGAGTAAGGAACAGCTATGCTTGCCAATATAAAGAAAACCCAGTTAGCGCTAGCCGTTGTAGCAGCAGCTTCAACTATGTTAACCGCCCCAGTGGCGTCGGCTGCAGAACGCAGCGAGCTAACCATGGTTCCTAAGTTCTACCCAACTTTTGTACGTAACTTTAACCCTTACCTACAGACTCAGTTGGACACGACCTATGACTTCCTGTTTGAGCCATTGGTTGTATTCAACGAGCTTAAGGGCAACGAGCCGGTCATGCGTTTGGCGAAAGACTACTACATGTCTGACGACCTGATGGAAGTGACCTTCGAAATCCGTGATGGTGTAAAATGGTCTGATGGCAAAACGTTCTCTGCCAAAGATGTCGCATTTACCTTTGAGTTGCTGAAAAAACACCCTGAGCTTGACCGTACTGGTATCAATGCCCGCCTGAAAGACGTTAAAGCGAAAGGCGACAAAGTCACCTTCAGCCTAACTGAAGCAAACTCAAACGTTCCTTACTTGATTTCCAAGGTTGCGGTTGTACCACAGCACATCTGGAGCAAGGTAAAAGATCCTACGCGCTTCACCAACGAAAACCCTGTGGGTACCGGTCCTTTCACCGAAATCGAGACCTTCACTCCTCAGCTATACACCCAGTGTCGCAACCCGAACTACTGGGATAATGCGAACCTGGACGTAGACTGTCTGCGCCTACCTCAGGTGGGTGGTAACGACCAGTTCCTTGGCCAGGTACTAAGCGGTCAGTTTGACTGGACCTACGCGTTCATCCCTGATGTAGACAGCACATACGCAGCAGCTAGCCCAGACAACAAGTACTGGTACCCTGCTGGTGGTACGCAGGCATTCATGCTGAACTACAAAACGCCAAACAAAGGAAACCACGAAGCCATCAACAACATCGACTTCCGCCGTGCCTTCTCTATGGCTATCGACCGTGAAACTATCATCGATATCGCCTTCTACGGCGGCGGTGTGGTAAATGACTACGCGTCAGGCCTTGGCCAGGCGTTTGAATCTTGGTCTGACAAAGCGGTACACGAGAAGTACAAGCCTTACATGACCTACAACGTAGCGAATGCTAAAGCGCTATTGAAGAAAGCGGGCTTCAAAGACACCAATGGTGACGGCTTCGTTGAAACACCGACCGGCAAGAGCATCGAGCTGACTATCCAGTCGCCAAACGGTTGGACTGACTTCAACAACACCGTTCAGCTAAGTGTTGAAATGCTGCAGGAAGTTGGTATCAAGGCTAAAGCCAGCACGCCAGACTTCTCGGTCTACAACCAGGCGATGCTTGATGCGACCTATGATGTAGCGTACACCAACTACTTCCACGGTGCAGATCCATACACCTACTGGGATAGCGCCTACCACTCACGCTTCCAGGCAAGTGAAGGCATGCCTCGCTTCGCATTGCACTACTGGCAGAGCGAGAAACTGGATAACCTGCTAGCAGGCTTCTACAAGACTGCTGACCGCGACGAGCAGGTGAAAATGGCTCACTCCATCCAGAAGATAATTGCTGAGAACCAAGTAACTATCCCTGTTATGTCAGGTGCTTACACCTCTCAGTACAACACTGCACGCTTTACTGGTTGGTGGAACGAGAACAATCAGAAAGGACGTCCGATGCCTATCACCAATACGCAAGAACGTCTACTGCAAGTGCTTGACCTAAAACCTAAATCGTAATTTTCGCAATTTGCGGTGCGCACCTTGCGCACCGCCCCTTCAACCTTCCCCCTTAGAAATAACTATGGCCAGTGGTCAGGGAAGAGTGTGTCTGAAATCTGGTTAGAGAAGCTGGATATTTTAAGGTGTGAGTTATGGGATTTTTTATACGCAGACTTAGCTTTTATTTTATTGCGCTCCTGTTCGCAATAACCCTCAATTTTATTATTCCCCGGGCGATGCCCGGTGATCCGGTCACCATGATGTTTGCCAATGCCGCAGTACAGGTGACCCCAGAACGTATTGCTGCGATGAAAGAGCTGCTGGGCTTTGTCGACGGCCCAATCTACCAGCAATACTTTATCTACCTGAAAGGTATCCTGTCATGGGACTTGGGGATTTCAATCCAGACCTACCCTCAGACCGTTAACGACGTACTGGGCGGCGCAGTAGGCTGGTCTCTGTTCCTTGCTGGTACCGCGGTTATCCTGGCTTTCTGCCTAGGCTCAACACTGGGTATTTTTGCGGCCTGGAAACGTGGCAGCAAATACGATGCCTTCATCTCCCCAGGCATGATGGTGGTGCAAGCCGTTCCGCCAGTGGTCGTGGCCATGCTGGTGCTCTATACCTTTGCGATCGGTACCAAATGGTTTCCGTCAACCTATGCCTATACCCCGGGCACAGTACCAGACTGGACCAGCTTGGATTTCTACCTTGATGTGGGCTATCACGCGGTGCTTCCGCTGTTCTGTGCCACCATCATCCAAATCGGCGGCTTCCTGATCAACATGCGTAACAACATGATCAACCTGCTCAATGAAGACTACATCACGATGGCAAAAGGCAAAGGCCTGAGCGAAAACCGCGTGGTCTTCAAGTACGCCGCCCGTAACGCCATGCTGCCAAGTGTCACCGCCCTTTCGATGGCAATCGGTATGGCGATCGGTGGCCAGCTGATCATCGAGATGATTTTCAACTACCCGGGCCTTGGCACAGTACTGCTCAATGCCATTAACACCCGTGACTACCAAGTGCTTCAGGGCCAGCTGTTGATCATGACCATGTTCATGCTGTTCTTCAACTTCTTGGCTGACCTACTCATTGTTGCTCTGGATCCTCGCCTACGTAAGGGAGGCAAATAATCATGAAAGGACTAATCAAACTACTTTCTGGCAACGCCAAAGCCATGCTAGGCCTTGCCATCATCGCCACTTTCATTTTCGGCGCGCTGTTCGCCCCGCTGATTACCAAGCATGCGCCCGACAAGCGTACCGGTAACCCGCACGAGTACCCTGCTTTCGTGGTGAAAGCCGCGCAAAGTAACCCTGACGGCTGGGTCGCAAACAACCTGGCTGACAGCAAGCGCACCCTGCGCATGTCCAAAGATGCCGATCACACCCTAGGTACCACGCGTATGGGCCGCGATGTCTGGTCTCAGGTTGTCTACGGTGCTCGTACTTCCCTAGCCGTTGGCTTCGGTGCTGGCATCATGGTGTGTTTCCTTGCCACGGTAATTGGGGTCTCAGCCGGTTACTTCGGCGGGCGTGTTGACGATATCCTGTCGGCGGCAATGAATATCATGTTGGTTATACCCCAGCTGCCGCTACTGTTCGTAATTGCCGCCTTCATCGGCCAGGCCGGCCCGCTGACAATCGCCATCGTCATCGGCATGACCTCTTGGGCATGGGGTGCCCGTGTCGTCAGGGCCCAGACCTTATCCCTGCGAGAGAAAGAGTTTGTCAAAGCGGCCGAAGTCCTGGGCGAGTCGTCGGTACGCATCATCTTTATCGAAATCCTGCCTAACCTGATTTCCATTGTCGGCGCCAGCTTCATCGGCTCGGTCATGCTTGCCATTATGACCGAAGCAACCCTCTCCTTCCTTGGCTTGGGCAACCCGAACTCGATTAGCTGGGGCATCATGCTCTACAACGTACAGACTTCGTCCTCAATGCTGGTCGGTGCCTGGTGGGAGCTGCTAGCGCCATGTATTGCCCTGACATTCATTGCTGTCGGCCTGGCGATGCTGAACTTCGCCGTCGATGAAATCGCCAACCCGCAGCTGCGTTCGCACAAAGGCATGCGCCGCTGGAAGAACATGGCAGAAGAAAACCAGAAACAAGCTCAGGCAAACATCGCGCCTCAGCCAGCCCTTGAAGGGGGAGAGAAATAATGACTGATCCACAAATTTCTATCCGCAACCTATGCGTTGACTACATTACCGATGCAGGCGATGTCCGTGCGGTAAACAATGTCAGCTTCGACATTGGCAAAGGTGAAATCTTTGGCCTGGCAGGGGAATCAGGGTGCGGTAAGTCAACCGTTGCTTTCTCGCTGATGCGCCTGCACAAGCCGCCAGCATTCATCACCGGTGGCGAGGTGATCTTCGACGGGCATGGTGACATCCTGAAGTTCAATGATATGCAAATGTCAGCGTTCCGCTGGAGCGAGATCTCCATGGTATTCCAGAGTGCGATGAATGCCCTCAACCCTGTTCTAACCTTGGAAGAGCAGTTCTGCGATGTGATCATGCGCCATACTTCGATGACACGCCAGCAGGCCGTACGCCGGGCAGAAGGCTTGTTGGAAATCGTGGATATCCACCCAAGCCGACTGCGAGATTACCCGCACCAGTTTTCCGGCGGCATGCGCCAGCGCCTGGTTATCGCCATCGCTCTGGCCCTGAACCCGAAAATGATCATTATGGATGAGCCGACCACCGCCCTAGACGTGGTGGTACAGCGTGAGATCCTGCAGAAGATCTACGCCCTGAAGGAAGAGTTCGGGTTTTCTATCCTGTTCATTACCCATGACCTGTCATTGATGGTCGAGTTCTCCGACCGTATCGGCATTATGTACTCCGGTGAGCTGGTTGAGGTCGCGCCATCAAAACAGATCCTAGAGGATCCATTCCACCCTTATACCGAAGGCTTGGGAAGCTCTTTCCCACCACTCACAGGTCCTAAGCCCCGCCTGAAGGGGATCCCAGGCAACCCGCTCAACTTGTTGGAAGTTCCTACAGGGTGTCGCTTCCAGGCTCGCTGCAGCAAGGCTTATGATGCCTGCTTTAGCCAAACGACCCAGCTCCGCCAGCTGGAACCCAACCGTTTTAGTAACTGCCACCTATTTAACAAAAGCAGTTAGAGATTAAGGAATAGGAAGCATTATGAGCAAGCCAACCGGACAACCAATTATTGAAGGGAAGAACCTGATCAAGGACTTCTCGGTCAACAGCAACTCGCTGAAAAAATCCATGATGCGTGCCATCAACGACGTGTCATTTAAGATGTACAAAAGCCGCGGTTTGGCCGTCGTCGGAGAATCCGGCTCGGGCAAATCGACCACGGCCAAAATGATTGCCAAGATGTATGCCCCGACCTCCGGCCAGATTGAATACTATGGCCGCGATATTGCCACCATCGAGAAGAAAGCCGATTTGATGCAGTACCGCCAGGGAATACAGATGGTATGGCAAGACCCATTCGGCTCATTGAATCCGACCCATACGATTTTCCACCATGTTGCCCGCCCCCTGCTGATCCATAACAAAGTCAGCAAGGGCAACAAAAAGGAACTGGAAGAGCGGGTTTATGATTTGCTCGAGCAAGTCGGTCTGATCCCGCCCAAAGAAACCGCGGCGAAATACCCGCACCAGCTTTCCGGTGGCCAGCGCCAGCGTGTGAACCTGGCAAGGAACATTGCCGTAGGTGCAGAGGTCGTGCTGGCCGATGAACCAACGTCCATGCTTGATGTTTCAATCCGTGCCGGTGTTCTCAACCTGATGGAAGAAATGAAGTTCGAGCGCGAAATGGCGCTGCTTTATATTACCCACGATATCGCCACTGCGCGTTACATTGCTGAAGATCTGGCTGTGATGTATGTCGGTCACATGGTTGAGTGGGGGGATACCGAAGAGATCATTCACGATCCGCAGCACCCTTATACCCAGCTGCTGGTTTCCGCTGTTCCGGATCCGAAGAAGTCGATCCACGAAAAGCTCAAGGGGAACAAAGGGGAGATCCCACTCTGGACCCCAGAAAGCCTAGGTTGCCCATTTGCTGGCCGCTGTACCCATGCGACTGACAAATGCCGCGAGCAACTGCCGGGCGTTACCCAGCTTTCCGACAACCATTTCGTACGCTGCTACCTGTACGAGAATTAATGGAGGAAACATGCAGCTGTTAACGAACCATTTAGGCTACGAGCAATATGGCCACAAGCAAGCAATCATCCAATCGGCATCAGCGATCGATGCCCTGAATGCCGAACTGTTATGTGCCGATAGCCACCAGCCTATTATGCAGCTGCCTCTAGAGGCCTGTGGTCCGGTTGATCAATGGCATACAGGGCTCACTTACACTATCGACTTTTCCACACTTGTTGAGTGCGGACATTACCAGATACGTGTCGGTGAGGCTCTGTCAGCGCCATTTGCTATCGCCGAGGGGCTGTTGATGACACGCACGTTCAGTGATGTCCTGCACTATTTTAAATCCCAGCGCTGTGGCGGAAAGTATGATCTTGCCGATCAGGCTACCCCGCTGCTTGGTAGCGACACCCGGGTCGATGTCAGTGGTGGCTGGTATGACGCTTCTGGCGATGTCAGCAAATACCTTAGCCACCTCTCTTTCAGCAACTTCTTCAACCCCCAGCAAACCCCAATGGTGGTCTGGAATATGCTGACGGCGTTCGACACCCTGGCTGACGAGGGCACGTTTGCCCCATTCAGCCGAGTCCGGCTGCTCGAAGAGGCCCTCCATGGCGCTGATTTCCTGGTAAGGATGCAGTCCCCACAAGGGTTCTTCTATACCACCGTCTTCGATAAATGGAGCAAGCAAACGGATCAGCGTGTTATTTGTAGCTATGCCCACCAGAGCGGTGACAAAACAGCGGACTACCAAGCCGGTTTCCGCCAAGGGGGCGGCATTGCGATTGCCGCCCTGGCAGCGGCCTGCCGGGTTTTGCAGGGGGCTACCGCTATCGAGATCGGCTTCACCGATGTCGACCATGGCCGATACCTGGCAACCGCCGAGCGAGGGTATTGGCACCTGGTAGAAAACAACGCCCAGTACCTCGATGACGGCACCGAAAACATTATTGATGAGTACTGCGCACTATTGGCAGCGGTGGAGTTATTCCGTGCCACTGGCAATGACGATTACCTCAAGCAGGCTCGCAACTGGGCCGGCAAGCTAGCCCTGCGCCAACGTAGCGACGAACAGCAGACCCATTACTGGTCCGCCAACAGTGACGGTAGCCGCCCATATTTCCATGCGGCAGAGGCAGGGTTGCCGGTGATCAGCCTGCTCAGCTATCTGGCTATTGAACCAGAGAGTGACCACCAGCAGCGCATCGGAGCCGTTGTTGCCAATGCCGTCGCCTTCGAGCTGGATATTACCCACGAAGTGACCAACCCGTTTGGTTATCCACGGCAATACACCAAGCCTGTTGATGGTTCAAAAGCCTCGGCATTTTTCATTCCCCACCACAATGAAACCGGATATTGGTGGCAAGGGGAAAATGCCCGCTTGGCCTCCCTGGCCAGCATGGCATTTCTCGCAGCAGGGTATCCGGCCTGCCATGCATTACGACCACAGTTGAAGGCCTATGGCCAGCAGCTGCTGGATTGGTTGCTTGGCCTAAACCCCTTTGACATGTCGATGCTGGATGGGCATGGCCGCAACAACCCGGATTACCTGCCGGACCTGGGCTTTTTCAATGCCCGCGGAGGGGTTTGCAACGGCATCACCTCCGGCTTTGAAAACGAACATGATATCGCTTTCGACCCAGCCCCCCATCACCAGGACTTCTTGCAAAGCTGGCGCTGGGGGGAGCAGTGGATCCCTCATGCTGCTTGGTACCTATTGGCCGTAACGCTGCAGTTTAAGGAGCGACACAATGACTGATCACATTCGCTATTTCGTCGGCGTAGACGGCGGCGGCACCTCATGCCGCGCCAGGATCATAGACAACAATGGCCAGGTAGTCGGCGAAGCCAAAACCGGCAGTGCCAATATTTTGCTCGGCGCCGAAGTTGCAATGGCTTCAATCGTTGATGCCATTGCCACGGCTGCTGCCATCGCAGGGCTGAGCGAAGAGGATTACCCAGTCATGTCCGTGGGGTTGGCATTGGCAGGTGCCGAGCAGCGTTCGGCATGGTACGAGTTTATGGCTCAGCCCCATCCATTTGCAACTGTCACCCTCAACACCGATGCCTACGGCGCCTGCTTGGGTGCTTGGGCCGGCCAGGATGGCGCAATTTTAATTGCCGGTACCGGCTCATGCGGGATCTTGATTAAAGGCTCTGAGCAGCAGGTCGTAGGCGGCCGCGAGTTTCCGATTTCTGACCAGGGAGGGGGAGCCGTGATGGGGCTACGTCTTATTCAGCAAACCCTGCTGGCCTATGACGGGATCCGCCCGATGACCCCACTTGCCGCCCATGTTCTAGCCCATTTCAACCAGGATGTTGACGCGATAGTCAGCTGGTCCAAAACGGCCCGCCCTTGTGATTACGGCCAGTTTTCGCCTGCTATTTTTACCCATGCCTACCAAGGTGATGCACTGGGTATCGAGTTACTCAACCTGACCGCTGCAGACATTGAAATGTGGATGAAGGCTTTGATTAACCGCGGAGCCGAACAAATTTGCCTGATGGGCAGTATTGCAGAGAGGATCAAGCCTTGGCTGATCCCGCCTCTTCAGAAGCGTATCGCCGAGCCATTAGGCGACGCGATGGATGGTGCGCTGGCCATGGCCCGCGGTAACCACAACCTGTACCCGTTATGAGGTGGCTATGAGCTTTCGTCTTGACTTTGTCGTTATCGATCAGCAGCCGGCACAATCACGGCTGGCACTGACAATTCACAATCTTTCGGATAAACCACTTACCGCCTGGTCTCTGCATTTTACCATGGGGCGCTGGATCAACCATGCCAGCCTAACCCACGGGCGGTTGGAGCAAGTGGGCAGCTACTGCACGCTTACGCCGAGCAAAAATGAAACACTGCAGCCAAATGGGCACTTCTACACTGAGTTCACCATCGGAACCAAGCCATTTACCTTGTTGGATGATGGGATCATTGATGCCTTTATCTGTAGTGATAATGACACGCCATTTATCACTCCGCAGCCAGTAGAAATTACGGCTTTTGGCCTACAGCACCCGCAGACCAAACGCCATAGCACAGAACTAGAACCAGCCTCGGCAATCAGCCTAGTCCCTGCCCCGCAACAGTTAAAAGCACTGTCTGGGCAATTCTCATTGGATCAGAATACCGCAATTTCAGTTGGTACCCCTCTTGCAGAAGGCTGTTGCCGTTGGCTTCAGGCTGAACTAGAGAGCCAATTGCACGAAACGCTAGCCGTGGTTCCGAATGGCAATATTCATTTCCAGCTCCAAGAGCAGCTCGAAGATGGTGCATATCAACTACTGGTTGAACAAGATGATATTTGGCTACTGGCCAGCACCGAAGCTGGCTTCTGCCATGCCACATCTTCCCTGCTTCAGCTGATCCCGCCTCAGCCGAGTCATATTGCTGATGCCGCCTATCAGATCCCAATGGTAGAAATCTGTGATGCGCCACATTTTGCTCACCGCGGCATGATGCTTGACTGTGCCCGGCATTTCCACCCGGTAGAGCGGATCAAATTCTTGCTAGATCAGCTGGCACGTTTCAAGTTCAACGTCTTCCACTGGCACCTCACCGATGACGAAGGCTGGCGGATAGAAATTGATACCTATCCGGAGCTAACCCGTATTGGCGCTTGGCGTGGCCCCAACGAGGTTATCCAGCCGCAATTTACCACTATAAGTCAACGCTATGGCGGCTATTACAGCAAAAAAGATATCCGCGACATCATCGCCTATGCCGCTGACCGCGGGATCATGGTGATCCCAGAAGTTGATATCCCCGGGCATTGCCGGGCTGCAATCAAATCGCTCCCAGACCTGCTCGTTGACCCTGATGACAACTCTGTATACCGCAGTATCCAGGGCTACAACGACAATGTTCTGTCACCGGCGCTGAAAGGAACCTACACCTTTATTACGAATGTACTCGATGAAGTCTGCGAGCTATTCCCGGCTCCTTACGTCCATATCGGCGCCGATGAAGTGCCGAAAGGAGTATGGACAGACAGCCCTACCTGCCGAGCCCTGATGGATGAGCACTGCTACAGCGATCCCAAGGAACTCCAGGGACATTTATTGCGCTTTGTCGAAAACCACCTTGTCAGCAAGGGTAAGCGGATGATGGGGTGGGAAGAAGCCACCCACGGCGACAAAGTTAGCAAAGACACCATCATTTTTTCTTGGCTCAGCGAAGAAGCTGGACTGACATGTGCCAAAGCCGGGTATGACGTGGTCATGCAACCCGGGCAGTCAACCTACCTCGATATGGCACAAGGCTATTCCGCAGAAGAAGCCGGAGTCGATTGGGCAGGCAAGCTCACCCTGGAGCAGGTATACCAATACCACCCGCTGTCAGAACTGCCTTCTGATGACCCGGCCCAACCACGAATTAAAGGCATACAGTGCGCCCTATGGTGTGAGCTGATCAGCAGCCAAAGCCGGCTCGAATACATGATTTACCCCCGCTTGCTTGCAGTCTCTGAAGTAGGTTGGACGGCCCCAGACAAACGCAACTGGCCTGATTTCACGGCCCGCCTCGCCGGCCAGTTCGCATACCTAGACAAAGTAGGCATCAATTACCGTCGCTGCGATTAAGACGCAGGACAACGAATACAATAAAAGGATTAAACCACCATGAAATACGGCTTTTTTGATAACGACAATAGAGAGTATGTGATCACCCGCCCCGATGTGCCTGCACCTTGGACCAACTACCTAGGGACAGAAAAGTTCTGTACGGTCATCTCGCACAACGCCGGCGGCTATTCATTCTATAACTCGCCAGAATACAACCGAGTCACCAAATTCCGCCCGAATTCGACGTTTGACCGCCCGGGTCACTACGTCTACCTGCGCGACGATGAAGCCGGTGACTACTGGTCAATCTCATGGCAGCCTGTCGCTAAAAGCTTAGATGAGGCCAACTACGAAGTACGCCATGGCTTGTCGTACTCCAAATTCAAGTGTGAATACAGTGGGATCACTGCGACCAAAACCCTATTTGTGCCTAAAGGCGAAGATGCTGAAATCTGGGATGTTGTCATCAAGAACACCTCAGACAAACCTCGTACTATCAGTGCATTCTCATTTGTTGAGTTCTCGTTCAGCCATATCCAGTCGGACAATCAAAACCACCAGATGTCACTGTACTCAGCCGGTACCGAATATAAAGATGGCGTGATCGAATACGACCTTTACTACAACACCAATGACTTCGAGGGCTTCTACTACCTAGCCTCGACGTTCTCCCCTGACAGCTACGATGGCCAGCGTGACAGCTTCCTCGGCCTGTACCGTGATGAAGCCAATCCGATTGCGGTCGAAAAAGGCCAGTGTTCAAACTCCGCCCAAACCTGTTACAACCATTGTGGCTCACTACACAAGCAGTTCACCATCCAACCAGGAGAAGAAGTACGTTTTGCCTACATCCTGGGGATCGGCAAAGGCAATGGCGAGCGTCTACGTGCAAAATACCAGAACTTGGAAGAAGTCGATGCCGCGTTTGCCGGGATCAAAGCCCACTGGGACGAGCGTTGCGCCAAGTTCCAGGTCAAGTCGCCGAACGAAGGCCTAGACACTATGATCAATGCCTGGACGCTGTACCAAGCAGAGACGTGTGTGGTCTGGTCCCGTTTTGCCTCATTTATCGAAGTGGGCGGTCGTACTGGTTTGGGGTACCGCGATACCGCTCAAGATGCGATTTCCGTTCCTCACTCCAACGCATCGATGACCCGCAAGCGCCTGGTCGATCTCCTGCGTGGCCAGGTTAAAGCCGGCTATGGCCTCCACTTGTTCGATCCTGACTGGTTCGACCCGGAAAAAGCCGATGTCCAGCCATCCAAGTCGCCGACGGTCGTCCCAACACCAAGCGACGAGGATAAGATCCACGGTATCGAAGATACCTGTTCGGACGATCACCTATGGCTGATCCCTACTATCTGTAAGTATGTGATGGAAACTGGCGAAGAGAGCTTCTTTGATGAAGTGATCCCATATGCCGATGGCGGCGATGCCACCGTTTACCAGCACATGAAAGCCGCACTGGACTTCTCTGCTGAATATGTAGGCCAGACAGGGATCTGTAAGGGCTTGCGTGCAGACTGGAATGACTGCTTGAACCTTGGCGGTGGTGAATCAGCCATGGTGTCCTTCCTGCACTTCTGGGCGCTGCAGGAGTTCGTCGAGCTTGCGAAGTACCTTGGCAAACACGATGACATTGCAAAATATACCGAAATGGCGGCTAACGTCCGCGAAGCCTGTGAGCAGCACCTGTGGGATGAAGAAGGCGGTTGGTATATCCGTGGCCTGACCAAAAATGGTGACAAGATCGGTACCGCCCAACAAACCGAAGGGCGTATTCACCTTGAGTCCAACACCCTTGCAGTATTGTCAGGGCTAGCATCACAAGAGCGTGGCGAGCAAGCCATGGATGCCGTAGACGAGAACCTGTTCTCGGAATACGGCCTGCACCTGAATGCCCCGTCTTTTGCAACCCCTAATGACGACATTGGCTTTGTTACCCGTGTTTACCAGGGAGTCAAGGAAAACGGCGCTATCTTCTCACACCCGAACCCTTGGGCATGGGTTGCAGAAGCTAAACTCGGCCGTGGCGATCAGGCAATGAAGTTCTACGATGCCCTCAACCCTTACAACCAAAATGACATTATCGAGAAGCGTATTGCCGAACCTTATTCCTACGTGCAGTTCATCATGGGACGTGACCACCAAGACCATGGCCGTGCCAACCACCCTTGGCTGACAGGCACATCGGGCTGGGCATATTTCGCCGTGACTAACTTTATCCTGGGTGTTCAAACAGGCTTTGCAGGCCTCTCGGTTGACCCTTGTATTCCAACCAACTGGCCAGGCTTTGAGGTCACTCGCCAATGGCGTGGTGCAACATACCAAATCAAAGTCGAGAACCCGAATGGCGTCAGCAAAGGCGTTCAGTCTATCAGCCTCAATGGCGAAACGATTGAAGGCACTATTCCTGTGCAGCCTGAAGGCAGCACCAACACCGTGACGGTTGTCTTGGGTTAACCCTTTTTTGGGGCGCATTATGCGCCCCGTCTATCTACGAGAAAATAGGAGTTCCATTATGATCCAATTTGGAACAGGTGGCTGGCGTGCCCTGATCGGGGAAGAGTTCACCAAAGACAATGTTCGTCTAGCAGCCCAGGGGTTAGCCAATATCATGATTGCCGAGCAGGTGACTGATAACGGTTTTGTTATCGGTTATGACCGCCGCTTTCTATCAGACAAGGCAGCAGCCTGGTTCGCCGAAGTACTGGCTGCAAACGGGATCAAAGTTAGTTTTATCAACAAGTTTGTACCTACTCCGATTGTTATGTTCCAGGCCAAAGAGACAGGTGCAACATACTCGGCCTGTATCACTGCCTCGCATAACCCAGCCGACTACAACGGTATCAAGGTCTTTATCGAAGGAGGCCGTGATGCTGATGAAGTGATCACCGCAAAAATTGAACAGCAGGTAGCGAAGCTAACAGCTGCCGACGTTAATTCGGTCGACTTCGAACAGGCGCAAGAAGACAAACTCATCACCCTGATCAACCCGATGAATGACTTTGTCGACTCGATCATTAACTTCATCGATATTGATGCGATTAAGAAAGCCAATTTACGCGTGCTTATCGACCCGATGTTTGGCGTAGCCAAAAACGCCTTACAGACCGTTCTGATCACAGGCCGCTGTGATGTGGACGTGATCAACGATGGGCAAAACCCTGCTTTTGGCGGCTTGATGCCATCACCGAGTGCAGCAACACTCTACCGCCTCAAACACCTTGTCGCCCATGAAGGCTACGATATCGGTATTGGTACCGACGGCGATGCCGACCGACTAGGGATCATCGATGAAAAAGGCAACTTCATTCACCCCAATGAGGTGCTGATGCTGCTCTATTACTACCTGCTTGAGTACAAGGGCTGGAAAGGCTCTGTAGTCCGCAATATTGCAACTACCCACCTATTGGACAAGATTGCTGAAGGCCACGGCGAAAAGAGTTTCGAAGTCCCGGTCGGCTTCAAACACATCAGCTCGCAAATGGAAGTTGACGACTCGCTCATTGGCGGCGAAAGTTCAGGCGGCCTGACGATCAGAGGTCATATCAAAGGGAAAGATGGCGTGTTCGCCTCTAGCTTACTGGTCGAGATGATCAGCGTGACTGGTAAAAAATTGTCGGAAATGCTCGATGAGATCTACGGCAAATATGGCTACGCCTATACCGCAGAGGGTGACTGTACATTCCGTCCTGCCGACCGCCAGCACCTTTACGACAGAATTTACGTCAACAAAGAGCTGCCTGACTTTGAATGGGACATTGAACGTGTGAGCTATGCCGATGGTGCCAAGGTCTACTTCAAGAATGGTGGCTGGGCTTTGGCCCGTTTTTCGGGTACCGAACCGCTATTACGACTGTTTGCCGAAATGGAGAACCGCGAACAAGCAGAAAAGGTTGTCAGCCAGCTTAAAGCATTCTTAAACCTATAAACTTCCCCCGTTTCTCAGTGCCAGCCTTACCACTGCCTTGGCTGGTACAGAGGAAACTCGTTGAGTCCTAAAGTAACAAGCGCATAGCTGTTACATTTCGCAGGCATTAAGCCTTCGCGGCAAGGGTAGCTTCGCTACCCTTTTTCTTTTTTGGGCGAAGGGCGATGGCCAAGCTTCCTTGCTCTTCCTCTAGTCCCAAGCCAATAGCCTCTGGCCCAGAACGCAAAAAGCCCCACTATTACTAGCAGGGCTTTTAAAATCATATCGAAGAGGTAAGTACTTCAGGAAAGGTGGCGCTTTAGCTCTTAGGCTTTTCCCCGAGCCCAGGGCCCGCCCTTCCCAGAACCTTGCGTTTTGCCGAAGGCCAAACGTAAAAAAGCCCCGTCTTTCGACGAGGCTTCTTAATAAGTGGCGGAGCGGACGGGACTCGAACCCGCGCCCCCCGGCGTGACAGGCCGGTATTCTAACCAACTGAACTACCGCTCCACTCAAATTACCGTGTGTTCAGCACGATAATCTAAATTGGAAGCCTGGCGATGTCCTACTCTCACATGGGGAGGCCCCACACTACCATCGGCGCTATTACGTTTCACTACTGAGTTCGGCATGGGATCAGGTGGGTCCATAATGCTATGGTCGCCAAGCAAATTCGTTACAATCTTGAAAGCTGATGTTCTCGACACTCATTCAAGTGTTCGTGGAGTCCGTAAAACCCCTTGGGTGTTGTATGGTTAAGCCTCACGGGCAATTAGTACAGGTTAGCTCAACGCCTCACAACGCTTACACACCCTGCCTATCTACGTCGTAGTCTCCAACAACCCTTCAGGAACCTTATAGGTTCAGGGATGACTCATCTTGAGGCTCGCTTCCCGCTTAGATGCTTTCAGCGGTTATCGATTCCGAACTTAGCTACCGGGCAATGCGTCTGGCGACACAACCCGAACACCAGAGGTTCGTCCACTCCGGTCCTCTCGTACTAGGAGCAGCCCCTCTCAATCATCCAACGCCCACGGCAGATAGGGACCGAACTGTCTCACGACGTTCTAAACCCAGCTCGCGTACCACTTTAAATGGCGAACAGCCATACCCTTGGGACCGACTTCAGCCCCAGGATGTGATGAGCCGACATCGAGGTGCCAAACACCGCCGTCGATATGAACTCTTGGGCGGTATCAGCCTGTTATCCCCGGAGTACCTTTTATCCGTTGAGCGATGGCCCTTCCATACAGAACCACCGGATCACTATGACCTGCTTTCGCACCTGCTCGACTTGTCAGTCTCGCAGTCAAGCGGGCTTATGCCATTGCACTAACCTCACGATGTCCGACCGTGATTAGCCCACCTTCGTGCTCCTCCGTTACGCTTTGGGAGGAGACCGCCCCAGTCAAACTACCCACCAGGCACTGTCCGCACCCCGGATAACGGGGCGACGTTAGAACATCAACACTACAAGGGTGGTATTTCAAGGACGGCTCCACCGAATCTAGCGACTCGGTTTCAAAGCCTCCCACCTATCCTACACATGTAGGGTCAATGTTCAGTGCCAAGCTGTAGTAAAGGTTCACGGGGTCTTTCCGTCTAGCCGCGGGTACGCAGCATCTTCACTGCGATTTCAATTTCACTGAGTCTCGGGTGGAGACAGCGTGGCCATCATTACGCCATTCGTGCAGGTCGGAACTTACCCGACAAGGAATTTCGCTACCTTAGGACCGTTATAGTTACGGCCGCCGTTTACCGGGGCTTCGATCAAGAGCTTCGACCGAAGTCTAACCCCATCAATTAACCTTCCGGCACCGGGCAGGCGTCACACCGTATACGTCATCTTTCGATTTTGCACAGTGCTGTGTTTTTAATAAACAGTTGCAGCCACCTGGTATCTGCGACTGCCAGCAGCTTAAAGAGCAAGTCTCGTCACCGCCGGCAGCGTACCTTCTCCCGAAGTTACGGTACCATTTTGCCTAGTTCCTTCACCCGAGTTCTCTCAAGCGCCTTGGTATTCTCTACCCGACCACCTGTGTCGGTTTGGGGTACGATTCCTTACTATCTGAAGCTTAGAGGCTTTTCCCGGAAGCATGGCATCAATGACTTCAGTGCCGTAGCACCTCGACATCGGGTCTCAGCCTAGTGTAATCCCGGATTTGCCTAAGATTACAGCCTACACCCTTGAACCTGGACAACCGTCGCCAGGCCCACCTAGCCTTCTCCGTCCCCCCATCGCAATAGTAAGAAGTACGGGAATATTAACCCGTTTCCCATCGACTACGCCTTTCGGCCTCGCCTTAGGGGTCGACTCACCCTGCCCCGATTAACGTTGGACAGGAACCCTTGGTCTTCCGGCGAGGGAGTTTTTCACTCCCTTTATCGTTACTCATGTCAGCATTCGCACTTCTGATACGTCCAGCACACCTTACGATGCACCTTCAACCGCTTACAGAACGCTCCCCTACCCAATACATATAAATGCATTGCCGCAGCTTCGGTGTATAGCTTAGCCCCGTTAAATCTTCCGCGCAGGCCGACTCGACCAGTGAGCTATTACGCTTTCTTTAAATGATGGCTGCTTCTAAGCCAACATCCTGGCTGTCTGAGCCTTCCCACATCGTTTCCCACTTAGCTATAACTTTGGGACCTTAGCTGGCGGTCTGGGTTGTTTCCCTCTCCACGACGGACGTTAGCACCCGCCGTGTGTCTCCCGGATAGTACTTACTGGTATTCGGAGTTTGCAAAGGGTTGGTAAGTCGGGATGACCCCCTAGCCTTAACAGTGCTCTACCCCCAGTAGTATTCGTCCGAGGCGCTACCTAAATAGCTTTCGGGGAGAACCAGCTATCTCCAGGTTTGATTGGCCTTTCACCCCTAGCCACAAGTCATCCGCTAATTTTTCAACATTAGTCGGTTCGGTCCTCCAGTAAGTGTTACCTCACCTTCAACCTGCCCATGGCTAGATCACCTGGTTTCGGGTCTAATCCTAGCAACTGAACGCCCAGTTAAGACTCGGTTTCCCTACGGCTCCCCTAAACGGTTAA
The DNA here is from genome assembly GCF_056160145.1 of Photobacterium sp. ABD4_091. Taxonomy (NCBI): domain Bacteria; kingdom Pseudomonadati; phylum Pseudomonadota; class Gammaproteobacteria; order Vibrionales; family Vibrionaceae; genus Photobacterium; species Photobacterium sp. ABD4_091. The sequence continues at coordinate 1,936,022 of NZ_JBSWWQ010000001.1, read as the reverse complement.
CCTTGCTACTAAAATTAAGTCGCTGACCCATTATACAAAAGGTACGCAGTCACCCCGAAGGGCTCCTACTGCTTGTACGTACACGGTTTCAGGTTCTATTTCACTCCCCTCACAGGGGTTCTTTTCGCCTTTCCCTCACGGTACTGGTTCACTATCGGTCAGTCAGGAGTATTTAGCCTTGGAGGATGGTCCCCCCATGTTCAGACAGGATATCACGTGTCCCGTCCTACTCGATTTCACTCGAAATGCGCTACCGGTTACGGGGCTATCACCCTGTATCGCTGAGCTTTCCAGCTCATTCACCTGTCGCAAAACTAGCTTAAGGGCTAATCCGGGTTCGCTCGCCGCTACTGCCGGAATCTCGGTTGATTTCTCTTCCTCGGGGTACTTAGATGTTTCAGTTCCCCCGGTTCGCCTCAATACGCTATGTATTCACGCATTGATAACTGCTTATGCAGCTGGGTTTCCCCATTCGGAAATCCAAGAGTATTGTGATTCTTACCATCTTCTCTTGGCTTATCGCAGGTTAGCACGTCCTTCATCGCCTCTGACTGCCCAGGCATCCACCGTGTACGCTTAGTCACTTAACCATACAACCCCAAGAGGTTTCGTATGGCTCAACAACCAAGGTTGTCCATCTGAGTATTGATGGACTGTGTTTCGCCGGACTCTTACACAAGACACTTGAATGTGTGTTGCTTGAGAACTCGTTTTATTTCTCTTCATAAAGAGAGATAAAACTATTAGTTATTGAATTCAAAGAATTCAATTTACTAGTCAGCTTTCCAGATTGTTAAAGAGCATGTGTTTATCGTGAGATAACCACTTTCTAATTAATTTCGGCCGGGCCGCGCAGGCGGCAAAAAAGCGGACCCAACGAAGTTAACCTTCATTGAATCTGCGTATCCGTGCAGAAAATACTTAGAGAGTGGTGGGCGATACCGGGCTCGAACCAGTGACCCCCTCCTTGTAAGGGAGGTGCTCTCCCAACTGAGCTAATCGCCCACGATAGTTTTAATTCCTTCGTGAGAAAGAATGGTGGGTCGTGCAGGATTCGAACCTGCGACCAATTGATTAAAAGTCAACTGCTCTACCAACTGAGCTAACGACCCGTGGCGTCCCATAGGGGAGTCGAACCCCTGTTACCGCCGTGAAAGGGCGGTGTCCTAGGCCTCTAGACGAATGGGACTAAGTGTTTGGTTAATGTGTTGGGCACACTAACGAGGATAGCCAATGCTACCCTTGCTCTCTTACATTTCAACCAAGCAATCTGTGTGGACACTGCATAAAACGCAGTCATATCGTTAAGGAGGTGATCCAGCCCCAGGTTCCCCTAGGGCTACCTTGTTACGACTTCACCCCAGTCATGAACCACACCGTGGTAAACGCCCTCCCGAAGGTTAAGCTATCTACTTCTGGTGCAGCCCACTCCCATGGTGTGACGGGCGGTGTGTACAAGGCCCGGGAACGTATTCACCGTGGCATTCTGATCCACGATTACTAGCGATTCCGACTTCATGGAGTCGAGTTGCAGACTCCAATCCGGACTACGACGTACTTTCTGGGATTCGCTCACTCTCGCAAGTTGGCCGCCCTCTGTATACGCCATTGTAGCACGTGTGTAGCCCTACTCGTAAGGGCCATGATGACTTGACGTCGTCCCCACCTTCCTCCGGTTTATCACCGGCAGTCTCCCTGGAGTTCCCACCATTACGTGCTGGCAAACAAGGATAGGGGTTGCGCTCGTTGCGGGACTTAACCCAACATTTCACAACACGAGCTGACGACAGCCATGCAGCACCTGTCTCAGAGTTCCCGAAGGCACCAATCCATCTCTGGAAAGTTCTCTGGATGTCAAGAGTAGGTAAGGTTCTTCGCGTTGCATCGAATTAAACCACATGCTCCACCGCTTGTGCGGGCCCCCGTCAATTCATTTGAGTTTTAATCTTGCGACCGTACTCCCCAGGCGGTCTACTTAACGCGTTAGCTCCGAAAGCCAGTGTTCAAGACACCAACCTCCAAGTAGACATCGTTTACGGCGTGGACTACCAGGGTATCTAATCCTGTTTGCTCCCCACGCTTTCGCATCTGAGCGTCAGTCTTTGTCCAGGGGGCCGCCTTCGCCACCGGTATTCCTTCAGATCTCTACGCATTTCACCGCTACACCTGAAATTCTACCCCCCTCTACAAGACTCTAGCCTGCCAGTTCCAAATGCTATTCCGAGGTTGAGCCCCGGGCTTTCACATCTGGCTTAACAAGCCGCCTGCATGCGCTTTACGCCCAGTAATTCCGATTAACGCTCGCACCCTCCGTATTACCGCGGCTGCTGGCACGGAGTTAGCCGGTGCTTCTTCTGTCGCTAACGTCAAACATTACCGCTATTAACGATAACGCCTTCCTCACGACTGAAAGTGCTTTACAACCCGAAGGCCTTCTTCACACACGCGGCATGGCTGCATCAGGGTTTCCCCCATTGTGCAATATTCCCCACTGCTGCCTCCCGTAGGAGTCTGGACCGTGTCTCAGTTCCAGTGTGGCTGATCATCCTCTCAGACCAGCTAGAGATCGTCGCCTTGGTGAGCTCTTACCTCACCAACTAGCTAATCTCACCTGGGCTAATCCTGACGCGAGAGGCCCGAAGGTCCCCCTCTTTGCTCCGAAGAGATTATGCGGTATTAGCCATCGTTTCCAATGGTTATCCCCCACATCAGGGCATATTCCCAGGCATTACTCACCCGTCCGCCGCTCGCCGCCCAACAAATCCCCCGAAGGTTCAATGTTGTCGCTGCCGCTCGACTTGCATGTGTTAGGCCTGCCGCCAGCGTTCAATCTGAGCCATGATCAAACTCTTCAATTAAAGTTTTGGCTCAATGAATACTGTTAAACCATTACCGAAGTAATGATTGAATTGACTGTGCCGAATCTTACGATTCGATTTGGTCACTCAGTTTCATTGATAATTCTTTTGTTGACTATCATTTCACGAGTGCCCACACAGATTGCATGGTCAAATTGTTAAAGAACATATTGCCTTTCAGTGCCTTAGCACTTAAGCAGGACGCGTATAATACGCTAACCACTTCGAAAGTCAACATAAAATTCTACGTTTGGTAGAACTTTATGGTGACTCGTCTACTTAAAGACAAGTCGAAATGAAAGCCTGGCGATGTCCTACTCTCACATGGGGAGGCCCCACACTACCATCGGCGCTATTACGTTTCACTACTGAGTTCGGCATGGGATCAGGTGGGTCCATAATGCTATGGTCGCCAAGCAAATTCGTTACAATCTTGAAAGCTGATGTTCTCAACACTCATTCAAGTGTTCGTGGAGTCCGTAAAACCCCTTGGGTGTTGTATGGTTAAGCCTCACGGGCAATTAGTACAGGTTAGCTCAACGCCTCACAACGCTTACACACCCTGCCTATCTACGTCGTAGTCTCCAACAACCCTTCAGGAACCTTATAGGTTCAGGGATGACTCATCTTGAGGCTCGCTTCCCGCTTAGATGCTTTCAGCGGTTATCGATTCCGAACTTAGCTACCGGGCAATGCGTCTGGCGACACAACCCGAACACCAGAGGTTCGTCCACTCCGGTCCTCTCGTACTAGGAGCAGCCCCTCTCAATCATCCAACGCCCACGGCAGATAGGGACCGAACTGTCTCACGACGTTCTAAACCCAGCTCGCGTACCACTTTAAATGGCGAACAGCCATACCCTTGGGACCGACTTCAGCCCCAGGATGTGATGAGCCGACATCGAGGTGCCAAACACCGCCGTCGATATGAACTCTTGGGCGGTATCAGCCTGTTATCCCCGGAGTACCTTTTATCCGTTGAGCGATGGCCCTTCCATACAGAACCACCGGATCACTATGACCTGCTTTCGCACCTGCTCGACTTGTCAGTCTCGCAGTCAAGCGGGCTTATGCCATTGCACTAACCTCACGATGTCCGACCGTGATTAGCCCACCTTCGTGCTCCTCCGTTACGCTTTGGGAGGAGACCGCCCCAGTCAAACTACCCACCAGGCACTGTCCGCACCCCGGATAACGGGGCGACGTTAGAACATCAACACTACAAGGGTGGTATTTCAAGGACGGCTCCACCATATCTAGCGACATGGTTTCAAAGCCTCCCACCTATCCTACACATGTAGGGTCAATGTTCAGTGCCAAGCTGTAGTAAAGGTTCACGGGGTCTTTCCGTCTAGCCGCGGGTACGCAGCATCTTCACTGCGATTTCAATTTCACTGAGTCTCGGGTGGAGACAGCGTGGCCATCATTACGCCATTCGTGCAGGTCGGAACTTACCCGACAAGGAATTTCGCTACCTTAGGACCGTTATAGTTACGGCCGCCGTTTACCGGGGCTTCGATCAAGAGCTTCGACCGAAGTCTAACCCCATCAATTAACCTTCCGGCACCGGGCAGGCGTCACACCGTATACGTCATCTTTCGATTTTGCACAGTGCTGTGTTTTTAATAAACAGTTGCAGCCACCTGGTATCTGCGACTGCCAGCAGCTTAAAGAGCAAGTCTCGTCACCGCCGGCAGCGTACCTTCTCCCGAAGTTACGGTACCATTTTGCCTAGTTCCTTCACCCGAGTTCTCTCAAGCGCCTTGGTATTCTCTACCCGACCACCTGTGTCGGTTTGGGGTACGATTCCTTACTATCTGAAGCTTAGAGGCTTTTCCCGGAAGCATGGCATCAATGACTTCAGTGCCGTAGCACCTCGACATCGGGTCTCAGCCTAGTGTAATCCCGGATTTGCCTAAGATTACAGCCTACACCCTTGAACCTGGACAACCGTCGCCAGGCCCACCTAGCCTTCTCCGTCCCCCCATCGCAATAGTAAGAAGTACGGGAATATTAACCCGTTTCCCATCGACTACGCCTTTCGGCCTCGCCTTAGGGGTCGACTCACCCTGCCCCGATTAACGTTGGACAGGAACCCTTGGTCTTCCGGCGAGGGAGTTTTTCACTCCCTTTATCGTTACTCATGTCAGCATTCGCACTTCTGATACGTCCAGCACACCTTACGATGCACCTTCAACCGCTTACAGAACGCTCCCCTACCCAATACATATAAATGCATTGCCGCAGCTTCGGTGTATAGCTTAGCCCCGTTAAATCTTCCGCGCAGGCCGACTCGACCAGTGAGCTATTACGCTTTCTTTAAATGATGGCTGCTTCTAAGCCAACATCCTGGCTGTCTGAGCCTTCCCACATCGTTTCCCACTTAGCTATAACTTTGGGACCTTAGCTGGCGGTCTGGGTTGTTTCCCTCTCCACGACGGACGTTAGCACCCGCCGTGTGTCTCCCGGATAGTACTTACTGGTATTCGGAGTTTGCAAAGGGTTGGTAAGTCGGGATGACCCCCTAGCCTTAACAGTGCTCTACCCCCAGTAGTATTCGTCCGAGGCGCTACCTAAATAGCTTTCGGGGAGAACCAGCTATCTCCAGGTTTGATTGGCCTTTCACCCCTAGCCACAAGTCATCCGCTAATTTTTCAACATTAGTCGGTTCGGTCCTCCAGTAAGTGTTACCTCACCTTCAACCTGCCCATGGCTAGATCACCTGGTTTCGGGTCTAATCCTAGCAACTGAACGCCCAGTTAAGACTCGGTTTCCCTACGGCTCCCCTAAACGGTTAACCTTGCTACTAAAATTAAGTCGCTGACCCATTATACAAAAGGTACGCAGTCACCCCGAAGGGCTCCTACTGCTTGTACGTACACGGTTTCAGGTTCTATTTCACTCCCCTCACAGGGGTTCTTTTCGCCTTTCCCTCACGGTACTGGTTCACTATCGGTCAGTCAGGAGTATTTAGCCTTGGAGGATGGTCCCCCCATGTTCAGACAGGATATCACGTGTCCCGTCCTACTCGATTTCACTCGAAATGCGCTACCGGTTACGGGGCTATCACCCTGTATCGCTGAGCTTTCCAGCTCATTCACCTGTCGCAAAACTAGCTTAAGGGCTAATCCGGGTTCGCTCGCCGCTACTGCCGGAATCTCGGTTGATTTCTCTTCCTCGGGGTACTTAGATGTTTCAGTTCCCCCGGTTCGCCTCAATACGCTATGTATTCACGCATTGATAACTGCTTATGCAGCTGGGTTTCCCCATTCGGAAATCCAAGAGTATTGTGATTCTTACCATCTTCTCTTGGCTTATCGCAGGTTAGCACGTCCTTCATCGCCTCTGACTGCCCAGGCATCCACCGTGTACGCTTAGTCACTTAACCATACAACCCCAAGGGGTCTGTCTGTATGGCTCAACAACCAAGGTTGTTCATCTGAGTATGATGAACTGTGTTTCGCCGGACTCTTACACAAGACACTTGAATGTGTGTTGCTTGAGAACTCGTTCCTACTTTATTCAAGTAGAAACTATTAGTTATTGAATTCAAAGAATTCAATTTACTAGTCAGCTTTCCAGATTGTTAAAGAGCATAACGCAAAAGCGTTAATCAATAACTGACGTTATTCATTAGCACTTTTGCTATTTCTAAAACCATTTCACCAAGCAATCTGTGTGGACACTGCATAAAACGCAGTCATATCGTTAAGGAGGTGATCCAGCCCCAGGTTCCCCTAGGGCTACCTTGTTACGACTTCACCCCAGTCATGAACCACACCGTGGTAAACGCCCCCCCGAAGGTTAAGCTATCTACTTCTGGTGCAGCCCACTCCCATGGTGTGACGGGCGGTGTGTACAAGGCCCGGGAACGTATTCACCGTGGCATTCTGATCCACGATTACTAGCGATTCCGACTTCATGGAGTCGAGTTGCAGACTCCAATCCGGACTACGACGTACTTTCTGGGATTCGCTCACTCTCGCAAGTTGGCCGCCCTCTGTATACGCCATTGTAGCACGTGTGTAGCCCTACTCGTAAGGGCCATGATGACTTGACGTCGTCCCCACCTTCCTCCGGTTTATCACCGGCAGTCTCCCTGGAGTTCCCGCCATTACGCGCTGGCAAACAAGGATAGGGGTTGCGCTCGTTGCGGGACTTAACCCAACATTTCACAACACGAGCTGACGACAGCCATGCAGCACCTGTCTCAGAGTTCCCGAAGGCACCAATCCATCTCTGGAAAGTTCTCTGGATGTCAAGAGTAGGTAAGGTTCTTCGCGTTGCATCGAATTAAACCACATGCTCCACCGCTTGTGCGGGCCCCCGTCAATTCATTTGAGTTTTAATCTTGCGACCGTACTCCCCAGGCGGTCTACTTAACGCGTTAGCTCCGAAAGCCAGTGTTCAAGACACCAACCTCCAAGTAGACATCGTTTACGGCGTGGACTACCAGGGTATCTAATCCTGTTTGCTCCCCACGCTTTCGCATCTGAGCGTCAGTCTTTGTCCAGGGGGCCGCCTTCGCCACCGGTATTCCTTCAGATCTCTACGCATTTCACCGCTACACCTGAAATTCTACCCCCCTCTACAAGACTCTAGCCTGCCAGTTCCAAATGCTATTCCGAGGTTGAGCCCCGGGCTTTCACATCTGGCTTAACAAGCCGCCTGCATGCGCTTTACGCCCAGTAATTCCGATTAACGCTCGCACCCTCCGTATTACCGCGGCTGCTGGCACGGAGTTAGCCGGTGCTTCTTCTGTCGCTAACGTCAAACATTACCGCTATTAACGATAACGCCTTCCTCACGACTGAAAGTGCTTTACAACCCGAAGGCCTTCTTCACACACGCGGCATGGCTGCATCAGGGTTTCCCCCATTGTGCAATATTCCCCACTGCTGCCTCCCGTAGGAGTCTGGACCGTGTCTCAGTTCCAGTGTGGCTGATCATCCTCTCAGACCAGCTAGAGATCGTCGCCTTGGTGAGCTCTTACCTCACCAACTAGCTAATCTCACCTGGGCTAATCCTGACGCGAGAGGCCCGAAGGTCCCCCTCTTTGCTCCGAAGAGATTATGCGGTATTAGCCATCGTTTCCAATGGTTATCCCCCACATCAGGGCATATTCCCAGGCATTACTCACCCGTCCGCCGCTCGCCGCCCATCAACGCACCCGAAGGATTATTGATGTCGCTGCCGCTCGACTTGCATGTGTTAGGCCTGCCGCCAGCGTTCAATCTGAGCCATGATCAAACTCTTCAATTAAAGTTTTGGCTCAATGAATACTGTTAATCCATTACCGAAGTAATGAATGAATTGACTGTGCCGAATCTTGCGATTCGATTTGGTCACTCAGTTTCATTGATAATTCTTTTGTTGACTATCATTTCACGAGTGCCCACACAGATTGCATGGTCAAATTGTTAAAGAACAATCCGCTACGTTGCCGGCTTAAGTTGCCGCGCTCCGTGTCGGTGAGATGGCATTATAGAGAGTTCGATCACATTGGCAATAGTAAAAATGCAATTATTTCATTTTAATTAACCAAGCGCTCAACAAACAGGCAAATCACCTTTTTTTGACCATTTTCACCACAAAGAATATCACCAGCCGGCATTCATTCCGCTTCACTCCTACTCTTTTTCTGCTCTAAACGCAGGGTATAGCGGATAGCACCAGCCGCAATGACAAATAAGAAAAAGGGAATCGCAGCAGCGGTATACTCAACCCAAGCATAATGGATGAGCTGCTTGGCTAATATCAGATGACCAAAAACCAGCAGCAAGGCGCAACCTATTGCAACAACCAGCAACTTCACTTCGTCTTTAACACATCTCCATTTCATACTCTTCTCCCTCCAATAGTTAGCACTCCTATATTGAATAAGAGAATGCATATTCAGGGGTAGAACAGTTGAGCTTTAAACTCTGCAAACAGTTTACGCAGAATACTCGTCTAACTGCTTAGCGATACAATGCAAAGCCTCAATAAACTCTGCAGTGAGCTCGTAACTGCAGTTGAAACGGATGCAATGCTTATATCGGCTATCTGATGAGAACAAGGTGCCCGGTGCAATGCTGATGCGGTAACGCTCAAGCAATTGAGTAAGCAATTCCGCACTATTGATCTCAAGTGGAAGAGTTACCCATAAGAAGTAACCGCCGCTTGCACACGTGACGGTAGTTCCTGAAGGGAAGATATCCAGTATCGCCTCGCGCATCTTTTGCTGGCGTACTTCCAATGTTCGGCGTAATTGCCGGAGGTGGGCATCATACCCCCCTTCTTTTATATAGTGAGTAATCGCATGCTGATTGGGCACGGGTGCCGATAGTGTCGACATAAACTGAAGTTCCGTGAGCTGTTGCGTATAGCGTCCGGCCAATGCCCAACCAACGCGAAACCCCGGCGCAAGAGACTTAGAAAAGGATGAGCAGTGTATAACCAGCCCCTCGCTGTCTATTGATTTAAAGGATGTTGGTTTATCTGCCCCAAAGTAAAGCTCACCATAGACATCATCTTCAATGATGGCGATTTCTTTTCTGGCTAGCAGTTCATAAATCAGACGTTGCCGTTCAGGATCAATACTTACACCGGTTGGATTATGAAAGTTACTCATCAACCAGCATGCTTTTATCGGGTATTGCTCAATACAACTGGCAAGAGATTCGATATCAATGCCATGCTGAGGGCAGACTGGGATCTCTACTGCTTTTAGGTGAAGCCGTTCAATTGCCTGCAATGCGCCATAAAATGTCGGAGTCTCTATGGCAACGATATCGCCTGGCTGAGTCACTGCCGATAACCCGAGCCCTAACGCCTCCGTCGCACCGGAAGTAATAACAACCTGATCGGCACTTATATTGACTCCGGTTTTGGCATATCGCTGGCTGATTGCACGCCGCAAAGATAACTCCCCTGGCGCTAACCCGGTAATACCGCTGTCGCCCGGCATTGATTTCACAGCACGGCCAAGCAACCGCCCTAATATCGGCATCGGGAACAAGGAGGGATCGGGAAACGCTGATCCAAACGGGATCACCTCCGGCTGCTTGATGGCTTGAACCACATCAAACACATGCCGGTTGATTTTTATCGACTGGTTGACGATTTGTGGTTGAGGTTGCGGTGGAGTGAGCCGGTTAAAGTGCGGGGAAACATAATAGCCACTTTGGGGCCGGGCATAGATCCAGCCTCCGAGTTCAAGTTGCTCATAAGCTTTCATTACCGTCATCGGACTGGTTGACTGCAGCTGGCTCATTTTTCGAATCGACGGAACCCGCTCGCCGGGTAGCCAGGTTTGTTGGTTTATCTGCTGTTTTACCAACTCAATAACCCTTGTAGCCGGGCTTGGCCCTATCCCTGATGGCATCGCCTTATCCATATCACTCCAGTGGGATAGCCACTATAGGCAATCTTTTATTAAGGAGCAGCTTGGAAGGCAATATATGAGAGGCAGGTACAACTTGCTAAGTGCAGAAACAACAAAGCCCCGACTTTCGTCGAGGCTTTATCGTTTGAAAATGGTGCCCGGGGCCGGACTTGAACCGGCACAGTTATTCACCGGCGGATTTTGAATCCGCTGCGTCTACCAATTTCGCCACCCGGGCAGATGCAGGTCATTATACGTATATCAGCCTGATAGACAATCCTTTTTTGCGCATAGAACTAAAAACACATGTCAGGTGAGCACTACACCGCCAACCCGCTTATATTGACAACAACCATCTTCACCTTTATACATCCATATCTCTTTAAGGACATACTTTTAAGCTAGTCGCTTAACGCCCTACTCCCTTAGAGGGGTGATGCTGTTTCGCATCCGTAATTCCGGTAAAAAGTGCCGGTCAATGGCGTACTCCGTTTGGTTGATTTGGCTCATAAGCAACTCAACGGCAGTGCGTGCCATTTGGCTAATGGGAAAATGAACCGATGACACCTGGGGGAAAAGCGCATCACACAAATCAATACTATCGAAGCTGATCAAAGAAAGAGTCTCCGGCAGTACCACTTTTTGCTCATGGAAATACTGTAACGCTCCCTGCATCATTTCTTCGCTGCAGGAGAACAAGGCAGTCATTTCCCGGCCCGACTGGTGAAGCTGACGCGCTGCCGCATAGCCACTCTTCCGGCCATAGTCTCCCTCCACACATAAAGCCGGCTCAATGCTGAGCCCGGCTGACTGCATCGCCTCTTTGTACCCTGTAAACCTAAGGTGGCTGCTTGAACGCCCAAGCGGGCCTGATATACAACCAATATGGCGATGCCCCTGCTCGATCAGGGCATTCACAGCCATAGTTGCAGCTAGGGTATGGTCGAAGGTAATACAGCGTGACTCGAGCCCTTCGACCAACCGATCCAGCAATACGAAAGGGGTGGGCTCTTGCGCCATAGCCCTGAGTTCATCGTCACTTAGGTGGCGGCTGTTGAGAACATAACCATCACAACGCAGCGCATGAAACCGCCTTACCGCCTCCCTTTCACCCTCCGCGCTGTGGTGCCCCTGGGCAGTGATCAAAAACTTATCATGCCGATCCAGCTCTGATTGGACTTGGTCCATCATTTGACCAAAGAACCCACCGGTATAGTAGGTCACCAGCAGCCCGGTCATATTGGATGACGCCGTTGCCAGCGAACGAGCAATCGCGCTCGGCCGGTAATTCAGCTCAGCCATTGCCTGCTCAACCTTTCTTTTGGTGTCAGACCGAAAGGCCCCTTCGCCGTTGATTATCCGAGATACCGTGGAGCGGTGGACACCGGCCAATATCGCTACATCCTTTATACTCGCCATGGCAGTTGTGCTTCCTCCCACACCAATAATCTTTGTTTCAACATCATGAACTGCTGAATATAGAGTGATTTAGCTTCAACATGAAGTCGCCCCTCCCTGTTTTCTTGTTCAGATCGCAACATATAGCAAGTTGCCAGTAGAGTGCGCCAAGTCGGCATGGGGGAAGGGTGTACTACTGGCAACCGCTATTTACTGCCAGCCTAGCTCCGGGCCTGGGCAAGTGGCTGGAAACCACCAAGGGTCACCCCCCACCGACACAGTGCCTGTAACAATCGTTTATCGGTAAGGATATCGAGCTCCATCGCCCTTGGCAGGGAATAGCTACTAGCCTCAAGCAGGGGCTGATCAACAAAGGCGGGGTGGCACATGATTTCCAACACCTCGCACTGGCCACGAAAACGCGAAATAATAGCCAACAGCTTGTCTAAACTAAGCCCGTCACCATAAAAGCTTTGGCTAAACACATATTGCTGGGTGTTATAGGCTCGGCTCGCCCGAAGTGGTATGCGGTATCCACTCACGACCTCCTCAACCACAGGCTGCAATTTGGGATGCAGGTGAACATGGTGATGACTGTCGACATGGCTGAGCGGCAAGCCTGTCGCCAAGAAATATTCGATTTGTGCTGTGACTTCATCTGCCACTTGCTGCTCATCAAACACTTCCCTTTGCCAAAACTGCTCTTTGCTCAAAAACTGCCCGTCTTCGCCAACCAGGCAGGTTGCATTGGTTAACGGAGCACCAGTGGTAAACCGAAGATGCAACCCTACCGACAACGACGGCAACTGGGATGCGAGCTGTTCGGCATGTTGCTGTGCCGCCATTCCAACCATCATAGTGGTTGATCGCACAACCCCAAGCTGGCAGGCGTGTGCTATCCCAAGGTTAACCCCAGTTGTCAGGCCAAAATCATCCGCATTAAAAATAACATGCATAGCTTCCCTCTCTGTCAGTACTGCGGGGCTGATAGACCCGCCATACTGAATCCTCACTCGTTGGCAAAATTCGGCAGAAAATCATGATTTGTGCGCAGAATATCCTCAAGGATGGCTTTGGCACGGGTAATATCTGGCACCAGCGGGTTGCAGGACAATGCCATCAATGCCTTGCTGTGGCTCCCTTCAACAGCGGCTTCGATCGCAAGCTGCTCATAGGCTTTAACTTGGTGGATCAAGCCCGTTATTGCCGGGCTGAGTTTGCCAACAGCCAGTGGGCGAGCCCCCCAACTGCCAACCACAGCACTACATTCAATAACCGCATCATCGGGCAACGTCGAAATCGTGCCGTTATTCGGCACATTAATTACATGGATCGTTTTACGATCATTATAAATGGCATCGACCAAATTCAATGATGCGTCGGAATAGTATGCCCCACCGCGCATTTCAAGCTGCTTGGGTTTTTCTGCCAGGCCTTCATCACGATAAAGTGCGAACAGTTCTGATTCAGCCTTCATGACCTGCTCGGCCCGGGTCCCCCCGTCGCGCGCAGATGCTTTCTCTTCCGCAAGCATCGCATCCACTTGATAAAAGTAGCGATGATACGGGCAAGGAATCGCCCCCAAAGCGTTCAGGAAATCAGGATCCCAAGGCTCTTCAAAAATATTGTTCATACTGAAATTCTGGCCGTCACCCACTTTTTCCAGCACTTGTGCAGTGACATCCTTGCCATCAACCCATGCCCGGTGTGCCCAAACAAGATGGTTCAAACCAATACACTCTAAGGAAAGCTTCTCCGGCGGGCATGCCATCATCTCCGCTATCATCATCTGCATCGATACGGGGACATTACACAGCCCGATGGATTTGACTTGGGTATACTTCTGGATAGCTTCGGTGACGAGTCCTGCCGGGTTGGTAAAATTCAACATCCAGGCATTGGGGGCCAGCTCTTCAATATCCTTGCAAACCTCCAATATTACCGGGATAGTGCGCAATGCCTTGGCAAAGCCCCCCGGCCCGGTCGTCTCCTGGCCAATAACATCATATTTAATGGGAATGCGTTCGTCATTTGCCCTTGCCGGTAAGCCCCCAACCCGAAACTGGGTCATGACAAAATCCGCATTTTCTATTGCCGCCCGGCGGTCCAGTGATGCCTTGACCTTTATGTTAGCCCCGGCTTTCTCAACCATCCGTCGGGTCAGCCCTGCTATAATTTCTAGCTTTTCCCGCCCTTCCTCGATATCGACAAAGTGCATTTCTGTTACCGGTAGCGTATCAAGCCGCTTCAGCACGCCTTCGACCAGTTCAGGGGTATAGCTACTCCCGCCCCCAATAATGGCCAGCTTAAGTGATTGGTCCATAATCCGTCCTTATTTCTCAGACAACCTTTCATGCACCGCAACCATTTCTGTCGCCAGTTCATGGGCAAGAATGGTTGTCATCAGGTGATCTTGGGCATGCACCATCACCAACGTCATTTTGACCTTGCCCTCTCCCTGATCAGCTTCAATCAGCTGAGTCTGGATCAAATGGGCACGGTTAAGGCACTCTTTCGCTTGCTTGAGTAGTCCCTTAGCCTCCGATGTCTCCTCTTTACGCGCCTTGGCCAATGCTTCGTAACATAAGCTTCTTGCTTCACCGGCATTGACGATAATTTCCATCACTACAGATTCCTGATCCATCAGTCTCTCCTTCATCACAAGACATTCAACACTGCGGACCAAAGGCCCGCATCACTATCATTAAGCCGTCGCACCCTCACCGATTGGTGCTTTGTCCTTCTCTTTCTGAGCCACCGTTTCTTTCTCTTGTTCAAGCAATTGCTTTTCAAACATCTTGAAGAAGGGCAAGTAAATAAACAGGTCAAGGATAAGAAGCCCGATAACCAAGAAGACTGGAGAAAGCGTCCATCCTGCGCCCCACGATGCACCGATAATGGCCGGTGTCGTCCATGGCGTTGTTGCCACCCCCATACCGACAAGGCCGGAATGTACCGCCACATACGCAATGACGGCATTGACAATCGGTGCAAATACGAAAGGTACAAACAACATAGGGTTAAGTACCAAAGGCGTACCGAAGATAATGGGCTCATTGATTTGGAAGAACCCCGGTACCACACTCATCCGGCCTAGGCTGCGCAGGTGAACCGAGCGGCTAAAGACCATCAAGATAGCCAGTGCCAGGGTTGCACCGGAACCGCCGATGAAGATATAGAAATCCCAGAAGGGCTGGGTGAATATGTTCGGAATGGGCTCACCGGCAACAAATGCGTCAATATTCGCGCCAATGTTGGTCAAGAAAATCGGTGAGAGCAGGCCGACCACAATAGCAGCACCATGAATACCGGCAAACCACAGCAGCTGGGAAACCAGCAAGGCTCCAATAATTGCTGGCAATGAGTTCGAGGCACTGATCAATGGCTTGAACATCTGCATGACCGCATCAGGGATCAGCATTTCGTATTGAGACTGTACAAAGAGGCTCAACGGATACACGGTCATAAACACCACCAGCACCGGGATCAGCATTTCGAAAGAGCGGGCTATCGCCGGCGGAACCTGCTCTGGCAGGCGGATGGTAATGTTGTGCTTCTTGAGGAACCGGATCAGCTCAACAGAGTAAAATGCGCTGATCACCGCTGTAAAAATCCCGGTTCCCCCCATATGGGAGGTTGGCAAGCCCCCCTCACTGACAGGGGCAGCAACCAGCAGGAAGCACATCAAGGACAAACAGGTACTGGTGATGCCGTCCATCTGATAGGCACGGGCCAGGCTGTAGCCTATTCCCATCGATACAAAGACTGTCATGATGCCCATGGTCATGTTATAGGGCATCATAATCATGTCGAAGTTATTACTGGCAAAGTCCAGCCATGCCCGACCAAATCCATTTTGGGTATCTTCGGCAAAAGGAGGAAAGGCCAAAATTAATAAAAAGCTCCCCACAATAATAAATGGCATTGCGGTAATAAAACCATCTCTCATAGCCCTTACATGTTTTTGCGAGCCGACCTTTACAGCAATGGGGGCAATTTTATTTTCAACGAAAGCCATTAACTTATCGTAAAAATTCATATGGATAATCCTTTATTTAAAATGCAGCAACCCTTCCCGTATAATTAATACAGGAGGCATAGATATTCCTTATTATTAAATTTGCAGGTAAGAGGTAAATTACATTTACTTCGGCATCAAAGACAATGCTTGATCCAGCACCTCATCCCCTTTCATCATGCCGTATGCTGTCGGTGATATCGCCTCAATCCGCTTGCCGTAAAGCGAGGCTGTCTTTTGCAACTCGGCCAGTTGAAAGCGTACTTGAGGCCCAAGGAGGCAGACATCAAAGTCCTGAACCACATCTTCGAACGCACTGACAGGCAACGCCTCTATCCGGCAATCCATCCCCCGCTGTTCTGCTGCCCTTTCCATTCTCTGCACCAGCATGCTGGTTGACATACCTGCACTACAACATAATAAAATTTTCATGCTTTCACTCCGCTTATACTCACCCTTAATCATATTAAGAGAAAGTATATACAACATAAGATAAATATAAAGCGCAACCGGTTGCGTTCAGCGTGAGGATCGTCTCAATATCACTGATAATATATTTATTTATTTTCAACTTTATTTAATTATCAAAGTAATTAATAAATGAGAAAAACATGCCATTTTTATCATCACATCAACATAAATAAATAAATATGGAAATACTTCATGGTTTCTTTGGTTAGAGTACATACCGTTGCACAAAGTCTGTTACTTCGCTGGGAACGAGAGGGAACCGAAAATAAAGAAAAAGCAGGACAAAGAGAAAGGGCAAAAACAACAAAGCCCCGACTTTCGTCGAGGCTTTATCGTTTGAAAATGGTGCCCGGGGCCGGACTTGAACCGGCACAGTTATTCACCGGCGGATTTTGAATCCGCTGCGTCTACCAATTTCGCCACCCGGGCATGCGAATCATTCTACGTATCTGACTTTGCAACGCAATAGCAAAAACACTGAAAATGCCGTCAGGACGTTCGTTTGCTGATAAAGTGAGCGTTTTTGGCGCTACCCACCAATCGCTGAACTAAACAGCTACTTACCATCCCGCAAGTACCGGATAGCAAGAGCCGGTCCATAGCGGCACCACCAGCCCCAGCCCGTAAAAGCGAATTGATAAGGAAACCATTTCCCTGCCCATCCCAGCCTGCGGGTTATCGCTACAGAACCGCCATTGGGTACAATCACTTCCAGCTGGTGATTATCAAACATGAAAGGCAAACCGGCAGATATGCCCGAGCTAAAGTGACGGCGGTATACGCCCAACAGCGCAGACAACATGGCCGGGCTCGTCACTGTTAAAGTCAGCTGGCAGCCTTGAGCATTGAGGTGGGCAACATCAGCATTGATCCCCACCTCAATATCGCCATAGTATTCCAGCATCAGTCGAGATTACGACCACGGATGCTGATGCTGCCGTTAACCTTCCAAATGGAGTGATCCGGCTTGTCGCCAGCACCGCTTGGCACACTGATTTCTACATGGTCAAAATCATAGGTCAATTCGGCATGTCGCTCTGTCAATTTGTCATATAGGGCACCGGCCAACTCCGGCCAGTTAGTGGTATTGTCATGGGTATCAGCCATTGTTCTCGCTCCTCAATCTCTACGCCCAGCTTCAGGGCTTTCGATATGCTTTCGCTGCATCTCGTATACTGCACCGGACGCTTTGGCGGCAGACTCCAATAAATATAGTGCCACTGACCAAAACTGCTGCCGGGACGCCTCTCATTTCCAAGATCCGCCCCATTCACCCCTGCTGCTTATATTGCTACACTGCCTGCAACACCTTGAAGCTTCATTAATTTGGATAACCTTGTGAAAAAGAAGAAACAACCGGACGTTGATTCCACCAAACAATACCCAAGCCTGTTTCGCCGCTTAGCTGCCTGGCTCTATGACACCCTGGTTGTCGCTGCAGTACTGATGCTGGCTGGCGGTGTCGCTATCGGCTTGATGGCCATTTTAGTGGCAGTCGGCGCGGTCGATATTACTGGCTACGAAGATGTCAGTGCCTACATGACCTTACACCCTGTTGCCGGCTCACTTTATACCGGCTACCTTGCCATGGTGATTGTCGGCTTCTTTACCTATTTCTGGTGCCAAGCGGGACAGACCTTAGGCATGAGGGCATGGAAACTGCGCATCCAAAATAAAGATGGCTCGAATATACGCCCGACCCAGGCGATGATCCGCATGGCGACCTCTGCATTTGGATTGGGTAACTTGTTGGCACCATTTAGCAAGACCAAGCAGTCATTCCAGGATGCCATGGCAGACTGTGAAATGGTTGTCCTACCAAAGGTCAACTGATTAGCGGGCTCACAAGTTTCAGACATAAAAAAGGCGCCGACGGCGCCTTTTTTGTACTCTGGTGCTACAGCTTTCTGCGCAGCAAGTAAATGGTGATAAACAAGAACACCAAGCTCGGTCCTATCGCCCCGATGATCGGGTGGAGCCGGTAAACAATACTCATCGGCCCGAACACCTCGTTCGAGATATAGAAGCCAAAGCCAAAGATCACCCCCGACAATACCCGGGCTCCCATCGTCACCGAGCGAAGCGGACCGAAAACAAACGACAGCGCCAGCAGCATCATCACCGCAATCGAAAACGGCTGAAGTGCCTTGCGCCAGAATGCCAGAGCATAGCGTGATGAGTCCTGCTTGGAGTCCTCAAGGTAGTTCTTGTAGTCATAGACACCGGTCAGCGATAACTCCTCCGGCTTGAGGGTCACCACCGCCAGCTTGTCCGGCGTGAGCGTGGTCAGCCAATGCTGCTGTGCCAGGCGCTCGTTGGCTTGCTGCTCTTTACCCAAGGTCGTGACAGTCACATCTTTGAGCAGCCACCCGTTCTCGTTGTCATACTCCGCCGACTCGGCGAACGTTGAATGGGTCAGCTCATCTTTGTCGTTAAACTGCCAGATATTGATCCCGTAAAGCTCTTGCTGTTCATGGACCCGGCCGATATAGATAAAGTCGTTGTCATCTTTGGTCCAGACCCCGCGCTGCACGGAGAGGATATTACCGCCCGACGTCCACAGGGCACGCAATTCCCGCGCGGCTTTCTGGGCTTCAGGCGCCCCCCATTGGCCAAGCAGGGTTACCAGCAGCATCAAAGGCACCGCGGTCTTCAATACCGACAAGCCGATATCCAGCTTGGAGAAGCCTGCCGCCTGCATCACCACCAGCTCGGAGCTCGACGCCAGCATGCCCAGGCCAATCAGCGCCCCCAGCAACACGGCCATCGGGAAAAACATCTCGATATCGCGAGGCACACTCAGCAATACGTAAATAAGGGCTTTCCAAAGATCGTAGGTTCCATCGCCTACTTTACGCAGCTGCTCAACATATTTGATGATCGCCGACAGCCCCACCAGCGTCGACAGGGTCAGAGCCGAAGTCGAAATCAAGGTTCGGCCAATGTATAAATCCAGAATCTTAAACATTAGCCGCGTCTCCGAAACTTCTCTCTCACCTTACGCACCGCTAAGGTATCCCAACTATTCAAGGCTATCGCCACCACAAAAATTACCCCGTTGATCCCCCAAAGACCGATAGATGACGGCAAGGCACCATCCTCTACCCCCGACTTCGCGGCGCTGATCGCCAAAAAGTAGGTCAGGTAGATCAGCACTGCCGGGACTAACTTGGCAAAGCGCCCCTGACGCGGGTTCACTGCCGACAACGGCACGACCACCATGGTCAGCAGCGGAATACACAGCACCAGCGACATACGCCACTGGAACTCGGCCTTGGCTGCCAGCTCTGAACGCTGCATCAGCTCCAGAGTCGGCAGGGCATCCCAGTCACGGTTTTCCTCCCGTACCGCCCGCTGGCCAATCAACGCCTGGTAATCGTCAAACTGGGTGATTGAATAATCCAACCGCGTCGGGATCCCCTCATAACGGGTACCCTCTTTCAGGTCTAGTACCTGGCGGCCATCCGGCAGCTCGCTGACATAACCGCGGTCAGCCACCATCACACTCGGGCGCAGGGCATCGCGGGCCGAGAGCTGGGCAATAAACACCTTGTCCAGCCGGCTGCCACTGTTGGTAATATCGTTGACAAACACCACCCCTTGCCCATCCGGTGCGGCTTGGAACTGGCCTTTGACCAGTAAATCAAGGCCGGAATCCGCCTTGACCTGCTCCATCAGCTGCTCGGTTTTCTCCACCGACCATGGCGACAGCCACAGTGCATTGAACGCGGCAAATGAACCGGTGATAATCGCCAGCCACAAAGCAGCCTGGATCAAAAACTTGTTGCCAATACCGGTGGCATTCATCACGGTAATTTCGCTTTCGGCATACAATCGGCCGAAAGTCAGCAAAATACCGATGTACAAACTCAGCGGCAACATCAACAGTGCCATCGAAGGCATGTACAAACCGAGTAAGGTCACGATCAGATCACTCGGGATGGAACCCTCTGTTGCATCAGCTAGAATGCGAATAAATTTCTGACTGATAAAGACAAGAAAAAGGACAAAAAGGACCGCGAATTGGCTTTTTAATGTCTCACGCGTCAAATACCGAACAATAATCACGCTTTAATTACCCATAGAAAACTTGTTTTTTTACTGGAATCACTATAATTTTTCGGTTAATCAGTTATTTTTTTAATCTTTCGGCTAATTGTTAACCTGCACTTTAATCCTATACCGAATTTAGGGACCAGCAACATAAGTGCGGCATTATCTAACATTTAGCTTTAATTGTCTTTATTAGGATGTAGGAGTAAGCATGGAGTTCAGTGTAAAAAGTGGTAGCCCCGAGAAACAGCGCAGTGCCTGTATCGTCGTTGGCGTATTCGAACCACGTCGCCTTTCTCCCATTGCCGAACAGCTCGACAAGATCAGCGATGGCTATATTAGCTCGCTGCTACGCCGTGGTGATCTAGAAGGCAAGCCTGGCCAAATGCTGCTGCTTCACCATGTACCAAACGTATTATCAGAGCGTGTATTACTGGTTGGTTGTGGTAAAGAGCGCGAACTTGATGAACGCCAATACAAGCAGATCATCAAAAAAACCATTAGCACCCTGAACGAAACCGGTTCGATGGAAGCCGTCTGCTTCCTGACGGAACTGCACGTCAAGGGCCGCGATACTTACTGGAAGGTTCGCCAGGCCGTTGAAACGACCAAGGACAGCCTATATACCTTCAACCAGTTTAAGAGCAACAAACCGGAAACCCGCCGTCCACTGCGCAAGCTGGTATTCAACGTACCGACCCGCCGTGAACTGTCTCTGGGCGAGCGCGCGATTGCCCACGGCTTGGCTGTTGCCTCTGGCGTAAAGGCCGGTAAAGACTTGGGCAACATGCCGCCAAACGTGGCGAACCCGGCTTACCTGGCTTCACAAGCCCGCCGTCTGGCTGATGACTTCGACACGGTCAGCACCAAGATCATTGGCGAGCAGGAAATGAAAGAGCTGGGCATGACCTCATACCTAGCCGTCGGCCAAGGCTCGAAAAACGAAGCCATGATGTCGGTGATTGAATACAAGGGCAACCCTGATTCCGATGCCAAGCCAATTGTTCTTATCGGTAAAGGCCTAACCTTCGATTCAGGTGGTATTTCCATTAAGCCATCAGCCCAGATGGATGAGATGAAATACGACATGTGTGGTGCTGCGACCGTATTCGGAGCAATGAAGGCGCTGGCTAAGCTTAACCTACCGATCAATGTCGTGGGTATCCTGGCAGGTTGTGAAAACATGCCTGGTGGCGGTGCCTACCGTCCGGGTGACATCCTGACCACCATGTCTGGCCAAACTGTAGAAGTGTTGAATACCGATGCCGAAGGCCGCTTGGTACTTTGTGACGCGCTGACTTACGTTGAGCGTTTCGAGCCAGAGTGCGTTGTCGATGTCGCGACCCTAACAGGTGCCTGTGTGGTGGCTTTGGGTAACCATATCAGTGGTCTGCTTTCAAACCACAACCCACTGGCCCACGAGCTGATCAATGCGTCAGAGCAAGCCGGTGACCGTGCATGGCGCCTGCCGATGAACGACGAGTACCAGGAGCAGCTGGCAAGCCCGTTTGCCGATATGGCTAACCTAGGCTCGCCGGGCGCAGGTACCATTACCGCAGGTTGCTTCCTGTCTCGCTTTGCCAAGAAATACAACTGGGCGCACCTGGATATCGCAGGTACCGCTTGGGTCGGTGGCAAAGCAAAAGGTGCGACCGGTCGTCCGGTCCCATTGCTGGTCCAATTCCTGCTCAACCGAGCCGGCCTAGAAAACGTCGAGTAACATTGACGCTAGAGGGGGCCAAACGGCCCCCTTCGTTTATAGAGTAAACGCCATGACTCATGCTACTTTTTATATAATCAGTGAACAGCAACATGCAGAGGATAACGACTTCCAACTGCATTTTGCCTGTCATCAAGCAGCAATGAGTTACCGCCAGGGCCACAAAGTCTACTTGCTTGCCACAGACAAAGCGCAAGCAGAACAAATAGATGAGTACTTATGGCAGCTGGATCCCGATAACTTCGTGCCCCATAACCTGGTCGGTGAAGGCCCCCGTGGCGGTTCACCGGTCGAAATTGGCTGGCCCGGACTGCGCCACAGCGGACGGCGCGGGATCCTGATTAATTTGGGGCAAGGCGCACCAAATTTTGCCGTTACCTTCTCACAAGTGGTAGACTTCGTCCCTTGCGATGAAAAACAGAAGCAATTGGCACGCGAACGCTACAAGCAATATCGCCATGCTGGTATCCAGCTCAACACTGCCAATGCTGCGACGCCCTAATTCCACATAGATCCTTCTAAGAGCGCTATGGAAAAGACATACAACCCACAATCAATTGAAAAAGCGCTGTACCAGCGCTGGGAAGAGGCTGGTTACTTCAAGCCTCACGGTGACACATCAAAAGATGCCTACAGCATCATGATCCCACCGCCGAACGTCACAGGTAGCCTGCACATGGGCCACGCGTTCCAGGATACCATCATGGATACCCTGATCCGCTGTGAGCGTATGAAGGGCAAGAACACCCTATGGCAAGTCGGTACCGACCACGCAGGTATCGCGACCCAGATGGTTGTGGAGCGTAAGATTGCTGCCGAAGAAGGCAAGACCAAGCACGACTACGGCCGTGACGCTTTCATCGATAAAATCTGGGAGTGGAAAGGCGAGTCTGGTGGCACTATCACCAAGCAGCTTCGTCGCCTAGGCGCTTCTGTAGACTGGGATCGTGAGCGCTTCACGATGGACGACGGCCTGTCTAACGCGGTTCAGGAAGTCTTTGTACGCCTGTTCGAAGAAGATTTGATCTACCGCGGCAAGCGTCTGGTTAACTGGGATCCAAAACTGCACACTGCAATTTCCGATCTTGAAGTTGAGAACAAAGACAAGAAAGGCCACATGTGGCACTTCCGCTACCCGCTGGCTGACGGCGTGAAAACCGCTGAAGGCAAAGACTACATCGTGGTAGCAACAACCCGTCCGGAAACCATGCTGGGTGATACCGGTGTGGCAGTCAATCCGGAAGATCCGCGCTACAAAGATCTGATCGGCAAGGAAATCCTACTACCAATCGTTGACCGTCGTATTCCAATCGTAGGCGACGAGCACGCCGACATGGAAAAAGGCACAGGTTGTGTGAAGATCACCCCTGCGCACGACTTCAACGACTATGAAGTGGGCAAGCGCCACAGCCTGCCGATGATCAACATCCTGACCTTCAATGCTGATATCCGCAACGCGTCTGAAGTGTTCACCACCAACGGTGAGCCAAGCGATGCCTACAGCACTGAACTGCCAGAGAAATACCACGGTATGGAGCGCTTTGCCGCGCGTAAAGCTATCGTTGCCGAATTCGACGAGCTAGGCCTGCTGGAAGAAATCAAAGATCACGACCTAACCGTACCTTACGGTGACCGTGGTGGCGTGGTTATCGAGCCAATGCTAACTGACCAGTGGTACGTGCGTGCAGCACCTCTCGCTGAGCCTGCTGTTGCTGCGGTAGAAAACGGCGACATCCAGTTCGTACCTAAGCAATACGAAAACATGTACTTCTCTTGGATGCGTGATATCCAGGATTGGTGTATCTCTCGCCAGCTTTGGTGGGGCCACCGTATCCCAGCTTGGTACGACAACGACGGTAACGTTTATGTTGGCCGCAGCGAAGAAGAAGTTCGCGAGCAGAACAACCTGGCACCGGTTGTGGTTCTTCGCCAGGACGATGACGTACTGGATACTTGGTTCTCGTCTGCACTATGGACGTTCGGTACCCAAGGCTGGCCTGAGCAGACTGAAGACCTGAAAGTCTTCCACCCATCAGATGTACTGGTAACAGGTTTTGACATCATCTTCTTCTGGGTTGCCCGCATGATCATGATGACCATGCACTTCTGTAAAGACGAAGACGGCAAGGCACAGGTTCCGTTCAAGACAGTTTACGTAACGGGCCTTATCCGTGACGAAAACGGCGACAAGATGTCGAAGTCTAAAGGTAACGTGCTTGACCCAATCGACATGATCGATGGTATCGGTCTTGAAGACCTAGTTGAAAAACGCTGTGGCAACATGATGCAGCCACAGCTGGCCGCGAAGATCGAAAAGCAAACACGCAAGACTTTTGAAGACGGTATCGAACCTTACGGTACTGATGCCCTGCGCTTTACTCTTGCTGCTATGGCTTCTACCGGTCGTGACATCAACTGGGACATGAAGCGTCTTGAAGGTTACCGTAACTTCTGTAACAAGCTATGGAACGCCAGCCGTTACGTGCTGATGAACACAGAAGATCAGGATTGTGGCTTCGCCGCTGATGCCGAGCTTGAGTACTCGCTGGCTGACAAGTGGATCGAATCTCAGTTCGAGTTGGCTGCAAAAGAGTTCAACGGCCACATCGACAACTTCCGTCTGGACATGGCTGCGAACACGATTTACGAGTTCATCTGGAACCAGTTCTGTGACTGGTACCTAGAGCTAACCAAGCCAGTACTGTGGAAAGGCACTGAAGCGCAGCAGCGTGCAACACGCCGTACCCTGATCACTGTACTTGAGAAGACGTTGCGTCTAGCGCACCCAGTGATCCCATACATCACCGAAACTATCTGGCAGAGCGTGAAGCCGCTGGTAGACGGTGTTGAGGGCGACACTATCATGCTGCAGTCACTGCCTCAGTACGATGAAGCGAACTTCAACGAAGAAGCACTGGCTGACATCGAGTGGGTGAAGAGCTTTATCACCAGCATCCGTAACCTGCGTGCCGAGTACGACATTGCGCCGAGCAAGCCGCTTGACGTAATGCTGAAAGCCGCAGACGAAAAAGATGCAGCCCGCCTTGAAGCCAACAAGCAAGTACTGGTTTCCCTAGCCAAGCTAGAGAACATCCGCGTACTGGCTGCCGGTGAAGAGACACCAGCTTGTGCAACAGCACTGGTTGGCAAGTCTGAGCTGATGATCCCAATGGCTGGCCTGATTGACAAAGACGCTGAGCTTGACCGCCTGGCGAAAGAAATCAAGAAGACCGAAGGTGAAATCAAGCGCATCGAAGGCAAGCTAGGCAACCAAGGTTTCGTGGCTAAAGCCCCTGAAGCGGTTGTCGCCAAAGAGCGCGAGAAGCTTGATGGTTACAAAGAGACTCTAGTGAAACTGGCCGAGCAGCAAGCGACTATCGCAGCCCTGTAATCGCTAGTCATGACAAGTCATTAAATGCCGGCCATGTGCCGGCTTTTTTATTGCCGGCTATCCCTTAGCGCCGAGCCCTTAACACCGAACACTTAGCATCGCCCTATCCCTTCCCACCTGGTTAGCTCAACACAATCGATCATCGCTCACACCTATCAAACCGATAGATGACAATAGATTGCAAATGATAATAATTATCACTAATATCTAGTTATCAACTGAGGGAGAGACCACCATGAAAAAAACCATTAGCTTTGCCATTATCCACTTCTTTGTCGCATTCAGCGTTGCCTACTTACTGACAGGCGAGATCCTGATCAGCAGCCTGATCGCCATGATAGAGCCAATGGTCAATACGGTGGCTTTCTACTTCCATGAAAAAGCTTGGCAAACCAAGGCACTGCTTCGTAGTGGCTATGCCAACCCAGGACGCAAAACCTTCAGTTTTGCCGTTGTTCACTTCAGCGTCGCATTTGGTGTAGCCTACCTGCTCACCGGGGACGTGCTAGTGGGTAGTGTGATGGCAATGATTGAACCGGCTATCAATACCGTCGCCTACTACTTCCACGAGCGTATCTGGCAGAAGAAAACCGCCAAGCAAGCCGCCAAAGAAGCGATGGGGCACCTTGCTTGCCACCATGGTGAATTGCAGCAGTGCGCCGACGTCAGTGATATCACGGTTGACAACGTTGCGAGAAGCAACTAATTTTGATTGCACTACGCAACCAAAAGAGTTTGATACATGGACGCAGCTTCCCTCAGAGCCCAATCCCGCCTGCTCGTGCGGGAATTGGGTATGCTTGACCGCCAATGCGGCAGCCTTGATATTACCCCGGTACAAGCCCACGCCCTGATAGAGCTCGAAGAGCAGCCACTGTCAGTTAACCAATTGGCCAGCAGGCTAAAAGTCGACAAGTCCAACGCCAGCCGCACCACTGCCAGTTTGCTCAATGCCGGGTACCTGACAACCCAGGCCGATCCCGATGATGGCCGCAGGCAGCTATCCAGCCTGTCACCACAAGGCCAAGAGCTACTTAGTAACCTCAACCACTCGCTCAACCTCCAAGTCGCCGATTTCATGGCACAACTCGATCAGGATGAAATCGACAAACTCGCCCAAAGCCTGCAACGCTATACCAGGGCGATCCAAGCCAACAAGCAGCAAGAAGGCTATCAGCTCCGGCTGCTCACCCCGCTTGATAACGCTGCGATGGCTGCTGTAGTGCGTCGCGTATCCGCCGAACACGGCCTGACGGCAGACAAAGGATATGGTGTTGCCGATCCGACCTTGGATGCCCTCAGTGAGGTTTACAGCGAGCCAGGGAGTGCATTCTGGGTCGTAGAGAAGGACAACCGCATCTTAGGTGGTGGGGGGATTGCACCATTGGCAGGGGAAGAAGGCATCTGCGAGCTACAAAAAATGTATTTCTTGCCAGAGCTACGCGGCAAAGGCTTCGCCCGGCGCATCGCTGCCACGGCCTTGAAATATGCCCGTGAGCAAGACTTCAAGGCCTGCTACCTCGAGACAACCGCCTCGCTACAGGCGGCTATCAAGCTGTATCAGGGACTGGGCTTTGTCCATATCCCGCACGCGATGGGGCAGACCGGCCACGATGCCTGCGAAGTCAGGATGCTCAAGACGCTGTAGCGTCTTTGGCTGTATATGACAGGCACAAAAAAGCTGGCACTTGGCCAGCTTTTAACATTCAGTTACGGCTGTCGACGATTACTTTTCGTTTTCGTCTTCGTCTTCGTACTCTTCATCGTCGTCTTCGCCCGACTCGAAGTAAGTGCCCCAACCGTCGTAATCGATGTTGTGCTTTTCAGCAAGCTGGATCAGTTTATCAGCCTGCTCGTCAATCACATCGGCATTCAGAGCGGATTCCATGACGGCATCGAAACATACCACTTTACCGCCACCGTCTTCCGGTGCCAGCTCAAGCTCTTCGGCTTCCAATACTTCAAAGCCCATCTTGAAAGCTTCTACCGCCGCAGCTTCAAGCTCTTCGAACGTATCTGCCGAAAAGTGGTGCTCGATGGTGTAAAGCGCATCAGGATCACTGCCATCTTCCAGCAACGCGGCAATGATTTCGCGCGTTTCTTCCTTCTGCTCTTCGATTAGTTCTGCGTAAGACATGGGGAAACTCCACCTATGAAATAAATTCGAACGCAAATATCGCACGGATCGCAATAAAATACCAAATGAAATCGCCTCCGCCGGGAAACTTGATATTTATCAAACTAACGGTCGATTTATTTGCCCCAGCAATAAAATGATAAAATGCATAATATTCCCCGATATGCGCTTTAAGCGAATAAACATAAAACCCCAAATAGCATATTCACCCACAAAACCTAAAGAAATACCCTTGGCATTCCATTTACCGATAGGTGGGCGATATGAAAGCGCCAAAAAAATGTGAACAATCCCAAAGATATACTGCGCTCAGCGGCATAAAATTCACTGGCAACAAGCAAATAGAGCCACGGCAAAGACTGATGGCCAATTAAATAAGCATACGAGAGATACGATCATGAGTAACTTCTACCACGGCCCTGAGCCTGGGAGACGGCGCCGCAGCCAGTTGCGCCGCCCCCGTAGGGCACTCACCCACCTGACATCTGCAGCGGATAGCGATTTGCTTCCGGGATCCTTTGCAATGCCAGAGGGCGAGAGCACGGCTCCGACACCTCACCCAGCGTTGACACCTCTATCCAACCTGCTCCTGCAGCACGGATAAACAACCTATAAACCTTTTTAGTTAGTACCCACTAACACCTGGTTCTGCCTGCTCCGGCGTCAAGTCCGGCGAGCCCCGTCATGCCTGACGACAGGCCTGGTAGATGAATCACCCTTGTATTGGATGTACAAGGGCAAGGAGAAAACAATGACAACCGAAACCATGAAACAGGAAGAGAAAGGCGGTTTCTTCGCCAACTTCAAATTCCCTTCCGCTTACACCATTTTATTTGCCCTGATTGCCCTCGTCGCATTGATGACCTGGATCGTACCGGCCGGCCAGTACGAGCGTGTCATGAATGAGGATTTGGGCCGTGAAGTCCCTGTTACAGGCACCTACCAGCCAGTAGACAGCAACCCGCAGGGTGTGGTCGATGTGCTATTAGCACCGATTGACGGCTTCTACGATCACAACACTTATGAAGCAGCGGCTATCGATGTTTCACTTTTCATCCTGGTGATCGGTGGCTTCCTTGGCCTAGTGACTAAAACGGGGGCGATTGATGCCGGTATCGAACGCGTTACCGCCCGCCTTCAAGGCAGGGAAGAGATGATGATACCGATCCTGATGGCACTCTTTGCCGCAGGCGGTACTATCTACGGTATGGCAGAAGAATCACTACCTTTCTACACCCTACTCGTACCTGTCATGATGGCCGCCCGCTTTGACCCGGTAGTTGCGGCTGCAACCGTACTGCTTGGCGCCGGTATCGGTACCCTTGGCTCAACCATCAACCCGTTTGCAACCGTTATTGCCGCTAACGCCGCAGGTATCCCATTCACTGATGGCATCATGCTCCGCGTTGCTATGCTGGTTGTTGGCTGGTTGATTTGTGTCGGCTACGTAATGCGCTATGCCAAGATGGTTCGCGCTGACAAAACCAAATCTATTGTCTACGACAAATACGAAGAGAACAAAGCCCACTTCCTGGGTAACCAGTCTGGCGAAATGCTGGAGTTCACCAAAACCCGCAAAGTGATCTTGGCAATCTTCGCCGCATCATTCGGCATCATGATTTACGGTGTAGCCGTTGCAGGTTGGTGGATGGCTGAAATTTCAGGCATGTTCCTGGCATCAACTATTATCATCGGCCTGATTGCCCGCATGAGCGAAGAAGAGTTTACTTCAAGCTTCATTGATGGTGCTCGCGACCTACTGGGTGTTGCACTTATCATCGGTATCGCCCGCGGTATCGTGGTGATTATGGACCGCGGTATGATCACAGACACCATCCTAAACGCTGCCGAGCACGCAGTTACCGGCCTGTCATCTATCGTGTTCATCAATGTGATGTACTGGCTAGAGATCCTACTATCGTTCCTGGTTCCCTCATCATCAGGCCTAGCGGTATTAACAATGCCAATCATGGCTCCACTGGCGGACTTCGCTGGCGTCAGCCGTGACCTTGTGGTCACTGCCTACCAGTCTGCATCCGGCATTGTGAACCTAATGACACCAACATCAGCGGTAGTTATGGGTGGCCTGGCCATTGCCCGCGTGCCTTACGTGCGCTGGGTGAAATGGGTTGCGCCATTGCTAGGTATTCTAACCGTACTGATCATGGCCATGCTGAGCGTCGGCGCCATGCTGTAAATCCCCCCCTTTCGATCTTGCTTACTTCGCCGCCCTTCTGGGCGGCTTTTTTATACCTCAATCTCAACATCCCCTAGCCTTTACCTAAAGGCCAGATAACCAAGAGATCAATTGGCCTTCGTAGCACTGATTGGTAAGAAACGAGCTGGCAGATGACTTGGGTATATACCCCTTACATGCTCTAGCAATCCATCAGCACACTTCTCTTTGGATCATAACTTTGTGTTTATTTCCCGCCATATATAACAGAATAACATTCCAATAAACCGCAAAATTTATTAACTCAAATATCAATAATTCACCACAAAAACGTCATTAAACTAATTTAAAACTAAATCACGCCATGTAAAACCAATCAAAGTTATGAGTTTTAATCCGTGTATTTAAATTACAAAAAGCCAAATTAAAAATATAAAAGGAAAAAAATTTGTTACCAACCAAGTAACATTCCCATTATTTCTATATAGACAAACACTTTTAGTGCATAAGATTATACTTTTCACATCTGCATAACGTGAAAATTTCTGAATAAGATTTCCCAACCGCCAAGCAAACCACTTAACAACAATAACTTACAAAAAACAAACCCACTGTAAACCTAGACAAAGCACATAAATACCCATGCACGTAAGCGAGTGACAACTGCATTAAAAATGTTAATAAAACAAATATATAGCGTTATCATATTAATAATAAAAGTGTGATAAACCTCTAAGACTGAGAATGCCTTAAGGGTAAAATAAAACCCAGATACGAAAGCAAAGAAATAAATAAACTCTTACTTTGCAATAAAACAAATACAGCCAAACACTTGGCAATAAATAAAGAGAGATACGATCATGAGTAAGTTTTACGTAGGTTCTGAAATAGGTCAATTGCGCCGCGTTCTTATCCACCGCCCAGAACGTGCCCTAACTCACCTAACTCCATCAAACTGTCACGATCTACTATTTGATGATGTATTAGCCGTTGAACGCGCAGGCCAGGAACACGACGTATTTGCTAACACACTGCGCGAGCAAGGTGTTGAAGTTATGCTTCTTGGTGATCTACTAGCAGATACATTAGAAGTACCAGAAGCAAAAGACTGGCTTCTGAAGACCCAAATCTCTGACTACCGCCTAGGCAATGCATTCGCTAACGATGTACGCTGCTTCCTAGCAGACCTACCAAGCAAAGAGTTGTCTTCAATCCTTCTTGGCGGCCTAAGCTACGCAGAGCTACCAATTAAATCATCTTCAATGATGCAGGGTATGCACGAGCCAACTGACTTCATCATTGAACCACTTCCAAACCACCTGTTCACCCGTGATACATCTTGCTGGGTATACGGCGGCGTGTCTATCAACCCAATGGCAAAACCTGCTCGTCAGCGTGAAACCAACCACGTTCGCGCTATCTACCGCTGGCACCCAACCTTCGCAGGCCAGGACTTCATCAAGTACTTCGGCGACGAAGAGAAGATGTACGATAACTCAACTATCGAAGGCGGCGACGTATTGGTTATCGGTAAAGGCGCAGTGCTTATCGGTATGTCTGAGCGTACGACTCCACAGGGTGTTGAGCAGTTGGCATCTAGCCTGTTCAAGCATGGCGAAGCGAAGCAAGTTATCGCGATGCAGCTACCTAAGCACCGCTCTTGTATGCACCTAGATACCGTAATGACGCACATGCGTGAAGATACGTTCTCTGTTTACCCAGAAGTTGTGCGTAAAGACGTACAGTGCTGGAGCCTAACTGGCGACGAGTCTGGCGCGGTGAAAGTGAAAGAGGAAGGCTACTTCGTTACTGCTATCGAGAAAGCACTAGGCGTAGACAAGCTAAACCTAATCACTACTGGTGGAGACAGCTTCGAAGCTGAGCGTGAGCAGTGGAACGATGCGAACAACGTACTAACTGTTAAGCCAGGCGTGGTTATCGGTTACGAGCGTAACACCTACACCAACGAGAAGTACGACAAGGCAGGCATCACAGTCCTACCTATCCCAGGTGATGAGCTAGGCCGCGGCCGTGGTGGTGCTCGCTGCATGAGCTGCCCAATCGAGCGTGACGGTATCTAATACCAAGGCACTTAGCCAAACCTGACGGCCGGTGCTCGGCACCGGCCACACAGCAGCAAGACCTCTCAGAATCCATTTAGGCGAAAAGCCAAACAAAACACAATAACACTGAGAGTACATCAAGAGAGACGATCACATGACCAAACAAACTGTTGTAGTGGCACTGGGCGGCAATGCCCTGCTTCGCCGCGGCGAGCCACTCGAAGCTGATATCCAACGCCAGAACATTGCCCAGGCAGCCCAAACCATTGCGGAAATTGGCAAAGAATACAATGTGGTTCTGGTACACGGCAACGGCCCACAGGTTGGCCTGCTAGCCCTGCAAGGGTTGGAATACAAAAAGGTTAACCCATACCCATTGGACGTACTGGGCTCAGAAACCCAGGGCATGATTGGCTACATGCTGATGCAGGAGCTGAAAAACCTACTGCCGGAGCAAGACGTTTCCTGCATGCTAACCCAAATGACCGTAGACCCGAATGATCCTGCCTTTGCAGATCCAACCAAGCCTATCGGCCCGGTCTACGAAGAAGCCGAAGCCCGCGAAATGGCTGAGAAATACCACTGGACTGTCAAGCCTGACGGCCAGTACTTCCGCCGCGTCGTACCTAGCCCGCTTCCAACCGGGATTGTTGAAAGCGATGCGATCACCACCCTGATCAAACAAGAGCACCTAGTGATCTGTACCGGCGGCGGCGGTATTCCGGTGAAAAAAGAAAATGGCAAATTGGTTGGTGTAGAAGCAGTTATCGACAAAGACATGTCTGCGGCATACCTTGCCCAGCAGCTTGATGCCGATGCCCTGCTGATCCTGACCGATGCCGATGCGGTTTACCTTGACTGGGGTAAACCAACCCAGAAAGCACTGCGCAGCACCAACCCGCGCGAGCTGGCTCAGTACGCTTTCGATGCTGGCTCCATGGGGCCAAAAATCGATGCCTCATGCGAGTTCATCAAAAAAGGCGGCAAGCTGGTTGGTATCGGCGCCCTTGCAGATGGCCTAGCCATCCTAAAAGGTGAAGCCGGCACAAATATTATTGCAGAATAAAAGAATATTTATTCACAAAACACAAATAATACGTTAAACAATACATAATAGCTTCCGGCGGCGGGGCAACCATTACAACCCAGCCCTTCCCCGGACAGAGAGATACAGATTCAGAGAGGATAACATCATGGCTTTTAACCTTCGCAACCGTAACTTCCTAAAACTTCTAGACTTCACTCCACGTGAAATCCAGCACCTGCTAGAGCTATCTGCTGAGCTGAAAAAAGCGAAGTACAACGGTTACGAGCAGCCTCGCCTAACTGGCAAGAACATCGCACTGATCTTCGAGAAAACATCGACTCGTACACGCTGTGCATTTGAAGTAGCAGCATTCGACCAGGGCGCACAAGTTTCTTACCTTGGCCCATCTGGCTCTCAAATCGGCCACAAAGAATCAATGAAAGACACCGCCCGCGTTCTTGGTCGCATGTATGACGGCATCGAGTACCGCGGTTTCGGTCAGGAAATCGTTGAAGAGCTAGGCGCTTACGCTGGCGTACCAGTATGGAACGGCCTGACTGACGAATTCCACCCAACTCAAATCCTGGCTGACTTCCTGACTATGATGGAGCACGGCCGTGGCAAGCAGCTACACGAAATGAAATTTGCCTACCTAGGCGATGCGCGCAACAACATGGGTAACTCCCTAATGGTTGGCGCAGCGAAAATGGGTATGGACATCCGCCTAGTGGCACCTAAGCAGTTCTGGCCTGAAGAAGCACTTGTTGCTCAGTGCCGTGAAATCGCAGAGACCACTGGCGCGAAAATCACTATGACCGAAGACGTACAAGAAGGCGTTGAAGGCGTAGACTTCCTATACACTGACGTTTGGGTATCTATGGGTGAAGCGAAAGAAGCATGGGCTGAGCGTATCAACCTAATGCTGCCTTACCAGGTCAACATGGACATGATCAAAGCCACTGGCAACCCACACGTTAAATTTATGCACTGCCTACCAGCCTTCCACGGTGAAGACACAACTGTTGGTAAGCAGCTAGCAGCAGAATACCCAGTACTGGCACAAGGCTGTGAAGTAACTGATGAAGTGGTTGAGTCTGACTACTCTATCGTATTCGACGAAGCAGAGAACCGTATGCACACCATCAAAGCTGTGATGGTCGCCACACTGGGTCAGTAATCGACTCTCTTGAGTGTAACAACTCTCAAACCCATACCGGCCTTCGGGCCGGTATTTTTATGCCTGCCAATCCGCTACCCGAGCTCTCTTCGTTCAAAAACAAGCCCTTACAGTTCACAGGGTTAGAATGCCATTCCTAGCCCGTAAAATGCCGCCGAAAATTGCATAAAATTCCGCTAAATGAATACTTTAGGCAAACGCTTGCGTTCGCTGAAAATGGGGGTATAATCCTTCGCAATTTGTCTAGAGAGAGATAAAAAATGCGCCCGTCTTTTCAGCTAAACCTGATGACCCTTCGCCGATTTTCGGCGGAAGCGCCGTTTTTTGTTTTTCCTGTTTTTGTAAAAAGAGCCTCCTTTTTTAAGGGGGCTTTTTTTTGCCTGCTGTCCACACCAGCCGGCACCTGTCGTTCATCATCGTAATTAAAAGGGAAGAGAAGCCATGGCGAATTCGCTGTTTCAAAAGCACATCATTTCCATTCCGGAACTGAGCCGTAGTGAGCTTGAGCTAGTTGTCGAGACGGCTGGCAAACTGAAAGCCGAGCCGAACCCTGAACTTCTGAAGAACAAGGTTGTTGCAAGCTGTTTCTTCGAGCCATCTACCCGTACCCGCCTGTCTTTCGAGACGGCTATCCAGCGCCTGGGCGGTACCGTAATTGGTTTTGACAACGGTGGTAATACTTCACTGGCGAAGAAAGGCGAGACCCTGTCCGACTCGGTACAGGTCATTACGTCCTATGTTGATGCCTTCGTCATGCGCCACCCACAGGAAGGCGCAGCCCGCCTTGCCTCTGAGTTCTCCAACGGCGTACCTATCATCAACGGTGGTGACGGTGCCAACCAACACCCAACCCAGACTCTGCTGGACCTGTTCACCATCTACGAAACCCAGGGCACGCTGGACAACCTGAATGTTGCCTTCGTCGGTGATCTGAAATACGGCCGCACGGTTCACTCCCTGACCCAAGCGCTAGCCAAGTTCAACAACGTGAAGTTCTTCTTCATCGCCCCAGAAGTGTTGGCGATGCCTGACTACATCTGCGAAGAGCTGGACGAAGCCGGCATCAGCTACAGCCTGCACAGCGCGATGGAAGAGGTGATCCCTGAGCTGGACATCCTGTACATGACCCGCGTCCAGAAGGAGCGCTTCGACGAGTCGGAGTACGCCCACATGAAGGCCGCTTACATCCTAACTGCATCAATGCTGGCCGAAGCCCGCGACAACCTGAAAGTACTGCACCCGCTACCACGCATTGACGAAATCACCACAGATGTCGACAAGACCAAGCATGCTTACTTCTTCCAGCAAGCAGAAAACGGTGTGTACGCACGTGAAGCCCTATTGGCACTGGTCCTTAACGAAGAAATCTAAGCAGGAGAGAATATAATGGCGAAGGAAACACAACTACAGGTCGAAGCAATCAAAAACGGCTCAGTGATCGACCACATTCCTGCAAACATTGGCTTCAAGGTACTGAAGCTGTTCAAGATGCACAAAACTAACCAGCGCGTGACGGTTGGCCTGAACCTGCCGTCTTCGGCACTGGGTGCGAAAGACCTGATCAAGATTGAAAACATCTTCATCAGCGAAGAGCAGGCAAGCCAGCTGGCCCTGTACGCACCACAGGCGACAGTTAACCAAATCGAAAACTACGAAGTGGTGAAGAAGCTAAACCTGACCTTGCCAGAGCAAATCAATGCCGTGTTCAAATGCCCGAACACCAACTGTATTTCACATGGCGAGCCGGTCGACAGCAGCTTCAAGGTCATTACCAAGAAAGAAGATATCCAGCTCAAGTGTAAGTACTGCGAGAAGGTGTTCTCACGCGAAATCGTGACCGAAAACCACTAATCAAACTGCGATAAGCTTAGCTAACAGACTGAAA
The DNA here is from genome assembly GCF_056160145.1 of Photobacterium sp. ABD4_091. Classification (NCBI taxonomy): domain Bacteria; kingdom Pseudomonadati; phylum Pseudomonadota; class Gammaproteobacteria; order Vibrionales; family Vibrionaceae; genus Photobacterium; species Photobacterium sp. ABD4_091. The sequence continues at coordinate 1,900,282 of NZ_JBSWWQ010000001.1, read as the reverse complement.
AAATGTCTCATTAGCGACATTTCCTGCCCTAGGAAAAAGAAAGCCTGCTCATCTTTGAGCAGGCTTTTTTATTCTCATTTCCGGCAACGATAGATTGCCAGCCCCTCACTACCTTTAAGTTTCCGGCCCCGCGTGCCGGACAAAAACAACAATAAAAAATAAGGCTAGTGAAATGAGAAAAATTGCGCAAAAGATAGTGGCTTGCAGGCCAGAGCTTGCCCGTCCCTGCTGTATCCTTCTAGCAACTCTCACCCTGTCCGGCTGTGTCACCAGCAACGGTCCAGTCCAACAGACCTACCAGCACTCCGCCAATGAAATGGTGGTGATCGGTGTACCTATGCTAATGGGCGGTTTTGGCTCAGCCGTCCCCGTTAATGATAATTATATGATAACGGCGAAGCATGTCGCCCAACTGTCCTGGGATGCAGGAGTCATTTACCACCCGGCCTGTGATCTCGCCCTGATCCCCCGCCAGTCAAATGCCCAACCGACTTGGGGCTTGATCTACCCAGAGCAAAACGTCATCCACCATGGCCACTCGCTGGTCGGGACAACGGTCAGCGGCGAAGGGAAATACCTCCAAGACGTGGTCGATACCAATACCGACTGCCTCTACTCCCTCAGTGACGCCCCCGTCATGTCGGGCATGAGCGGTGGCCCGGTATTCAACGAAGAGGGCGAAATCGCTGGGATCACGGTCGCTATCGTCAACAACCCGGAAGATCTGCAAAACTTGAAGCCGGCAACCCGGTACAGCCAGTTTGTGCCCTCTCCCTTGATCTTCGACTGGCTTGATGCGCTTGGAATTACAGTCCAATCGGCCAGCCCCGAGCTTGCCGGCATCAAGGTGTCCGACTATGTCACTAAACTCAACCGGCCGGGCAGCGAAGCGCTCCAGGTTGCCAGCAACACTGCTGTAGTGCCGGGCAGCTCTGCGCAACAAGGTACTCTGCGGCCGGCCACCCAGTACAACACTTATATGCCAAGTACTATGTCTGGCCTGAATATACCAGAGGAAAATGACGGTGTGGCAGCTAACCAGTCCAAGCCAGGCTCCAAGTTAAATCCTCGGACCCTATTGGATAGGTCGGGATATAATTCCTCATTCTAACCAAATAGTTGGCATTTTATTTTGGTGATAGGGGTCAATAAATTTCACTGACATTGTTGATATGATGCCAATGCAAGATTATGCAACCAAGGCATTATCTTTGTCAGCGAGCAGCCCATTACCCGCACGGTAAAGAAGCACAGACTTCACAAACGATTAGCCACAGCGGGGACTGCCTACAAGATACGATCAAAGACCCAACAGAATAACAAGGAGTTGCCCGTGAGTGGATACAGTATGCACGGAGCGATAGACGCTTTCTGCACCGAGGAAAGCATGACTTCCGCCTGCAAGCGGTTATTGCAGCAACAGAGCTTTTCAACCCAGGATGATATTCGAAAGCAGCTTATCGCAATGGGGTTTGAAGATGTGAGCCAATCGACCGTGTCCCGCCTGCTCTCCAGGCTGGGCGTGGCGAAAGTGCCCAACGCCTATGGCAAGAAGGTCTACTGCCTGACCGTAGAGAGCGAACCGGTACAAGTCGGCTCATCGATCGCCTCCCAGATTGAGTTCATCACCCACAACCAGCTGGTCGTGGTCGTCAAAACCCACCCGGGCGGAGCCCAGCTGGTCGCCAGGCTTATCGATATCCAGCCACATGCCGAGATCCTCGGTACCGTCGGTGGCAATGACACCGTGATGGTGGCACCGAAAGACATCGCCCGCATTGATGAATGCGAGAAAGTGGTTAAGGCAAGGCTCGGGATCCCAGCCTAAGCGTCTCTGTGCTGTCTTTTTGCCCAGCCTGCCTGAAACTCTTTGACCTCTCCGCCATTGGGTTGCAAACTAGGCCTCTAACGGTGACCTAACATAATTAAGTAAGGACAAGTAATGACTCAAGTACTTCACACAGAACAAGCTCCAGCTGCAATCGGCCCTTATGTACAGGGTGTTGATCTAGGTAACATGGTTCTGACTTCAGGCCAGATCCCTGTCAACCCGCAAACCGGTGAAGTGTCTGACGATATCGCTGAGCAGGCTCGCCAGTCGCTAGAAAACGTTAAGGCTGTTGTTGAGTCCTCTGGCCTGAAAGTGGCTGACATCGTTAAAATGACAGTTTTCGTCAAAGACCTTAACGATTTCGGCACGGTTAACGAGGTATACGGCAAGTTCTTCGATGAGCACAATGCGCCATACCCAGCACGCTCATGCGTTGAAGTTGCTCGCCTGCCAAAAGACGTAAAAATTGAAATCGAAGCGATCGCCGTTCGCAAGTAATTGCCTCTCGGCTCGCTGCACAAAAAAAGCTGCCTCTGGCAGCTTTTTTTGTTTTTGCCTGTCAGGCGTTAGCCAAGGCCAGTGCCAGCACCTGCGGAAACCAAGCGGTAAAGCGCCTTGGCTCCTGAGCCAATGCTGCCTGCAGTTCGCTCTGCGTCCACCAGCGATAGGCCAGCACTTCATCCGGATTAGGCGTAATCGCGATATTGGCAACCTCTGCGACCAAGACATGATCAAGCTCGTGCTCAACCAAGCCGTTGTCCAGCTCGGCGCGGTAAACAAAATTGGCGATATCTGACAAGGCATGGACATCAGCGATCCCCATTTCCTCACCCAGTCGCCGGATCCCCGCCTGCTCCATGGTTTCCCCTTGGCGCGGGTGCGAACAACAGGTATTGGTCCACAGCCCACCGCTATGGTACTTGCCCAAGGCGCGCTGGTGCATCAGGAACTCCCGCTCGCTGCCGCTGTCACGGTAGAGCAGGACCGAAAAGGCCAAGTGCAGTACACCGTCCCGGTGAGCCTGCATTTTTTCTTCTACGCCAAGCTCCCTGCCCTGCGGATCGACTAATATAACCTGTTCTTCAATCATGGTTCTTCAACTACACAAAAACAAAAAGGACACGCTGTGGCATGTCCTTAATCATTCACACAATGGCAAGAGAGCTGGTTAATTAACGTGCTGAGCGGCTGTCCGCTTCTGCATTGAGCTCTTCCAATTTCGCCGCCATCAGATCACGACACTGATTCGACAACTGACGGACATCTTCTTTGGTCAGCCCATCTACTGGTACAGGTGGTAACATTTCAACGATCACCACACCGTTATCCCACTTGTTCAGTTTAACATTTTCCGTGCTACTACACACAATCGGCACAACCGGTACACCAGCACCGATCGCAGCATGAAAAGCGCCCGTTTTGAACGGCAGCAAACCACGTCCGCGCGAACGGGTACCTTCCGGGAACATCCATATAGAGACATTACGCTCTTTGATTTGCTCAATCACCTGGCCAATGGTCCCCACCGCCTTGCTGCGGTTGGCACGGTCAATCAAGATATTCCCGGTTAGCCAATACAATTGGCCGAACAGCGGCATCCAGGCAATGCTTTTCTTGCCCACGGTAACAGTTCGAGGCTGAATCGCTCCCGACACCGTGAACATATCATAGTTATTCTGGTGGTTCGCTAGGTATACGCTTGGAACGGGCTGCTCACCCTCAGGGAAACGAAGCTCCAGCTTAATGCCGAAGATACGTGCCATTTTGCAGAAATGGCGACCAACGATATATACATTCTTGGGGTTACGAGGGCTGAGCAAACAGTAGCCACAGCCAAATACAAACATGAACACAGCAAATACTGCGACAGCAATCATGCGCAATAGAAACAACATCAGACTCTCCTCAGCGTACAAGCGTTCGCTAGTATACTTGGGCTGCGGGAAAAAACATCTTTTATGTGCAGAAATTAGACCACATCCTACCTCTTCCTGCCCCGAACTGCCGGAAAAACCCAATAAAAAGCCCTCCATCAGGAGGGCTTGATTTGGCGTCATTTGCCGAAATTATTCAGCGTCGGGCACTTGCGGGGCGTCGATTTCAAGCGCCGTCACCCGCTGCAGGCCGCGAGGAAGCATACTGCCACGACGGCCACGCTCACCCCGGAAGTTATCCAGGTCGGCCGGCTTAAGGCCAAGCTTGCGCTTACCGGCATGCAAGGTCAAGTGACTGCCTTTTGGCAATACCACCAGCTGCGACAGGAACTCTTCCCGTGCTTTCGAGCGGGCAGCCGGGATATTGATGATCTTGTTACCCTTGCCTTTGCCCAGCTGCGGCAATTCCTTGATTGGGAACAGCAACATCCGCCCCTCATTGGTGATGGCCAGGATCTCATCATTTTCCAGATCAGCAATGCACTGCGGCGGCATCACTGCCGCATTCTCAGGTACCGTCAACAAGGCTTTGCCGTTCTTGTTCTTCGAGAACATATCGCTGCACTTACAGATGAAACCGTAGCCGGCATCCGAGCCCATCAACCATAGCTGGTCATCCTCGGCCATCATCACCTGACGGACGTGGCTTCCCGGGGTTAGGTTCAAGCGGCCAGTGACAGGCTCGCCTTGGCTACGGGCTGATGGCAAGCTATGGGATTCAAGCGCATAGCTGCGGCCATCCGAACCAAGAAAAATCGCAGGCTGGTTGCTCTTGCCGCGGGCATGGGCCTGGTAGCCGTCCCCTGACTTATAGCTCAGGGATGTCGGGTCAACCTCATGGCCCTTGGCATGGCGGATCCAGCCTTTCTCAGACAATACAACGGTGATCGCTTCCGATGGGATAAGCTCTCGCTCGGTCAGTGCCTTGGCTTCTTCACGCTCTACCAATGGCGAGCGACGGTCATCACCGTACTTCTCGGCATCAGCCAAAATCTCTTTCTTGATCAAGGTGCTCAGGCGACGCTCTGAACCCAGTAGCTTCTCTAGATGATCGCGCTCTTTCGACAGCTCATCCTGCTCGCCACGGATCTTAATCTCTTCCAGCTTGGCCAGTTGGCGAAGCTTGATTTCCAAGATTGCATCCGCCTGGATAGCGGACAGGCCGAAACGCGACATCAGCTCGGCTTTCGGGTCATCTTCAGTACGGATGATCTCGATAACCTCATCAATATTGAGGTAAGCAGCCAGCAAGCCCTCAAGGATATGCAAACGGGCATTGACCTTGTCCAAGCGGTGCTGCAAGCGGCGGCGTACGGTAGTACGACGGAATTCAAGCCACTCCGAGATGATCTGCACCAGCCCCTTAACCTGCGGACGGCCATCAAGCCCCAGCATGTTAAGGTTGACGCGGAAGCTTTTTTCCAAGTCGGTAGATGCAAACAGGTGGTTCATCAACTGCTCGCTGTCAACACGATTAGAGCGCGGTACAATCACGATACGGGTCGGGTTCTCGTGATCCGACTCGTCACGCAAGTCTTCGACCATCGGCAGCTTCTTGGCGCGCATCTGGCTGGCGATCTGCTCAAGCAGCTTAGAGCCCGACACTTGGTGTGGCAGCGCCGTAATCACAATATCACCGCTTTCCTTGTGCCACACCGCACGCATCTTGATACTGCCGCGACCTGTTCGGTAGACCTTCTTCAGATCTGTCTTCGACGTGATGATCTCCGCTTCGGTCGGGTAATCCGGCCCCTGAACGAATTCCATCACCTCATCAAGTTCTGCCTTCGGGTTCTCGATAAGATGCACTGCCGCATTGGCCACTTCACGGGCATTGTGCGGCGGGATATCGGTGGCCATACCAACGGCAATACCCGTTACACCATTAAGCAGGATATGCGGCAGGCGCGCAGGCAGCATCTTCGGCTCTTTCATGGTGCCATCAAAGTTCAGGCCCCAGTCAACGGTGCCTTGGCCTAGTTCATTAAGCAGTACTTCCGAGAAGCGCGACAGGCGCGATTCGGTATAACGCATCGCCGCGAAAGATTTCGGATCATCCGGTGCACCCCAGTTACCCTGGCCGTCAACCAGCGGGTAGCGGTAAGAAAATGGCTGCGCCATCAATACCATGGCTTCGTAACACGCCGAGTCACCGTGCGGGTGGTATTTACCCAGAACATCACCGACAGTACGCGCCGACTTCTTGTATTTCGCGGTTGCCGACAGGCCTAGCTCAGACATCGCATAGATGATGCGGCGCTGTACCGGCTTAAGGCCATCACCGATAAACGGCAAGGCACGGTCCATGATCACGTACATGGAGTAATTGAGATAGGCGTCTTCGGTAAACTTCCGCAGCGGAAGCTGTTCAACGCCATCCATTGAGACATCAGTCATCGTTGGGTATTCCGTTTACGTTCCCAGCCCGGGCACATTAGGCACGGACTATCAAATCATCAGGTAGGGAAGGCTGGTAGATGTGTTTACCAGCCCGTCCAATCAATTACACTTCGGCCATGTCGCCTTTGCTCTGCAGCCAGTGGCGGCGGTCTTCCGCACGCTTCTTGCCCAGCAGCATATCCATCATTTCGTTGGTCTGCTCATCGTCGTCGATAGTCAGCTGAACCAGGCGGCGGGTATTCGGATCCATGGTGGTTTCGCGCAACTGCAGCGGGTTCATCTCACCCAGACCTTTAAAGCGCTGGACATTGACCTTACCGCGTTTGTTGCTCAAGCGATCGAGAATGCCGTCTTTCTCGGCATCGTCCAGGGCATAGTAAACTTCCTTGCCAAGGTCGATACGGTACAGCGGCGGCATCGCAATATAGACGTGACCAGCACGCACCAGAGATTCGAAGTGACGGACAAAGAGTGCGCACAGCAGGGTGGCAATATGCAGACCATCCGAGTCAGCATCGGCCAGGACGCAGATCTTGCCGTAGCGCAAACCGCTCAAGTCATCACTGTCCGGGTCGATACCCAAGGCCACCGAAATATCATGGACTTCCTGCGAAGCCAGTACCTGATCGGCAGAAACTTCCCAGGTATTCAGGATCTTACCACGCAGCGGCATGATAGCCTGGAACTCACGGTCACGGGCCTGCTTGGCAGAGCCACCCGCCGAGTCACCCTCGACCAAGAACAGTTCGGTACGGGACAAGTCCTGCTGCGAACAGTCAGCCAGCTTACCCGGAAGTGCCGGGCCTGAGGCGACCTTCTTGCGCACCACTTTCTTGCTGGCACGCATACGGCGGTGGGCATTGGCAATACACACTTCCGCCAGTTGTTCGGCGATCTGCGGGCGCTCGTTCAGCCAAAGGCTGAAGGCATCTTTGACCACACCGGAAACAAACGCGGCGCACTGGCGTGATGACAGGCGCTCTTTGGTCTGGCCGGCAAATTGCGGATCCTGCATCTTCACCGACAGCACATAGGCACAGCGGTCCCAGATATCATCGGCAGTCAGCTTCACGCCCCGCGGCAGCAGGTTACGGAACTCACAGAATTCCCGCATTGCATCGAGCAAACCCTGACGCAAACCGTTGACGTGGGTACCGCCCTGCGCAGTAGGGATCAGGTTAACGTAACTTTCGGTGATCAGCTCACCGCCTTCCGGCAGCCATAGCAATGCCCAGTCAGCGGCTTCAGTCTGACCACTGAATACACCGGTAAACGGCTCTTCCGGCAACAGGGTATAGCCCTTGACGCCCTCGGCCAGGTAATCCTTCAAACCGTCTTCGTAACACCAGCGGAAGGTTTCATCGCTGGTTTTATCGGTAAAGACAATTTCCAACCCCGGGCAAAGCACCGCTTTGGCCTTGAGGTTGCTTTTCAGGCGGGAGACAGAAAATTTCGGGCTGTCGAAGTATTTGGCATCAGGCCAGAAATGGACACTGGTTCCCTTGGCGCGGCGGCCACAGGTGCCGATGACTTCCAACTCGCTGACCTTGTCACCATTTTCAAAAGCAATCTGGTAAACCTGGCCATCACGTTTCACCGTGACCTCGACGCGGGTCGACAGGGCGTTAACCACCGAAATCCCCACCCCGTGCAAACCACCGGAGAACTGGTAGTTTTTACCTGAGAATTTACCACCGGCGTGGAGCTTACATAGGATAAGCTCTACCCCAGATACCCCTTCTTCCGGGTGGATATCTACCGGCATCCCCCGGCCGTCATCAATCACCTCCAGTGACTGATCCGCATGAAGAATGACCTCTACCTTGCGGGCGTGGCCTGCCAAGGCTTCATCGACACTGTTATCGATGACTTCCTGGCCAAGGTGGTTTGGCCGTACCGTGTCGGTATACATCCCCGGACGGCGGCGTACTGGCTCAAGGCCATTTAGAACCTCAATGGCTCCAGCGTTATAGCTTTGCTCTGTCATAATTACGGAAAGTTACGGAAAAATTTCTGCCACAATAGTCAGTAACCCCAGCTCGGTTGTCAAGCTAGGGTCGAAAATGGGGCCCACAAATGTGAGTCGAATTTGATCCAAGTCGGGACAAATTCCTCTCAAGCAACAGGTGCTCGGTAGGTATTACAAGCCCAGGAATTGAATGATTTGCTCAGGATAACGATCAAATCCGACAAAACTATGATCCCCTTCGGGTTCAACCGTTTGCCGGCAGGCCGAGTATTTCTCGACAGCCTGGCGGTAATCCAGTACCTCGTCACCTTCTTGTTGGAGCAACCATAGCTGCTCGGGGTGGCGGAGTTTGGCCACATCCATCTGGCGCAGTTCATCCATATGTTTGGGCTCTAGGAAATAGCGCTCCCCGGTATAAGGGTTTTCCTGCTCACCCAGGTAATCCTGCAATAATTCGTAAGGTTTAACTGCTGGATTAACCAATACCGCAGGAAGCTGATAGCGGTCATTGAGCCAAGTGGAGATAAAGCCCCCCAGCGAGCTGCCGACCAAGCCTATCTGGTATTCATGACGCAATGATTGCACCAGCTCATCAATAAACACTTCAGCCTGATTAGGATAGCAGGGCATCTGCGGGATTTCGACCCGGATATCCGGTCGCTCAAGACGGCAGTATTCCGCCATATTCGTTGCCTTGAGGGATTTCGGCGAGCTGTTAAAACCGTGGATATACAATAGCAACGGCTTCATCTAGTAACCTGCTGATTCAAAATTCGGGGTAAAGTCATGGCCTTCCAAGCGATAGACCTTTGTTTCAAGGCGTCCATCACTGTGCAATGTCAGATAACGCCAGCCCGGGCCTTTCTGATCCAAGGCAAAGTCATGAGAATCAGGCTGGAACTGGATACAAGTGGACGGGGTGGCAAGCACCCTGACATCTTGGTGGATCCGATCCAGTTCCTGGTGAATATGGCCACACAGGATCGCCTTGACCTGTGGGTAACGGCCAAGAACCTGCCAGAACGGCTCGCTGTTGTGGAGCTTATGCTGATCCAGCCAAGTACTGCCGGCTGGCAGCGGATGGTGGTGCAGCAATACCAGTGCATGGCGCTCAGGATGAGCCGACAGCGCCTCATCTAGCATCTCGATCTGTTCTTGGCTCAACTCACCGTGCGGTACCCCTTTGACCTGGCTATCAAGCAGGATCACCTGCCAATGGTCACCGGCCATCACTTGGTGGCAAGGCTTGATCTGCGGCGACGGCAACACCGCCTGCATGCTTGGCTGATAGTCATGGTTGCCCGGCAGCCAGAAACATGGCTGCGGCCAACGTGCAATACCATCGCAAAAGCGCTGGTAAGAATGTTTGGTATGGTCTTGGGAAATGTCACCCGTCGCCACAATGGCGTCAAAAGGGCGCGCAGCGGCATCTACCGCATCCAGCACGGCATGAAAGCTGTCTTTTGTCGCGACCCCCAACAAACTGCCGCCATCGTCGGCAAACAGGTGGGTATCGGTAATTTGCAGGAGAACCACACTATCGCGGTTCGTCTGTGGCAGAGTAAAAGTCTGCAAAACGTCAAAAACCTTGTCTATCTGATTCTGTTAACAAACCGACTGTCTGCTGATCCCGTTTTTTAGGCAATACGCCAACCAGTCTCCCAGAAAACGGTTAACTTGATGCTTCTCATCTTTCTGATGCATCCGCATATTGGGGTAATCATACCTTGGCTTCAGACGCGAAGTCTGCTGAGCGGAACACACTTCTGCGACCCTGGCATCGTGGTACAACCTGATCGTCATTTTCGGGATCAGGTAATCAGGCAGTGTGTTTTCTGCCTTGAGATGTATTTCAACCACTGTGGTATAACGGGTCGACTCAGTAATGGTCAGATGATATTCCTGTTCCGAAACACAATAAATGCAATGGTCCCCTACCTGATCGCTTTTTGGCAGCAATGGGAGCAACTTCGCATAGTTGGTTTCGTAAAGTCGCATGATACCAGCAAAATCAACAGTGTATCTTCTATTCAATCGGTATCCTCAGTGAGTGTGGTTATCTAACGAGCAGCTTGCAACCGAGTGTAGTTCAATTGCAACCATTGCAGGGCAATGATCGAGGCTGCATTCTCAATTTTACCAGATTCTACCCACTGGTAAGCCTCTTCTCGAGAAACCACATGCACTTTGATATCTTCGCCTTCCTCTTCCAGACCATGGATACCTTCTGCCGTGGTGCTATCGACCTCACCGACAAAAATATCCAATGTCTCCGAGCAGCCGCCCGAACTGGACAGGTAGCGGGTAATTTTATGGAGCTGGCCGACTTCAACGCCCGCCTCTTCCACTGACTCGCGGCGGACGACACCATCCGCCTGCTCACCGGGCTCAATGATGCCGGCCACAATCTCCAGCTGCCATGGCGAACAATCAGCAGCCATCGCACCAACCCGGAACTGTTCGACCAGCACCACCTGATCGGTGGCGGGATCATAAGGCAACATTGCGGCAGCATGGCCGCGCTCAAACATCTCTCGGTCCAGCGGCTGGCTCCAGCCACCGGCAAACAGGCGATGGCGAAAACGGTACTTCACCATACGAAAAAAACCTTGGTACAAAGGCTCCTGTGCGATGACCTCAACGTCGTCGCGAGAAAACTGTCCAGGACCGACTTGCTTAGCGCCTGCTTTTGCCATGTTTTTATTCCTTTAGCCCTTACTGACACGGCCTCCGGCCGACGAAGGCGTATATCATTCCATTCCCGCTAAGGAACGGCAATGATTTAATTCAACATTTATGACAATTATTGTGATTTTTTTTAAGTCGCTTTTCGCCACGAAAAGCTTAAAATCACATTTAATCCAGTAAAATATCGTAAAATAAAGTAAATTGTTCAATGATCAGTTTCAGGCAAGGAAACATAGGTTAAACTGGAGCCTTGCTCTTATTTTTGTCAGGACCAGGAAAGGCATACATGAAAAAATTGCTTCCGCTTTTTGTTAGCTTTGCGCTTGGCGGTCTTAGCCATACTGCACTGGCTGATGATCTCGCCGAAATCTACCAACAAGCAAAACAAAATGACCCTCAGCTGCTACGTGCGGCTGCCGATAAAGACACTGCGTTCGAAACGATCAATTCAGCCCGAAGCGCATTGCTACCACAAATTAATCTAACAGCTGGCTATAACATCGCTCGAATGGATGGTGATCTCGATGGCTTCAATGGCGGCCTGAGCCTTGACCAATCGATCTACAACCGCACCAGCTGGGTAAACCTAGATATCACCGAGAAAGTTGCCCGTCAGAGTGATGCATTCTATGCCACCACTCAACAAGGCCTGATCCTGCGTGTTGCTGACGCCTACTTTGCGGTACTGCGTGCAATGGATGACCTAGAATTTGTCCGTGCCGAAAAAGCCGCCGTTGGCCGCCAGCTAGAGCAAACTAAACAACGATTTGAAGTGGGTCTGTCAGCGATCACTGACGTTCATGATGCCCAGGCTCAGTACGACACCGTACTGGCTGATGAAATCCTGGCAGAAAACTCACTAACCAACAGCTATGAAGGGCTACGTGAAATCACAGGCCAAGAGCACACAGACCTGAGCATTCTGGATACCCGACGCTTCAGTGCCAGCGCCCCTCAATCTCGTGTTGAGAGCCTGATTACAGATGCTGAGACAGAGAACCTCAGCCTGCTGACTTCTCGTATCTCACAGGATATCGCCCGCGACCAAATCGCCCTGGCAGAATCCGGCCATTTGCCAACCCTGTCGTTCAACGCTGGCTATGACTACGATGACAAGCAGGCTTCGACGGATGACGGTACGCTAACTGCAGGTATCAACCTTGCGCTACCTGTTTACACCGGTGGTCGTGTGACCTCTGAAGTGAAACAGGCTCAGTTTGGTTATGTGGCGGCAAGTGAAGATCTAGAAGGCTCTTACCGCAGCGTTGTCCGTGACGTCCGCGCATTCTACAACAACATCAATGCCTCTATCGGTGCCCTTCGCGCTTACCAGCAGTCAGTGGTTTCTGCCCAGTCAGCGCTTGAAGCGACCGAAGCCGGTTTCGATGTCGGTACCCGTACCATTGTTGACGTACTCGATGCGACCCGCCGCCTGTATGATGCCAACCGCCAGCTGGCCAATGCCCGCTACGATTACATCATCAGCCAGCTTCAGCTAAAACAAGCTGTTGGCTCACTGAACGAGCAAGATATCCTAGACGTCAATGCTGGCCTGGTAAAAGCGAAGTAATCGCCACCAAGCTTAAGCAAGCCGTATAAAAAAAGCGCCGTCAGCAATGACAGCGCTTTTTTAATGTCTATGTCTATATTTATGGCAAGAGGAAAGGCCTTTTAGCCCCGTCCTCCTTTAATTGCTTCGATGATCTCAGTGGTCGAGCAACCGTCCTCAAAGTTCAGCACCCGGACTTCGCCGCCAGCGGCAATCACTTCCTGTCCACCGGCAATTTCTTCCGGCTTGTAATCGCCACCTTTGACCAACAAGGTCGGCAAGATCTCGCTAATCAGGCGCTGCGGGGTTTCTTCGCTAAACGGCACCACCCAGTCAACCGCACCTAGCCCTGCCAATACCGCCATGCGGCGATCTTCAGGGTTAACCGGACGGCCTGGGCCTTTAAGGGCCTGAACCGAACTGTCGGAGTTTACCGCTACAATCAAGCGGTCACCCAGTTTGGCTGCCTCGTTGAGGTAGGCAACATGGCCGGCATGCAAGATATCGAAACAACCGTTAGTCATCACCACTTTCTCGCCGCGAGCACGTGCTGCTTTAACCGCTTGTTTCAGCTGGGCTTCACTGATCACGCCAAAACCGCTGTCCTGGCTGCCGTGGATGGCTTCGGTCAGTTCAATGGTCGACAAGGTCGAGGTACCCAGTTTACCCACCACGACACCAGCAGCAGCATTGGCCAACTTACAGGAATCCGATAGCGATTTACCCGCTGCCAGCGAGGCCGCCAGTACAGAAATCACCGTATCACCGGCACCGGTCACATCGTAGACCTCTTTGGCCTGGGTCGGCATATGCAGAGGCTCCTGGCCTTTTTGCAGCAAGGTCATACCGTGCTCGCTGCGGGTCACCAGCAGCGCTTCAAGCTCAAAGCGCTCGATCAATGCCAAGCCTTTAGCCACCAAGTCTTCTTCGGACTGGGTTTTACCCGCTACCGCTTCGAACTCTGACAAGTTCGGCGTCAGCAGCGTGGCACCGCGGTAACGTTCGAAATCAGCCCCTTTAGGGTCAACCATCACCGCAATACCAGACTTACGGGAAAGCTGGATCATCGCCTGCACATGCTCAAGGGCACCCTTGGCATAATCCGACAATACAACGACTTTGCTTGATGCCAGCGCCTGCTCCATTCGGGGCAAAATCACATCCGCCGGCACATTATGAAAACCTTCTTCAAAATCCAATCGGATCATCTGCTGGCCACGGCTCATCACGCGCAGTTTGGTGATGGTCGGATAGTCCGGCAAGGTCACAAAATCACAGCGTACGTCCAACGACGATAGCTTTTCCGACAGTGCACGGGCAGGCTCGTCAATACCGGTCAGGCCAACCAGGCGGGCATGGCCGCCCAGTGCCGCGATATTCATGGCTACGTTGGCCGCTCCACCCGGACGCTCCTCTACCTGATCAACTTTTACTACAGGAACGGGGGCTTCAGGGGAAATACGGCCGGTCGGCCCATACCAGTAGCGATCCAGCATGACATCACCCACGACCAGCACGCCTGCTTGATCATAATCAGGAAGAGTCAGTTTCATTTTTTTCTCCGGGATTGTGTTAACCCCCAAATATTAACACAAAGCCAAATTAGCATGCATCTGCTCGGGGGATTTCAACGGTGATTCAAACACAAAGAGCGATGTTTTCGGCCACATCGCTCTTGGGTTAAGTGACGAATTTACGCGTCGTGCGCATCGGGTTCCAGCAATTGCTGCCAGATTGCCTGCACGGCCTGGCGCTCGTCAGCAAACCGGCCTTCTTCGACATAGGCAGGAAGGCCGAGTAAGCTCAGGCGATGGATTTCATCCCGCATCACGCAGTAGGCCTGCTTGAGCTGCATGGCTTGTTCCGGCGCCAAGATATCGTAATCAGCCATGGTATCGAACAAGCGGACATTGTCCGACCAGCGGGTCAGGGCCTTTTCTCCTGCCGCATGCTGCAAAACCAAGTACTGGGCCAAAAACTCAATGTCGGTGATCCCGCCTTTGTCCTGCTTGAGGCCGAACATCCCAGCCTTCTTGCTGCCGAGGTGATCACGCATCTTGTGGCGCATATCGACCACCTCTTTGCGCAGCGGTGCCGCCTCCCTACCAGACATCAGGATAGACTGCCTCACACCGGCAAATGCCTGCTGCAACGGGGCGTCGCCATAAATCATCCTCGCGCGAACCAAGGCCTGGTGCTCCCAGGTCCAGGCTTCTTTCTGCTGATAGTCGGCAAATGCCTCCATGGTGCTGACCAACAGCCCCGAAGCGCCTGACGGGCGCAGGCGGACATCCACCTCATACAGCACACCCGACGCGGTACGGGTTGAGAACAAATGGACGATGCGCTGGGCCAGGCGCAAGTAGAACTGCCTGCCGTCTATTTCCTTACGGCCATTGGTGTAGACGTTATCCGGGCAGTCATGGAGGAAGACCAAGTCCAAATCGGATCCGTAGCCGAGCTCCCAGCCACCGACCTTGCCGTAGCCCAAGACCGCAAAGCCACGCCCGCTGCGCTCGAGCAAATGCGTCGGCTCACCGTATTTTTCCGCCATCTGCAACCAAGCCTGGTTAACCACAGCGGCAACAATGGCTTCGGATAGGTAGGTCAGGTGATCGCTGACCTTCATCAATGGCAGTGCACCGGCGATATCTGCCGCGGCGATGCGTAGCAGCTGGGTCTGCTTGAACTGGCGGATCGCCTCCATCTGCTGCTCCATATCCTCTTCCGGGATCCGAGCAAGGAATTCGCGCAGCTCATCACCATAGTGCTCCAGCGGCGTCGGGTTGTAGAGGTGCTGGGGGTCAAGCAGTTCATCGAGCAAAATCGGGTATTGTGCCAGCTGGGTGGCCACCATCGGGCTGGCCGCACACAGGCGCACCAACTGCTCGAGTGCCGCCGGGTGCTCGCTGAGCAGTTCGAGGTAGGTCGTCCGGGTTGCGATACGGACAATCAGTTTGCTGACCCGCTCCAGTACTGCTGGGGCATCATCTCGGGTCACAATCAGCATCAGCACAGCGGGCATCAGTTTGGCCAACACTTCCCGGCCACGGGGGCCAAGGGTGCGCTTCGATAGCTCGGCCTTCATGTTAGTCAACACTGAAAGCTGACGGTCAGCCTCAGGCGCATTGAGCTCTGTGAGGATCGCGGTCACCACTTCAGGATCTTTGATCATCGCCCACATTTCGTGGAACTGGGCGGTGGCTTCGCTTTGCGGCTCTTCTTCATCACTGCCAATGATGTCATCGAACACCGCATGGATGGCCGCCATATGGCGGCCAATAGCCAGCTCTAGCCCTTCCCAGCCCTCAAAGCCCATCGCCAATGCCAACCGGCACTGGTCAAGCGGTTTGTCCGGCAGCGTTTGAGTTTGCTTGTCATCTATCGCCTGCAGCAGGTTTTCCAGTTTGCGCAAAAAGGCATAACCCTGCTCAAGGTCATCAACTTGCGGAGAGGGCAATAATCCTTGGATCCTTATCGCCTGAAGGGTCTCGCGCAGACCGCGCCCCCGCAATTCAGGGGTTCGGCCGCCACGGATCAACTGGAATGACTGGGCGATAAACTCCACTTCGCGGATCCCGCCGGGCCCAAGCTTGATGTTATTGGTCAGGCCGCGGCGGCGTACCTCACTGCTGATCATCGCCTTCATCCGGCGCAATGCCTGGATGGCACTGAAATCGATATAACGGCGGAATACGAACGGCCGCAGCATCTGGCGCAGCTCTTGGTACTGGGAGAAGCTTTCTTTCCCCATTACCCGCGCCTTGATCATGGCGTAGCGCTCCCAGTCACGGCCTTGCTCCTGGTAGTAATCCTCCAGCGCGGCATAGCTCATCACCAGCGGGCCGCTATCACCGAACGGGCGCAGGCGCATATCGACCCGGTAGCAGAAGCCATCAAAAGTCTGCTGGTCGAGTGCCTTGATCAAACGCTGGCCTAAACGGGTAAAGAACTGGGCATTGGCCAGGCTGCGGCGCCCCCCTTGGGTTTCACCATTTTCCGGGTAGGTAAAGATCAAGTCGATATCGGACGAGAAGTTGAGTTCTCCGCCCCCGAGCTTGCCCATCCCGAGGATCAGCATCGGCTGGGCCTCGCCGCAACTGTTCATCGGTGTGCCCCACTCCCGGCAGCATTGCGCATAGAGCCAGTTGTAGGCTTCCATGATCATCGCCTCCGCCAGCATTGAAAGGTGGCCAAGGCTTAAATCCAGGCTGTTGCGGCCGGTAAAGTCCCGCCACGCAATCCACACCATTTCACGGCGGCGGAACTGACGCAGCACCCGCATCATCCCGGCTTCGTCAAACACTTTCGCCAGCTCGCCAGCCAGCTCGGTGCGGTAATTTTCAGCCCTTGCCGGATCATCCAAATGCTGTGCGAGCCAGGGCAGCAATGCCGCATCGCGAGCTACCGAGGCAGTAATAAAATCACTGTAGGCCAGTGCCTGCCTGAGTTCACCAAGCTTGTCCTGCGGCCAGCCAGCTATTGCATCGGGCTGGGCACTGCTTACTTTTTCCCACGCCTTGTCCATTGCGGTTTGGAAGCGATCCTGCTCAGTCATAGGGGTTCCTTTTCAAATGCCGTTGTCTTACCTACCCATGAATACCAAAACCATACTGGCCGGCTGGGTATTGATTGCCCTTACGATAGCACAACGCCCGCATGAGGCGGGCGTTGATTTAAGGGTAAAAGTGGATTTATTTATACGTTGAAAGCTTGGATTTTCTGCTCTAATTCAGTGGCATGGTTCTGCATTGCATCCGATGTTTCCGACAGCTCGGTCACCACTACGACTGACGCTTCCACCAGCTCACGAACATTGGTCAGGTTCTGGTTCATCTCGTCGGCGACGGCGCTCTGCTGCTCGGCAGCCGATGCGATCTGGAAGTTCATGTCATTGATCAAGCTAACCTGCTCAACAATCTTATCCAACTCGCCACCAGCACTGGTCACCAGATCCACCCCTTCAGCGGCTTCGACCACGCTTTGCTCCATCAAGCCTACTGCTTGCTGGGCACTGGTCTGCAACTGGGAAATCATCTCCTGGATCTCAACCGTTGCGGTCTGGGTTCGCTGGGCAAGGTTTCGCACCTCGTCCGCCACCACAGCAAAGCCCCTGCCGGCATCTCCAGCACGGGCCGCTTCAATCGCGGCGTTGAGTGCCAGCAAGTTAGTCTGCTCGGAGATCCCCTGGATAGTGACAATCACACTGCCGATCTGCTCAACCCGCTCCTCCACCTGGTTAACAGCATTGGCTGACTGGCTGATATCCTGCGATAGCTGGTTGATAGTACCGATAGTCTGGGTCACAAACTGCTGGCCCTGGACGGCCTGCCCCGATGTCCCTTCCGTAGCGCTCGACGCCTCGCGTGCGTGCTCGGCAACGGTCTGGACTGTCGAGGTCATCTCGCTCATCGCCGACGCGAGCTGGTCAATCTCGTTGAATTCTTCCTGCGCCGACTCCTTGGTTTCGATCATGCTGATAGACATGACCTCAGCCAAACCAGATAGCTCGCCGGCAGCATCACGCTGGTTGCTGATCACCTCGCGTAGCTGAAGACGGGTCTTCTCAAGTTCTTTGGCCAGGTCACCGTATTCATCACGGCACTCCATCACGATTGGCTGGGTTAGATCCCGGGCTGCCAATCGTTTAATGCTCTCTGCCAGGTATCGGGTCTGGCGTAGCATGACATGGGAGCCGCCCAGCAAGATCACCACAAAGGCAATGATCATCAGGGCCGTTTGCCACGCGACTTGGATCAGGTAGTGCTGGTAGTAAGCATCCGCCTCCGAGGCCGACTGCGATGCAACGACCACCCAGTTCAATCGAGGAAGCTCGACGGCATATTCAAAACGGGACAGGTCGGCAAAAGTCAGGCTGCCCTGGCCTGCCAACTGCTGCAGGACACGGTTAAGGCTGCCTTGATTAGCCACATCTCCCCTAAGCTCAGACAACGCGCTGGCACTTGGGTGGCCGATTACTTTATTACTTCCCCGCTCCACCAAGTAGACATAAGCACTATTGTTCATTGCAGCAGCCTGGGCAGCAACGACTTGTTCTACCAAGGTAATATCTTGCTGACTGGCCGAAGGCAGCGCCCGGATCACGGCCGCTGTTGCCAATGCCTGCTCCCTGGCTCTGTCTTGCTGGATTTCAACGACGGACTGATAGAAGGTGCTGGCATCCCAGAGTTGCTTGCCAACCAGCAGGATGGTACTGAACACCATCAGCAGCAACAACTTGGGAACCAAGCGGATATTCGTTAGCCCTTGCTCCCATGGCTTGAAAACCATTTTGGTCATGTGGTATCTCCATATATGCTTAATCCACCCCCAGTAATGGCTCCGCTTAGAAAGCAAGTTCGACCTACGGTAATGTCTGGGGAAATAGTCACCCGGTGCTTGATCGCTTATTTATTTTTCGCACCGAAACAATAGCTCTCATTCTATCTATCGGCCGTAAACATAGAAAATTTAATGATGAAAAAGATCGACCCCGTCAAATATGAACTCAACCCGATGAGCCTAATGTCCCTGGTGTTGTCGTTTGTTTCCCTGACCATCGTCACGACCATGATCTTCCTGCCCAAGCAGAGTAACGGCTACTTGCTGCTGCTGGGCATCGATACTTTTATCTGCCTGGTATTCTGGTGCCAACTATTGGCTGACTTTTTCCGCAGCAAGGAGAAAGCCACTTACCTCAAGACCCATTGGCTCGACTTTATTGCCAGTATCCCGATCATCGAGCAGATCCGCTTTGCCCGCCTGATGCAAATCTTCCGGGTGATCCGCCTGATCCGCTCCAGCCACCAGGTGATCAACCAGATCCGCAGCAACCGCCGCGAAGCAACCGTCGCCAGTATCTTTCTATTATTAACGGTCTTGGTATCGGTCGGCTCGGCCTTAATGTTGATCCTCGAAGGCAATGTCCCCGAGTCCAACATCAAAGATGCCAGTGATGCCCTGTGGTGGGTGTTCGTCACCATTTCGACTGTCGGCTACGGCGACCATTACCCGGTGACCGTGATGGGGAAAATACTCGCTGCGGCCATTATTGTCTGCGGGGTGGGTTTGTTCGGTATGGTGGCCGGCCTGGTCAGCTCCATCATTTCCGATCCCGATCATAAACAAGAGCAGGATGATGCCCGCCATGAAAGGGAGTGGCAGGAGATGCTAGCCAACCAGCAACGCTTGCTAGACCGACTCGAGCTTATTGAAAAGAAGCTGGAAGGAAAAAGCACAAACTCCAATGCCTGATGGCAAAACACCCGGCCTAAGCCGGGTGTTGTCATGGTATCGCGATTGTTTTATGGCCAGTACGGAAGCAGCTCGATACCCATCTGGCGAGTCTGATCCATCGCATGGATCAATGACTCTTCCTTGCGCTGGAGCCATTTTTCAATCTGGCTGCGATCTTCTTCGTCTTCCTGCTCGCCCAGCAATTGGCGGATAGGCTCAAGATGGCGCAGATCCTCAATTCCCTGCTGCAAGTCCAGCCACGGCATACGGAAAGCCATGCGCTTTTCTTCTTCATATAAAGAGGCAAAGCTCAAGCCGCTCATCAGGTTGCGAAGCAAGCGCGGTTGCTGATCAAGGTAGTCAACACGGTTTAGCTGGCGCTCGGCCGGGAAGACATCCAGCAGTTCCTGCCACGAGCGTCCCAGCATATTGTCGGCAAAACCTTTGACCGGCTCGGCCAGGCGTGCTTGGGACTTGTCGTCAAGGAAAGGCTGCCAGCCCCGGCTCAAGATCCAGCGGCTTAAGTTGAGCAGCAGGCCGCAGTAACGTGCCGAGCTCAGCAGAAGTAACATTTCGTTGTCGCTAGGCAGTTCCGACTGGACAGCTTCAAGCTGTTTGACCAGTTGCTTGCGCGCGTTGAGCTTTTTCAGCGCATGGCCTTTTTCTGCCAGTAAATACTCCAGGCCTGCGGCGTCACCGAGCCAGTCCAGCTCTACTTCCAGCCACTGCAGTTCCTGTCGCAGCAGGGCACTGGCCCGGCGCGGGATCATGCCGCCGAAAGTGACCAGAGTTTGGCGGATCAAGCCCAGCGCTTGCTGAATTTGAACCAGAGCTTTTGGCTCCTGGCGCTCTGCAAAGATCTGCTCGTGGTAATGCCAATGGCCCAATGCATGCTCGAGGGTTTTGACAAATACCGTTTCGACCGACTCGCGGCCGTCTAGCTTGACCGGTTCAAGCTGGGTGACTTCATCACCTTGGTGGCCTGCAGCCAGGCGATAGCCCCGCGCGGCTTTGCTAAGGTTACCCAAGCGCATACCGCCATCGGCGCACAACTCACGGGCCAGGGTAAACAAGGCATCCGTTTGGCCTGATTTCAATTCAAGTTCCACTTCGCAGATCGGCGTTGTTTGGCCATTGGCACTCACTTCGCCTTGGTCAAACGCCAATTCGACCTGGCTGCCGTCAGGCATCGCGACCAACCATTGCTGGCGGACGAAATCTGTAGAGAAAAGCGGGGCAAGTTGCTGCTGGGTGCGCTCGACCTCGAAACCTTCCGGCCAGGCATCAACAGGATGCAAGGCAAGATCCGGTTCGGTGCTATTGGTTTCGGCATTGTATTCCGGGCGCTGGTGCAGCCCGGCGACCACGCGACCAGCAGTCTTCAATGTTTGGACAAATACATCATCAAAACGACGGATCCGAAGACCGATATCGTGCTGGCGAAGAATTTGGTCTGGGGTGTCGAAGTAGACATTGCCTAACTCGCGACGACTTTGCTGCAGAACTTTCGCTTCAGCGATTTTTTTCAGTAACTGGCTCGAAAATTCTGGTGAGACGAAAAACTTCAGTTCTATCTCAGTTTCCATAGTTCTACCTATAAACAGTGGCAAACCAAGGATATTGGCAATTGCACTCCGGGGCAAGTCTGAAATATAAACAAAACCTTGATCGAAATTAGTTCCCCTATACTTACTTATGCGTTACCATGCGCGCCTTAATGACCATCGCTCAAGAATTAGCCATTTAAGGCACTTTCTAGGTTATTCGGCTATGCCAGTAAATACTATTATGGGACTATTTGCTAAGTCCCCGATCAAACCTCTGCAACGCCACGTTACTCGTGTAAATGAGTGTTGCGAATTGCTTGTCCCTTTCTTCGAAGCCTGTAAGGCGGGTGATTGGGATCAGGCGGCTGTTTTGCGCGAGCAAATTTCCCAGCTTGAAAAAGATGCGGATGTGCTCAAGCGTGAAATCCGTCTGAAGCTTCCTCGTGGCCTTTTCATGCCAGTCGATCGTACTGACATGCTTGGTCTACTGACCCAGCAAGATAAGCTTGCCAACTTGTCGAAAGACATTGCGGGCCGCGTCTTGGGTCGCCAGCTTCAAATTCCTTCCGAAATGTATCCTGACTTTATTGCCTACGTTCAACGTTGCCTTGACGCCGCCAACCAGGCGAACCGTGTCATCAACGAACTGGACGAGCTTCTTGAAACAGGCTTTAAAGGCAGAGAAGTGACGCTCGTGGCTGAGATGATCAACCAGCTTGACGTTATCGAAGACGATACCGACAGCATGCAGATCAAGCTTCGCCAACAGCTCATGTCCATCGAAGACCAACTCAGTCCGGTGGATATCATGTTCCTTTACAAGATTCTCGAGTGGGTTGGTGCTATCGCTGACCAGGCACAACGTGTCGGCTCTCGTCTTGAAATCATGCTATCGCGCTCATAAGCGAAAGAATGTAACAAAAACAAGGTTTTACAATGGAAATCCTGGCTAACTACGGCACCATTCTTATTTTGGTGGCGGCTTTTTTTGGTCTATTGATGGCTATTGGTATTGGCGCAAACGATGTTGCCAACGCCATGGGTACCTCGGTCGGTTCTAAAGCACTGACGGTTAAACAAGCAATCATCATTGCGATGATCTTCGAGTTTGCGGGTGCTTACCTAGCAGGTGGTGAAGTTACAGATACCATCCGCAAAGGGGTTATCGACACCTCGCTATATGCTGCCAATCCGGAAGTATTGGTGTACGGCATGATGTCAGCCCTATTGGCTGCAGGTACTTGGTTACTGGTTGCGTCCTACATGGGCTGGCCGGTATCTACTACTCACTCCATTATTGGTGCCATCATCGGTTTTGCCTGTGTTTCAGTAGGTACTGATGCTGTTGACTGGAGCTCTGTTCAGGGCATCGTCGGCAGTTGGCTTATCACACCGTTGATCTCGGGGCTGTTTGCTTATGCTATTTTCATCAGCGCCCAGCGCCTGATCTTCGATACTGATAACCCAGTAATCAATGCTAAGCGCTTCGTGCCTGTCTACATGTTCATGACCACGATCGTAATCGCTCTAGTTACGATCAAAAAGGGTCTGAAACACGTAGGCCTTCACCTCTCGAGCGGTGAAGCATGGCTGGCATCTGTAGCTGTGTCCCTCATTGTAATGGTGTTTGGTTACATTTATATTAACCGTAAATACACAGACGACGGTTCGACTGTTGATAGCAATGGATATGCCGGTGTTGAGCGTATTTTCAGCCTGCTGATGGTGGTTACAGCTTGTGCGATGGCCTTTGCCCACGGCTCTAACGATGTAGCCAATGCTATCGGTCCTCTTTCTGCCGTTGTCACTACCGTTCAGAACATGGGTGAAATCACGGCCAAGAGTCAAATCGCTTGGTGGATCTTGCCGTTAGGTGGTTTCGGTATCGTTATCGGCCTAGCAACAATGGGTCACAAGGTTATGGCCACCGTTGGTACCGGTATTACCGAACTAACGCCAAGCCGTGGCTTTGCTGCCCAGCTAGCAACCGCATCAACAGTTGTGCTTGCTTCTGGTACGGGTCTGCCTATTTCAACCACCCAAACACTAGTTGGTGGTGTTATTGGTGTTGCCTTTGCCCGTGGTATCGCAGCACTGAACCTGGGTGTGGTCCGTAATATCGTTGCCTCTTGGGTTGTTACCCTGCCAGCTGGCGCCCTGCTTGCAGTCATTTTCTTCTACGCAATGCAAGCTGTGTTTAGTTAAACACCGTCAAAGCGGGCTCAAGATCAAAAGAGGGAGGCTATGCCTCCCTCTTTTCTTGCACCCAACGCACAAAATTCTTAGACTTCCTCTCTTAGAGAAAAAACAGGCTCTCCCCCAAGGAATCAAATTGTGAAGCAGCTAATCAGCTTACTATTATTCGCTTGTGCAATGGCGACCATGCCTGCACAGGCCCAAACTCGGTATATCTCCGACAACCTATTTACCTACATGCACAATGGCCCTAGTACGCAATACCGTATCATGGGTAGTGTGAATGCCGGTACCAAAGTCGAACTACTGGAAACCAACCGCGAGACTGGCTTTAGCAAAATCCGCGATAACCGTGGCCGCACCGGCTGGGTTAACACTGATTTCGTTTCGACCCAAGTTGGCCTGAAAGTGCGTTTCCCTGCGCTCGAAAAAGAGCTGACTGAAGTGAAATCCCAGCTAGAGGAAGCGCTGGAATCTGGCGATGAGAAAACCGCTAGCCTGCAAAACTCACTGAAGCTTCGCAACGAACAAATTTCTGATCTGGAAACCCAGAACGGCCAGCTGAACGAGCAGCTGATGACCTCGCAGGCTGAAATCCGCGAGCTGCGTGCCCGCCTGGATACCCAGAAAGATGACCTGCTGATGCGCTGGTTCACCTACGGCGGCATGGTTGCCGGTGGCGGCCTGCTGTTTGGCCTCGTCCTGCCGCACCTTATCCCGCGCCGACGCAAGCGCAACAACGGCTGGGCATAATCCCGGTAGCGAGCACCGAATCAAAAAAGGCAGCGGTAACGCTGCCTTTTTTATTGCCCATTTTTATTACCCATTCACCAGCGGCCTACCACTCCGACAGGGCCGGCATCGAAATCAAATATGATTCGAAATCAAAGATAACGTTACGGGGCTCAATACGCCGCAGTGTCACACCCGGGGCGATCTCATCCCCTTCATACGCCTCGCTGCCATTGACCTTCACCCAGCGGCTGTTGGCAGCCGAAGAGTAAATGTGGGTCTGAAAATTCAGCGACGGGATCCGGTCCTGAACCGATGCCGGCAGGTCGCCGATGGAAACCGCGCTCATTGGCTGCTGTGGCTCAGGCATTGGTGGCAGGCGCTCCTCCCGCAACAGCTGGGGAAGTGACTCCCCATCCCCCGTCGCTGCAATTGCCGAGCGAAGCTGGCTGGCGAGTTGAGGAGACAGCTCGGAATAATCCAGCGCGTCCAAATCCCAGCTGTCATCCGCCGACGATGCCGCTGGGGCTGGCTCGCTTTCCCAGCCACTTGGTTCACTGGCCGCTTGCGCAGATGTTGAAGCTGTCTGGGTATAACTCACCCGATACGGCTGCCCTGTTTGTTGAGGGAGTGGCTCGGCATAAAACTGCGGGTAATCCAGTCTCTCAATTCCTTGCGGATATTGCAGCGTGTCAGTTACCGCTGCGACTTCAATTACCGCGGCAGGTGTCATTTCAGATGCCGCCTCTAGTGTCGGTGTAGATATCTGCTGTACGGCGGTCACAGATGCAGATGTCTCTGTGACAGTGGCCTGATATTCAGCGGTATGAAGCTGAGGCGCAATACCCGTTTCCGTTTGTTGCTGCTGATAAAACAAATACCCTAGCATCCCGATCACCGGCAGAGCAAAACCGGCTCCAGTCAGTAGCCAAGGACTTGTTTGCTTTGGAGCTGTCCCCGTTCGATATGCTGCCCCCGATGGCAATGCTGCTGGTGAACGATGAGCATCCGACTGAGCCAGGGCTGATAATAACTTCGACATTAGCTTTTCTCCGGTTGCAGGGTTGGGCCTGGCAAATTCAAGGCTGAATCTATCACCATCAAGGTACGAGGCCCGGCGATCCCATCCACCGATAAATCTTGTGCGCGCTGGAAGCGGCGTAGTTTGTCTAGCAGTTTCTGCTCAAAAGTATCCTGATTCTCCGGCATCACGCCCAGCAACTGGCTTAGCTGGCGATCGAGCCATTGTACCCTTGGCCCCTGCTGGCCATAACGAATCGCGGTTTTGTCCCCCAAAGGTGGTCGCCACAACAAGATGTATTCTCCGTTCCAACGCTGTGCCAACCATTGCGTACTGACGGCAAAACGCTGCCCAGCCAACAGCAACTCAACTTTGTCCTGGCCAATCGCAAACAAAGTTGCAAAGTAGCTTTCTCCACTCGGCTCACTGAGCTCAACAATCGCTGGACGGTTAATCAATGCCAGTTGCTCCAGTGAACCCGTTCCGTTAAAACAGCTGAGCTGGACACGGCTGCCTGATTCGCAGTTGGCCTGATTGAGTTGGGTGCTGTACCCCCAGAGTTTATACAGTGTCTGCATCGCGAGACGCTCAGAGCCAGCCTGGCTAACCACTTGCTGCCACAACTCCTGTGGCGACAGTCGCTGTGACCTAACCTGCTGAGGTATAGCCTGTTGAGGAGTGGTCTGCTCCGCCTCGGTGACAGATTGTGTCAATGGCGGCTGAGAAGCTTCAGACGCCACCGGCAGAGACTGGTTGTTAGGTTGCGACAATATACCCGACCAGTACCCCAACCCAACGGCAGTGACAATACCCGCGGCCAAAGCGACAGCCAAAGGCTTGCGTGAGACCTGTGGTGTCTGTGCATGGCTAGGGGCAGTGTATTGCGGCAATTGCCAACTCAAGACATCACTGCACGCCCGCTCGACCAGCTCTTTGTTCAGCAAATGGGTCGATTGCTGGTGGGCCAGCTGCATCGACTTGTCACACACAAGGTTGATCAGACGGGGGATCCCGCCGGTTGCCTTGGCTATTTGTTTAGTCTGGGCAGGGGCAAACACCTCATGCAAACAGTCCACTGCCTGCAGGCGGTAATGAATATACTCTCGCACTTCATCTTCAGTCAGCGGCAGCAGATGGTAACGAGAAGTGATCCGCTGCGCGAGCTGGCGCAACCTGTCCTGTTGCAACAACTGCTGCAGCTCAGGCTGACCGACTAGCACCACCTTGAGCAGTTTGACACTGTCTGTTTCTAGGTTGGTCAACAGGCGCAGCTGCTCGAGCACTTCCGGCAGCAAATGCTGCGCTTCGTCGATCAGCAGCAGTGTCTGGCGGCCTTCCCGGTGGTTGGCCAACAAATGCTGATAGATGCCATCAGTCAGGATTTTGATGGTTGCCTCATCGGTATAATCTATTCCCAGCTCATCACAGAGGCTAGCAAGCAGCTCCCGTGTAGACAGCGACGGGTTCATAATAACCGCCACCTGGGTTTCCTGAGGCAGACGCGAAACCAACGCGCGCAAAACAGTTGTCTTGCCGGTACCCACTTCGCCGGTCAACAACCCGAAACCGCCCCCTCCGTTGAGGCTGGACAACATATGGGTAAGAGCCTCCCGGTGGCGCTCGCTCAGATACAGGAAGCGCGCGCTGGGAACGATAGAAAATGGTGATTCGGTGATCCCAAAAAAGTCCTTGTACATGCCTTTTGATCTCTTATTGTCGGCCTGAAGGGGGAAGCCCCTACGTTACCTGTCCCTTAACTGAATGTATAGCCTTTCAACTCAAGCCTGACAAGCGTTTGCGCCCCAAACCTCGGCCTGCCGCAAGCCATTCGTGACGGCCAGGAAGGTTTGGTATACTGGAGCAATAACAGTCTGCTGTCAGAACGAAAAAGGATAAATCAGTGCAAACGTATTTAGTTGGCGGGGCTGTTCGTGATGCCCTGCTTGAATTGCCCGTCAAAGACAAAGACTGGGTGGTGGTTGGTGCAACCCCCGAGCAGATGCTGGAGCAAGGCTACAGCCAGGTCGGGAGCGATTTCCCGGTTTTCCTCCACCCTAAAACCAAGCAGGAGCATGCCCTCGCCCGTACCGAGCGCAAATCAGGCCAAGGTTATACCGGGTTCACCTGCTATTCAGCCCCCGATGTGACCCTTGAGCAGGATCTGATGCGCCGGGACCTGACCATCAATGCCATTGCCCAGGCGGAAGACGGCAGCCTGATCGACCCCTACCAAGGCCAGAGAGACCTGGAGCTGCGCCAGCTCCGCCATGTCTCCCCTGCTTTTGTCGAAGACCCTTTACGCGTGCTTCGCGTCGCCCGCTTCGCCGCCCGGTTTGCCCACCTTGGTTTTTCCGTTGCTGCCGAAACCATGGCGCTGATGCAGGATATGGTAGTGGCAGGCGAGCTTTCTGCCCTGACGCCGGAGCGGGTGTGGATAGAATGGGAAAAATCGCTGCACTCGGACAACCCTGAAGTCTTTCTCAAAGTGCTTCGCCAATGCGGCGCCCTGGCGGTCGTCATGCCTGAAATCAATGCCCTGTTCGGCGTTCCCCAACCGGAAAAGTGGCACCCGGAAATCGACTGTGGCATCCACACCCTGCTGGTTGCAGAGCAAGCAGCAACTCTCAGCCCCTCGACAGTCGTCCGCTTTGCCGCCCAGGTCCACGACCTTGGCAAAGCCCTGACCCCGGAAGAAGAACTCCCTAGCCATAAAATGCACTGCCATACCGGCCTTGATGCCATTCGTGGCCTGTGCCAGCGCCTGCGTGTGCCCAACGAGTACCGCGATATTGCCCTGATGGTCTGCGCCCAGCACACCAAGCTGCATTTTGCCGCCGAGCTGCGACCAAGCACCTTTATCAATATCTTCGACCAAATCGATGCCTGGCGTAAGCCCGAAAGAGTCGCCCAGCTGGCCACCTGCTGCCGGGCTGATGTGCGTGGGCGAACCGGTTTCGAAAACGATCCCTACCCGCAGGCCGATATCTTCGAGGGTGCCTTTGCTGCCGCCCAGGCCGTTGAGGTGAAACCCATCGTCGAGGCAGGCTTCAAGGGAAAAGAGATCAAAGAGCAATTGACCCTGCGCCGGGCAGAGGCCGTCAAAACCGCATTGACAACGCTGCGTTAGCTATATGGGTTGCGACCTGATTACCCTGCAACAACAAAAAAGCCCGGCTCTATGTATGAGCCGGGCTTTCTATATCTATACCAGATTTAGCTGATGCGATATTACTGTGTCAGCAGGAACGAAATCAGGCCCGCACCAAGCAGCAAGCGGTAAACCACAAACGGGAACATACCCAGGCGAGTAACCAGCTTAAGGAAAGCATGGATACACGCATACGCACTTACAAACGAGACCACAATACCAATCAACAAAGCATCAAGCTGGATTGGCGCGCCACTCACGACCATCTTCATGCTCAGGTAACCACCGGCAAGCAGGATAATAGGGATCGACATCAGGAACGAGAAGCGTGCTGCGGCTTCACGGGTAAAGCCAAGGTAAAGTGCCGCCGTCATGGTTGCACCGGAGCGCGAGGTTCCCGGGATCATCGCCGCCGCCTGTGCCAAGCCGATATACAATGAGCGCTTCCAGTCAGCCTGGTATTCATCATCTTTTTGCGGGGCACGCACATCTACCCACCACAGCAGCAAGCCGAAAAAGATAGTCGTACAGGCGATCACCCACGCCGAGCGCAGGTAGATCTCGATAATGTCTTTCATGAACAGGCCAAAAATACAGGCCGGGATCGTAGCCAGTACAATCATCCATGCCAGTTTGGACT
The DNA here is from genome assembly GCF_056160145.1 of Photobacterium sp. ABD4_091. Taxonomy (NCBI): domain Bacteria; kingdom Pseudomonadati; phylum Pseudomonadota; class Gammaproteobacteria; order Vibrionales; family Vibrionaceae; genus Photobacterium; species Photobacterium sp. ABD4_091. The sequence continues at coordinate 1,871,391 of NZ_JBSWWQ010000001.1, read as the reverse complement.
CAGCGCTGTGCTCTTTCTTGAAGATTGAGCTGATCCACGCTGACAGCAGGGCCACCACTTCCTTGCGGAAATACCAGATGACCGCGGCCAAGGTACCCACGTGGACCGCGACATCGAATGCCAGCCCCTGATCATCCCAGCCAAGAATGGCAGATGGCAAAATCAAATGAGCTGAGCTCGAAATCGGCAAAAACTCAGTCAACCCCTGGATCAGGGCCAGCACAAAGGCTTCAAAGTAACTCATAATTATCCCTAGACAACAAAATGATGTTCGACAGGCCAAAGCGCCTGTTCAAAACGAGAATCATGCCAAAGCTCGGTCACCGTGCGGCCGTCACCCGGGATCACCAGATGGGGGCACAGCTCCACCAATGGCTGCAACACGAAGGCAAACTTGAAAATATCGCTACGCGGTAAAACTGGGTAGGTACTCTGCACGGTATCCCCGTAGAGGAGAATATCCAGATCCAAGGTACGGCTTTGGTTTTTGGCCGCATCGGGCGAGCGACCATGTTGCAACTCCAGCTGCTTCAGCGCGTGCAAGAGTGTATCCAATGACAAAGACGTTTCGATGACAGCGACGCAGTTATAAAAGTTCGGCCCGCTAAAGCCCACCGGCTCAGCTTCGTAAATGGTCGAAACCTTCATGTCGCTACCCAGCTGGCTCAGCCCCACCAAACCGGCGTGCAAATAGTGCTCGCGGTCAATATTGGAGCCAAGGCTGATATAGACCGTGGTCACTTGCTTCCCCGCTCGATCACCACCCCGACACCGCGGGCATTGGCCACCGCACCCGGCTTGGTCACTCGTACCTTGATCCAAGGCACCGAGAACTGGGTCATGATCAGGTTAGCGATTTCCTCCGCGACACGTTCCACCAACAGGAAACGACCATTTTGGATATGCTGTGTCACCGCATCACTGACCGCCGCATAATCCAATGCATAGGCAACATCATCGCTTTGTGCCGCCGGATGATTGTCATGTGCCATTTCCAAATCAAGCACCAATTTCTGCTTAATTTCCTGTTCCCAGTCATACACACCAATGGTGGCGATGACTTCAAGATGTTCGATAAATACTGAATCCATGTTCAATCGCTAATTATGTTAGAGGTCGGATACCTAATTTGAGCAAAAACGCGTATTATCAGGTCGTAATCGTCTATATACTATGATCTTGATTTATATGATCAACGTATTGCCTATATGGCGCTGGCTGAGCACTATACCATATGCCGCCCTTTCCAACATGGCTGACGATAGATTAAATCAGTGGCTGACGGCCACAACCGACCAGGACCCTGCATGACACCACTTGTTCTCATGATCATTATCGGCGCTTACCTACTGGGATCTATCTCCAGTGCCGTTTTGATCTGCCGCCTTTACGGCCTGCCGGATCCGCGCGAGAGCGGCTCGGGCAACCCGGGGGCAACCAATGTCCTGCGCCTCGGCGGCCGGGGGGCGGCTGCCAGCGTGCTGGTGTGCGATGTACTCAAGGGCATGCTACCGGTCTGGCTGAGCTATTTCATCGGCGTCAACCCCTTCATGCTGGGTTTCATCGGCATTGCCGCCTGCCTTGGCCATATCTACCCGATTTTCTTTCATTTCCGCGGCGGAAAAGGGGTCGCGACCGCACTCGGTGCACTGGCACCGATTGGCTGGGATCTAAGTGGGCTGCTGATCAGCACCTGGCTGCTGACCGTCCTCTTTTTTGGCTACTCCTCGCTGGGATCCATGGTAACGGCTTTGGCTGCCCCGCTGTTTACTTGGTGGGTAAAACCGGAGTACACCATGCCGGTTGCCATGCTCTCCTGCCTTATTGTCTTCCGCCACCATGACAATGTCCGCCGCCTGCTCGAAGGTGAGGAAAGCAAAATCTGGGATAAATTCCAGCGCAGAAACAAAACAACCCCGCCACAAGACTGATCACCAGCCTGCCACGGGGTTGCTTCTTCATAATAATTTGATGTCTCTTATAAGGCAGATGCTTACTCGCCTTTGATCGGCTTGAGCTGATCGATAGGCCAACGCGGGTAGGCTTTCACACCCAAATCCATCGTTTCCTGGTTCTTCAGCCGCTGCATACCAGCGAAAGCGATCATCGCTCCATTATCGGTACAGAACTCAGTACGCGGGTAGAATACTTCTCCACCCATTTTCGCCATCATGGTTTCCAGCTGCTCACGCAAATGTTTGTTGGCACTTACACCACCAGCAATGACCAGGCGCTTGAAGCCAGTCTGCTTCAGGGCACGCTTGCATTTGATCGCCAAAGTATCAACAACCGCTTCCTGGAACGCATAGGCAATATCAGCACGGGTCTGCTCGTCATCGTCATTGGCGCGAATCGTATTGGCCGCAAACGTCTTCAGGCCAGAAAAGCTGAAATCCAGCCCCGGGCGGTCTGTCATCGGGCGCGGGAAGGTAAAACGCCCTGCCGTCCCCTTGTCTGCCAAACGCGACAGCAGCGGGCCGCCCGGATAGTCCAGCCCCATCAGCTTGGCGGTTTTATCAAACGCTTCACCGGCCGCATCGTCAATCGATTCGCCCAGGATCTGGTATTCGCCAATACCCTTTACTTCCACCATCATGGTGTGGCCGCCCGACACCAGCAGTGCGACAAACGGGAACTGTGGCGGGTTATCTTCCAGCATAGGTGCCAACAGGTGGCCTTCCATGTGGTGCACCGCAACAGCCGGTAAATCCCAGGCATATGCCAGACTGCGGCCAATGGTCGCCCCGACAAGCAGCGCCCCAACAAGCCCAGGGCCTGCGGTATATGCCACACCGTCCAAATCTGCTGGCGTCAAGCCAGCATTGTTAAGCGCTTCCTTGATGAGCGGAATCGTCTTCTTTACATGGTCACGCGAAGCCAACTCAGGTACCACACCGCCATAATCAGCGTGCAGTTTTACCTGGCTGTAAAGTTCGTGTGCCAATAGGCCCTTTTCATCATCGAAAATAGCCACACCTGTTTCGTCACAGGAGGTTTCGATGCCCAGTATACGCATAACAACCTCTATACTTATGGTAATTGGGGGCCATACTACCGCCCTTGACAGAAATTAACCAGTTCGGGGTTGCAGAATGCTTTACAAATGCCCCCAGATCAGATTAGAATTTCGCACCATTTTTAATCAGCTGACACTTTTTGAACGTCAGCATTAACCGAATCACTCTGAGGTGAGTATTACATGCCAGTAATCAAAGTACGTGAAAACGAACCGTTTGACGTAGCACTACGTCGTTTCAAGCGCTCTTGCGAAAAAGCAGGTATCCTTTCTGAAGTACGTCGTCGTGAGCACTTCGAAAAGCCTACTACTGTACGTAAGCGTGCGAAAGCAGCGGCAGTTAAGCGTCACCTGAAGAAATTGGCTCGCGAAAACGCGCGTCGCGTTCGTCTGTACTAATCTGCTGATTAACAGAAGGAACGTGTTATGACCCTGATTGAGCGTCTAAAAGACGAACAAAAAACAGCGATGAAAGCCAAAGACAAACCTCGTCTTGGCACGATTCGCCTGGTAATGGCTGCAATCAAACAGCGTGAAGTCGACGAAAAGATCACTCTTTCTGAAGACGACGTGCTGGCAGTATTGACCAAGATGGTAAAACAGCGCCGTGATTCTGTTGCTCAATACGAAGCAGCCGGTCGCCAAGATCTTGCTGATGTTGAGCTTGCTGAAATCACAGTACTGGAAGAGTTTATGCCACAGCCACTGACCGACGACGAAGTCGCCGCTCTGCTGGATGAGGCTATTGCTGCAACCGGTGCTGCCAGCATGCAAGACATGGGCAAACTGATGGGCGTGTTGAAGCCACAAGTTCAGGGTCGTGCCGATATGGGTAAAGTTAGCCAGTTGGTGAAAGCCAAGCTAGGTTAATCCCTACCCTATTTCTGCAACAAGCCGTGCTATCCGGTTCCGGACTGCGCGGCTTGTTTGTATTTATTTCCCCATCAATTTTTATTCAACGCGGTTAAATCAAAGTGCTATTATCAGCCAACGATAACACTTTAATTTGACACCCCCACTCCAACGCAGCAGGTAACACCACGCTATGGCAGGAAAAATCCCACGTACTTTTATCGATGATCTCATCTCACGGCATGACATCGTAGATATTGTGGATGCCAGGGTTAAGCTCAAGAAACAGGGCAAGAACTTTGGTGCCTGTTGCCCGTTCCACAACGAGAAGACACCGTCTTTCTCTGTCAGCCAGGAAAAGCAGTTCTATCACTGTTTCGGCTGTGGCGCCCACGGCAACGTCCTTGATTTCGTCATGGAATTCGACCGCCTGGAGTTTGTCGAGGCAATCGAGGAGCTGGCCTCCCAATTAGGTTTGGAAGTACCGCGCGAACAAGGCAGCGGTGGTGGCCAGTCAGGAGCCCGCAGCAAAGAAAAGCTCGGCCTGTACGAGATGATGGGGCAAATCTCCCAGTTCTACCAAGGCCAGCTGCGTACCCAGGAAGGCCAGGTCGCCATTGACTACCTCAAAGGACGTGGGTTGTCTGGTGAGGTGGTCAAAAAGTTTGGGATCGGCTTTGTCCCGGATCAGTGGGACCAGGTTCGCAACCGCTTTGGCCGCGATATGCAGGCCCAGCAGGCACTAGTCAGCGCCGGTATGCTGATCGAAAATGACAACGGCAGGCGTTACGACCGTTTCCGCGGCCGGGTAATGTTCCCAATCCACGATCGCCGCGGCCGGGTGATTGGCTTTGGTGGCCGGGTACTGGGTGACGGTACCCCTAAGTACCTCAACTCGCCGGAAACGCCGATCTTCCACAAAGGGCGAGAGCTCTACGGTTTGTACGAAGTACTGCAAGCCTACCGCGAGCCAGAAAAGCTATTGGTGGTCGAAGGCTATATGGATGTGGTTGCCCTGGCCCAGTTCGGGGTCGACTATGCCGTTGCCTCACTGGGTACCTCGACCACCGGTGACCATATCCAGATGATGTTCCGCCAGACCGGTACCGTAGTCTGTTGCTACGATGGAGACCGGGCCGGCCGCGACGCGGCATGGCGCGCGATGGAGCAAGCACTGCCGTACCTCAACGACGGCCGCCAGCTCAAATTTATGTTCTTGCCAGACGGCGAGGATCCCGACACCTATATCCGCCAATACGGCCAGGAAGGGTTCGAGCAGCAAGTCGATCAGGCCATGACCCTGTCGGATTTCATGTTCAGCACCTTGCTGCAGCAGGTAGATACCAGCAGCAATGAAGGCAAAGCCAAACTCAGCACCCTCGCCGTGCCACTGATCGACAAGGTACCCGGCGGCACGCTGCGACTCTATTTGCGTGAGATGCTTGGCAGAAAACTGGGATTACCCAACGAAGAACAGCTTCAGCAACTAATCTCTAAACAAGGGGCCGAGGCGCCGAAGAAGGCGGGCCAGCCGGAAATCAAGCGTACCCCGATGCGCGAAGTTGTCGCTTTATTAATCCAGAACCCGGAATTTGTGAATAGCCTAGAATTTGATATGGCCGCATTTGAAGGGATTGATGTTGCTGGACTAAATTTATTGATAACAATAGTTGAAAAGTGTCGGGCCAACCCCAATATTAAAACTGGACAACTCCTAGAGGGTTGGCGCGGAAGCAAAAGTGAAGGGATGCTAGCACGTCTGGCCGCCTGGGAACTGCCTCTTGCCAAAGAAGAGGACAACACTCTAGATGTTTTTCTTGACGCAATGGACAAAGTCATTGACCAGTGCGTTAAACAACAAATCGAAAAGTTGCAGGCTAAATCGAGAACCGTCGGCTTATCAGTCGAAGAGAAGCGGGAATTGCAGTTGCTGATACTCAACCGTCCCGGCTAGTAAGTAGTCATCAATTAAGAAATTTGTTATAATTATTGGTTTGCATCTCTGCATACTACTATTCTCAATCAGACCCTAAGTTGGATATCGTCTATGGAGCAAAATCCGCAGTCACAGCTAAAGTTACTTGTTGCTAAAGGCAAGGAACAAGGCTATCTGACCTACGCCGAAGTAAATGACCACCTACCAGAGGACATCGTCGATTCTGACCAGGTGGAAGACATCATTCAGATGATTAATGACATGGGTATCAAGGTGGTTGAAACTGCCCCTGATGCCGATGATCTGATGATGACAGAAGACAATGCGGACGAAGACGCGATTGAAGCCGCGGCCCAGGCCCTATCAAGTGTAGAAAGCGAAATTGGCCGCACCACTGACCCAGTACGTATGTACATGCGTGAAATGGGTACAGTAGAACTCCTTACCCGCGAAGGCGAGATTGATATCGCAAAGCGCATTGAAGATGGTATCAACCAGGTTCAGTGCTCTGTTGCCGAATACCCAAGCGCCATCGCCTACTTGCTTGAGCAGTTTGACAAGGTAGAAGCAGAAGAGCTTCGCCTGACTGATATCATTTCTGGTTTTGTTGACCCGAATGAAGAAGAAACAGCTGCACCGACAGCAACGCACATCGGCTCTGAGCTAAGCGAAGCAGATCTTGAAGATGAAGACAAAGATCTGGAAGAAGACGATGATGCCGATGAAGAAGAAGAAGATACTGGTATTGACCCAGAGCTAGCTCGTGAGAAGTTCAACGACCTGCGTATTGCCTATGACAATATGGCTTTGGCGATTGATACTCATGGCCGCCAGGATCCTAAAACAGCCGTTGCTGTTGAAGAGCTATCTGAAATCTTCAAGCAGTTCCGTCTGATCCCTAAGCAGTTCGACAAGCTGATCAGTTCTTTGCGCGAATCTATGGACAAGGTTCGTACCAACGAGCGCCTGATCATGCGTATGTGTGTCGACAACAGCAAGATGCCGAAGAAAACGTTTGTTAGCCTATTTGCCGGCAACGAAGCTTCTTCTGCCTGGATCGACGAAGCACTGAATTCAGGCAAGCCTTACGCTGAACGCCTGAAAACGTACGAAGAAGACCTTCGTCGTGCAACGACCAAGCTTAACATTCTGGAACAAGAAACAGGCTTGTCTATCGAGCGTATCAAGGACATCAGCCGTCGCATGTCTATCGGTGAAGCAAAAGCCCGCCGTGCGAAGAAAGAGATGGTTGAAGCAAACTTGCGTCTTGTTATCTCGATTGCTAAGAAATACACCAACCGCGGCCTGCAGTTCTTGGATCTGATCCAGGAAGGTAACATCGGCCTGATGAAAGCGGTAGACAAGTTCGAATACCGTCGTGGTTACAAGTTCTCGACCTATGCAACATGGTGGATCCGCCAGGCAATCACGCGTTCTATCGCTGACCAGGCACGTACTATCCGTATCCCTGTTCACATGATCGAGACAATCAACAAACTGAACCGTATCTCTCGCCAGATGCTTCAGGAAATGGGCCGCGAGCCATTGCCGGAAGAGTTGGCAGAGCGTATGCAGATGCCGGAAGACAAGATCCGCAAGGTACTGAAGATTGCTAAAGAGCCTATCTCGATGGAAACCCCAATCGGTGATGATGAAGATTCGCACCTAGGTGATTTCATTGAAGATACCACGCTTCAGCTGCCTATGGATGCCGCTACGGCAACCAACCTGCGTATGGCGACCAACGACGTACTGGCAGGCCTGACGCCGCGTGAGGCGAAAGTACTGCGTATGCGTTTCGGTATCGACATGAACACTGACCACACCCTAGAGGAAGTGGGCAAGCAGTTCGACGTTACCCGTGAGCGTATCCGTCAGATCGAAGCCAAGGCACTGCGTAAGCTACGCCACCCAAGCCGCTCAGACGTTCTGCGCAGCTTCCTGGATGAATAATCACCCATCCGGACACAGTTGATAAAAACGGGCCCTGAGGCCTAATGCCGATCAGTTAAGCCTAAAATGATCGGTTGAACGATCCTTGGAGCATGTCAAAATCCGTGTGTATTCAATGCACTCGGATTTTTTTATGTTTCTCAGACAAGCACTCAATACTGTTCATAACTTCTCAACCGAACAGCTTTCAGGACTATCCGATCTTCTCTCTCCAGAAATGATTGATGAATGCCTCAAAGATACTGGTATCGCTACTATCAGAAAACGCCGTTTACCGATGGAGATGATGGTATGGAGTGTTGTCGGTATGTCTTTATATCGGCACTTATCTATGGAAAAAGTTGTCTCTCAACTCGATATTCTCCTTCCGGGTAAAAAGCCTTTTGTCGCACCGAGTGCGGTTATCCAAGCGAGAAAACGTCTGGGTTCAAATGTAGTCAAAGCGGTGTTTAACAAGACCCAGAAGTTATGGCATGCGAAAACGCCCCACCCAGATTGGCACGGCTTAACATTACACGCTGTCGATGGTGTTGTTTGGCGCACTCCTGAGACACCAGATAATGACCAGCACTTTGGTCGCACAGGAAATAAAACAACCATATCGGACTACCCGCAAGTTCGTATGGTCTGCCATATGGAACTCACCAGCCATTTACTGACAAGTGCCGCTTTCGACTCAGTATCAAGCAGTGAGATCGATTTAACCACTCAGCTTGTCGACCGTTCTCCGTCAAACAGCCTAACCATTTTTGACCGAGGCTTTTATGCTCTTGGTCTACTTCACCGTTGGCGAAGCAGTGGAGATGAGAAGCATTGGTTAATCCCGCTTCGTAAAGGAGCTCAATACACGACAGTAGCCAAGTTAGGGCGTGGGCAAGAACTTGTTGAACTCAAGTTATCACCTCAAGCCAGAAAGAAATGGTCGGATGCGCCGGAAACACTGCAAGCGCGGCTCATCACGAAGAACATCAAGGGTAAAGAAGTTCGCTTGCTTACATCAATGACAGACCCATTAAGATACCCGGGCGCAGACATCGCAGAGCTATACAGCCACCGTTGGGAAATAGAGCTAGGTTACAGAGAAATGAAGCAATACATGCTCCAAAATAACCTTACCTTAAGAAGCAAAACACCAGAACTAGTGACCCAAGAACTATGGGGAATGCTACTCGCTTACAACCTATTAAGGTTTTTGATGTGCCAAATGGCCTATGACCAGAAGAGCGTCATGCCATACCAAATCGGGTTCAAACAAGCCTCTTTGTTCCTAGTAGGCCAGCTTCAATTACTGCCCGCGGTGGCTCCTGGCAGAATCCCGGAGGTGATGAATTACATATTAGATATGGCAGAAAGTTTTACGCTGCCGGAGAGAAGGGAAAGAAGCTACCCAAGAGCAGTAAAGAAAAGGCCTAGCCGCTATACGACTAGGCCCCCAAAAAGGCGTAAGTTATCTTAACTTACATGCATTAGGCCCTGAGGCCCGTTTTTTTATATGCCTCCCTTTTCGAAATCAAGCTGTTACCCTAACCTTGGTCTATCTCGCTTTAATCTCCGTTAACTGCCTAAAAAGCAAGCAAAACAACCACTTTATTCGCTAGACAAGGCCACAGGCTTCCCATATAATTTCACCCATTCGGCCCCTTAGCTCAGTGGTTAGAGCAGGCGACTCATAATCGCTTGGTCCCCAGTTCAAGTCTGGGAGGGGCCACCACTTCTCTTGTGGTAAAGAATTCAGAAAAGCCCGATGAGGAAACTCATCGGGCTTTTTGCTTTTCTGAGCACCTTGCTTTCCAGGCATACATTTCGCCTACCGGGCCCCCCAAGGGTCAAAACAACACCTTTCTTGCTATAACCTGAACCACCCACCAATTTGTGATTTATTTTCCCCTCCTAAATAAATCATCAATTGATAAGAAACAAAAAAAATCTGTGAAATATGTAGATAATCTCACCCTCTCTTTGAGTGGGCGTTAAAAATTTGCGCGCTATCACAAGGTGATTAAACAGTTTGACTATGCTAAGATACGCGCCTTGTTTGGACGGCTGATTTATGTCAGGCAGACATACAAGCGTCATACGGCTACAGTATAGTCATGACAACTTGCCAATAACCCTTCCGGTTAACGGCAGCTTTGGCTCACAAGAGATGCCTTACAAAAGCAACACCACTGCTTTTGTAAGGCAATATTTTTGAAAAATTTGTATTTTCGCAGCCGAAACCTTGGCTGAGCTTGCATTTATTTGATGCGTGCCACACTTTGTGGGCGTATTTCAACATTAATGATGCTCAGTTTTCAGGTATAACTCTGTGGATCAAATTTCCCTTGGGTAAAAGTTCGTCCGGAGACCATTCTCAATGAAAAAGACCAAGATCGTATGTACGATTGGACCTAAAACTGAATCTGTAGAAATGCTTACTAAGCTAGTTGACGCTGGCATGAACGTAATGCGCCTAAACTTCTCTCACGGTAACTTCGAAGAGCATGCTGCACGCATCACTAACTTCCGTGAAGTAATGGCCAACAGCGGTAAGCAACTTGCGATTCTTCTAGACACTAAAGGTCCAGAAATTCGTACTATCAAGCTTGAAGGCGGTCAAGACTTTTCTCTAGTTGCTGGTCAGGAGTTCACGTTCACAACTGACACTTCTGTAATCGGTAACCAAGACCGTGTGGCGGTAACTTACCCTGGCTTCGCTAAAGACCTGGCAAAAGGCAACACTATCCTTGTTGACGACGGCCTGATCGAAATGGAAGTACTAGAAACCACAGAAACTGAAGTTAAGTGTAAAGTACTTAACAACGGTGACCTAGGTGAAAACAAAGGTGTTAACCTACCAGGCGTTTCAGTAAACCTTCCTGCACTATCTGAAAAAGATAAAGCTGACCTAGTATTCGGTTGTGAGCAAGGCGTTGACTTCGTTGCGGCTTCTTTCATCCGTAAAGCATCTGACGTTAAAGAAATCCGTGAGATCCTAACGGCAAACGGCGGCGAAAACATCCACATCATCTCTAAGATCGAAAACCAGGAAGGCGTTGACAACTTCGACGAAATTCTTGAGCTTTCTGACGGTATCATGGTTGCTCGTGGTGACCTTGGTGTTGAGATCCCAGCAGAAGAAGTTATCTTCGCTCAGAAGATGATGATCGAGAAGTGTAACCGTGCTCGTAAGATGGTTATCACTGCTACGCAGATGCTTGATTCTATGATCAACAACCCACGTCCAACTCGCGCAGAAGCGGGTGACGTAGCGAACGCCGTAATGGATGGCACAGATGCAGTAATGCTATCTGGTGAAACAGCTAAGGGTAAATACCCTGTTGAGTCTGTTTCTATCATGGCTCAAATCTGTTCTCGCACTGATAGCGCCCTTAAAGCTGAGCTAGGTTCTCGCCTAGACAGCCCACGCCTACGTATCACTGAAGCGGTATGTAAAGGTGCGGTAGACACAGCTGAGAAACTAGCGGCTCCTCTAATCGTAGTAGCCACTGAAGCGGGTAAGTCTGCACGTTCAGTACGTAAGTACTTCCCAACGGCAAACATCATCGCTGTAACGACTAACACTAAGACTGCTGCACAGCTAGTTCTTACTAAAGGTGTTACTCCAGTTGTTGTTGAGTCTATCGACAACACTGACGCATTCTACGCTTGCGGTAAAGAAATTGCCCTGAAAACAGGCCTAGGCGTGAAAGGCGATATCGTTGTTATGGTATCTGGCGCGCTAGTTGCTTCAGGTACAACTAACACAGCTTCTGTACACGTACTATAAGTGTCCTTGCGCTGATTGCTGAAACGGGAGCCTCTGGCTCCCGTTTTTTTATTCCGTTTAGTACTTACAATGCTGATTTCATAACCAATCGTCACTCTAATATGTGATGACCTCTCACAATTATGAAACTTAGCAATCGCACTCCCATTTTTTCCTCGATATACTTCACCATGCAGTATTCCCTCCAAGCATACAGCTATTGGGCTAACTTGGCGGATATCACTGCTTGATTTGAGCTGAAACCACACAATGAGGAAGAACGTGTCCAGCCCTACCCTTGCCGACAAAGTCATGGAAATGATCCGCCAGGATATCTTGGCAGGCGAACTGTCCCCAGGCCAGAAACTCGTTGTGGCCGACCTGAAGCAACAATACAACGTCGGTGCATCCCCTATCCGCGAGGCCCTCGTCCAGTTAGCCTGGCGCAAGTATGTCCACTTTGCCCCGCAAAAAGGCTGTTGGGTCGCCAATGTTTCAGCCTCTGAACTAGAAGATCTGTTCGATACCAACCTGGAGCTGTCAAAAATCCTGCTGCAGCGTGCCATCAAGCACGGCGATGAAGCTTGGGAGATCAATATCCTCACCAGCTTCCACAAGCTCAGCCGGCTCAACCCCGCTGAGGCATCAACAGATTTTGCCGAGTGGGAGCAAAAGCACAGCGACTTCCACCATGCCCTGCTGGCTGGCAGCCAGTCACCCACCATGCTGGCGCTATACCGCCAGGTGTATGAGCAAATCGAACGCTACCGCCATATCTGGGTAAGCCGCCACCGCCAATATGAAAAGCGCTACCACGACAATGGTGAGCACGAGGCGATGATGAAAGCAGTGTTGGATCGTAATACCGAGCAGGCGCTCGCAATCATGACGACCCATTCCGAGCGGGCCTTGGAGATGATCAAGGGTGATCTGGCCTAAAGCGCAGTTACCAGAATATCTCCTTGTGGTGCGTATTTAACAGCAATACCGCCAGTAAGAAATACAAAGCGCTGACATTAAAGCCAAGCAAGAAGAGGCTGAGAACTGTCAGCCTTGCCAAGAATTTACCGTTCATCGATTCCCCCTAGTGCCATACTACCCGGTTGGCACCTAGCCTTATTAGACTTTAGTCTAATAAGGCTAGACTTTCAGGGTGCCCAAAACACAAAACCCGGTGACTAGCACCGGGTGTATTAAGGCTGAGACAGGCTCTGTGGCCGAAGCTAGGCTTTTAGCGCCCGCTCCCCCCTGGCAATACCGACCACGCCGCTGCGTGCCACCTCGATAATCTCCGTCGCTTCACCGACAGCTGCAATAAAGGCATCTAACTTCTCGCTCGCCCCTGCCAGCTGAACGGTATATATCTGGCTTGTCACATCAACAATTTGGCCTCGGAAAATATCCGCAGTACGCTTCACTTCCGCACGGGCAAAACCGCTCGCCTTCACTTTGACCAGCATCAGCTCACGCTCGATGTGCTCGCTTTCAGTGACGTTACTGACCTTGAGGATATCAATCAGCTTGTGCAGCTGTTTCTCAATCTGCTCGAGGGCAGCATCATCCTCAACATTAGTGGTAATGTTCAAACGGGACAGCGTTGAATCATCGGTAGGAGCCACAGTCAACGATTCAATGTTGTAGCCACGCTGGGAGAATAACCCGACTACCCGTGACAATGCGCCCGGTTCATTTTCAAGAAGTACTGATACAATCCTGCGCATATTAAGTTCTCTCCGTTTTACTCAGCCACATTTCGCTCATAGACCCACCGCGGATCAACATTGGGTAGACATGCTCTGTCTCGTCCACGCTGATATCGATAAATACCAGCCTGTCTTTCAATGCCAGCGCCTTCTCCAGTTCATCTTCCAGTTTGTTCGGATCGGAGATCCGCACCCCAACATGGCCGTAAGCCTCGGCAATGGCAGCAAAGTCAGGCACCGAGTCCATGTAGGAATGGGAGTGACGGCCTTGGTAAATCATATCCTGCCACTGTTTTACCATGCCCAGGAAGCGGTTGTTGAGATTGATGATTTTAACCGGGATATCGTACTGCAATGCGGTGGAAAGCTCCTGGATATTCATCTGGATACTGCCGTCACCGGTTACACAAACCACTTCGGCATCCGGCAGGGCGAACTTCACCCCCATCGCAGCAGGCAGGCCAAAGCCCATGGTGCCAAGGCCACCGGAGTTGATCCAGCGGCGAGGCTTGTCAAATGGATAGTACAGCGCGGCAAACATCTGGTGCTGGCCAACATCCGAGGCCACGTAGGCATCACCGTCAGTCAGCCTGTGAAGCACCTCAATGACTTCCTGTGGCTTGATGCGCTCGTTATCTTTTTTGTAGCTCAGGCACTGGCGCCCGCGCCATGATTCGATTTCACTCCACCAGCTATCGATCGCAGCATCATCGTTCTGGCCATTTTGCTCATCGAGCATTTTCAGCATGCAGTTAAGCACTGTGTCAGCCGAGCCAACAATCGGAATATCCACCGCAATGGTCTTGGAAATAGATGACGGGTCAACGTCAATGTGCATGATGGTCGCATTCGGACAGTATTTCTCGACATTGTTAGTGGTACGGTCATCAAAGCGTACCCCGATACCGAATATCAAATCCGAATTGTGCATGGCCATATTGGCTTCATAAGTGCCGTGCATCCCCAGCATACCCAGGTTATTCTTGTGCGAGCCCGGAAAAGCGCCAAGGCCCATCAGGGTATTGACCACCGGGATATTCAAGCTTTCGGCGAGCTTGAGCAGTTGCGGGCTACAGTCGGCCATGATCGCACCACCGCCGACGTAAAGCACCGGCTTCTTGGCCGCTAGCAAGGCTTTAAGGCCACGCTTGATCTGCCCCTTGTGCCCTTGCGTAGTCGGGTTGTACGAGCGCATCGCAATCGACTCGGGATATTTGTACGGGAAGTTCTCAGCAGGGTTGAGCATATCTTTAGGGATATCAATGACCACAGGGCCTGGACGGCCGCTCGAAGCGATATAGAAGGCTTTTTTGATAATCTCAGGGATATCTTCCGGCTTTTTCACCAAGAAGCTGTGTTTGACGACAGGACGGGAGATCCCCACCATGTCACACTCCTGGAAGGCATCGTTACCGATGAGGTTGCTCATGACCTGGCCGGAGAGTACGACCATAGGAATGGAGTCCATATAAGCGGTTGCGATACCGGTGATCGCATTGGTCGCCCCAGGGCCGGATGTCACCAGCACTACGCCAACATCACCCGTGGCACGGGCATAACCATCTGCCATGTGCACGGCCGCTTGCTCATGGCGCACCAGCACGTGTTCGATGTCGCTTTTCTCATGCAGCGCATCGTAGATATCAAGTACTGAACCGCCAGGGTATCCGAAGATATGTTTCACGCCTTGATCGATCATCGAACGAACGATCATATCGGCGCCGGACAACATTTCCATATTTCTGCCTCCAGGTCGCGTATACCACCCTGCATAGCTAATTCATTCCAATCCTCATGCTAGCGGCCTGATCCCATCTGTTTGACTGGAGGGACAAACAAACTGGGCATCAGCACGGGTTGCGCTAGCCTGACTCAGGAAATACAGCGACCAGAATACCTGGTGCCTCAATTAGCTATACAGGCTGATATAACATAGTTAGGGCTTATTTTTAGCCTAATAAAATGAAATCGTGCTTTCATGCTATGCACCTACTCGGGTCATAACCCGAGCAGTAAACCGCAACAACTGTAACGTTTTTTTAGCAACTAAGTCTATTGGTCAAAGACAGTTAACTCGTATCCTCTAAAATGAGCAAATATCCATCAAGATCATCACGGAACGTGCTACACATTGCAGAATATATTCCTCTTGATAACTGATAATTTCAGAATGTTTAACTGATCGAACCAGAGCATGTGCCCGAAAATAGATAGTCGAAAAAATGACGTCAAAGGCTTGCTAACCACCAAGGGTTGAGCATCAGGTATAAAAAAGGAGAGCCGCGGCTCTCCTCTTGCAACAAGTTCAGCTAATTCAGCAATATTACTTCGTCGCCGCTTTATGGCTCTCTTCGTACATGCGCTCAATTTGCTGATGGTAACGATCCTGGATCACTTTACGACGCAGTTTCTGGGTCGGGGTCAGCTCACCTTTATCCATCGAGAACGCGCTTGGCAGCAGGGTAAACTTCTTAACCTGCTCGAAGCGTGCCAGATCTTTCTGCAGCTCGACCACGCGCTTTTCGATCAACTCGATGATCTGGCTGTGCTTGACCAGCTCCATGCGATCCTGGTACTTGATGTTAAGCTCGCGGGCATGCTCTTCCAAGGTTTCGAAGCAAGGGACAATCAAGGCCGAGACAAACTTGCGGGTATCGGCAATCACCGCGATCTGCTCGATGAAGTGGTCTTTACCAATCGCGCCTTCGATCACCTGCGGGGCAATGTACTTACCACCCGAGGTCTTCATCAGCTCCTTGATACGGTCGGTAATAAACACATTACCTTCCTCATCAATATGGCCGGCATCACCGGTTTTCAGGAAGCCGTCTTCAGTAAAGTTCTTGGCGGTCTCTTCCGGCATGTTGTAGTAGCCACGCATAACCATCGGGCCACGAACCAAGATTTCGTTGTTGTCGCCAATCTTTACCTCGGCACCTGGCATCGGCATCCCGATAGAGTCCGGGTTAAAGCAGCTATCATCCCAGCACGATACTGTCGCCGTGGTTTCGGTCATGCCGTAACCCAGTTTGACGTTGATACCAATAGCATGGAAGAAGCGGCCGATGCTCTCGTCAAGCTTGGCGCCACCGCATGGCATGAACTTGATGTTGCCGCCCAGGATAGCGCGCAGCTTCGACAGCACGAGCTTGTCAGCCAGGGCATGGCTCTTTTTCAGCATCCACGATGGCTCACGGCACTCCTGGCGCGCCAGTGCCATGCGGGCACCCATGTTCACCGCCCAAGTAAAGATCACCTTGCGCTGGAAAGGAGCACGGGACACTTTGTCGTGGACAGTTGAGTAAATCTTTTCGTAGACCCGAGGTACCGCCGCCATCACATTCGGCTTCACTTCGGCCAGGGCTTCTTTGAGCAGGTTGGTATCAGACAGGTAGCAGTTCACGCCGCCGCGGTGTAGGACATAGAAAGTCCACGCGCGCTCAAAGACATGTGACAACGGCAAGAAGCAAAGCGATACATCGCCTTCTTCCAGAGCCAGCTTCTGATCGTGGCCTTCAATCTGCGAGGCGATATTGCTGTAATCCAGCATCACACCTTTCGGCGTACCCGTGGTGCCCGAGGTGTAGATCAGCGTCAGCAGGTCGTCCATTGCTGCATCTTCAAGGCGCTGGCTCAGAGTCTGTGCAGGCGCAGATTCGGCAGCAGCAAGGAAATCTTCAAAACGGATCACCAACGGGTGCTCGGTCAGGTTATCGACCTCGCCCATCACCACGATGTGCTCCAAATCAGGGCAATCTGCCGCGACCGACACCGCGGCGTCCAGCTGTGCCTGCTCACCAACAAACAGGATACGGATACCGGCGTCGTTAATGATATAAGCGGCTTGCTGAGGGGTGTTGGTTGGATAAATAGGGACAGTTACAGCTCGGTTGTACAAGGTTGCGAAGTCAGCCACTGTCCATCGCGGCATGTTGTTGGAGAAAATACCGACCTTGTCTTGGACATTGAGACCATGTCCAATCATTGCCAGCGCTAGCTGTTGGATCTGCTCGCCAAACTCAGTCCAACGGATATCTTGCCATTGACCTGCCACTTGGTGGCGCAATGCAACCTGGTCACCTAAACGCTCAACTTGAGAACGAATGCGGTTGACGATATGAAATTCACGTTTAGCCATAACTACTCTGCCATTCGGGCTTACACCTGTAAGCCTATTCCGCTGGGGAGTCTACCTGTGACGCAGGGAAAAAGGCAACTCCGTGACCTCACAAAATCCCTATT
Source organism: Photobacterium sp. ABD4_091 (assembly GCF_056160145.1). Classification (NCBI taxonomy): domain Bacteria; kingdom Pseudomonadati; phylum Pseudomonadota; class Gammaproteobacteria; order Vibrionales; family Vibrionaceae; genus Photobacterium; species Photobacterium sp. ABD4_091. The sequence continues at coordinate 1,853,941 of NZ_JBSWWQ010000001.1, read as the reverse complement.
TCTCTGGTACGACCAGAATTGAAAAGCCAGATATTACAAAGGCTCTACGTTTCCCTAATAGCAACGCTACAAAGTGTAAGGAAATACGTCTAACTTTCCGCCTACTGCCACCTACTATCAGTATAACGGTACGCACAGACTCGCTGAGAAAAGAAAAGCCAGCTAGCGCTGGCTTGATAGCAAATGATGGTCGCCCACCTGGTTTAGATAGAGCTGTCACCGCATACGGCAAGCAGCTGATCGCGCATCCAGATATGGCCTTTGTCTTTTTGCGATGACTCATGCCAGCTCAGGTAACCCGCAATCTTAGCCGACTCTACCGGCAACGGCAGGATCTTCAGCTGCTGGCTGGCAGCGGTCACATTGGCAAGCCAGCGCGGTACCACAGCAATCAGCTCTGACTGGCTTACCACGTACATGATGTTGCTCAGGCTCGCCCCCTGGTAAGCTTCTTGGTAGCTAGCATGGGCGTTGTAGATATTGTCAGCGAACATCTTCACCCCAGGGATCGATTTCATGACGGCATGCTGCTCTTGGCTGAATTCAGTCTCTGTGATCGTCTCGCCAATGCGCGGGTGGTTACCGGCAGCCACCACAACCAATTCATCGGTAAACAGCTCAGTGCTACAGAAGCCCGGCTCATCGAAGCGCATGTAGTCGATGACAAAATCGACATCCTGGTAGCGCATTTTCTGGGTCAGCTCTGCATCGAGCTCAGCTTCGACCTGCACCCGCACATAAGGTGCTTGTTCAGCCACATTGCTCAAGATACGCGGAGCAAAGCGCATATCAGACGGGCTGCACACCGCCAGTTTGAAGGTGCGGGTTGACGTCTCTGGTGAGAAAATAGAAGACGGCAACTCATTCTTCACCAGCTGCAGTGCCTGGCGCAGAGGGCCGAACAACTGCTTGGCACGCTGGGTAGGCTGGATCCCGCGGCCGTGGCGGATAAACAATTCGTCGTTGAACATCACTTTCAGGCGAGCTACCGCATTGCTCACCGCTGGCTGGGACATGCCCAAGTTATGTGCTGCACGAGTGATATTTTGCTCCTGCATAACGGCATCAAACACCGTGAGCAGGTTCAGGTCGACGCTGCGTAAGTTTGATTCCATTTTGTACCCATCAGCAGGGTGAATAGGTGAGTTTCTGCGTGCCATTATTTGCCTCTATAGATTACCGTTATGGGGCAAAATCCATTATGCCGCCGATGAATAACTGGGCATTCCAATGCCTCTGAATACTGACTCCCTCTCTCGGGGTGCTGCCAGTATGTTTCAAATAGATTGACGAAATAAATAGGCCGGCATCAGCAAATTGATGCAGTTATATGTAAAAAACTGAATTCAGAATACAAACCACATAAAATCATAAACTTAAGCTCAATCTAAAAAGATCTAAAATATCTATAATTAAAATAAAGCTGTGATTATAAGCAAAATTAGCGGGTTAGCAGAAAGCAAAAAGGGCCTAAAGCGGCCCTTTGGAAATCAGAAATTCGGGGGAATGTTATACCGTCGTTACCGACGATTTATACCGATTGACATCATGATTGGTATACCACTCAACCATTGCCTCGTCGACTACTTCGGGGTACTCCACCCGCTCCCAAAGCTGCTGCCATAATTCATCACAGTTATGCCAGTTGCCCGATAGCACCCAGCTTGCCACCGCCATCGCCACATCCGGTATTTTCACCCGCCCGGCTGAACCACTGTCCAACCAGTTCCTGACCGCAGCGGGATCCAAATAACTCATCGTATTGGCCAGTCCCATCATCTCCAGGGTCATCACATTGCTGAGTTGCTCATACTGGCCCTGCAAAGGTTTGAGCAGTAGCTTCTTGCCAAGGCTCATTGCTTCGGAAGGCAACTCGAACCCGCCGTTGGCAATAACCCCGCAGCAGTGGTGCAAGCGGTGGTGGAAGCTTTCCCGGTTGAGCCGACGAATGCTGACATTACCATACTCACGGTCTTCACTGGCTTCGGGGTGGTAGCAGTAAAAGTGGACTTGGGTAAACCGAGTCAGCAAATCAAGGACCGCCTGCAAGTTCTCGAACGGCAGGTAAACCAGTACTGACTGATCATTTCCCACCCTCGCCTCGGTCACCGGCACTATCGGCGGCAGGATCTGCTGGTTGAAGTGAAACCAATGGACGCCCAACTGCTGTGTCGTAGGTGCAAATCCGTGTATCACCATACCATCGACCCAAGTCTGACCTTGGGTCGGTATGTCATGCAAAAAGGCATTCTGGTGGCTGATGCCAATACTGTGGACATTTTGCTGTTTCGCCGCCCAAGCCGTTACCGGTTCAAAATCGTTAAGCACCACGTCATAACCAGACAAATCGAGGCTACGGACATCACGGAGAAACGTCGCAACATGATTGGTGGTCAGGGTTTTCCAGCGGTTTACTTCACCGTTTTCGGTAACAAAAGTCAGCCCGCGCCGGATTTGGTATTCACCGAATTCGTCCATATCAAAATAGCGATTATCCGGTCGCCCTGAGAACAAGAAGTCGACATCGGCTCCTAATGCCGAAAACGCCCTTGCCATTTCACGTGATCGAGAAATATGACCGTTCCCTGTTCCCTGAACACCATAAAGGATCTTCATACCCGGCTACTCCTTAAAAGTTCACTAGCTGGAAACACAATATCCCGAGCAAAGCCCCGGCTATGACATCAGTAATGTAATGCACGCCAAGCAGTACTCGGGAAAAGCCTATTGCTACGGCCCATGGCCAGATGAACCATGAGGTATCTGGGTAAAACGCCGTGATAAGCGACGCCATCACAAATGCGGCTGCGGTATGGCCTGATGGCAGGCTGTATTTGTCTGACGGGGTGATGAAGCTCGGTAACGCTGCTGGGCGGTTGCGCTTTAAACTATTTTTTAGGGCGAGGTAAACGGGGAGCTCGAGGGCAAAGGCCAGCACCCCTGTTCCCACGACCTCTGAACCCAGAAGGGGGTCGACAATCCACACCAGTGCCGCGAAAACCACGTACAAGTGGCCATCCCCAGTGTGGGAAACCGCACGGCTTAATTGTGCAACCTGAATGTTGAAACGGTGGCAAAGGCAAAGTGCCGAAAAAGCGTAGTCCATTCGCTGTAACGGTGTCAGTAAGGTCATTGTCCAGATCCTAAGCTGATTAACTCTTGTTCAGATTAGGAAAGGGATATGACACCGCAGTGACGCTTTGGAGGAGGGATAATGACAATCCTTCCGTGCCCATAGCCAAAAAGGACAACGGAAGGATTATCTGTAGCGACGGTGAGTTAAACGCTACGCAGAGACCAATTTTTCATGGCGGTGCACCAGCTTGAAGTCAGATAAAATGACATACGCCGCCGGGATCATAAACAGCACCAGCAAGGTCGAGGTGAAAATCCCGAATACAATCGAGATCACCAGAGGCTTTATCACCTGTGCCTGCAGGCTAGTTTCCAGCATCAGTGGCAACAGGCCGGCAGCCGTCGTCAAGGAGGTGAGGAACACCGCCCGGAAACGCTCGCGACTCGCTTGTACCACAGCCCTCTCGATATCATCGCCATCATCGAGGTGGTGCCGAATGTACTGCACCAGCAAGATAGAATCATTGACCACCACCCCGGCCAGCGATACAAAGCCCATCATACTCGGCATGCTAAGCGGGTGCCCCAGCAGCAAATGCCCCCAGAATACCCCAATCAAGGCTAATGGTATCGCCAGCAGCACGACAAAAGGCTCCAGGTAACTACGGAACTGGAAGCTGAGGATCACAAACACGCCGAAGATCCCCAGCATGAAGCCGGTTGCCATCGACTGGCCAGTTTCTGCGGTATCCTTGGCCGCCCCTTCGAAATCAAACCGCAACCCCGGGTAGTCCTGCTGCAATTTCGGCATCAGCTTGGTCCGGAACTGGCCCAGGACTTCACCGGAGCTGATCACACTCTCTTGCAGGTCACCATACACACTGAGGGTACGCAGCCCATTGATCCGCTGGATACGGACATAATTGCGCTGGTGCTCGAGGATTGCGACGGTGGCCAGTGGGATCTGGCTGCCATCAGACAGAATGATCGGGAAGCTTGATAAGGTTTGCAGATCTGCCGCCCGCTCTTTATTGAACATCACTTCGATTTCAATATTCTCGGGCCCGATCTGGATTTCATCAGCCGTCTGGCCGAAATAGGCAGAGCGAAGCTGGGAAGCGATCATCTCGCCGTCAACGCCGAAGGCTTCCGCCCCCGGTCGCAGGCGGATCAGCACTTCCGGTTTGCCCATCCGCATATCATCTAGCACGCCAGAGACCCCGGCAAACTCATTGAAGAACTGCTGGGTTTCGATAGATGCAGCCTTGAGCATCGCCAAGTCATCGTGCTGCATCCGCACTTCAATGGCACGCCCACCCGGCCCCATCATTGGCTGCTTGTAAACCAAGGCCACCGGGGCGGCTAGCTCGCCGACATCTTCCCGCCAGGCATCAATAAACTCATCAATCAAACTGTTGCGGATCTCGGCACTGAGCAAATCAAGCCTAACCGTAGCGACATGCGGCCCGCTCTCGTCAGCATCGGCATTGAAGTTAAATTGCTCGGTGATATTCCTCACCAAAGGCTCACCGCCTTCGTTACGTTCGCTCCATTCTTCGTTAAGGCGCTTGGCAGAGGCAACGATTTCCTCGACCACCGCTTCAGTCTGACCCAAGGTAGAGCCCGGCGGCAGGATGACCCTCGCTTCAGCAATGTCGCCATCCAACTCCGGGAAGCCGACAAACTTGAGCCCTCCGCCGGCCAGCAAGGCAAAAGAAGCAAACAGCAAACCGATGACTCCGCCGACAAACAGGTAGCGCCACTGCACGACCACAGCGACCATTTTCACTAAGCGCTCATTGCGGAACCGTTCAAACCCGGCCAAGAAGTTCTGCTTCCAGCGGGGCGGAAGCTTCTCTTGTTTCTGGCGGTGCAAGGAGTGGCTGAGATGGCTTGGCAAGATCAAGAAGGCTTCGATCAGGCTGATCGACAGTACCAAGATCAACACCTGCGGAACGACCCGCAGCACCGCCCCCATCTCCCCTTCGAGGAAAATCAAGCTGCCGAAAATACAGATGGTGGTCAGAAATGACGACACGACCCCCGGCAACACTTTCTTCACCCCGTTGTACACCGCATCCTGGATCTTCTGCCCTCGATCAAGGTGGGAGGCTATCGATTCGGAAATCACGATCGCATCATCCATCATGATCCCGATCGCCATCAGCAAGCCAACGAGGGACATGATGTTGATAGACAGCGAGAAGGTTGCCATCAAGTACATACTGCCGAGGAAGGCGACCGGCAGCCCTGCGGCAATCCAGAACGAATAGCGGAAAGAGAAAAACAACCACATGACGGCAAAGACCAGTATCACCCCCTGCCAGCCATTTTTGACCATCATGGTCAGACGGTCCCACAGCAATGAAGAAAGGTCGTTGGTCAAGGTTAGGGTCACGCCGGTAGGCGCACGCTGGTTTTCGGCCTCGACAAAGGCTTCGACCCGCTCTTTGATCCGCAGCGCATCATCCGCCTTGTTCTTGCTGATCCGCAGCATTGCCGATGGCACACCATCAAACAGCACCTTCTGTTCATCCAGCGCAAAGCGATCGGTAATCGTCGCTACATCCCCCAAGCGCAGCACCGCGCCCTGGGCATCGGCGCCGACAACGGTGCGGGCAATCGTCTCGGGGGTAATTTTCTGCTCGTCAAAACGGATCAGCAAATTACGGTCTGCCAATTCGATATTGCCGCTTGGCAGCTTGATGTTCTGCCGGCTCAGCTTGCTGGCGATATCACTGACACTGAGGCCCAGTTGGCGAATCGCCACCTCATCGAGTTCGACCCTTAGCTGATGGTCGGAAAAACCACTGACTTCGACCAGCGAGACCCCGTAGTCGAGCTTGAGGGTTCGTTTGAGCTGCTCAGCATAGGCTTTGAGGTGCGGCAGACTGGTGTCAGCTTTAATCGCGACATCCACCACCGGCTCGTTCCAGTCGAGCTCACGGACAATCGGTGACTCGATTTCAGTCGGGAAGTCATTGATCGCGTTGATCTGGGTCTGGACATCCACCAGCATCCGCGACACTACCTCGCTGCTGGTCAGCTTGAGGATCAAAGATGCCGAGCCTTCCACCGCTTCACAGCGGGTCTCTACGATGTTGGCCAGCCCATCGACAGCATCTTCCATCCGCATACAGATGCTCTCTTCCACTTCCTGTGGCGAAGCACCCGGGTAAACCACCGAGGCAATGATGTAAGGTGGCGCAAACTCAGGGAAGGTTTCGCGTTTGATCTTCGGCAGCGACACTAGGCCCAAAATGATCAGTGCCAGCATCATCAGGTTGGCAGCGGTTGGGTGGCGGGAGAAATAACGGATCATGATGCCGGCTCCAGATCATGTTCCTGACCTTGGTCTTGGCCTTGAGCCTCTTCAACTGGCTTGCCATTCACTGTCACGACTTTCAACGCCATACCCGCTACCGCAGGCAAGAGGTCATTGACCACCAATTGGGTACCGGACGTCAGCTCACCGCTGATCGCCACCTGGCCGTCGCGGCGGAACAATACATTAACGGTTTGAATTTTTAGGTTGCTGTCGCCATTGACCAAGTAGATTTTATCGCCATGAAGGGCACGCTCGGGGATCACCCAGTGCGGGTTGGGCTGGCCCGACAGCCTGGCTTCGACAAACATACCGTTGACCAATGGCGGGGCCGTTTCTGGCGATAACTGGCTATAGTCCTGGTCTACCTCGAGGATCACCCCGACGGTTGCCTGGTTGGCACTTACCGTATCGCTGATCCGGGTCACCTGTGCCGGCCACTGCTGGATAAAGCTACCGCTCGAGAGCTGGATACTGGCACTGAGATCCAGCTGGTCAGCACGCGGCTTGCCATCGGCGTGGGCGGTGTACTGGGTCAGGCTGGCTGCCAATACCTGCATGTCATGCAGGGCGATTTGGGCATCAATTTCTACTGTGTCGATGCCGTGCGCTACCACCATTACCTGCTGGGTATTAACCACCTGATCTTGCTCGATATCGACCGTGGAGATCCGGGCATCAATCGGCAAGGTGATCACGGTTTTTTCCAGCGATCGTTTCGCCTCCCTCACTTGCGACAGGTTGACTTCCAGCTGTGCGAGCGTCACCTTGCGCTCATTGGGCAGCACGATGAGTTGGTTCTCGATCTCCTGCACCACTTTCTGGCTGGCCAATGCGTTTTGCTGCTCAAGGTCAACCGTCGATTGCGAGGTTAGTCCTTTGGTTCGTAGCTCCTGCTTTCGCGCTAACTCTTTCTTGCTGATTGCCAGGCGGTTTTTTTCTATCTTGAGGGTAGTTTTGAGGTTTTGCTCCTCCTGCCCGAGCTTGGCCAATTGGGCCTGGCTGGCACTCACATCCGCTTCGGCCTGCGCCAAACGCAGCTCGTAGTCCAGCGGGTCGATTTTCAGCAGCACCGTACCGGCGTCGAGCACCCGCCCCTTATTCAAATCAGGATGGCGGTAGACCACCTTGCCCGAGACTTCGGCGATAGCCTGCCATTCCACCTTGGGGGCAACCCGGCCAAAGCCCGCCGCCTGCGGCGCAAGCAGCTGCTGCTCGAGGTTGATCACATCCACCACCCGAGCTCGCTCGAGCGCCGGCTTCACTTCCGGTGACGGGCGTAAGTTAATGGCCAGTACCAAAATCACCACACCGGCCAATACCGCAGGGAACAGGAGTAATTTTCGATTTTTTAACATGGTTTATTCTCTTCCTTTGGCATTGTCAGGCCACGTACCAGCAAATTGACATTATGCTCGGCCAGTTCAGCCAGATAGGCTTCATCCATTTCAATATTTTGCATTGTCAGCATCGAGGGCGGTATGAGAAAAGGGAATACCATCAAACTGATAAAACTCATTCTTGCCTTGTCTGGGCATACGTCCCCCCTCAGCTCGCCTTGTTTTTGTAGCTGTTGGAACATCACATCAATCGCGGGGCGAGCCACCTCATTGAAGATCCTCTCCATGGTCTGGCGCTGCAGGTCGGCCGGCTCCATCATCATGGCCCGGGCGATCAGTTTTGGCATGTCCGGGTTCGGTGCCATGATCCGATAATAGGTACGCATCAAATCACCGATTGAGGCAAAATCCCCCTTGTCCAAGGCGACTTTCAGCTGGGCATGGATAGGTTTGACAGTCTCTCTTAGCATGGCCTCATACAAGCCCGCTTTGTTAGCAAAGTAATAGCGGATCAGTGCCACGTTCACATCAGCACGGCTGGCTATCATCCGCGTCGACACCTTGCTGTAAGGCAAACTGACAAACAGCTTCCTAGCCTCGACAATCAAACGCTCCCTGGCATCAGAGTCCCCAACAGGACGACCTGCCTTACCCACCATGACGCCTCCCAAAAACCTTTGTTATTGCGCACATTCTGCATTCACTTCGCTCAATTAATCACGTGATTAATTTTAAGCTTTGCCAGCCAGACTAACAGGGCATTAATTCCCCACAATTTAATCAATTGATTAATTTTAATATAAGGGAGATTTGCGCTCTTTGATGTGATACCAACAAAGAAATAACATTCTGCTTTGCCTTTACTGGTTATAAATTCCGCCCTCTCCATGCAGCCCCGCCATAGCCACTATGAATACAACTGGTCTGATTTGTCATCCCAGCCACGGAATATCAACTGAATAACCATAAAATTAAAATAAACATTCAATTTAGGGTTGACGGTCAGCCTGTCTATTTGGTATTCATTTGTTAACCAAGTTTGTGGATATATTTCAATTATGAAAATGCGTTTCTCATCTCTTCTCCTAAGCCTCCTCCTTATCGTGAATAAATCGCGCGGGTAGCTTATGAGTGGGAAACTCCACTAAGAATTCTAAAAACCCGCGCAGTCAGCGCGGGTTTTTTCTTATCCAGGCCAGCGCAAGCGGATGCAGACAACGCCAATAACGGCAGCCAAAGAAAGGAAGTAGCAATGAAAGATCAGGTCATCATTTTCGATACTACGTTACGGGACGGTGAGCAGGCGCTATCCGCCAGCCTGACGGTAAAAGAAAAGCTGCAGATCGCATATGCCCTTGAGCGCCTTGGGGTGGACGTTATCGAGGCGGGCTTCCCAGTATCGTCACCAGGCGATTTCGAGTCGGTGCAAACCATTGCCAAGCACATCAAGAACAGCCGTGTTTGTGCCCTGTCCCGCGCCGTTGCCAAAGACATTGATGTGGCTGCCGAATCCTTGAAAGTGGCCGAGGCATTCCGTATCCATACCTTCATCTCAACCTCAACAGTCCACGTGCAGGACAAACTGCGCCGCAGCTATGATGACGTGATTGAGATGGGTGTTGCCGCCGTCAAGCGTGCCCGCAACTACACCGACGATGTCGAATTCTCATGTGAAGATGCCGGCCGCACCCCGATCGACAATCTGTGCCGCATGGTAGAAGCAGCGATCAATGCCGGGGCCAGCACCATCAATATCCCAGACACCGTGGGCTATACCTTGCCAAGCGAGTTTGGCGGTATCGTCGGCCAGTTGTTCGAGCGCGTACCTAATATCGACAAGGCGATTATCTCGGTGCACTGCCACGACGACCTAGGCATGTCCGTGGCCAACTCGATGGCTGCGGTACAGGCCGGTGCCCGCCAGATTGAAGGAACGATCAACGGTATCGGCGAGCGTGCCGGTAACTGCTCGCTGGAAGAGATCGCCATGATCATCAAGACCCGCGCCGAGTTACTGGATGTCCACACCAATATCAAGCACGACGAAATCCACCGTACCAGCAAGATGGTCAGCCAGCTATGTAACATGCCGGTACAGGCCAACAAGGCTATCGTTGGTGCCAACGCCTTCAGCCACTCTTCTGGCATCCACCAGGATGGCATGCTGAAGAACAAGAACACTTACGAGATCATGACCCCTGAGTCGATTGGCCTCAAGAACCAAGCCCTTAACCTAACCTCGCGCTCGGGCCGTGCGGCCGTGAAGAGCCACATGGATACGCTGGGCTACACCGAAAACGAGTACAACCTAGACGAGCTTTACGCCGACTTCCTGAAGCTGGCCGACCGCAAGGGCCAGGTCTTCGACTACGATTTGGAAGCCTTGATGCACTTTGCCAACCTGCGCGAGGAAGATGACTTCTTCAAGCTGAACTACCTAAGCGTGCAGTCGGGCAGCGTGATGGCGACCACCAGCATCAAGCTACAGTGTGGTGACGAAGAGAAATGCGAAGCCGCAGTCGGCAACGGCCCGGTTGATGCGCTATACCAGTGTATCTACCGCCTGACCGGTTACGACATCGTATTGGACAAATTCGACCTGACCGCCAAAGGCGAAGGGGAAGATGGCCTAGGCCAAGCTGACATCATCGCCAACTACAAAGGCCGCAAGTACCACGGTACCGGCTTGGCGACCGATATTGTCGAGGCATCAGGACAAGCACTACTTCACGTGATCAACAGCATTCATCGCGCCGATCAGATTGCAGAAATTAAACAGAAATCCCAAATGGAGACAGTATAACCATGGCAGGTACATATAAGATTGCCGTTCTACCGGGTGACGGTATTGGCCCAGAAGTAATGCAGCAGGCCCACAAAGTGTTGGATGCTGTACAAGAGAAATTCGGCTTCACCCTAACGTGCAACGAATACGATGTTGGTGGTATTGCCATCGACAACCATGGTTGTCCACTGCCGGAAGCAACACTAAAAGGCTGTGAAGACTCCGATGCGATCCTGTTTGGCTCAGTCGGCGGCCCGAAGTGGGAGCACCTTGCGCCAAACGACCAGCCTGAGCGTGGTGCACTGCTGCCATTGCGCAAGCACTTCCAGCTGTTCTGCAACCTGCGCCCGGCACAGATCCACAGCGGCCTGGAAGCTTTCTCGCCACTGCGTGCCGATATCTCCGAGCGCGGCTTCGACATAGTGGTAGTCCGGGAGCTAACCGGTGGTATCTACTTCGGCCAGCCGAAAGGCCGCGAAGGTGAAGGCCCAGAAGAGAAAGCGTACGACACCGAAATTTACCACCGCTACGAGATCGAGCGTATTGCCCGTATCGCTTTCGAGTCGGCGATGCTGCGTAACAAGAACGTCTACTCCATTGATAAAGCCAACGTACTTCAGAGCTCTATCCTGTGGCGTGAAGTGGTTGAGGAAGTGGCAAAGGACTACCCGGAAGTCACCCTGAACCATATGTACATCGACAACGCGACCATGCAGTTGATCAAAGACCCATCGCAGTTCGACGTAATGCTGTGCTCGAACATCTTCGGCGACATCATCTCGGACGAGTGCGCGATGATCACAGGTTCTATGGGTATGCTGCCTTCAGCCAGCTTGAACCAAGACAAATTCGGCATGTACGAGCCAGCAGGCGGCTCGGCACCGGATATCGCTGGCAAGAACATTGCCAACCCAGTGGCACAAATCCTCTCTGCCGCCCTGATGCTACGTTATAGCCTGGGTGAAGAGCAGGCGGCACGCGCTATCGAGCAAGCGGTATCGCAAGCACTGGAAGCCGGTGAACTTACCGCAGACCTAGCGGGCAACTGCCCGGCACTAAGCACCAGCGAAATGGGCGACAAGATTGCCCAGTACGTTCGCCAAGCCTAATCGCAGCAAGGAGCAAACGAGCAATGTCTACGACCAAAGCGCCTCAGACGCTATATGAAAAAATCTACGATGCCCACGTTGCGGTTGCCGCCGAAGGCGAAAACCCGATCCTATACATCGACCGCCACTTGGTTCACGAAGTGACGTCACCTCAGGCCTTTGACGGCCTGCGTGAAAAAGGCCGCAAGGTACGCCAGGTAGGCAAAACGTTCGCGACCATGGATCACAACGTCTCGACCCAGACCAAGGACATCAAAGCCTCTGGCGAGATGGCCCGTATCCAGATGGAAACCCTAGCCAAGAACTGTGAAGAGTTCGGCGTTACCCTCTATGACCTGAACCACAAATACCAAGGCATCGTCCATGTCATGGGCCCAGAGCTGGGCATTACCCTACCGGGCATGACGATTGTCTGTGGTGACTCACATACAGCGACCCACGGTGCCTTCGGCTCACTGGCCTTCGGTATCGGCACCTCTGAGGTTGAGCATGTATTGGCGACCCAAACCCTGAAGCAAGCCCGTGCAAAGACGATGAAGATCGAAGTCAAAGGCAAGGTCGCTGAAGGCATTACTGCCAAAGACATCGTGCTGGCGATCATCGGCAAGACTACTGCAGCTGGCGGTACTGGCCACGTGGTGGAATTCTGCGGCGAAGCGATCACCGATCTGACCATGGAAGGCCGCATGACGGTCTGTAACATGGCTATCGAGCTTGGTGCCAAAGCCGGCCTTATCGCCCCAGATCAAACTACTTTCGATTACATCAAGGATCGCAAGTTCTCGCCAGCCGGTGGCGATTTGGAAGCGGCTATCGAATACTGGAAGACGCTGAAAACGGACGACGGTGCCAAGTACGACACCGTGGTCACCCTTGAGGCCAAAGACATCAAACCGCAGGTCACTTGGGGCACTAACCCAGGCCAGGTGATTGCTGTCGATCAGCCAATCCCGGCGCCGGCTGACTTTGTCGACCCTGTCGAGCAGGCGTCTGCAGAAAAAGCATTGGCTTACATGGGCTTGGAAGCTGGCAAGAAGCTGTCTGACTTTGCTGTCGACAAAGTGTTCATTGGCTCTTGCACCAACTCGCGCATCGAAGACATGCGTGCAGCCGCTGCCATTGCCAAAGGCCGAAAGGTTGCTGCCAACGTCCAGGCGCTTGTGGTTCCGGGCTCGGAGCAGGTCAAAGCCCAGGCTGAGAAAGAAGGGCTGGACAAGATCTTCATCGAAGCCGGATTTGAATGGCGTCTACCGGGTTGTTCAATGTGCCTAGCCATGAACAATGACCGCCTAGGCCCAGGTGAGCGATGCGCATCAACCAGTAACCGTAACTTCGAAGGTCGTCAGGGCCGTGATGGTCGTACTCACTTGGTGAGCCCAGCGATGGCGGCAGCAGCTGCGTGTGCAGGGCACTTTGTTGATATTCGCGAACTAGACAACGTTGCAGTGACGGCTTAAGAGAAGGATCGAGACAATGACAGGATTTAAACAACACACTGGTTTGGTCGTTCCTTTGGATGCCGCCAACGTCGATACCGATGCCATCATCCCTAAGCAATTTCTGCAAAAGGTGACCCGCACCGGCTTTGGCAAGCACCTGTTCCATGACTGGCGCTTCCTAGATGATGCTGGCGAGCAGCCAAACCCAGAGTTTGTGATGAATACGCCGCGCTACCAAGGTGCAAGCATCTTGCTGGCGCGCGAAAACTTCGGCTGCGGCTCATCCCGTGAGCACGCGCCATGGGCTCTGGCTGATTACGGTATCCAGGTGATGATTGCGCCGAGCTTCGCCGATATCTTCTACGGCAACTCGATCAACAACCAGATGGTGCCGGTTCGCCTGACCGAACAGGAAGTCGATGAGATCTTCCAGTACGTCGAAGCTAACGAAGGCGCGGAGGTCACCGTTGACTTGGAAGCCATGCGAGTAACGGCCAACGGTAAGCAATACAGCTTCGAGATTGACGAATTCCGTCGCCACTGCCTACTGAACGGCCTAGACAACATCGGCCTGACCTTGCAGCACGAAGACAAAATCGCCGAGTACGAAAGCAAGATCCCTGCGTTCTTGGCGTAACACCGTTACGGTCTTCACTAAAAACCGATAACATTAACGCCCCAGCTCACTATGGCTGGGGCGTTTTTTTGTCTTTTTTGCAATAAGAGCTTTGTATCTCGGGTCGACTAAGATAATGATACCCAAGTAACTTGTATTCACTTGGGGAAATAACCGAGGATACCCTATGCGCCATTTTGTCAGCCTGCTGTTTCTCGTCCTATCGGCTAGCACCTTTGCCGCCCCCAAGTCAGATCTCTGGCCTTACTGGCAGCAATATGCCTCTTCCAACTCACAAACAGTTGACCACAGCCGCTGGCAGCGCCTGCTCGATAAGTACCTGGTCGTCCAACCCCAGCAAACCTTGTTTCGCTACAGTCGGGTATCGGATGGCGACAAGTACGAACTGGACAGGTACCTACGCGACCTGACCAAGCTAAACCCGCACCAATTAAACCGCAACGAACAGTTTGCTTACTGGGTTAATCTCTACAATGCCCAAACAGTCAAATTGATCCTCGATAACTACCCGGTCTCTTCCATCACCAAATTAGGTGGCTTCTTCAGCTTTGGCCCTTGGGATGAGAAAGTGCTCACCATTAACGGCAAGACACTTTCTCTCAACGATATTGAGCACCGGATTTTACGTCCGATCTGGCGCGATCCGCGCATTCACTATGTCGTCAACTGTGCCAGCCTAGGTTGCCCGGATCTCCAGCCCGACGCTTTCACTGCCAGTAACACCGAGCACTTACTGGAAAAATCGGCCACCCGCTTTATCAACAGCCGCAAGGGCGTCAACCCTCAAGGCAATAAAACCCAGCTTTCTTCGATTTATGACTGGTATGGCAGCGATTTCGGCTCTACAGCCCAACTGCAAAAACACATCAACCAGTACCGCCAGGGATCATCAATTACCCTTGGTAACGTCAGTTATGACTACAACTGGTCGCTCAACAATGCCAAGTAGCCTGCTCAACTGTCTGGCGTCATCGATGGAGCTATTAGCACAGGAGACGTTTGCACAGGAGCCGTTCGCATAGCAGCCTTTAGCAAAGGGGCATTTAGTATAATAGTGCCTTCCTGCTGGCAACCTGTATCCCGCCACATTACAATAACAAGCGTTCTCATTGGGGAGCGCTTGCCCTAGGCCACCAAGCCTGCTTGCAAGTGCTGAGATTGCTGCGGCAAAACCCACAGAACCTGATCCAGTTAGTACTGGCGTAGGAATTGAGTTCGCCACGGTAAGCCTTCTTATCTTGCAAAGCCGGCATGACGCCGGCCTTCATCTCAACCCTGTGCCGCTCGTACGGTTATTTTTCCTCTTGCCGGACGCAAGAGCATCAGGAGCGCATAGTGAAAAAATTACTCCCACTTGTTACGTTGGCCGCCATGCCGGCACTGGCTGCGGACAACACCCTTACGGTTTACACCTACAGCTCTTTTGCTTCCGACTGGGGGCCTGGGCCTGCTATCGAGAAAGCGTTTGAGGCGCAGTGCGAGTGTAATTTGGAGTTCGTGGCATTGGATGACGGTGTATCCATCCTCAACCGTATCCGCCTTGAAGGCAAACGTACCAAGGCCGACGTATTGCTTGGTCTCGATAACAACCTGATTGCCGAAGCCAAGAAAACCGGCTTACTGGCCGAGCACCAAGTGGACACCAGCAAGCTCACCTTGCCGAACGGCTGGAGCGATACCACCTTTGTCCCTTACGACTACGGCTACTTTGCCTTTGTCTATGACAGCACCAAGCTGGAAAACCCACCGAAAAGCTTGGATGAGCTGGTCAACCGTGACGACCTGTCCATCATCTACCAAGACCCGCGCACCTCGACGCCGGGCCAGGGCCTGATGCTGTGGATGAAGTCGGTATACGGCGACAAGGCTCCACAAGCCTGGCAGCAACTGGCAGGTAAAACGGTTACTGTCACCAAAGGTTGGTCCGAGGCTTATAGCATGTTCCTCAAAGGCGAGTCCGATATGGTGCTGTCATACACCACCTCGCCAGCCTATCACCTGATCGCCGAGCAGGACGACAAATACAAAGCCGCCGACTTCAGCGAAGGCCATTACATGCAGGTGGAAGTGGCTGCGAAACTGAAAAGCAGCCCGAACCAAGCCCTGGCCGACCAATTCTTGGCCTTTATGCTAACGCCTGAGTTCCAGTCGGTGATCCCGACGGGTAACTGGATGTATCCGGTAACGGATGTCGCCCAGCCAGCCGAGTTCAAGTTACTTACCCTGCCGAGTAAAGCCCTGGAGTTTTCAGCCGAAGACGTTGCCAAGCAGCGCCGAAGCTGGGTTCGCGAGTGGCAGCAAGCCTTGACCAAGTAGTAGGCACTCACTTTTGAATACACGCAACACCCAACTGATGCCCGGCCTGATCACCGCCGGGCTCATTTTTTGCCTGGTGGTCAGCGCCCTAGCCGCCCTGGTCAATGAAGCTAGCGAGCTCGATATTGCCTCGCTCTGGCATGATCCTTATCTACGTCACATTACAGGTTTTTCTTTCACCCAGGCTCTGCTCTCAACCCTGCTGAGTGCCCTACCTGCCATTCCCGTCGCCTACGCGCTATCACGCCGGCAGTTCCCGGGCAAAGCCTTGCTGATGCGGATCTTTGCTATGACCCTGGTCCTGCCGGTACTGGTCGCGGTATTCGGCCTGCTGGCGATCTACGGCAACAACGGCGTATTAACCAGCTTACTGGCTAAGCTGGGATGGCAGGGCAGTTTCTCCCTCTATGGCCTGCAGGGGATCTTGCTGGCCCATGTATTCCTCAACCTGCCATTGGCAACTCGCCTGTTTGTCCAAAGCCTGGAAGGGATCCCGTTTGAGCAGCACCAGCTAGCCACCCACCTGGGTATGTCGAGCTGGCACACCTTCCGCTTTGTCGCCTGGCCGAGACTGCGCCAGCAGCTTCCCCATGTCGTCGGGCTGGTCTTTATGCTGTGCTTTACCAGTTTTGCCGTCATCATGGCACTGGGCGGCGGCCCCAAAGCAACCACCATTGAGCTGGCCATCTACCAAGCCTTGCGCTACGACTTTGACCTTGCAGGCGGTGCTATTCTCGCCTTGTGGCAGATGCTGCTGTGCTGCAGCCTTGTATTGTTGAGCCAGCGCTTTGCCAGGCCGCTGGCCACCTCAAGCCAATCTGTCGCTAATCCGCGTCAAAGCCTATTTGACTCACTCGCCAGCCGCTGCTGGGACTGGGGATGGATCAGCCTTGCCCTGCTGCTGGTGCTTCCGCCGCTGGTTGCGGTCATCATGGCCGGGCTCAATAGCCAAACCCTTGACTCGCTAGGTGCACCCGGGCTGTGGCAGGCGGTGCTCAACTCACTACAAATCGCCTGCTTGGCATGTTTGCTGGCCGTGGTTGGCGGCGTTGCCATCCTTCTGACCAGCAGGCACTGGCGCCTACAGCACCGCCGCTGGCTGGCAGATGGTCTGGATCTGATCGGTACGATTATCCTGGTCACCCCAGGGCTGGTCTTGAGTACCGGGATTTTCTTGCTGCTGCGCCAGTTTACCGATGCCTTTGCCGCCGCTTTCTGGGTGGTGGTTGCGGTCAACGCCCTGATGGCCCTGCCGTATGTACTCAAGACCCTGAGCCAGCCGATGCTCCATGTGGCCCAGCAATATGAGCCCTTGTGCCAAAGCCTTGGCATGGCGGGGCTGTCACGGCTCAAACTGGTGGAATGGCGGGCTTTGAAAAAGCCTTTTGCCCAAGCCCTGGCTATCGGCTTTGTCCTGTCTCTCGGTGACTTGGGTGCCATCGCGTTGTTTGGCAGCCAGGACTTCCAGACCCTGCCGCTCTACCTGTTCCAGCTGCTCGGCAGCTACCAGATGGACGCTGCTGCCGTAGCGGCGCTGATCCTGCTCACCCTCAGCCTAGGCTTATTCTCCTTGGTTGAAAAACTGATCATCCGGAACCCATGATGCTAAATTTGCAGCAATTACAACATTGCTTCCACCATCCGAAGCAACCCGGCCAATCCACCCAGCTTAGCTTCGACCTCAGCGTCGAGGCCGGGGATATCGTCGCCCTCGTCGGCCCGAGCGGAGCCGGAAAAAGCACCCTGCTTGCCATGGTCGCCGGTTTCCTTGCCCCGGATAGCGGCACGCTCACTGTCAATGGCCAACCCATCAGCCAACTACATCCGGCCAAGCGCCCACTCTCTATCTTGTTCCAGGAGCACAACCTGTTTCCGCACCTGAGCGTGTATGAAAATATCGGCCTTGGTTTGAGCCCAGCGCTGAAACTGACTCACGACCAGAAAGAACAGGTGGTAGTGGCAGCCGCGAAAGTAGGATTGCAGAGCTACCTTGACCGTTTGCCAGAGCAACTCTCCGGCGGCCAGCGCCAGCGGGTCGCTCTGGCCCGTTGCCTGATCCGCCAGCGCCCGTTGCTGCTGCTGGACGAGCCCTTCTCGGCGCTTGATCCCGCACTAAGGAAAGAGATGCTGGAACTGGTCAGGAAGCTCGCTAGGGAGCAGAACACCACGGTACTGATGGTCACCCACAGTCCGGAAGATGCGCTTAAAATTGCTGACAAATGTGCCTTTATCTACCAGGGCAAAGTGAAAATCTTCGGCCCTTGTCTGGAGGTCTTGGCTTCACCGAGCGATCCTGCTCTCCAGCACTACCTCGGTCACTAGTTACCAAGTATCTGGTACCTGGTAAACGAAGCATAAAAACAGCCAAAAAAGGAAAAAGCGAGCCAGTCGGCTCGCTTTTGCGAAAAGGGAAACGTATGGAGCCTATATGACTATAGGTTCTCCTCGGCAAACTCAGCCAAACGGCTGCGGACAACGCCATTGAGGTAAATGTTGGCACTGCCTTCGAAATTCTTGAAACGCTCGACGATATAGGTCAAGCCCGAGGTAACAGGAGAAAGGTAACTGGAGTCAATCTGGGCCAGGTTACCGGAACAAACTAGCTTGGTGCCCTCCCCACAACGGGTGATGATGGTTTTGATCTGGGAGGCGGTAAGGTTTTGGCATTCATCCAACAATACAAATGCATTCTGGATTGAACGCCCGCGCATAAAGTTAATCGATTTAAATTGAATATTGGCCTTATCGTAGATGTACTTCATCGAGCCATCGGTACACACATCATTCTTGTGCAATGCCTCCATGGTGTCGGTCACCGCAGCGAGCCAAGGCATCATTTTCTCTTCCTCGGTACCCGGTAGGTAACCGATAGACTCTGCGATTTCCGGGGTATTACGGGTCACGATGATCTTGTCATACATGCCTTTTTCTATCACCTGCTCCAACGCTGCCGCCATGGCCAGAATGGTTTTACCACACCCTGCTGGGCCCGTTAGGATAACCAGGTCAATTTTAGGATCCATTAGGGCATCGAGCGCCATTCCCTGGTAGATGTTTTTCGGGTGGATCCCCCATGCTTGTTTACTCAACAGCCGCTCATGGCCGATATCTTTCAGGGTCAGGGTTTCACCATCAATAGACTGAACCCGACCGGTAAAGTCACTATCCTCATCAATGAGGTACTGGTTGATAAATGGTGCCTCGAATAACTCCGAAGGCAAAGTATGGACAGTCGAGCGGCCTTTCTTCTCCGAGTAACATTCACCGACACGCTCCCAGAAGTTACCGCTAAACTGGTAAAACCCCTTGGTCAGCATTTTGACATCGTCAATCAACTGGTCGGTACGGTAGTCATCGACATAACATACCCCCGCCCCTTTGGCGCGTAGCCGCATGTTGATGTCTTTAGTGATCAGCACTACTTCACGCGGTGCATAGTGGGCCTGGAGAAACAGCACGCCATTGAGGATACGGTTGTCCCCCGCCTTGTCGGCAAAGGCGTGGACCGTTTCGGTCACCTCGTAATCAGCAAAAATTGAAACCTTTCCTAACTCACCTCCTTGTGGGCTTAAAGGGATCCCCTCAGCAATTTGCTCTGGGGTGGCATCGCGGAAAATATCTTCCAGGGCACGAATGGCAACACGGGCATCACGCGAGACATCACGTTTACTATCCTTGATGCGATCGAGCTCTTCGAGCACTGTCATTGGGATGACGACATCATGCTCTTTGAAAGAATAAACAGCGAGGGGTTCATGAAGCAGTATATTGGTGTCGAGAACGAAAACTTTCCTACCAACTTCATCCATAGGTACCTCCTTGGTAACAAATCGGTGGTTGTTCCACCAGAGTATTTCCTGTGCCCGATTTAACGGGATAGTTACTATTAAAGACCGGAGATAATTAAATAAATGTGACAGTTACAGTTTGGTACTTTCTTGTCATATTGACCGTGACCTTGCTCACGGCATGCAGTAACATTACTCCCCTTTTTTACCGGTGCGAATTCTGGCTACACTTATATACCAATACGCGCTGCCAACGGCAGGTGATGGATACCATCTAGTACGGTATTACTTTGAGTGTAGTTCAAAAATGCAGGCGCATCGGCTTCGCATTTTCCTTGATTTCAAATAATTAGAAGGTTTTAACCACTATGCCATTTGCTTTGGGTCAACGTTGGATCAGTGATACTGAAAGTGATCTGGGTCTAGGTACGGTCGTGGCTGTCGATGCCAGAACCGTCACTCTAATGTTCTCTGCCAGTGAAGAGAACCGCCTTTATGCTCGCAACGACGCTCCAGTGACCCGTGTAATGTTCAATGTCGGTGATGTGGTTGAAAGCCATGACGGCTGGTCGCTCAAGGTCGAGCAGGTCGATGAAACCGGCGGCGTCTTTACCTATATCGGTACCCGTACTGATACCGGCGAAGAGGATGTCGCACTGCGCGAAATTTTCCTTAGTAACCAAATCCGCTTCAACAAGCCGCAAGACAAAATGTTTGCCGGTCAGATTGACCGCATGGATCGCTTTGCATTGCGCTACCGTGCCTTAAAAAACCAGTATGAGCAGCACAAGAGCCCGCTTCGCGGCCTGTGCGGTATGCGTGCCGGTTTGATCCCTCACCAGCTTTACATCGCTCATGAAGTTGGCCGCCGTTACGCGCCGCGCGTTCTGCTCGCCGATGAGGTTGGCTTAGGTAAAACTATCGAAGCCGGTATGATCATCCACCAGCAGGTGCTGTCTGGCCGTGCCGAGCGTATCCTGATCTTGGTACCTGAGACACTACAGCACCAGTGGCTGGTCGAGATGATGCGCCGTTTCAACCTGCACTTCTCGATTTTCGACGAAGAGCGTTGTGTCGAAGCATTTGCCGACTCTGCCAACCCGTTCGACACCGCCCAGTACGTACTGTGTTCACTGGACTTCCTGCGCAAGAGCCGCCGTCGTTTTGAGCAGGCGTTGGATGCTGATTGGGACCTGCTGGTTGTCGATGAAGCCCACCACCTGGAGTGGAGCGAAGACAAGCCGAGCCGCCAGTACCAGGTCGTGGAAGAGCTTGCGGAAAAAGCTCCAGGCGTATTGCTGCTAACCGCAACTCCAGAGCAGTTGGGCCATGAAAGCCACTTTGCCCGCCTGCGCCTGCTTGACCCGGATCGCTTCTACGATTACGAAGCCTTTGTCGAAGAAGAGCGCCAGTACGCACCGGTTGCCGATGCGGTCTCACGCCTACTCTCTGGCGAAAAGCTGGATGACGATGCCAAGAACACTTTGGTTGAGCTGCTGCCAGAGCAGGATATCGAGCCGATGTTGCGTATTATCGAAGCCGGTGACATCGACCAGGAGCAACAGCAAACCGTTCGCCACGAGTTGATCGACAACCTGATGGACCGCCACGGTACCGGCCGCGTGCTGTTCCGTAATACCCGCGCGGCAATCAAGGGCTTCCCGCAGCGTCACCTCAACATGTACCCGTTGGCACTGCCAACCCAGTACCAAACCGCGATGCGTGTTGCCGGTATGATGGGCGGCAAGATGAGCGTGGAACAAAAAGCCTTCAAACTGCTGTACCCGGAAGATATCTACCAGGAATTCGAAGGCGACTCTGCGACTTGGTGGCAGTTTGACCCACGCGTCAACTGGCTGTTGGATATGCTAAAAGCCAACCGCCAGGAAAAAGTACTGGTGATCTGCTCGCGCGCCCAAACCGCGCTGATCCTTGAGCAAGCGCTGCGTGAGCGCGAGGGGATCCGTGCCACCGTGTTCCACGAAGGCATGTCGATTATCGAACGCGACAAGGCCGCCGCCTACTTCGCCCAGGAAGAAGATGGTGCTCAAGTGCTGCTGTGTTCTGAAATTGGCTCGGAAGGCCGCAACTTCCAGTTCGCCAACCAGTTGGTGATGTTCGACCTACCGAACAACCCAGACCTGCTGGAGCAGCGTATCGGCCGCCTTGACCGCATCGGCCAGAAGCGTGATATCGAAATCCACGTCCCGCACCTGCAGGGCACCTCGCAAGCCCTGCTGGCCCGCTGGTACAACGAAGGCCTGAACGCGTTTGAAGAAACCTGCCCAACCGGCCGTGCCGTGTACGATGCCTTCAGCAGCAACCTATTGGAGCTGCTGGCCAGCGACAAGCCTGACGGCGAGCAGCTTGATGAGCTGATCGAGAGCAGCGCTGCTATGCACAATGAACTCAAGGGTAAACTGGAGCAAGGCCGTGACCGCCTGCTGGAGATCCATTCCAACGGCGGCGCCGATGCACAGAAGCTGGTAGAAGAGATCAGCAGCAAAGACGGCGACACCAACCTAGTGACCTTCGCCCTTGGCCTGTTCGATACGATTGGCCTTAACCAGGACGACAAAGGCGAAAATGCCATTGTGGTCACCCCGTCAGAGCACATGATGGTAGCGAGCTACCCTGGCCTGCCTTATGACGGCTGTACCATCACTTTCGACCGTGACACTGCGCTATCGCGTGAAGACCTGCACTTTATCAGCTGGGAACACCCGATGATCCAGGGCGGCATCGACTTGCTGCTGTCCGAAGGGGTCGGCACCACGGCGGTATCACTACTGAAGAACAAGGCGCTTCCTGCCGGTACCCTGCTGCTGGAGCTGGTCTATGTGGTGGATGCGCAGGCACCGAAGCAATCCGGTATCGGTCGCTTCCTGCCGAAGACGCCTATCCGCATCCTGTTGGATGCCAAAGGCAACAACCTGTCGGCCAAGGTCGAGTTCGAAGGCTTCAACCGCCAGCTGAGCCCGGTCAACCGCCATCTAGGCAGCAAACTGGTTAACTCGGTACAGAAAGACATTCACACCTTGATCGAAAGTGCTGAGCAAGTGGTCTCCGGTGAACTGGTTACTATCCGCGAATCAGCACAAACCGAGATGGAAGCGACGCTGCGTGCTGAGCTAGACCGCCTTCAGGCGCTCAAAGCGGTTAACCCGAATATCCGTGATGACGAGCTAGAGCTTATCGACAACCAAATCGAAGAGCTGACCGGCTATATTGCCAAGGCGCAAATTCAGCTGGATTCACTGCGTTTGATTGTGGTTAGCCACGGCTAACTCAAAACCCAATCTCACTGCCTACCAAGCCGCCTTTCCGGGCGGCTTTTTTACAGCTGCAGATTTGCTAGCAAGGATATTGCCTTCTTAGCAATTGTTGATATTATCGCCGCCTTCCCGTTTCACCGGCCTTTTTCGCAGACCATGCAACTAAAGAATCAACTATGAGCGCACTGCCAGAGATAGACTACAACCCACCCAAGGAGCCTTGGCTGGATATCCTTTACCAAGACGACGATATTATTGTGGTGAACAAGCCATCCGGAATGCTCTCAAACCCCGGCCGCGATCCGGCCTTTTATGACAGCATCTGGTCGCGGGTTCGGGCCGACTATCCCGACTCTCACCTGATCCATCGCCTTGATATGGCCACCTCCGGGCTGATCATGCTCGCCCTCAACAAGCAGTCCGAGCGTAATCTTAAAATCCAGTTTCAGGATCGCCGTACCGAGAAGGTCTACTACGCCAGGGCGTTTGGGGATATTGCCTTGGATTGCGGTACCGTCGACCTGCCGCTGATCTGCGATTGGCCTAACCGGCCCAAGCAAAAAGTCTGCTTCGACGATGGCAAGCCTTCAGTCACCCATTACCAGGTACTGGAGAGAAAGGAAAACACCAGCCTGGTGCGCCTGCGCCCTATCACAGGCCGCTCCCACCAACTGCGGGTCCACTTACTCGCCTTGGGGCATCCTATCCTTGGGGATGGCTTCTACGCCCATCCTGAGGCCAAGGCGATGGCTTCGCGCCTGCAGCTTCATGCCGCAGAGCTGAGCTTCTTCCATCCGCGAAGTGGCGAGCCGATGCACCTGTTTTCGCCGTGTGAGTTCTTCACCAACGCACCACAAAAGACCCTACCGGATCACTATTCCAAACCATAGGGCTTGAGTTGGCTGTCGGGGATAGTGTGTACTGATAACACTATCCTCGAACCACGATTTACGAGCCATGGAACAGATTGTTTTTCTCGACCGGGACACGATACCGGCCCAAATCATTATTCCTTCCCCTAGTTTTGAGCACCAATGGACCCAGTATCCATCCACCAGCCCAAGGCAGGTTCTCGAACGGCTGGAGAACGCGACCATTGCCATCACCAACAAGGTGGTACTTGATGCTGCAATCTTGGCACAGTTACCCAAGCTAAAGATGGTTGCCGTTGCCGCCACCGGTACCAACAACGTCGATCTCACCTATTGCCGCGAGCATGGCATCACGGTGAGCAATATCCGCGGCTATGCCGTAGACTCGGTGCCTGAGCACGCCGTTGCCATGATGTTTGCCCTGCGCCGCAACCTTCTGGGCTACCACCGTGATATCCAGCAAGGCGTATGGCAGGAGAAAAAGCAATTCTGCTTTTTTACCCATCCCATCAATGATATCCGCGGGGCAACATTGGGGCTTATTGGCAGCGGCGGCTTAGGGCAGGCGATGGCAACGCTCGGCCGGACACTAGGGATGAAGGTCATTTTTGCTGAGCGAAAAGGCGCAGAGGCCTGCCGTGATGGCTACATGCCATTTCATGAAGTACTGGCACAGGCCGATGTGCTCAGCCTGCACTGCCCGCTGACTGACGGGACGCGTAACCTGATTGGCAGCGCCGAGCTGAAGCAAATGAAAGAAAGTGCAATCGTGATCAATACCGGCCGGGGGGGATTGGTCGACGAGCAGGCCTTGGTTGATGCCCTGCGCAACGGCGAAATAGCCGGGGCCGGGTGCGACGTGTTCACCGAAGAGCCTGCTGGCGATGGCAACCCGCTGATTGCCAACAGCGACTTGCCCAACCTGCTGCTCACCCCGCATGTTGCCTGGGGCTCGGACAGCGCTATCCAAACCCTCGCCAACCAGCTTATCGACAACATCAATGCGTTTGCAGCAGGCAAGGCAAAGAACGTCGTTTAGAGGTTATGGATGCAGAATAAAAAAACCCACACAGTCAACAGTGTGGGTTTTGCTTTTCCTCGAGCCCGCTTTTCCCAGGACCAAGCCCCTACTTAAATCCCTTCTCCTTGCGGATCAGATCATAGGCAGCCTGCAGCTCCTGGGTCTTCTCCTTGGCCAGCTCCATCATCTCCGGCGGTAAGCCCTTGGCAGCCAGTTTATCCGGGTGGTGCTCATTCATTTGTTTACGGTAGGCCCGCTTGAGCTCCTGTGCGGAAGCCGTTTCCGGCACACCGATCAACTCGAAGGCATCTGCCAGCTGATCTTTGGTCGGTGCCTGGTGGAATCCCCCACCCTGCTGCTGGTACTGCTGGTGGAAACCTCCTTGCTGAAAACGGAACGCTGCTTCTTGCATATGCAGCCTCTGCTCAAGCTGCTGAGCAGAAAAACCCAAGATACGCGCAATCACATGCAGCAACTTGCGCTCACTCGGATGCAGCGATCCGTCGGCAAAGGCCGCCTGAATCTGCAGCTCTAGGAAAAACTGCAACAAATCCGCCCGGCCGCCACTGCCCTGACGCACCTTCATCAAGGTCTCTTCCAGCGGGAACCCCTCTTCCTTGCCTTCGCGGAAAGCTTCCTGGGCCTGGCGGCGAGACTCGCCTTGCAGGCCCATCCGATCCATATACACGCTGGCTACGCGAATTTCTTCTTCAGTGACTCGTCCCTTGGCTTTTGCCACATGCCCCATCACGGCAAAGGCAGCATGGAAGAAGGCTGCCTGGTTTTCTGCCGAGCTCTGCCCACCGGAAAAACCGCCAAACCCGCGACCATAATAAATTTTTGCGCGAGCTTTATCGAACTTATGGCCCAAAAAGAGACCTAACAACAAACCAAATGGCCCGCCAAGGAGGAAGCCAAAAAATGCCCCAAGTATTTTGCCCCAAACCTGCATTCGCTACTCTCTGGTAATTTGCTAAATTTAGAAATATTTCTCATGCATTACACCCGACAGCCAAAGCCAAAAAATGAGCCAAAAGATGCCGTCGGATAGAATTTGCATTATCATAGCTGGCATTTACTGGGAAAGCTTGTCAAAACCCAGTCAACAATAACAAATGCGCTAAAAACTTTATTACAGGAACGTTTAGTTAGATGTCATCTACTTCCCGCAGCTTATTGGCGACCATGATCAGCCTGGCACTATTCGGCCCGACGGTGGCTTACGCAAACCAAGCCGCCCCAGAGACAGCCAAAGGCGACTCTGCGGTCAGTGATGACACTGACGAGCTGGCAATGGTGCGTGGTGTCTGTATTGCCCCGGAGCAAATGCCGGCCGATCCGAATAACGAACCAATCAAAGTCACTGCCGACCAAGCTGAGGCCCTCAATAACCAAAAAGTCACCTACACCGGTGATGTGGTTGTACGCCAAGGTAACCGGACAGTCGCCGCCGATACTGCCCACCTGCAGCAGCCAGAAAATATTGTCACGGCTGAAGGCAACGTCTACTTCCATGATGGTACCATCGAGGTCTACTCCGACCGTATCGAGAGCAACCTGGATACCGAAGACTCGCAGATGGACAACGCAGTCTACAACATGACCTGCGAAGCTGGCCGTGGCGAAGCCGAGCGGGTGACCAAAAACGGGATCTCGTACTACCGCCTGAAAAACGGTACCTACACCACCTGCCCGCCGGGAGACAAGAGCTGGCGTTTCTCGGCCACCAGCATTGAGCGGGAAAATGACTCGCCATTTGCCGATCTCTACAATGCCCGCTTCGAAGTTGCTGATGTCCCGGTATTCTATATGCCGTACCTCCGGGTACCTGTTGGCGACGAACGCCTGACCGGTTTCCTCTACCCGTCACTCAGCTACGGCTCCCGTGACGGTTTCGAGCTCGAGACCCCGTTCTATTGGAACATCGCGCCCAACTACGACATGACCATCACGCCGAAGTACATGAGCAACCGTGGTTTGCAGCTCAACTCCAAGTTCCGATATTTAACCGAACTTGGCTCCGGTAGCTTATCCGGTGAATATCTGGGTAATGATCAGGAAGCTTCGGATTTAGATCCGCGCTGGGGCTTCAACTGGTCGCACAACGGTATGTACAACCAGCACTGGTTGTTCGAGGTCGACTATAGCAAGGTCAGCGACCCGACGTATTTCTCGGATATTGATTCCAGCATCGGTGAGCGGGAAGACAACAACTTGCTGCAAACGGCCGAAGTGTCCTACCGTGATCTCAACTGGGATTCGACCCTCCGTGTCAGGGACTTCCAGCCCCTGACACTCGGTGTTTCCTCAAGTTACCGCCTGATGCCACAGGTAGAAGCCAACTATTATTACGATGATATGCCGTACGGCTTGGACTTCCACCTCAATAGCCATGTCAGCCGGTTTGAAAATGACAACCCGGATAAGCCAACCGCCGACCGGGTGCACTTCGAACCGACGCTGACGCTGCCATATGCGACGCCATGGTGGTCGGTAACCAGCGAAGCCAAGCTGATGTATACCTATTACAACCAGGACTTTGACCCTAACGCCCAGGAGATCCTCGACAAGGGTCTCGAACTAGAAGAGAGTGTTTCACGGACAGTACCAAGTATCCGCCTTCATTCTGGCCTGTACCTCGAGCGTGATACCCTGCTCTGGGGCAATAGCTACACCCAGAGCCTGGAGCCGCAAATCCAGTACTTGTACGTTAAGGATGTTGATCAGAAAGGTATTTACGATGCCTACGACACCACCTTAATGCAAACCGACTACTACGGCCTGTTCCGCGACAAGCGCTACTCCAGCGTTGACCGCATTGCCGCTGCCAACCAGTTTACCGTGGGTGCGACATCGCGCTACTTCGATAATGATTTCAAAGAGCGATTCAATATTGCGGTGGGGCAAATCTTCTATCTCAACGACGCTGGCCGGAATCTAGACAGCAACAATGAGACTAGCCCTAACTACTCGGCTACCGCGCTAGAATCTGACTTCAACTATAATGACTGGCTGTTCTTCCACGGCGGCTTGCAGTATGACGCCAGCA
This sequence comes from Photobacterium sp. ABD4_091, assembly GCF_056160145.1. NCBI lineage: Bacteria > Pseudomonadati > Pseudomonadota > Gammaproteobacteria > Vibrionales > Vibrionaceae > Photobacterium > Photobacterium sp. ABD4_091. The sequence continues at coordinate 1,825,910 of NZ_JBSWWQ010000001.1, read as the reverse complement.
AGAAAGATCTCCAGTTTGCCAACGGCGCTGTTGAATACCGAGAGGGTGGGACATTCAGCCAGCTGAACTACCGCTACATCTCAAAAGAGTACCTGCTGGACAACATCCTCGATGAAGATCAGCTAAACCGCTATACCGAAGACGGTATCTCACAGCTGGGCTTCTCGACCGGTTTCCCTATCTATGACGGGGTGAGCTTGCGCGGGGATTACTACCACGACCTGACCGAGAACCAGATGCTGGAAGGGCAAATCAGCCTCAACTTCCGTACCGCCTGCTGGATGATCAGCCTAGGCTATAACGAATACCTAAAAACTCGTTCGAATGTCTCGAGCAGCCCGGCCGAGTACGAACAGAACTTCAGTATTTCGTTCAGCCTGATTGGCCTCGGGTTGGCACCGATCGGTACCTCGAGTGGTGACAGTAACTCAATTGGCTACGGCCGCCCGTTTTACCTCAATAATTAATAGATGGGAGGGCTTGCCCTCCCAGCCAAGATTTAACGCGCCCCGGCGCCCGATGGAAACAAACTATGAAAAATTGGAAGTCTAGCTTGCTCGGTATTGCACTACTGGGCCTTTCTGCCGGCACCGTTGCCGCACCACAAGAACTTAACCGTATTGTCACGATCGTCAATGACAGCGTGATCCTGCAAAGTGATGTCGATGCGATGCTCAAAACCGTTCGTATGAATGCCGCCGGCCAGAACCAACCCTTGCCGCCGGATGATGTGCTGGCCAGCCAGATCATGGACAAGCTGGTAATGGAAACCCTACAGCTCCAGCAAGCCGAGCAATTCGGTATCCGCATTGACGACAACCGCCTAGACCAGGCCATCAACCAGATGGCAGCCGAGCAGCAGATGACTGTCGGCCAGTTGCAGCAAACGTTGGCCGCCAACGGCATCAGCTACTCGATTTTCCGCGAGCAGATGCGCCGCGACATGACCGCTAGCGAAGCCCGTACCATTCAAGTGCGCCGCCGGATCAACATCCTGCCCCAGGAAGTGGAAACGCTGGCTGGCCAGCTAAGCCAGCAAGAGCAACAAGGCGTGCGCTACAACATCAGCCATATCCAGCTCAGGGTTGAGGAAGGCGCCAGCTCGGTCGAGCGGGACGAAGTGGCAAATGAAGCCCAGCAGATCGTCAACCAGCTTAAAGACGGCGCTGACTTTGCCAACCTGGCCTACAGCTACTCTAAAGGCCCGAAAGCCCTGCAGGGCGGTGAGTGGGGCTGGATGCGCAAAGAAGAGATGCCAACCATCTTTGCCGACCAGATCCAATCACAGGGCACCGGTGCCATCGTCGGTCCTTTCCGCAGCGGCGCAGGCTACCACATCCTGAAAATCAACCAGGTTGATGGCTTGGAAACTGTGTCCGTCACCGAAGTGAATGCCCGCCATATCCTGGTAACAACCTCAGTGATCCTCAGCGATGAGGGTGCCAAAGAACAACTTGAGCAAGCCCGCCGCTCTATCTTGGCTGGCGAGCGCAGCTTCGCCGATGCCGCCCAGGCCCTGAGTGCCGATCCGGGTTCGGCAGCCAACGGTGGTGAGCTTGGCTGGCAAACCCCTGATCTTTATGTTCCTGAGTTCAAGGACAAAGTGGAAACCCTGCCGAAAGGCATGATCAGCGAACCCTTCAAAACGGTACATGGCTGGCACATCGTCGAGGTACTGGATCGCCGCGATGTCGACCGCACCGATGCCGCAGTGAAGAACCGTGCCTACCGCATCCTGTTCAGCCGTAAATTCAACGAAGAAGCCCAGGCTTGGTTGCAGGAGCTGCGTGCAGACGCCTATATCGAACAACCGGAACGTGCCGATGACCAAGGTTAAACGTATTGCCATCACCCCGGGAGAGCCTGCAGGTATTGGCCCTGATTTGGTGCTCGCCCTTGCCCAGCAAGACTGGCCGCACCAACTTGTAATTTGTGCTAACGCCCAGCTTATGGTAGAACGTGCAGCCCAACTCGGTTTGCCATTGGCGGTAAAAGCCTATGACCCGAGCCAAGCCGCTGAGCCCCACCGGGCTGGCACTATGGTGGTTGCCGATCTTCCCCTCGCCGTACAGGTGGAGGCAGGTACGCTCAACGAGCAGAACGGCCACTATGTGCTCAGTACCCTGGAGCGAGCCGCCCAGGGGTGTATGAGCGGTGAATTTGCAGCTGTTGTCACCGGTCCTGTCCATAAAGGGGTTATCAATCGGGCGGGAGTCTCTTTCAGCGGCCATACCGAGTTTTTTGCCCAGCAATCGAATACTGCCCAGGTAGTGATGATGCTGGCGACCGAAGGTTTGCGGGTGGCGTTGGCCACAACCCATATCCCTTTGGCTTGTGTATCCAAAGCTGTCACCAAAGAGCGGCTGCAGCAGGTGATCCGTATCCTGCATGCTGACCTTGTCAGCAAGTTCGGGATTGCCGAACCTAAAATTTATGTCTGTGGCTTAAACCCACATGCCGGCGAAGACGGCTGCTTGGGCACCGAGGAGATCGATGTGATCAGCCCGGCGCTGGAGCACCTCCGCCAGCAGGAAAGCATGGATCTGATTGGCCCTTTGCCGGCAGATACCATCTTCCAGGAAAAATACCTGGCCGATGCCGATACGGTACTGGCCATGTATCACGATCAAGGGCTACCAGTGCTGAAATTCAAAGGCTTTGGTAAATCCGTCAACATTACGTTAGGGCTGCCCTTCATCAGAACATCAGTAGATCATGGTACCGCACTGGAACTCGCAGGTACTGGACAGGCGGACACGGGTAGCCTTTGGACAGCGCTATCACACGCCCTCGAATTGGTAGAAAAACAAGCATGAGCAGCGATCAAGTCCACCTAGGTCACCGCGCCCGTAAGCGCTTTGGCCAGAACTTTTTGAACGACCCATACATCATTGATGGCATTGTTTCCGCCATCAACCCTCGCCCAGGCCAAAACCTGGTTGAAATTGGCCCAGGCCTTGGTGCAATCACCGAGCCTGTTGGCAAAATGGTTGATAAGTTCACGGTTATCGAGCTTGACCGTGACCTCGCCGAGCGTCTTCGCAACCACCCGGATCTCGCTGACAAGCTGACTATCCATGAAGGTGATGCGATGCGTTTCGACTTCACGCAGCTGCTCAAGGAAAACAACAAGCTGCGTATTTTCGGTAACCTGCCGTACAACATCTCAACGCCATTGATCTTCCACCTGCTGTCATTCCATGAGCACGTCGAAGATATGCACTTTATGTTGCAGAAAGAAGTGGTTAACCGCCTGGCTGCAGGTCCTGGCAGCAAAGCTTACGGCCGACTGACCGTAATGACCCAGTACTACTGCCGCGTCATGCCTGTACTAGAAGTGCCGCCTGAGTCATTCAAGCCAGCACCGAAAGTGGATTCAGCTGTTGTACGCCTAACCCCTTATGAAACCTTGCCGCATCCATGTACTAACCTTAAGTGGTTGGATCGTGTTTGTCGCGAAGGCTTCAACCAGCGCCGCAAGACCATCCGCAACTGTTACAAGGCACTGCTGACTGGCGAGCAGCTGGAAGCGCTGGGGATCAACCCTAGCATGCGTCCAGAAAACCTGACGCTAGAACAGTTTGTCGGAATGGCAAACTGGCTGGATGCAAACCACACCAAGTAAACTTGCGTTCGCCAGTGACATTGACAGAGCTACCGGCACGATACCAGTGCCGGTAGTTTGCCAAGAAAGGAAGCATAACAATGACAACGAACGTAACGCCCACCATCAAATGCCGAGTCGTCACCCACTACATTGAAGAGCAGTCCGAGCCTGATAACCAGCGCTATGTCTTTTCCTACACCATTACCATTGCCAATCTTGGGGCGGGTGAAGCACAGCTGCTCAGCAGGCGCTGGCTGATCACCGATGCCAACGGCAAGAAGCTGGTGATAGAAGGTGAAGGCGTCGTCGGCGAGCAGCCGACTATTCCGGCCAATGAAGAATACACCTACACCAGCGGCACTATTATTGAGACACCGTTGGGAGTGATGCAGGGGCATTACGTCATGGTCAATGAAAACGGTGATGAGTTCTTCGCCGAGATCACTCCCTTCCGCCTGTCTGTGCCGAATATACTCCACTAAAGGATCATTATGTCGACCTACCTTGTTGGCGATATCCAAGGCTGCCTAGACGACTTGCGCCAGCTGCTTGATACTGCCGGCTTCGATCCGCTGCACGACCAGCTTTGGCTCACCGGCGATCTTGTTGCCCGCGGCCCTCTCTCACTCGAAACACTGCGCTTTGTCAAAAGCCTCGGCAAACAGGCTACAACGGTACTGGGCAACCACGACCTGCACCTGCTCGCCGTTGCCGAGGGCATAGCCAAGAGCAAGCCCAAGGACAAGATCCAGCCGATTCTCGACGCCCCAGACCGCGATGAATTACTCCACTGGTTGCGCCACCAGCCGCTGTTGGCCGAGCACCCAGAGTTGCCCTTTGTGATGACCCATGCCGGAATCCCTGCACAGTGGAGCTTGAAACAAGCGAGAAAGCAGGCCAAGGAAGTAGAGCGTGTGCTGCAAGGTGATGATTACCTGTGGCTATTAAAGAATATGTACGGCAACGGGCCCGATACCTGGTCGCCAGACCTGCAAGGTATCGAGCGCTACCGCTATACCATCAATGCCTTCACCCGGATGCGCTTCTGCTACCCGGATGGCCGGCTCGATATGGCCTGCAAGCTTTCCCCCCATGATGCGGCTAACGACCAATTGGTGCCGTGGTTCACGCTGGCGCGCCCTGAGATGGACAAGAAGATGGTTTTCGGCCATTGGGCTGCACTGGTGGGCTACGAGGACAGCCAGGTCATAGGGCTCGATACAGGCTGCGTATGGGGCAACAGCATGACCCTGCTTCGCTGGGAGGATGGCGCACGCTTCGAGCAAGCTTGCCCGGTACATGCCTAAAAGACCACTGCTTACCCTTATAACAAAAGAGGCTTGCCCGATGGCAAGCCTCTTTCTGTTGGTTTGCCCCCCAATTAGCGCTCAAGGATCACAAAGCGCATATCATGGGCATTTTTCTCATCGGCCGCATAGGACTCGCTGTGCACCTCCTGCCAACCGTTCCCCCAGTCTGGGAACTGGGTATCGCCTTCGACATCCAAGTCGATGAAAGTCAGGTAAAGGCGGTCGGCATCTTCCAGGCAAGCGGCGTAGATACTCCCGCCGCCAATCACCATCAGCTCCTCGACATTGCCCGCAGCGTTTTTCGCCGCCTCGATGTCGCTAACTACCGTAATGCCCTCAGCTTGATAGTCGGTATTGCGGCTGATCACAATATTGTGCCTGCCCGGTAAAGGGCGCCCAATGGACTCAAAGGTTTTGCGCCCCATCACCACAGGTTTGCCCATTGTCACTTTTTTGAACCAGGCAAAATCGGCAGGCAGGTGCCACGGCATGGTGTTGTCCTTACCGATTACCCGCGACTTGGCCATAGCGGCAACCATACTGATCTTCATACTGTCTCCTTCATTCCTGTTGGCAGAGTTATACCACAGGACGACGGCGATAAAACAGCAAGCCGGGCATGGCAAGGCCAATTGCGAGCGACGCCACGATAAAGACGGCCTTGAGCATGTTTTCCACCAACAGGCCCCACAACTCGGGGGTAAAGCCTCGGTGGTTGATTTCCACCAGGGCGATCATCGCCTTGAAGGCAAAGACACCAGGTACCATAGGGATCATCGCCGCCACGGTAAATACCTTAGGGTGGGCAAGAAAACGGTGTGACCAATGCACCCCAATCATCCCGACCAAGGTTGCCGCACATAGGGTTGCCCACTCTATTGACAGCCCCCAGTGCATCAGGGCAAAACGGCAGCCGTGGCCAAGCGCCCCACCGATCGCACAGTACTTCAGCGCCTTAGGGGGAACGTTGAACACTAGAGCAAAGCCGACAGCCGGGATCAGGGCAAAAAACATGTCATTGAGAAGGGCCAATAAAAAGTCGACAGAAATCATGACAGCCATCCCCATACACCTAACACATTCATGGCCGCCACAATCCCCATACTGGTCGAGAGGGTCAGCAGGCTGGCCATGGTCCAGCGGGCGATCCCCATATTGGAATACCCTTTAACCATATCCGAGATAGCATTGATCAGCGGGAAACCCGGTACCAGCATCAATACCGAGGACGCCATCGCCAGAAAAGGGGCTTCGCCAATTTGATACACCTGCCCAAACCCGGAGATCAAAGTGGTGACAAAAGCGGTCACCCCGAAATTAAGCAGTGGGTTGAAATGGCAATGGGCGATCTCCTGGCGGACGAACATACCGACCGCCGACGCCACGAAGGTCAAGGCAAACACCGGCCAGTCACCGCCAGCCAACCGGCTGAAGGAAGCACAGGACAGCCCAATCATCACAATCACCAAGTAGCGGTTGTAGCGCATCGGCTTGATCTGCTCAAGGCGCTGGTGAACCCCATCGACATCCAGCACACCCCGCTCGGCCATGATACACACCCGCTGGATCTCGGTGACCACCTGCATATTGATCCCGCGATCCTGGCACCGCCTGGTGGTGGTGATACAGCGGCCGTCACTCAAGGTCGTCAAAACCATCGAGCTGGCCGAAAGAGACACTTCGACACTGTCGGCTCCCAAGGCCAGCCCTAGCCGCCTGGCGACATCCATCACCAAGGTGCTCTCCGCCCCGTGTTGCAATAACCTTTGCCCGGCCAATACTGCAAGCCGGGAAATTTCCCGCTGCACTGGCTCGGCCAGCCCCCCATTTGGCTCTTCCACCTCTGCCCCCTGCTTCAAATTTGTGATCTGGACGATTAATTATCATACAAATTTACAAAGTTCAGCTTGATTAGGCACAAAAAAACCGCCTCTTGCAGGCGGTTTTTTCAATGTACTGGGGACAGGCCGTTATGGCTTGTAGATGATTTCAACGTCGTAGTCGTCTTCGTTCCAATCATCCCAGTCATCATCGTCATCATCACTCTTCTCAGCATTTTTAATTTGCTGTTCGTGATAATCGTCCCACTTGAACTCAACTTTCTTCTCTTCAGACTCTTCTTCATCGTCTTCAAAGTCAACAGCAGGCATCGATTCGATCTGGCGCATAAGATCGTAGGTCAGCTCTTTGGTACCCATACGGTTTAGTGCCGAGATACAGTAGTAACCTTCATCCCATGCCAAAGCATCCAAGATCTCTTCGATCTTCTCTTGTGCTTCTTCTTCCGGCATCAAGTCTACTTTGTTAAAGACAAGCCAGCGTGGTTTGTTGGTTAGCTTTTCACTGTACTGGTTAAGCTCATTGATGATAGTGAATGCATTCTCGATTGGGTCTGAGCCATCGGCTGGCAGCAGATCAATCATGTGCAATAGCACACGACAGCGCTCAAGGTGCTTCAAGAAACGGATACCCAAGCCAGCACCGTCAGCGGCACCTTCTATCAAGCCCGGAATATCGGCAACCACGAAGCTACGGTCGCTATCAACACGCACCACACCAAGGCTTGGCACAAGTGTCGTAAACGGGTAATCAGCCACTTTCGGTTTTGCGGCTGACACAGAACGGATAAAGGTCGATTTACCCGCATTAGGCAAACCTAGCATACCCACGTCAGCCAGAAGCAATAGCTCCAGTCGAAGGTGGCGTACTTCACCTTTGGTACCCATTGTTTTCTGACGCGGCGCGCGGTTTACAGAAGACTTGAAACGGGTGTTCCCCAAGCCATGAAAGCCACCTTTCGCGACCATGATCTTCATGCCATGCTGCGTCAAGTCAGCGATAACTTCGCCAGTCTCTTCATCGACAGCACGGGTACCAACAGGCACGCTCAGGACCTTATCGGCACCACGTTTACCGGTACAGTTACCGCCACGACCATTTTCGCCACGTTCTGCGGCGTAGAATTTTACAAAGCGGTAGTCGATTAGTGTATTGAGGTTTTCGTCAGCCAGTAGGTAAACATCACCACCGTCACCACCGTCACCGCCGTCAGGCCCGCCTTTCGGTACATACTTTTCAGTACGGAAACTGACGGTACCATTACCACCGTCACCAGCATCGGCTCGAATCACCGCTTCATCTACAAACTTCATCTCTTTCTCCGCACTGTGGCGTTAAAATTCTTCAACCCGGCTCGTTCAGTCCAAGTTGCTATTAACCTATTGTACAACCAAACGTCGTGCTTATCCGGCCTTTTGTCGCGCACAACCGTGGGCAACGCTGGTGTCCAATTATTACTTTCGCTTCAGCAAGCGATGACCGATAGCGCTAAACATCGCGCCACCGACGACGACCATTGCTCCGGCATAGCCCCATTGATTCAGGGCTGCTGGCGCAACATAGTCAGGCCAGACCAAACTGGCCAGATCCACAAACAGGATCGTGAACAAGGGCGCCAAGGTGATCACAGCACTGACCTGCGATGCCTGCCAGCGCGCCATCGCTTCGGCGAAGGCACCATATCCCACCAATGTATTGAGGCAGCAGAAGATCAGCATGCCCAACTGCCGTTGATCCATCAGTTGGATCTGGCTTGGTGTTGCAACCGGCATCAAGATCAAGGCACAGATCACGTAGATCATCAGCAAGATCTGCGGTGACGAAAACTGCCTTAGCATGCGCTTTTGCGCCAGGGCGTAAACAACCCAAACCATGGCGGCGGCAACTGCCAACAACACACCGGTGGTGTATGCGCTCATACTGGAAAACAGCTCGGCCAGGCGCTCATTAAAGAACATCAGCAAGCCGGACAGCAGCGCGACCACCCCGACGACCTGATGCCTACCCAACGTCTCTTTGAACAGCCATACGCTGGACAGCAGCAGCATCATAGGTGCCAACTGCATGATCACCTGCACAACAGCAGGATTAAGGTACGACAGTGAGCTGTTGAACAGTACAAAGTTACCTGCAAGCCCAAGGCTTGCCAGCAACAACAGAATAATGCCTTTGCGGCCTAGTCCGCTGAGGCTGGGCAGATTACGTCGGTAGGCTAACCACAGGCCCAATCCAGCGGCCGCTGTCATAAATCGATACCAGACGATGGTAAAAGGATCCATCACCTCGACAGCCTGCTTCATTGCAATGGGCAGCGCTCCCCAAAATACGGCGGTCAGCAACGCCAGGGACATCCCGACCAAGGGATTTTGCTGTGGCATAAAGCCCCCCATAAACAAAAAGCCCCGCCAGTAGGCAGGGCTTTATCATTCGTTTCGAGACTGAATTATTCAGCTTCGATAGATACGAATTTACGGTTCTTAGGACCTTTAACTTCGAACTTCACTTTACCGTCAGATAGAGCGAATAGAGTGTGGTCTTTACCTAGGCCTACGTTGTTACCTGCGTGGAACTTAGTACCACGCTGACGTACGATGATGTTACCTGCTAGTACAGATTCGCCACCGAAACGCTTAACACCAAGACGTTTACTTTCTGAATCACGGCCGTTACGAGTAGAACCGCCAGCTTTTTTGTGTGCCATCTTTAAATTCTCCTGTTATTAAGCGCTGATGCCAGTAATTTTGACTTCAGTGAACCACTGACGGTGGCCCGCTTGCTTACGAGAGTGCTTACGACGACGGAACTTAACGATTTTTACTTTATCGCCACGACCGTGAGTAACTACTTCAGCAGTTACTTTACCGCCAGCTACGAAAGGTGCGCCTACAGTTACTTCTTCGCCGTTAGCTACTAGAAGTACTGAGTCAAATTCAATGCTAGCGCCAGTTTCAGCGTCTAGTTTTTCTAAGCGTAGGGTCTGGCCTTCGCTTACACGGTGTTGTTTACCACCACTTTGGAAAACAGCGTACATGTCTTACTCCGCTTGTCCGCATAGGCCATTTGCCACGTAAATTTTGGGCAATGGGTATGCGCTTAATCTTGTCATCAATAGGGCGCGAATGTTACGCGAAATTAGGGCTACTGGCAAGCTATTGTGCAAAGAAAATTGGCGAAAAGCTGCTCAGTAATAAAAGTCATCGATTTAAACGCAATCGAGGTTATGAAGATTGCTGTCTTTTAGTGTAATATTCGATAATTAATTTATCTCGGTTGATTAACAAATCTTAACTATGCAACCCTTTTGAGCCCGGCTGTGAGCCACTTTCCATCTATTGGGGCGAGCTTTTCGTGCTTGGGTCAAATCAGTTAAGCTTACAACCGACACGCATAACAATCCGCCGGGTGCGGCACATTATTTTGCTGGATGTACAATGGATTTCAAAGCTATCCAAGCGCTCACTGCCGATGATATGGCACAAGTCGACGCGAAGATACTGGCTCAACTGAACTCAGATGTAGCCCTCATTAATCAACTAGGTTTTTACATTGTCAGCGGCGGCGGTAAGCGCATACGCCCAATGCTTGCTGTACTGGCAGCCCGTGCCCTTGGTTATCAAGGCGAACAGCACACCACCGCAGCGGCTTTTGTGGAATTTATCCATACTGCCACCCTACTGCACGACGATGTTGTCGATGAGTCGGATATGCGCCGCGGCAAAGCAACCGCTAATGCAATGTTCGGCAATGCCGCCAGTGTGCTGGTTGGGGATTACATTTACACCCGCTCGTTCCAGATGATGACAAGCCTTAGATCCTTGAGGATCCTCGATGTCATGAGCGAAGCGACCAATGTCATCGCAGAAGGTGAAGTGCAGCAGCTGATGAACTGCAACGATCCCGATACCACCGAAGAAAGCTATATGCAGGTGATCTACTCCAAGACCGCCCGCCTGTTTGAAGCCGCGACCCAAATCTCCGCCATTCTGGTCGAAGCCCCAGAAGATACCGAACGCGCCCTGCAAGATTACGGCCGTTACTTGGGTACCGCCTTCCAGCTGATTGACGATGTACTGGACTACAACGCTGATGGCGAGGAAATGGGCAAAAACGTCGGTGATGATCTGGCCGAGGGCAAACCTACCCTGCCCCTACTGCACGCGATGCAACACGGTAATGCCGAGCAGGCAGCAATGATCCGCGAAGCCATCGAGAAAGGCAACGGCTTGGACAAGCTGGAGCCTATCCTAGAATGCATGAAGCAAGTTGGCTCACTGGAATACACCCAGCAGCGCGCTGAAGAAGAAGCAGAGAAGGCAATCGCCAGCTTAGACAAAATTGACGACAGCGAATACAAAGATGCACTGGTTGCGCTGGCCCACCTGGCTGTGCACCGCAACAAGTAACGGTCGCTCCGTTCGCGATCTTTATAAGCGCTTCTATTAACGCCCAATAAAAAGCCTACCTTTCGGTGGGCTTTTTTGATCGCCTCATCGCCTAATGCCGTACTCACTCAGTGATTTCACAATAATCTATAGTTATATCAATAACAGCTGGATCTTCGAGATCATGACAGGAGGCCACTATGCAAGCAAAAGAACTGAAGCCTGGAATGTGGGTTGAATACCAACAGGGCGTCGCTGAAGTTATCGATGTGGATCAAGAGCACAACACGGCGATCATCGAGAACATGAGTGATCACCGCCGGATCAACATCAACTGCAATGATCTTGTTGACCAACCCCAGCTCCATACCGGATGCGATAATTACTATTAGCGGAGCTTTCCCTGATAAAAAAGAAGCGGCCTGTTGGCCGCTTTCTTTATATAAGAGGTAAAGTTTAGAGATTACTTGGCAGCAAACTCTTCGCCTTTGGTGATATCACCGTGAAGCGTCTCCAGCATGCCCTCCAGTGCGTCCTGCTCGAAAGCACTTAGCGCGCCGTAATCCATCACCTCTTCAACACCTTCTTTGCCTAGAAGGATTGGCTGGGCGAAGAAACGCGCATGCTTGCCGTCACCTTCCACATAAGCACACTCAACCTGGCCAGTTTCGCCCTGAAGCGCGCGAACCAATGACAGGCCGAAACGGCAAGCTGCCTGACCCATAGACAAGGTCGCAGAGCCGCCACCCGCTTTGGCTTCAACGACTTCGGTACCCGCATTCTGGATGCGAGGTGTCAGTGCTTTGATTTCTTCTTCAGTGAACTCAACACCTTCTACCTGAGACAGCAGCGGCAGAATAGTCACGCCAGAGTGGCCGCCGATAACTGGTACACGCACCTCGCCCGGATCAACATTCTTCAGCTCAGCGACAAACGTCTCAGAGCGGATCACATCCAGGGTCGTTACACCAAATAGCTTGCGCTTGTCGTAAACGCCGGCTTTTTTCAATACATCGGCAGCAATCGCCACTGTTGTGTTAACTGGGTTGGTGATAATACCCACACAAGCTTTCGGGCAAACAACTGCAATTTTTTCAGCCAGTGACTTCACGATACCTGCGTTCACATTGAACAGGTCGGCACGATCCATACCAGGCTTACGGGCTACACCCGCAGAGATAAGAACAACATCAGCACCTTCCAGTGCTGGAGTTGGATCTTCACCCGCGTATCCCTTGATAGAGACCGGCGTTGGGATATGGCTCAGATCAGCCGCGACACCTGGTGTTACAGGGGCAATATCGTACAGCGCCAGATCTGATCCTGCTGGCAAACGGTTTTTAAGCAACAGGGCTAGAGCCTGGCCGATACCACCGGCCGCACCAATTACAGCAACTTTCATGTTCGTTCTCCTTTACGATAGAAGTATATAATTTTCAGACCTAATCATATGAAATCACAGTCGATTTAAAACACTGATTTCATATCACAAACAGAACTGACGTTATAGCAACCAATAAAGAAATACAATCAGATGCCACCAGCTTTGCGATATCACGCATAGGCAAGAATAAAATGTGCTACATCCCTATAACATTTACCCGTATAGACTTGACGTATGCAGCGCGTAAATCTCGCATAGCCCTTAATATTTATTCACTTTTACCCGCTATAATGGTGATACATGCACCAGTTTACTTGAACACTGTTTGCTTGAATCCAAAAAGTTGTGCCAGAATACAGCACCTCGTCCCTGCACATGAAATTTACTTATGCGAAATTCAGATAAACAAGAACGCCTAGTTAAAGCGTTCAAGGCAATTCTAAAAGAAGAGAAATTCAGCTCTCAAGGTGAAATCGTCGACGCATTGAAAGCTCAGGGGTTCGACAATATCAACCAATCTAAAGTCTCTCGCATGCTGACCAAATTCGGTGCGGTACGTACCCGCAACGCGAAAATGGAAATGGTCTACTGCCTACCAGTCGAGCTTGGCGTACCGACAACCAGCAGCCCACTCAAAGAGTTAGTGATGGAGATTGGTTATAACAGTGCTTTGGTGGTTATCCACACCGGCCCAGGTGCAGCACAAGTCATTGCCCGTCTGCTGGACTCCCTCGGCAAGGCTGAAGGGATCTTAGGTGTAGTCGCAGGTGACGATACTATCTTCATCACACCAACCAATGCGATTTCGACAGAAGAGCTATTCGACTCAGTCTGCGAGCTGTTTGACTATAGCAAGTAATTGCCTATAGCCCCCCAAAAGCCAGGCAGCAAATCATGCGTTTTCCTGCCTGGTTTTGTGAGAGTTGGATCACAATAAGACAAACTTTCACCAAACCCTCCCGCCTCATGCAAGCCATTGATTGATTTAAATAATTATTCTCCCTGTCATTAGTGTCAGTAACTATTTCCACTCTGTAACCACCCTATTTTCATTAACATAGTTTTAAAGTTATTGATTTGTTTTGATATCATTGGTCAGATTCAGCAATGAATTACCCTCAGGTAGGTACGCCTTACCACAGATGGAAAAGGCTTTTCTCTGGAAATAACAACAACTAGGAAGGGACAAACATGGCATTTAAGCAATTCGTCAAAGTCAGTGCACTTGCTGCCGCAGTAATGACAACTGGCATGGCCAATGCCCAAAACTTCATCACTATCGGTACCGGCTCTGTAACCGGCGTTTACTACCCGACTGGTGGTGCAATTTGTAAGCTCGTCAACAAAGACCGCAAAGAACACAATGTTCGTTGCTCGGTAGAATCTACCGGCGGCTCGATCTACAACGTTAATACCATGCGTGCTGGTGAGTTAGACTTCGGTATCGTACAGTCTGACTGGCAATACCATGGCTACAACGGTACTAGCAAATTTGAAGAGCAGGGCCCATACAAGAAGCTGCGTGCGGTGTTCTCGCTGCACACTGAACCGTTCAACATCATTGCCCGTACTGATGCAGGCATCAATGGTGTCGAAGATTTGAAAGGCAAGCGTGTAAATATCGGTAACCCGGGTTCGGGTGACCGCGCGACCATGGGCGTGGTGATGGACGCCATGGGCTGGACCAACAAAGACTTCAAACTGGCTTCTGAGCTAAAAGGCTCTGAGCGCTCGCAAGCACTATGTGACAACAAGATTGACGCCTTCGTTTACGTGGTGGGCCATCCAAACGGTTCAATCAAAGAAGCGACGACCTCTTGTGATGCCAAGCTGATCCCAGCGACGGGTCCTAAGATTGACCAAATTGTCGCCGACAACCCTTACTACGCCAAGAGCACGGTACCTGGTGGCATGTACAAAGGGACTGACGGCGACGTCAACAGCTTTGGTGTGGCGGCAACGCTGGTTTCCTCTACCGACGTGTCCGATGACGTTGTTTATGCTGTCGTGAAGTCAGTATTCGAGAACTTCGATACGTTCAAACGCCTCCACCCGGCTTTTGCCAACCTTAAGCCTGAGGACATGGTCAAGGACGGTCTGTCTATCCCACTACACCCAGGTGCAGTGAAGTACTACAAAGAAGCAGGTTACCTGAAGTAATCCTGCTATAGGCAATACTATTCAGCAAGCATCAGCTCATGGTGCTTGCTGTTTCTCTATTTTTCATTCCGATAAATTCTAATCACACCCTAGCCCATCGAAGAAGGATTATGCATGACGAAGACAACACAATCGTCGACAGATGTGCAAGATATGGTGGCTCAGGCGGATACCGGGGCAAGGAGCCCGATTGGACTGGCTGGACGTATCCTGTGGTTTGTTCCACTTTGTTGGTCACTGTTCCAACTTTGGTACGCATCGCCGTTACCGTTTATTTTCAACTTTGGCGTCCTGAACGATACCGAAGCCCGATCTATTCACTTGGCGTTTGCGATTTTCCTCGCATTTACCGCCTACCCTGCCCTGAAGCGTTCGCCGCGGGATAGGATCCCGCTCATAGACTGGCTCCTTGCACTGGCGGGCAGCTTTGCCGCTGCATATATTTATCTGTTCTATACCCAGCTCGCAGGCCGTTCCGGCGCCCCCACCCAAATGGATATTGTGGTCGCCGTCATCGGTATGGTGCTGCTGCTTGAGGCAACAAGGCGGGCACTGGGACCACCTTTGATGGTTGTCGCCGCCGTCTTCCTGCTCTATACCTTCGGCGGACCCCATATGCCGGATGTCATCGCCCATAAGGGTGCTAGCCTCAATAAGGCGATGTCGCACCTGTGGCTGACCACCGAAGGGGTATTCGGTATCGCGGTTGGCGTCTCAACCTCGTTCGTATTTCTGTTTGTACTGTTTGGTGCCATGCTAGAGCGCGCCGGCGCCGGAGCCTACTTCATCAAGGTTGCCTTCTCGTTGCTAGGCCATATGCGTGGCGGGCCAGCCAAGGCTGCCGTCGTCGCTTCTGGCCTGTCCGGCTTGGTATCCGGCTCGTCCATTGCCAACGTGGTCACAACCGGTACTTTCACTATCCCGCTGATGAAAAAGGTTGGCTTCCCGGGCACCAAAGCCGGTGCGGTCGAAGTGGCTGCATCAACCAATGGTCAGCTGACACCGCCTATCATGGGGGCCGCAGCCTTCCTGATGGTCGAGTACGTCGGGATCTCCTATGTCGAGGTGATCAAGGCTGCATTGCTGCCAGCGCTGATCTCTTATATAGCCCTAATTTACATTGTCCACTTGGAAGCCTGCAAGGCGGGGATGTCCGGCCTTGAACGTCGCTATAAGCCAACCCTCGCCCAGAGTTTGCTATCTTTCTGTGGCACAATCCTCGGCTTGGTTGTTCTCAGCGCCCTAGTCTACTACGGTGTTGGCTGGACCAAAGACGTCTTTGGCGCAGCAGCTACCCCAATGATCGCAGTGGTGATCCTGATCGCCTATGTCGCATTGATCAAAGTGGCAGCCGACTACCAAGATCACGCCCTTGAAGATCCAAACGCCGATATTACCGAAGTCCCTGATCCGGGGCCGACAATGAAATCAGGGCTTTACTTCCTGTTGCCAATTGTTGTACTGGTTTGGTGCCTAACGGTAGAGCGCTTCTCGCCGGGGCTTTCAGCCTTCTGGGCAACCGTGTTCATGATCTTTATCCTGTTGACCCAGCGCCCGCTACTGGCAATGTTCAACAAAGAGAAGACATTGGCTGAAGCCGGAAAGGAAGGGGTTATCGACCTGCTGGAGAGCTTGGTTTCTGGTGCCCGCAATATGATCGGTATCGGTGTCGCCACCGCTGCCGCAGGTATTGTGGTCGGCGTGGTTACCCTGACCGGGATCGGGTTGGTGATGACTGAATTTGTTGAGTTCATCTCCGGCGGCAACATCATGCTGATGCTGCTGTTCACAGCCTTGATCAGCTTGATCCTCGGGATGGGGCTACCGACAACCGCCAACTACATCGTGGTCTCGACCTTGATGGCACCGGTGATTGTCACCCTCGGTGCCCAGCACGGCCTGATCATTCCGTTGATCGCGGTACACCTGTTCGTGTTCTATTTCGGGATCCTTGCCGATGATACCCCGCCGGTCGGCCTAGCCGCCTTCGCTGCGGCAGCTATTGCCAAGAGCGATCCAATCCGGACAGGTATCCAGGGTTTCACCTATGACATCCGGACCGCTATCCTGCCGTTCATGTTCATCTTCAACACCCAACTGTTGATGATGAATATCGACTCCTGGTGGCACCTGATGCTCACGGTCGGGTCGGCAATCATCGCCATGCTCACCTTCTCGGCGGCCACGCAGGGGTGGTGGTTTACCAAAACCAAATGGTGGGAAGTCGCAGCGCTGCTGCTAATCACCTTCTCTTTATTCCGCCCGGGCTTCTGGTGGGATATGGTCTACCCGCCCAAGCATGAGATGCCGGGTACCTTGATTGCCGATGCTGCTGATAAGCTGGCTATTGGCCAGCCGCTTGAGCTGCAGGTCAGCGGGGAGAATTTAGAAGGTAAGTTCGTCTCCAAACACGTACTGCTACCTTTTGATGAGGCCGCTGTCTCTCCAGATGAGCGGATCGACTCTACCGGTCTGATGCTGCGCCAGGATGGCGACAAGATGATCGTCGACATGGTCGAGTTCGGCAGCCCAGCCGAGCAAGCAGGTATCGACTTCGATTGGGAGATCACTACCGTTAGCCTACCGGCGGCCCGCCCGATGAAAGAGCTGGTCTTCATACCGACCTTGCTCATTTTGGGCGGTCTGGGCTGGAACCAGCGCCGGCGTGCCAAATCTCTTGGTCACATCAAATAAACCATTATCAGGCAAACCACGGTTCTGGCCCTTTCATCACGAAAGGGCCATGCCTGTTTGGTATACACTATAGGGAGCCTCTCCCTTCGTGAACAAAGAGATAAAGTATGTATAAGCAAATCTTGGTTCCGGTCGACCTCAATGATAAAGGTTTCGCAGATAAAGCTGTCGAACTGGCTGTCTGGCATGCCCAGCATTCCAATGCCACCATCCACCTGCTCAATGTCCTTCCCGGCATCCACATGGCGATGGTATCAAGTTACTTTCCCAAAGATGCGGCGCGCAAAATGATGCAGGACACCCAGCAACAGCTCAAAGCCTTTGCCGAAGCCTATATTCCACCAGAAATTGTCCACCACCAGCATGTCTCAGAAGGGAAGACATGGACGACGATACTCGACCATGCCGAGCGTGTCGGTGCTGATTTAATTATCATGCCCAGCCACAAGCGTTCAGGCCTCGATAAAGTCATGCTTGGCTCGGTCGCAGCCAAAGTTGTCGAGAACTCCCCGATCAATGTTTTGGTCTTAAAGCCCCAGGCCCACCTGTCTGAGTCTGATTAATTCCGCGATAACACACAAAAAAGCCCGCATCTGCGGGCTTCAGATTGCTGACGAACCCCACTTTTTAAGTGGGGTTCTTTTTAGAGAGCGGCCGTAGGCCGCGATCGCGATTTTTTTACCTACCAGCTCGGTTGGAGGCTCCTTTGCTCTTCTCGCCTGATATTGACTCGTATTAACCTAATTAGAGCGTTTATAAGGCCTATTTTCTGTAAGCAGCCCAGCACCAAGGCCATCTTCTTGATATTTTGAGCAGCAGCGGCCAACCAACATTGCATCTGCACCTTGTTCAACCCCCGGAACCGTGCATATCGGTGACCATGATGCTGTTTCGCATCTGCGAAGCTTCTTTCTACCGTTTCTCCCCTTCGCCGATAGGTCCTTTTACCATAAGGTGTCAGCCGTATTTTGTTTGCTCGTTCCACAGCCTCCGCGTAGATATGCCGGGTTATCACCTTCTTCATTGTTTTGCTTTGGGTGCAGTCATTTCTCATCGAGCAGAGCTCACACTCCTTGGGGGCCGAGTGGTATTCTCTGTAGCCTTCTCTTGACGTGGTTTTATAGATAAGTTCCTGGCCATTTGGGCACAGGTAAGTGTCTGTTTCTTTGTTATAGATAAAGTGCTTCTTCTTGATAGCATTCTGGGTGCGAGGCGGCCTACGGTAACCAAAGAGGCCAAGGATTTCTCTTCGTTCAAGGCTCTCAGCAACAGGAGCCGTGAAGTATCCAGCATCAAGGCCTACGGCTATAGGATTCAGGTTGAACTGGTTGAGCGTGTAGTCTAGCCGATTGATATAAGGCTGGGAGTCATTGACGTTACCTGCGGTCGCATAGGTATCGACGATAATCCCATGCATGCCATCGACGGTGCGGTGGTCAAGGTAAAAGAACCCTTGCGGCTTGTTATCCCGCGTCATAAAGCCGCTTTCAGAATCAGTCGTGCTCACTTTGGTATTTTTGAGCTTAGGCTCTGATTTTCGCTCAGCTAAAGGTTTTTTCCCTTCGGCTTCCCGCTCCTTGGCCACATCTTCGTTGAGCATCTCAAGGTAGGCACTGGTGCGGACAGCTTGCTGTTCATTGGTAAATTTCTTCTTGTTAGCATTGGCTTTGAGGTGGGTGCTGTCGGTGAATAATTCATTCCCGGCGACGAGCCCTTTATCCATGGCCTGGAGTACGATATTGGTAAAGATGCGTTCAAAAATATCCGTCCCGTTGAAGCGGCGGATGCGGTTTTGGCTGAGCGTCGAGGCATGGATAACTTTCTCTGTCAGTGACATGCGAAGGAACCACCGATAGGCCACATTGACCTCGATTTCTTTGACTAGCTGACGCTCGCTCTTGATGCCAAAGATGTAGCCCAGCAGGATGATTTTAAACAAGCGGACGGGGTCAACAGGAGGCCGGCCATTGTCTTGGCAATATAGGTGAGCGACTTCGTCTCTAATAAATTCGAAATCTATAACTTGGTCGATTTTACGTACGAGATGATGCTTCGGAACCAGCTGTTCCATTGTGACCATTTCGAGTTCGTACTGTTGGGGTGAGGGTTCTTTTAACATGTCGAGATATCCATATTTCGATATCTCTATTAGATCAAAGGCCTAGCTTAAAAGCCAGACCTTTGTCATCAGTCTGAAGCCCGCATCTGCGGGCTTTTTATTTTCAGCTAGCTACTTCCTTTGATCATAGCCCCAACGCGGGACCAGTCCTTGTTCGACGCCTAGGTGGTCTAATATTCGCGCCACCATAAAATCGACCAAATCCTCGATAGTCTCAGGCTGGTGATAAAAACCCGGTGCCGCAGGCATAATCGTAGCGCCCATTTGCGACAGCTTGAGCATGTTCTCCAGGTGGAGCGTGGAGAACGGAGTTTCGCGCACCACCATCAATAACTGGCCACGCTCTTTGAGTACCACATCGGCGGCTCGTTCCAGCAGGTTGTCAGACAGGCCATGGGCGACAGAAGCCAAAGTCCCTGCCGAGCAAGGGCAAACCACCATTTTTTTCGGCGCGGCCGAGCCTGAAGCCACCGGCGAGAACCAATCTTCTTTTCCGCATACTTCAAGCTTGTCAGCAGAGCATCCCAGTTGCTTGACCAATGCCGCCTTGGCCGCATCTGGCCCTGATGGAAGTTTCAGGCCGTGCTCGGTGGCCAATACCACCCTGGCCGCCGACGAAATCAGCAGGTAAACATGGTAATCAGCCGCCAGCAGACACTCTAGCAGGCGCAATCCATAAGGCGCGCCTGAGGCTCCAGTCCATGCCAGGGTAATGCGTTTATCCGGGCTACTCACCAGCAGCCTCCAGGGCAGCGAGCAACTTACCGTGGATGCCACCAAAGCCGCCGTTGCTCATCACCAAGATGTTATCGCCAGGACGGGCACTTGCAATAACTTTCGCGACCAAGGCATCCAAATCACTGTCGGTCTGGCTTGGCTGCTGGCAGTGCTCGGCAATTTCATCCACCGACCACGGGATATTATCCGGCTGGAAGATGAAGACTTCATCGGCTGCGGCCAATGCTGGTGCCAAGTCCAGCTTGTGCACGCCAAGCTTCATGGTGTTCGAGCGAGGCTCGAGGACGGCGAGGATGCGTTGCTCCCCGACTTTGGCACGCAAGCCACCCAGTGTCAGCTCAACCGCTGTAGGATGGTGGGCGAAATCATCATAGACCTTGACCCCGGCTTGCTCGCCCTTGAGCTCCAACCGGCGCTTGGTATTAACAAACTTGCCCAGCGACTCGCAGGCCAAATCGGCAGTCACACCGACATGGCGGGCAGCGGCAATGGCCATCAGGGCATTGCTGACATTGTGATCACCAATCAGATCCCAGTCGACAGTCCCGGCCTTGTTGCCATCAAGCAGCACATCAAAACGGCTGCCTGCTGCATCCAGTTTTTGCGCTTGCCAATGGCCGTCCTCACCGATATATTCCAGCTCGCTCCAGCAGCCCATGTCCAAGGTGTCATCAATCGCCTTGACGCCTTTCGGGGCGAGGATACGGCCGTTGCCCGGTACCGTTCTGACCAAATGGTGGAACTGACGCTGTATCGCTTTAAGATCATCAAAAATATCTGCGTGATCGAACTCCAGGTTGTTCATCACCAAGGTGCGTGGTCGATAATGAACAAACTTAGAACGTTTATCGAAAAAAGCACTATCGTATTCGTCCGCCTCAACGACAAAGAACATACTTTCACCTAAACGTGCGGAAACACCGAAGTTTCCAAGCACGCCACCGACCAGGAAGCCCGGCTGGTAGCCGCAATCTTCGAGGATCCAAGCCAGCATACTTGCTGTAGTGGTCTTACCATGGGTACCCGCAACAGCCAGTACCCAGCGGTCATGCAGCAAAATCTCCTGTAGCCACTGCGGGCCCGAGGTATAGCGCAAGTTGTTGTTAAGCACATATTCCACACAAGGGTTACCACGGCTCATCGCATTGCCGACGACAACCAGGTCGGGAGCAGGGTTTAACTGTGACGGGTCATAACCTTGAATTATTTCAATACCTTGAGATTCAAGAAGGGTGCTCATTGGCGGATAAACGTTGGCATCGCAGCCGGTGACTTTATGGCCTAGCTGGCGGGCAAGAATTGCCGCACCGCCCATGAAAGTGCCACAAATTCCTAAAATATGGATGTGCATAACTGTCGGCTCACTCGGTAATTTTCACTAATTTCACGCTAATGCGTTACTTCGTTACCATAAAAAAGATCTTTATATACAATATTTTATACAAAATAGAGCACACACTATAAAAAGGCGAAATGCCAATATGGGTATAAAAATTGTCCATTAGAGACATTGTACCTGACTTAACTGCCCCGATGACAACAAGATGCAAGGATTGTATATGTCCGATATTAGAACCCTTGGCGAGTTCATTGTCGAGAAACAGAACGACTTCCCCCACGCCAGCGGTGAGCTTTCTTCCCTGCTGAGCTCGATAAAACTTGCGGCGAAAATCGTCAACCGTGAAATCAACAAGGCCGGCTTGGCTGATATCACAGGTTCGTTCGGCGACGAGAATGTTCAGGGTGAAGAACAACAGAAGCTCGATGTCTATGCCAATGATAAGTTCAAAGCTGCACTAGAAGCACGCGATCAAGTGTGCGGTGTAGCCAGTGAAGAAGAAGACGAAGCCGTTACTTTCAACCGCGAGTTGAACCGTAACGCCAAGTACGTTGTTTTGATGGATCCACTAGATGGTTCTTCAAACATCGACGTAAACGTTTCCGTCGGTACTATCTTCTCGATTTACCGCAGGGTTTCTCCAGTCGGCACCCCACCGACCCAAGAAGACTTCCTGCAGCCAGGCAGCGAGCAAGTCGCAGCGGGCTACATTATCTATGGTTCATCAACCATGCTGGTTTACACCACGGGTAACGGTGTCCATGGCTTTACCTATGACCCATCTTTGGGCCTGTTCTGCCTGTCACACGAGAACCTGCAAACGCCAGAAGACGGCCGTATTTACTCGATCAACGAAGGTAACTACTTCCGCTTCCCGATGGGCGTGAAAAAGTACATCAAGTACTGCCAGGAAAATGTGCCAGAAGATGATCGTCCTTATACCTCTCGCTATATCGGCTCACTGGTTTCAGATTTCCACCGCAACCTATTGAAAGGCGGTATTTACCTATACCCAAGCACAGCAACTCACCCAACAGGTAAATTGCGCCTGCTTTATGAGTGCAACCCAATGGCCTTCCTGATCGAGCAGGCTGGCGGTAAGGCGTCTGATGGTGCAAACCGTATCATGGATATCAAGCCAACCGAGCTCCACCAGCGGGTGCCGTTCTTTGTCGGTTCCACAAACATGGTAGAAAAAGTCGAGGCTTTCCTCGCGGAATTCCCTGACCAAGACTAACCATCACAAACAGGCTGAATCACTCAGCCTGTTTTCTTTCCCTTCTATTACACCCAATAATGTTAACCATTCCCTACAACTTATTGCTATTAGACAATAAAAGAAAGATGTTGGTATTATAATTTCAACATCACCAACAATTGATTAACCTAGCAAAAGGAAGAGACGATGAGCCTGAATCAGGTCCCAGCTGGAAAGGATATACCCGAAGATATCTATGTTGTCATTGAAATCCCTGCCAATGCCGACCCTATCAAATACGAAGTCGACAAAGACAGCGGTGCCGTTTTCGTAGACCGATTCATGTCTACCCCGATGTTCTACCCTTGTAATTACGGTTATGTAAACCACACCCTATCACTGGATGGTGACCCGGTAGATGTATTGGTACCAACCCCTTACCCGCTGGTACCGGGCTCGGTGATCCGCTGCCGTCCTGTTGGCGTGCTGAAGATGTCAGATGAATCCGGCGAAGATGCCAAGGTGGTAGCCGTACCTCACAGCAAGCTAACCAAAGAGTATGATCACGTTCAGGATGTCGATGACCTGCCTGAGCTGCTAAAAGCCCAAATCACCCACTTCTTCGAACGCTACAAAGAGCTAGAGCCGGGCAAATGGGTGAAAGTGGAAGGCTGGGCAGATGCCGCTGCTGCCAAGGAAGAAATCCTTGAGTCATTCAAGCGCGCCCAGGAAAAATAATCGTTAATCAGATGAGCTCCCGGGTGTCCCCCGGGAGTAAATGAGGTTCCCCTATGCAAAGGCTGTTGGTTGCCGCTACATTTTTGTTGGGCGCTATAGCTACTTCAACACAAGCAGAAGTCGTCACACCTGAGGCGTTCTGGCAGTCCTACCATGGCAGCCATTCCGGCCGCCCAATGATCATCGATGTCCGCACCCATGAGGAATTCATCGAAGGCCACCTCCCCGGTGCCATCAATATCCCGTACGATGAAATTGACAAGCTAAACACATTTGCCCCTGACAAAAGCCAGTCACTATTCATCTATTGCCGCTCAGGCCGGCGCTCTGGTATAGCAGAAACAGTCCTCAATAAACTGGGCTACTCTAACATCTATAATGGCGAAAGCTATCAGGCACTGAGCGAGGCCATGCCCGACTAAAAGCGCGTGCCGTCAGGCTTAAAGAGCGCTCTTTCGATGGCACCAATCACCATTTGCAATCACGGGAAGCCCTACCACCGAGTGGTTGTAGACATATAACCACGCATTCCCGAAAGAGGTCTCGATTTCAACCCGGTCGTATTCCACAGGATACTCCTCAAGCACATCCAGGCCTTGCAAAATACTGGCATTGATTTGGTAGACTTCGCCATGCAATGGCGCTCCCTTGAGGGAGGCCACCGCAGCAGGGTAAGCCCCCAAATCAAAGAGGGTATAGCCAGACGTCAGGCACTCCTCGCCCAACTTTTCAGCCTCACTAAGGAGGAACGCGTTGGCTTCCCCCTCGCGCAGGGTTCCGTAAACAAACACTTTCACGCTACACCCTACCCATTAATTAAATTCAAACTGGTACAGTAAGTCCGCTGCGCTATCTAGGCCAGATACCACTTCCACATAGAGATCTTTCATCAGACGGTAACGCACCGTGAATTCCGGTATGGAGTTGAAAATCCCGACTCCGTATTTCACCTGTAGGCCGGGGGCGATATAACCACTGATAGTCACCTGGGTATCATCACCAGAGCCTGCAGTATCGAGTGACAAATCCTGCACACCAAAGGCTTCGCCGACATTCCCCACTAACTGGCCACTCTGTGCCAACCCCATAGTCAGCAAGGTGGTTGCCATAGCATCGCTGTTATCACCCGACTCACTGTCCAGATCCCTACCTCGTAGTATATAGGACAGGGCGTTTTGCTGCGGCATTGCCGGGTCGGAGAAAATATCGACCCTAGGTTCATCCGCCGGCCCCGTTACCCTAAGCCCTGCTATCACATCATCTTCGATGTTATTCGGATCCCGGATAGCTTCAATCGACAGGTATGGCTGATCGGCCGGGCCATTGAATAGGATCTGTCCCTTACGGATCACCAGCTCCTGGGCAAATGAGCGATAGGTACCATCACGGAGGTTTATTTCTCCGTAAACCAACGGTCCTTTTTCATCCTGGCGCACATTGAGATCACCCACCAGCCCAGCTTTAAGCCCAAAGGCAGACAGCTTTACGTCATTACCGATACGCACCAGCACATTGGTCTTCACATTGAACGGGATTGGCTTCTCTGTCTCTACCGGCTTCAAATCATCGCCCAGCAGTATCTCATCATCCGACACCGACACGGCAGACTCAGGAAGCTGGTCCACGGTGATACGCCCCCAGGGGATAGCAATACTCCCGGAGATCTCGGCTTGTTTCGGCGATGCCTTGATCATCAGATCCGGTGTTACCTTCACAGCCAGCAATGGCGGCACCGTCACTTCTAGCTCGCGGCCATTAACGCCAAGCTGCCCGCGCCAATTGGCCAGATCCTGCCAGTTTCCGTCACCGGTAATATTCAGTTTGCCATCCGGGGTCACTACCTCACCGTTAACCCTGGCCTGATAGCCACTAAAGGTCGCCGTAATATCGGCCTTTTCAATATCGACAGGCACAGTTCGCCCCGAGGCTTTGACGTTGCTGACCTGGAGCAAGCCATTCACTGCAGGGTGCATCACCGGCCCCGTCAACGAAAGATCAGCGTCGATCTGGCCATCGAACGAGTGGTAATCCATTAATAATGGCTTGAGGAAACCGAGCATAAAGCGATCCAGTTTCACATGGGCATCTAGCTGCTGGTCGCCGCTCAGCGGAGCAACCTTGGCACGACCGCTCAGATCGCCATTATTACGAATGGCAAATAACCAATCGGCATTGAGCGTATCTTGCTTCACTTCCGCATTGATAGTCACCTTATCCCAGCCGACAGTGACCGGCTCCAAATCAGGGTCCGGCTGCTGGGTCACATTACCAGCAGGCAGAGCAATGCTGGCTTTGACATACGGTGCAGACTTCGGCGCCCATGCCACTTCGGCCTGCGCCCCAGCACTACCTTTAAGCTCGATAGTATCCGGTAGATAAGGCTCCAGCATCGCAAAATCTACATTGCTGAGTGAGACATTGGCACGTCCGCTGGCCCCTGCTTCCATATTCTGGGTCAAGCATAGAGCCGCCCAGTCCCTATCTTGCTTCCAACAATGCGCTGCAACACTTGCCAACTGTTTATCAAAGCGGTAACCAATAGCAGTGGAACGATCAAGCTTCCATACTCCCAGCTCGGTATCGATTTCCCCTTGCTGGAGCGCACCGCGCCAGCCTGTGTCCCTATCAAGCTCGCCTTGCAGGCGCAAAGCCGTGCTCACTGGATCGGCATTCATATCCAGCACTAGCTGATGCTGCTTTTCGTTCCCTTTAAACAGCAAGGAAAGATCTTTTAGCGTGAACGTCTCATAACGCCCCCCAGATGCAGTTAGGCTAACATCGGCGTCGAGTGAAGGCATTGGGGTAATTTGCCCTTTCAAAGTCAGCTTCTCCAAAGAAGCCAGCTCCTCCCACCCTAGGGCTTCGCCAACCAAATCGACATCCAAGTCTGGCTCGGCCATTTTGCCTTTCAGCTGCACACTGCCTAACACACTACCTCTTAACCCTGGCAGGGACTGGGACAGATCTGGTGCATTAATGTCCGCAGCCATATCCCAGGTCTTGGTCAAACGGCCTTTAGCTGACAAGCCATTAGGACCATGCTTTAACGCCAGCCCTTTAGTATCAAGCTGAATATCGCCTTTGCCTGAGGTGTCTTTTGCTGAAAGCTGGCCGTTTAGATCAAGCTGCTGATCCATCACCTCACCATCGACCACCAGCTCCGGCAACTCAACAAACCAACCGCCTTGTTGGGTCAGCCCGCCAGAGGTCTTCAGCTTACCACTCAAGTCACCTGGCACATCTTGCCATTCTAAACCTGGCTGGATGTGGCTAAAGGCAAGCTCTCCCTGCCAGCTTACCAAGTCTTTCCAGCTTGCCTTGGCGTTGCCAGTTATTTTGCCACCCAGTGTATCGATACTCAGGCGGCTTAACTCCACATCTCCCAGCGTTCCCTTGCCGACAAGCTCAGCACCAACCGCTGGCATTGGCTTACCATCAATCTGGCTGCCCAGCGTAAAGCTATACCCTTCAAGGCTGCCTTTCGCCGTCAATTGTGTTTCTTTCACCTCGAAGTCTGGCTCGCTGTCGATGGGCCATTGCAAATGCTGGCTATCAAGGGACAGATCAAAGGGGAGTGCGGGATCCAGTGGCGCTAATTGCCCTTTCAACCGGGCATCAAGCGTCCCTTTTACCCTGGCATCCAGTATCAAATTGGTCACACTACCTTCTGCACGGAGCACCAACTCATGGTTCTCGACCGGTGCCATATGGACAGCAACCTCTGCATTCAGCGCCAGAGGGTAATCCCCTGCCAGTGCAATCGTGGCATCCGCATTAAAATCAGCCTGCGGTGCTGACACCTCCAGCTTTTCAACCACAATATCACTGCCCTTTGCCGAAGCGACCAGCTCAAGCTTTTGCACGGTCTGGGGCGTTTCACCATGGAGGGAAAAGTCTTCAATCGTAAAACGTTGAATGACAACTGAAAGAGGGATGCTCACTTCAGGCAGCACGATTGGTTCAGGGGCACTTTCCTGAGGCTCTGTTGCTTCTGCAGTGTCATTGCTGGCTGGAGCAAGGGTAAGATCGATCTTCTTCCAGTCAGTCGGCTTGAGGGTCAACTCGTCCCCCACCATTTCCGCTGCGCTGGAAAAGTGTTGCCAGCCGACTTTGTTTCCGAGGACGTCAAGCTCAATGTCATCAAGTACCAAGCGGGAAAGCGTTACTGGGAACGGCAAGCTGATCTCGGTGACCGGCTCCGAGGCCACGTCATCCTCAGCCTCTTCTGAAGCGGGGGGTAATTGCGGCATCGAGAAACGCACGCCACTCACCGCAAGGTTGGAAATACATACCGCCGGGGTCAGCAAGCAGCTATCTTCGATATCCAAGGCCAACTGTGACACCCCTAGCGCTATGCTGTCATCGTTATAGTTCACCTGCTGGAGGGAGAAGCCATTTAGCAAGCTACCTTGGGCGCCGCCAATACTGAGGGCCGGCAGCACTTTCTGCGCCCCCCATACAGCAACTTTGACCCCTGCCGGGGTATACAGCAGGGCTGCTACGGCAATCACCAATACCATCAACAGCGCCAACAAGGCAATGGTAGAGCGCTTTACCCAAATCATATTTCTGGCCCCAATACAAAGTGGAGCTGGAACTTGTCTTTTTCTTTGTCCAGACCCCAGGCAAAATCAACACGAATAGGCCCAACTGGCGAAGCCCAGCGAACACCTACCCCGGTACCCGCTACCCACTCGGGGCTGTCATTCCAGGCTGAGCCGTAGTCATAAAACACCGCTCCCCACCAATCACCATATACACGGTACTGGTATTCAAGCGTGGAAGTGAGCATATACTTACCCCCTTCCCTGAGACCCACTTCATTACGCGGTGAAATTGACTCATAGCTGTACCCGCGCAGGCTGTTATCGCCCCCGACAAAAAAACGCATGGAAGGTGGGATATCTTCCAGTCTATCGGCGATCACTGCACCGCCATCCAGCCGGAACAAACCGCGGTGATCTTCTCCTGCACTTCGAATCCAAGCTGAACGCCCCCGCAATCGTGTCAAACGGCTATCAGAGCCCAAAACAGGATCTGAGTATTCAATCGAGATCAGCTGCTTATCCCCCCAAGTAGGCATTGCACCACCTCGAAGTCGGGTCTTGTCATAACTGATCCCCGGGATCACCATAAACAGGTTGCCACTTTCGATTCTTCCCTGGGTATAGTCTTCATAGAGCAAACGCATTGAGGCTATTCGTTTCCAGCCTGACTCCAAGCGCCAATGGCGCTCAACCGCCAAATTGGTTTCAGTACTGACGGTGTCATGGTTATCGACATAGCGGATCCCGCCTACAATTTGGTAATAATCATTCAGGACATCATCCAGCGGGATTTTATAGGTTGCCTCGATCTTAGGCTGGATTTCAGATAATTCCGTTTTGATACTCAAGCTGTGGCCTTTGCTATTAAGCCAAGGTTTGCGCCAGTTGAATTTCAGGCGCGGACCAACATCGGTCGAATAACCGATACCGGTTTCAATTTGGTTTTTTACTTGCGGTTTGACGACGACGCTGACAGGAATTTCATCATCCTTGATATTGGCAATCTCACCGCCAACAAATATGGATGAGAACCAACCGACATTGGACAAACGCTGGTTAAACTCTCCCAAGCTGGAAGCAAGATATGGGTCACCTTCCTCATAAGGCATGAGTGACTCCAAACGGTCTAGTTCAATTTGGCTGCCTTCAAAAACGGTTTCACCAAAGTTGTAGCGCTGGCCCGAAGCATACTCTATCGTAATAAATGCCTCATTGCGGCTCGGGGCAACTTCCATCCGGCTGACTTTCAACTCGCCATCGAAGTACCCCTTCCTGAGTGCCAAACTGGTCAGCGAAGACTTCAACGATTCGTATTTTCCATGGTTCAGCGTTTGCCCAAGCCCCAAACCGCTGGTACGCACCAAGGCAAGAAAGTCGGGGTCATCCTTGGCCATGCCCGTCAAGGTGATATTACTGCGGGCTATCGTTGTTTTTGGCCCAGCCTCAACATTAACGACCAGTTCATTGCCATCATCAGCTTCGGAAAAAGAAATGGTGGGGTTATATCGCCCCAAGGCTTTCAAGGCATCGCGGATCTCCCCCTCGAGCTGCTCGCGAAAGCGCAGGGAGGTGTTGTAATCATCTTCCGGGATAGCTGACACATAAGCCTCAACATTGTCCTCGAGGCTTCCTTTTAACCCTTTTATCGTCAAAGAGGTCGCGGCTGAAGCCGGTATAGCAACGGTGAGCGCAAATGTTGCTAGGCCATACCGCAAAAAAGGTTTCTTCATTCTTATTTACTTCATTGGTTAGCGCATTATTTTTTTATCTTTTGCATGGTTAATTTTGACAAAGCACAGCTCTAACTGCCAATCTTTTGCTTCGAAAATCCACTTAAGTTGAATGTCTCCCGTGTTTCCTCTACTTTGAACAAAGTCCATGGCAGCAAAATAAGGAAATAACCATGTCGTCAGCCAAACAAACCTTACCCACAGAAAGCCAAGCCCTGATCGGTAGGGCCACGCCCATTATTCCCTCGCTCCCCCATGCGGTTAACGGGACACTGATGAATGACGATATCCCTGACAATATGGAAGTACTCACTATTGGGATGGGATGCTTCTGGGGTGCCGAGAGACTGTTCTGGCAACAAGATGGGGTTTACAGTACTTCAGTCGGCTACAGCGGCGGCCTAACTCCGAACCCAACCTATGAAGAGGTGTGTACCGGGCGAACAGGTCACAACGAAGTCGTCAGGGTGATCTTTGACCCAAGAAAAATAAGCCTGGATACCTTGCTCACCCTGTTCTGGGAAAAACACGACCCAACCCAAGGGATGCGCCAAGGCAACGATATAGGTACCCAGTACCGCTCTGCCATCTATACCCATTCAGATAAACAACAACAGGCAGCCCTCGAGAGCCAAGCCCTCTATCAACAAGCGCTTGGCGATACCGCTATCACTACCGAGATCCTGCCAGCCGGCACTTTCTACTTCGCTGAAGATTACCACCAGCAATACCTGGCTAAGAACCCCAATGGTTACTGCGGGCTGGGTGGTACTGGCATCTGCATGCCACCACAGCAACAAAGTTAGACTGCTTCAGCACTAAGGAGCTGGATCTCCCGGTTAACTTCGCTAAGTACATTCAGCGCCTTAGTATCTTGCTTTTTGGGTGGCAGCAAACGGCCACGGTCAAATTCAAAAGCACCAACGCCTATAATGAATAACCGCCCCCTAAAGTAACTTTTAACATAGCGAGCAACTTGGTTTGGTCGATATTGTTTGAATACTCTTAACATGGTTCCCTCACAAAATTACTATCAATATAGACCTTGAAAATCCCCAGATGTTTCCTTTTTCCAAGACTACCTAAATGGATAAAACAATAAGCAAGTTACTTGCCAGTTAAAGGGTGTTTATCAAACTAATTTTCAGAGCACCAAGTTGCCCACCAAAATACGCACTTTGTTTTATATTTTCGTGATAAAGTTCAAGGCTTTACAAACTGGTTAAACCAGCTTGCCATCACTAATCTAAGATAATGGCGCGTCTAATAAATAATGGAAATAAAGATGAACAAGAAGCCAATTTTCGCCATGCTGGCCATGCTGCTACCAGGGACTGTGTTTGCCCATAATCTCACTGTCGGTGAAGCACTACCGAATGCAGTGGTTGCAGACAAAGGCGAAATTACCCTACAAGATGACAAAATTGTCTATCAAGAATGGAACAGTAATCAGCTAGCAGGTAAGGTGAGGGTACTCCAAGCCATCGCAGGCCGCAGCTCGGCCAAGGCAATGAATGCCGATCTAATGAGTGCTATCACTGCAGCGGACTTCCCAGATGATCAGTACCAAACTACAACAATTATCAACCAAGATGATGCTATCTGGGGCACAGGGAGCTTCGTAAAATCATCTGCCGAAGACAGTAAGAAAGAGTTTTCTTGGTCTTCCATGGTTCTTGATGCCAATGGCAGTGTTCATGACTCATGGCAGCTAGCTGCTGAAAGCTCTGCCATAATTGTTCTTGATAAAAACAGCCAAGTACTGTTTGTAAAAGAAGGTAAGCTAACAGAACAAGAGATTAAACAAGCCCTTGAACTGGTGAAAAGCAACCTTTAAGACGGCTTAACAGCCTCAAGATAAGTCTAAAATGATAATCAATGCCATACTCTAGCAACAGTAGTAATGTTATATTATTACACCACATGGATATGGCTTTTATTTTATCAAAGTGAATATTGCACAGCGTTGGACACCCAAACTAAGCCTATTACTATTTAGCCTAATCATTATCGTTGGGCCGGTCACTGTATTGCACCAACTTGAGGCAACCGCTGATCATCACCACGCCATCGACTGCTCTATCTGCCATATTGTTCATGACAGCTTCCATAGCCAAGCCATTCTCCTTGCTGACCCGATCAATCACTTATTAGGAATGGTCACCCAGGAGACTGAAAAGGGCTTCCCGCAATACCTTCCCCCAATAGCACGTTCACCTCCAATACATTGAATTATTTTATTCAGAGACTTTTAAATCATTAACTAAATTATTGGGGTAACCATGCGTTTTAATCAATCTCTTTCACCTATTGCCACTTTGTTCGTCATCCTTGGTCTGGCTGCCTCTGGCTCAGCCGCTGCGGATGATCACTTCCGTCAACATGACGCCCACGTTCACGGCGTCGTTGAAGTGAACATCGCCCAGGATGGCCAAGACTTATTAATGGAAATTCACGCGCCGGGTGCCGATATTGTCGGCTTTGAGCACGCACCTCAGACTGACGAGCAAAAAGCGGCGATTGAAAACGCAATCACGAAGCTAAAAGCCCCAGGGGAAACTTGGATGCTAACGGCAAGTGCACAATGTCAGTTGGTAGATAGCCAAGTCACAGAAACGCTATCTTCCCAAGAAGATGATACTCATGACCATGGCGGCCACGATCATGACAAACATGACCATGACCATGGTGAGTTCTCGGCACAATACACCTACAAATGTGGTGATATTAATCAGTTAACTGAAATCAAAACCCAGTGGTTTACGCATTTCCCAACCACCGAGCGAATGACCGTAAACGCGATTACGGACAAAGGACAAAAAGGTGGCTCGCTAACGTCAAGTATGACCACTTTCCGCTTCTAATTCCAAAGTAACCCAAATGGGGAAGCAATTCCCCATTTTAGGACAGACCATGAGCATCATTGAGATCCGCGAACTCACATTCCAATGGCCCCGCCAGACCCAGCCATTACTGGATATCCCTTCATTGGTGGTTAACCAGGGTGAAAAAGTTTTCATCAAAGGCCCTAGCGGCAGTGGTAAATCAAGCCTTCTGAGCTTGTTAGCCGGCATAAACGAACCGACATCGGGGAGCATTGAACTCCTAGGGCAATCATTCAGCAGCCTAAAGCCGACAGCCAGAGATCGTTTTCGGGCTGACCATATTGGTTACATCTTCCAGATGTTCAACCTGCTGCCTTACTTATCAGTGATTGATAATGTCCTTCTCCCTTGCCGTTTCTCGGCACTACGGAAACAGCAAATAAACGGAGGAATGTTCGAGCAGGCAAAACAATTACTGTCCCAACTTCACCTACCGGAGGAATGCCTAGAGCGCCCTATCAGTGAACTCAGTATCGGGCAGCAGCAACGAGTCGCTGCCGCGAGAGCCTTGATTGGCAAGCCGAAGCTGTTAATCGCCGATGAGCCGACCTCGGCACTGGATCATGACAACCGTGAAGCTTTCATCAAATTGCTAATGGCGGAATGCGATAAGTCTGGCACCACACTACTCTTTGTCAGCCACGATGAAACACTCGAGCCGCTTTTTGATCGCAGCATCAACCTAAACACCATTAACCAAGCAGCAGGGAGACAATAATGGGAGCGATCATTCGCCTGGCCTGGCAAAGTCTGGCTAACCGAAAAGCCACCGCAATTTTGACATTGTTAACCGTTGCCATATCAGTCACCCTTCTACTTGGCGTTGAAAAAGTCAGAACTCAGGCCAAGTCGAGCTTTGCCAATACGATTTCAGAAACCGACCTGATTGTTGGTTCTCGCTCTGGCCAGGTTAACCTGCTTCTCTATTCCGTATTTAGGATCGGTAACGCGACCAACAATATTGATTGGCAAAGCTTCCAAGAAATCAGCCAGCATCGCTCCGTAAAGTGGGCTATTCCAATTTCCCTGGGAGATTCGCACCGCGGCTTCCGGGTCATCGGTACCAATGGAGATTACTTTAAGCATTACCGATATGGGCAGAAGCAACCTCTCGAACTCGCCCAGGGCGAAGTCTTCGATAGCCTTTTCGAAACCGTCATCGGTGCTGATGTTGCAAGAAAACTCGACTACAACATCGGTGATGAGATCATAATTGCCCACGGTATCAGCGATCAGTCTTTTAATCGCCATGACAACCTGCCATTTAAAATTGTGGGGATCTTAGAACCGACAGGAACGCCGGTAGATCGCAGTATACATGTCTCGCTGCCCGCGATAGAAGCCATTCATGTTGGTTGGGAAAGTGGTGCTCGCCTTGGGCCAACACCAGATGCGGATTTACTCGCAGCGCAACAGTTTGAACCTAAGCAAATCACAGCTTTTATGCTTGGCCTTAATTCCAAAATTCAAACCTTTGCCCTACAACGCTACATCAATACCTATACCAAAGAACCGCTCAGTGCCATTATGCCGGGTATCGCCCTGCATGAATTGTGGGGCATGATGTCTGTCGCTGAGCAAGCTTTATTGGTGGTTTCAGGGTTTGTCGTCATCGCAGGACTGCTGGGTATGCTAACCAGCTTATTGACCAGCCTGAATGAAAGGCGCCGGGAGATGGCAATTCTCCGCGCTATGGGGGCAAGACCCGGGCATATCTTCTTCCTGCTAACCAGTGAAGCGACATTACTGACTGCACTGGGTGTCGTCGTCGGTACCTCTTTGCTGTACTTGATATTATTTATCACCCAACCGATCATTCAGTCACAATTTGGTTTGCTTATCCCGATCACAGCGCCTACCAGCTATGAACTGTTGTTGTTATTACTTGTGCAGTTAGCTGGTATGCTAGTCGGTATCATTCCTGCTATCCGCGCCTATCGACATTCGCTCTCGGATGGCATGACAATCAAGGTATAAATAGATGAAAAAATGGCTACTCGCTCTTTGCTGCTGGTTTCCACTACTCAGCTTTGCTAATGAGCCTTTGACACTGGACTGGATTGATCTCGTACCGGAAAAAGAACGAGCTCAATTCAACGCAAACCAAATGCCCATACTCAACCATGATGGCGATGCAGCCAAGCAGTCTATGATTGGTAATGTCAGGGAAGAGCTCAATGGAAGCGCCGTTAAGATCCCTGGGTTTGTGATCCCACTAGAAGGGGATGATAAAGCAGTAACCGAGTTTCTTTTGGTACCTTATTTTGGAGCCTGTATCCACGTACCGCCACCACCGCCAAATCAAATTGTATACGTGAAGTTCCCCAAAGGCGCCCCGATCCAACAACTGTGGGATGTGGTTTACGTAGTTGGTACACTAAAGACCCAGCCTGTTAGCCATGAGCTTGCCGAAGTCGGTTATTTGCTTGAAGGTACAGCCTTAGAAGACTACGACGATATGTGATCTCATTTAGCCAGCCTTTATGGCTGGCTTTTTTACACTTAAGGGTGATCCCAATGGAAGGCGAAAGCAAAGTCCCCGCTCCCCTAGAACCACAAATATCAGAAAAAGAAAAAACCCAAACGACTCCCCCCAGTATCATTGCGAATATGGCAGAAGAGCTTGGAGTTAGCTTCCTCATCACCAAAGAGGGAGCTAAAACGATATCAGAAAGGTATGAGGATAGGCTCAAAAAGGAACATCACCTCCAACAAGAAAGCTTAGAAAAAATCTTCAAACTCGCTTTTGATAATACTCATCCCGAGAAAGCCAAACAGATTGATCTGGATTGGCTGAGCTACTTCACCGCCATAGCCAAAACGATTCGCAATAACTCTATGCAACAGCTCTGGAGTCGTATCCTTCGCCAAGAGTCTCTTACTCCAGGCTCAGTCTCCCTGAAAACACTCGATACACTCCGAAGTATGACCCATAAAGAAGCCCAGGTATTTCATCGAGCGTGTACACTTTCATGCCACTTTGGCACGGATAAAAGTAAAAAGATCCTAACGGCAGTAAAGGCAAGGCATAAATTTTTTCCTAGCCTATTTACTCCAACACTGCATAAAGTCTCACTAGGCAATTTTTCACTGCCATACTCTGATCTTCTGATTTTGCTGGAGCTAGGCTTAATCCTAAAAAGTGAATTAGAATCGGGAGAGCTCGCTTCAGGCGCTCCTCTACCCTTTAGTTACCAAAACCATACCTATCAGCTGACTCCGCACCAAAAAGGGCTGAGCTTCACCTATTACCGCCTATCGCCAACAGGCCAAGAGATTGCCGATCTACTGGGAAGCAAGACACACGAACCTTTTAGGGAAACCATTCTAGAGTTATTAGCGCCTTTTTTTATGGTAGAAAATCATCTATAGACCATACCTCTCGTTACTTTCTAATCATTCACAGCAAAAGCCCTGCTATAAACCGCAGGGCTTTTTTGTTGTTAGTAAAACAACTGATGTCCACTCACATATAGCCCAAACACTAAGGTCAATTCAGCCTTTCAAAATGGCTGGCGATATAGATGCAACCGTGTTGAACAATTAGGCAGGGATTTCTGTAAGGCATTTCTAGTAAGAAGCGGAGGGGTAGGTTCTCATATAACCTGGACTCAACACGCCGGGCTTTCGGTCGTGACCAAAGTCGAAGCACTTTCAGGAGCGTCAGATACAAGAAGCCCCGTCTAGTTGAGGCTTCTTAATAAGTGGCGGAACGGCCGGGCTGGCGCACCACCGGGGACGCGTCCGTCCGGGACTCATTCGCCTGCAAGGCGAACATAACCGACAGATGTAAAAAAGCCCAAGCATTTCTGCTTGGGCTTAGTATAAGTGGCGGAGCGGACGGGACTCGAACCCGCGACCCCCGGCGTGACAGGCCGGTATTCTAACCAACTGAACTACCGCTCCACTCAAATTACCGTGTGTTCAGCACGATAATCTAAATTGGAAGCCTGGCGATGTCCTACTCTCACATGGGGAGACCCCACACTACCATCGGCGCTATTACGTTTCACTACTGAGTTCGGCATGGGATCAGGTGGGTCCATAATGCTATGGTCGCCAA
This sequence comes from Photobacterium sp. ABD4_091, assembly GCF_056160145.1. Classification (NCBI taxonomy): domain Bacteria; kingdom Pseudomonadati; phylum Pseudomonadota; class Gammaproteobacteria; order Vibrionales; family Vibrionaceae; genus Photobacterium; species Photobacterium sp. ABD4_091. The sequence goes on along the minus strand of NZ_JBSWWQ010000001.1, from coordinate 1,789,177 downwards.
GCAAAATGCTTACAATCTTGAAAGCTGATGTTCTCAACACTCATTCAAGTGTTCGTGGAGTCCGTAAAACCCCTTGGGTGTTGTATGGTTAAGCCTCACGGGCAATTAGTACAGGTTAGCTCAACGCCTCACAACGCTTACACACCCTGCCTATCTACGTCGTAGTCTCCAACAACCCTTCAGGAACCTTATAGGTTCAGGGATGACTCATCTCGAGGCTCGCTTCCCGCTTAGATGCTTTCAGCGGTTATCGATTCCGAACTTAGCTACCGGGCAATGCGTCTGGCGACACAACCCGAACACCAGAGGTTCGTCCACTCCGGTCCTCTCGTACTAGGAGCAGCCCCTCTCAATCATCCAACGCCCACGGCAGATAGGGACCGAACTGTCTCACGACGTTCTAAACCCAGCTCGCGTACCACTTTAAATGGCGAACAGCCATACCCTTGGGACCGACTTCAGCCCCAGGATGTGATGAGCCGACATCGAGGTGCCAAACACCGCCGTCGATATGAACTCTTGGGCGGTATCAGCCTGTTATCCCCGGAGTACCTTTTATCCGTTGAGCGATGGCCCTTCCATACAGAACCACCGGATCACTATGACCTGCTTTCGCACCTGCTCGACTTGTCAGTCTCGCAGTCAAGCGGGCTTATGCCATTGCACTAACCTCACGATGTCCGACCGTGATTAGCCCACCTTCGTGCTCCTCCGTTACGCTTTGGGAGGAGACCGCCCCAGTCAAACTACCCACCAGGCACTGTCCGCACCCCGGATAACGGGGCGACGTTAGAACATCAACACTACAAGGGTGGTATTTCAAGGACGGCTCCACCGAATCTAGCGACTCGGTTTCAAAGCCTCCCACCTATCCTACACATGTAGGGTCAATGTTCAGTGCCAAGCTGTAGTAAAGGTTCACGGGGTCTTTCCGTCTAGCCGCGGGTACGCAGCATCTTCACTGCGATTTCAATTTCACTGAGTCTCGGGTGGAGACAGCGTGGCCATCATTACGCCATTCGTGCAGGTCGGAACTTACCCGACAAGGAATTTCGCTACCTTAGGACCGTTATAGTTACGGCCGCCGTTTACCGGGGCTTCGATCAAGAGCTTCGACCGAAGTCTAACCCCATCAATTAACCTTCCGGCACCGGGCAGGCGTCACACCGTATACGTCATCTTTCGATTTTGCACAGTGCTGTGTTTTTAATAAACAGTTGCAGCCACCTGGTATCTGCGACTGCCAGCAGCTTAAAGAGCAAGTCTCGTCACCGCCGGCAGCGTACCTTCTCCCGAAGTTACGGTACCATTTTGCCTAGTTCCTTCACCCGAGTTCTCTCAAGCGCCTTGGTATTCTCTACCCGACCACCTGTGTCGGTTTGGGGTACGATTCCTTACTATCTGAAGCTTAGAGGCTTTTCCCGGAAGCATGGCATCAATGACTTCAGTGCCGTAGCACCTCGACATCGGGTCTCAGCCTAGTGTAATCCCGGATTTGCCTAAGATTACAGCCTACACCCTTGAACCTGGACAACCGTCGCCAGGCCCACCTAGCCTTCTCCGTCCCCCCATCGCAATAGTAAGAAGTACGGGAATATTAACCCGTTTCCCATCGACTACGCCTTTCGGCCTCGCCTTAGGGGTCGACTCACCCTGCCCCGATTAACGTTGGACAGGAACCCTTGGTCTTCCGGCGAGGGAGTTTTTCACTCCCTTTATCGTTACTCATGTCAGCATTCGCACTTCTGATACGTCCAGCACACCTTACGATGCACCTTCAACCGCTTACAGAACGCTCCCCTACCCAATACCATAAATGGCATTGCCGCAGCTTCGGTGTATAGCTTAGCCCCGTTAAATCTTCCGCGCAGGCCGACTCGACCAGTGAGCTATTACGCTTTCTTTAAATGATGGCTGCTTCTAAGCCAACATCCTGGCTGTCTGAGCCTTCCCACATCGTTTCCCACTTAGCTATAACTTTGGGACCTTAGCTGGCGGTCTGGGTTGTTTCCCTCTCCACGACGGACGTTAGCACCCGCCGTGTGTCTCCCGGATAGTACTTACTGGTATTCGGAGTTTGCAAAGGGTTGGTAAGTCGGGATGACCCCCTAGCCTTAACAGTGCTCTACCCCCAGTAGTATTCGTCCGAGGCGCTACCTAAATAGCTTTCGGGGAGAACCAGCTATCTCCAGGTTTGATTGGCCTTTCACCCCTAGCCACAAGTCATCCGCTAATTTTTCAACATTAGTCGGTTCGGTCCTCCAGTAAGTGTTACCTCACCTTCAACCTGCCCATGGCTAGATCACCTGGTTTCGGGTCTAATCCTAGCAACTGAACGCCCAGTTAAGACTCGGTTTCCCTACGGCTCCCCTAAACGGTTAACCTTGCTACTAAAATTAAGTCGCTGACCCATTATACAAAAGGTACGCAGTCACCCCGAAGGGCTCCTACTGCTTGTACGTACACGGTTTCAGGTTCTATTTCACTCCCCTCACAGGGGTTCTTTTCGCCTTTCCCTCACGGTACTGGTTCACTATCGGTCAGTCAGGAGTATTTAGCCTTGGAGGATGGTCCCCCCATGTTCAGACAGGATATCACGTGTCCCGTCCTACTCGATTTCACTCGAAATGCGCTACCGGTTACGGGGCTATCACCCTGTATCGCTGAGCTTTCCAGCTCATTCACCTGTCGCAAAACTAGCTTAAGGGCTAATCCGGGTTCGCTCGCCGCTACTGCCGGAATCTCGGTTGATTTCTCTTCCTCGGGGTACTTAGATGTTTCAGTTCCCCCGGTTCGCCTCAATACGCTATGTATTCACGCATTGATAACTGCTTATGCAGCTGGGTTTCCCCATTCGGAAATCCAAGAGTATAGTGATTCTTACCATCTTCTCTTGGCTTATCGCAGGTTAGCACGTCCTTCATCGCCTCTGACTGCCCAGGCATCCACCGTGTACGCTTAGTCACTTAACCATACAACCCCAAGGGGTCTGTCTGTATGGCTCAACAACCAAGGTTGTTCATCTGAGTATGATGAACTGTGTTTCGCCGGACTCTTACACAAGACACTTGAATGTGTGTTGCTTGAGAACTCGTTCCTACTTTATTCAAGTAGAAACTATTAGTTATTGAATTCAATGAATTCAATTTACTAGTCAGCTTTCCAGATTGTTAAAGAGCATGTGTTTATCGTCAGATAACCACTTTCTAAAGATTCTTAAGGAAGAAACCTTAGAGAGTGGTGGAGCTAAGCAGGATCGAACTGCTGACCTCCTGCGTGCAAGGCAGGCGCTCTCCCAGCTGAGCTATAGCCCCAACGATTTGAAAGACTTCACACTCACTTCCTCTGGGAGAGAAAGTGGTGGGTCTGAGTGGACTTGAACCACCGACCTCACCCTTATCAGGGGTGCGCTCTAACCACCTGAGCTACAGACCCAAGTCTTTCACGTTCTTTTACTATTAACCAAGCAATCTGTGTGGACACTGCATAAAACGCAGTCATATCGTTAAGGAGGTGATCCAGCCCCAGGTTCCCCTAGGGCTACCTTGTTACGACTTCACCCCAGTCATGAACCACACCGTGGTAAACGCCCCCCCGAAGGTTAAGCTATCTACTTCTGGTGCAGCCCACTCCCATGGTGTGACGGGCGGTGTGTACAAGGCCCGGGAACGTATTCACCGTGGCATTCTGATCCACGATTACTAGCGATTCCGACTTCATGGAGTCGAGTTGCAGACTCCAATCCGGACTACGACGTACTTTCTGGGATTCGCTCACTCTCGCAAGTTGGCCGCCCTCTGTATACGCCATTGTAGCACGTGTGTAGCCCTACTCGTAAGGGCCATGATGACTTGACGTCGTCCCCACCTTCCTCCGGTTTATCACCGGCAGTCTCCCTGGAGTTCCCACCATTACGTGCTGGCAAACAAGGATAGGGGTTGCGCTCGTTGCGGGACTTAACCCAACATTTCACAACACGAGCTGACGACAGCCATGCAGCACCTGTCTCAGAGTTCCCGAAGGCACCAATCCATCTCTGGAAAGTTCTCTGGATGTCAAGAGTAGGTAAGGTTCTTCGCGTTGCATCGAATTAAACCACATGCTCCACCGCTTGTGCGGGCCCCCGTCAATTCATTTGAGTTTTAATCTTGCGACCGTACTCCCCAGGCGGTCTACTTAACGCGTTAGCTCCGAAAGCCAGTGTTCAAGACACCAACCTCCAAGTAGACATCGTTTACGGCGTGGACTACCAGGGTATCTAATCCTGTTTGCTCCCCACGCTTTCGCATCTGAGCGTCAGTCTTTGTCCAGGGGGCCGCCTTCGCCACCGGTATTCCTTCAGATCTCTACGCATTTCACCGCTACACCTGAAATTCTACCCCCCTCTACAAGACTCTAGCCTGCCAGTTCCAAATGCTATTCCGAGGTTGAGCCCCGGGCTTTCACATCTGGCTTAACAAGCCGCCTGCATGCGCTTTACGCCCAGTAATTCCGATTAACGCTCGCACCCTCCGTATTACCGCGGCTGCTGGCACGGAGTTAGCCGGTGCTTCTTCTGTCGCTAACGTCAAACATTACCGCTATTAACGATAACGCCTTCCTCACGACTGAAAGTGCTTTACAACCCGAAGGCCTTCTTCACACACGCGGCATGGCTGCATCAGGGTTTCCCCCATTGTGCAATATTCCCCACTGCTGCCTCCCGTAGGAGTCTGGACCGTGTCTCAGTTCCAGTGTGGCTGATCATCCTCTCAGACCAGCTAGAGATCGTCGCCTTGGTGAGCTCTTACCTCACCAACTAGCTAATCTCACCTGGGCTAATCCTGACGCGAGAGGCCCGAAGGTCCCCCTCTTTGCTCCGAAGAGATTATGCGGTATTAGCCATCGTTTCCAATGGTTATCCCCCACATCAGGGCATATTCCCAGGCATTACTCACCCGTCCGCCGCTCGCCGCCCATCAACGCACCCGAAGGATTGTTGATGTCGCTGCCGCTCGACTTGCATGTGTTAGGCCTGCCGCCAGCGTTCAATCTGAGCCATGATCAAACTCTTCAATTAAAGTTTTGGCTCAATGAATACTGTTAATCCATTACCGAAGTAATGAATGAATTGACTGTGCCAAATAATAAGTAAACTTAGTATTTGTATTGGTCACTCAGTTTCATTGATAATTCTTTTGTTGACTATCATTTCACGAGTGCCCACACAGATTGCATGGTCAAATTGTTAAAGAACATATTGCCTTTCAGTGCCTTAGCACTTAAGCAGGACGCGTATAATACGCTAACCACTTCGAAAGTCAACATAAAACTCTACGAAATCGTAAAGCTTTATGGTGACTTGCTTATCAAATAAGCAAAGTCGAAATGAAAGCCTGGCGATGTCCTACTCTCACATGGGGAGGCCCCACACTACCATCGGCGCTATTACGTTTCACTACTGAGTTCGGCATGGGATCAGGTGGGTCCATAATGCTATGGTCGCCAAGCAAAATTCTTACAATCTTAGAAAGCTGATGTTCTCGACACTCATCCAAGTGCTCACAGAGTCCGTAAAACCCCTTGGGTGTTGTATGGTTAAGCCTCACGGGCAATTAGTACAGGTTAGCTCAACGCCTCACAACGCTTACACACCCTGCCTATCTACGTCGTAGTCTCCAACAACCCTTCAGGAACCTTATAGGTTCAGGGATGACTCATCTTGAGGCTCGCTTCCCGCTTAGATGCTTTCAGCGGTTATCGATTCCGAACTTAGCTACCGGGCAATGCGTCTGGCGACACAACCCGAACACCAGAGGTTCGTCCACTCCGGTCCTCTCGTACTAGGAGCAGCCCCTCTCAATCATCCAACGCCCACGGCAGATAGGGACCGAACTGTCTCACGACGTTCTAAACCCAGCTCGCGTACCACTTTAAATGGCGAACAGCCATACCCTTGGGACCGACTTCAGCCCCAGGATGTGATGAGCCGACATCGAGGTGCCAAACACCGCCGTCGATATGAACTCTTGGGCGGTATCAGCCTGTTATCCCCGGAGTACCTTTTATCCGTTGAGCGATGGCCCTTCCATACAGAACCACCGGATCACTATGACCTGCTTTCGCACCTGCTCGACTTGTCAGTCTCGCAGTCAAGCGGGCTTATGCCATTGCACTAACCTCACGATGTCCGACCGTGATTAGCCCACCTTCGTGCTCCTCCGTTACGCTTTGGGAGGAGACCGCCCCAGTCAAACTACCCACCAGGCACTGTCCGCACCCCGGATAACGGGGCGACGTTAGAACATCAACACTACAAGGGTGGTATTTCAAGGACGGCTCCACCGAATCTAGCGACTCGGTTTCAAAGCCTCCCACCTATCCTACACATGTAGGGTCAATGTTCAGTGCCAAGCTGTAGTAAAGGTTCACGGGGTCTTTCCGTCTAGCCGCGGGTACGCAGCATCTTCACTGCGATTTCAATTTCACTGAGTCTCGGGTGGAGACAGCGTGGCCATCATTACGCCATTCGTGCAGGTCGGAACTTACCCGACAAGGAATTTCGCTACCTTAGGACCGTTATAGTTACGGCCGCCGTTTACCGGGGCTTCGATCAAGAGCTTCGACCGAAGTCTAACCCCATCAATTAACCTTCCGGCACCGGGCAGGCGTCACACCGTATACGTCATCTTTCGATTTTGCACAGTGCTGTGTTTTTAATAAACAGTTGCAGCCACCTGGTATCTGCGACTGCCAGCAGCTTAAAGAGCAAGTCTCGTCACCGCCGGCAGCGTACCTTCTCCCGAAGTTACGGTACCATTTTGCCTAGTTCCTTCACCCGAGTTCTCTCAAGCGCCTTGGTATTCTCTACCCGACCACCTGTGTCGGTTTGGGGTACGATTCCTTACTATCTGAAGCTTAGAGGCTTTTCCCGGAAGCATGGCATCAATGACTTCAGTGCCGTAGCACCTCGACATCGGGTCTCAGCCTAGTGTAATCCCGGATTTGCCTAAGATTACAGCCTACACCCTTGAACCTGGACAACCGTCGCCAGGCCCACCTAGCCTTCTCCGTCCCCCCATCGCAATAGTAAGAAGTACGGGAATATTAACCCGTTTCCCATCGACTACGCCTTTCGGCCTCGCCTTAGGGGTCGACTCACCCTGCCCCGATTAACGTTGGACAGGAACCCTTGGTCTTCCGGCGAGGGAGTTTTTCACTCCCTTTATCGTTACTCATGTCAGCATTCGCACTTCTGATACGTCCAGCACACCTTACGATGCACCTTCAACCGCTTACAGAACGCTCCCCTACCCAATACCATAAATGGCATTGCCGCAGCTTCGGTGTATAGCTTAGCCCCGTTAAATCTTCCGCGCAGGCCGACTCGACCAGTGAGCTATTACGCTTTCTTTAAATGATGGCTGCTTCTAAGCCAACATCCTGGCTGTCTGAGCCTTCCCACATCGTTTCCCACTTAGCTATAACTTTGGGACCTTAGCTGGCGGTCTGGGTTGTTTCCCTCTCCACGACGGACGTTAGCACCCGCCGTGTGTCTCCCGGATAGTACTTACTGGTATTCGGAGTTTGCAAAGGGTTGGTAAGTCGGGATGACCCCCTAGCCTTAACAGTGCTCTACCCCCAGTAGTATTCGTCCGAGGCGCTACCTAAATAGCTTTCGGGGAGAACCAGCTATCTCCAGGTTTGATTGGCCTTTCACCCCTAGCCACAAGTCATCCGCTAATTTTTCAACATTAGTCGGTTCGGTCCTCCAGTAAGTGTTACCTCACCTTCAACCTGCCCATGGCTAGATCACCTGGTTTCGGGTCTAATCCTAGCAACTGAACGCCCAGTTAAGACTCGGTTTCCCTACGGCTCCCCTAAACGGTTAACCTTGCTACTAAAATTAAGTCGCTGACCCATTATACAAAAGGTACGCAGTCACCCCGAAGGGCTCCTACTGCTTGTACGTACACGGTTTCAGGTTCTATTTCACTCCCCTCACAGGGGTTCTTTTCGCCTTTCCCTCACGGTACTGGTTCACTATCGGTCAGTCAGGAGTATTTAGCCTTGGAGGATGGTCCCCCCATGTTCAGACAGGATATCACGTGTCCCGTCCTACTCGATTTCACTCGAAATGCGCTACCGGTTACGGGGCTATCACCCTGTATCGCTGAGCTTTCCAGCTCATTCACCTGTCGCAAAACTAGCTTAAGGGCTAATCCGGGTTCGCTCGCCGCTACTGCCGGAATCTCGGTTGATTTCTCTTCCTCGGGGTACTTAGATGTTTCAGTTCCCCCGGTTCGCCTCAATACGCTATGTATTCACGCATTGATAACTGCTTATGCAGCTGGGTTTCCCCATTCGGAAATCCAAGAGTATAGTGATTCTTACCATCTTCTCTTGGCTTATCGCAGGTTAGCACGTCCTTCATCGCCTCTGACTGCCCAGGCATCCACCGTGTACGCTTAGTCACTTAACCATACAACCCCAAGGGGTCTGTTCGTATGGCTCAACAACCAAGGTTGTCCATCTGAGTATTGATGGACTGTGTTTCGCCGGACTCTTACACAAGACACTTGAATGTGTGTTGCTTGAGAACTCGTTTTATTTCTCTTCATAAAGAGAGATAAAACTATTAGTTATTGAATTCAATGAATTCAATTTACTAGTCAGCTTTCCAGATTGTTAAAGAGCATGTGTTTATCGTGAGATAACCACTTTCTAATGATTTTCGGCGGCAAAAAAGCGGACTCAACAAAGTTAACCTTCATTGAATCTGCGTATCCGTGCAGAAAATACTTAGAGAGTGGTGGGCGATACCGGGCTCGAACCAGTGACCCCCTCCTTGTAAGGGAGGTGCTCTCCCAACTGAGCTAATCGCCCTCCGATGTTTTACATCTTCAAAGGAGAAGATGGTGGGTCGTGCAGGATTCGAACCTGCGACCAATTGATTAAAAGTCAACTGCTCTACCAACTGAGCTAACGACCCGTGGCGTCCCATAGGGGAGTCGAACCCCTGTTACCGCCGTGAAAGGGCGGTGTCCTAGGCCTCTAGACGAATGGGACTAAGTGTTTGGTTAATGTGTGGGCACACTAACGAGGATAGCCAACGCTACCCTTGCTCTCTTACATTTCAACCAAGCAATCTGTGTGGACACTGCATAAAACGCAGTCATATCGTTAAGGAGGTGATCCAGCCCCAGGTTCCCCTAGGGCTACCTTGTTACGACTTCACCCCAGTCATGAACCACACCGTGGTAAACGCCCCCCCGAAGGTTAAGCTATCTACTTCTGGTGCAGCCCACTCCCATGGTGTGACGGGCGGTGTGTACAAGGCCCGGGAACGTATTCACCGTGGCATTCTGATCCACGATTACTAGCGATTCCGACTTCATGGAGTCGAGTTGCAGACTCCAATCCGGACTACGACGTACTTTCTGGGATTCGCTCACTCTCGCAAGTTGGCCGCCCTCTGTATACGCCATTGTAGCACGTGTGTAGCCCTACTCGTAAGGGCCATGATGACTTGACGTCGTCCCCACCTTCCTCCGGTTTATCACCGGCAGTCTCCCTGGAGTTCCCACCATTACGTGCTGGCAAACAAGGATAGGGGTTGCGCTCGTTGCGGGACTTAACCCAACATTTCACAACACGAGCTGACGACAGCCATGCAGCACCTGTCTCAGAGTTCCCGAAGGCACCAATCCATCTCTGGAAAGTTCTCTGGATGTCAAGAGTAGGTAAGGTTCTTCGCGTTGCATCGAATTAAACCACATGCTCCACCGCTTGTGCGGGCCCCCGTCAATTCATTTGAGTTTTAATCTTGCGACCGTACTCCCCAGGCGGTCTACTTAACGCGTTAGCTCCGAAAGCCAGTGTTCAAGACACCAACCTCCAAGTAGACATCGTTTACGGCGTGGACTACCAGGGTATCTAATCCTGTTTGCTCCCCACGCTTTCGCATCTGAGCGTCAGTCTTTGTCCAGGGGGCCGCCTTCGCCACCGGTATTCCTTCAGATCTCTACGCATTTCACCGCTACACCTGAAATTCTACCCCCCTCTACAAGACTCTAGCCTGCCAGTTCCAAATGCTATTCCGAGGTTGAGCCCCGGGCTTTCACATCTGGCTTAACAAGCCGCCTGCATGCGCTTTACGCCCAGTAATTCCGATTAACGCTCGCACCCTCCGTATTACCGCGGCTGCTGGCACGGAGTTAGCCGGTGCTTCTTCTGTCGCTAACGTCAAACATTACCGCTATTAACGATAACGCCTTCCTCACGACTGAAAGTGCTTTACAACCCGAAGGCCTTCTTCACACACGCGGCATGGCTGCATCAGGGTTTCCCCCATTGTGCAATATTCCCCACTGCTGCCTCCCGTAGGAGTCTGGACCGTGTCTCAGTTCCAGTGTGGCTGATCATCCTCTCAGACCAGCTAGAGATCGTCGCCTTGGTGAGCTCTTACCTCACCAACTAGCTAATCTCACCTGGGCTAATCCTGACGCGAGAGGCCCGAAGGTCCCCCTCTTTGCTCCGAAGAGATTATGCGGTATTAGCCATCGTTTCCAATGGTTATCCCCCACATCAGGGCATATTCCCAGGCATTACTCACCCGTCCGCCGCTCGCCGCCCATAAACGCACCCGAAGGATTGTTTATGTCGCTGCCGCTCGACTTGCATGTGTTAGGCCTGCCGCCAGCGTTCAATCTGAGCCATGATCAAACTCTTCAATTAAAGTTTTGGCTCAATGAATACTGTTATTACTTCCAATTTATTTCACTTTAAAAAGTGAAGACAAAAAGTAAGTAAGAATTGACTGTGCCGATATAGCCGAAGCTATTTCGTATTGGTCACTCAGTTTCATTGATAATTCTTTTGTTGACTATCATTTCACGAGTGCCCACACAGATTGCATGGTCAAATTGTTAAAGAACGTTGACTTTCAATACCTTGGCGCTGTGCGCTTCAGCAAGTCAGGAGGCGTATAATACGCGTTTCTGATATCCAGTCAAGACAAAATTTTCATCTTTTTTCGCTGTTGGCGAAAAAGTAAAAACCTTCTGTTGACGTCGCTCACATTGCAATCAGTCGGAGCGAAAGAAAAGCCCGCTGTACCCAGCGGGCTTATCCAAAATCAAAGCCTGGCGATGTCCTACTCTCACATGGGGAGGCCCCACACTACCATCGGCGCTATTACGTTTCACTACTGAGTTCGGCATGGGATCAGGTGGGTCCATAATGCTATGGTCGCCAAGCAAATTCGTTACAATCTTGAAAGCTGATGTTCTCGACACTCATCCAAGTGTTCGTGGAGTCCGTAAAAACCCCTTGGGTGTTGTATGGTTAAGCCTCACGGGCAATTAGTACAGGTTAGCTCAACGCCTCACAACGCTTACACACCCTGCCTATCTACGTCGTAGTCTCCAACAACCCTTCAGGAACCTTATAGGTTCAGGGATGACTCATCTCGAGGCTCGCTTCCCGCTTAGATGCTTTCAGCGGTTATCGATTCCGAACTTAGCTACCGGGCAATGCGTCTGGCGACACAACCCGAACACCAGAGGTTCGTCCACTCCGGTCCTCTCGTACTAGGAGCAGCCCCTCTCAATCATCCAACGCCCACGGCAGATAGGGACCGAACTGTCTCACGACGTTCTAAACCCAGCTCGCGTACCACTTTAAATGGCGAACAGCCATACCCTTGGGACCGACTTCAGCCCCAGGATGTGATGAGCCGACATCGAGGTGCCAAACACCGCCGTCGATATGAACTCTTGGGCGGTATCAGCCTGTTATCCCCGGAGTACCTTTTATCCGTTGAGCGATGGCCCTTCCATACAGAACCACCGGATCACTATGACCTGCTTTCGCACCTGCTCGACTTGTCAGTCTCGCAGTCAAGCGGGCTTATGCCATTGCACTAACCTCACGATGTCCGACCGTGATTAGCCCACCTTCGTGCTCCTCCGTTACGCTTTGGGAGGAGACCGCCCCAGTCAAACTACCCACCAGGCACTGTCCGCACCCCGGATAACGGGGCGACGTTAGAACATCAACACTACAAGGGTGGTATTTCAAGGACGGCTCCACCGAATCTAGCGACTCGGTTTCAAAGCCTCCCACCTATCCTACACATGTAGGGTCAATGTTCAGTGCCAAGCTGTAGTAAAGGTTCACGGGGTCTTTCCGTCTAGCCGCGGGTACGCAGCATCTTCACTGCGATTTCAATTTCACTGAGTCTCGGGTGGAGACAGCGTGGCCATCATTACGCCATTCGTGCAGGTCGGAACTTACCCGACAAGGAATTTCGCTACCTTAGGACCGTTATAGTTACGGCCGCCGTTTACCGGGGCTTCGATCAAGAGCTTCGACCGAAGTCTAACCCCATCAATTAACCTTCCGGCACCGGGCAGGCGTCACACCGTATACGTCATCTTTCGATTTTGCACAGTGCTGTGTTTTTAATAAACAGTTGCAGCCACCTGGTATCTGCGACTGCCAGCAGCTTAAAGAGCAAGTCTCGTCACCGCCGGCAGCGTACCTTCTCCCGAAGTTACGGTACCATTTTGCCTAGTTCCTTCACCCGAGTTCTCTCAAGCGCCTTGGTATTCTCTACCCGACCACCTGTGTCGGTTTGGGGTACGATTCCTTACTATCTGAAGCTTAGAGGCTTTTCCCGGAAGCATGGCATCAATGACTTCAGTGCCGTAGCACCTCGACATCGGGTCTCAGCCTAGTGTAATCCCGGATTTGCCTAAGATTACAGCCTACACCCTTGAACCTGGACAACCGTCGCCAGGCCCACCTAGCCTTCTCCGTCCCCCCATCGCAATAGTAAGAAGTACGGGAATATTAACCCGTTTCCCATCGACTACGCCTTTCGGCCTCGCCTTAGGGGTCGACTCACCCTGCCCCGATTAACGTTGGACAGGAACCCTTGGTCTTCCGGCGAGGGAGTTTTTCACTCCCTTTATCGTTACTCATGTCAGCATTCGCACTTCTGATACGTCCAGCACACCTTACGATGCACCTTCAACCGCTTACAGAACGCTCCCCTACCCAATACCTATAAAGGCATTGCCGCAGCTTCGGTGTATAGCTTAGCCCCGTTAAATCTTCCGCGCAGGCCGACTCGACCAGTGAGCTATTACGCTTTCTTTAAATGATGGCTGCTTCTAAGCCAACATCCTGGCTGTCTGAGCCTTCCCACATCGTTTCCCACTTAGCTATAACTTTGGGACCTTAGCTGGCGGTCTGGGTTGTTTCCCTCTCCACGACGGACGTTAGCACCCGCCGTGTGTCTCCCGGATAGTACTTACTGGTATTCGGAGTTTGCAAAGGGTTGGTAAGTCGGGATGACCCCCTAGCCTTAACAGTGCTCTACCCCCAGTAGTATTCGTCCGAGGCGCTACCTAAATAGCTTTCGGGGAGAACCAGCTATCTCCAGGTTTGATTGGCCTTTCACCCCTAGCCACAAGTCATCCGCTAATTTTTCAACATTAGTCGGTTCGGTCCTCCAGTAAGTGTTACCTCACCTTCAACCTGCCCATGGCTAGATCACCTGGTTTCGGGTCTAATCCTAGCAACTGAACGCCCAGTTAAGACTCGGTTTCCCTACGGCTCCCCTAAACGGTTAACCTTGCTACTAAAATTAAGTCGCTGACCCATTATACAAAAGGTACGCAGTCACCCCGAAGGGCTCCTACTGCTTGTACGTACACGGTTTCAGGTTCTATTTCACTCCCCTCACAGGGGTTCTTTTCGCCTTTCCCTCACGGTACTGGTTCACTATCGGTCAGTCAGGAGTATTTAGCCTTGGAGGATGGTCCCCCCATGTTCAGACAGGATATCACGTGTCCCGTCCTACTCGATTTCACTCGAAATGCGCTACCGGTTACGGGGCTATCACCCTGTATCGCTGAGCTTTCCAGCTCATTCACCTGTCGCAAAACTAGCTTAAGGGCTAATCCGGGTTCGCTCGCCGCTACTGCCGGAATCTCGGTTGATTTCTCTTCCTCGGGGTACTTAGATGTTTCAGTTCCCCCGGTTCGCCTCAATACGCTATGTATTCACGCATTGATAACTGCTTATGCAGCTGGGTTTCCCCATTCGGAAATCCAAGAGTATAGTGATTCTTACCATCTTCTCTTGGCTTATCGCAGGTTAGCACGTCCTTCATCGCCTCTGACTGCCCAGGCATCCACCGTGTACGCTTAGTCACTTAACCATACAACCCCAAGGGGTCTGTTCGTATGGCTCAACAACCAAGGTTGTTCATCTGAGTATGTGATGAACTGTGTTTCGCCGGACTCTTACACAAGACACTTGAATGTGTGTTGCTTGAGAACTCGTTTTATTTCTCTTAATAAAGAGAGATAAAACTATTAGTTATTGAATTCGAAAATTCAATTTACTAGTCAGCTTTCCAGATTGTTAAAGAGCATGTGTTTATCGTCAGATAACCACTTTCTAAAGATTCTTAAGGAAGAAACCTTAGAGAGTGGCGTCCCATAGGGGAGTCGAACCCCTGTTACCGCCGTGAAAGGGCGGTGTCCTAGGCCTCTAGACGAATGGGACTAAGTGTTTTCTAGGTTTGGGAACCTAGACATGTTCTTTACATTTCAACCAAGCAATCTGTGTGGACACTGCGTAAAACGCAGTCATATCGTTAAGGAGGTGATCCAGCCCCAGGTTCCCCTAGGGCTACCTTGTTACGACTTCACCCCAGTCATGAACCACACCGTGGTAAACGCCCTCCCGAAGGTTAAGCTATCTACTTCTGGTGCAGCCCACTCCCATGGTGTGACGGGCGGTGTGTACAAGGCCCGGGAACGTATTCACCGTGGCATTCTGATCCACGATTACTAGCGATTCCGACTTCATGGAGTCGAGTTGCAGACTCCAATCCGGACTACGACGTACTTTCTGGGATTCGCTCACTCTCGCAAGTTGGCCGCCCTCTGTATACGCCATTGTAGCACGTGTGTAGCCCTACTCGTAAGGGCCATGATGACTTGACGTCGTCCCCACCTTCCTCCGGTTTATCACCGGCAGTCTCCCTGGAGTTCCCGCCATTACGCGCTGGCAAACAAGGATAGGGGTTGCGCTCGTTGCGGGACTTAACCCAACATTTCACAACACGAGCTGACGACAGCCATGCAGCACCTGTCTCAGAGTTCCCGAAGGCACCAATCCATCTCTGGAAAGTTCTCTGGATGTCAAGAGTAGGTAAGGTTCTTCGCGTTGCATCGAATTAAACCACATGCTCCACCGCTTGTGCGGGCCCCCGTCAATTCATTTGAGTTTTAATCTTGCGACCGTACTCCCCAGGCGGTCTACTTAACGCGTTAGCTCCGAAAGCCAGTGTTCAAGACACCAACCTCCAAGTAGACATCGTTTACGGCGTGGACTACCAGGGTATCTAATCCTGTTTGCTCCCCACGCTTTCGCATCTGAGCGTCAGTCTTTGTCCAGGGGGCCGCCTTCGCCACCGGTATTCCTTCAGATCTCTACGCATTTCACCGCTACACCTGAAATTCTACCCCCCTCTACAAGACTCTAGCCTGCCAGTTCCAAATGCTATTCCGAGGTTGAGCCCCGGGCTTTCACATCTGGCTTAACAAGCCGCCTGCATGCGCTTTACGCCCAGTAATTCCGATTAACGCTCGCACCCTCCGTATTACCGCGGCTGCTGGCACGGAGTTAGCCGGTGCTTCTTCTGTCGCTAACGTCAAACATTACCGCTATTAACGATAACGCCTTCCTCACGACTGAAAGTGCTTTACAACCCGAAGGCCTTCTTCACACACGCGGCATGGCTGCATCAGGGTTTCCCCCATTGTGCAATATTCCCCACTGCTGCCTCCCGTAGGAGTCTGGACCGTGTCTCAGTTCCAGTGTGGCTGATCATCCTCTCAGACCAGCTAGAGATCGTCGCCTTGGTGAGCTCTTACCTCACCAACTAGCTAATCTCACCTGGGCTAATCCTGACGCGAGAGGCCCGAAGGTCCCCCTCTTTGCTCCGAAGAGATTATGCGGTATTAGCCATCGTTTCCAATGGTTATCCCCCACATCAGGGCATATTCCCAGGCATTACTCACCCGTCCGCCGCTCGCCGCCCATCAACGCACCCGAAGGATTGTTGATGTCGCTGCCGCTCGACTTGCATGTGTTAGGCCTGCCGCCAGCGTTCAATCTGAGCCATGATCAAACTCTTCAATTAAAGTTTTGGCTCAATGAATACTGTTAATCCATTACCGAAGTAATGAATGAATTGACTGTGCCGAATCTTGCGATTCGATTTGGTCACTCAGTTTCATTGATAATTCTTTTGTTGACTATCATTTCACGAGTGCCCACACAGATTGCATGGTCAAATTGTTAAAGAACAATACTGATTGGTTAGCGGCTTAAGTTGCCGTGCTCCGTGTCAGTGAGGCGGCATTATAGAGACTTGAGCCGGCCTGACAAGGGTTTTCTTTAAAAAAATTTCCACCTGCTGATTATTTCAACTAATGTGAGATAAACGCCTCTAATTTCAACATTAGAGGGCCGTCACACTCACAATCTAGCAATTCAAAGTCAATGAAAGTAATATCAATGTGACTTTGTTGTTAAAATAACCAATAACGCCTTCTTTCTTTTTTCTTATGACGATGTAGTTAACTTATGAATTTATCCAAACAATCTCTTATACCGGTTCTCGCAATCGCCGTTGTTGGGGGCTTAGTATTTAGTTTTCTCCCCATCTATCCCGGAATAGCCTTCGCGCTTGGTGCTATTTGTACTGCTTATATCCTGCCGCTTATTCCTACCCAATCTTCATCTGCAGAATCAAATAGCGCACAAGCTAGTAAAACCCTCTATGTTGGTAACCTGCCTTACCGGGCCAATGAAACTGAAGTGAAGAAATTATTTTCCGAACATGGTGAAGTCTTTGCTGTCCGCTTAATGAAAGATAAACGGACAGGTAAAAGACGAGGGTTTGGTTTTGTTGTAATGAGCAGCAACGATGCTGATAACGCTATTGCTCAGTTGAATGACAAGGAGTACGGACAGCGTACATTGAAAGTCCGTGAGGCCAATGAACCTAAAGGCGGGGATAATGAAGAGTCTTAACAGGCTCTAGCTGCATTGCTGCCAAGCTACTATTGAGTGCCGCTGTGTTATTACCAGCGGCACTGTTGTATGTAAGGTTTGGCTCAGCACTGGCTGCGGTAACTTCTCCCAGCAGACCTTTCACCCTATTGGCTATCGCCCGCCCTGAGTCGACAATCGTAACATCCCCATCCAGTGCTAAAATGATTTCGTCTTTAATTAGTGGAAAATGGGTACACCCCAAGACAATACAGTC
The DNA here is from genome assembly GCF_056160145.1 of Photobacterium sp. ABD4_091. Taxonomy (NCBI): domain Bacteria; kingdom Pseudomonadati; phylum Pseudomonadota; class Gammaproteobacteria; order Vibrionales; family Vibrionaceae; genus Photobacterium; species Photobacterium sp. ABD4_091. The sequence goes on along the minus strand of NZ_JBSWWQ010000001.1, from coordinate 1,771,842 downwards.
AACCATGTTGCGCCATGGCTTTAATATCTTTTCAAGCTCTGCAATTGAAATAGCCTGACCGCGAAGCTTTTGCTCGGCCATTTCAACTAATCGTGTAGACCCTATTCTCAGTACTTCACAGTGGCTGGCAAACTGACTAATAAGTAGCTCAGTATATTCACGCTGTACCGTTGCCGGTGTTGCCAATAAGCCAATCACCTTACGCTCACTAAGCATCGCTGCTGGTTTAATTGCAGGCACTACACCAACAACCGGAATAGCTAAAACGTCACGTAATGTTGGCAACACAATAGTACTGGCGGTATTGCAAGCCACAACAACTAAGTCAACACAGTGGCGCTCGACTAACAGTGAGACAATATGACGAGTTCGCGCGATTAATTCATCTTCTGGTAATTCGCCATAGGGAAAAGCTGCATCATCGAATGCATAGATATATTGAACGTTAGGCAACTGCGCATATATTTCCTGATATACGGACAATCCACCCACACCTGAATCAAAAATCAGTACCCGCTTCACTCTTATTCTCTGTCGTACCACCCACAAGGAGCAACATCATACTGTGAATTGTAGACTTCGCCAAAACAACGACGATATTTAAGTGAGACAATAGCGCTGGTAATGAAAACGACTCTGTTTTTCTATTTCCGTTAATTTCAGTTTCAATGCGCCATCAAAACATGGCGCCTCAACAACAAGGGTATGAAATTCACCATCCTCTCCGCATGGGTCGACTCCTGTTGGCAATTCCCCAAGAAGCGCTTTGCTGTACCACTGGCCGCAGAAAGCTCCATCTAACTGGCTGGTATCAATAGTTGTCAGCAGGGTTTTGATCCCGCGTTGGAGTATTTCATCTGCGAGCACATGGCTGTCTTGCCCCATCAAGGGGAAGACGCATTGCCAGCCAGCTGGCTCTATATAGCTACGGCGATAATCGGCAATGCCGTTGCAAAACATATCCCCAAAAGCGACAGCCTCTACGCCCAGCCCGCTAGCCCGCAAACCATCAATCACCTTTGACTGATAAACATCATTTGGTGGGAACACCTCTGGTAAAGGTATTTCTACTAATGGTAGACCTGTCAAAGCAGCCTGGGCCCGAACAACACCCAAAGGGGTCGCCTGGAACGGGACTTCGTCTTCCACATAGGTGGTATAAAGACCCACTACCTCATAGCGGGGATCTTCCAAGAGACGAATAAGGGTAAGGGTCGAATCTTTGCCGGAAGACCAACTGACAATAGTTTTAAGGGGATAGGTTTCAGGGGTATCGGTTTTAAGTGGACGCATCACTACGACTCCAAAGAAATGGCTCCAAGAAAAAAGCCACCAGCAGGTGGCTTTTTATGAGGTTAGAACTGATAGGTTACGGTGGCGTAGTAGCTACGCTCTTGGACGTTAAAGGTATCCTTAGCCACGTAGTCTTCGTCAAACAAGTTTGCCACCCGCCCGCGCAAGATCAGGTTATCACTCCAGTAATAGCTGGCGGCCAAATCCACTAAAGTATATGCATCCAAGCTATTTGTATTGGCAGCATCTTCATAACTCTTGCCTTTGTACAATGCACTGACATCGAATTGCCATTGATCAAGCAAATAAGAGACATTCCACTTGGCATTGTGCTTAGAACGGCGGATCAGCTGCTTGTTAGTTTTACTATCCTCGGCATCCAAGTAGTCGTAGCTAACATCGTGGTAAAGCGGACCGGTATTAAACCCTGCCGTCAGCTCTACCCCTTTTATCTCGGCTTCGTCGACATTCATCGGCTTCCATATCAAACTGTCTGGCTCAATAGGCGCCCAAGCGATCAGCTGATCAATCTCAGACTGATAGGCCGTTACCCGCCAGTCTACCAACTGGTGTGAACCCGATAATGACACTTCGTAGTTGGTTGACTCCTCTGGCTCTAGATCCGGGTTACCGGAGTCTGGCCAGTAAAGGTCATTAAACGTCGGAGCTTTGAACGCTGTCCCCACATTGGCAGAGATCTGATAGTTAGAAAGGAAAGAGTAGGCAGCAGCTAACTGCCAAGTGTTATTACGCCCATAACTATCGTTATCGTCTGTCCTCACACTGCCTTCAAGCTGCAAGCCCATGTCGTTACGGTAAATAGAAGTCAGGTACAGCGCCGTATTGTCACGTTCATCCTCGGCAAGGACTGTCGTACTGTTGGATACCGAGTCACGGTACCACTCAAAACCGCCACCAAACTCAAGGTCTGAATTAAGTTGGTAATGGTTTTGCCAATTCACCACATCTCGCTTGGTTTTAATTTTGCTTCCGGCGCTGATATCGCTGAAGTTGCGTGCTTCATCCTGGTTCTGGGCAACTGTCACTTCACTAATAAAGTCATCTGTGGTGTAACCTGCTTTAGCTGCCACGTTATATAGGGAGGCTTCGCTTTGAGCATTTGGGGCACCATACGCGTCATCGTATTCTGCCTCACCGTCGTGATAATAACCTTGCAGGCTCAACTTCCAGTTATCATTCAACTGGGTTCCTAGCTCCGCAACAACATTTTTCTGCTTAAAGCCATCATCATCTTGTTCAAAGGGTGGCTTGCGTGCCGAGAAGCCATCAGCCTCTTCACCTTTAACTGCCAATTTGCCCCAGCTACTTTCCCCCAGCGAACCAGCTACAGATCCACCAAGTTGATAATAACCATCACTGCCAGCGCCAGCTGTAACTTGTGCCAATTGCTCGCCAGACTGGTACTCAGTGATGATGTTTAGCACACCACCCACGGCATCAGAGCCATACAAAGCAGCACGTGAGCCACGAATGAATTCGATTCGCTCGATACCAGTTAAAGGAATTTGGCTAAAATCAGCACTGCCAAGCGTGGCACTGCCAATACGCACACCATTGATCATCACCAATAGATGACGAGATGAGGTACCGCGAACATACACTTCAGTGTTCTGACCATACCCGCCGGAGACAACCTGCACGCCCGGCAGACGGCGCAAGACCTCTGCTAGAGACTTGGCCTGAATCGCATCAATCTCTTCTTTGGTGACGATAGAAACGGGGGCAATAACATTTTTGACAGATTGCTCAAATCGATTGGCAGTCACCACCATGACTTCATCAGAAGAAGCCTCAGCGGAAACCAAAGACGGCAGGCACAAGGGTGCCAACGCCACTGCTAAAAGCGTTTTTTTCATTATTTAGATATCCTAAGTCGCGTTTATTACTGAGCCGCTGTTTGGCTCGGTACACTGGTCGGTCTTCGGACTTAAGAGCATGGCCGGACGGCCACCTAGGCAACAACTTCCCACTTCAGGCACCTGCATTGCACAGGTTGTAGAAGCAGTGTTCGGAACTTAACGTCCATGTGCTTTCGTTCTCTTTCACCGCTGCGCGTCAGTCACGGAATTTCACCGTGTTCCCCAGCCTGCAAGCAGGCTAACCAGCGCAATTGCATGCTAATTATCCTACATTCGATTGTCTAGTGGTTATTGCCGCAGGGACAAAATATAGAGGTATTCACTATTTTATCTGGCGCAACACTGGACATCGGTCAACAATGCAATAAAATCTGGCGCTCTTATTTTGAGCAGTTTGAGGCAACCTCTATGGCATCCACCACTATCAATCCAGCTGAGTACCAACCACAGCTAGATGAAAAGGCAGCGCGTATTCAAAATATCTTTGCCGATTTTGATACACCTGAGCTTGAGGTGTTTGCCTCTCCTGCCGAACATTACCGTATGCGTGCTGAGTTCCGCGTATGGCATGAAGGCGAAGATCTTTACTACATCATGTTCAACCAGGAGACACGCGAGAAGTACCGCGTGGATCAGTTCCCGGCAGCGAGCCGCCTGATCAATGACCTGATGCCTTTATTGGTTGACGCACTGAAACCTGTGAAAGCGCTTCGCCACAAGCTGTTCCAGGTAGACTTCCTATCGACTTTAAGCGGTGAAATTTTGGTTTCCCTGCTGTACCACCGCCAGCTAGATGCCGAGTGGGAGAAAGAAGCCAAGGCACTGAAACAACGCCTGAATGATGAAGGCTTCAACCTGAACTTCATTGGTCGTGCCCGTAAGCAGAAGATTGTCCTAGACCAAGAGTTCGTCATCGAAAAGCTACAGGTTAACGACCGTGTACTGACTTACAAGCAGGTGGAAAACAGCTTCACCCAGCCAAACGGCGAAGTGGCCCAGAAGATGCTGGAATGGGCGGTTGACTGCACTCAGGAAAGCCAAGGCGATCTCCTGGAGCTATACTGCGGTAACGGTAACTTCTCACTGGCCCTTGCCCAGAACTTCGAGCGAGTGCTGGCGACAGAGCTGGCGAAGCCATCAGTTGACTCGGCGCAGTACAATATTGCCGTGAACAATATCGACAATGTGCAAATCATCCGTATGTCTGCAGAGGACTTTACCGATGCAATGGAAGGCCGCCGCGAGTTCCGCCGCCTAAAAGATCAGAACATCGACCTGCAAAGCTACAACTGCAACACGATTTTCGTTGATCCGCCACGTGCCGGTATGGATGAAGGTACCTGCCGCATGGTGCAGGGCTATGACCGTATTATGTATATCTCGTGCAACCCGGATACGCTGAAAGACAACCTGGAGATTTTGTCTGAAACGCACCGTATTACTCGCTTTGCCCTGTTTGATCAATTCCCGTATACCCATCACATGGAAGCTGGGGTACTGCTCGAGCGTAAGTAATCCAATAAACACAAAAAAGGCGCCAATGGCGCCTTTTTTAATCGCGGTGTCTTAGGGCAATTAAGCTTCAGACTGTGATTTAGGTGACATGATACCAAGTTTGTACGCCACCCAGATGATCAAGCTTAGCGATACGATCAGTTGGAAGTAGTTCGAGCCCATGTCTGGCACCTGGGCACGGACAAAGCCAGAGTAGCCAAATGCACCGACGAGGAAACAGGCAAATGCGATAGCAGGCGTCCCTTCCGCCATTGGCTTGCTCAGGTATTCCTGGTACAGGCAGTACAGAGCCAATGCGAATGCAATCACTGGGAAGACAGAAAACGCCACTGCGCTCGAAGTAAATACTGCCAGTGTTGCATTACCACACAGGCCGGCTAGCAATGACAGTACCAGCGTTTTGCGTTCAGCTTTAGTTTGTTCCTTGTTCATATCCTTTCACCAACATAATAAAGTTAGAGTTTTTGCCTGAGCTCTCTTCGCTCACGCTCTTTACGGTACCAATAAGCACCTTTTGCAATCATTCTCAATTGCAGAATCAATCTTTCTGCATGCTCACCGCGAGCATGGTTGTCCAAATCCAGCGCTTCTGCCCCCGAACTGAAGACCAAGGTCACCGAGGCTTCTGCCTGGGTAAACGCCTCATCATGGGTGACACCGGTTTTGGCTACGAGGTATTCCGTCAGCTCTGCGACAAAATGCTGGATCTCGCGTGCCACAGCAGCACGGAAAGCCGGTGAAGTGCCCGAGCGTTCACGTAATAGCAACCGGAAAACGTTCGGGCTGCTCTCGATGAACTCCATAAAGGTTTCCACCGAAGTACGGATCACACTGCCCTCTTTGGCAATACGCTGACGAGCCTGGCGCATTAGCTGGCGAAGGATCAAGCCACCTTCATCGACCATTGTCAGACCAAGCTCATCCATATCTTTAAAGTGGCGGTAAAATGAAGTCGGCGCAATACCGGCTTCCCTGGCCACTTCCCGCAAGCTTAAGTTAGAAAAGCTGCGTTCAGCACTGAGCTGATTGAAGGCAGCATCAATCAGCGAACGGCGGGTTTTTTCTTTCTGCTGAGCCCTGATTCCCATGGGGTTTTTGTTTCTCTTTGAATTATCTTGCGTCACATCGATAGCCACTATACGCGCTTTTTCACTGCCATCAAAACATAGTAAATCCTGACTGGCGCTTAATCAAAGTGGTTCTTGCCAGTTTTTCTGGTTGCTCACAAACTCCACCATGGGAAAGATGACAACGAAAACCCCCACCTACCTCCAATTTTTGCTGCAAAATTGAATCGGCAACGTGATCCTCCGCTCTCTATCGCAGCACATCAATTCTACCTAGCTTTATAAGAAGTTAAAATAACACGGTAGCAATGTTGCAAGGATGATAAATAAGGCCAAGCATGACGAAAAGCAAACACTCTTCAACCCAACACTTTGATGCCATTATCATTGGCAGTGGTCCAGGTGGAGAAGGGGCGGCCATGGGGCTGACCAAAGCCGGGTTCAATGTGGCAATCATTGAGCGTGAAGACAGTGTTGGTGGCGGTTGTACCCACTGGGGAACCATTCCTTCCAAAGCACTGCGCCATGCTGTCAGCCGGATCATCGAATACAACCAAAACCCGCTCTACTGCAAGAACAACTCGACCCTGCACAGTACCTTTAGCCAGATCCTCGGCCATGCCCAGGATGTGGTCAACAAGCAAACCCGGATGCGCCAGGGCTTTTATGACCGCAACCAATGTTCGATCATTTTCGGTGAAGCCTGCTTTACCGGCAGCCACAGCGTCGTGGTGAAAAAGCCCGACGGCAGCCGGGAGCACTACAGTGCCGATAAGTTTGTCATCGCCACCGGTTCACGCCCCTACCAGCCGAGCGATGTTGACTTTAGCCATAGCCGAGTCTACGACAGCGATTCAATCCTGCAGCTCAAACATGACCCCCGCCATATCATCATCTATGGTGCCGGTGTCATCGGCAGCGAGTATGCCTCTATTTTCCGTGGCCTCGGGGTCAAGGTGGACTTGATCAACACCCGGGACCGACTGCTGGAGTTCCTCGATAACGAAATCTCCGACTCGCTGTCGTACCACTTCTGGAACAGCGGGGTGATGATCCGCAATGGCGAAGTCTACGACCAAATAGAAGGCACCGAAGACGGGGTGATCCTGCACCTTAAATCCGGCAAGAAGATGCGTGCCGATTGCCTGCTCTATGCCAACGGCCGAACCGGTAATACCGATAAGCTCAGCCTGGACAAAGTCGGCCTGACACCCGACTCCCGCGGCCAGCTCAAGGTCAACCATAACTACTGTACCGATGTCGAGCATATCTATGCCGTCGGTGATGTGATTGGCTACCCAAGCCTTGCCAGTGCCGCTTATGACCAAGGCCGCTTTGTCGCACAGGCCATTGCCAGCGGTGCCGCCGAAGGCCAGCTTATCGACCATATCCCTACCGGGATCTATACCATTCCGGAAATCAGCTCGGTGGGTAAAACCGAACAAGAGTTAACAGCAGAAAAAGTCCCCTACGAGGTGGGGCGCTCTCAGTTCAAGCACCTGGCCCGGGCCCAGATCGCCGGTACGGAAGTCGGCAGCCTGAAGATATTGTTTCACCGAGAAACCCGGGAGATCCTCGGGATCCACTGCTTTGGTGAACGTGCCGCCGAGATCATCCATATCGGGCAGGCGATCATGGAGCAGAAGGGGGAAGGTAATAATATCAATTACTTCGTCAATACCACCTTCAACTACCCGACCATGGCTGAAGCCTTCAGGGTCGCCGCCCTCAATGGCCTGAACCGGTTGTTCTGACCGGTTCTAAGAATGTGATACAGCACTAAACAAAAACGGAGCCAGTTGGCTCCGTTTTTATTACCTAATGACTGATTCCCATCAAACGGTTATCGGGAGTCAGGATCGATGACCATGGCAGGCTCTCATCGCCCAGGGTAATAAAGTTAGGGTTCTCTAGTGTATCGCGCTCGTTATAGGACAGAGGCGTTAGGTGGGTATTGAGGATCCGGCCTCCCGCTTGCTCGACAATGCACTGGGTCGCAGCCGTGTCCCATTCTCCGGTTGGCCCTAGGCGCAAATAACAGTCTACTGCCCCTTCGGCTACCAAACAGGACTTGAGCGCTGCCGATCCAAGCGGTACCAAATCATAATTAAGGGCAGGATCCAAGCGGTTGGTGATGGCACTGATATCCTGCCGGCGGCTGATCGCCACGGCAATAGACTGGGTCGGCAGCTCATGCTTATGGGTGGAGATACGCACCGTTTCACCTTCCGGTGTTGTTTTCCATGCCCCTTTACCGTTATAGGCGTAATACACCACGCCAGATACCGGCGCATAGACCACCCCCATTATCGGGGTATTGTTATCGACCAAAGCAATGATAGTCGCGAAGTCACCACTTCCCGCGATAAATTCCTGGGTACCATCGAGCGGATCCACCAGCCAGTAGCGCTGCCAATTGGCACGTTCGGCCAATGGCACATCGGCATCTTCTTCCGACAGCACAGGAATATCCGGTGTTAACTCCGATAAACGCTGAACCACCAACTTATGCGCAGCCAAGTCAGCACTGGTCACCGGGGTATTGTCATTCTTAACGTGCTTTTCGAATTGACCACGCTGGTAGATGTCCAGAATCACTTGCCCGGCAGAACGGGCAATATCGATAACTTGTGGCAACAGGTGAGATAAATCCATATTCGCTCCTATTTTCCAAGTTGCTTCAGGGCCAGGAACAAGGCTGTGATGCTTCTGGCTTCGGCAAAGTCCATGTGGTGCAGCAGCTCTTCAGCCTGGCTTAGTGGCCAGCGCACAATTTGCAATGGCTCAGGCTCATCACCCTCAAGTTGCTCCGGGTAGAGATCCTGGGCGAGGAAAAGGGTCATCTTGCTCGAAAAATAAGACGGTGCCAGCACCACTTCCTTGAGCGGCTGCAATGCTTTGGCCCCAAAGCCAATCTCTTCTTTGAGCTCGCGGTTTGCCGCTTCTGCTGCCGATTCACCTTGGTCAATCAGCCCTTTGGGGAAACCGAGTTCATAACGTTCTGTGCCAGCGGAATACTCCCGGATCAATAGCAAGTCGCCCTGCTCGGTCACCGGCACGACCAATACTGCATGGCGCCCTGATGGCTTCATCCGCTCGTAGGTGCGCTCAACGCCATTGGAAAAGCGCAAATCGAGCGACTCAATCTTGAACAATCGGGATTGGGCAACCACTTCCGTTGCCAAGATTTCAGGTTTGTTGTGTTCCGCAGCCATGTAGTGTCCTATTCCAGGGATAGCGGGCTACCGCCTTTGAAGCGGCAACCAAGACAATAACTGCTATTTAATGGTATGCCGCGAAGGAAATAAAGTAATTTGTAAGGAAAACGTTAACCCGACTAACAAAGTCGGGTATTACGTTTATAGGCGTCCGCTGTACGAAATCTTGTACTGCCCCTTGGGATCGGGGTTGCCCAGCCACTTGAGTTGCTGGCCAAGTTGAGGAGGGAACTGCGCCCCCGGCTTGAACCAACCCGCCAGTGAATACGTGTTGCCGGGGGCAAGGGAGGCTTGCCACTCGCTTGCCACATCATCGGAAGACTGGGCGACATCGGCCACCAGCTTGCCTTGGTCACAGGTCAAATCGGCGATAACCGGACCGGGATCCAACGCCCCCAGCGGAGAAGACACTTGAGCCGCCGTCCATGCCAAGGCACCGTCCAGCTGGGCACAGTATGGCGCTTCGAACCGGTAATCCCGGAGTGTCAGCTCAAGGTTGCCATTCACCACCACCGGCAGCGCCATGGGTGAATACTTAACAACTTCACTTGCTGGCATGGAAACCAGCAGGTTTTCGGCAAATGGCCCGCTGCTGCCATAGCCCACCAGCCCACGGCCTCGCAGGTTCATTTCACTGCCTTGGCCAAAACGGACGTCCATTTTCAATTTGCCGGTCAGCAAAGAGAGTATTTGCATATCCCACTGCATCCGGCCAAAGTTCTTTCCTTGCCAACGGATCTGGCTCGCCGCCCCCTGCCACGGGGTACCGCGAATACCAGACACATCCAGCCCTTGGATTGCCGGTACCTGCTGCCATACCCAACTCGCAGGGATATGTGCCACCAGGCTGCCGACCAACACTGCGCCAAACGAGGCGCCCAGCAATAACTTATACTTCACGTCTACCCCCGCCCCAACTGCAAGCGGTTAACTTCGACCACACCTGCGCGGTCGGCTTTCGATACATCCAAAAACTGGGCATCAATGCCATGCTCATCACGCAAAAAAGCCAGCCAGTTAATCAGAGTGTTAAACGGCAATGGCTGTACCCATACTTGTACCGCTTCGCTGCGCGGCTGCATACGGATCAATTCAATATTGAACTGGCGGGTTGTCTCATTGACGACCTGGTTCAAGCCCTTGTCGCTGACCGAGCCCGTCGATCCGCTTGAACCACGCAGCGACAGGATTTCATCGGCCTTGGTCGATACCCAGCTCAGCAGCTGTCGCTCAGTCTGCAGGCGGCGCTCGGCATTCTCGGCATTGGTTGCCAATGGCTGCCAGATCCCCCAGTAAAGTACGGCGACAAACAGGGCTGCCCCACCGCCCAGCACCAAGCGCTGCTCACGCTGGCTTAGCCCTTTCCACCATGCGTTCATGATTTTCTCCTTAGCACGATAGCGCCGCTGACCTGGTTACCTTCCCGGTTCAATTGGCCGAGCTCTACGTCAAAGTCTTCATCCAAAAGGGTTCGGAGCTGCTCAAAATGCTGGAACTCCGAAGCAACGGCCTGGAAGCGCATTTCATTGCGGTTCTGATCATAACGGAAGTTCTGCACCGACAGCTGGGATACCTTAGCCAGTGATGGCTGCAATTCTGCCAGCCAGTACAAGATACCTTCCGTGCCACCACCGCCGCCCAAGCGGGACAACTCGCTGTCCATTTGGCGCTTGAGGTAACTCTGCGACGGCACTCGCTGGAACTGGGGCAGCACCTGGCGGAAAATCCGCTCGCTTTCGGCTTTGTATGCCTGCGCTTGCTCTTCCATTGCCTGTACCGAGATAACGTGCTCGGCCACCATTACGGTGACCAATAGCCCAGCAGCAATAGCCACTTTGCGCCAAGGCTTGAGAAACTTGCGCCATGCCGGCTGCTGCTTGTACTGGCCAGACAGCAAGTTCACCTTGCTCCCGTCCGCACCTTGCGCCAGCAACTGCATTACCAGCTCTGGTGTTTCCGCCACCCACTGGCCCAGCATATTCTCCGGTGCCGGGGTGTAATAATGCACCACAAGCTCTTTGCCGGAGGCAGGTTCGTCATTTTCTGCCTCGCTTTCCTCGTCGTCAGCACCAGCTTCTTCAGCATCGTCATCCACTGCCAGCTGCTGCGATTCAAGCCACGGTGCCAGCCAGGCACGCTCAGCCCCAATCCCCAGTGATTCAGACTGGCGGATCAACCACATGCCATCAAGCTCGGCGGCTGTGAAACCATTATCGAATAACGGCAGGCACAAACAGTCTGGGAGCAGCGCCTTGACTTCAATACCGGCATCTTGCAATGCCGCCAGCCACAGCGCGACTTTCTGGTGCTCGACCACCGCCACCTGTGCGGTATCACCGCTTTTCTGCAACAGGTGAACATGCAGGTTGTCGACATCCTGGGCCAGCTCTTCTTCCAGTAAGAATGGCAATACCGCAGATAGCTGGCGGCTGCTGCCTGCCGGGATAGCCACCTCGGTCATCAATACATCGGCAGCCGGGGCCAGCGCATAGACTACACGCTGGCTGGCATAATCGGCTATCTCGCCAAGCTGGCTGATCGCATCCAGCTGGCCCGATGCGATCACTTCGTTTTGTTGTGGCGACCAGACAAGCCATTGCACCGGCTGGTCAGCACGGCTACTTAGCCTGATTGTCAGAAATTCGCTCACTGATTCCTCCATAACGGCGACGGACTACCGTCACCGTGTCTTCACTATCTCGTTTGAGCAAGGCCACCAGCCTCACCCTGGACCGATCGACCAATACCTCGGTATCCATCTGAAAATAATCGCTGCTGACCGCCAAAAATTCCTTGGCCTGATCTTTGACCGTGGCATCAATTGCCCCTAGCTGCGACTCCCCGAGGAAATCTTCCACGCTATCCCAACCGTCATATGGCCGGTCGGCAATCAGCTTCTGGGCGTCCGACAAAGACAGCCTCGGAGAGAACAGCGCCACCAAAATCGGCGCCTGCTGCTCAAACAGCGTATTCACATTTATCGCCAGCGTCGTGGTCGGGATCGCACATACCTGTTGGCGCACCCGGTCAAAAATGGCAGCCGATACCCCGTTGACCGCGCGCAGCTCACTGACATCGGCCATCCAGTCACGCGGTGGCAAATAAGGCGGGCGGAAGCCTTCATAGGTACTGTCCCCTGCGCCAAAGGCGGCGTTGACCCTTTCGTCGGTATCAACGTATTCCCATACCGAATCTGCCACCACCTCAGCCTCGTAGCTATCAACCCCGGTCTCTTCGATCAGGTTCTGCAGTGCGGTGACAATAAACGGCTTGGTACTGCTGCCAGTTGTCGGCTGCACGCCAGACAGGGCATTGAGGTTAAAGCAGGCCTGGCGGTCGATAATATCGCCGATAGCCTCGCCACCCTCCAGCGGATAGCGCTGGCCCTGGGTCGCCCACGCCTGACTCAGGTTGACCGTGTCGCTATCGTCGATGCCTTGCTTGATCGCCACTTTGGCCAACTCTTCCATTCCCTGTGCAAACCAATAAGCCTGCTGGTTCTGGATTTGGTTTTCGACCCGGTAAAAATTCAGGTGCAGCCGCTCGGTCATCTGCACCGCCAGCAAGGTCATCATCGACAATAGCAGCAGCACCACAATCAATGCGACGCCACGTTGCTGTTTGGGCGGGGCGAACTTATGTGTCATCGCTCGCCTCCAGTACCGAGGCCGGCAGCATGTAGACCCGTTCGATATCCCCGTAGTCCTCTAGGGTCAGCTTGATCATTACCCCCTCCGGCAGCGCCGCAGGCTTATTCCAGGTTTCCAGCCACTTCTTCTCGCTGTAAAAACGAAATGACAGCTCCTCGACCCCAGACAGGATAGGCCGAACCAATGCCTCGGTGCCCACTACGCTGTCAGGGTAGCGGAACCAGACCCGCTCAAGCTGCTCGTCGACAATCCGGTAACCGACCTTGACGTTTTCCCCGCGCGGGAACATCTGCTGCGGGTTCTGCCAACCGGTACGGGTGAACAAAATACCAAAGCTCGACGAGTCCAGCAGGTACTCACTGCTCTGGAAAATCCGATCGCTGGCCGTTTCGCCTTGGTTGCGAACCTTGCGGGCCACCACCTGGCGGAAATCATTGTCCATCACAACCATCGCCCGCTGGATATCCTTGAGCCGCTCGCTGTGCTCGCGCGACTGCTCGTCACTGCGCTGCACCCCGTTCATCACCTGGTAGGCAGACAGGCTCAGCATGGCAAACACCGCAATTGCCACCAGCACTTCGAGCAAGGTGAAACCGGCTTGCCTGGAACCCATTTGCTTAATACCTCGCAGGCGTGGTTCTCGCGGGTCAGAGGTCGTTTTAATTCTCAACATAAGTTCTCAGCGTCACCACCGACTGCTTGCGTGCTTCATCTGTCGCTACCGTGACGTCCAGCGCCCGCAGGAAGCCATCTGCCGTTTGGGTACTTTTAATCGACCAGTACCAGTCGCGCCCGGCCAACTCTGACTTGCCGCGTTTGGTCGAGGTGGGGATCTCCCCCGACAGCCGGATCTTGGCCATTTCGTTATCTGCCACCATGGCGGCAAAGGTTTTTTCCTCAAGGTAGCCGAGCGTGTTGAGGTGCTGGCTGACCGCTTTCATGACACTCAAGGCGGCTGTTGCAAATACGGCCAAGGCCACCAGCACTTCCAATAAGGTCAGACCCCGGGTGCGCCGGGCTGATGATAGCTGCTTCACGGCTGGTCATTCTCCTGCACGCTGGCAATGGTCTCGCCCGGCGGCAGCAGGAACAGCTGCCCCAGCTCATCGGCCTGTACCCGCCAGAACTGGTTTTCGCCGTTCACTTCAAACTCCAGCGTAAAAGGGGTGTATTCACCACTGGCCATCACCACCACCTGCGGTGGTTTAATCTTGTCTTTGTCAGTTTGCTCAGCAAACAAGTCTTCGTTAAACAGCGAACCCGGCTTGAACAGGCGATCCTTGTCCTGCCAGGAGTAACTGCCAATTTCGACAACCAAACGGATCTCCTCGGGCATCTCCACCTCGGTGAAGAACTTTGACGATTCCATTGGCTGCCATTCCTGACTGGTTAGCTGAAGAAACTGGTAACGGTTACGCTCAACCCGGACACCGTAGTCGTAACCGTTGAGCAAGGCATCCTCGCCCAGCAGCTGGACGAGGTAATGAAAGCGCGCAGCTTCCTCCCTGACTTTATCCTCCTTGCTCTCGGGCAAGGCCACGATGACTGCCACTGCACTGGTTGCCAGCAGCACCAGCACCAACAGTATCTCGATCAGGGTAAAACCCGCTGCACGCTTAGGCATCATCACAACTTAGAAGTCCAGCATGTTCCAGTTACCGATATCGGTATTGACACCTTCGCCGCCTTCTTGGCCATCAGCACCCAGGCTGAAGATATCAACCGGGCCGTGCTCGCCAGGCATCACGTACTGGTACGGGTTGCCCCATGGATCATTCGGCAGGCGGCGGATGTAGCCACCGTCACGGTAGTTGCGTGGCTCAGGGCTAGAAGACGGCTTGCTGACCAGCGCTTCAAGGCCCTGGTCGGTCGTTGGGTACACGCTGTTGTCCAGCTTGTACATGTCCAATGACTGCTCTAACGCACTGATATCGGTCACGACCTTCTGCTGGTCGGCTTTTTCCTTGTTCCCTAACAGGTTAGGTACGACCAAGCTGGCCAATACCCCAAGGATAACGATCACGACCATGACTTCCAGCAGCGTAAAGCCGCGTTGTTTGCGTTGCATTGAGAAAACCTCCAAAAATTACATTCCGACCATGTTGTTCAAAGCAATGATCGGCATAAGGGTAGCAATAACGATAAACATCACGATGCCAGCCATCGCGACGATCAATAAGGGTTCAAAAATCCCGAGAGCCATATTGACCAAGGACTCGAAGTCCCGATCCTGGTTATCGGCAGCCCGGGTAAGCATCTGTTCGAGCTCGCCGCTGCGCTCGCCACTGGCGATCATGTGCAGCATCATCGGCGGGAAGAGTTTGGTTTGCTCGAGCGAGACCCGCAGGCTAGAGCCTTCACGGACCTTGTCCGCCGCCTCGCGGATCTGCTGGTTGACCCAGGTATTGGTCATAACATCCGAGGCCACCTTCATGCCTTCCAGCAGAGGTATGGCACTCGAGGTACAAATAGACAGGGTGCGGGCAAAGCGTGACGTACTCAGGCCACGGGCAACTTTGCCAATCACCGGCAGGCGCATGACCCAGCGGTCCCACTTCAGCCGGAAGTCAGGGCGCCTGAGAGCCACCTTCACCAGCATGAACAAGGCTGCTATCACTAGCAGCACCACCAGCCCCCAGTTTTGGACAAAGTCACTGGCAGCAAGCAGGATTTCGGTAATAGTCGGCAGTTGCTGCCCCATCTGGACGAACTGGTCGACAATCTTCGGTACGACCGTCGCTAGCAGGAAGGCCACCACGGCAATCGCAATCAAGGTCAGCATGGTCGGGTAGATCATCGCCTGCTGCAGCTTACTGCGCATTTTCTGGCGATTCTCGGTGTAGTCCGCCAGGCGGTTAAGTACCGTATCCAGGTGGCCGGATTTCTCACCGGCTGCCACCATGGCGCGGAACAACTGGTCAAAAATATGTGGGTATTCCGCTAGTGAGTCAGACAGGGTATAACCTTCCACCACCCGTGAACGCACACCCAACAGCATGTTCTTCAGGCGTGGCTTTTCGCTCTGCTCCGCCACCGCCTTGAGGCATTCCTCAAGCGGCATCGACGCCTGAACCAAGGTCGCTAGCTGGCGGGTAATGAGGGACAGCTCCGTGGTGCTGATCCCGCGGCGCAGCTGAAAACCGCCGCTGGCTTTTTTCTTCTCGCGCTCGTGGGTCTGCACTACCTCGACCGGGATCATACCCTGCTCGCGCAGCTGCTGACGGATCTGCCTGGCGGTATCTCCTTCAAGAACGCCTTTTTTCTGGCGTCCCTTGGTATCCAGGGCTTTGTATTCAAACGCCGCCATCAGTTACCCCTCCTTGGTCACCCGCATCACTTCCTCAAGGGTAGTGATACCGGCCTTGACCTTGGCCAGGCCATCATCGCGAATACTCGGGGTATGGGCACGAATCGCTTTTTCAATCGCCATTTCGCCAGCCTCGCCATGGATCAGCTCCTGCACCTGGTCATCAATCATCAGCAACTCGTGGATACCGGTTCGACCGCGATAGCCCTTGTTGTTACAGGCTTCACAGCCCTTGGCATGGTAGAGGGTCAGGCTTTCATCTGCCGAAACGCCAAACAATTTCTTCTGCTCGGTATCCGCTTCATACGGCTCACGGCAGGTCGGGCACAGGGTCCGAACCAGGCGCTGGGCCAGTACGCCAAGCAATGACGATGAAACCAGGAAGGGCTCGATGCCCATATCGCGTAAACGCGTAATGGCACCAACCGCAGTATTGGTGTGCAGGGTCGACATTACCATGTGACCGGTCAGCGACGCCTGTACCGCAATCGAGGCGGTTTCGTGGTCACGGATCTCACCGACCATCACCACATCCGGATCCTGACGCAGGATAGCCCGCAGGCCACGGGCGAAGGTCATGTCCACCTTCGGGTTGACCTGGGTCTGGCCGATGCCGTCGATATCAAATTCGATCGGGTCTTCTACGGTGAGGATATTGCGCTCTTTACCATTGAGTTCCTGCAGGCCGGCATACAAGGTGGTCGACTTACCCGAACCGGTCGGGCCGGTTACCAGGATAATACCGTGCGGGCGCTCGATGATATGGCGGAAGTTGGCATGGTTGGCTTCGGTCATCCCCAAGCTGTAGAGATCCAGCCGGGTCGCATTCTTGTCAAGCAGACGCAATACTACCCGCTCACCATGGGAAGACGGCATGGTCGATACACGCACATCGACGGCACGGCCACCGATACGCAACGAGATACGGCCATCTTGCGGAACCCGCTTCTCGGCAATATCCAGCCGTGCCATAACCTTGATACGCGAAACCAACAGCGGTGACAGTTTACGGCTCGGCTGCAATACCTCGCGCAAGACACCATCGACCCGGAAACGGATCGACAGCACTTTCTCGAAGGTTTCGATATGGATATCCGATGCCGCCTCTTTGATCGCTTCGGCCAACATCGCATTGATCAGCTTGATGATCGGCGCGTCGTCCTCCGACTCCAGCAAATCTTCGGTTTCCGGCAGCTCTTCAGCCAGCGAGAAGAAGTCATCGCTGTCAGAGCCTAGGTCTTCCATCAGCTGGCGGGCTTCAGATGAGTCACGCTGGTAGGCTTCGGTCAGCTTAAGCTCGAATGCCTTGTCTTCCAGGGCATGGGGAACAAAGCTGCCCCCGGCCACCCGGCGGACTTCGGCCAGCACCGAACCAGACAGCTGGCCGCTATAGTAAAGCGCAACGTCCTGATCCAATGCCTCCAGCACCACCCGGTGGCGCTTGGCAAAAGAGAAAGGCAGCCGGAACAGCGGCTGCTTATCCTGCTCCTGGCTAACATCATGCATTACTGATCGTTCTCCAGCTGGGCAACAAAGGCACGTACTTCTGGCGGCAACGAGATATCTTCACCGTATTTCGGCAGTACCGGGGTTTCCGTGTTCGGCATCAGGCGCAAGCCCTGGTCCGCCTTGAATAGCTGCTCGGCACGGATGTAATTGTACTTGCGCTGGGTAATACCGTCCGCCGTCACCCCATCGCGGATAATGGTCGGCTTGATGAAGACCATCAGGTTGGTCTTGCCTGTGGTGGTGTTGGTCGATTTGAACAGGTGGCCAAGTACCGGGATATCACCCAGGATTGGGATTTTCTGCTCGCTTTCGTTGGTCTGCTCCTGGATCAAACCACCCAGAGCCAGCATCTGGCCGTCCTGGATCAGGACATTGGTGGTCAGCTGGCGTTTTGAGAAACGGACATCGACTGCACCATCGGCACCAAGAACGTTGGAAACTTCCTGCTCGATTTTGAGCTGGACCGAGTCCCCCTCGTTAATTTGCGGGGTCACGTTCAGCTTGATACCCACTTCCTTACGCTCGACGGTCTGGAATGGGTTGTCGTTGTTAGAGCTCGAGGTCGAGCCAGTCACAACAGGGACTTCCTCACCGACGATGAACGAGGCTTCGCCATTATCCATCACGGTAATACTTGGCGATGACAGGATATTGGAGTTTCGATCCGAGGCAACAGCATTGACCAGCATGGTCCAGTCGCCCATCACGATACCCAATGCAGCACCATTCACCCCGCCCAATACAGAGGCCAGGGTACTGAAATCACCATCTTCCTCGATAGTACGGGTCTGCTCGATACCATTGGCATCAAGGTAGGTTTCGGTTCGGGTTGAGCTTTGCGCCTCTTCCAGGCCAATCGCATACTGGGAAATCGGCACGCCGGAGTTACCGAACTGGATCACCCCGCCGTCTGTGGTACCCCACTGGACACCAAAGTTCACACCGTCACCCTCGGCAAGCTCGACAATCATCGCTTCAATCAGCACCTGGGCACGACGGATATCAAGCTGGGCAATGATATTTTCCAGCGCGCGCATGATATCTGGCGGCGCAGTCAAGATCAGCGAATTGGTATCGACGTGGGCCGAAATCATCACTTGGGAATTGCTGCTTGATGTGGCTTTGGCATTGCCTTGCTTTTCTGCCTGCAGATTATCGGACACCCCTTTAAGCACATCCACCATATCCTCAGCATTGGCATATTTCAGGTATACCACCCGGTTGTTGCCAGAGGAGGCCATCTCGACATCGAGCTGGCGGATCAGACGGCGCAGACGGTCACGCACCTGCGGGTCGCCCGACAGCAGCACCGAGTTAGTACGGTCATCCGCCACCAACTTAGGTTGCAAGAATTCTGGAGTCGATTTGGCATCCGCGGTCTTGTTCAGCGCTTCGACAATGCGGACCATTTCCGCTGCCGAGGCATTGCGCAGCTCAACCACATCGATTTCTTTGTCGCCGGCACGGTCAACACGCTCGATAATCTCCGCCAAGCGGTTTACTGTAGCAGCACGGCCTGTGATCATAATGATGTTGGCTGGGTCATAGTGCACCACGTTACCGGCACCGGCATTATCGTTAAGCTGGCGCAGCAAAGGGGACAGTTCACGGACCGATACATTGCGCACCGCAATCACGCGGGTCACAACCTGGTCGCCAGTGATATTGCTGTTGTCACCAACCACAGGGATGGCCGAGATCTTGGCGTCTTTGTCTCGGACAACCTTCAGTACGCCGTTGTCCATCTCAACGACAGCAAAACCGTAGACTTCGAGCACATTGAGGAAAAACTGGTAATACTGCTCATCGTTGAGCAAATCATAACTGCGAACATTGACCTGACCACGCACCGCCGGATCCACGATGATGGTTTTCTGCAGGTTACGACCAACAATGTTGATAAATTCCTGAATGTCTGTTCCTTTAAAGCTGGCACTAAACTCGCTGGCAAATGCAGAGCTGCACATCAAGCTGCCTAATAACCAGAGGGCACTTTTACCCATCCATTTTTTCACAAAAAACTCCTGCGCTATCGCATGTTCGCTTTGGCTACTATTGCAGCTCAATATAAATATCGTGTAGCTGACCCTCGCGCTCGACGGTCAAAGTGAAATCAGTGGCACTCGACAGTTCGGTCCACAGTTTCGCCATCACAGCAGCATCGGTCAGATCATTGCCGTTGAGACTCACGGCCAAGTCATTGGCCTTCAGGCCCACGGCGTCGAACAACGCCCGCTCTTTACCAGGGTTAACCCGGTATCCCACCAACTCGCCATCCCGTTTAACCTGGGACAGGCGAATATAGCTAAATAAGGTTTGCGGCTTTTCCAGGATTTCCTGCTTGATTCGGCTCAGGTCCGACGTTGGCTCAGCCGGCTCGGCTTGACGCGGCTCTGGCTGGCGGGGCCTTGCTGTCGTTTGCGAGGCTTTGCTGAAGTCCACACCATCAAGCATCAGGGTTTCATCCCGGCCGCTATTGCGAATAATCACCCGGTCAGGGTAGACGGCCTGCAAGGTGGCGCGGGTGCCCTCAATGGCCTCGTTAAGGCCGTAAGTGTTTTGCTTGCCACGGTGCGTGATTACGGCCAGTGCGGTTTGCGGGTTGGAGCTGGCGACCAAGCCAACCAAGGTCAAGTTAAGGCGGGTTTGCGGCGCATCCTGCTTCACTGGCTGCTTGCGCTCGACCACTGGCGCATTTTGCTGGAAGCGGCCAAACATGTTCATGTTCAGCACCTTGGCAATTTCACCACGGTCATTGCCCACATTGGACGAGACAGCCACAGCCGATGCCTGCCAGGATGCTGGAGCCGGGGTTGGTTGCAGGGCCAACCACACCATACGGCCAATGACCCAGGCGAGCATCACCACCAGCCCCCAAGTCAGGAAGCGGGTCAATGAAGAGATTGAGATCTTGCTTTTCGCTTGCAAGCTCCCTAACCAGTTTGCTGTTACCATGAAAAATCCATCATCCTGCGGAAATAAAAAACTAGCGCGTTATACCAAAATGTAATATCAAAACGTATTACTTCTTTCTGTAACCTTTCAATTTTCTGTAATAGTTTATCAAAGATAGGTAGAGAAAAGTTTCTCATACTATCAATAGACTAGCTATTTTCTGTGATTTATTCCCATTTTACTGTTGAAATCCCGATCCTATATCACCATTTATAAACTCTCGATGCCTGCTGACGCTCTGTCGGCAATGTGGTACTTTTAGCGCCCTTTCGGGTTAAGGAGCATACTGTGGGCCAACAAACAGCACATCCTGACAACGTTCAGGTCCGTCTTGATAAGTGGCTATGGGCGGCACGCTTTTACAAAACCCGTTCAATTGCCCGAACCATGGTCGATGGCGGCAAGGTGCAGTACAACGGCCAGCGCTCCAAGCCAAGCAAACTGGTAGAAGTCGGTGCTGAGATCCGTTTACGCCAAGGCAATGACGAAAAAACTATTATTATAGAGAAACTGTCAGACACCCGCCGCGGTGCACCTGAAGCACAAACTCTGTATCGGGAGACTGAAGAGAGCGCCAAGAAGCGCGAAGAGCATGCAAAAATGCGTCGCCTCCATGCCCACGGCAGCCCGAGCCCCGAAAAGCGCCCTGATAAAAAGCAGCGTCGCGATATAATTAAGTTTAAAAGTCATTCCGAATAACGGTATTAGATCAGTGTAGCGCAGAAAAGTTTCGTTATGTTGACGTGAAATACCAAAAATTGGTCAATTAGATACCTGCTGGAGAAATCAAGCTAATGACAAAAGATAGTCTATACCGTTACCTGTTTGACGGTGTATCCGTACGTGGTGAACTGGTTCAGTTGGGCGATACCTACCAACAGATCATTTCCAGCAAGGAATACCCAGCCCCAGTCCAGACCCTGTTGGGTGAACTGCTGGTTGCAACGAGCCTGCTGACCGCCACGCTGAAGTTCGAAGGTTCTATCACTGTCCAGCTGCAAGGCGATGGCCCGGTGAAGCTGGCAGTGATCAATGGCGACCATGACCAGAAACTACGCGGTGTAGCCCGCTGGGACGGTGATGTCCCTGCCGAAGGCAATATCCATGACCTGATGGGCAAGGGCCACATGGTGATCACCATTACCCCGACCAAGGGCGAACGCTACCAGGGCGTAGTTGGCCTTGAGGGCGACAGCCTTGCAGCTTGCCTTGAAGGTTACTTCGAGAACTCAGAGCAGCTGAAAACCCGTATCTGGCTACGCACCGGCGAGCACGAAGGCCAAGCCAAAGCGGCTGGCATGCTGCTGCAGATCCTACCGGACGGCCAGGGCCACGAAGGTGATTTCGAGCACCTTGAGCAGCTGACGGAAACCGTGAAAAACGAAGAGCTGTTCAGCCTGGAAGCACAGGATGTCCTGTACCGCCTGTACCACCAGGAAACCGTCAAGCTATTTGACCCGCAGGAAGTGATCTTCCAGTGTGGCTGTTCGCGCGAGCGCAGTGCCTCGGCTATCAGCTCTATCGAGCGTGCCGAAGTTGAGCGTATTGTAGCAGAGGAAGGCAAGGTTTCCCTGCATTGCGACTACTGTGGCACCAGCTATGATTTCGATAGCATTGATGTCGCAGCCCTGTTCGAACAAGCAGCGACGAACAACAGCAACCAGGTGCATTAATTATTCCTTTTAATAAAGCCTGAAATTGAATTACAAAAGCCGGACGATGTCCGGCTTTTTTTTTACCCAGAGCACAGTTTTGCTGGTTATTTTGTAATCAAGCAACACTCTAAGTGTCGCTTTTTTCAAGAAAAATATTAAAACTCAAGGGCTGGAAAAATCACTTCACACCACGGTAAAATCACCACCTACAATTAATTAAAGGATTTTACTTAACCTTAACTTTTTAATGGTTATTTTTTGATAAACCTCCCTGAATTACCCCTTTAGGGTTGCTAGCATGGTCAACAGTTAAACAACATCTTACCCAAGGAGCACCTATGACTGTCATGAACGTCGAAAAAAAGGTTGCAAAAGAATTAGATTTGTCTCAATACGGTATCGCTAATGTTGCGGAGATTGTTCGCAATCCGAGCTACGAAGTTCTGTTCGAAGAAGAGACCAAGCCAGGCCTGGAAGGATACGAAAAAGGTATCGTTACCGAGTTGGGTGCCGTCGCTGTCGATACCGGAATTTTCACTGGCCGTTCCCCGAAAGATAAGTTCATCGTCAAAGATGACACCACCCGCGATACCATGTGGTGGGCAGACCAAGGCAAAAACGATAATAAGAGCATTGGTGTTGAAGCGTGGAACGATCTGAAACAGCTTGTGACAGGCCAGCTTTCAGGCAAGCGCCTGTTTGTAATTGACGGATTCTGCGGTACCAACCCAGATACCCGCCTATGTATCCGTATCATCACTGAAGTTGCTTGGCAGGCACACTTCGTGAAAAACATGTTCATCCGCCCTACGGAAGAAGAGCTGCAAACTTTCGAGCCTGATTTCGTGGTCATGAACGGTGCCAAGTGCACCAACGAGAAGTGGAAAGAGCATGAAATGAACTCCGAAAACTTCACGGTGTTCAACCTGACTGAGAAAATGCAGCTGATCGGCGGTACATGGTACGGCGGCGAAATGAAGAAGGGTATGTTCGCGATGATGAACTACTTCCTGCCGCTTCGTGATATCGCATCGATGCACTGTTCTGCCAACATGGGTGAGAACGGTGATGTGGCGGTGTTCTTCGGCCTATCCGGCACAGGTAAAACGACTCTGTCGACCGATCCGAAGCGCGCCCTGATCGGTGATGACGAGCACGGCTGGGATGATAACGGCGTATTCAACTTCGAAGGCGGTTGCTACGCGAAAACCATCAACCTGTCGAAAGAAGCTGAGCCAGACATCTACAATGCAATCCGCCGTGATGCACTGCTAGAAAACGTAACGGTCCGCAGCGATGGTGCGATCGACTTCGATGACGGTTCGAAAACAGAAAACACCCGTGTTTCCTACCCGATCTACCACATTGAAAACATTGTTAAGCCAATCTCCAAGGGCGGCCATGCCAACAAGGTTATCTTCCTATCGGCTGATGCCTTCGGTGTATTGCCTCCTGTGTCCAAGCTGACACCTGAGCAGACCAAGTACCACTTCCTGTCTGGCTTCACAGCCAAACTAGCCGGTACCGAGCGTGGCATCACCGAGCCAACGCCGACTTTCTCGGCCTGTTTCGGCAATGCGTTCCTGACCCTGCACCCAACCAAGTACGCTGAAGTTCTGGTTAAGCGCATGGAAGCAGCGGGTGCCGAAGCTTACCTAGTCAACACTGGCTGGAACGGCTCTGGCAAGCGTATCTCTATCCAGGATACCCGTGCCATCATCGACGCTATCCTAGATGGCTCTATCGAGAACACAGAAACGAAGAATATCCCAATCTTCAACCTGGAAGTCCCAACATCGCTACCGCATGTTGACCCAGAAATCCTTGACCCTCGCGATACCTACACTGACCCACTGCAGTGGGAAAGCAAGGCGAAAGACTTGGCTGAGCGCTTTATCAACAACTTCGAGAAGTACACCGACAATACCGAAGGTGCCTCTCTGGTTGCTGCAGGCCCACAGCTAGACTAATAGCCAGCAGCTAACTGCTAGTCACTAAGCCCCTCTTGTGAGGGGCTTTTTCGTTAAATCAACGCCAAAATCCCTGCCCAGTACTTGCAGGTACAATAAAATTGCCGCCTAATAATCATTGCAACAGGTGCCGTTGTACTTGAGGCGATTGACTGGGAGTTGTCAGATGCAGGGAGCTATAATGCGTTTTATCGGGAAGATCATCGCCACCTTGGTTGTGCTTGGTGCGCTGGGAGCCACCATCATCCTAGCCTTGCTGCATACCCAATATGCCGCCCCCCTGCTCACCCAGGCCGTCAACCAACTGACCCCCCACCGCTTATTGCTTGATGACGTCAGCTACCATATCAGTGATCCGTGGCACCTTACCCTCGAGCGCCCAGCGCTTAACGTCCATAACAGCGAACAGCCAATCACCGCCAACCGGTTATCCGTTTGGTTAAACCCTAGCTCCCTGCCCATGTGGCGGTGGCAGTTTGACAGCCTATTGGTAGACGCGCCGGTAGTTCCGGCATCCACGGTATCCAACCTGGCGCTGCCGGAGATCCGCAGCCAGCGCCTCGCAATCAGCCGGTTGAACCTGCGCACCGGGCAGCTTGCCCTCGAGCAGGGAGAGCTCCAGCTCGACAGTTGGCACTATCAACCGAGCGACCCGGCTCCTTGGTGGCAACAGTTTGCAGGTAGTTTCCAGCTCGCCGCCGACAGTGCCCAATGGGAACAGTGGCAAGGCCAGCAGCTACTGCTGGACGGCAATTACACCAACAACCAGTGGACGCTCAATGGCTTTTCGTTCGAGTGGCAGCATGGCAGCGTCAATGGCCAGCTCGAGATTGCCATGGACAGCCATCTGGTCACGATCCACCAGCTCACCCTGTCCGGCCTGCAGGTGCAAGACAAGCTGCTCGCTGACTACCTCCAGCAGCAGGCAGAAACGCTGGCTGCTGGGCACTGGCAAGCCAGCGTCAAGCGGGTAGATATCCTCGACAGCAGCATCGAGCTCCCCTCTTTTGGCCTCAACCATGCCAACCTGTCGCTGACCGACTGGCACTGGCCAGCCAAGCCATTTTCCCAGCATGGCGCCTGGCTTTCTTTCAATGCCGAAAGCGGTAACTGGCACCAGCAGCCCTTTACCGATCCCCTGCTGGATATCAACTTCACCTCTGAGCTGATTACCCTTAAGGGAGCCTCCGTGCAGGCGCTCGAAGGTTACTGGCGCGCAGAGGGGCAACTCACCCCTGACACCCTGCAGCTCAGCAGCCTCACCAGCAAGGGGATAAAGTGGTTCCTGCCTGCCGATTGGGCTGTGCAGCTGGCAAAAGCAATCTCGTCCTACAAAGAGATACAAATAGATTCGCTGGATATCGGCTATGCCCAGCTGACTGCAGCTGACAGTGATATCCCTTGGTTTATCAACGGGCTCAACGTCAATGGCCGTAACCTTCAGCTCCGCCAGCAGCCGTATCCCAGCCTGTGGCAGGGCGATATAACGGCAACCGCCAGGCAAGTGAGCTTCAATACTGTCGACTTATTTGAGCCGCTCATTAAGATGGCCAGCGAACAAGGCCAATGGCAATTGAACCAAGCTTTCCTACCGTTCAAAGATGGATTGCTAGAAGCGACGGGGCAAATCGACCTGGGCAAGGAAGGGCTGCCGTGGCAGGCTGCACTGCAGGGGGATAGCCTGCCTGCCAGCGTTATACCGCAATGGCTATCGGTGCCCTGGCCTGCCAGCGGCCGTATCGATATGACTGCGGCTATCCAGGGGCTCGGCCAGAACTATACCAGCCTGGCCCATAGCCTTAACGGCGAGCTGCGTGCCACCTTCCGTGATAGTGAAGTCGAGCACGGCAGCCAGGCATTATTCGCCGCCTGGCAGAGCGCGCCTCAGAGTGAGGCGATAGCTACTGAGACCACAACCAGTGAGACCAACCCCCTTGAAACAGCAGCCAGTGAGACAATAACCAGCGAGGCAACAGCAGCGCCCGAGGCTACGCCATTGGCAATCACACCACTTAAAGTCACCAGTGACCGGGGGCGGATCACGGTGGCACCGCTCAGTATTACTGGCAAAGAGATCAATGCCGTCTTGAAGGGGCAATGGGATATGGCCTCCCCAGCCGGGCAGCAGATGCAACTGGAGGCGAAGTTAGGCTGCCAGCACCTGAGCAGGCGCTGGCAGGAGGGTCAGCAAACGGTATCCGGCTCGCTCTGCGACGGCAGCAGCATATAAGTACCCGTAAAGGTCGAGGCCAGCTCGTCCCCGCTGTAGACGTTAACCTTGACGATAGCCCGTCCCTTGCGGTTGCTCGCCAGCCGCTCCACATCGCCCTCGAGATCTTCTACCGTGACCACTGCGCGCGGTCGCTCCTTGACCGGAGAGCGGTAGCGGATATGGCTATCGACCAGCACGATATCGGCCTTGTACTTGCGCTCCTTGAGCAGCATCCAGACAAAGCCCCAGCCAGCTAGTGTCGCCATGGTGAAGATACTGCCGGCAAACATATTGGCTTTGGTATTGAGATTGGCGTTGATCAGGGCGCTGACTTCAAACCGGTAGCCGGTGTACTGGCTGATCTTCACGCCCATGCGCTCACTGATCGGGATTTGCGACTGCCACAGCTCCTGCAGCTCCTGGCACCAGTCCGGGTGGCGTACCACTTCGGTAAGCGGGTCAAGGTGCTTGAGCATCTGCTGGTGCCGTACCGGCCCTTTCTCCTCGCTCAGCTCCCCCTGATTGGTGAAGCCACTGCGCAAGTAAAATGGGATCGCATCCTCACGGGCATTACACACCAACCGCTTCGCCCCTTCCTCGCGGGCCAGTGACTCCAACGCCATCAGCACAATCGCCCCCATCCCCTGGTGGCGGTGATCCGGGTGAACCGCCATGTAGCGGATCTGGCCATCGTTATCCGGGGTCATGTACAGCCGGCCAATGGCTATGGTCTTGCCGTGGTCGCTGACAATCATCCGGTGGCTACTCAAATCATCATAGGCATCGCGCTCGGAGCCCACCGGCATGTGCCAGGGCTCACGAAGCATCTGCCAGCGAAAGTCATAGTAACTAGCCAGCTCTTCTTCGGTTTTGGGGGTGACAAGTCGAAACATGAAATCCTTCTCCAGCGTTCCTGAGGCAAAGGTGCCTTATAGATATTATACCTGCAACCAGAAGGTTACCGGGCCATCGTTGAGCAATGCTACTTTCATATCGGCAGCAAAGATGCCCGTCTCCGTCTTGATCCCTGTTTCCTTGCAGCAATCAACAAAATATTCATACATGCGCTCGGCATCTTGCGGTGCCGCACCATTGGAAAAGCCCGGGCGCATGCCTTTCTTGGTTTCGGCAGCTAGGGTAAATTGCGATACCACCAATACACTGCCACCGGCTTGCTGGACGTTGAGGTTCATCTTGCCCTCTTCATCCTCAAACACCCGATAGCCTAGCACTTTTTCGCGCAGGCGCTTGGCCTTGGCTTCATCATCACCTTTTTCGACGCCAAGCAGTACCAGCAAGCCTTTGCCGATAGCGCCAGTCACCTGGCCATCTACCGTTACACTCGCTTCGCTTACCCGTTGGATCAGTGCAATCATTCGTTGTTACCTTTGTCTATTGTTTCTTTTAAGTCAGTACGTTGAGGCTCTGCCTTTAGCCTGTCGGCCTGCTGTATCTCTGACAGTTCTGCCTGGGTTGGCACTGTCGTTTGCCACCCTTTGGCTTCGGGGTGCCAGTGGGTCTTCTCGCCCAGGCTGGCGGTGATCTCCGCGCCGAACAAGACAATACACCAACACAGGTACACCCAGACAAATAAAATCGGCACCACAGCCAGGGCACCGTAAATCACCTGGTAAGAGGGGAAATTGGTAATATAGAGGGCAAAGCCCTTCTTGCTCAGCTCAAATAGGATACTGGCTATCACCGCCCCGACCAAGGCATGGCGGAAGCGTACCTTGGTATTGGGCACCAGCAGGTAAAGCACGAGGAAAGCCGTACTCGACATCACCACCGGCAGCCAGCGCAAGGAGCGCTGCAGCAGGCCGTTGACCGCCTCGCTGCCCAGCAAGTTGAGCGACCCCAGATAAGAGCTAACCGCAATACTCGAGCCAACCAAGATCGGGCCGAGGGTCAATACCATCCAGTAGATCGAAAACGAAATCACCGGCCGGCGCTTTTCATGCACCCGCCAGATATAGTTGAGTGACTTGTCGATAGACGAGATCAGCATCATCGCCACCACGAACAAAGCAGCCACGCCCACCGCCGTCATCTTGCCGGCATTGGCCACAAACTCATTGAGGTACTGCTTGACCACCTCGCCCGCTGCCGGGACGAAATTCTCAATCACGAAATTTTGCAGCAGCTCGCCCAGCCCGGCGAAAACGGGGAAGGAAGACAGCGCCGACAGGACCACGGTGATCAGCGGCACCAGTGACAACAGGGTGACATAGGCCATCGAGCCCGCCGTCACAGTCAGGCGGTCATGGCCGATCCGGTGGTGCACATACCCGGTAAATGCCACCACGCTCAGCACTCTCTGTCGCCAGCTCTGCTTGCTAGATATCGTTTTGTCATCCATAGTCATGTCATTAATTGCTTTTATTTACAGTCACTTTTCACATATTAGGACACACGGAGTCAACTATGCCCTATTTGCTTGCCTTCCTTCTCAGCCTCACTGCCCTGACAGGTTGCCAAAGTGCCTACTACTCGGCCATGGAACAGGTCGGCATCCACAAACGCGATATCATGGTCGACCGGGTCGAGGACGCCAATGAAGCCCAGCAAGACGCCCAACAACAATTTACCAGCGCGCTCGATGCCCTCAAAGCACTCACCCAATTCGACGGCGGCGAGCTGGAAAGTGCCTATAACCAAGTCAACGACCAGTACGAGGCTAGCAATGATGCCGCCGAAAAAGTGCGCGAGCGCATCGCTGCGATTGAAGATGTCGCCGACGCCCTGTTCGACGAGTGGCAAGACGAACTGTCGCTCTACAGCAGCAGCAAATTGCGCCGCGACAGCGAGTCCAAGCTCAACAGCACCAAGGCTTCTTACCAGCGGATGCTCAGTGCCATGCACCGTGCCGAGCAGAAAATGGATCCGGTACTCGATACCCTACGCGATAACACTTTGTACTTAAAGCATAACCTCAATGCCGCCGCAATCGGTTCTCTACAGGGAGAATTCCAGTCACTGCAGCGCGATATCCAACGGGCAATCACCGATATGGAAGCGGCGATTACCGAGTCCGAGCGCTTTATTTCCCAGCTGCAACGCAGCTAACCAGCTGGGCGCTATCGTTCATCCTGTTTAAGCCGGGCCAGCAACCAACTGGCCCGCTGTTCAATGCCATCCCACGGAATATCGACCACCTCGTAGCCCAGCCCGCGGTAAGTCTCGATAAGTTGCTGATGGATCTGCTCAGCTTCGGCAAAGCTGTGCGGGCGCTCTTCATCCTGAATATAAATGTCGGCCTGCGGCGCGCAAACAAAGACCGTCGGGAAGTAGCCCTTGGCCATGGTTTGGTAATGCTCTTCCACTTCGATACCACCGATAGTCAAATAGGCACAGATATCACCGATTGCCCGGTCGACAAAGGCCGGCATGGTCCCACGCCTGGCCTGTTCGCGCTGGTTGCTCATCCTGTCGAGGCAAAGTGCGGCAAAGCGCGGTAGATCCGTCCAGGGCAGCACACCGCCAGGTAGGGCGGCCTGCTCGCGGATCAAGGTGCGGGACACTTCGGGGAAAGTCATGTACCCGCGCCGAGCCAGGGCATCGAGCAGCGAGGTTTTCCCGGCACCCGGTCCCCCGGTAATAATGATGGGTTGCATAGTCGTTCTTCTTTTTTTGTAGGGTTCAGATACAACAATCCCCCCATGGTAGCACCGATGGGGGGATGGTTTAACGGCTAACAGCTAGCAATTATTTTGCTGAGCGGCTTGCACGCTTACGATCAGTTTCTGTAAGTAGCTTCTTACGGATACGGATGCTTTCAGGTGTTACTTCCACTAGCTCGTCATCATCGATGAACTCCAGTGCCTGCTCAAGCGTGTACTTGATCGGCGGAGTCAGCACCTGCGCGTCATCAGTACCCGATGCACGAACGTTAGTTAGCTGCTTACCTTTCAGGGCGTTAACCGTCAGGTCGTTGTCACGGCTGTGAATACCGATGACCATACCTTCGTATACTTCTACACCGTGGCCGATGAACATGCGGCCACGCTCCTGCAGGTTGAACAGGGCGTTAGTCAGGGCTTTACCTGCTGCGTTAGCAATCAATACACCGTTGTTACGCTGACCGATGGTACCGCCTTTGTGTGGGCCGTAGTGGTCAAACGTGTGGTACATCAGGCCAGAACCAGAAGTCAGGGTCATGAACTCAGTCTGGAAACCAATCAGGCCACGAGAAGGCATCATGAAGTCCATACGTACACGGCCTTTACCGTCTGGTGCCATGTCAGTCAGCTCACCTTTACGCAGGCCGATGTTCTCCATGATACCGCCCTGGTGCTCTTCCACAACGTCGATAGTTACGGTTTCGAACGGTTCCATCAGCTGACCATCTTCTTCTTTGATGATAACTTCAGGACGAGATACCGCTAGCTCGAAGCCTTCACGACGCATGTTTTCGATCAGGATAGACAGGTGAAGCTCACCACGGCCAGATACGCGGAACTTGTCCGGGTCTTCCGTTTCTTCAACGCGCAGGGCAACGTTGTGTACCAATTCCTTCTGCAGGCGCTCAAGGATGTTACGTGAAGTTACGTACTTACCTTCTTTACCCGCGAACGGAGAAGTGTTTACCTGGAACGTCATGGTTACAGTTGGCTCGTCAACAGACAGAGCAGGTAGCGCTTCAACCGCGTTCACGTCACAGATAGTGTCAGAAATCTTCAGCTCGCCAAGGCCAGTGATTGCAATGATGTCGCCGGCAGTCGCCTGCTCAACTTCGTGACGCTCAAGGCCAAGGTAGCCAAGGATAGTACCCACTTTACCGTTGCGGGTTTTGCCGTCTGCACCGACAACAGTCACTTGCTGGTTTGGCTTCACGCTACCACGGGTAACACGGCCTACACCGATAACACCTACGTAAGAGCTGTAGTCAAGCTGAGAGATCTGCATCTGCAGAGAACCATCAACGTCAACATTAGGTGCCGCTACGTTGTCAACGATAGCTTGGAACAATGGTTCCATGTCGTCGCCAGTCTCGCCTTCTTCCAGGGTTGCCCAGCCGTTAAGCGCTGATGCGTAAACCACTTGGAAGTCTAGCTGCTCATCAGTTGCACCTAGGTTGTCAAATAGGTCGAATACCTGATCCATTACCCAATCAGGGCGTGCGCCTGGACGGTCGATCTTGTTGATAACAACGATTGGCTTAAGGCCGTGGGCAAACGCTTTCTGGGTTACGAAACGCGTCTGAGGCATTGGGCCGTCAACGGCGTCAACAATCAGCAGTACAGAATCAACCATCGACATGATACGCTCAACCTCACCACCGAAGTCGGCGTGTCCTGGAGTATCTACGATGTTGATGCGGTAATCATTCCAGTTAATCGCTGTGTTCTTGGCAAGAATGGTAATACCACGCTCTTTTTCGATGTCGTTGGAATCCATTACGCGTTCTTCAACTTCACCGCGAGACTCTAACGTGCCAGACTGCTGAAGCAGTTTGTCAACCAGGGTGGTTTTACCGTGGTCAACGTGCGCAATAATTGCGATATTTCTTAATTTATCGATCTGTGGATTAGACATGGATTCACATTCACTCAGAACATGCAGCGACCGGATGGCGCTACTTGGTTAAAAAAACGGCTCATAATCTAACAGATTTTACGCCAAAACCCACGTAATATGTGATTTATATCACCGCCTTTTTCTTCCTTGCCGCTCTATTCAGGCATTTTCCTGCCCCGCAGACCCACAAACCGCTCGCACAGCCCCCCTTTATTACTTACCTTTTCGCTCCCGGGGCAATTGACAATATGCCAAGGTGGGCTAATGTAGTTACGCGCACCAGAAAAGGGATTACTACACCATTTGCACCATAACAGTGCGCAACATCCCCAAAAAGGTGCAACACATGGACTTATTCAGCCCGGGATAGCCGCTAAGTGCGCTATTTTGGGGCTTTTAAAAGTTGGCACGGTTATAGCATTGTATTAGAGCAATAGAGCAGAACACGCTCATTCCTAATTTGTTGTGGCCAATGCCCAACCTAACACCGGAGGTTACTCAAGATGTCAGTAGAAAACGTACTTGCGCTGATCCAGGAAAACGAAGTTAAGTTTGTTGACCTACGCTTTACCGATACCAAGGGTAAAGAACAGCACATCTCTATCCCATCCCACCAGATCGATGCTGACTTCTTCGAAGAAGGCAAAATGTTCGATGGCTCTTCTGTTGCTGGTTGGAAAGGTATCAACGAGTCAGATATGGTGATGATGCCGGATGCAGCAAGCGCGGTACTTGACCCGTTCACAGAAGATGCAACACTGAACATCCGCTGTGACATCCTAGAGCCTTCTACTATGCAGGGCTACGACCGTGACCCACGCTCTATTGCCAAGCGTGCGGAAGACTTCATGCGTGCAACAGGCGTTGCAGATACCGTTCTTATCGGTCCTGAGCCAGAGTTCTTCCTATTCGACGACGTGAAGTTCGCAACAGACATGTCTGGTTCTTTCTTCAAAATCGACGACGTAGAAGCAGCTTGGAACACAGGTTCTGACTTCGAAGGCGGTAACAAAGGCCACCGTCCAGGTGTTAAAGGCGGTTACTTCCCAGTAGCTCCTGTAGATTCATCACAAGACATCCGTTCTGCTATGTGTCTAATCATGGAAGAAATGGGTCTGGTTGTTGAAGCACACCACCACGAAGTAGCAACTGCGGGCCAGAACGAAATCGCAACCCGTTTCAATACGCTAACGACTAAAGCGGACGAAATCCAAGTGTACAAGTACGTTGTTCACAACGTTGCTCACGCATTTGGCAAAACTGCAACCTTCATGCCTAAGCCACTAGTAGGTGACAACGGTTCTGGTATGCACGTTCACCAGTCACTAGCGAAAGACGGTGTTAACCTATTCGCAGGCGACAAGTACGGCGGCCTGTCTGAAATGGCACTTTACTACATCGGCGGTATCATCAAGCACGCACGTGCAATCAATGCTTTCGCTAACCCAGCAACAAACTCGTACAAGCGTCTTGTTCCTGGCTTCGAAGCACCAGTAATGCTGGCTTACTCTGCACGTAACCGTTCTGCTTCTATCCGTATCCCTGTGGTACCGAGCCCGAAAGCACGCCGTATCGAAGTTCGTTTCGGTGACCCAGCAGCTAACCCATACCTAGCATTCGCAGCAATGCTAATGGCTGGCCTTGACGGTATCCAGAACAAGATCCACCCAGGTGAAGCAATGGACAAAGACCTGTACGACCTACCAGCAGAAGAAGCGGCAGAAATCCCAACTGTTGCTGAGTCTCTGCAAGGTGCACTGCAGGCACTGGACGAAGACCGTGAGTTCCTAACAGCGGGCGGCGTATTCTCTGACGACTTCATCGATTCTTACATCGGCCTGAAATCTCAGGATGTTGAGAAAGTTAACATGACCACGCATCCACTAGAGTTCGAACTGTACTACTCAGTTTAAGTAACTGATAAACAAGTCGACATAATAGATTTAGGCCAGCTTCACAAGCTGGCCTTTTTGATCTTGTCCGCCACCAGACCCAATGCCAACAATAAGGGATCACCCACAACCCAACCACTAGCATGCCCAGAACTTCCCGCTTACTACCGACACTCCTGCTACTTTCAGCCACCTGTGTCGCCACCGAGATCTACACCTGGCAAGACGAAGATGGCAACACCCACTTTTCCGACAAGCCCCACCCCGGAGCATCCGTGGTAACCATCCGTGACCCTCAGCGCATAGAGGCCCCCGCTCTTTCAGCCGCTAACGGAGAAACCGAGGCAGCAACTCTCTCAGTAACCGAGCCGGCACTGCCAGCGGCAAGTATTCAGCTGCTAAGCCCGGCCGACCAGCAAACACTGCGTGACAACCAAGGCAACATGACTGTCGTAGCCTCGGCCAGCCGCAAACTCAGCCAAGGCCACAGCGCACGGTTGCGCCTCGATGGTGACATCTACGGCCGCCCACAGGCCCAGCTGACTTGGCCCCTCACCAATATTGACCGCGGCAGCCATACCCTGCAGGTAGAATTGCTCAAACACGGCAAGGTTATTGCATCATCTGAAGAAATCACTGTCTTCTTGCACCGTGCCCGTATCAACCAACGCCCGGTACCGCTCCCAGTGCCCAAATAGCAAGCGTTAGCCATTTTTTCGTTCACGATACCAGGCAGACAGGCTACACTTGATTGCACCAATATGGTGCATTGGCAGTTCCATGCACCATGATGAACTGCACCAACAAGGATGGTAATTGTGACGGCTGACTTTTCTTCCCTGATCCTGGACAACCAAGTCACGGCAATCGCGTTGCTCGATGAGTCGTTGACCATACGCTATGTCAACCCGGCGGCAGAGCAACTGCTGTCGTTCAGCAAGCGCCGGCTCAACAACACCCGCTTTTCGGATCTGCTCCAACACAGCTCGCTAGACCTGAGCTTGATCCCCGAAACACTGCAAAGCGGCCAGGGGCTGGCCGACAGCGATGTCACCTTCGTCATCGACGGCCGACACCATACCCTTGAGCTCAATGCCAGCCCGCTATCCTGGCAGCGCGAGCTGCTTATCCTGCTCGAGCTCAAGCCGATTGACCAGCAGCGGCGGATCAGCCAGGAGCTGAGCCAGCATGCCCAGCAGCAAGCCGCCAAGGAGCTGGTACGCGGGCTGGCCCACGAAATCAAAAACCCGCTAGGCGGCCTGCGCGGTGCCGCCCAGCTTTTGGAAAAGACCCTGCCCGACCCAAGCTATACCGAGTATACCCAGATGATCATCGAGCAGGCCGACCGGCTGCGCAACCTGGTCGACCGCCTGCTCGGGCCGCAGCGTCCCGGCAGCCGCCAGCAGGACAATATCCATGTGGTGCTGGAAAAAGTCCGTCAGCTGATCAGTATCGATTGCGGCGAGAATATCCACCTGCACCGCGACTATGATCCCAGCCTGCCCGACTTCACCATGGATGCCGAGCAGCTCGAGCAGGCCATTCTCAATATTGTCAGCAATGCCTCGTTGGCCCTCAGGCAGCACGGCGGCGGCAATATCACCCTCAAGACCCGTACCGCCCACCAGGCGCTGATCCACGGCAAGCGCTACCGGGTGGCAGCCAAGATCGACATCATCGATGATGGCCCGGGGATCCCGAGTGATATCCAGGACACCCTGTTCTACCCCATGGTGACTGGCCGCGAAGGCGGCACCGGGCTGGGGCTTTCCATTGCACAGAACCTGGTCGACCAGCACCAAGGCAAGATAGAAGTTGTCAGCTGGCCGGGCCATACCAAATTCACCATGTATTTACCGATTATGTAGAGGATTCGCCATGAGCAAAGGACTAATTTGGGTCGTCGATGACGACAGCTCTATCCGCTGGGTACTGGAGCGGACCCTCAACGCAGCCGGGCTGAAATGCGAAACCTTCGCCAATGCCGACAGCGTGGTCGAAGCCCTCGAGCGCAGCGTGCCCGATGTGCTGGTCTCGGACATCCGCATGCCGGGGATGGACGGTTTCTCGTTACTCAAGGTCCTGCAGGCCGACTACCCGACCCTGCCGGTCATCATCATGACCGCGCACTCGGATCTCGATGCCGCCGTGAACGCCTACCAGGAAGGGGCCTTCGAGTACCTGCCCAAGCCATTTGATATTGACGAGGCCGTCAGCCTGGTCGAGCGGGCCGTCACCCACAGCCAGGAGCAGAAACGCCAGCAACAACCGGAAGCCATTGAGAAGAACGCACCGGAAATCATCGGCGAGGCCCCGGCAATGCAGGAGGTTTTCCGTGCCATCGGCCGCCTGTCCCGCTCATCCATCTCGGTGCTGATCAACGGCGAGTCAGGAACCGGTAAAGAGCTGGTTGCCCACGCCCTGCACCGCCACAGCCCGCGCAGCCACAAAGAGTTCATAGCCCTCAACATGGCTGCGATCCCCAAGGATTTGATTGAATCGGAGCTGTTCGGACACGAAAAAGGGGCTTTCACCGGTGCCAACAGCGTCCGCCAGGGCCGCTTCGAGCAGGCCAACGGCGGCACCCTGTTCCTCGATGAAATTGGCGATATGCCACTGGATATCCAGACCCGCCTATTGCGGGTGCTGGCCGACGGCCAATTCTACCGGGTTGGCGGCCATTCACCGGTCAACGTCGATGTCCGGATCATTGCGGCGACCCACCAGAACCTCGAGCGCCTGGTGGCCGAGGGGGACTTCCGCGAAGACTTGTTCCACCGCCTCAATGTGATCCGAGTGCACCTGCCAGCACTCAAAGACCGCCGCCAGGATATCCCGCAGCTGACCCGTCACTTCCTCAAGCGCGCCTCTGATGAACTCGGTGTCGAAGTCAAAACCCTGAACCCGGAAACCGAAGAAGCCCTGACACAGCTGGATTGGCCGGGCAATGTCCGCCAGCTAGAAAACACCTGCCGCTGGCTCACCGTGATGGCAAGTGGCAAGGAAATCCTCCCGGCCGACCTGCCGCCAGAGCTACTCGCCCCGAGCGAGCCGGAAGGCAGTGAAAGCGGCCACCAGCACTGGCACCATGCGTTGGAAAAATGGGCGTTCGACAACCTGCGCCAGGGTCACCAGAACCTGCTGGGCGAAGCACTGCCGGAGTTTGAGAAAATCCTGCTGGAAGCGGCACTGGAACATACCCACGGCCACAAACAGGAAGCCGCCCGCTTGCTGGGCTGGGGGCGCAATACCCTGACCCGCAAGCTCAAAGAGCTCAACGTTGTCATGGACTGACACGGCCCTTCTGAGTCGGAAAGCCCTCCGTTCGTACCAATACCAACGAAGGGCTTTTCGCAGTGAACTAGGGTTAGATAAATTGGTTAGATAAAATGGTTGGATAAATTATTCGCAACCACTGGCCATTTTTTGACCTACCCCCATTCCATCTTCGCTCGTTTTGCGTACAATACCCTCCGGTTTCAGCGCCCCTGGAGCCACACCACACAACGCACCATCACACCAAGAATACAGTGGGAAACCCACCATGCTGGAAAGTCTCTTTTCATTCAGCGTGGCAATGCCTGCAGTCAGCGAAATCGCAGCCAATGGCCCAGGCCATTTTGCTGCCGGGATCCTGGCTCTGATTGCTGCGGTGAATATGTTCAACGGCTAATGCTGCCGTTTAGCCGATACCAAAAAGCCCCCAAACCTAAGGTTTGAGGGCTTTTTGTTTATCCGCGCAAGAAACGGGACTAAATTACACGCGAGAACTGCTGCTGGCGGGCACGGTGGCGCAAATATTTATCAAAGCTCATGCAAATATTGCGGATCAGCAACCGGCCTTTCGGCACCACGTCTATCGCGGTGGCGCTATTCTCCACCAGGCCATCGTTGATAAAGGTCTGTAGCAACTCGATATCTTCAGCAAAATAGCTATCGAACTCGATACCAAACTGCTGCTCAATGGCCTGCTTGTCGAGGTGGAAATTACAAATCAGCGACTTGATTACCTCGCGGCGCAACAGGTCATCACCATCGAGCGATACCCCTTTCCACAGCGCTTCGCGCTTCTCGCCGACACTGGCGTAATACTGCTTCAGCTCTTTCTGGTTCTGGGCATAGCAGTCGCCAATCATCGAGATGGCCGACACGCCAAGGCCCAGCAAGTCAGTATCGCCCTGGGTGGTGTAACCCTGGAAGTTGCGGTGCAAGATCCCCTCGCGCTGGGCAATCGCCAGCTCGTCTTCCGGCAAGGCAAAGTGATCCATCCCGATAAACTGGTAGCCGGCACCGGTCAGTGTTTCAATGGTCTGCTGCAAAATCTTCAGCTTTTCATTGGCCTGCGGCAGGTCTGCATCTTTAATCTTGCGCTGGGCAGCAAACAATTTCGGCATGTGCGCGTAATTGAAGATAGACAGACGGCCCGGGCGCATGGTCAATACCTGCTCCAGCGTTTCGGCAAACCGCTCTGGTGTCTGCTTCGGCAGGCCATAGATCAAATCCAGGTTGGTCGAGCGGAAACCCAACTCGCGGGCGCGCTCTACCATCGCAAAGATAAAGGCTTCGTCCTGCTCACGGTTAACCAGCTTCTGGACTTCCTTGTTGAAGTCCTGCACCCCGATACTCAGGCGGTTGAAGCCTTCGCTGCGCAGGTGGTCAAGCATATCAAGCTCGATTTCACGCGGGTCAACCTCGATGCTGATCTCGGCATCAGGGGCAAAGGTAAACTGCTCACGCAGCAGCCCCATCAACCGGCTTACCTGCGGCTTGGTCAGGAAAGTGGGTGTACCACCGCCCCAGTGCAATTGGCTAACGGTGCGCTCACCCAGCAGCGCCGCGCGCTGGCGGATTTCCTGCTCCAGCGCATCAAGATACTGATCGGCCTTGTGTTGGTGGCGGGTAATGATCTTGTTGCAGCCACAGTAGTAGCACAGCTTGTGGCAGAACGGGATATGAACATACAGCGACAGGTTGCGCTCAGGGTACTGGGCGCACGCCATGTCAAATTCCGCCGGCGTGAACGCTTCATGGAACTCCAGCGCTGTCGGGTATGAGGTATAGCGCGGCCCCGAATAATTATATTTTTCGATTAGGGCCTGATCCCAAATAATTTGCTCATTTGACATGACTTACTTCCACTAAAATTAGAGGGGAGAAATTGACCACCAAGTGTGACACAACTTGGTAAAGATGTAGATAGGAGATAACTAAACTGCTAGCCGGATCAGTATTCCCCTGCCTGTGAGTATAGACAGGGGAAACAATCGCCGATATCAAGCAGCTGGCTTGGCTGCCAGGATAAGATCCAACTCGGTTTTGATCGACTCAACCAAGCGGGCTTCGGCCTTCATACGGATCAGGTCAAGCTGCATGCGCTCTTTCTTGGCCAAGGTCTTGCGTGCATCGCCGCGCGGCATGTCTTTCACCACCTGGTAAAGCTCATGCATCGCCGGATACTGGTTGGCAAAATCCACCCGGAGTTCACCCTGCAAGACTTCCATCAGCTTGTACAAGCGAATGGCAATCTCAGACATGTCACACTCATCCTGTTTGCCGGCCTCGGCAATGATCAGCACGCTTTCCATGATATTGGCATTGCGCTGCTTGATCCCCTCTTCCTGCTGGCGCTGGGCGCGGGCAAGAAAAGCCTTATGGCGCTGGGTCTGCTGGTAGAGCTTAAACAACAAATAGCCGGCATAGCTTGCCAGCACTGCCACAATCAGGCCGGCCAGTCCTAGCCACAATGTCATATCCTGCAAGGCTTACTCCTTGTCTAAACCGTCAAATTCCATGTTTTCAAACTGGTCGAGCAAGTCGTCATCAGAACGAGGGGCACCCGGTGCGATCTCATCCATTTCCGGCTCGTCTTCGTCAAGCAGGCCAAGCTGGTTCATCAGCTGCTCGATACGGTCCAGTTTCTGGTCGACTTGCTTCTGCAGGCCAGCACCCAGTTTTTCACCCGCTTCGATACGGTCTAGCAGTACCATTAGCTGGGCATCATTTTCCAGCATCTGCAGCTCCTGCTCGGCAGTCATGCGACGCTGTTGCTTGGTCATCGGCTTCTTCGGCTCGACAATCAACGGGATCGCTTTCTTGCTGCCATGGCGCGGGTCTTTGCGCTGGGCGGCCTTGCGAGCATCTTCTGGCGTAACCATTGAGTGGCGGCTGCCAGACTTAAGGCCCTTGCGCTTGCGATCTTTCTTACGCTGCAAACCGTCTAGGTCATGCTGGCTACGGGTCTTAATAGTGACTACCTGATCGGACATCCCGGTAGTACGGCTTCTTTTCTTACGGGTCATTACTGGGTTTTCCTCAGCAAAATTACATCATTCCCGACAAATTCCACATCCAGGCCGTCTCGTTGGGCCAGGTATTGGAATGTTTCGCGGCTAAAAAAGCTCACGTGGGTCGGGTCGTTCTTGTAATGCCATTGCGCAAAGGCATCTGCATCTCGTGCCAGTTTGGTCATCAACCCCAGCCAACCACCGGGTTTTATCATACCAACCAGCTGCCCCCACTCCTTCGCAGGCGTATAAAAGTGTTCGATCGCCTCGGTGCAGGTGACAAAATCATACTGCACTTCCAGCACTGCCGGCTCAGCGGCAAAATACGGATCATAGACCGCCATATTATGGCCAGACTCCGCCAGCATCAGCGACAGGGTTGGGCCAGGGCCGCAGCCAAAATCCAGGCCATTGAGGGTTCGATCCCCCAGGCGCTCCGTGAGCGGGTCGGCAAGGCGAGCAAGAAAACGTCGGTACCCCATATCTTCCGGGTTGTTCTCATGCAAATCATAGTGCGCTTTCTCTTCTTGCGGCGATAATCTCGACGCAGGATCGGCAAATATCAATGCACACTCACCACAGCGGAGATACTGCCGGCGCTTGTCTTCAAAAAACAGCGCACTGTCTTGGCTATGGCACAGCGGACAAGGGATCATTATCGCTCTCCAGTTAAGTCTAACGCACAGGACATCGCCACGGCGCCCAAATGAAGCCGGGTATCATAGCAGATTTGATTGAGAAATGTGCACTACAAAGCGCGCGCAGGAAAAGCGCCAAACAAGAAAAAAGCGACAGGTTGGCTAACCTGTCGCTCTGTGGGGTCGCCATTGCTGGCTATATCCTGTCTAGTCTGTCCTTAACCAGTTAGTAACATCCCGGTCTGGCAATATCCATTTGTTATTAGTGCTTCCGTACCAACTTGTTGTTTTTCATCATCCTGATGAGTTTTTGTGTCCTTAAGACGCTTATCCCTGTCTTCGCGGCTATCCTTCACCGGCTTTTCCATCAGCATGTTGCCATCAGGCAACCAGTTCACCATCCGTGTGTGCACCCCGTCCCTAGAATGCTGCTTCCTATGTTGTGTTTTCTTTTCCGTAAGGGTCTTTCCTGACAATCCTTACCACATCTTGCGGTCTACCCGGCTCCTTGCCGGACATCCTGTATTCCTTCGGGCTTCTTGCCCATGCCGTCAATGGCGCTTTCCTTCCTGTGCCAACTCCCTGTCGACAAGGCATACTTTACGCCGATCCTGGCCTGAAACAATGGAGCGGAAAAGGAAGGCCTGGCTGTAACTTTATTTCAATTCTCACAAAGCATTGTTTTGAAAAATTTTAATGAAAAAAGCATGAACAACTTCATCAACATCGACCGGTTCAAATAGCCGATCTCTCACAAGCCACCAAGCACATTGCTTTTTAGCCGGAAAAAACTGTCATTTTCTTGCAAGATCAGCGCGAAATTGGCAATAAAAAAGGCAGCCGAAGCTGCCTTTTCTCACCACCGACTGGAAGCCAGGCTGAAGGAAAACTTAGTGCAAGCCGCCAACGTACTGGGACAAGGCAGCAATTTCGTCGTCGGTAAGCTTCGCTGCCACCGCACGCATCATGGCATTCATGTCGTTGACACGCTGGCCATCGCGGAATTTCTCCAGCTGAAGCGTAACGTATTCGGCATTCTGACCTGAGATTTTCGGGAACCCGGACAGGCTGGTGCCATTACCACGAGGGCCATGGCAAGCCGTACAAGCCGTCACACCACGCTCGGCATCGCCGAAGTTATATAGGGCCTGGCCGATTTCAACCGAAGATTCAGGCGTGGTGTTATCAGAGATAGGTAGTGAGGCATAGTAGGCTGCTAGATCAGCCATGTCCTGCTCGGTCAGCGGCATAGCCATGCCACCCATAACAGGATCGTTACGGCCTTGAGCGCCGCCGCTGCTCATCGCAAGCTTGAAATCTTTGAGCTGTTTTTCAAGGTAACCGGCATGCTGGCCGGCAATCTTAGGGTATTGCGCCATAATACCGTTACCGTCTGCGCCATGGCAGGCGGCACATGTTGCGGCTTTTGCCTTTCCGGCTTCTGCATCTCCCTGGGCCCAGGCTGAGCAACTGGCCAGCAGAGTCAATATCAGTGCTAATTTCTTCATGACATTCCGTTTATAATTATAGAGCTTCCAGTACCACAAGTAATGCTCAGTAACATGGTATACAATGCGACCACTAACCGAGCTCGGTTTTCGTACATTTTACACAATTTCACATAAAAGTAATCAGTCGACTACATCAAGACTTGACGGAGTTAACAGTGAATCAACCTCTCAACTATAGAAACACAGGATTTATCACAAGTGCGCCGACTATCCGACACTTGCCAAACGACACAGGCGTTGAGATCGCATTTGCTGGCCGCTCCAATGCAGGTAAGTCGAGTGCCCTAAACCGCATCACCGACCAAAAAAGCCTGGCCCGTACCTCTAAAACGCCTGGCCGTACCCAATTGATCAATATGTTCGAAGTGGTACCGGGCTGTAACCTGATTGACCTTCCAGGCTATGGCTATGCCCAGGTTCCGCTGGAAATGAAACTAAAATGGCAGGAGTCGCTGGGTGAATACCTACAAAAGCGTGAGTGCCTGCAGGGCCTAGTGGTACTGATGGATATCCGCCACCCGCTCAAGGATCTGGATCAGCAGATGATCATGTGGGCGATCGAAAGCCGCCTGCCAGTGCTGGTCCTACTGACCAAAGCCGACAAGCTCAAAAGCGGAGCCCGCAAGCAGCAGCTTATGAAGGTTCGCGACAACGTCAAGACGTTCGGTGGCGACGTGCAAGTCGAAGCCTTCTCGTCACTCAAGGGGATCGGCGTGGATCAGGTTCGCCGCAAGCTGGACAAGTGGTTTGCCCCTGAGCTAGAGCGCCAGCTGGCAATGCTCGAAGACGACGAGGCGCAAGACGAAGAATAAGCCTTCGCCCTATGCAATAACCCACAACAAAGCTCCCAGACGGGGGCTTTTTTTATTTGTGGCCGTTGCAACGGCACCTGTGACTTGCCGACATAAAAATACCCCACCAGCAAGGCGGGGCAATGGGAGAGAAATAGGAGGTTTTTATATTTGTCCCGAAAGCATCAGTGATTTCCCCCACCAACGCAAGTTTTTTCTCCCATAAGTGTGTTTTGGGCAACATACCAGCTCAGATCCTGCCTTGGTTTCCCGCCGCAAATATCTAGTTTTAGACTGTTGGCGCACAATCTAGGGGAAAGTTGTTTTTTATCAAAAATAAAGATAGTGACAAGCGGATTTTGACATCCCAAAATGGAATAAAATTACAGTTTAATGACAGGCAGGATAAAAAAAAGCCACCCCAAAACCAGGATGGCGATTTCATGTATTTGTTGGCTAGCCGGTATCAAACCCACTACCGAAAACAAATATGAACAAGAAGCAAGCAATAGTATAGCCACCTCCCCAGCAAAATTAAAGTAATTACTCTAAATTTTACTGAAACAAATGTCAGCAACAGGCATAGAAACTGGCAACAAAAGCTTCCAGTACTGGCATTCGGTAACTAAATAGATGAGTTGGCAACCAATCAGCACCAGAATGATCAAAATATAAACGGGGAGTTTGCGGGGGATGGATTTTTCTTTGGCACAATAAAAAACGCCCTGGTCAAATGACCAGGGCGGCTGAATCAGCCAAATCCAATAACGTGAAACAAAAGGTCTGAAAGATAGAACATCTTACCTCTGTACCCTACGTCTCTAACTGTATATCAATTGCTCAGTTTTGAAAAGACTTTTTGTAGTTTTTTTTCAAGATCTCGTAACTAATTTCTAAACCTCGTAAGTCACTGAACGAATAATTTCAGCAAAAAAATAGCCAGCATGGCTGGCTATTTCTTGTTGGAATTGGGTATTAAGCTGATTTAGTGCGCTTGATCCCAGTTATCACCGATACCAGCGTCGGCAATCAACGGAACAGCCAACTCTGCAGCAGCTTCCATCAAGCGTTGGACCTCGGCTGAAACGTTGTCGACCTCCGACTCCTGTACCTCAAATACAAGTTCGTCATGAACTTGCATTAGAAGGCGAACACGCCCTTCAGGTTGCTGGCCAACCCACTCGTCAACCAAGAC
Source organism: Photobacterium sp. ABD4_091 (assembly GCF_056160145.1). Taxonomy (NCBI): domain Bacteria; kingdom Pseudomonadati; phylum Pseudomonadota; class Gammaproteobacteria; order Vibrionales; family Vibrionaceae; genus Photobacterium; species Photobacterium sp. ABD4_091. The sequence goes on along the minus strand of NZ_JBSWWQ010000001.1, from coordinate 1,727,783 downwards.
CATGGCACGCTTGATGATATCGGCAGCGGTTCCCTGCATCGGGGCATTGATCGCTGCACGCTCAGCGGCCTTGCGGCGCATGCCATTACGCGACTTGATATCAGGCAGGTGCAAACGGCGGCCAAACAGGGTTTCGACATACCCTTGCTCGCTCGCCTGATTGCGCGTACTTTCCATGTATTCCAGTACGCCCGGGTAACGCTCGAAGTATACATTCATGTAATCCTGCGCTTCGTTACGCCCCATATCCAGCTGCTTGGCCAAACCGAATGCGCTCATACCGTAGATCAGACCGAAGTTGATCGCCTTGGCACGGCGGCGCTGCTCGCTGGTCACCGATTCAAGCGGGATCCCCAGAATCTCGGCAGCCGTCGCGGCATGGATATCTTTGCCGTGGTTAAAGGCATCCAGCAGGGCCTGATCACCCGACAGGTGCGCCATGATACGCAGCTCGATTTGCGAGTAGTCGACCGCCAGTACCTTATAGCCAGTCGGGGCAATGAAGGCTTGGCGAATACGGCGCCCTTCTTCGTTACGGACTGGAATATTCTGCAGGTTAGGATCGCTTGACGACAAGCGGCCAGTCGCGGTCACAGCCTGGTGGTAAGATGTGTGGACACGGCCTGTTGCCGGGTTCATCATCTTCGGCAGCTTGTCGGTGTAGGTCGATTTCAGCTTCGCCAAACTGCGGTATTCCAGGATTAGCTTCGGCAACGGGTAGTCCAGTGCCAGCTCCTGCAGCACCTCTTCATTGGTCGAAGGGGTACCCGATGGGGTTTTCTTCAGTACCGGCAGGCCCATTTTCTCGAACAGGATCGCCTGAAGCTGCTTTGGCGAGCTCAGGTTGAACTCTTCGCCTGCGATGTCGTAGGCTTGTTTTTCCAGCTCATCAAGGCGCACGGCGATCTCGGTCGACTGCGCGCCAAGCTGCATGCTGTCAATCAATACCCCGGTACGCTCCATGCGCGACAGAACCGGTACCAATGGCATCTCAATATCGTCAAAAACCGACTTTAGCTTGGCATCGGCATTCACTTTCTCAAGCAATACATTGTGCAGGCGCAGGGTGATATCGGCATCTTCGGCTGCATAAGGGCCGGCCTGCTCCAGATCAATCTGGTTGAAGGTCAGCTGCTTCTTGCCCTTGCCGGCAATGTCTTCGAAGCTTATTGTCTTGTGCTCAAGGTAGCGCAGCGACAGGCTATCCATATCGTGGCGGCCTACCACACTGTTGAACACGTAGGATTCCAGCATGGTGTCAAAGCGGATCCCCTGCATCTCGATACCGTAGCGAGCAAGAATGCTGGCATCGAACTTGAGGTTCTGGCCGACCTTGTCCTTGCTTGGGTCTTCCAGCAGCGGCTTAAGCTGTGCCAGCACCCAATCGCGATCAAGCTGGGCCGGAGCATCAAGGTAGTCATGGGCTACCGGCACGTAGGCCGCTTTGCCTTCTTCCACCGCAAATGACACACCGACTAAGTTTGCCGTCATGTAATCCAAGCCATCGGTCTCGGTGTCGAACGCCACGACTTCAGCCGTATTGAGTTTTTCCAGCCACTGGCTGAATGCCGCTTCGTCCAACACGGTTTCATAGCCACTACGATCAATCACCGGGGCAACCGGCTTGGCTTCAGCAGCCGGTGCCGCCGATTTTTCATCGGCAACAATACGACCGTCACTGCCATCAAGCATTTCTGACAGCCAGCGACGGAACTGCAACTGGCCAAACAGCTTGGTCAGCTCATCGGTGTCCGGCGTGGTTTTCACCAACTGATCCGGGGTGACATCCAGCTCGACATCCAGCTTGATCGTCGCCAGCTCGTAGGACAGGTAAGCCGCTTCCTTGTTATCAAGCAGCTTTTTCGACATGGTTTTCGAGCCACGGAAACCCAACGGCGCAATATCATCAAGGTTGGCGTACAGCGCATCCAAACCGCCGATACCAGTCAGCAATGCCTTAGCCGTCTTTTCCCCGACTCCCGGTACACCCGGGATGTTATCGACCTTATCCCCCATTAGGGCAAGGTAGTCGATGATCAGCTCAGGACCGATACCAAACTTATCAACCACCCCAGCCGGATCCATCACCACATCGGTCATGGTGTTGATCAGGGTAATATTCTGATCAACCAGCTGGGCCATATCTTTATCACCGGTACTGATCAATACCGGCATACCGGCTTTCGACGCCTGGCTGGCCAAGGTACCGATCACGTCATCGGCTTCTACCCCGGAAATCGAAATCAGCGGCAGGCCCATGGCCTTGATCACGGCATGAAGCGGCTCGATCTGAGAGCGAAGATCATCCGGCATTGGCGGACGGTTGGCCTTGTATTCCGGGTACATCTCGTCTCGGAATGTTTTTCCTTTCGCATCAAAGATGACAGCAATGTGCTCGGTGGAAAACTGGCGCAACATACTGCGCAGCATGTTCACTACACCATACACCGCACCGGTTGGTTCACCGTCTGAATTAGTGAAGTTCGGCGCAGCATGGTAGGCACGATAAAGATAAGATGATCCATCAATCAGAATAAGTGGATTTTCTGGGATAGTTGCCATAAAGATATTCTTATATCCGGGGGATGAAAGAGTTAGGTCACTAGGATGCCATGACTACCATCAACTGTTAACTGCTGTTTTCCAATTTGGGGGGCGCACCTGTGGATAAGTTTGTTGGTAGTTCATTTTAAAGCGTTGATCAATTATTTAAACCATAAAAACCGAAGACATAAAAACAAATAAATACAACACGTTAAATACATATCGCTCATAAGATCCACGATCCGAAAATGATCGTTAATTGTGGAAAAAGTTAACAACGCGTACTGAAATAAGATGAACTGAGAGTAAAAATAGACAAATCTGACGAGAAAGGGAGCCATTATGAAGAAAATCGCAGTTATTTTGAGCGGCTCAGGAGTGTTTGACGGTGCCGAAATCCATGAATCCGTCCTCACCCTGCTTGCCATCGAGCAAGAAGGTGCCAGCTGGCACTGCTTTGCCCCGAATATGGATCAACACCATGTGATTAACCACCTGACCGGTGAAGAAATGGCAGAAACACGGAATGTATTGATCGAAGCGGCCCGGATCGCCCGCGGTCAAATCGATGATCTGGCCACGCTGGATCCCAGTCAGTATGACGCCCTGCTGCTTCCCGGCGGTTTCGGCGCAGCCAAGAACTTGTCTGACTTCGCCTTCAAGGGCAGCGAGTGCACAATCCATCCCGAGGTGAAACGGGTATGCCAGAAATTTGCCGAAGAGGAAAAGCCCGCAGGTTACCTGTGTATAGCCCCGGCAATGATCCCGCTCATTTATGGCCCAGGCGCCAAAGGTACCATCGGCACCGATCCAGATACCGCCAAGGTATTCACCCAAATGGGCGGCGAGCATATCAAGTGCCCGGTCAGCGACTACGTGCTAGATCAAAAACGCCGCCTGCTGACTACCCCGGCCTATATGCTGGCTGGCAGCATTTCCGAAGCGGCGGAAGGGATCAATAAACTGGTCAAGGAGCTAGTGAAGATAGCCTGATGCCTGGTCATAATTTCTGAAATGATCAAATCGCAGATAAAGAAAAAGCGGCACTACTTTCCATTATCAAGACCTGGAAGTAGTTGCCGCTCAGCAGAAGGGATTGTGTTTTCAGCCCTACACTAAAAACCCACCCTAGCTAAAGTACACTGGAAGCAATGTGAGCAATGTCGTGCCTTCAAACGAGAACCCTTTGTTGCCGTTCTCGCTGAGTGCAAGTTAATAATAACTATTCTCATTTAAGATGCAAGTATTTTATTGAGAATTATTGTCATTTAGTTGTTTGATGAAATGCAGCCGGTAATCTTCAATGCCGTCTTTCTTTTCCAGGTGCTCAACTTGGTAGCCATTTCTCAGCAACAAACGCAGCATCGCCGGGAAACGATTACGGGATTTGACCCTCAGCTCCTGGTAACCTTCTGCCACCACCCATTCTTCCTGTGCTTCAAGTAGGGCTTGGGCTACCCCACCCCGGCGGCCAGCCGGGGCCACACCACCCAGCCAGCTGTAAAAACAGTCTTCCGATAATTGGTAGCCGATTTTAACCCCGACCATTTCACCGTTAAGCTCAGCCACCAAAACCAGAGCGCGGTGACCTCGAAGCCGTTGCTTGATTTCTTCCTCGGTGGCTGGGCGGGCAAACTCAGTAATGGCGGCCAATACGGTTACCGCTTCTTCAATACTGGCCTCTCGGATATGCATAATTCCTCCTATTAAAAAGGCCAGCAATGCTGGCCTTAAACTGTGCTTATTATGGTGCGAAACCCAAGGAAGGGAAAGCTAGACCTCCAAGGAGTTGTGCGATCTGCTTTCACCGTCCGGCTTGGCCGGGGACAAAGTCGTCAGCTTGCCAATCAAGTAGTTGAGCAGCACACCGTACATCGGCACAAACAGACCAAGGCTGATCAGCAATTTGAAGCCGTAATCCACCAGGGCGATCTCAACCCAGTTTTCAGCCATAAAGGCATCAGGGCTGTTGTAGAACGCAATCGAGAAGAAAGCCAGCGTATCAAGTGCGTTGCCGAACAGAGTCGAGCAGCTCGGCGCCACCCACCACTGCTTGGTCTGGCGCAGGCGGTTGAATACTGATACATCCATGATCTGACCCAGTAGGTAAGCCATGAAACTCGCAATTGCTATCCGCGCCACAAACAGGTTGAATTCACCCAGATGAGCCAGCCCTTGATACTCACCCTGGTAGAACAGGACCGACAGTACATAGGAAATCACCAGCGCCGGCATCATCACCCTGAGGATGATCTGCCTTGCCATCGCCGCCCCGAAGATACGGACAGTCAAGTCAGTAGCCAGGAAGATAAACGGAAAAGTAAAGGCACCCCAGGTGGTATGGAACCCCATCACGGTGAAGGGAAGCTGAACCAGGTAGTTGCTCGATGCGATGATAAGCAGGTGGAAAACCACCAAGAAAGAAAGCGCCTTGCGCTGCTGCGCGGGCGTAAATTGAGAAGTCGTCATTGTCAGACCTTTTTGTCATTGGGGGAGAGGGAACCCAAAACACCACTGTCAGCTCTCACACTGCCAGTAGCAACCGAAGGCGGGCATTATACAGCAAACCACCGCTTTGCCCAGTGCTTCACCGCTTTCCTAATAGCCCAGCCAAGAATAACAGTGTTTCTTCGGTATCACTGTCCAGCCCTTCCAGCCACATCTGGCCACTGTAGTGCTCCCCTTTGAGCAGCAGCCGGCAGCCTTCGAAATCCACCAGCCAGACATGCAAATCGGCATTGGACTCTTTTTCCACCACGGTCATCCCCAGCAACTGGAGCAACTCACTGGCAATGGCAGCAAAAGTATCATAGTCGATTTCTGGCCCACCAATTTCGAGCAACCGTGCCGCAGGGTCCAAGCGGCGGCACCAAAAGTCAGCGCTTATTGTCATAGCTATTATTCCTTTTTGCCATGAATGGCTTCAGGAGGTTTCCTGTAACCAATTGTTTCTCTGCGTATCAAGCAATAACCAGCCTCTAGCCAAGGGGCAAAGTTCATGGTTTTATGAAGTTGTTGCCAATCGGGGAGACCCGGTTAGCAATCGGTGAATTTAACATTCTCACCAAATACGCAAGCTGTTTTGTAGCGAACAGAGCATGCCGGGGCAACGCCCCAGTTTGTATCTAAAACGCATTTTGTACCGGACGCGGATTGTCCGGTATTTTTTTATCCGGCCTTTTTATCTAGCCGATCCCAAAACCGACTTCTTCACCCGCGGTGAGGTGATCTTCAATCAGCCCCAGGAAGGCATTACCGTATTTTTCCAGCTTACGATGCCCGACCCCGTTGACCGCCAATAGCTCCCCTGCCGAAGTCGGCAAACGCTCGGCCATCTCCATCAGGCTGGCATCATTGAATACCACATACGGCGGCAGATCTTCCTCATCCGCAATCGCCTTGCGCAGTTTGCGCAGCTTGGCAAACAGCTTCTTGTCGTATTGGCGGTTGGCCATTTTATCGCTCTTGGCACTGCGAGCCGCAATATCCAACCTCGGTACCGCCAGCTCGAGCGACACTTCGCCCCGCAGTACTTCTCGCGCCTTGGCGGTGAGCTGCAAAATAGAACTGCGCACGATATTCTGGGTCAGGAAACCGCGGTGGATCAACTGGCGCAAAATGCTGACCCAAAACTCGTGGCTGTGCTCGCGGCCAATACCATAGGTACTGACCTTGTCGTGGCCATGCTCGCGAATGCGCTGGTTCTGCATACCGCGCAGCACTTCTACCACATGGGTAATACCAAAGCTCTGGTTCACCCGGTAAACACAGGACAATGCCTTCTGAGACACCTCAAGGGCGTCGAAGTGCTTGGGAGGGTCAAGACAGACGTCACAGTTGCCGCACGGCTCTTCCCGCGCCTCGCCAAAGTAATTAAGCAACACCTGACGACGACAAGTCTGCGCCTCGGCAAACGCTCCCATGGCGTTGAGCTTGTGGCTTTCCACTAATTTTTGCGGCCCCTCTTCCTTCTCATCCAGGCAGCGACGCAGCCAGGCAAGATCCGATGGGTCATAGAACAGGATAGCCTCCGCCGGCAGACCGTCACGGCCAGCACGCCCGGTTTCCTGGTAATAGGATTCGATATTGCGCGGAATGTCGTAGTGGACCACAAAGCGCACGTTGGGCTTGTTGATCCCCATGCCGAAAGCCACGGTCGCCACCACAATCTGGACATCATCACGCTGGAACGCTTCCTGAACCCAGGCCCGTTCATCATGCTCCATCCCGGCATGGTATGCCGCGGCACGGACCCCGCTCTCGTTGAGCTTTTCGCTGATCTGCTCGACCCGCTTGCGGCTGTTGCAGTAGACAATGCCGCACTGGCCCCGGACACCGGACAGGTAGCGGGTTAGCTGGGCCATCGGCTTGTATTTTTCCTGCAGGGTATAGCGGATATTCGGCCTATCGAAGCTGCCGAGATAAGTATGCTGGTCCTGCAGTGCCAGGCGGGCCACGATATCCTGCCGCGTGGTCTCATCCGCAGTAGCCGTCAGGGCGATCACCGGCACCTCCGGGAAGGACTGGCGCAAGCTGCCAATTGCTGCATACTCCGGGCGGAAGTCATGACCCCACTGCGAGATACAGTGCGCCTCATCCACCGCAATCATACTGAGCGGCAAACTGGCTAGGCGCTCGGAGAAGTCACGGCTGAGCAACCGCTCAGGGGAGACATAGACCAGTTTCAACTGATCCTGTGACATCGCCTGAAAGGTATCCTGCATCTCTTCCCACGACATGGTGGAGTTAATGCAGGCTGCCGCCACCCCGTTGGCCTTGAGCTGGTCGACCTGATCTTTCATCAGGGAAATCAACGGGGAGACCACCAAGGTCAGGCCATCACGCAGCAAGGCAGGAATTTGATAGCACAGCGACTTGCCGCCACCGGTCGGCATGATCACCAGGCAGTCCTGGCCGGACACCGCCGCCTCGATAACAGGCTGCTGGCCCTCACGGAATTCCTGATAGCCGAATACCTCCTGCAGGACCTGCTGGCAGGTCATAGGGCTCTCGGTCTGGCTCGGCTGGCTTGCTGGCATAACGTTCTCATTGGCACTGGTGACCCGAACCCGGGGCACCTGAAGATGGACAAGGCTGGCTATTCTATACCATTCAGATCACCGATGGGAGTCACACCCGGTTCAAATCATTTGCTCTGCCAGCGGCTATAGTTGTAGAGGAAAAAGGCAATAGTATTGAGATCGATCACGATTTATACTGCCCGTGCATACACAACTGAATTTTTATTTCTCCCCGCCAGCTCGGCACCAACTTTTCAGGTAACCATGGAAGCGCAAAATACCCAGACCCAACGCGGCGTCATCCTCGCCCTATCGGCCTACACCATGTGGGGAATAGCACCGATCTATTTCAAATCCCTCCAGCATGTCAGTGCGATGGAAATCCTTAGCCATCGGGTGATCTGGTCGTTTATCTTTCTTGCCTTGCTGCTGGTTGCCAGCAAGGGCTGGGGACAGGTCCGCGCCGTACTGGGCCGGCCAAAGGTATTGATGCTACTACTGGCAACCTCGTTGTTGGTCGGGGGTAACTGGCTGATTTTCATCTGGGCGGTGAATAACAACTACATGCTGGATGCCAGCCTCGGCTATTACATCAACCCGCTGCTCAATGTCCTGCTCGGGATGATGTTCCTGGGTGAGCGCCTGCGCCCACTGCAATGGGTCGCGGTCGCCCTGGCTGCCACCGGGGTTGCAGTCCAGCTGATCCAGTTCGGCTCACTGCCTTGGATTGCCCTAGCACTGGCCGCCAGCTTCGGCCTCTACGGCCTGCTACGCAAGAAGGTCAACCTTGACGCAGCTACCGGATTGTTCATGGAAACCAGTCTGCTGCTGCCTCTAGCACTCGGCTACGTGTTTATCTTTGCCAACAGCGCCACCTCGGACTGGTCGGCCAACCCGATGAATACCAACTTGCTGCTGATGGCTGCCGGTATTGTTACCACCCTGCCATTGCTGTGCTTTACCGGTGCCGCCACCAAGCTCAAGCTCTCGACCCTGGGCTTTTTCCAGTACATCGGCCCGAGCCTGATGTTCCTGCTGGCAATCACCGTTTACGGCGAGAGCTTCACCGCAGACAAAGGCTATACCTTTGCCTTTATCTGGGCAGCCCTAATTGTGTTCAGCTTCGAAGGTTTGCGTAACCACCGCAGCAATAAAAAACAAGCAGCCGTCAGCTAAATTTTCAACGAACTAAAAAACGGTGCTGCATATTGGCAGGCAGCACCGTTGATTTTTTACAAGCGCTGCCGCCATGGTTATGGTGTACTCATAGCCAACCATGAACCGCAAAGGGGAGCGAGATATGAATAAAATCAGCCATCGCAAAAGCCCCATTGATGACATCAGCCTGATTGATGCCCATTACCAAAGCTTTGCGTTCAAGCGCCATTATCACCTCGATTACCATGTCGGGTTGATCACTCAGGGCCAACAGCAATATTTCTACAACGGCAGCAAGCATATTGCCGGTGCCGGGCAATTGGTGATCATGCCACCGGACGAAATCCACGACGGCCAGCCCAACGAGCACACGGGATACCAGGTCAAGGTCTTCAGCATCACCCCCGACTGGCTCAGCCAGCAGGCCAACGACGTCTCGGGCAAGGGCCACTATAGTTTCCCGCAAAATAAGATCGCTGATCATACCCTGTTCCAGCAACTGACTATGCTTCACCAACAGTTGGACAATCCGCTGGTGTCACAACTGGCCAGAGACAGCTTGCCGATCGAGTCCTTTTCCTATTTGTTGACCCACTACGGCCAGGTTCGCGAAGCTAATGTCACGGCTCTGGGCTCCAAAGACTTAGCTCAGCTGCGCGACTATGTAATGGCTCATCTGGATCAGAAAATCAGCCTCGAACAACTGGCCAGCCTGTGCGATCTCAGCCCATCACAACTGCTACGCCAATTCAAAAAAGCCACCGGCATGACTCCCTATGCCTGGTTGGCCCGGCTTCGCTTGGAACATGCCATGGCACTGCTGAAAGCAGGTTACACCAGTACCGAAGTGGCCTACCATGTGGGTTTTTACGATCAGGCTCACTTCGCCCATGCCTTCAAGCAAACCTTTGGCGTCACCCCTTCGCATATCAAATAACAAGCCTTCAATTCACGGCATCGAATAACTGTCATTATTTTACAAGCGTCCACCACACAGCTAAGGCATGCTACGCCTTGCTGGGCATTGTGCCCTGATGTTTGAAGGATAACGTACACACTATGATCAACGAAGTAACCACCCTTGCCACCCTAGTCACCGTTCATATCGTCGCCTTGATGAGCCCGGGGCCCGACTTCGCCTTAGTGGTACAAAATGCTGGCCGCTATGGGCGCCAAACCGGCATCATGATCGCCCTTGGCCTGTCGCTCGGGATCCTGCTCCATTCCATTCTCAGCCTGACCGGTGCCAGCCTGCTGATCCACCAGCATCCGATGCTGTTTGCCCTTCTGCAAGCCGCTGGCGGCAGCTACCTGCTGTGGCTCGGGATCGGTGCCCTGAAAGGCACATGGCAACACTGGCAGCAGCGCCACCAAGCCGAGGCAGGACAGCCAAGTAAATCTTCGCAGCGAGTGCTTGCTAACCGTAAACAAGCGCTGGCCAAAGGTTTTACCACCAATATCCTCAATCCCAAGGCTCTGGTCTTTTTCATCAGCCTGCTATCGACACTGGTACCTGCCAGTATGTCCCTCGGTGGTAAGGCCACAGCCATCGGTCTGCTGTGGATCACCTCGTTCCTGTGGTTTGCCCTTTTGGCCTGGCTGCTGACCGGAGCCCGCCTGCAGCAAAAACTCAAGCAATGGACACCCTGGATTGATGCCACCTGCGGTGCCCTGTTCACCGTGATCGGCAGCCTGATCCTAGTCAGCATCATTTCATCGTGATCATTGATGCTGACTGCCGCACAGGTTGACCCGCAGCACAAAAAACAACCAACGGTTAGACATTGCCCCCACTCCTTACTTAGGCTAACTACAGCCTAAGTAAGGAGTAAATTGACCATGGAATGGAACCAACACCGGATTGCCTTGTTGTCAGCCTGCCTGCTGACCCTGCCTGTTTCCACCTTTGCCAAAGACAGCCAGCAAACTGCTGACCAGCTTGCCCCGGAAGCAGCAACCGGCCTGACCGAGCAGCAAGCCGTGGCCGGCAAGGACTGGATGGTTGCCTCTGCCAATCCTTACGCCAGCGAAGCCGGTGCGGAGATCCTGCGCCAGGGAGGCAACGCCATCGATGCCATGGTGGCTACCCAGTTGGTGCTGGGCCTGACCGAGCCGCAGTCCTCCGGCATTGGCGGCGGCGCATTCATGGTCTATTGGGATCAAAAGAAAAAAGCCCTGACCACCTTCGACGGCCGCGAAACCGCCCCATTTGCTGTCACCCCGCTACTCTTCCAGGATGACAAGGGTCAGCCGCTTAAGTTCTTCGATGCCGTGGTCGGCGGCCGTTCGGTCGGCACCCCGGGTACCGTTCGGCTGATGTGGTATACCCACCAGCGCAACGGCAAGCTGGACTGGAAGAAACTGTTCGAGCCCGCTATCAAGCTTGCCAAAGAGGGATTTGTTGTGAGCCCGAGGCTGGCAGCTTTGGTAGAAAAGGACAAAGCCCACTTGCAGCGTTTCGCCGCGACCAAAGCCTATTTCTTCAATGAAGACGGCACGGCTATTCAAGCCGGGCAAACTTTAAAGAACCCAGAGTATGCCGATACCCTGCGGCAAATTGCCGAGCGCGGTGCCAGCGCCTTCTACACCGGCGAGATTGCCAAAGACATCGTCAAGGCCGTCCGCACCGCCCCCGGTAACCCGGGGGTGCTTAGCACCATGGATCTGGCGACTTACCAGGTCAAGGAGCGCCCTGCTATCTGCGCGCCTTACCGCCAGTACGAGATCTGCGGGATGGGACCACCAAGCTCCGGCGCCCTGACACTGGGGCAGATCATGGGCATGCTCAGCCACTACCCGCTTGGCGAACTGGGACCGGATAACCTCACCAGCTGGCGCTTGCTCGGTGATGCCTCGCGCCTCGCCTTTGCCGATCGCGGCCGCTACATGGCCGACAGCGATTATGTGCCGATGCCGACCAAAGGGTTGCTGGCCGATGACTACCTCCAGCAGCGTGCCGCCCTGCTCAATAGCGACCAAGCCCTGGCCACGGCAGAAGCGGGCAACCCGCCATGGGATCACGCCATGCGCTATGCCATGGACGAATCACTCGAGCTGCCCTCAACCAGCCACTTTTCAATTGTCGACAAGGGCCGTAACGTAATTTCAATGACCACCACCATTGAGAACGGCTTCGGCTCGCGGGTGATGGTACGCGGCTTCCTGCTCAACAACGAGCTGACCGACTTTTCCTTCCGCAGCCATGACAACGGCATGCCGATTGCCAACCGGGTCGAGCCGGGCAAACGACCGCGCTCCTCGATGGCGCCGACCATCGTGATGCAAAAAGGCAAGCCATACCTTGCCATTGGCTCACCGGGTGGTAGCCAGATCATCGGTTATGTCGCCAAAACCCTGGTGGCCCACCTCGACTGGGGCATGGATCTGCAACAGGCCATCAACCTGCCGAACATGAACAACCGCTTCGGCCCGTTTGAGCTAGAAGCCAATACCGCTGCCGAGCAATGGGCACCGAAGCTGGAAACCCTCGGCTTCAAAGTCCAGGTCAAGGAGCTCAATTCCGGTGTCCAGGCCATCAAGCTCAGCGACAAAGCCCTCACCGGCGCTGCCGACCCACGCCGCGAAGGCAAGGTCATCGCGGAATAAAAAGCCTGTGCTCCACCAACAAAAAAACCGTGGCGCCTGCCACGGTTTTTATTTCAGTCTCGACACTGTGCCAGCCGGTAATTACATCGGCTCAAGCTTGGCATACTGGGTGACCAGCCATTTGATCCCCTCGCCATTGAAGGCGACCTGAACCCGGCTCTGGGCACCGCTGCCCTCGAAGTTGATGATTGTCCCTTCTCCGAATTTCGGGTGCTGGACCCGCTGGCCAAGGCTGTATCCGGTCTGGTTGAAGTTCTCGTTCACCTGGCTCTGGCTGAAGCGGCCGCTGCTGGCCGGGCGGGAGACCTTGGCCTTCATCCGCACTTCTTCAATGAACTCTTCCGGGATCTCGCGAATAAAGCGTGACGGCTTGTGGAAGTTATCCTTACCGTAGAGGCGGCGCATTTCCGCATACGAGATGTAGAGCTTCTGCATCGCACGGGTCATCCCCACGTAGCACAGGCGGCGCTCCTCTTCCAAACGGCCCACTTCCTCGGTGGTACGCGAGCTCGGGAACATGCCCTCCTCGACACCGACCATAAACACTACCGGGAACTCCAGGCCCTTGGCACTGTGCATGGTCATCAGCTGGACCGCATCCTCGAAGTCATCGGCCTGACCTTCGCCGGCTTCCAGTGCAGCATGGGACAAGAATGCCGACAGCGGGCTCATCTCCTCGGCTTCTTCCGGGATCTCGAACTGGCGGGTTGCCGTTACCAGCTCCTCCAAGTTTTCAATACGGGCCTGGGCCTTCTCGCCTTTCTCTTGCTCGTACATGGCGCGCAGGCCGGAGTTGCGGATCACCTCATCGGTCTGCTGGTAGAGCGGCAGCTCGCGGGTGTCGTCTTCCAGTGCGTTGACCAACTCGATGAAGCGGCGCAAGGAGTTGGCGGCACGGCCAGCCAGCACTTGCTCTTCCAGCAGGGCAACACTGGCCTGCCACATCGTGGCGCCACGGTCGCGGGCTGCCATGCGGATAGTTTCCAGGGTGCGGTCACCCAAGCCGCGCGTCGGGGTGTTGACGACCCGCTCGAACGAGGCATCATCGTTGCGGTTGGCAATCAAGCGCAGGTATGACAGAGAATCTTTGATTTCCTGGCGCTCGAAGAAGCGCATGCCGCCATAGATGCGGTATGGCATCCCGGCCTGGATCAAGGCTTCTTCCAGTACCCGCGACTGGGCATTGCTGCGGTATAGCAAGGCCGCTTCGCTCAGCGCCCCGCCCTGATCGCGCAGCTCTTTGATTTTGCCAACCACAAAACGGGCTTCGTCCAGCTCATTGAAAGCCGAGTAAATCGAGATCAGCTCACCCTCTGCACCATCGGTCCACAGGTTCTTGCCCATCCGCTCGTTGTTGTTGGCGATCAGGCCGTTGGCCGCTTTTAGGATGTTGCCGGTCGAACGGTAGTTCTGTTCAAGGAAGATAGAGCTCGCGCCCTTGAAGTCATTCAAGAAACGCTGGATGTTTTCCACCTTGGCACCACGCCAGCCGTAGATAGACTGGTCGTCATCACCCACGATCATCACGTTGCAATCAGGGCCAGCCATTAGGCGCAGCCAGGCAAACTGGATGTTGTTGGTATCTTGGAACTCGTCCACCAAAATGTGCTTGAAGCGTGCCTGGTAGTGCTCGCGGATATGCTTGCTGCGCTGCAGCAGCTCGAACGCACGCAGCAGCAACTCGGCAAAATCGACCAAGCCAGCACGGTCACAGGCTTCCTGGTAGGCAGTGTAGAGGCGCAGCCAGGTCTGCTCGACCGGGTCATTAAAGGTATCAATGTGCTGCGGCCGCAGCCCCTCGTCTTTTTTCTCGTTGATATACCACGCCGCCTGACGGGCTGGCCACTGCTTCTCGTCCAGGTTCTGGGCCTTGATCAAGCGGCGCAGCAGGCGCATCTGATCTTCGGAGTCCAGGATATTGAAGTCTTCCGGCAGGCCGGCATCAAGGTAATGGGCGCGCAGCATACGGTGGCACAAGCCGTGGAATGTACCGTTCCACATCCCGGCCGACGAACCGTGCATCAACTCATTGATCCGGCCACGCATTTCGGCGGCCGCCTTGTTGGTAAAGGTCACCGACATAATGGAGTACGGCGAGGCTTGCTCTATCGTCATCAACCAAGCAATGCGATGGACCAAGACCCGGGTCTTGCCACTCCCGGCGCCGGCCAAAACCAGGTGGTTACCCAACGGTGCTGCCACCGCCTCGCGTTGTTTGTCATTCAGGCCATCTAACAGAAGTGAAACGTCCATCGCTCTCTACTGGTTATTTATACAATGGTGATGATTATAACCACAAAGCCCCCCACGATGCGAGAAACCTCCCTAGCCGCCGAGATACTACCCTCTACAGATGACAAACCCGTCAATAATGGGCGACAAAAATTTCACCTAATCAACCTCTTGCCAGATTGTTTTGTTCTATGCTTGGAATTACGCAAAGTTAACAGAAAGTTAAAAAATTTAAGAAAGCGTGAAAGTTATTCCCAACTCGCCCTTTCTTATGTACCGAGAGCACCAAGAGGTGCCAGTTAATCAAAAAGGAAACGTTGCATTTTCCAGCAACAGTCAGCGTATTTAAGAGGAATGAACATGAAAAAGACCACCAACATCGCACTCGCCACTGCCGTAACTGGCCTACTTGCTCTAGCCGGTACCGCCATGACCACCACAGCAGCGGTAGCCGCCGACGAGAAAGAGAAGTGCTACGGCGTTGTAAAAGCCGGTAAGAATGACTGTGCCACCAAAACCAGTTCTTGTGCCGGTACCTCGAAAACCGATGGCCAGAAAGATGCCTTCGTGATGGTTCCTAAAGGTTTGTGTGATCGCCTAGCCGGCGGCTCAACCAGCTCATCATAACCCTTAACCACCTACCAACTTGATAACACTTAAATGAAGGAATCATTATGAAAAAGTCTAATCTTGCTGTTGCTACCGCGGTTTCAGGTCTGCTTGCTCTTGCGGGTACTGCTTTAACCCCTTCTGTTGCGGTCGCAGCAGACAAAGAGAAGTGCTACGGAGTGGTCAAAGCTGGTAAAAACGACTGTGCGACCAAAACCAGCTCTTGTGCCGGTACCTCGAAAACCGATGGTCAAAAAGATGCTTTCGTCATGGTGCCTAAAGGCCTTTGTGATCGCCTGGTCGGTAGCTCAAAAGAGGCTAAATAATTGAGCAGGTTGTCTTATGACAAGGTGGTAGGGGTGGGGCTTCGCTCCCCCCACATCCATCAATTTCTCGCCGAACAGCCAGATATCGGCTGGCTGGAAATTCACAGCGAGAATTATTTCACGGCCAACTCACCGGCCCGTCAGCAGCTCCGGGATATTGCCAACCACTACCCCATTAGCTGCCACGGGATCGGAATGTCCCTCGGCTCCGCCGACGAGTTGGACAAACGACACCTCAGCCAGCTCAAGCAACTGGTCGAGGAAATCGACCCGATAGCGGTCTCCGATCACCTGAGTTGGAGTTCGGTTGACGGCCAGTATTTCAATGATCTGCTACCGCTTCCCTATACCGAAGAAGCCCTATCCCACTTCTGCCGCAAAGTCGAGCAGGTACAGGATACCCTCGGACGCCAACTGTTGGTCGAGAATCCGTCCAGCTATCTGAGCTTCAACCACTCAACCATACCTGAGTGGGAGTTTCTGCGGGCAGTCCAGCAACGTACCGGCTGTGGTTTGTTGTTTGATCTCAACAACATCTATGTCAGCAGCTTCAACCATGGCTTTGACTGTCAGACCTATCTCGATGCCATCGACCCGCGAACCGTTAAGGAAATCCACCTAGCTGGTTTTACGGTCAAGCAGTTCGAGCAAGGGGAAATCTGGATAGATACTCACAGCAAACCGGTCAGCGAACCGGTGTGGCAACTCTACCGCCAGTGGGTACGCCAACATTTCGCCGCACTGGGCGGGGTACCAACACTGATAGAGTGGGATCTCGATATTCCAGAGCTTAATGTATTACTTGGAGAGGCAGAAAAAGCGCAACAGATTATTGCCAAGGAGGCCAGTGATGGGATCTCCGCAGCCTAACAACCTCCATCAGCTACAGCAGGATTTCGCTGAAGCATTGCATTACCGGCCCAGTTCGGCCAGCGAGCATATTGCTGACAGTACATTCGGCCCGGAACAACTGATCCAGGTTTACCGAAATAATTTTATTATCAGCCTGTCAGAGGTGTTGGAAGCCACCTACCCATGCTGCCTAGCCGTCGTTGGCGAGGAGTGTTTTGCCCAGATTGCCCGCCAACATGTCCTCAACCAGCCGCTTGGCGAAGGCAATGTCACCGACTACGGCGACGGGTTCAGCGACACCATCAACAACCAACCTGCCTTGGTTGAGGCTGTCCCCTATTTGGCTGATCTGGCCCGCCTTGAATGGCTGGTAGACCGTGCCAGCCAGCATGTTCCGGTCAACGCGGATTTTCCGTTCGAGCAACTCACCCAGATCACCGAGGACAGTCTGGCCCAGTTGGTGATGGAAGTGGCCGAACCTGTTTACAGTTTCGACGCCCCATACCCAGTCGCCAGCCTGTGGCAGATGATCACCCGAGATCAGATTGAGCAACTTGACCTCAACCAGCCGGAGTCGGTCATTATCCAGCACCGCCCACAGGGGATGCAGGTATTGGCAACCACTCCATCGGCCACGGCACTGCTGCGCCTGTGCCAGCAGGGGAAACCGCTGGGTGAAGCCGATGAAGCCATGCTGGCCATTCTCGGCGAACTTATCCAACAACAATTCTTTACCCGTATCCACGGCTTGCCTGAGGGAGAATGCGCATGCTGAATTTTCTCAAACAAATCGACACTACGTCCCAGCGGATCACCGAGCCACTGATCCCATTCCTGCTACTGTTCACCCGCCTTTGGGTAGCCTGGGTCTTCTTCAAATCGGGCATGGTGAAATACAACAGCTGGGACAGTACCCTTTACCTGTTCGAGTATGAATACCAGGTGCCGCTGCTGCCCTGGCAATTTGCTGCCTACATGGGGACCGCAGCCGAGCTGATCCTGCCGGTATTCTTGGCACTGGGCCTGTTTACCCGCCCGATGGCGCTAGCTTTGTTTGTATTCAATATCATTGCGGTGGTGTCCTACCCACTATTGTGGGAGAAAGGGTTCTTCGACCACCAGCTGTGGGGCATGATGATGCTGGTCAACGTGTTCTGGGGGGCAGGGATGATCTCGGTCGACCATTTGATAAGCAGCAAGCCGAAGCAGTCTCTGTTGCAGTAGCTTGTTTCATCAATAGAAGATCAATGTAATTCATTCATCTGGATAGAAGTTTCAAAAACGCATAAATACATCCATGTAGCTCTGACTCGCCATCCATGGCGAGTAGGTTTTGAAACTTCATCCAGAAAAATGAAGCTCAAGTTAAATGGCTCTTATTAGTCACTCACCAACGCCAACAGCTGTGAAAGCTGGCTGATTTCGACATCCGGCAGCCACTTGGCACGCGGCTCGCGGCTCAGCACCCGTTGCTGGTCGTTGAACCAGCAGGCTTTGAAGCCATTGCGCTTGGCCCCGCCGACATCGGTCACCAGGTGATCGCCGACATGGAGGATATCGCCCGGTGCCAGACCGAGCCCTACGGCTGCACTGGCAAACAAATCCGGCTCGGGCTTTGACAGCCCATCACGGCCGGCCATCAAGACGCTATCAAAATACTGCGCCAGCCCAATTTTACCCGCATCGACATTGCCATTGGTAATCGCCACCAATGGCAGCTGCTGTTTGAGCAAGGCCAGCACCCTGTGGGTCTCGTCAGGAACATCAACCTGGTTCCTGACCTCCAGTACCACCGCCACGCCTTCGTTTGCTGCTTGCTCGGCTGCCGACAAAGAGTAGCCCAACTGCATAAAGCCAGTTTTTAACAACTCGAAGCGCCATTGGGTCACGTCATGGCGCAGCATAGGATCAGCCTTGGCCAGGCGCATTTTAAGCTGTAGCCAACCCGTCTTCCCGACGCCTTGCGTGCGCGGGTGGTGGGCTGCCAGCCAGTCATGCATCGCTTGCTCGGCCCGGCGGATCACCGGGCGGTTGTCATAGAGGGTATCGTCAAGATCGAAGGTCAGTGCCTTGGGCGCAGGCAAGCGGCGGTAGAACTGCATCAGCTGTTACTCTCGAAATAGCCCCGGCTCAGCGCTTGTTGCGCTTGGCGCGGGGATGGGCTTCATCATACACCTGTGCCAGATGCTGGAAGTCCAGGTGGGTATAGATTTGAGTGGTCGAGAGGTTGGCATGGCCCAGCAACTCCTGGACGGCGCGCAGATCCCCCGAAGACTCGAGCATATGGGTCGCAAAGCTATGGCGCAGCTTGTGCGGGTTGATATGGCTGGAAACAGCCTGCTTTTGGCCCCATTCCGCCATCCGTTTCTGGACATTGCGGTTGGAAATGCGCTGCCCTAGCTTGGAGACAAACAGCCCCGGCTCACCTGGCACTGCCAACTGGCCCCGTACCTTGAGCCAGTGGCCGACCCATTCGCGGGCCAAGCCGGCAAACGGCACCACACGCTCTTTGTCGCCCTTACCGATCACCCGCAAGTCGCCCTTGCGCAGGCTGACATTCTTGACATCCAGGCCGACCAGCTCCGACAAACGCAAGCCAGCACCGTACATCAGCTCCATCATCGCCCGATCACGGATAGCCAGCGGGTCATCCTCATCGACACTGAGCAGCTGATCCATTTCATCAACATCGAGGTTCTTCGGCAGCGGCCTCGCCTTGCGCGGTGCCGACACGCCCTTGGCCGGGTTGGCCTTGAGCACGCCTTGCTGCACCAGGTAGTCGAAGAAGCTGCGCAGCGCCGACAGGCGCATCGACAGGCTGCTGGCCTTGAGGCCATCACGCATGCCCTTGGAGGCAAGCTGGCGCACCCAGCCGGCGTCCACCGCCTGCCAGTTGTCAACCCCCAAGGAGACCAACTGCTCAGCCAAGGTTGTCAGCTGGCGCTTGTAATTCTGCTGGGTATGCAGGCTGAGCTCCCGCTCGCTGCGCAGGTATTCATAGAATCGCTGCAACGGTTTTTCCAAACCGGCAGGCAGGCTCATTCAATCACCTCACGGGTATATTCCCAGTGGTGAATGAGTTTAGCCAGCACCATGGCCAGCTGCTCGACAAACAGCGTATCCATCTCCGGCTGGAAATGGCCGCCATCAACACTGGCGAAGCTCAGGGCACCAAACGGCCTGTCGTTGCCAAGCGGTAATACCAGAAAAGAGCCCAGCTGCGGCGGTTGCTCAAATAACATCTCCGCCTCATGCTTGCGCAGGCGGCCAAGGTAGACCGGGCGGGATGACAGCCGCGAGCGGCTGAAGCTATCGAAACTGCGGCGCTCGAGGAACAGGTTGTCATCCAGGCTATCGAACAGCCGCAGGCTGACATCCAGTCCCAGCTCATCAGCCAGCGTTTCCAGCACACACAGTGCCTGGTAGATATTGTGGGTCTGGAACAGCTGCTGCTGCGCCTTGGCAAAGGTATGGTAGAGCTGGCTGTTCTTGGTTGCCGCCCCGACCAAGCCGGTAATTTTCTCTTCCAGTTCGCCGACATTGCTGCGCAGGCGTTCCAGCTGGATATCCACCAGCGACACCACGCCGCGGTCGGCATGGTGAACCTGTATCCGGCTCAGCAGCTCCGGGTGGCGAACAAAGAAATCAGGGTTAGCCAACAGAAAGTCAGCCACTGCCTGTTCGTCCAACGAGACGGTGTCCGCTTCCGGGGTACACACATCCAGCTGAGAAATATCGGTCATAATACAATTTGTCCATCAAACACGTGCGTTGCTGCACCTGTCATATACAAAGGCTTGCCTTCGCCCGGCCAGCGGATCTGCAGGTCGCCGCCCGGCAGCGACACCTTCACGCTATCATCCAGCAGGCCCTGGGCCCGGCCAATGGCTACCGCGGCACACGCCCCGCTGCCACAAGCCTGGGTTTCACCAGCACCGCGTTCATAAACCCGCAGCTTAACTTCATTGCGGTTGATCACCTGCATAAAGCCCGCATTGACCCGCTCAGGGAAACGCTCGTGGGATTCCAGCAATGGCCCTAGGGTCTCAACATCCGCGGTATCAACGTCATCGACCACCGTCACGCAATGGGGGTTGCCCATGCTGACCGCCCCGCAGAACACGGTTTTCTCACCGGCCCGCAAGATGTAAGTTTTCTCACTCTGCTTGGCACGGAAAGGGATTTTCGCCGGGTCAAACTCAGGCACACCCATGTTGACGGTGACCTGGTTGTCGTTCTCCAGCTTGAGCACCATCTTGCCGGCTTTGGTGCTGACCGAGATGTGGTATTTATTGGTCAGCCCTTTCATCCAGACAAAACGGGCAAAGCAGCGCGCACCATTACCACACTGCTCGACCTCGCTGCCATCAGCATTGAAAATCCGGTAATGGAAATCCGTCTCGGGATCATAGGGAGGCTCCACCACCAGCAGCTGATCGAACCCCACCCCGCGGTGTCGGTCAGCCAACCTCCGGATAGCATCCGGCGAGAAGAACACGTTCTGGGTGACACAGTCAACGACCATAAAATCGTTGCCCAACCCATGCATTTTCGAAAAATTGACCTGCATGTTGTTCCTTCTCATTATTCCGGCAACAGATGCTCGGACTGCCACAGCTGCGCCAGCTCTTCACGCTCACGCACCACATGGGCCTGGTTACCATCAACCATGATCTCTGCCGCACGGGCACGGGTGT
Source organism: Photobacterium sp. ABD4_091 (assembly GCF_056160145.1). Classification (NCBI taxonomy): domain Bacteria; kingdom Pseudomonadati; phylum Pseudomonadota; class Gammaproteobacteria; order Vibrionales; family Vibrionaceae; genus Photobacterium; species Photobacterium sp. ABD4_091. The sequence goes on along the minus strand of NZ_JBSWWQ010000001.1, from coordinate 1,706,738 downwards.
TGTAGTTCGATGACATCACAAAACCATAGGCTCCCGCCGAACGCACCGCCAGCAAATCACCGGTCTCAAGGCACAGTTGGCGATCCTTGCCGATGAAATCACCGGTCTCACAGATAGGGCCTACCAAGTCATAGGTCACCTTCTCACCTTCGCGTGGGGCAACTGGCACGATATCTTGCCACGCCTGGTACAACGTCGGGCGGATCATGTCGTTCATCGCCGCATCGACAATGGCAAAGTTCTTGTGCTCGGTATGCTTGAGGTACTCCACCTGCGTCAGCATCACGCCGGCATTCGCTGCGATTGCACGGCCCGGCTCGAAGATCAGTTCAAGGTTGCGATGCTCAGTCAGGCGCTCCATCAGGGCCTTGGCGTATTCCGATGGCTGAGGCGGGCGCTCGTCACTGTAGGTCACACCCAAACCGCCACCCACATCAAGGTGGTGGATAACAATGCCTTCCGCCTTAAGGGTATCAATCAACGCCAGCAGGCGATCGGTAGCATCGATAAACGGGTCAATAGCCGTCAGCTGCGAGCCGATATGGCAGTCCATCCCCGTCACTTCAAGATGAGGCAGGCTATGAGCCAAACGGTACACATCCGGCGCCCGGTCAAAGGCAATGCCGAACTTGTTATCGCGCAGACCGGTCGAGATATACGGGTGGGTTTGGGCATCGACATCCGGGTTGATACGCAGTGAAATCGGCGCCACCTTGCCCAACTCGCTAGCTACCTGGTTGAGACGCTCCAGCTCAGGTTCGGATTCTACATTGAAACACTTGATGCCAAGCTCCAGGGCCCGTTTCATTTCCGCCGCCGTCTTGCCGACACCGGAGAACACCACCTTGGCCGGATCGCCACCGGCGGCAACCACTCGCTCCAACTCGCCACCCGAAACGATATCAAAACCCGAGCCGAGCCTTGCCAGCACGTTAAGTACGCCGATGTTGGAGTTGGCCTTAACGGCATAGCAGATCAGATGGGGATGATCGGCCACCGCCTGGTCAAACGCATGCCAGTGACGCTCCAGCGTCGCACGCGAATATACATACAACGGTGTGCCAAAACGGTCAGCCAGTTCGGCCAGTGGAATGTCTTCGGCCCATAGCTGGCCATCTTGCTGATAATTAAAGTAATCCAATGTAGTCTCTTCCCTGTCTGAACCGTTTATTGATCGTTTTGCTGTTGCTGCTCGCTGTCGTCAGGCATGTACAGTGCCCCGCTCTGACCACAACCGGTGAGGGCCAGTACGCCCAACACCAAAATTGCTAATAAACCTTTACGCATTTTTGAAAGCCAGTGATTATCATTTCATTGCCCTCTATAATCGCACCCACACTAGGAAAAGCAATAGGACGATCGGGGATGAATGATACAGAATTTCATAAGTTAGCAGATGAAGTGCTGATGAGCATCGAAGAAGGCATCGACGAATCCGGTGCCGACATCGAATACGAGACTACCGGCAACGTACTGACGCTGGAATTTGAGAACCGCAGCCAAATCGTGATTAACCGCCAGGAGCCGCTGCACGAGATCTGGCTGGCATCAAAATCCGGTGGCTACCACTTCAAGTTCAATGGCAGTGAGTGGCGCTGCACCCGCAGCGACAACGAGCTGATCGCCCTGGTCAAACAGGAATGCTCGCTGCACGCCGGTGAAACCGTCGACTGGTGATCACTCCAGCAGGCCACTGATACCAAGATCGGTACAAAACCGGTACAAAAAAGCGGAAGCCCAGGCTTCCGCTTTGTGTTTGTGTCTGAGTTTGTTTTCTCAGCGCGTCATATTGGCATTCATCAACGGCTGGGGCGCCACCACCGCACGGCGCGATGGCTGCTGGCCACTCTTGTACGGCAGTACCTGCGGCTCACCGCTCTCGCTGTGAACAATGTCGTAGAACTGCGGCAGGTTGAAGTTGATAAAGTTCGCACTGTAGCTGAAACGATCATGGGCCGAGGTATAAAAACGGTTCACCCCGTGTACCATCTCGTCTTTGTCGCCGCTGCACTGGCGGTATACTTCAATCCGGTTCGACTCATCGAGAATATAGATATTGAAGCCTGAATCGCAGTCTTCGAAGAAGAACTGGATCAACCCCTCACTGGCATAGGCATCAACGATTTCCGGCGGATGCGGCTCGTCAGTCTTGCCCATCACCAAATTGGCCGAGCCCAATAGCTTGTTGGTCGAGATACAACTGTAGAAATCGACCGAGTTTTCCAGCTTCTGGACCGATACACCACGGCGTTCGAAGAACAAGCCATGGGTCTGACGCGCAATACGAATCGCCTTGAAACGACGGCGCTTTTCCTGCTCAACGGGCTTGAGGCGCATCTCGATACACTCGGCCACTAGCTGGTACACCAAGTTACGGATCAACCCGCGCATGTGTTTGCTGTAACAGAATACGTCCACCGACTCCGGTGGCAGCGCATCCTGGTGCATCTTGCCCAGCACCGTCTTCAAGGCGTCGAGCATCGCATTGTCGCCGGTAAAATTCAGGGTACGCACTTCGTTCCACGAGTTGCGGTACACCAAATCGACACTGCCGACCAGGCACATCTGCTCCGGGCCATAGCTGAAAATATCAGTATTCTTGAAGTCGAACTTGACCGAGCGGTTACGCAGCCGGGTGGTCGGATCGTTTTCCAAGTTAACAAACAGGCCAAGCTGGCGGATCTCGCACGGGCTCGACAGCGCCTGCAGGCTCGGCTGCGGGCGGCGGATCGGGAAGGTGTTACGGATATCACTCACCAGTTGGTAAAGCTTATCGATATCCACCGCCGAATTGCGCACCACGCTATGCAGGCAGGTAGACTCTGTCAGCAAGCCATTGAAGTAGGCCCAAGCCACCAGCTTGCTAAGGTAACGGTTATGCTCCAGCGCCGGGCGCCCCATAATGGCGATCGGGTCGAGCGACTGCTTATAAAGGTACCACCCAGCGGTATTGGTACGCCCTGCCGGTACCTGAATAAGGCTCAGGTCTTGCTCGTGCAAATCAGGTGACAGCTGCGGGTTGAGCAGGGTCACTTTACCCGGCAGCACCTCGAACGCAGCATACAGCTTGCGCGCCAAGATACTGATATCTTCTGGGCTGATCGCCGAGGTAATGTTGTTGCGGCGGGCAAAACGGATCAGATTACGGTAGCTGAGCATCAAGGCATCAAGCAGTTCGTTGTGCGCGCTCTTGACCTGCTCGACCTTCCAGTCACGGCGGCGGTCGAGCTCGACAAGCACCTCTTGCGGCCACTGCCACTCATTGGTCAGCTCCTGCAACACCTTGCGGCGCCAAGGCACCGAGCCAGACGCCGGCTCGCGGGTCAGCTTCTCATGGGTTTTGAGGTAGAAACAGCGACGGACCAAGTCGAGGCGACGGTGATCATCGATACGCTCAAGGTAACGGGTCACCTTCTCTAGCATCAGGTAGTACGCGTCCATACAGAACTCAGTGCGGTCGATCGCAAAGAAGCGACGCTTGCCGTCGACACTGAGCAGCTGGGTATGCGGGTATTCCCACGAATAGGCTTCAAGCAGGATCGCCTTCAATACTGATTTGTACGGCGAGTCGATACTCTTGTAGAGCTGCCACAGGCTGGAGCCGAAGTATTCCTCGGCCGGAATGCGCGACAGGCCACCGAAATCAATCCATTCATCACGATGGATATACCCGCCACCTTCGAGATAGCAGATGTAGTCATCGTAACACTCCTCCATTTCCGGCGGCACCATGAACCACAGCAGGCGCTGGCCAGCTAAGTTCACCGCCGAGCGGTAGAACTCATCCAGCAACAGCAGGTGCTGGCTCGAACCACAGTTCTCACCGGTCATTTGCTCGGAGAAGTTATCGCGGAAGCGGTTTTCGTCGATCAGGAAGAAGTTCGCCTCGACCCCCTGCGCCAATGCCCACTCGGAGATCACCGCACACTTGGCTTCCAGCGCCCGGCGGCTGTCTGAAGGCATATCGGTACGGATACACACCCAGATATCCAGGTCGCTGGTCAGGCTTTGGCCAAGCGAGGCCGTACTGCCCATGGCATAGAGGCCTTGGATAGGGAAAATATCAACAACAGGAGGAGAAATTGGGGTAGCACAAGCCAAGCCACAGTCATCAATTAACTGTTGCTGCTGCTCGGAGGCAGTAAAAGACGCAATCCCCACCGGAACATCCTGATCAAGATAGCCAGGCACCGCCGGGTGATTATAGTGAAGTAGAACCGGTAACAGGTTAAATACCTGTACAGACTGAGGCGTCATAGCGGCACGCGCCCGCTCGAGTCTTAGCTCGTTGAGCTGATCCAATCTACCTTTAAGCGTTTCAATATAGTTCTGCAAATTACTCTTCCAAGAGCTACCAGCTTGAGAGCGGCCCAAATCTTGTCATTAAAGCGGTTGAGATGGCTCGAACCAGGAGTAAAAACGTGATCAATCTAACAGTTTTTGTATTAACCGTAAAGATAGTGGCGTTTTATGACAAATTATGAATGGACTGAAATGTTGCCAGCTGACCTTTCCGTAGTCGCCTTCCCTGAAGCTAGTACAAGTTCACCAAACCGCCACTTTACGATCGGTTATCTGTATGTTGCCAAGGACATATGTGACCAATATCACATTAATTGCAGCTTATAGCAAGACAATATTGCCCCAACGCACTGAGAGCCACACACCAATTACCATCACAGCCCAGTAGTGGTAGGATTAGAAGCAATAATGACAGTGCCCAACTAAATATATGGATCCGATCCTATGACCGATACCCCAATCCGTATTGCCACCCGCAAGAGCCCATTGGCTATGTGGCAAGCCGAATTTGTCAAAGCTGCCTTGGAACAAGCCCACCCGGGCCTACAGGTTAAACTGGTTCCTATGGTCACCAAAGGCGACATTATTCTCGATACCCCGCTCGCCAAAGTGGGCGGCAAGGGGCTATTTGTCAAAGAGCTGGAAGTAGCGATGCTGGAAGGCCGCGCCGATATTGCCGTGCACTCGATGAAAGACGTCCCGGTAGAGTTCCCGGAAGGGTTGGGGCTGGTCACCATCTGCGAGCGCGAAGACCCGCGTGATGCATTCGTGTCCAACCAATACGACAACCTGGAGCAGTTGCCAGCAGGCGCCGTGGTCGGCACCTCGAGCCTGCGCCGCCAATGCCAGCTGCGCGCCCAGCGCCCTGACCTCGTTGTCAAAGATCTGCGCGGCAACGTCAATACCCGCCTGCGCAAATTGGATGACGGTGAATATGATGCCATTATCCTGGCCTGCGCCGGCCTCAAGCGCCTGAAGATGGAAGACCGTATCCGTGATGCCATCGCACCGGAAACCAGCCTGCCGGCTGTCGGCCAGGGCGCGGTTGGTATTGAGTGCCGCCTTGATGACGAGCGTGTCCGCCAGCTGCTGGATGCCCTCAACCACCGTGACACAGAGACCCGTGTACTGTGCGAGCGCGCAATGAACAACCGCCTGCAAGGGGGCTGCCAGGTACCAATCGGCAGTTACTCGCTGCTAGAAGGTGATCAGATCTGGCTTCGCGCCCTCGTTGGCGAGCCTGACGGCAGCCAGATTGTCCGCGGTGAGATCCGTGGCCACCGTAATGATGCCGAGCAGCTCGGTGAGCAGCTCGCCGACCAGCTACTGGCCGACGGTGCCAAGGCAATCCTCGACGAGCTTTACGGCAACGCCTGATGACCATACTGATCACCCGCCCGGCACCCGAATGCCACCAGCTAACCCAACAGCTGACCGCTGCGGGGATCAGTGCTATTGCCCAGCCCCTGCTGGAAATCCAGCCGGGGCAGCAACTGCAAGACCTCCCCAATGCCCTCTCACAATTGCAAAATGGCGATTTCCTGATTGCCGTCAGTGTTCACGCCGCCAACCTAGCGCACAATTACATGATGTCGGTAGGTGCCAGCTGGCCAAAAAACGTGCATTATATAGCGGTCGGCCAGAAAACCGCCGCGGCGCTGCAAGACTATACAGGGCAAGCTGCCCTGACCCCGTCCGAGCGCTGCGACAGTGAGGGGCTGCTGGCCTTACCGGTATTGTCTGATGTGGCTGGGCGCCGAGCGCTCATTCTGCGGGGCAATGGCGGGCGCGAATTAATATACCAGCGCCTTTGCCAGAGTGGGGCCGATGTCTCCTATTGCGAGACTTACCAGCGCAGCTGGATTCCGCTTGATGGCCAGGCCCTTAGCCTGAAGTGGCAGCAGGACGATGTTGACACCCTGGTGGTGACCAGTGGTGAGCAACTAGACCGGCTGGTCAAGCTCATACCAGACAGCGCCAAGGCTTGGTTTCTTAACTGCCAGCTATTCGTACCAAGCCAGCGAATCGCCGATCAAGCCCTCGGGCTTGGTTTTCGTTTAATTTCCAATGTGGGAAGTGCGGCCAACGGCCCACTGTTCACGACCCTAAGCAAAATAGGCACAATGGGAAAATCGGATGACTGATAAAAAAACCAATAATGAAAACCCTGCAGATAAACAACAATCCGCAGCGAACAATACTAATAAGCAAGGACAAGCCAATGCCAAGGCACAAGCGCCCAAGCCTGCCGCTGACAAGAAACCTGCCCCAGAGCAAAAGCCTGCTGCTGAAAAACAGGTAAAAGCCGAGCAGCCAGCCAGCCAGCCGAGTGAAAAGCAGGGCGGCAGCAAAACCGGTGCGATTGCCATCGCCTTGGTCATTGCATTAGGTGCTGGCCTTTACTATCACGGCCACCAGCAGACCCTAGCCCAAAACGGCCAAATGGCCGCCCTGAAGCAGGAAATTTCCCAGCTTCAATCCCAGCTCCAGTCATCCCTAAAGATTTCACAGCAAGAAACACTCAACCAGGTAAACAGCAGCCTGCAGCGTACCGAGACGTCTATCGAGCAGCAGGATAAATCAATCACCGGCTTGCAAATGGCACTGGCTGAAATGAAAGGCCGACGCCCGAATGACTGGCTGCTGGCTGAAGCGGATTACCTAGTCAAGATGGCAGGCCGCAAGCTGTGGCTTGAGCACGACACGGTCAGTGCCACGATTTTGCTGGAATCTGCCGACCACCGCATTGCCGAGCTCAACGACCCGAGCCTGACCCCTATTCGCCAGGCAATGCACACTGATATCACCGCGCTGAAAGCTGTCGCCCGCGTTGACCGTGACGGCCTTGTCCTGCGCCTGACCAGCCTGCAGGAAGAAATTGGCAAGCTGCCACTGGCCAATGCCATCCTGCCAGAAGCGGAAGCGGTCGAGACCACCGAAGTCTCAGCATCGGTAGACGACTGGAAACAGAACCTGAAGACCTCGCTGAAAAACTTCAGCGATCACTTCATCACCTACCGCCAGCGTGACGGCAGTGTGATCCCGCTACTGACTCCAAAACAAGACTTCTACCTGCAAGAGAACATCAAATCCAAGCTGGAAACCGCGATCAAGTCGGTTTACCGCGAGCAGGGCGAGCTGTACACCTCCTCGCTGGCAATGGCCAAAGACTGGGCTGAACAGTTCTATAACATGGAAGATCCTGCGGTTCAGAGCTTCATCGAAACGCTAGAGGCATTGGGCCAAGAGAACATCGAAGCCGACTACCCTAGCAAGCTGCAGTCTCAAGCGCTGATCACCGATACTATCAGCGAGCGCCTACGCCAGCAGGTGAAACCGCTTAGCACAGAGGAGAACCCGGCATGATCAAACTGCTATTGCTGGTTGCCGCACTGATCGCCGGTATCGTTGTCGGCCCAATGCTGGCCGGTAACCAAGGTTACGTGCTGATCTCCGCAGCCAACCAAACAGTGGAAATGAGCCTGACTACCCTGATCATCTTGGTGGTTGTCCTGTTCGGTGCTTTTTTCCTACTGGAGAATATCCTCAAGCGTCTGTTCTCGCTGGGTAGCTCAACCCGAGGCTGGTTCTCGGGCCGCAAGACCCGCAAAGCACGCCTGCAAACCTCAGAAGGCCTTACCAAGGTTATCGAAGGTGACTGGAAGCAAGCAGAAAAGCTGGTTGTAAAATCAGCCAAGCACAGTGATGCCCCGCTGCTAAACTACCTGGCTGCTGCCGAAGCCGCACAAGGCCAAGGCGATGCCAGCCAGCGTGACGAGTACCTGAAACTGGCGGCTGAAATTGATGGCCAGAGCCTGGCCGTTGCCCTGACCCGCGCCAAGCTCCAGTATCGCCAGCAGCAATTCGAACAAGCTGTTGCCACTTTGCAGGACATCAAGCGCGATCACAGCCGCAACCCGGTACTGCTGACCTTACTAAAAGACTGCTACATCCGCCTGGAAGACTGGAAACCTCTTCTAGCCCTGCTGCCTCAACTGGAGAAAGCCGGGGTGGTCGATGCGGAAGAAGCGGCCAAGCTCGAAGCGAAAGCCGAGTGCGGCATCATGCACCATATTGCCAAGCAGCAAGGCAGCGAAGGTTTGATGGGGCACTGGAACAGTCTGGGCCGCAAAACCAAGGCACGCCCTGATCTGGTCGCATGCTTCGTCAAGCTAATGAGTCAGTACAACGCCGACAGCGAAGCGTATACCGTGCTGCGTGATGCGCTGAAAAAGAGCAATGACGAATCGCTGATCAACCTTGTCCCGGCCCTGAAGCTGGCTGACAACCACCCAGCCATTGTTCGCCTGCAGGACTTGCTGCGCTATGACAGCAGCAACCCGAGCACCCACAGTGCACTGGGCCAGTTGTTCATGCGCGAAGGCAAGCTGGAAGAGGCCAAGGAGCATTTCGAGAAAGCTATCGCCCTACGCAGCGATGTCGCTGACTACGGCTACTTAGTTGAGGTGATGGAGCAACTGGATGACAAGCAAGGCGCTGCCGAGCTATCCCGTCAGGCGCTGACATTGGCGCTACCAGCCAAAAGTTAACAAAAAAGCAACATAACATTTTGCAAACAAAAAGCACCCGAATGGGTGCTTTTTTATACTCAAAAGCAATGATTTATGTGTCCTAATACAGATATTTGTTTCTAATTGTTAACAGGCGTTTCAACCTATATCCATCCCATTGCTAGCATTTTGTAAACAGGTTTCAATAGGGCTCCCGTTGCTCAACAGATGGATACCTAACTATGGATATGCTTCCTTGGTTGATCGTTTCTGGCATCATTGTTTCTGTGATCACCTGCCTAATGACTGCAGTACTGATCAAAGAATCATAATTGCCCAGAACAAAAAAACCTCCGCCAGGAGGTTTTTTTATATCTGTCATACGGTCAAATCGATGCTTGCGCCTTCTCCAGCGCCTTGTGGTAGCGGCGGGTTGCCTTCATCGCTTTCTTGAGCTGCTTCTTCTGCTTTTTCGCCAGTTTCTTCAGCTTCTTAAGCTGCTTGGCTTTTTTCTTGGCCTCTTTCCGGCTCGCAGCCACTGCCGGGTGCGTGGCAATCACCGGCGCTGGCGTATCCAGCTCGGCCGCGACGGCAGCAACCTGTGCAGCTCCCCTTGGCAAGGGCGCAACCTTAGGCAGTTCAGATACTGTTGCCGTCTCCACCGATGTCAGGCTCGGTTTCACCGCATGGGCCATGTCGGCAGGGCGCTTCAAGGCACTCGGCTTACACAGGTAAGCTTTCTCCGATGCCACCCGGGTACAGCTGCTGCACATATAATTAGCGGTACTGACAATCCGGCTGATAGTGGAAAACTGGGCCGCGATTTCGACCCGGCGGTATTTACACAACGACTTTGCCATTCCCTCATCTCCGGCTGCCCGGCCAACATCAGACCGGAGTAACTATTCTCATTTACAATATACCGCCGTCATCAAAGGATCGCTACTTCATCGCAGCCTTTACATAGACATCAAAGCGATTTTTCTTGGTCTCAATGGCCATGGCAGGCTTTTGCCCTGCCAGAAACTCCGCATAGTCAGGCCGCTTGACCACGACCCGCCTGGTCGCCAAGGCCAATGCCGGCCCCAACAAGCCATCGGCATCAAGATCAGCACCGACTAGGGTCTGAAATACCCGCATTTCCTTTTTCACCAAGGCTGATTTCTTCTTGTGCGGGTACATCGGGTCAAGGTAGACCACATCCGGCGCGACGAAGTTAGGATCTGCAGCCAGTTGCTCAAGTGCATTATGGCTCGAGGCATGCAGGAGAGTCAGACGCTCGCTGATCCAGCCGCCGATTTCGCTGTCGGCTTTGGCACGCGCCAAACCATCGTCCAGCAATGCCGCGACCACCGGGTGGCGTTCGACCATCTGTACCTTGCAGCCGAGCGACGCCAGTACAAAGGCATCACGTCCCAGCCCCGCAGTGCCGTCAACGACCGTCGGGGTCACGCCGCCTTTGAGCCCCACAGCCTTGGCAATCGCCTGCCCGCGGCCGCCGCCGAACTTGCGTCGGTGCGCTACCGCGCCACCCGCAAGGTCAACATATACTGCGCCCAGCTTGGGTTCGTCGAGCTTGCGCAGCTCCAGTCGCTCAGCCGTCAGGACCAACGCAAACACGCTGTCAGGATCATGGGATAGCCCCCAGCGCTCTGCCAGTAGCTCCAGTTCAGGTTGACGTTCAGGGGACTCACAAATTAAGGCTAGTTGCACACGCACACTCCGGTAAATACAGTGCCTGCCAGTGACACATGACAAGCGATAGGCGGCGGATTATACCACCTCTTCACGCTGGCTCAATTGAGCGACCAGTTGATCCAGTGGCTGGGGACGGCCAAACAGATACCCCTGGGCGTAGTCGACGCCCAGTTCACCGAGTTTGGCAAGGATAGCCTCGTTCTCGACAAATTCCGCCACTGTCTGCTTGCCCATCTTCTTGGCCAGCTCATTGATTGCCTTCACCATGGCAAAATCCACCTCGTCATCGGCGATATCCCGGACAAACATGCCGTCTATCTTGATGATATCGACCGGCATCCGCTTCAAGTAACCAAACGACGACAGCCCGGAGCCAAAGTCATCCAACGAGATCCGGCACCCCAGCTCCTTGAGCAAGGTAAACGAGCGGATCGCCTCGCTCATATTGCCGATAGCTGCCGTTTCGGTAATTTCCAGGCACAGTTTCTCTGCCGGGATAGTGGAGTAGCGGATCTTGTCCTGCAAAAAATGAACGAAGTCATGATCGCCAATCGACTGCCCCGACAGGTTAATGGCACACATGTCCAAGGTCGCGACGGCTGCCGGATGGGCTTCCAGCCAGTCAATCACCGCCCCCACCACATAGCGGTCAATCCGGTGCGCCAGGTTGTAGCGCTCGGCTGCCGGCATGAACAGCCCAGGGGACACCATTTCCCCCTCGTCATTGCGGATCCGCACCAGGACTTCATAATGGTGGCCCTGGTGGCTGGAACTCAGTGGTGATATTTGCTGGGCATAGAGCTCCAGCCGCTGCTCCGACAGCGCCCGGCGGATCAAGCTGACACACTCCATTTCCAGCTCGCGCCGGCGCAGTTCCTCATCCCCTGGATGGTACACATGGAGGCGGTTGCGGCCTTCATCCTTGGCGGCATAGCAGGCAGTATCGGCCTGGGCATGGACCTGCTGGGTCGAGCCTGCGGTCTCATCGATCATCCGCAGGCCAATGGAGGCACTGAAACTAAAGCGGGCAGTCTGCCAGTAGAACTCGCTCTCTTCGAGCAGCTGGAGGATCTCCCGTCCGAACGCTACCGCGTCGGCCAGCTGGCAATCGGCCAGGATCACGGCAAACTCATCGCCGCCGAGGCGTGACAGGACAGCCTGTCCCGGGGTGATCCCCTTAAGCATCATCGCCACTTGTTTGAGCGCCTCATCGCCGGCTTCATGACCGGCGGTATCATTGATCACCTTGAACTGATCCAAATCAATGTACAGCATAGCATGGCGGGCCCCGTGCTCACGGGACTCTGCCAGCGCCTTTTCCAGTGACTGCTCGAAGTGGTTGCGGTTGTATAGGTCGGTCAGGTAGTCATGGCATGCCTGATAGGCAAGCTGCTCCTCCAGCTCACGGGTGGACGTAATATCTTCCCCGACCACCAGCAGCTGACGGTTCTGGGCCTGGCGAATCGTCTCGCGAATCCATACCCTGCGGCCATCGGCACAGCAATAGCGCAGCTGGCGACGCCAAACCCGCTGGCCGCCATTATCCAAAGCAGCACTGATATAGCGTTGCGGCTCAGGCTCGCCGCCCTCATAGAAGCCAGCGACCTTGTGGCCGAGCAAATCCCGCTTGCTGTAGCCCAGCAAGTCGGCGGCAAACTGATTGACCGACTGGATCCGTGACTGGCGATCAACGGTCAGCAGCATGACCGGCTGCTGCTCATAGAGCAAACGGTAACTCGCCTCACGCTCACGCAGCTTTTCCTCCATCTGGTGGCGGGTCGTCACATCCCGGGCCTCCAGCAATAGCTGCACCTCGCCGCTCTCACCCGCCGGCATCCGCTTGATCACCACGTCCAGCATCCTACTGCCGTCTTCATGGCTCTGGATCTCAAGCTCAAGCCGCACCGGCTGACCACATGCTTGGGTCACCGCCCGGCTCAGCTTCAACGCCGTCTCAGGGCTCCAGCAAAACCACCGCCACAGCGGCCGGTCATACTTGACCACCGAACGCCCTACCAGCTCGTGCAGGGCAAGGTTGCCCGATACCAGCATGCCAGCCCTGTCAAAAATCCCGATAAACTGGAAGCTCTGGTCAAACACCCCTTCGAACAAAGCCCGGCTCTGCTGCAGCCGTTGCTCACCTTTGCGCAACCTGCGGATCACCATCACCAGCAGGGCGATAACCCCTCCCATCACGCTCAGGGCAACAGTAAGCACCCGGATTTCATTCTGGTAACGGTGGAACCAGCTCTCCGGCCGATTGATGATCAGGGTTTCGTTGTTATCGATCTCCAGCCCCCAACGGGCAATTTCAGGGAAATTGAAGATTTCCTTGCCGGTACTGCGGATAAAAGTCGGGAAACGGGTCACCTTGCCGTCTAGCAGCTTGACCAGCATCTTGCCGATCTGGCGCCCCTTGTCATAGCTCCCCACCATCACGCCACCGACAACACCATGGTTGAGCATGTATTTATAGGAGGCATACACCGGCGCAGAAGCGCGGTTCGTCAGCTCCTCAAGAAAATCGTCACTGCTCATGTAGTGGCCGAGGCTATCCTGAAAATAGCTGAGGAACAGGATCGCCGAGCGGGGGGGCAATACTTCAGACTCGGCCAGTACCGTCGCAAAGTCAGCGTCTTGTATCCGGATCACTTCGAGGTCGAGGAAATTAACCGAGAGAAATTCATTGACCCCTTTCCACAGCGCCCGCCCGGTGACCGTATTGTCCGCCAGCACATACATAGTGCGCAGATCCGGCTGGACCGACAGTGCCAGGCTAATATTGGCAGAGGCATCGGTTTGGTCGAGGATACCGATGACTTTTTTCAGCCGCCGGTGCTTGTGGGGGTGGTAATCATTGATGCCCGCCAATATCACCGGCGTCTCGCCAACCTCTTCGGCCAGCTGGTTGATCAGCCACAGGGCATTGTCATCAGTGGCCACGATAGCCCGGTAGTTCTCCCGCTTCAGCTTGGTCCGGTAGATATCCAACAGCTCATTGAGGTAGGCCGGCGACTGGTAGCGCTTGCTGTCCATGTAATTAACATGGAGCGAAACCCCTTGGGTACTGGCCACCGATTCCAGTCCGGCCTGGAGCCCATCCGTCCAGCGCATGCCCTTATGGTAGGAGTGGATCACCAAAGTGTCATAGGCCGATGCCTGGAGCGGTAGCCAGCCAAGGAAAAACAAAAAAGCAATCAAACGCATAAGGGTCAGGGGTCCTGTCTATCAGTTGCAGGGCCAGAAGCAGGCCAAACGATAATTTTTTAATATAATTTAGCGACATAGCTGGGCGACAGTATAAGATATGAGCAAGCACGTATAAACCAAGGATTGCTTCTACCATGACCAGCCAGATTCGAATTGATGATCTCGACCGGGAAATCCTCAATACCCTGATGAACGATGCCCGCACTCCCTATGCCGAAATGGCCAAGCGGTTCAATGTCAGCCCGGCCACGGTCCATGTTCGGGTCGAAAAAATGCGTGCAGCCGAAATCATCACCGGCACCGAGGTGATCATCAACCCCAAGCTGCTCGGTTACGATGTGTGCTGCTTTATCGGCATCAACCTCAATGCTGCCCGTGACTACCACTCAGCCCTGCGCAAGCTCAACGAGCTCGACGAAGTGGTTGAAGCCTATTACACCACCGGTGCCTACAATATCTTCGTCAAGCTGATGTGCAAATCGATAGAAGAGCTGCAGTATGTGCTGATCGACAAACTGCAGGCTATCGACGAGGTCCAGTCGACCGAAACCCTGATCTCGCTCCAGAACCCGATCAACCGCAACGTCAAACCCTAGCGCACACCGGAGCTGCCACCATTAAAAAAGGCCAGCACTTTCGCGCTGGCCCTGCAACATCTTATGAGTAAGTGAATACTTACTATTCACCCAGTTTATCCAACTCAGCCTGGCGTGCTGCGGCGTCTTCCGCCAACCACTCGGCAACCGACTTGGCAAAATAAGTCAATACGCCATCGGCACCGGCGCGCTTGAAGCACAGCAACGATTCCATCACGGTCTCGCGCTCTTTGAGCCAGCCATTCTGGATTGCTGCCATGTGCATCGCGTACTCACCGGACACCTGGTAGGCAAAGGTCGGTACCTGCAGCTCGCTCTTCACTCGGCGAACCACGTCCAGGTATGGCATACCCGGCTTGACCATTACCATGTCAGCGCCTTCGTTGACGTCCATCGCGACCTCATGCAACGCTTCGTCAGTGTTAGCCGGATCCATCTGGTAAGTCTTCTTGTCACCGCCTTTTAGGTTACCCGCCGAGCCGACTGCATCACGGAACGGGCCGTAGTAGTTCGACGCGTACTTGGCGGAATAAGCCATGATTTGGGTATGCACATAACCCGCTTCTTCCAGTGCTTCGCGGATAGCACCGATACGACCATCCATCATGTCTGACGGCGCAACAACATCGGCACCCGCTTCGGCATGGGACAAGGCCTGCTTGATCAGCACCTCGGTAGTGACGTCATTGATGACATAGCCGTCTTCATCGATGATGCCATCCTGGCCGTGGATAGTGAACGGGTCGAGGGCAACATCGGTGATCACGCCCATCTGCGGCACGTGCTCTTTGAGCAAACGCACGGCACGCTGGACCAAACCTTCCGGGTTAAAAGCTTCCGCAGCACAGACAGACTTGAAGTCCTGGGATACCACAGGGAACAGGGCAATTGCCGGCACACCCAGTGTCGCCAGGTATTCTGCTTCCTGAAGCATCAAATCAATAGACAAGCGTTCGATCCCCGGCATGGAATCAACGGTCTCACGACGATTCTTACCCATCAGGATAAACATCGGGTAAATCAGGTCATTCACAGAGATCTGATTTTCTGCCATTAAACGGCGGCTGAAATCATGCTTACGCATGCGACGCATACGGCGTGCCGGAAACGCGCCCTGGATAGATACAGACACTGCATACTCCTTTTATGGGTTAAATCGCTTTAGTTGGATCATATCACTCTCATTGGGCTGAAAGTGATCCGATATCGAAAAATGCCTGGGTGGTAACATAAGCATTGGCCATCACCTGCTCAGCCTGCTGGCCACGGCACTCGGCAATGACAGAAGCAATATGGGGCAAGAACTTAGGCTCGTTGCGGCTGGATTTGGGCTTTGGCCGGTAATCCCTTGGCAGCAAATAAGGGCAGTCGGTTTCTACCATCAAGCGGCTATCGGGAATATCGCCGACAATCTCGCGCAACTCGGTGCCGCGGCGCTCGTCGCAGACCCAGCCGGTGATACCGATGTGGAGATCCAGCGCCAGGCAGTCGTGCAACTCCTCGCGGGTGCCAGTGAAGCAGTGAAGGACTGCGGCAGGCAGCTTGTCCCGCCACGGTTTTAGGATCGCCATAAAGCGTTCATGGGCATCACGGCAGTGCATGAACACCGGCATATTGAGCTCAGCTGCCATCGCCAGCTGGGCCTCGAAAACCGCTTCTTGCTGCGGGCGGGGGGAGAAATCACGGTTGAAGTCTAGGCCACATTCACCAATCGCCACGACTTCTGGCCGAGCGGCCAGCTCACGGATTTCAGGCAAAGATAAATCCTGAACGCTTTTGGCGTCATGGGGATGGACCCCTGCGGTACTATAAGTATACCCCGGCCACTGGCGGGCCATCGCCAAAGCCTGCCGGCTTTCCTCGATACTGGTACCGGTAAGAATAAGGCCGTGGACACCCGCTGCTTTAGCGCGTGCCACGACCTCGTCGCGGTCTTTGTCGAACCGGCTGTTGGTCAGGTTGACCCCGATATCAATCATCGTTGTTTCCACTCTTTTTGTTAGCAATGGAAACAACTTAATGAATATCGCTACGTATTGCTATCACCCTTTGTAAATTTTCGGGTTGAATACATCACGCAACCAGTCACCCAACAGATTGATAACCAATACCAAGGTCACCAATACCAGCCCCGGGAAGGCGGTGATCCACCATGAACCAGAGAAGATATAGTTAAAACCGATGCTGATCAGCGAGCCCAGTGACGGCTGGTCAACCGGCAGGCCAAGGCCAAGGAAAGACAGCGCTGCCTCGGACATAATGGCATTGGCCACCTGTACGGTTGAAATCACCAAGATAGGCGACAGGCAGTTCGGCAGGATATGGCGGAACATGATCCGTGGCGCCTTGAAGCCCATCACCTTGGCCGCTTCGACATATTCCTTTTTCTTCTCGGCCAGCACCGAAGCCCGCACGGTACGCGCATACTGCGGCCACTCGGCAATACCAATAATGACCACCAGCATCACCACCGCATACTGGGCAAACAGCTCCGAGCCAAGCGCGGTACGGAAAATCGCCGAGACGATAATCGCCACCATCATGGTCGAGAAAGACAGCTGGACATCGGCAAATCGCATCAGGAAGCTATCAACCCGGCCGCCAAAATAACCGGCACTCAGGCCAATCACCACACCCAGCACCAGCTGCAGGCCCACCGCCAGCAGGCCAATGGTCAGCGACAGGCGCGAGCCATACAGGATAGTCGAGAATATATCCCTACCCTGGTTATCGGTGCCCAGCAGGAAGCGGCTGTCACCCTCCTCCATCCAGGAAGGCGGCAGCTCTGAGTCCATAATATCAATGGTCGACAGATCATAGGGGTTAGTCGGGGCAACTACCGGGGCCAGCAGTGCCGAGACGGCAAACACCATGAAGACGGCAAAGCTGACCATCGCCACTTTGTCACGGCGGAAGTAATAGAGGAAATCTGACTGCTTGAAACGCTCCCAACGGCTTGGGGCAGCGGCTGTGGTACTACTCATGACTTACTCTCCCTTGCCAGTCAGGTTTACAGTTGGGTTTACCAGGCCATACATCAGGTCAACAATGGTGTTGGTAACCACGAAGATCAGGCCGACAAAAATAACGTAGGCAGTGATCAGCGGGGTGTCGACCCGGTTGATCGCCTCCAGGAACAGGAAGCCCATGCCCGGCCACTGGAATACCGTTTCGGTCAAAATGGTATAGGCGACCATGGTACCGATCTGGACACCGCCGACCGTCAGTACCGGCAGCATGGTATTCTTCAACGCATGCTGGTAATAAATTTTGTTCATCGCCAGGCCCTTGGCCTTGGCAAACTTGATGTATTCCGAGCTCAGCACCTCCAGCATCTCGGAGCGCACCAGGCGGATAAACAGCGGCAGCATGATTGACGCCAATGCAATACACGGCAGCACCAAATGGCGCAGCCCATCAAGGGTAAAATAGCCCGACTCCCAACCCAGCAGGTTGGCCGTTTCGCCGCGCCCGTAGGACGGCAGCCAGCCGAGCTCTATCGAAAACACATACATCAGCATAATCGCAGTCAAAAAGACCGGAATGGAAATGCCGATACTACTGAAGGCCATCACCACTTTGGTGAAAAAACTATGGGGGTGGATTGCCGAATAGACCCCAAGCGGGATCGACACCACGATAATAATCAGGGTTGCCCCGAACACCAGCTCCAGGGTAGGCACGAGTTTATCGAGGATCACCTCTGCCGCCGGGCGCTTGAAGAAATAGGATGTACCCAAGTCGCCTTGCAGCGCGTCGCCGACAAACCGGCTGTATTTGACAATAAACGGGTCGTTAAGACCCAGCTCGTCACGAAGTTGTTGACGTTCAGCTTCTGATACCGACTGCCCCACCAGCTCACGCAGCGGGTCGCCAAGGTTATCCTGAATGGCAAACGCCACCAGACTGATCACAAACATCACTATCAGTGCCTGAAACAGGCGCTTGACCAGAAACGTAAACATTCCCTGCCCCTTTATTCATCCTTAAAAACAGCACCGGCCATTGCCGGTGCTGGCAAGCCGCCGGTTACCCGGCGGCAGTATTACCATTACTCTTCAACTACCAGATCACCGAAGTACGGGAAGTTCATACCGTTAACGATCGAGCCAATCTTCAGGTTAGTTTTCGCAGCCCATGATGGGTCCTGCCAGTGCAGCGGCACGAACGCAGCATCGTTGTACAGCAGCTCTTCCACCTTCTTGAGCATCGCACTGCGCTTCTCTAGATCAGTTTCTTTATTGGCATCAATAATCAGCTGATCCACTTCTTTGTTTGAGTAATGGCCACAGTTGTACTGGCCTTTACCTGTGCCTTCATCACGGGTCATGGTCAGGAACTCAGTGAAGTTCGCTGAATCTTCTGTATCCGGGTGCCAACCAATCATCATCATGTCTGCCGCACAGACATCGAACTCAGGCCAGTACTGGGCTTTTGGCAGGGTTTTCAGGTCAACCTTGATGCCAATTTTCGCCAGCATGGCTGCCGCAGCCTGTGAAATCTTGTCATCATTCACATAGCGGTTGTTTGGCGACATCATCGTCAGGGTAAAGCCGTCTTCGTAACCTGCTTCTTTCATCAGCTGCTTGGCTTTTTCAACGTCAAAACGCGGTGCTAGGCTTTCTTCGTAGCCCGCGTAGCCCACAGGGCTCTGCTGGCCTGCAGCGGTTGCAGCGCCTTTCATGACACGCTTGGCAATGCCCTCGTTGTTAATGGCATAGACAATCGCCTGACGAACACGGACATCTTTCAGGGCTTCATTAGAGTTCTGGTTCATCTGGAAAGTGATGATACGGGTACCCGGCATGGTGATCAGGTCAACATCCTTGGCACGCTCGATACGGTTGTAGTCATTTGGGCCAACCGGCGCAATCATATCGACGCCACCAGACAGCAACGCAGCGACACGGGTCGCATCTTCTTTGATTGGAACCAAGGTCAGCTTGTCGACGTTACCCTTCGAGCCTTTGTCCCAATAGTCGGCAAAGCGTTCGAACTCAACTTTTACACCCTGCTCGCGGGATGTAACGATAAATGGACCAGTACCTGAAATGTTGCCAGAAGCAAAGGAGTTACCGTGCTTCACCAGCTCAGCCTTGTCTTTGCCATCTGCCGTTTTACCGGTGTAGAACTTGCTATCCATTGGGAAGATGTAAGTCGCTACGTTTTCTACTAGCGGGTAAGTACCGTCAGTTTTGATCTCAACCGTGTAGTCATCAACCTTGGTCAATGACAGCAGTGGCTCAAAGATACCTTTGAAGTCAGGGGATTCTTTCAGGCGGGCAAACGTCCATACCACATCATCGGCCGTTAGCTCATTGCCGGAATGGAACTTCACCCCTTTGCGCAGGTTGAAACGCATTGTTTCGTTATCAACACGCTCCCAGCTTTCTGCAAGGCGAGGCTCGAACTCCATATCCTGGGTAAAGCGGATAAGTGGGTCAAAAACCATGTGGGATAGCTGCATCGTACCGCCAGATAGTTGCTCATGCGGGTCAAGTGATACCGGGTCAGCATCGTAGGCAACTTTGATTTGGGCAGCAGCGGCACTAAAGCTCAGGCCGGCAGCCATTAGGGCAACGGCCAATTTGGTCTTGATGGTTTTCATTGCATAGCTCCTTTATGCGGGGAGGTAACTCCCTTGCTATTGTGTTTGCTTTTGTTGTGTCCGATTCCCGCTGCACAGTTCGGTGCAGCGGTAAATTTGGATTAAGCTAACTTGAGTCCTTCCTGGCTCATGCCTTTGAATTCGGGCATCAGCGATATCAACTGGCGGCTGTATTCATGCTGTGGGTTGGTAAACAGTTGCTCGGTCGGTGCGACCTCCAACAACGTACCTTTCTGCATCACCCCGATGCGGTCACACATCTGGCGGATCACCGGCAAATCGTGGCTGATGAACAGCATGGTCAGGTTCAGCTCGTCCTGCAGGTCTTTGAGCAGGTTGAGAATTTGCGCCTGAACCGAGACATCCAATGCCGATGTCGGTTCATCACAAATCAAGAGGCGGGGACGGGTGGCCAATGCCCGGGCAATCGAGATCCGCTGGCGCTGGCCACCGGAAAACTCATGCGGGTACTTCACGCCGGAGGCGCTGCCCAAACCAACGTGATCAAGCAGATCATTGACGATCTGGCGAGTCTGGCTTTCGTTGTCGGTCAGTTTATGGAAGCGGATTGGCTCGGCAATGATATCGGCGATCTTCATCCGCGGGTTCATCGAGGTATACGGGTTCTGGAATACCATCTGCATCTGGCGTCGCAGCGGGCGGCGCTCAGCTTCATTCTTGAGGGCTGTCAGATCGACACCTTCAAAGGTGATTTTGCCAGAATTAGGCGGGTACAAGCCAGTGATTGCCCGGGCAATGGTCGACTTGCCGGAGCCTGACTCACCGACCAGGCCAAAGGTTTCACCCTCGAAGATCTCAAAGCTGACATCATTGTTGGCCTGGACGTATTCACGGCGGCTCTCGAAGAAAGAGTCCTTGGTAACAAAGCGCAGGTTGACGTTCTCGACCTGCAGCAGTGCACCGGTATAGCTGCGCTGATCTTCGCTCTGCCCCAGCCAGTGGTTCTTCACGTCCAGCTGGCTCATCTCCTGGGCTTCTTCGATATAGCTCACCAGCGGGAAGCGCTTGAGCTTAATATCAGAGCGCGGCACCGCTGAGATCAGGCTCTGGGTGTATGGGTGGTTAGGGCGGCACAGCACTTGCTCAGTCTCGCCCATTTCAACTAGGTCGCCACGGTACATGACCGCAACCCGGTCGGTAACATTGGAAACGACCCCCATATCATGAGTCACCAACATACAGCCAACGTTTTTCTTCTGGCAAAGCTCACGGATAAGGTTGAGGATCTGATCCTGGATCGAGACATCCAACGCCGTCGTTGGCTCATCGGCAATAATCAAATCCGGCTCACCAGCCAGAGCAATCGCAATCACGACCCGCTGACGCATGCCGCCGGAAAACTGATGCGGATACTGTTTGATGCGCAGCTCAGGCTGCGGGATCCCAACTTGCTCCATCAGGCTGATCGCACGTTTAACGGCTTCTTCCTGGCTTACCTTCAAGTTGGTCACAATGGTTTCGGTCAGCTGCTGCTCAACCGTAAACAATGGGTTGAGTGAGGTCATCGGATCCTGAAAGATAAAACCGATTTTCGACCCACGCACCGAGCGCATCTGCTCAGCCGTCAAACCCGAAATCAGTTCACCATCAAGGTAGACATCACCTTTCGCCACCCGCCCCGGCGGGCTAAGCAAATCAATGACCGCATTCCCCACGGTTGACTTACCGGCACCGGACTCACCGACGACGCCGACAATCTCCCCTCGCTCAATAGAGAACGAGAGCGATTTCACTGCAGCATGAACCCCATGTCGCGATGGGTATTCGATACGCAGGTTTTTCACTTCCAATAAAGCCATTACCAGACCCCAACTGCTTGGCAGCGTTCTGCCCTGTCTGAAAAATTGAATCCCTTCTTTCAGCATAATTCGCTGAATATATGTTCAGGACATAATCTGTCAAAAGTTTCACAAAAAATCAACAAGACATTCGTAAAAACCAGCAAAACGAATAAAAAGAGAATAATTAATCAAACCAAAAGAAAGAAAAGTAGGATGTCAGGAGCAAATGCAGGTAAGACCACCACGTGCAATACAGATAACTAGTAGTGTAAGACACTACAAATCCCGTTATATGATATAGCTAACACTTTCCCATGCTGCATAAATAATCAAACAACACAAAACCCAAGTTAACAATAAAGAAACAAACACCGTGTTATTAAACTGTATCGGCGTGAAATCCCGCATTACTATCACAAAGCAGATGGGTAAGCTGTAACAAAAGATTATTGACAGTAGATCACACTATTCGTTTTGATGGGAGATCGTGTCTGATAACAGCAATCCGACTTCTGCAGGTTCATGGGAAGAGTTAATAGATAATGGGCGGAAGAAATGAAAAAAGCCCCGTCATTTCTGACGAGGCTCTCAATAGTGGTCGGTGAAGAGGGATTCGAACCCCCGACCCTCTGGTCCCAAACCAGATGCGCTACCAAACTGCGCTATTCACCGACAATGTTTTAGGCTGCTGCCAAGGTATCAAGATACCTGAAATAATGGGGTGGCTAACGGGATTCGAACCCGCGACAACCGGAATCACAATCCGGGACTCTACCAACTGAGCTATAGCCACCGCTGTAAGTGGTCGGTGAAGAGGGATTCGAACCCCCGACCCTCTGGTCCCAAACCAGATGCGCTACCAAACTGCGCTATTCACCGACTTAATTCTTTTTCTTGGTTTCACTCCAAGAGGGTTACCCTCTGGTCCGCTATTCCCAAGAGCCGTGATGCACTATCAAACTAGGCAATTCACTGACTTAATTCTGTTGAGGTTTTCACCCCTAGATACTGATATTATAATCAATACCCTAAAATATGGGGTGGCTAACGGGATTCGAACCCGCGACAACCGGAATCACAATCCGGGACTCTACCAACTGAGCTATAGCCACCAATGTTTCTTTGTTACTTTGCCGATACGATCCTGTCCGGAATGGCGCGCCCGAAAGGATTCGAACCTTCGACCTTTGGCTCCGGAGGCCAACGCTCTATCCAGCTGAGCTACGGGCGCATGCCCTATCGGCGGAGGTGAATATTACGGATCACGACCGCAGTCGTAAAGTGTTTTTTTTAGTTTTTTTCTCGTTCGCTGCAAATATAGCCAAATAACTGTTGATTCGTATCATACAAAAGCAGCCCCCTAGTTTATCGCAAGGAAAATAGGGGATATAATCACGTTGTTTTTACATATTAAACATTTTGTAAATAATCACTGCCTTGTCTCAACAGTTTGACTAACAACAAGCACGAATAAGACTGTGGCAATCGCACATAATGATCTGGAAGTGTAAGGTGAGCTCAATGGAATTTTCTCTTCGACAACTTATGGTAGCGGCCGTTGCCGCCCTGGCATTGGCCGGTACTGCGGTAGCAGCCGATATGTCAGATGAAGCTATCGCAGAACGTATCAAACCGGTAGGCTCCGTTTACCTTGAGGGCGATGCCCCGGCAGGCCCAGCAGTTGCTGCCGGCCCACGTAGCGGTGATGCGGTCTACGGTACCTTCTGTGCAGCCTGTCATGGAACGGGAGTTATGGGAGCACCTAAAATTGGTGATGCAACAGACTGGAGCCCTCGCCTTGCCAAGGGCAACGATGTGCTGGCCGACCATGCCATCAATGGTTTCAATGCCATGCCGGCAAAAGGTTCATGTATGGACTGTAGCGATGACGAAATCATTGCCGCCATCGACCACATGATTGAAGGCCTATAAATCAATCCTTTTCCCTACAACGAAAAAAGCGAGTGCCTTGCGGCCCTCGCTTTTTTATTATCTCTAACCAGTAATAACAGCTTTATTTTTTGAACATCGCCCGGATATTGGCGATATGGGCCTGGCCCTTTTGCATCCGCTGCTCCTGAGTCATCGGCTTCTTGTCTGCTTCCCACTCAAGATCATCCTGCGGCAGTTCAAACAGGAATCGGCTCGGTTCAGGCTTTATCAGCTCACCAAACTGCCTGCGCTCCTTACACAAGGTAAAGGTCAGCTCCTTCTGGGCGCGTGTAATACCCACGTAAGCCAGGCGGCGCTCTTCCTCAACATTATCCTCATCGACGCTCGTCTGGTGAGGCAGAATGCCTTCTTCGGTACCCACCAGGTAAACATAAGGGAACTCCAAGCCTTTGGAAGCATGCAGCGTCATCAACTGGACCTGATCGGCATCGTCATCGTCCTCGCCCCGCTCCATCATATCGCGCAGGGTCAGGCGCTGAACCACTTCTTTAAGCGTCTTCTCTTCCTGGTCGTAGTTATCCCCTTCGAGGTCGGCCGTTATCCAGCTATACAGATCCGAAACGTTCTTCATCCGCATTTCGGCCGCTTTCGGGCTGGCAGAGGTTTCGTACAGCCAGTCTTCGTAGTTGATATCGCGCACTAGCTGTCGTACCGCTGCCACGGTATCGCCGCGCTCGGCATTATCAGAAAGCTCGACCACCCAGCGGGTAAAGCGCTGCAGGGACTCCAGACCACGGCCGGACAGGTGCTGCTCGAGCCCCAGCTCAAAGCTGGCGGCAAACAAGCTCTTGCCGCGCATGTTGGCATAGGTACCAAGCTTCTCCAGCGTCACCGGGCCAATCTCACGGCGTGGGGTGTTGACGATACGCAAAAACGCATTGTCATCATCCAAGTTGGTCAGCAGGCGGAGGTAAGCCATGATGTCCTTGATTTCGGCACGCGAGAAAAAGGAGGTACCGCCGGAAATCTTGTAGGGAATCCGGTTTTGCATCAGCGCTTTTTCGAACAGCCGTGACTGGTGGTTACCACGGTAGAGGATAGAGTAATCCTTGTACTGGGTATTATTTAGGAAGCGGTGGGCAATCAATTCCCCCACCACTTTCTCCGCCTCATGCTCCTCGTTCTTGGCCGTGATCACCTTGAGCATCTCGCCGTCGGGGATCTCAGAGAACAAGGTCTTCTCGAACACGTGCGGGTTGTTGGCAATCAAAATGTTTGCGGTACGCAGAATACGACTGGTTGAACGGTAGTTCTGCTCCAGCTTGATCACTCTCAAAGTAGGGAAATCTTTGTTGAGCTGTACCAAGTTTTCTGGCTGGGCCCCGCGCCAAGAATAGATGGACTGGTCATCATCGCCAACCACGGTAAAGCGGGCGCGCTCACCCACCAGCAATTTCACGAAAATATACTGGCTGGTGTTGGTATCCTGGTATTCATCCACCAGCAGGTAGCGGATCTTGTTCTGCCAACGCTGGCGCACTTCCTGGTTGTCCCGCAGCAGCAGCACCGGCATCAAAATCAGATCATCAAAGTCGAGGGCGTTATACGCCTTCATCTGGCGTTGGTACATCTCATAGCAATAAGCAAACATCTGATCGCGCTCGCCCGAGGCACGCGCCTTGGCCTCTGCCGGCGACAGCATGTCATTTTTCCAATTGGAAATGGTCGACAATAGCTGCTTGAGCAAATCCTTATCGCCATCGATCTGCTTCTCAGTGAGCTCCTTGAGCAGGGCCATCTGATCTT
Source organism: Photobacterium sp. ABD4_091 (assembly GCF_056160145.1). NCBI lineage: Bacteria > Pseudomonadati > Pseudomonadota > Gammaproteobacteria > Vibrionales > Vibrionaceae > Photobacterium > Photobacterium sp. ABD4_091. The sequence goes on along the minus strand of NZ_JBSWWQ010000001.1, from coordinate 1,681,312 downwards.
GGTCATCGAACAGGGAGAAGCTCGCCTTGAGCCCCAGCGCCTTGTACTCGCGGCGGATGATATTAAGCCCCAGGGTATGGAAGGTCGAGACCATCAAGCCCTTGGCCTCTTGCTTGCCCAGCGTCTGGCCAACCCGCTCTTTCATCTCCCGCGCCGCCTTGTTGGTAAAGGTCAGGGCCGCGATGTTACGGGCTTTGTAGTCACACTGCTGAACCAGGTAGGCAATTTTATTGGTGATCACCCGGGTTTTGCCCGAGCCTGCGCCGGCAAGGACCAAGCACGGTCCGGCGACGTATTTTACCGCTTCGTTTTGCCTTGGGTTCAGTTTCATTGACTTATCCTGTGTTGATCTTCGGGTCAGCAGGCGCATTGTAGCGGGTTCACCGCTATTGTCTATTCGGCGACTTATCAAGCCTGCTTATCCCGACGATATAAAAAATTGCTTGCACATATAATCAGGCACCATAGAATGATGAATGAACATTCATTCATCATTATTTTTTACAACTGCCTTTCTTATGAGTGACAAGAAAAAACGCATCCTCCAAGCAACAGAAAAGTTGCTGGCGGAACATGGCTTTCACGGGATTTCGATGCAAATGGTGGCCAAGGAGGCAGGGGTAGCCGCAGGGACGATTTATCGCTACTTCGAGGACAAAGAAGATCTGTTGCACCAGCTCCATGATCACATTTTGGCCTACGTCGCGAACAAAATCAGCCAAAACGTGTCAGATGACATGCCGTTGCAGCATAGGTTTCGCACTATGTGGTTAAACATCTGGAACATGGCAACCCAAGAAGATGCCCCACTGATCAACCGAGGCCAGTTTGAAAACCTGCCACGGCGCGAAAGCCATGAACAAAAACTATTAGAAAAGAAAATGTTCGCCAAGGTGAATACGTTATTCGAGGAGGGCAAGGCTTCTGGCCTGTTCAAAAACCTCGATAACGAGATCTTGAGCGCACTAAGCCTTGAGCCAAGCGCTTGCTTGGCCCGCAAACATATAAACGGCGTTTACCAGGTCAGTGACGAAGCCCTAGAAGCAGCAATCCAAGCCTCATGGGACGCCATTATTCAGCATTAACATTACATTAGCTAACTTCGGAGCACTCCCAACAATGAAAAAATGGATAGTGATGCTACTGGTCGCGATTCTGCTTTTCGGCAGCGTGATTGGTTTCAATCTCTTCAAACAACAAAAAATCGCCGAGTATATGGCCAATATGCCCGAGCCAGATTTTCCAGTGACGGTAACAACGGCGGCTCCAAGCAATTGGGTACCGGCCATCGAAGCTATCGGCTTTATCGAGCCTAATCAGGGTGTCACCATTACCACCGAAGTATCGGGGGTGATCCAAAGCATCGACTTTGAATCTGGCGCCACAGTGAAAGCCGAGCAGCAATTGCTGGCGCTGGACTCAGACGTGGAAGTGGCCAACCTGAAGAGCTCCCAGGCGCGCCTTCCTGCAGCCAAAGCCAAGTATGAGCGCTACCGCGGCCTATTCAAAAAAGGGTCTATCTCCAAAGAAGCCTTTGATGATGCTGAAGCCTCTTATTTCTCATTGGTTGCCGATATAGAAAGCCTGAAAGCGACAATCGAGCGCCGCACCATCAAGGCTCCGTTTGACGGCGTAGTTGGTCTTCGCAATGTCTTCCTGGGTGAATACATTCAGCCAGGCAAGGACGTCGTCCGTCTTGAAGATACCTCGCTAATGAAACTGCGCTTTACCGTGCCGCAGACCGATATCTCTGAGATCCATTTGGGTCAGCAAGTAGAAATCTTTGTTGATGCTTACCCGGAAACGCCATTTAGCGGTGAAATCAGTGCTATCGAGCCGGCGGTCAACTACCAGAGTGGTCTGGTTCAGATCCAAGCCGACATCCCGAATAACGAAGGCCAACTTCGCAGCGGTATGTTCGCCCGTGCCCACATCATCCTGCCAACACTGGAAGATCAGATCATCCTGCCGCAGACAGCGATCACCTACACCCTGTATGGCGATAACGTCTACCTAGCAAGCGAAGACGAGGACGGTGTACTGCGCGTTAAGCAATCCGTGGTCAAAGTCGGTGAGCGCAAAGGTAACAGCGTCCACATCCTTAACGGCGTGAAAGCGGGTGATACCGTGGTCACTTCAGGCCAGGTACGTCTGAGTAACCACGCCAAAGTCCGTGTGGTTGAAAGCAACTCGCTGGAAGCCCCAGCAGAAACCCCAATGCTGTGATCCGGAGGAGACATGCGCTTTACAGATGTTTTTATTAAACGTCCTGTGTTAGCGGTATCGATCAGCTTTTTGATCGCCCTCCTTGGCCTGCAGGCAATCTTCAAAATGCAGGTCCGGGAATACCCTGACATGACCAATACCGTAGTAACGGTAACCACCAGCTACTACGGCGCCAGTGCCGATCTGATCCAGGGCTTTATTACCCAGCCGCTGGAGCAGGCCATCGCACAGGCTGACAATATCGACTTCATGACCTCGTCCTCGGTGCTGGGTTCATCAACCATCACGGTCACCATGAAGCTGAACACCGACCCGAATGCGGCACTGGCCGATATCCTGGCCAAGACCAACTCGGTCCGTTCACAGCTGCCTAAGGAAGCCGAGGACCCGACCGTAACCATGTCGACCGGCTCGACCACGGCGGTGATGTATATCGGTTTTACCAGTGATGAATTGGTATCAAGCCAGATCACCGACTACCTTGAGCGTGTGATCAATCCGCAGCTATTCACCGTTAACGGTGTATCCAAGGTTGACCTCTACGGTGGTATGAAATACGCCCTGCGTGTTTGGTTGGATCCGGCCAAAATGGCTGCCTACAGCCTGACAGCCTCAGACGTGATGAACGTACTGAATGCCAACAACTACCAGTCGGCAACCGGTCAGGCTACCGGCGAGTTCGTGCTGTACAACGGGACAGCCGATACCCAGGTAACCAACACTGACGAGCTGGAAAAACTGGTTGTTTCTACCCAGGAAGGCCAAGTGATCCGCCTTGGTGATATCGCCAAAGTCACCCTGGAGAAGAGCCACGATGTCTACCGTGCTTCTGCCAACGGTGAAGAGGCTGTCGTCGCCGCCATCAATGCGGCACCAAGCGCCAACCCGATCAACATTGCTGCCGATGTCTACGAGCTATTGCCAGAGCTGCAACGCAACATGCCAAGCAACATCTCGATGAACATCATGTACGACTCGACCATTGCGATTAACGAGTCAATCAATGAGGTTATCAAGACCATTGCCGAAGCGGCATTGATTGTACTGGTGGTGATCACCCTGTTCCTGGGCTCACTGCGTGCGGTTATCATCCCGATTGTCACTATCCCGCTATCACTGATTGGTGTAGCCATGGTGATGCAGGCTTTCGGCTTCTCATGGAACCTGATGACCCTGCTGGCAATGGTGCTGGCTATCGGCCTAGTGGTCGATGACGCCATCGTGGTACTGGAAAACGTCGACCGTCATATCAAGGAAGGGGAATCGCCGTTCCGCGCGGCAATTATCGGTACCCGCGAAATCGCCGTACCGGTTATCGCCATGACTCTGACCCTAGGTGCGGTATACGCCCCTATCGCCATGATGGGCGGGATAACAGGCTCGCTGTTCAAGGAATTCGCCCTGACCCTGGCTGGTGCGGTATTCGTATCGGGGATCATCGCCCTGACGCTATCGCCGATGATGTGTTCGAAGATGCTTAAGGCCAACGAGAAGCCAAGCAAGTTCGAAACTACAGTCCACCATTTCCTCGATCGCATGACCAACCGCTACGAGAAAATGCTGGGCGGGATCATGAAAATGCGCCCGGTGGTGATTGTATTCGCCCTGATCGTATTCGGTACCCTTCCGGTGCTGTTCAAGTTCATCCCGAGTGAACTGGCACCATCGGAAGATAAAGGCGTATTGGTGATGATGGGTACGGCGCCGTCTAACGCCAACCTTGATTACATCGAGAACACCATGGGTGAAGTTAACCGCATTCTGGTTGACCAGCCTGAAGTGGCCTTTGCCCAGGTTTTCTCTGGCGTTCCTAACTCCAACCAGGCTTTCGGTATCGCCTCCATGGTGCCATGGAGCGAGCGTGAAGCGAGCCAGGCTGACGTGGTTAAGCGCGTCACTGACTTGGTGAAGGATGTACCGGAAATGGCAGTAACGGCATTCCAGATGCCTGAACTACCAGGTGCGGGCTCAGGCCTGCCGATCCAGTTCGTGATCACTACGCCGAACAGCTTCGAGAGCCTGTTCCAGATCAGTAGCGATATTTTGGGTAAGGTAAAAACCAACCCAATGTTTGTCTATTCGGATCTCGATCTGAACTACGACTCGGCAACGATGAAGATCAAGATCGACAAGGACAAGGCAGGTGCCTATGGCGTGACCATGCAGGATATCGGTATCACCCTGAGTACCATGATGGCCGACGGTTATGTTAACCGTATCGACCTCAATGGCCGCTCTTACGAGGTGATCCCGCAAGTTGAGCGTAAATACCGCCTCAACCCGGAATCACTCAAGGGTTACTATGTCCGCGCGGCTGACAGCAATGCCATCCCACTGGGTAGCCTAGTGACGATTGATGTGATCTCCGAGCCACGCTCGCTGCCTCACTTCAACCAGTTGAACTCGGCAACCGTCGGTGCGGTTCCAGCACCTGGCGTCGCTATGGGTGATGCGATCAACTGGTTCCAGACCGAAGCGGCTAGCACGCTACCGGCCGGTTACCAGCATGACTTCATGGGTGAGGCCCGTCAGTTCGTAACCGAAGGTAACGCACTGTACACCACCTTTGCCCTGGCACTGGCGATCATCTTCCTGGTTCTGGCAATCCAGTTCGAATCGCTGCGCGATCCGCTGGTTATCATGGTCTCGGTTCCACTGGCTATCTGTGGAGCCCTGATCGCCCTGGCGTGGGGCGCTGCCTCGATGAACATCTACTCGCAGGTTGGCTTGATCACCCTGATTGGCCTTATCACCAAGCACGGTATCTTGATTTGTGAAGTGGCCAAAGAAGAGCAGTTGCACCATAAGAAAGATCGTATGGCAGCCGTCATGGAAGCGGCGAAAATTCGTCTGCGTCCAATCCTGATGACCACTGCGGCAATGATTGCCGGTTTGATCCCGCTACTTTACGCCACAGGCGCAGGTGCGGCTCAGCGCTTCAGTATCGGTATTGTTATCGTTGCCGGTCTGGCGATTGGTACGGTATTCACCCTGTTTGTATTGCCGGTGATTTACACCTACCTGGCTAGCATCCACAAACCGCTACCAGTCTTCGTCGAGGACAAAGACCTGGAAAAGCTTGAGCGTGCCGATGAAGCACGCAATGCCCTGAAAAAAGCGCACGATTGCTAAGCGAATAGACTGCGAACCAAGAGGCCGTTTTAACGGCCTCTTTTATTTTGTACCAACAGCAACGACAATCCTGTTATATTTGAATAAAATAACGACAACAGATGAAATGCCGTTACGGAGTTAACTAAGCTATGTTTGATCCAAAGAAACTTGAGCAAGTGGCCAAGCAGATCCAGGACGCGATGCCTCAGCCAGTCAAAGAGCTGGGTAATGATGTAGAACAGAAAGTTCGCCAAGTGATCCAAGCACAGCTTGGTAAATTGGACGTGGTTAGCCGCGAAGAATTTGATGTACAGACCCAGGTACTGCTACGTACCCGCCAAAAGCTATCAGCCCTTGAGCAGAAGCTTGAAGAGCTGGAAGGCCGCATGGCACCAAAGGCTGATACTGAGCAAGAATAAGCGCTTTGGTAACCAATAAAAAAAGCCCGGATAATCATCCGGGCTCAGATTGCTGACGAACCCCACTTTTTAAGTGGGGTTCTTTTTAGAGAGCGGCCGTAGGCCGCGATCGCGATTTTTTACCTACCAGCTCGGTTGGAGGCTCCTTTGCTCTTCTCGCCTGATATTGACTCGTATTAACCTAATTAGAGCGTTTATAAGGCCTATTTTCTGTAAGCAGCCCAGCACCAAGGCCATCTTCTTGATATTTTGAGCAGCAGCGGCCAACCAACATTGCATCTGCACCTTGTTCAACCCCCGGAACCGTGCATATCGGTGACCATGATGCTGTTTCGCATCTGCGAAGCTTCTTTCTACCGTTTCTCCCCTTCGCCGATAGGTCCTTTTACCATAAGGTGTCAGCCGTATTTTGTTTGCTCGTTCCACAGCCTCCGCGTAGATATGCCGGGTTATCACCTTCTTCATTGTTTTGCTTTGGGTGCAGTCATTTCTCATCGAGCAGAGCTCACACTCCTTGGGGGCCGAGTGGTATTCTCTGTAGCCTTCTCTTGACGTGGTTTTATAGATAAGTTCCTGGCCATTTGGGCACAGGTAAGTGTCTGTTTCTTTGTTATAGATAAAGTGCTTCTTCTTGATAGCATTCTGGGTGCGAGGCGGCCTACGGTAACCAAAGAGGCCAAGGATTTCTCTTCGTTCAAGGCTCTCAGCAACAGGAGCCGTGAAGTATCCAGCATCAAGGCCTACGGCTATAGGATTCAGGTTGAACTGGTTGAGCGTGTAGTCTAGCCGATTGATATAAGGCTGGGAGTCATTGACGTTACCTGCGGTCGCATAGGTATCGACGATAATCCCATGCATGCCATCGACGGTGCGGTGGTCAAGGTAAAAGAACCCTTGCGGCTTGTTATCCCGCGTCATAAAGCCGCTTTCAGAATCAGTCGTGCTCACTTTGGTATTTTTGAGCTTAGGCTCTGATTTTCGCTCAGCTAAAGGTTTTTTCCCTTCGGCTTCCCGCTCCTTGGCCACATCTTCGTTGAGCATCTCAAGGTAGGCACTGGTGCGGACAGCTTGCTGTTCATTGGTAAATTTCTTCTTGTTAGCATTGGCTTTGAGGTGGGTGCTGTCGGTGAATAATTCATTCCCGGCGACGAGCCCTTTATCCATGGCCTGGAGTACGATATTGGTAAAGATGCGTTCAAAAATATCCGTCCCGTTGAAGCGGCGGATGCGGTTTTGGCTGAGCGTCGAGGCATGGATAACTTTCTCTGTCAGTGACATGCGAAGGAACCACCGATAGGCCACATTGACCTCGATTTCTTTGACTAGCTGACGCTCGCTCTTGATGCCAAAGATGTAGCCCAGCAGGATGATTTTAAACAAGCGGACGGGGTCAACAGGAGGCCGGCCATTGTCTTGGCAATATAGGTGAGCGACTTCGTCTCTAATAAATTCGAAATCTATAACTTGGTCGATTTTACGTACGAGATGATGCTTCGGAACCAGCTGTTCCATTGTGACCATTTCGAGTTCGTACTGTTGGGGTGAGGGTTCTTTTAACATGTCGAGATATCCATATTTCGATATCTCTATTAGATCAAAGGCCTAGCTTAAAAGCCAGACCTTTGTCATCAGTCTGAGCCCGGATAATCATCCGGGCTTTTTAATATTCAATCTTCGGGGGGCTTAGCCACCCACAGCGATACGCTTCATGTCTGTCATGTAGCCACGCAGCTCTTCACCGATGTACTCAACCGGGTGGTTGCGGATAGTGTCGTTCACGGCAATCAGGGTTGCGTTATCCACCTGGTTAGATGTCTCGCCTAGGCCCTTACCAATCACATCCGTACCAACCGATGGCATGAACTTCTCACGCAGTAGCGGTGTAGCTACGTTCGCGAACAAGTAGTTACCGTATTCAGCTGTATCAGAGATAACCACGTTCATCTCGTACAGGCGCTTACGGGCAATAGTATTGGCGATTAGCGGTAGCTCGTGCAGCGACTCGTAGTAAGCCGACTCTTCGATGATGCCAGAAGCCGTCATTGCTTCGAACGCCAGTTCAACACCGGCACGTACCATAGCCACCATTAGGATACCGTTGTCGAAGTACTCTTGCTCAGAGATCTCAACATTAGAATCAGGGTAGTTTTCGAATTGGGTTTCAGCCGTTTCGCCACGCCAGCCCAGCAGGTTGGCATCGTCGTTGGCCCAGTCAGCCATCATGGTGCTAGAGAAGTGGCCAGTGATAATGTCATCCATGTGCTTGTTGTAAAGCGGACGCATCAGCTCTTTCAATTCTTCAGACAGTTCAAAGGCTTTTACTTTCGCCGGGTTAGATAGGCGATCCATCATGTGGGTGATACCGCCGAACTTCAGTGCTTCGGTGATAGTTTCCCAACCATACTGAAGAAATTTGCCGGCGTAACCTGCATCCACACCATCAGCAATCATTTTCTCGTAGCATACAATCGAGCCAGCCTGCAGCATGCCACAAAGGATAGTCTGCTCGCCCATTAGGTCAGATTTCACTTCTGCAACGAAAGATGACTCCAACACACCTGCACGGTGGCCGCCAGTCGCAGCAGCCCAGGCTTTTGCGATTTCAAGGCCATCGCCCTGAGGATCATTCTCTGGGTGAACCGCAATCAGCGTCGGCACACCGAAGCCACGCTTGTATTCTTCACGTACCTCAGTACCAGGACATTTCGGAGCTACCATCACAACGGTGATATCAGGGCGAATCTGCATGCCTTCTTCAACGATGTTGAAACCGTGGGAGTAACCCAATGACGCACCTTGCTTCATCAGCGGCATCACCGTTTCAACCACATTGGTGTGCTGCTTGTCCGGCGTCAGGTTAACAACCAAATCTGCTTGCGGGATCAGCGTTTCGTAGCTGCCTACTTCAAAACCGTTTTCTTTTGCGTTCTTGTAAGACTGGCGCTGCTCGTCGATAGCAGCCTGACGCAGGGCATAAGCCACATCAAGACCAGAATCACGCATGTTCAGGCCTTGGTTAAGGCCCTGGGCGCCACAGCCAACAATAACGACTTTTTTACCTTTAAGGTAATCAGCCTCGTTGGCGAACTCGTTGCGATCCATGAATCGGCAACGACCTAGTTGATCTAATTGCTGGCGAAGATTAAGGGTGTTGAAATAATTAGCCATAACAGCAAACTCCGTGAATTCTATTCCTTGGGCCGACAGTGCTTGTCGAATAATCCGATAGTAGATCACGCAGTAAGTTGCGCAAAGTGATATATTCACAATAAGTCATTGCAAAAAGTGCAACACGGAAGATGAACATAAAAACCTTGCAGCTATTCCTACACCTATGCGAGTCAAAAAGCTTCAGCCAGACAGCCCAGGCTATGCATATCAGCCCATCCGCACTTAGCCGGATCGTCCAGCGACTCGAGGAGGATTTAGGGCAAACCCTGTTCGTCCGTGATAACCGAAGTGTCGAGCTGACCTCCGCTGGGCAAACACTATTGCCAACCGCTGCGCTAATTGTCTCCAGCTGGCAGGAAGCCAAAGCAGAGCTTGCTGACCACCATCATAAGCTACAGGGCAAACTCAAGCTCTTTTGCTCCGTCACCGCCAGCTACAGCCACCTGCCAGATATCCTCAACCGTTTCCGCCAACTCTATCCCCAAGTGGAAATACAGCTACTTACCGGTGATCCAGCCCAGGCCATTGATAAAGTTCAGAACGATGAGGCCGATATAGCAATTGCAGCCAAGCCTGACATATTGCCAGGCAGACTAACCTATACCGAGCTCGATAGTGTCTCGATGTCGGTTATCGCACCTCTCGTACCGCCAGCGAGCCTGCAGAAACCTTTAGCGGATCCGCCTGACTGGGCGTGCCTGCCCTTTATTTTGCCAGAGTCAGGTACAGCAAGGGATAAAGCCGACAAGTGGCTAAAAAGCAGAAAAATAAAGCCCCAGATTTACGCACAAGTTGGTGGCCACGAAGCGATTGTCAGTATGGTCGCTCTGGGCTGTGGCGTAGGTATAGCCCCAGATGTGGTAATAGCAAACAGCCCGGTTGGCAATAAGGTCAAACGGCTAGATAAAGAAAAAGTACAACCGATGCAATTAGGGCTGTGCTGCAAGCAAAGCCGACAGAATGAGCCATTACTCTCAGCGCTACTCAACCTTTTTGGCTGCAATTAATTTTCAATGGAATAATAATAATGCCTCACCCAATTTTAACTCATTCATACTACTCTGATTTTTATGCAGCCAAGGGCTATGACTTTCTCAAGCAAATCGCGCAAAGCTACCGCACACCGCCCAACCTGATTATTTTTTCAGTCATGCACTGTTATGAGGGCTCCCTACCCTATATCAACGTCCTGGCAGAGCTTGCCCACCAACTCATTTTTATTCCAAAGGGCGCAACCGCCAGTGGCAACAGTGGCATCAAGAGGACAATTGAAAAGCTCCCGAGCTGTTCTATTGCCAACGATACCGTCACCAAAGAGCAATTACGTGACCCCCTTTTTGCAGAAGCCTTTATTCGCCAACACATCACGGCAAACAGCAAACTCCTTTTGCTCGATCACGGCGGGTATTTCTCCCACTCCATCGAACACCTAGGCAGTGTTTTCCAAGAGCAGCTCATCGGGATCACCGAGCTCACCGCCAATGGGTTGTACAAATACCTCAACCGCACCATGAACCACCCATTGGTAACTGTTTCCCACCTCAGTATCAAAGCACCTGCCGACTATGAAGCCTCGGAGTGCATTGTTCACTATTCCGATCAGATCCTGCGCGAAGAGTTTGGCCTCAAGCTCAATAACGATGGTTTCCTAAAAGTTGGGGTGATAGGGGCAGGAAACCTCGGCTGCGGGGTGATCCAGTACCTCAAAGGCAAAGCAATCGGCAATATTTATGTCGCCGACCTCGATCCTAGACGGTTGACCCATTTTCCCCGCAATGGTGTCCAGGTTTGCTCGATAGAGCGTTTAGTTCGAGAGTGCAACCTCATCTATTGCTGTACCGGTAATGGTGCCATTCCGGAGCACCTGCTCGATACCGTCAGTGATAACAGCTTTATTGCAACCGTCACCTCTGCCGATGATGAGCTTAACCTCCCCACCCTTATTGCCAATGGTGCACTGACTGAGGTTGGAGGCAATAAGCTGATCCGTGAATACCAAACCCGGCAAGGCCATCGCCTCTATCTTTTAGCCGGTGGCGAGTCGGCCAATACACCATTCAAAACAGGTATGGGAGATCCAACGCTCTATCTATTCGAAGCCGCCCATATGCTTGCAGGGCTTCAGCTGCTGTGCGAGCCAGAAAAGTTCAAATCGGGCATCCAGCCATTGAGCGAAAGTGACGAGACCGCCATCGCAGAGCGCTGGTTGAGGCATTTTTATAATTACCAGTAGGTAAAAGCCCGCTCTTCGAAGGGCCTTACGTTTTGCCGAAGGCCTAAACGTAAAAAAGCCCAAGCATTTCTGCTTGGGCTTAGTATAAGTGGCGGAACGGCCGGGCTGGCGCTCCAGCGGGACTCATTCGCCTGCAAGGCGAACATAACCGACAGATGTAAAAAAGCCCAAGCATTTCTGCTTGGGCTTAGTATAAGTGGCGGAGCGGACGGGACTCGAACCCGCGACCCCCGGCGTGACAGGCCGGTATTCTAACCAACTGAACTACCGCTCCACTCAAATCACCGCACGTTCACTGCGATAATCTAAATTGGAAGCCTGGCGATGTCCTACTCTCACATGGGGAGGCCCCACACTACCATCGGCGCTATTACGTTTCACTACTGAGTTCGGCATGGGATCAGGTGGGTCCATAATGCTATGGTCGCCAAGCAAAATTCTTACAATCTTAGAAAGCTGATGTTCTCAACACTCATCCAAGTGTTCGTGGAGTCCGTAAAAACCCCTTGGGTGTTGTATGGTTAAGCCTCACGGGCAATTAGTACAGGTTAGCTCAACGCCTCACAACGCTTACACACCCTGCCTATCTACGTCGTAGTCTCCAACAACCCTTCAGGAACCTTATAGGTTCAGGGATGACTCATCTTGAGGCTCGCTTCCCGCTTAGATGCTTTCAGCGGTTATCGATTCCGAACTTAGCTACCGGGCAATGCGTCTGGCGACACAACCCGAACACCAGAGGTTCGTCCACTCCGGTCCTCTCGTACTAGGAGCAGCCCCTCTCAATCATCCAACGCCCACGGCAGATAGGGACCGAACTGTCTCACGACGTTCTAAACCCAGCTCGCGTACCACTTTAAATGGCGAACAGCCATACCCTTGGGACCGACTTCAGCCCCAGGATGTGATGAGCCGACATCGAGGTGCCAAACACCGCCGTCGATATGAACTCTTGGGCGGTATCAGCCTGTTATCCCCGGAGTACCTTTTATCCGTTGAGCGATGGCCCTTCCATACAGAACCACCGGATCACTATGACCTGCTTTCGCACCTGCTCGACTTGTCAGTCTCGCAGTCAAGCGGGCTTATGCCATTGCACTAACCTCACGATGTCCGACCGTGATTAGCCCACCTTCGTGCTCCTCCGTTACGCTTTGGGAGGAGACCGCCCCAGTCAAACTACCCACCAGGCACTGTCCGCACCCCGGATAACGGGGCGACGTTAGAACATCAACACTACAAGGGTGGTATTTCAAGGACGGCTCCACCATATCTAGCGACATGGTTTCAAAGCCTCCCACCTATCCTACACATGTAGGGTCAATGTTCAGTGCCAAGCTGTAGTAAAGGTTCACGGGGTCTTTCCGTCTAGCCGCGGGTACGCAGCATCTTCACTGCGATTTCAATTTCACTGAGTCTCGGGTGGAGACAGCGTGGCCATCATTACGCCATTCGTGCAGGTCGGAACTTACCCGACAAGGAATTTCGCTACCTTAGGACCGTTATAGTTACGGCCGCCGTTTACCGGGGCTTCGATCAAGAGCTTCGACCGAAGTCTAACCCCATCAATTAACCTTCCGGCACCGGGCAGGCGTCACACCGTATACGTCATCTTTCGATTTTGCACAGTGCTGTGTTTTTAATAAACAGTTGCAGCCACCTGGTATCTGCGACTGCCAGCAGCTTAAAGAGCAAGTCTCGTCACCGCCGGCAGCGTACCTTCTCCCGAAGTTACGGTACCATTTTGCCTAGTTCCTTCACCCGAGTTCTCTCAAGCGCCTTGGTATTCTCTACCCGACCACCTGTGTCGGTTTGGGGTACGATTCCTTACTATCTGAAGCTTAGAGGCTTTTCCCGGAAGCATGGCATCAATGACTTCAGTGCCGTAGCACCTCGACATCGGGTCTCAGCCTAGTGTAATCCCGGATTTGCCTAAGATTACAGCCTACACCCTTGAACCTGGACAACCGTCGCCAGGCCCACCTAGCCTTCTCCGTCCCCCCATCGCAATAGTAAGAAGTACGGGAATATTAACCCGTTTCCCATCGACTACGCCTTTCGGCCTCGCCTTAGGGGTCGACTCACCCTGCCCCGATTAACGTTGGACAGGAACCCTTGGTCTTCCGGCGAGGGAGTTTTTCACTCCCTTTATCGTTACTCATGTCAGCATTCGCACTTCTGATACGTCCAGCACACCTTACGATGCACCTTCAACCGCTTACAGAACGCTCCCCTACCCAATACCATAAATGGCATTGCCGCAGCTTCGGTGTATAGCTTAGCCCCGTTAAATCTTCCGCGCAGGCCGACTCGACCAGTGAGCTATTACGCTTTCTTTAAATGATGGCTGCTTCTAAGCCAACATCCTGGCTGTCTGAGCCTTCCCACATCGTTTCCCACTTAGCTATAACTTTGGGACCTTAGCTGGCGGTCTGGGTTGTTTCCCTCTCCACGACGGACGTTAGCACCCGCCGTGTGTCTCCCGGATAGTACTTACTGGTATTCGGAGTTTGCAAAGGGTTGGTAAGTCGGGATGACCCCCTAGCCTTAACAGTGCTCTACCCCCAGTAGTATTCGTCCGAGGCGCTACCTAAATAGCTTTCGGGGAGAACCAGCTATCTCCAGGTTTGATTGGCCTTTCACCCCTAGCCACAAGTCATCCGCTAATTTTTCAACATTAGTCGGTTCGGTCCTCCAGTAAGTGTTACCTCACCTTCAACCTGCCCATGGCTAGATCACCTGGTTTCGGGTCTAATCCTAGCAACTGAACGCCCAGTTAAGACTCGGTTTCCCTACGGCTCCCCTAAACGGTTAACCTTGCTACTAAAATTAAGTCGCTGACCCATTATACAAAAGGTACGCAGTCACCCCGAAGGGCTCCTACTGCTTGTACGTACACGGTTTCAGGTTCTATTTCACTCCCCTCACAGGGGTTCTTTTCGCCTTTCCCTCACGGTACTGGTTCACTATCGGTCAGTCAGGAGTATTTAGCCTTGGAGGATGGTCCCCCCATGTTCAGACAGGATATCACGTGTCCCGTCCTACTCGATTTCACTCGAAATGCGCTACCGGTTACGGGGCTATCACCCTGTATCGCTGAGCTTTCCAGCTCATTCACCTGTCGCAAAACTAGCTTAAGGGCTAATCCGGGTTCGCTCGCCGCTACTGCCGGAATCTCGGTTGATTTCTCTTCCTCGGGGTACTTAGATGTTTCAGTTCCCCCGGTTCGCCTCAATACGCTATGTATTCACGCATTGATAACTGCTTATGCAGCTGGGTTTCCCCATTCGGAAATCCAAGAGTATAGTGATTCTTACCATCTTCTCTTGGCTTATCGCAGGTTAGCACGTCCTTCATCGCCTCTGACTGCCCAGGCATCCACCGTGTACGCTTAGTCACTTAACCATACAACCCCAAGAGGTTTCGTATGGCTCAACAACCAAGGTTGTTCATCTGAGTATGATGAACTGTGTTTCGCCGGACTCTTACACAAGACACTTGAATGTGTGTTGCTTGAGAACTCGTTTTACTTCTCTTAATAAAGAGAGATAAAACTATTAGTTATTGAATTCAATGAATTCAATTTACTAGTCAGCTTTCCAGATTGTTAAAGAGCATGTGTTTGTCTTTCGACATCCACTTTCTAAAGATTCTTAAGGAAAAAACCTTAGAGAGTGGCGTCCCATAGGGGAGTCGAACCCCTGTTACCGCCGTGAAAGGGCGGTGTCCTAGGCCTCTAGACGAATGGGACACTATGTTGTCTTTTACTATTAACCAAGCAATCTGTGTGGACACTGCATAAAACGCAGTCATATCGTTAAGGAGGTGATCCAGCCCCAGGTTCCCCTAGGGCTACCTTGTTACGACTTCACCCCAGTCATGAACCACACCGTGGTAAACGCCCCCCCGAAGGTTAAGCTATCTACTTCTGGTGCAGCCCACTCCCATGGTGTGACGGGCGGTGTGTACAAGGCCCGGGAACGTATTCACCGTGGCATTCTGATCCACGATTACTAGCGATTCCGACTTCATGGAGTCGAGTTGCAGACTCCAATCCGGACTACGACGTACTTTCTGGGATTCGCTCACTCTCGCAAGTTGGCCGCCCTCTGTATACGCCATTGTAGCACGTGTGTAGCCCTACTCGTAAGGGCCATGATGACTTGACGTCGTCCCCACCTTCCTCCGGTTTATCACCGGCAGTCTCCCTGGAGTTCCCACCATTACGTGCTGGCAAACAAGGATAGGGGTTGCGCTCGTTGCGGGACTTAACCCAACATTTCACAACACGAGCTGACGACAGCCATGCAGCACCTGTCTCAGAGTTCCCGAAGGCACCAATCCATCTCTGGAAAGTTCTCTGGATGTCAAGAGTAGGTAAGGTTCTTCGCGTTGCATCGAATTAAACCACATGCTCCACCGCTTGTGCGGGCCCCCGTCAATTCATTTGAGTTTTAATCTTGCGACCGTACTCCCCAGGCGGTCTACTTAACGCGTTAGCTCCGAAAGCCAGTGTTCAAGACACCAACCTCCAAGTAGACATCGTTTACGGCGTGGACTACCAGGGTATCTAATCCTGTTTGCTCCCCACGCTTTCGCATCTGAGCGTCAGTCTTTGTCCAGGGGGCCGCCTTCGCCACCGGTATTCCTTCAGATCTCTACGCATTTCACCGCTACACCTGAAATTCTACCCCCCTCTACAAGACTCTAGCCTGCCAGTTCCAAATGCTATTCCGAGGTTGAGCCCCGGGCTTTCACATCTGGCTTAACAAGCCGCCTGCATGCGCTTTACGCCCAGTAATTCCGATTAACGCTCGCACCCTCCGTATTACCGCGGCTGCTGGCACGGAGTTAGCCGGTGCTTCTTCTGTCGCTAACGTCAAACACTACCGCTATTAACGATAACGCCTTCCTCACGACTGAAAGTGCTTTACAACCCGAAGGCCTTCTTCACACACGCGGCATGGCTGCATCAGGGTTTCCCCCATTGTGCAATATTCCCCACTGCTGCCTCCCGTAGGAGTCTGGACCGTGTCTCAGTTCCAGTGTGGCTGATCATCCTCTCAGACCAGCTAGAGATCGTCGCCTTGGTGAGCTCTTACCTCACCAACTAGCTAATCTCACCTGGGCTAATCCTGACGCGAGAGGCCCGAAGGTCCCCCTCTTTGCTCCGAAGAGATTATGCGGTATTAGCCATCGTTTCCAATGGTTATCCCCCACATCAGGGCATATTCCCAGGCATTACTCACCCGTCCGCCGCTCGCCGCCCATCAACGCACCCGAAGGATTGTTGATGTCGCTGCCGCTCGACTTGCATGTGTTAGGCCTGCCGCCAGCGTTCAATCTGAGCCATGATCAAACTCTTCAATTAAAGTTTTGGCTCAATGAAATACTGTTAAACCATTACCGAAGTAATGATTGAATTGACTGTGCCAAATAATAAGTAAACTTAAAATTTGTATTGGTCACTCAGTTTCATTGATAATTCTTTTGTTGACTATCATTTCACGAGTGCCCACACAGATTGCATGGTCAAATTGTTAAAGAGCGTTGACTTTCAATACCTTGGCGCCGTGCGCTTCAGCAAGTCAGGAGGCGTATAATACGCGTTTCTGATATCCAGTCAAGACAAAATTTTCATCTTTTTTCGCGGTTGGCGAAAAAGTAAAAACCTTCTGTTGACGTCGCTCACATTGCAATCAGTCGGAGCGAAAGAAAAGCCCGCTGTACCCAGCGGGCTTCCTATCCTTTTGTCTTCACTTTTTCAAAAAGTGAAAGAAAATTGGAAGCCTGGCGATGTCCTACTCTCACATGGGGAGGCCCCACACTACCATCGGCGCTATTACGTTTCACTACTGAGTTCGGCATGGGATCAGGTGGGTCCATAATGCTATGGTCGCCAAGCAAATTCGTTACAATCTTAGAAAGCTGATGTTCTCAACACTCATCCAAGTGTTCGTGGAGTCCGTAAAACCCCTTGGGTGTTGTATGGTTAAGCCTCACGGGCAATTAGTACAGGTTAGCTCAACGCCTCACAACGCTTACACACCCTGCCTATCTACGTCGTAGTCTCCAACAACCCTTCAGGAACCTTATAGGTTCAGGGATGACTCATCTCGAGGCTCGCTTCCCGCTTAGATGCTTTCAGCGGTTATCGATTCCGAACTTAGCTACCGGGCAATGCGTCTGGCGACACAACCCGAACACCAGAGGTTCGTCCACTCCGGTCCTCTCGTACTAGGAGCAGCCCCTCTCAATCATCCAACGCCCACGGCAGATAGGGACCGAACTGTCTCACGACGTTCTAAACCCAGCTCGCGTACCACTTTAAATGGCGAACAGCCATACCCTTGGGACCGACTTCAGCCCCAGGATGTGATGAGCCGACATCGAGGTGCCAAACACCGCCGTCGATATGAACTCTTGGGCGGTATCAGCCTGTTATCCCCGGAGTACCTTTTATCCGTTGAGCGATGGCCCTTCCATACAGAACCACCGGATCACTATGACCTGCTTTCGCACCTGCTCGACTTGTCAGTCTCGCAGTCAAGCGGGCTTATGCCATTGCACTAACCTCACGATGTCCGACCGTGATTAGCCCACCTTCGTGCTCCTCCGTTACGCTTTGGGAGGAGACCGCCCCAGTCAAACTACCCACCAGGCACTGTCCGCACCCCGGATAACGGGGCGACGTTAGAACATCAACACTACAAGGGTGGTATTTCAAGGACGGCTCCACCATATCTAGCGACATGGTTTCAAAGCCTCCCACCTATCCTACACATGTAGGGTCAATGTTCAGTGCCAAGCTGTAGTAAAGGTTCACGGGGTCTTTCCGTCTAGCCGCGGGTACGCAGCATCTTCACTGCGATTTCAATTTCACTGAGTCTCGGGTGGAGACAGCGTGGCCATCATTACGCCATTCGTGCAGGTCGGAACTTACCCGACAAGGAATTTCGCTACCTTAGGACCGTTATAGTTACGGCCGCCGTTTACCGGGGCTTCGATCAAGAGCTTCGACCGAAGTCTAACCCCATCAATTAACCTTCCGGCACCGGGCAGGCGTCACACCGTATACGTCATCTTTCGATTTTGCACAGTGCTGTGTTTTTAATAAACAGTTGCAGCCACCTGGTATCTGCGACTGCCAGCAGCTTAAAGAGCAAGTCTCGTCACCGCCGGCAGCGTACCTTCTCCCGAAGTTACGGTACCATTTTGCCTAGTTCCTTCACCCGAGTTCTCTCAAGCGCCTTGGTATTCTCTACCCGACCACCTGTGTCGGTTTGGGGTACGATTCCTTACTATCTGAAGCTTAGAGGCTTTTCCCGGAAGCATGGCATCAATGACTTCAGTGCCGTAGCACCTCGACATCGGGTCTCAGCCTAGTGTAATCCCGGATTTGCCTAAGATTACAGCCTACACCCTTGAACCTGGACAACCGTCGCCAGGCCCACCTAGCCTTCTCCGTCCCCCCATCGCAATAGTAAGAAGTACGGGAATATTAACCCGTTTCCCATCGACTACGCCTTTCGGCCTCGCCTTAGGGGTCGACTCACCCTGCCCCGATTAACGTTGGACAGGAACCCTTGGTCTTCCGGCGAGGGAGTTTTTCACTCCCTTTATCGTTACTCATGTCAGCATTCGCACTTCTGATACGTCCAGCACACCTTACGATGCACCTTCAACCGCTTACAGAACGCTCCCCTACCCAATACCATAAATGGCATTGCCGCAGCTTCGGTGTATAGCTTAGCCCCGTTAAATCTTCCGCGCAGGCCGACTCGACCAGTGAGCTATTACGCTTTCTTTAAATGATGGCTGCTTCTAAGCCAACATCCTGGCTGTCTGAGCCTTCCCACATCGTTTCCCACTTAGCTATAACTTTGGGACCTTAGCTGGCGGTCTGGGTTGTTTCCCTCTCCACGACGGACGTTAGCACCCGCCGTGTGTCTCCCGGATAGTACTTACTGGTATTCGGAGTTTGCAAAGGGTTGGTAAGTCGGGATGACCCCCTAGCCTTAACAGTGCTCTACCCCCAGTAGTATTCGTCCGAGGCGCTACCTAAATAGCTTTCGGGGAGAACCAGCTATCTCCAGGTTTGATTGGCCTTTCACCCCTAGCCACAAGTCATCCGCTAATTTTTCAACATTAGTCGGTTCGGTCCTCCAGTAAGTGTTACCTCACCTTCAACCTGCCCATGGCTAGATCACCTGGTTTCGGGTCTAATCCTAGCAACTGAACGCCCAGTTAAGACTCGGTTTCCCTACGGCTCCCCTAAACGGTTAACCTTGCTACTAAAATTAAGTCGCTGACCCATTATACAAAAGGTACGCAGTCACCCCGAAGGGCTCCTACTGCTTGTACGTACACGGTTTCAGGTTCTATTTCACTCCCCTCACAGGGGTTCTTTTCGCCTTTCCCTCACGGTACTGGTTCACTATCGGTCAGTCAGGAGTATTTAGCCTTGGAGGATGGTCCCCCCATGTTCAGACAGGATATCACGTGTCCCGTCCTACTCGATTTCACTCGAAATGCGCTACCGGTTACGGGGCTATCACCCTGTATCGCTGAGCTTTCCAGCTCATTCACCTGTCGCAAAACTAGCTTAAGGGCTAATCCGGGTTCGCTCGCCGCTACTGCCGGAATCTCGGTTGATTTCTCTTCCTCGGGGTACTTAGATGTTTCAGTTCCCCCGGTTCGCCTCAATACGCTATGTATTCACGCATTGATAACTGCTTATGCAGCTGGGTTTCCCCATTCGGAAATCCAAGAGTATAGTGATTCTTACCATCTTCTCTTGGCTTATCGCAGGTTAGCACGTCCTTCATCGCCTCTGACTGCCCAGGCATCCACCGTGTACGCTTAGTCACTTAACCATACAACCCCAAGGGGTCTGTCTGTATGGCTCAACAACCAAGGTTGTCCATCTGAGTATGATGAACTGTGTTTCGCCGGACTCTTACACAAGACACTTGAATGTGTGTTGCTTGAGAACTCGTTTTATTTCTCTTAATAAAGAGAGATAAAACTATTAGTTATTGAATTCAAAGAATTCAATTTACTAGTCAGCTTTCCAGATTGTTAAAGAGCATAACGCAAAAGCGTTAATCAATAACTGACGTTATTCATTAGCACTTTTGCTATTTCTAAAACCATTTCACCAAGCAATCTGTGTGGACACTGCATAAAACGCAGTCATATCGTTAAGGAGGTGATCCAGCCCCAGGTTCCCCTAGGGCTACCTTGTTACGACTTCACCCCAGTCATGAACCACACCGTGGTAAACGCCCCCCCGAAGGTTAAGCTATCTACTTCTGGTGCAGCCCACTCCCATGGTGTGACGGGCGGTGTGTACAAGGCCCGGGAACGTATTCACCGTGGCATTCTGATCCACGATTACTAGCGATTCCGACTTCATGGAGTCGAGTTGCAGACTCCAATCCGGACTACGACGTACTTTCTGGGATTCGCTCACTCTCGCAAGTTGGCCGCCCTCTGTATACGCCATTGTAGCACGTGTGTAGCCCTACTCGTAAGGGCCATGATGACTTGACGTCGTCCCCACCTTCCTCCGGTTTATCACCGGCAGTCTCCCTGGAGTTCCCACCATTACGTGCTGGCAAACAAGGATAGGGGTTGCGCTCGTTGCGGGACTTAACCCAACATTTCACAACACGAGCTGACGACAGCCATGCAGCACCTGTCTCAGAGTTCCCGAAGGCACCAATCCATCTCTGGAAAGTTCTCTGGATGTCAAGAGTAGGTAAGGTTCTTCGCGTTGCATCGAATTAAACCACATGCTCCACCGCTTGTGCGGGCCCCCGTCAATTCATTTGAGTTTTAATCTTGCGACCGTACTCCCCAGGCGGTCTACTTAACGCGTTAGCTCCGAAAGCCAGTGTTCAAGACACCAACCTCCAAGTAGACATCGTTTACGGCGTGGACTACCAGGGTATCTAATCCTGTTTGCTCCCCACGCTTTCGCATCTGAGCGTCAGTCTTTGTCCAGGGGGCCGCCTTCGCCACCGGTATTCCTTCAGATCTCTACGCATTTCACCGCTACACCTGAAATTCTACCCCCCTCTACAAGACTCTAGCCTGCCAGTTCCAAATGCTATTCCGAGGTTGAGCCCCGGGCTTTCACATCTGGCTTAACAAGCCGCCTGCATGCGCTTTACGCCCAGTAATTCCGATTAACGCTCGCACCCTCCGTATTACCGCGGCTGCTGGCACGGAGTTAGCCGGTGCTTCTTCTGTCGCTAACGTCAAACACATACGCTATTAACGCATACGCCTTCCTCACGACTGAAAGTGCTTTACAACCCGAAGGCCTTCTTCACACACGCGGCATGGCTGCATCAGGGTTTCCCCCATTGTGCAATATTCCCCACTGCTGCCTCCCGTAGGAGTCTGGACCGTGTCTCAGTTCCAGTGTGGCTGATCATCCTCTCAGACCAGCTAGAGATCGTCGCCTTGGTGAGCTCTTACCTCACCAACTAGCTAATCTCACCTGGGCTAATCCTGACGCGAGAGGCCCGAAGGTCCCCCTCTTTGCTCCGAAGAGATTATGCGGTATTAGCCATCGTTTCCAATGGTTATCCCCCACATCAGGGCATATTCCCAGGCATTACTCACCCGTCCGCCGCTCGCCGCCCATCAACGCACCCGAAGGATTGTTGATGTCGCTGCCGCTCGACTTGCATGTGTTAGGCCTGCCGCCAGCGTTCAATCTGAGCCATGATCAAACTCTTCAATTAAAGTTTTGGCTCAATGAAATACTGTTAAACCATTACCGAAGTAATGATTGAATTGACTGTGCCAAATAATAAGTAAACTTAGTATTTGTATTGGTCACTCAGTTTCATTGATAATTCTTTTGTTGACTATCATTTCACGAGTGCCCACACAGATTGCATGGTCAAATTGTTAAAGAACAATCCGCTACGTTGCCGGCTTAAGTTGCCGTGCTCCGTGTCGGTGAGATGGCATTATAGAGAGTTCGATCACGTTAGCAAGGCTAATTTCAAAAAAAATTCATCTTTTAGACTCGACTGTGCACTATTCAAACAAAAGCGGGCTTTTCCGATATTATTTGCACTACACAGAGGCTAATCTAACGCTATTAACTTAATTTTTTAAGGCTCAACGTTATGGTTTCATCTATCCGCCCTTATAAAGGCACATATCCTACAATGGCTTCCAGCGCCTATATTGATCCATCTGCTGTACTGATCGGTGATATTACCCTAGGGGAAGATGCCAGTATTTGGCCTTTGGTTGCTGCCCGCGGCGATGTTAACTATATAAAGGTTGGTGCGAGAAGCAATGTCCAGGATGGAACCGTCCTCCACGTTACCCGAACCAGCAGTGACAACCCGCAAGGCTACCCACTACTTATCGGGGATGATGTAACCATTGGCCACAAAGCGATGCTGCATGGTTGCCAAATCGGAAACCGAGTATTGGTGGGGATGGGGGCGATCGTCTTAGACGGGGCGAGTGTTGAAGATGACGTAATTATCGGTGCCGGTAGTTTAGTCCCTCCAGGCAAGGTCCTTGAAAGTGGCTTTCTGTATGTAGGTAGCCCAGTGAAACAGGCACGCCCGTTATCCGATAAAGAGCGCGCTTTTTTACCAGGTTCCGCCGATAACTATGTCAGGCTGAAAAACGAATACCTAGCAGAAGAATAGGGCTTAGTTAATTTCGATATCGCCAGCATGATTGAATTCTTCATCCTCAATCATGGTTTCGGCGATATCTTCCAAATCAAAACGGTACTGGGTAAAAGCACTGAGTACAGCAGCCTCACCAACCAGTGCCTGGCCGCACTTTTTCTCCAGCCATGCCAAGCTGACCCAGCAATGGATCAACGCACCGCCTTGCTGGGCAGGGAAATTAACCGCCTGGCGATCACGGTCCCAGGTCTGAAGATCTGCAAATAGGATATCTTGATTCATTGTCTTCTTTATTTCTGTAGGGTGCGACGAAGCTCGCGCTGAACCTGTTTGGCCCCAGGGCGAAGCCCCCGCCACAACATAAAACTCTCTGCAGCCTGGCCAACCAGCATACCCAAGCCATCCAATACAACCCTGGCACCATGTTCTTTGGCCCAGACATTGAAGGTAGTCGGCTCAGCCCCGTATACCATGTCATAGCAGGTCACTTCGGGACGGATCAAACTTGGCGGGATACCCGGTAGCTCACCACTCAAACTGGCAGAGGTCGAATTGATGATCACATCATATTCTTTACCATCGAGCTGGGACAAGGCCGTCGCTTTGACCTGTCCATGTGAGGAAAACAGCTCAACTAACGCCTCTGCTTTTTCCACCGTCCGGTTTGCAATCGTCAAAGAGCTAACGCCTTGGGCTAAGAGCGGCAGTACCACGCCGCGGGCAGCGCCCCCCGCACCGATTAGCAATACCCTCTGGCCTTCAAGCAAGGTACTGTGTTGCAGCAAGTCCTGCACCAAGCCTTCCCCGTCAGTGTTATCACCAAGGATCACACCGTCATCGAGTTTCTTCAGGGTATTGACGGCACCAGCAAGCCTGGCCCGCTCGGTCAACTGGCTGGCGTAAGCAAATGCGTCTTCTTTAAATGGCATAGTGACATTACAACCGCGGCCACCAGCAGCAAAAAACGCCTCCGCAGCTTCTTTGAAGCCATCCACTGGAGCAAGTTGGGCGTCATAGCGCATGTCCTGTCCAGTCTGGCGGGCAAAGAGCGTGTGAATAAAAGGGGATTTACTCTGGGCAATCGGGTTGCCAAAAACAACATACTTATCCATATGCCGGGGTTCCGTGTTATCAAACCAATAAAAAGGGCCAGTATTGCTACTGACCCTATCATTGCCGATTCAATGACTCAAATCCTTTAGGCACTTACCAGCTACGCGGCTTGAGGTAATTGTCATAGAGCTCGGCTTCCTGCGAACCTGGCTCAGGGGAGTAACTGTATTCCCAACGGGCAAGGGGAGGCATCGACATCAGGATAGATTCGGTGCGGCCACCGCTTTGTAGGCCAAACAAGGTGCCACGGTCATATACCAGGTTAAACTCAACATAGCGGCCACGGCGGTAAAGCTGGAACTGGCGCTCACGCTCGCCATAAGGGGTAGGGTAGCGCTTCTCGACAATCGGCAAGTAGGCATCCAGGTAACCATTACCCACAGCCTGCATGTAGGCAAAGCATTTTTCGAAACCCCATTCATTGAGGTCATCAAAGAACAAGCCGCCAACACCTCGAGTCTCGTTACGGTGAGGCAGGAAGAAATACTTGTCACACCACGCCTTGTGCTCGTCATAAACTGACTCGCCAAACGGCTGGCAAAGCGCCTTGGCCGTATCGTGCCAATGCTGGCAATCCGCTTCGAACGGATAGAACGGCGTCAAATCGAAACCGCCACCAAACCACCATACCGGGTCTTCCCCTTCTTTCTCGGCAATGAAGAAACGGACATTGGCGTGAGAGGTCGGGACATACGGGTTGCGCGGGTGGATCACCAGCGAGACGCCCATGGCTTCAAAGCTGCGTCCGGCAAGCTCCGGGCGGT
The DNA here is from genome assembly GCF_056160145.1 of Photobacterium sp. ABD4_091. Lineage (NCBI taxonomy): Bacteria > Pseudomonadati > Pseudomonadota > Gammaproteobacteria > Vibrionales > Vibrionaceae > Photobacterium > Photobacterium sp. ABD4_091. The sequence continues at coordinate 1,656,597 of NZ_JBSWWQ010000001.1, read as the reverse complement.
GTGCAGTCGCCGATGCCGGCATTTTCGTGCCAAACACATGAGAAAAGTTAACGCCAGCTTGCTCGAAGATGCGCCCTTCACGGAGCACGCGGCTGCGACCACCACCACCTTGTTCACGCTGCCATTCATCCTGTTCGAAGTTGGCTTGGCCATCCTGCCCGGCAACGGCGTTGCAGATCCTGTCTTGCAGATCCAACAAAAAGGCTTTGACGGCTTCTTTATTCACTTGCTGCATGCTTTGTATCCTATCCTTGGCGGAAAATATTACCGGTAATGGCATCTCGGATTTCTGAAGGGTTATCCCGCCCTCCGGTCTCACCCTGCAAAATCGCCGATAGCTGGGAACCCAGCTGTGCCTCCACTTCAGCGACACTGCGGCCTGGCTCTTGGCCGGTGAGGTTGGCACTGGTCGATGTTAGCGGTTTACCAAAAGCAAGGCAGAGCTGTTGGACCAAAGGATGGTCAGTCACCCGAACCGCGATAGTATCGAACTGCCCGGTCAAGAAACGTGGTACACCAGGCTTGGTTGGCATCACCCAGGTCACAGGGCCAGGCCAAGAGGCAAAAATACGGGCTTTCTGCTCTTCATCCAGAGTGCTGTCGTCAATGTAAGGAGCCAGCTGCTCATAGTTGGCAGCAATCAGGATCAATCCTTTTTCGACCGGACGCTGCTTGAGCGCCAAGAGTTTATTAACAGCGGTTTCACTGTCCGGATCACACCCCACGCCAAACACGGCTTCGGTAGGGTAGGCAATAACGTCCTGCTGCTGCAGGGCTGCAACCACTTGGTTCAGGTTCTCCACAGGTACCTCTTTGAATTTACTGACGTCAGTTTTAACCTTCTGTTTACCTATCTTACCGACTCCTTACTAACAACTCCATGCTCGTTAATCATTGTTGCAATTTACCCGACGCAAACGTTTTCCTTCGCAAAAAATACTCGTATAATGCGCGGCACATGCATTAATACCTCACAGTTTAGTTACCCCAAAGGAGATCGGGATGAAAGTTGGGATCATCATGGGCTCAAAGTCAGATTGGCCAACCATGCAGCATGCTGCTGAAATGCTGGACCGCTTCAACATTGCTTATGAAACCAAGGTTGTGTCTGCCCACCGTACTCCGCATCTATTGGCTGAGTATGCAGAGCAAGCACAAGAGCGTGGTATCAAGGTAATCATTGCCGGTGCCGGTGGCGCTGCTCACCTACCAGGTATGACCGCGGCCTTCACTAGCCTGCCAGTCCTTGGGGTACCGGTTCAGTCCCGCGCCCTAAAAGGCATGGACTCGCTACTTTCTATCGTCCAGATGCCAAAAGGTGTTGCTGTGGGTACTCTGGCAATTGGTGATGCAGGTGCAGCCAATGCAGGCCTGCTCGCCGCACAGATCATCGGTACCCAAGACAGCACTGTCATGGCCGCTATCGATGCTTTCCGCAAAGAGCAAACTGATACCGTTCTGGCCAACCCGAACCCGGCCGAGGAAGCGTAATGAAAGTACTGGTACTCGGTGCCGGGCAGCTTGCCCGGATGATGTCGCTGGCCGGCGCACCACTGAACATTGAAGTTTTTGCTTATGATGTTGGTACAGGCAATGTGGTTCACCCACTGACCCAGCAGGTCATGCTGAAAGGGCTCAATACCGCTATTACCTATTCCGACGTGATCACCGCAGAATTCGAGCATATTCCCCATGAAATTCTCGATATCTGCGAGCAGAGCGGGAAGTTCCTGCCGACCACCGACGCGATCAAGGCCGGCGGTGATCGCCGCCTGGAAAAAGCATTGCTCGACAGTGCTGGGGTGGCCAATGCCAAATACCACCTGATCAACAGCCGTGAAGACTTAGATGCTGCAATAGACACCGTTAGCCTGCCGATGGTACTGAAAAGTGCCCTAGGCGGTTATGATGGCAAGGGCCAGTGGCGCCTGAAGCAACGTGAAGATGCTGACAAGATCTGGCCAGAAATGGCAGAGTTCATGGCGCAGACCGAAAACCAGGCCATTGTGGCTGAAGAGTTCGTGCCGTTTGACCGCGAGGTTTCGTTGGTTGGTGCCCGTGGCAAGGATGGCGATATCGCAGTCTACCCGCTGGCAGAAAACACCCACACTGACGGGGTGCTGAGCCTATCGGTTGCACTGACTGGCAATGAAGCACTGCAGAATCAAGCCGAAGCCATGTTCCGATCGCTAGCCGAATCGATGGACTATGTCGGTGTCTTGGCGATTGAGTTCTTTGATGTCGGCGGCAAGCTGCTGGTCAATGAAATTGCACCACGGGTACACAACTCAGGCCACTGGACCCAGCAGGGTGCCGAAACCTGCCAGTTCGAAAACCACCTGCGTGCCGTCGCTGGTATGCCGCTGGGTAGTACCGCTTTGCTACGCCCGACAGCGATGATCAACATCCTTGGTGAAGACCGCCTGCCAACCGATTTGCTCAGCCATCCGCAGTGCCATATCCACTGGTACGGCAAAGAAAAACGCCCAGGCCGCAAGATGGGGCACATCAATGTCTGCGCTGAGACCCAAAAACAGCTTGATAGCTCACTGGCAACAATTGCTGGCCACCTTGACCCAATAGCATTCCCAGCGTTCAAGCGCTAGTCGACCGCCCAAAGCACCGGGCAAAAGACACAGAGGCTAAACAAAGCAGAGGCCATACAAAAAAGCCAGCATCATCATGCTGGCTTTGCTTTTTACTGCCACCGTCTATGGCTCAGGATTCGTTCTGGGCTTCTTCCTGATAAGCATGGCAACGGCGATCGGCGCACTGGAGCTTGATACCGCTAGCCAGCTTCTTCTCAATCAGCAAACCAAAGCCACATTCCTGGCAAGATCCCTGTACCGGCTTGGCATTGACGGCAAAACGGCACGATGGGTATTGGTCACAGGCATAGAATGCCTTGCCGTATCGCGATTTTCGCTCAACCAAGTTGCCTTTCTGGCACTGGGGGCAGGGGACATGGGTGGATTCGGCTTTTTTCTCAGGTGATTCAATGTGGTGGCATTGCGGGTAGCCGCTACAGCCAATAAACATACCATAGCGCCCCTGGCGAAGCACCAGCTCTTCGCCACAATCGGGACAAGGCTGCCCCAGGTGCTTGACGATGTGGCCATCGTTTTGCGCCAAGGGCTTGATGTAGTCGCACTCAGGGTAGTGGGTGCAGCCGAGGAAAGGGCCGCGCTTGCTGTTGCGCATCGCCAGCGGCGAACCGCACTTAGGGCACAGGTTGTCATGCTCGAGGGCATGCTCATGGGCACTGAATAACTGGTTGTTTATTTTTCCGGACATACTACTCAATCATCTTCAACAACAACCCACCCACACCGTTTTAGTGTATGTAGCCATCTTCCATACCATACAGCAGCTCTTCCATCTGGCTGTAGGCACTTTCGTTGCCCGGGGCATTGAACAATACCATCAGGATAATCCATTTGAGATCATCGAGATTAAAATCCGAGGTTTCCAGCGCCATTACCCGGTCGATCACCATTTCACGGGTGTCAGCGCCGAGCACATGGATTTGTTCTAGGTAGGTCAAAAAACCACGGCACGAGGTATCCATCCGCGACATTTCCTGCGCAGTATAAATGCGCATGGCTGTCACAGAACTGGTGTTCATGTAGGGTGTTTCTTCGGTTTCTTGCAAAGCCGCTAGCTTTTCAAGCCATTCCAGCGCCTTGTAAATATCTTCCTGGTGGAAACCAGCACGAAGCAACTCTTCGGAAAGTTCATCCTGATCAACCATGAGCTCCGCATCGCTGTGGATATAGGTTTCAAACAGGTACATTAGGATATCCATCATAACTAGCCCCTCCTCGTTCTGACATAGCCACCTGGTACGGCAGCGACCACGCCTTGCAGCTCCAACTCGAGTAACTGCATCATGACTTCATGAACGGGTAATCCACTGCGTTCAGCAACTACATCTACGGGTGTTGCCTCATTGCCTACGTTAGCCAACAGCGCTGGAAATGGCAATTTTTCATTTTCAGGATGAGGGGAAGAATGCACCAACCGGCTACTTTTTGCACACTCTGTCAGTACCCCAACGTCCTCAAAGATATCGACCGGAGTTTCTACTAATTTAGCACCGTTTTTTATCAGTGCATGGCAGCCTCTGCTCATCGGGCTGTGGATCGAGCCCGGAATGGCAAAAACGTCCCTCCCTTGCTCAAGGGCATAGCGGGCTGTAATTAATGACCCGCTCTTTTCTTCGGCCTCAACCACTAATACGCCGACCGACAGGCCGCTGATCACCCGGTTACGGCGGGGAAAGTTTTGCGGCCTGGGCACTTCATCCGGCCAAAACTCAGAAACCAGCGCGCCTTGCTCAGCAACCGAAGCCGCCAAATCGCGGTGCTTGGCGGGGTAGACCTTGTCTAAGCCGGAGCCCAATACCGCCACCGTCGCCCCGCCGTTTTTCAACGCGCCATAATGGGCCCGGCCATCAATACCCAGGGCTAGGCCGCTGGTCACCACATAATCTGCTGTTACCATGGCGGCGGCAAATTCGTAAGCCGCCTCCAGGCCGTCAATACTCGCTGCCCGGCTGCCAACCACTGCTAGTTGCGGCTCATGCAGCCACCGAGGCTCACCACGGACAAACAGCAATGGCGGGGGCGAGGGGATCTCTTTGAGCATGGCCGGGTAGCGCGGGGAGTCAAAAGGGATGATCTGCTGGTTGGGCTGCTGGTGCCACTCGAGGCAGCGCTCGATACGCTGCTGGGGCGGAGATGCCAAGTGCTGGCATTGGCGCTCGCTCAAGCCAAGCGCCGCCCGCTCCTTGCCAGGCATCATAGACAATTCAGCAGGCGTGGTACGCTCCAGCAGGCGGCTAATACGGTAGCCGCCGAGCTGTGGCGCAGATGCTAGGGCGAGCCAGTCGCTAAGCGGTGACATCATGCGGATTTAGCCCTTCAGGGGCGATACAACCTGAGAGCCAACCCTGAAAGGTTCGGTCGAACGGGTCACCACCGCCAGGCTGAAATACTCATAAGGGCGGATCACGATAACTTCACCAATAAGGATATCTTGCAAGCGACCGTCCGGCGAGGAAGGGAAAGCGGAATGCAATAGCAGCGGGCTATCGGGGTCACTGTACTCATAGTGCCCCCGGCCACCGGCATAGCCAGCTCCTTTGCGGATGATATTGAGTACATGCCCCGCCTTGAGGCCGTCCAGGTGGCCTTGGTTTAGGACAACCACATCGTGGGTGGCGACATAAGCCATTCCCCCCATGTTAGCAACCACCAGCCCTTCGGCGGTATCCGGGGAAGGGGAAGGGGAAAAGCTCATCCCTCCTTCGGGTTTGGGCAGCGGGGCAGGCAGCAGCACATCATTGGGCTTGATCTCCCGGTAGGCATCAGTCAGCACTACTGCACTGGACTTGCTGCTAGCACTGACGACTTCACCCCGGCCAACCTCTTTCAAACTGGCGATACTAACCTTTTCCCCTGACGCCAGCTTCCGCTCCAGTGCCGGAGCCGGCCGGTAGATCCCCCATCGGTCACCGACTTCCAGCGGCGTGTCGACCCAAACGGTCTCTCCCCTGGCGATATACCCCTGTGCCAGGCTGTCACCAATCACATGGGGCAAGTTATCCAGCTCCCGTTCAGCCAACAGCTTGTCTTCAGACAAATAGGGCATCAGTAATTCGGCTGGCAGGGTCGTCACCGGCTTTGGCGTCACTTTGACCTTCGGCGACAGGTGGCGAAGCGGTTTGCGCGACAGCCGAGGCTGGCCATCGACAAAGTGCAAATAAAGCTGGTCACCGGGGTAAATCCAGTGGGGGTTTGCCACCGTGCTGCGGTTGTTCTGCCATAGCTCTGGCCAACGCCATGGGCTGGCAAGGTAATACGCAGAGATATCCCAGAGGGTATCCCCTTTCTTGACGGTATACACGGCAGGCGCGCCTTCTTTCACACTGAGCGTGGAGGCTTTGGCATGCACTGCCACCAAAGGGCTGGCGGCAACCAGCCACAATCCCCACCCCAGCACCTTCTTCCACTGCTTCATTGTCCCCCCACTACAGCTTAATCGGCTTAAATTGTCAGGCTGTCACTGACCTAGCACAGTGTCCAGCGCGCCGTGCCAGTTCACCCGGAGTTTTCGGCAGGCTTCACTTTTTTGAGCGCCATTGCTGCAATTTATTCAGCAATGGCGCACGGCAAGCCACCATACGCCATGCAACGGGGTACTATTATTTGCCCTCTAAAATGACTAGAATTAGAACAATTCAATGATCCCAGTTATCAGTACTGTCTTTCAAAAAGAGTGTCTATGTCTGTATTGCAAGTATTAACATTCCCTGACGAGCGCCTGCGCACCGTTGCCAAGCCTGTTGAAGCCGTGACCCCAGAGATCCAGAAGTTTGTCGATGACATGCTGGAGACCATGTACGACGAAGAGGGCATTGGCCTGGCAGCAACCCAGGTGGACTTCCACCAGCGCATCGTGGTGATCGACCTGTCGGAAGAGCGCAATGAGCCAATGGTACTGATCAACCCAGAAATTATCGAAAAGCGCGGTGAAGACGGCATCGAAGAAGGCTGCCTGTCGGTACCGGGTGCCCGTGCCCTTGTATCTCGTGCCGCGGAAGTGACCGTCAAGGCACTGAACCGTGACGGCGAAGAATTCACGTTTGAAGCTGACGACCTTCTGGCTATCTGCGTCCAGCACGAGCTTGACCACCTAGAAGGCAAGCTGTTTGTCGACTACCTGTCGCCACTGAAACGCAAGCGTATCCAGGACAAGCTGGCCAAAATCAAGCGCTTCAACGAAAAACACGCGAACAACGCCTAATTCGCCAACCTAATTTTAAGGACGCTACCTTGAGCAAACCTTTGAAAATTGTTTTTGCAGGTACTCCGGATTTCGCCGCCCGTCATCTGGCGGCGTTGTTGTCTTCGGAGCATGAAGTCATTGCGGTTTACACCCAGCCGGACCGCCCAGCAGGCCGCGGCAAAAAGCTGACAGCCAGCCCGGTAAAGAACATCGCGCTCGAGCACGATATCCCGGTTTACCAACCAGAAAACTTCAAGTCGGACGAAGCCAAGCTGCAACTCGTTGACCTGGATGCCGACATCATGGTTGTTGTCGCTTACGGCCTGCTGCTGCCGCAAGCGGTACTGGACACCCCGAAGCTAGGCTGTATCAATGTCCACGGCTCTATCCTGCCACGCTGGCGTGGTGCCGCACCGATCCAACGCTCAATCTGGGCGGGTGATGCCGAAACAGGCGTGACTATCATGCAAATGGATATCGGCCTAGATACCGGTGATATGCTGAAGATTGCCACCTTGCCGATTGAGCCTAGCGATACCAGCGCATCGATGTACGAAAAACTGGCCGAGCTGGGCCCTGTGGCTTTGGTCGACTGCCTGGCTGATATTGCCGAAGGCAAAGCGGTACCGGAAAAGCAGGACGATGCACAAGCCAACTACGCCAAGAAGCTGAGCAAAGAAGAAGCCTGTATTAACTGGGCTGACGATGCTGAGCACATCGAGCGCTGCATCCGCGCCTTCAACCCGTGGCCGATGAGCTATTTCGTGGTCGCCGAGCAGAACGTCAAAGTCTGGCAGGCCAGTGTTGAAGCCGATAACCAAGGCAAAGCACCGGGAACGGTGCTGGCTGCCGACAAGCAGGGGATCCTGGTCGCTACCGGCCAAGGGGCTCTTCGCCTGACCGAGCTCCAGCCGCCAGGCAAAAAAGCGATGAAGGCACAAGATTTGCTGAACTCGCGCCGCGAGTGGTTCGAACCCGGCACGGTACTGTAACCTCCCAAGGGCCAGTGCTTGCACTGGCCTTACTTTTTTCAACCTGCTGCCACGGCAATAAAGTACTGGCAGTAGGTCAACACACCAGGAAATCTGCATGAACGTAAGAGCTGCAGCAGCCAAGGTTATCTATCAAGTGGTTGATCAGGGCCAGTCTCTTTCTACCGCGCTGCCGGCTGCCCAACAAGATATCAAAGAGCGTGACCATGCGCTGCTCCAGGAGATCTGCTACGGTGTCCTGCGCTGGCTGCCACGCCTTGAGTCGATTACCCAGCAACTGATGGACAAGCCGCTCAAAGGCAAACAGCGTGTCTTCCACCACCTTATTCTGGTTGGACTGTACCAGCTGGGTTACATGCGTATCCCGGCCCATGCCGCAGTGGCCGAGACGGTCAATGCCACCAAGAACCTGAAAAAGCCGCAGCTGCGTGGCCTGATCAATGCCATTTTGCGTAATTACCAGCGCCAGCAGGAAAGCCTCGACCAGCAAGCGACCAGCCATGATGCCGGTCGTTACGGCCACCCAGGCTGGTTGCTCAAGCTGCTAAAAGCCAGCTACCCGGAGCAACTAGATAGCATCACCACCGCCAACAATACCAAGGCGCCGATGTGGCTGCGGGTCAACCGCCGGCACCACACCCGCGATGCCTACCGTGCCCTGCTGGATGAGGCAGGTATTGGAACAGACATCCACCCAGAAGCCCCGGATGCCCTCAAGCTCCATGCGCCATGCGATGTCAGCAAGCTGCCGGGCTTTGCCGATGGCTGGGTGTCTGTGCAAGATGCTGCTGCCCAGCTGTCAGTGGAATACCTCCAGCCACAGGCCGGCGAGCTGATCCTCGATTGCTGTGCTGCACCGGGTGGTAAAACTGCCCATATCATGGAGCGCCAGCCGGATACCGAAGTGGTTGCAATCGACTGTGACGACAACCGCCTCAAGCGCGTGCATGACAACCTGCAGCGCCTAAACCTGACAGCCCAGGTGCTGTGTGCCGATGCGCGCTACCCGGATCAATGGTGGCAGGGCGAGCAGTTCGACCGCATTTTGCTGGATGCGCCGTGTTCGGCCACCGGTGTGATCCGCCGCCACCCGGACATCAAGTGGCTGCGCCGCGCCGATGACATCGAAGCCCTGGCCCAGTTGCAGTCTGAAATCGTCGATGCGATGTGGCAGCAGCTCAAGCCGGGCGGCACCTTGGTCTATGCGACATGCTCAATCACCCCGCAGGAAAACAGCGAGCAGGTGAAAGCGTTCCTGGCACGCACGGCAGGTGCCGAGCTAATCGGCAGTGACCGCGAGCAACCCGGCCGCCAGATATTACCTGGCGAACAGGATATGGACGGCTTCTACTATGCCGTGATGCGCAAAGCGAGCTAACAAACCAACAACGGAACTTGATTATCAAGTTCCGTTTTTTTGTTCACGCTTCTGGGGTTTAAATGGGGATTTCAGCCGGTTCGCTTTCTATCGCTGAAAACTAAGTTATTCTAAATGAGCAGAGTTCTGCATGACCCTTATCCCGAAGCGTAGTAACCTACAACGATTCTATTAATCAGGCATATGCTATGAAAATTATCATTCTCGGAGCCGGACAGGTCGGCGGTACCCTTGCCGAAAACCTAGTTGGCGAGAACAACGATATTACTATCGTCGATAAGGACCCAGAGCGCCTGCGCGAGCTGCAAGATAAGTATGATCTGCGTGTCGTGCAGGGCTTTGCCAGCCATCCCCGCACCCTGCGCGAAGCCGGGGCCCAGGATGCCGACATGCTGGTATCGGTCACCAACTCCGATGAAACCAATATGATCGCCTGCCAGATCGCCTTTACCCTGTTCAACACCCCGAACCGGGTAGCACGTATCCGCTCGCCGGAATACCTCAAGGAAAAAGAGCAGCTGTTCCAGTCTGACGCGGTGCCGGTCGATCACCTGATCGCCCCGGAAGAGCTAGTGACCGGTTATATCGAACGCCTGATCGAATACCCGGGAGCCTTGCAGGTCGTTGGCTTTGCCGAAGACAAAGTCGGTTTGGTTGCCGTCAAAGCTTATTATGGTGGCCCGCTAGTCGGTAACGCCCTGTCCGCACTGCGCGAGCATATGCCCCATGTCGACACCCGGGTAGCGGCGATATTCCGCCAGGGCCGGCCGATCCGGCCGCGCGGCACCACCATTATCGAAGCCGATGACGAAGTTTTCTTCGTGGCAGCAAGCAACCATATCCGCTCGGTGATGAGTGAGCTACAGCGCCTCGAGAAACCGTATAAGCGACTGATGATTGTCGGTGGCGGCAACATTGGTGCTGGCCTCGCCCGCCGCTTGGAGCAAAACTACAGTGTCAAGCTGATCGAACGCAATCCCGAGCGTGCCGAGAACCTGTCAGAGATGCTGGAAAACACCATCGTATTCTGCGGTGACGCCTCTGACCAAGAGCTGCTGAGCGAAGAGCACATCGAGCAAATCGACGTGTTCATTGCCGTGACCAACGATGACGAAGCCAATATCATGTCTGCCATGCTGGCCAAACGCATGGGCGCCAAGAAAGTCATGGTACTGATCCAGCGCGGCGCCTACGTCGACCTGGTCCAGGGCGGTACCATTGATATTGCAATTTCGCCCCAGCAAGCCACTATTTCGGCGCTGCTGACCCACGTGCGCAAGGCCGATATCGTCAACGTATCTTCACTGCGCCGCGGCGCTGCCGAAGCCATCGAGGCGATTGCCCACGGTGACTCGAGTACTTCCAAGGTGGTCGGCAAGGCGGTGGGTGACATCAAGCTGCCGCCGGGCACCACGATCGGCGCGGTTGTCCGCGGCGAAGAAGTGCTTATCGCCCATGACCGTACCGTGATCGAGCAAAACGACCACGTGGTAATGTTCCTGGTGGATAAGAAATACATCCCAGACGTCGAACGCCTGTTCCAACCTAGCCCGTTCTTCCTGTAGCAGCCACCATGGTTAACTTTCGTCCCATTCTGTTCGTGATAGGGCTGGTCTTATCCAAGATCGCCCTGTTCATGTACGTCCCGACCCTGGTGGCATTCGCCACCGGGACCGAGGGCTTTATTGACTTCGCCACTGCCGTCATCATCACCCATGTTGTGGCCTTCCTGTGTCTGACATTCGGCCGCACCAGCGAGTTCAAGCTCGGGGTGCGTGATATGTTTATGATCACCACCTTGGTGTGGACCATCGCCAGTGCCTTTGCGGCCCTGCCGTTTGTCTTTATCAACCATATCAGCTTCACCGATGCCTACTTCGAGACCATGTCGGGGATCACCACCACCGGCTCGACGGTACTCAGTGGCCTGGATGACATGGCACCGAGTATCTTGCTGTGGCGTTCCACCCTGCAGTGGCTGGGCGGGATCGGCTTTATCGTGATGGGGGTAGCTATCTTGCCGATGCTCAATGTCGGCGGTATGCGGCTGTTCCAGACTGAATCCTCCGACTGGTCGGATAAAAGCTCACCACGGACCAAGAGCGTGGCCAAGAACATCGTCAATGTCTACCTCAGCCTGACCGGGCTGTGTTTCCTCGGCTACCTGCTGACGGGCATGAACACCTTCGATGCCATCAACCATGCCTTTACCACGCTATCGACCGGGGGCTACTCGACCTCGGACGGCTCGATGAACCACTTCTCCAACAGTGCCCACTGGGTGGCGATTGTGTTCATGTTTGCCGGCGGCCTGCCGTTCCTGCTGTTCGTCCAGGCCCTGCGCAAGCGCGAGGCACGCACCCTGCTGAGCGATGCCCAGGTGAGGGGCTTCACCATACTGGTGTTCACCGCCGGGCTCGCTGTCGCGCTGTGGTTGACCTGGCAGCTGGACTACCGCTTTATCGACGCCTTTAGGGTCTCGCTGTTCAACATTATCTCGGTGGTGACCACCACTGGCTTCGGACTCGATGACTTCACTGCCTGGGGGCCTTTCCCGACGATCATCTTTGCCTTCATCATGCTGGTTGGTGGCTGCTCGGGCTCAACCGCCGGGGGGATCAAGATCTTCCGTTTCCAGGTCGCTTTCGCCCTACTGCGCAAGCAGATGATGCAGCTGATCCACCCGTCAGGTGTATTCATCCAGCGCTATAACGGCCGCCCGGTCACCGACGGTATCGTCCGCTCGGTCGTTGCCTTTGCCCTGACCTTTGTCCTGACCATCGTGGTAGTGGCCGCCGTGCTAGGCATGCAGGGGCTGGATGCCGTCACCAGCATTACCGGTGCCGTCACCGCCGTGGCCAACGTCGGCCCAGGCATGGGCGAGGTGATTGGTCCAACAGGCAACTTTGCCACCTTGCCTGACCTGGCCAAATGGACCCTGAGCTTCGGTATGCTGATGGGAAGGCTGGAAATCCTCACGGTGCTGGTGGTGTTCTTCCCAGCGTTTTGGCGCAACTAGCCCGCCATAGCGCTAAGGCAGAAACCAAAAGAGAGCCAACCGGCTCTCTTTTTTATTGGGGCGAACGAGGACTTATAGCGGCATCATACCGGCTTGACGTAGAAATAGATCGCCAGGAAATGCAACACGGTACCGCCCAGCACGAACAGGTGCCAAATGGCGTGGTTATAAGGGATCCGCTTGTTGACGTAGAACACCACCCCGATAGAGTAAACTATCCCGCCCGCAGCCAGAAGTACCAGGCCACCGGTCGCCAAGGCCATCGCCAGAGGGTACACCGCAATCAGAGACAACCACCCCATAGCCAGATAGGTCGCCAGTGACAAGCGCTTGAAGCGGTAGACAAAGGCAATCTTCAGTACAATGCCGGTCAGGGCAATAGCCCAGATCACAGCCATCAAGGTGATGGCCAGCGGGGTACGCAAGCTGATCAGCAAAAATGGGGTGTAGGTGCCAGCAATCAACAGGTATATCGCACAATGGTCAAAGGTCTTCAGCGCCCGCTTGGCCCGCTCGTACGGGATGGCATGGTAAAGGGTCGATGCCAGGTAGAGCAGGATCATACTGGCGCCATAGATGCTCAGGCTGGTAATACTCAGGGCATCGGCACCGGCATTGACCGCCTGTACCAGCAGCAGTACCAAGCCTATGATACCAAATACCATACCGAGCCCGTGGCTGATGCTGTTTGCCACTTCTTCCGTTACCGAATATCCCGACCCGGTCGCCAACTGCTTTGCCATTGCTGCCATCCCCAATATAGAGTTAATACTCGAAGCAATAGCAGTATGGCACATTTAGCTTACAGGTGTAAGCTGAAATGGGTGATTTTTACTTGCCGCGTTTATTTCACGGCCAGGAGCCCAACCCTAGCCGGGTTAGGTTGCTTGATCTAAAAACGCCAGCACCCGCTCACCGGCTTGCTGCGGGTGCAGGCTGGCAGGGATCTCACAAAAGCGCTTGAGCTCGCCGCGGCCCAGCAGGCCCGATAGCATGCCACTGAACCCACGCTGGCGACGGTCAATCTCGAACCACATCTGCAAACCCGACTCATCGCGGTAGGCAACTACCTCCAGTTCACGCCAGCGGCCATGGTAGGGCCCGGACACAGGCACAAATTCGAATTCCTGGACAAATGGCAGTGCAAACCCCTTGGCGGCCTCGCATTCCACCTGGCGCAGCCGCAATCCAGCCAGCTCCAATGCCGAAAATACACCGTCCAGCAGGGGATCAGGCCTGACGGTCAGCAAGTCTTTGTCCTTGGCATCAAAGGCCTGCGGCATATCAAGGTGGGTTTCGAGCCAAACGTGGGAATCACCGATGGTGATCGGGGTATTGAAGGGCAGGTCCAGGCTCACCTCAAAGTGGCGCTCTTCATTGGCACCGATCACAAACGAGTAGGGCAGTGACCACTCAGCCAAGCGGCAGGTTTGGGTGACTTTTTCCTTGCGGTGCTGGCTGTCCCCACGGCTGGTTTCCATTTCGTCTTCGTAGCGGCAGCACAGGAACAGGTAGATATTGTCAATTTGCTGCTCCACCTTGCCGCCATGGATCTGTACATCGACTGCCAGGGGATCGCCCGGAATCAATACCCCCTGTGGCAATACGGTGTCAACTCGGGCCGAGCCAATACCAAGGCTGGCCAAGCTTTTGCGGAATAATGACATCAGAGCATCTCCTTTGCTGCATATGCACGGCCACATGGCCAAATGCGCATATTCAATATGAAATGATAGTTATATTGCAGTGAACACTGTGTCGCTGCAAGGGGAGACTAGGCGATCTGGTGCACAAACAAAAAAACGAAGCCTTAGCTTCGTTTTTCTCGGTTTAGCGCAACAATTCGATAGTGGCCTGCCTGGCCGCCTCCGGGTCACGGGCCATGATACCGTCGACCACCTTCTGGTGCAGCTCCAGCTTGAGCAGCTTCTCCCGGGTGATCACCCTAAAATAGCTTTCGAAGACGGCTTTGAACAAGTTACCGAACGGGCTGATGAAGTGGTTGCCCGAGGCAAAGTAGATCAGCTGGTGGTAGCGGGTATCGACCTCCACCCAGCGCTCTTTATCAAAATGCTCGCCAAGCGCATGCATTTCTGCCATCAAGCGGCACAGCTCTTCGCGATCAGAATCATTGGCATTGATGGCGGTCAGGGCAGCAGCTTCGGGCTCAAGCGATATCCTTACCCGCTGGAACTCGGTGACCAGCCCCTCATGCTGTTCGAAGTTGAGCCAGGCCAGTAAATCCTGGTCGAGGTAATTCCAGTTCCGCTTCGGCAGTACCCGGGTGCCGATTCGCGGACGGGGCAGAACCATCCCCTTCGCCGCCAGCATCTTGATCGCTTCACGGATCGCCGTCCGGCTCACTCCATACATCTCGCCCAGTTCGACTTCACCCGGCAAGATATCGCCCGGTGCCGTTTCGCCGCGCAAGATCTGTTGGCCGATTGATTCTGCCAGTTTATACGACAGGTTGCGGCTGGTAACCCGTCGCTGCTGATCGTGATCCATTTACTCCCTCCAGAGGCTGTTGTTATTGCCCTGCCTTGCTTGTCTGGCAGGCCAGGCGCTTATTGCCAGCAAGGCTGCATTAGACCACAAAGCGGCACCAGATAAACGGCTTATCTTCACAGATGAAGAGGCGGGTAGCATTTCGCTTGCAAGCACACTTAAAAAACGAGAGGTAAACACCACACGCATGGTCAAATATTACTCGACTTAATCATAGGTTGTTGCTATTCTCGCCGCGGAAATTAAACACTATTTTATTCCCGCAGAGGAACGGCCCAGCCAACAATGCAGATGCGGAAATATTGTATTCACTCTGGCCACGGAAGCGCCTGACCAATAGGTAAATCATGCGCCCAGCCTCGTTCGTCAGGTACAGCACACCTCGCAGCCCATCGCGCCTGCGCAGTACCTCGCACGCCCCAACGCTAAAAAGCAAAACAACCAAAGCCGCAGTTCAATCCCTGCCTGTAACCCCAGCCCCGCAACCGGCTGACGTTACCAACCGCAGCGAAAAAGCCGCGTAGCACCAGCAAGTGTTCAGGGCAGCCTCCGGGCTGCCCTTTTATTTCCCCCTACCTATTTGTATCCGTGCCCGCTTTGTTATAACGTTACCCACAATAAAAATATGACTATAAATTTAACCTGCCTTTACCAAGTGGAGTTGTTATGAAGACCCATCGCGTCAATGAAATGATCGAGCTTATTCACCCAGAATGGCTCAAGGAGCCAGATATGAACCTGGTTCAGTTCTTGCTGAAACTGGCAGAAGAAGCCAAGTTCGAAGGCAAGCTGGAAGACCTGACCGACGATGTCCTGATTTACCACCTGAAGATGCGCAACAGCGAGAAGCAGGAGATGATCCCTGGTATCGCCAAAGACTGCGAGGACGATTTCAAGACCGCTATCCTGCGCGCCCGCGGAATCATCAAGTAATCAAGATGCTGGGCTGTTAGGCCCGGCATAATACCCCTTCCACCTTTTTCATTCCCGTCAGCCACTTAATACCTGTCACCTCACACTCTCGGGCATCTGTTGCCTAAATTATGACCTTGCTAGCGTACTCCGCCTCGTGGCTGGGATATACTCTGCCGGTAACATTTTTTTACCAATTAGATTACAACGCACCGGCCGGCGATGTACTGGCTGCGCGCTGCCTGTGAAGCAGCATCCAAGGAAAGTAATGTCATGACCCAAGAGAAAATCAAAATCAAGGATGTCACCCCGCCAGGTACCAACCCCAAGGCCCACAAGGGGCAAGCGGATCGGTTCAACCCCGGCAACCGGATTTATGTCCGGGCAGCCAAAGGAGTATACCAGCAACTAAGGCGCCGAATGGGATGGCTGCTGATGCTGCTGTTTATGGGCCTGCCATGGATCCCCTACGGCGACCGCCAGGCGATCCTGCTCGATATCGGCCAGCAGCAGTTCAACTTTTTCGGCACCACCCTCTGGCCGCAGGATCTCACCTTGCTGGCGACCCTGTTTATGATCGCGGCCTTTGCCTTGTTTTTCGTCACCACCTTCCTCGGCCGGGTATGGTGCGGCTACTTCTGCCCGCAGACCGTCTGGACCTTCATTTATATCTGGTTCGAAGAGAAACTCGAGGGGCCAGCGAACAAACGCCGCAAGCAGGACAGCCTCAAGCCCAGTGCCAAGCTCATTGGCCGCAAAGCCCTCAAGCACATAGCCTGGCTTGCCGTCGCACTTGCCACCGGCCTGACTTTTGTTGGGTACTTCCTGCCGATCAAATCCCTGGTGGTCGACTTCTTTACCTTCGGTGCCAGTTTCTGGGCCGGCTTCTGGGTGTTGTTCTTTACCGGCTGCACCTACGCCAATGCTGGCTGGATGCGCTCGATCGTCTGTATCCACATGTGCCCTTATGCCCGCTTCCAGTCGGCAATGTTCGACAAAGACACCTATATCGTCGGCTATGATGTGGCCCGCGGCGAAGCCCGAGGCCCAAGGCCGCGCAAGAAAGATCCCAAAGCCCTAGGCCTCGGTGACTGCATCGACTGCAACCTGTGCGTGCAGGTGTGCCCGACCGGCATCGATATCCGTGACGGCCTGCAGTACGAATGCATCAACTGCGGCGCCTGTGTCGACGCCTGTGACGAGACCATGACACGCATGGGCTATGACAAGCGCCTGATCAGCTATACCACCGAGCACAAACTGGAAGGCCACCGCACCCATATCATGCGGCCTAAGCTGATTGGCTATGGCGGCGTGATGGTGGCGATGGTTGGCCTGTTTTTCTACCTGCTCGCTTCGGTGCAGCCGATGGGGCTGGATGTGATCCGCGACCGCAGCCAGCTGTTCCGGGTAAATAACGAGGGCCTGGTGGAAAATACCTATACCCTCAAAGTGCTCAACAAAACCCAGCAAGATACCCGCTACTCCCTGGCCGTCAGCGGTATCGAGGAGATCGAATGGTACGGCCCGCAGCAAATCAATGTCGAGGCCGGGGAGATCTTTACCCTGCCAGTCAGCCTCGGGGTCGACCCGTACCTGCTGCAGGGGAATATTGCCGATATCACCTTTACCCTGACGCGGGAGGGTGACGGCCATCAAGTCCAGACCGAAAGTCGGTTTATCGGTGAGCTTCGCTAGTCCACCGCCACCCAAGCCAGTGAAAAATAATGTAAAGAGAGGGCCATGAAAGGCCCTTTCTTATTATGATGTTATAATTGCGTACATTCTGTACCTAGTGGAAAGTCACGATGACACAACAACACGGCTTCAACTTTGCCGATCTCAACCCAGACCTACTGCTGGATGCCCTCGATAGCATCGGCATCCGGGCTGAATCCGGCCTGCTACCGCTCAACAGCTATGAGAACCGGGTTTACCAGTTTGTCGCCGAGGACGGTGCCCGCTATGTCACCAAATTCTACCGCCCCCAGCGCTGGAGCGACGAACAGATAGGCGAAGAGCACCAGTTCACGCTGGAATTGGCCGAGCAGGAAATCCCCGTTGCCGCCCCAATCGAAATTGCAGGCCGCACCCTGCACCCGTTCCAAAACCACCGCCTGGCCTTGTTCCCGAGTGTGGGAGGGCGCCAGTTCGAGGTCGATAATTTTGACCAGCTGGAATGGGTTGGCCGCTTCCTAGGCCGGATCCACCAGGTAGGCCAGCGCACCGCCTTTGCGCACCGCCCGACTATCGGCCTGGAAGAATACCTCTACCAGCCCCGTCAGGTGCTAGAGCAGTCAGCGATGATCCCCGATCACCTCAAGCATGCTTTTTTTGCCGACCTCGATACCCTGATCCGCGAACTCGAGCAGCAATGGCACTGCGACTGGCAGTCTATCCGCCTGCATGGCGACTGCCACCCGGGTAATATCCTATGGCGTGATGGCCCGTTGTTCGTCGACTTGGACGATGCCCGCAACGGCCCGGCAGTCCAAGACCTGTGGATGTTGCTCAACGGTGAGCGCCACGACCAGCTGGCCCAGCTCGACACCATTTTGGAAGCTTACAGCGAGTTTGCCGATTTCGATCAAAAACAGTTGCAACTGATCGAGCCTTTGCGCGGTCTTAGGATGGTACATTACATGGCTTGGCTGGCCCGTCGTTGGGAAGATCCTGCTTTCCCGCAGGCATTTCCTTGGTTTGCCGATGCCAAATACTGGGAAGGCCAAGTGTTGGCATTCAAGGAGCAGCTGGCAGCCCTGCAGGAGCCGCCATTGCAACTGATGCCGCAATGGTAATAATACTAATCACAACAACAGGGAAATAACCTCGTTATTTCAGACCTTTGCTTTAAGGGAGTAAATTGATCCATGTTTAAGAAAATCCTAGCTTTTGCCAGCGTTGCGCTGCTATCGCTGTCGGTACAGGCGGCGAAGTTTACCGAGGGGGAGTACTACAAGGTGCTTGAGCTGCCTAAATCCAGCAGCCCGGTAGTGATCGAGTACTTCTCGTTCTACTGCCCGCACTGCAACAGCTTCGAGCCAATCATCCAGCAGCTGAAGAAGAACCTGCCGGACAACGCCAAGCTGCAGAAAAACCACGTGTCATTCATGGGCGGCAACATGGGCAAGTCCATGAGCAAAGCCTACGCGACCTCGGTGGTATTGGGTGTCGAAGACAAGATGACACCGGTGCTGTTTGCCCGCGTGCATGACATGCAGAAACCGCCGCGCAACGACAACGAGCTGCGCCAGATGTTCCTTGACGAGGGGGTTAGCGCAGAAGACTTCGACGGCGCCTTCAACAGCTTTGCCGTGAACTCGATGGTCAACCGCTTCAACAAAGCGTTCCAGGACAGCGGCCTGACTGGCGTACCTGCGATTATCGTCAACAACAAGTACCTGGTTGAGGCCGGCAAGGTCAAATCCGTTGATGAGTACTTCGAGCTAGTCAACTACCTGCTGACCAAGTAATCCCGCTCAGCACATGCAACCCAAGACAAAAAGGCCCGGCGGGCCTTTTTTGTTTTATCTTCCCCCAACAACAGCCCCCCGTTACACAGCTTGTGCAGTCAGCTGGCGCAACAACCTGTCCATTGCCCGGTAGCCCAGCGCTTCGGCAAGGTGCTTACGCTCAATCACCTCACTGCCCGCCAGATCGGCAATCGTCCGCGCCACCTTGATGATCCGGTGGTAAGCCCGGATAGACAGGCCAAGCTGGTGCAGCGCTGTTTCGAGAAATTCCGCATCTGGCCTATCGAGCTTACAGTACGAGTCCAGCTCACGTGTACCCAGCAGAGCATTTACCCGGCCGCTGCGCTCCACCATGGCCTGCCGGGCTACCAAGACCCGCTGCCTTACTACCTCACTCGGTTCACCGCGATCCCCCCCGTCTGCCAGTGTCCCGCGGGGCAGAGCCGGGATTTCAATCGACATGTCAAAGCGGTCCAGCAGCGGGCCCGACAAGCGGTTGAGGTAACGCAGTATTGCCTGGGGGTTGGTCCGCGACTGGCTGCCTTCGTAAAAGCCGGTCGGGCTCGGGTTCAAGGCACCTATCAGCTGGAAGCGAGCCGGGAAAGTGGTCTTGCTGGTAGCACGGGAGATCACTATCTCACCGGATTCAAGCGGCTCGCGCAACGAGTCTAGGACCTTACGTTCGAACTCCGGCATCTCGTCCAGGAACAAAATACCGTTATGGGCCAGGGAGATTTCACCGGGGCGGGGCACCGACCCGCCACCGACCAAGGCTGCCATAGAGCTGGAGTGGTGGGGGGTACGGAAAGGGCGCTGGCGCCAGTTTCCCTCGTGGATATGCTGCTGGGTCAGCGAGGCCACTGCCGCGGTTTCCATCGCCTCCCCGACAGACATCGGCGGCAGCAAATCACACAGCCGCGATGCCAGCATGGTCTTGCCGGTGCCAGGCGGCCCCAAGAACAATAAGTTATGGCCGCCTGCCGCGGCAATTTCCAACGCCCGCTTGCCTTGCTGCTGGCCGATGATGTCCTGCATATCACGTTCAGGCTTACTGTCATCAACCGTCTCGGCGTCCTCTGATTGCGCCAATGCCAGCTCGCCCTGCCCATGCAGGTAACTGCAAACTGCCAGCAGGCTCGGTGCCGACTTATGCTTGTCCCTGCCCACCAAAGCCACTTGGTCGCCATTGCCATCGGGCACTACCAGACACCGCATTGCCTGCCCGGCCGCCAAGGCGGCAGGCAATGCCCCCTTCACCGGGCGCAAATCCCCCGACAACGCCAATTCCCCTAAAAATTCATAACTATGCAGCTTATTTGCGGGTATCTGCTCTGAAGCAGCCAGAACCCCAAGGGCAATTGGTAAATCAAACCGGCCCCCCTCCTTGGGTAGGTCAGCCGGTGCCAAGTTAACCGTGATGCGCCGTGACGGAAATTCAAACCCGGCATTGACGATGGCACTTCGGACCCTGTCCTTGGCCTCCTTGACACTGGTTTCCGGCAGGCCGACAAGCTGGAACGCCGGCATGCCATTGCTGATATGCACCTCGACAGTGACGATCGGCGCTTCCACCCCAACACTGGCGCGGCTATGGATAATAGCAAGGTTCATCTGTACTCATCCTGCTGTTATTTCAATCAAAAAAGTTAAAACTTTTCACCTAATAAGTTTCACCAATAGCCTATTTATGCAGCCGGATTGCAAAATAATTTTGATTTTTTTCTTGTCATGCGAGCGATGTCTGTGTTACCACTAGTTCAACACAATGTCTTAACAAGAAAAACCGGACAGACAGTCAATGCAATTTATGACCAACGCCCTCCTACTCATTATCAACGTCATCGTGGTGCTTATTTCACTACGAGGGGGTCGGGCAGGCGTAAATTAGCTGACAAGCATAACAAACGCAGAGAAGCCCCCTAAGCCAACAGGCCAGGGGGCTTTTTTTTGGACTATTTAACGATACTTGCTGGTTAAACAAACAAATCAATCAGCATGTCGCAGGCAAGGAAACAGGGGAGAGCAGCGATGACGGGAGCAGAGTTAGTCGTAGCGGCGCTGCAGAAGCAGGGGATCAAAACGGTATTTGGCTATCCAGGTGGTGCCATCATGCCGATCTACGATGCCCTTTACGACGGTGGTGTTGAGCATATCCTATGCCGCCACGAACAAGGGGCAGCCATGGCCGCAATCGGCATGGCGAGAGCCACCCAGGATGTTGCCGTATGCATGGCAACGTCAGGCCCGGGCGCCACCAATTTGATGACAGGGCTGGCCGATGCCTTCCTCGACTCAGTGCCTATTGTTGCGATTACAGGGCAAGTCGCCAGCTCGCACATCGGCACCGATGCCTTCCAGGAAATGGATGTGATCGGCATGTCTTTGGCCTGTGCCAAGCACAGCTACCTGGTGACGGATATCGATGAGCTGATCCCGACCCTTGCCGAGGCATTCGAAGTGGCCAAGGCCGGCCGCCCGGGGCCTGTCGTGGTAGATATCGCCAAAGATGTCCAGCTTGCCCTCGCGCCTGAGGGCGATCTGACTCCGATTACCCCTCCGGCTATCCCTGTGGTTACCAGTGAACAGATAGCGACCGCCCAGCAGGTTCTCTCCGCTAGCCAGCGCCCAGTATTGTATGTTGGCGGTGGTGTCCAGCTGGCCCATGCGACCGACACGGTTCGTACTTTCCTTGCCATGAACCCGATGCCATCAGTCAGTACCCTCAAGGGCCTGGGCACTATTGAGCGCCACGACCCGCACTACCTTGGTATGCTAGGGATGCACGGCACCAAAACCGCCAACCTGGTGGTACAGGAGTGTGACCTGCTGATCGTCGTCGGAGCCCGCTTCGATGATAGGGTAACCGGCAAGCTGGATACCTTCGCGCCGCATGCCAAGGTGATCCATATCGATATCGATGCTGCCGAGTTCAACAAACTGCGCCATGCCCATGCCCCGCTGCGCGGTGATATCAACGTCATCCTGCCGCAGCTGGAGCTAAGCCAGGATATCAGCGACTGGGTTGACTACACCGCTAGCCTGCGCCAGCAGAACAAGTGGCGCTACGACCACCCGGGCGATCTGATCTATGCCCCGCTGCTGATGAAACAGCTATCCGACATGATGCCGGACTCCTCGATGGTCTCGACCGATGTCGGCCAGCACCAGATGTGGGCAGCCCAGCATATCCAGCCGCGCCAGCCGCAGAACTACATCACCTCGGCAGGACTTGGCACCATGGGCTTTGGTCTTCCGGCAGCGATGGGTGCCAAGGTGGCACGCCCGGATGACGAGTCCATCCTGATCACCGGCGACGGCTCGTTCATGATGAATATCCAGGAGCTGGGTACCCTCAAGCGCCGCCAGATCCCGGTCAAGATGGTCCTGATCAACAACCAGCGCCTCGGTATGGTCCGCCAGTGGCAGTCTCTTTTCTTTGATGGCCGCCACAGCGAAACCATCCTTGATGACAACCCGGACTTCGTGATGCTGGCCAAGGCCTTCGATATCCCGGGCAAAACCATCACCCGTAAAGAAGAAGTAGAGCCGGCATTGAAAGAAATGATGGCAAGCAAAACCGCTTACCTGCTCAATGTATTGATCTCGGAAGAAGACAATGTATGGCCCCTCGTACCACCTGGCGCGGCAAATCAAGATATGCTGGAGAATACTTAATGGACAGATATTTACTCGACATCAAAGCGGATGATAAGCCAGTATTACTAGAGCGGATCCTGCGCGTTATCCGCCACCGTGGTTTTGTGATAAAACAAGTGAATGCAACCCAAAACCACGAAAGCAAAATTGCCAGTATCGAAATCCTTGTCGACAGCGACCGCCCAATAACGACGCTGATCAACCAAATCGAAAAACTCTGGGATATTCGTACCGTAGAAACCACACTCGTAGCTAACCGAGATTAGATTTTAAGGAAGGAACAAACATGGCCAACACAGCGGATTTTATTTGGTTCAACGGTGAAATGATGCCTTGGGGCGATGCCAAGGTGCACGTGCTAACGCATGCCATGCACTACGGTACCTCGGTTTTCGAAGGTATCCGCTGCTACAACACCCCGAAAGGCCCGGCGGTCTTCCGTCACAAAGAGCACATGGATCGCCTGAAGAACTCAGCCAAAATCTACCGCTTCCCGATCCCGTATAGCTCAGACGAGCTAATGGAAGTCTGCCGTGAAACCCTAAGGGTCAACAAGCTAGAGTCTGCCTATATCCGCCCGCTCGCTTATGTCGGCAATGTTGGCCTGGGTGTCTGCCCGCCGGTAGACACCGAAATGGATGTCATGGTCGCCGCTTTTCCTTGGGGCTCATACCTTGGCGAAGAAGCGCTGGAGAACGGTGTCGATGCCATGATTTCGAGCTGGAACCGTGCCGCCCCGAACACCATCCCAACCGCAGCCAAGGCCGGAGGCAACTACCTGTCATCACTACTCGTCGGTGGTGAAGCCCGCCGCCACGGCTATGCCGAAGGTATCGCTCTGAGCGTTGACGGCTACCTGTCTGAAGGTGCGGGTGAAAACCTATTTGTCATCCGCAACGGCATCTTGTCTACACCACCAGCAACCAGTGCCATCCTGCCGGGCATCACCCGCGATACCATTATGATCCTGGCCAAAGAGCGTGGTTATGAAGTCCGCGAGGAAAACATTGCCCGCGAAGCCCTGTACCTGGCCGACGAGATCTTCATGACTGGTACTGCTGCAGAGATCGTTCCGGTCCGCAGTGTTGACCAGATCACCGTAGGCGAAGGCAAGCGCGGCCCGGTAACCAAGGTGCTGCAGGAAGCCTACTTCGGCCTGTTCAACGGCACTACTGAAGACAAATGGGGTTGGCTTGACTACGTTTACCCTGCCGACAAGTAACCACTGACTCAGCGGCCGGTGCCCATACCGCACCGGCCATGCAATACAGCAAAAGGATTTTTCGTTATGCCCAAGTACCGTTCCGCCACCACCACCCACGGCCGCAATATGGCTGGTGCCCGTGCCCTATGGCGCGCCACTGGCGTAAAAGATGAAGATTTCGGCAAACCGATCATTGCGGTGGTGAACTCGTTCACCCAATTTGTTCCGGGCCATGTCCACCTCAAGGATCTCGGCCAGTTAGTCGCGAGGGAAATTGAAGCGGCGGGCGGTATCGCCAAAGAATTCAATACCATTGCCGTTGACGATGGTATTGCGATGGGCCACGGCGGCATGCTCTACTCGCTGCCGTCGCGCGAGCTGATCGCCGACTCGGTCGAGTACATGGTCAATGCCCACTGTGCCGATGCCATGGTATGCATTTCGAACTGCGACAAGATCACCCCTGGAATGCTGATGGCCTCGATGCGCCTCAATATCCCGGTGATCTTTGTCTCCGGCGGCCCGATGGAAGCCGGCAAGACCAAGCTGTCGGATCAGATCCTCAAGCTGGATCTGGTCGATGCCATGATCCAGGGTGCCGATCCAAACGTCTCCGATGAGCAGAGCGAGCAGATCGAGCGCTCGGCCTGCCCGACCTGCGGCTCCTGCTCGGGTATGTTCACCGCCAACTCGATGAACTGCCTGACCGAAGCCCTAGGCCTGAGCCAACCGGGCAACGGTTCTATGCTGGCGACCCACGCCGACCGCGAGCAGCTGTTTATCAATGCTGGCAAGCGCATTGTCGATCTGACCAAGCGTTACTACGAGCAGGACGATGAAAGTGCATTGCCACGAAATATTGCGACCAAGCAAGCGTTCGAAAACGCCATGGCGCTAGATATCGCTATGGGCGGCTCAACCAATACCGTCCTCCACCTGCTCGCTGCGGCGCAGGAAGGCGAGGTTGACTTCACCATGGAAGACATCGACCGTATGTCTCGCCAGGTACCGCACCTGTGCAAGGTGGCGCCGTCGACCCAGAAATACCACATGGAAGATGTCCACCGCGCGGGTGGGGTATACAGTATTCTTGCCGAGCTGGATCGCGCGAATCTATTCCACAATGATTGCTACAACATTTTGGGTGAGCAATTCTCACAAAGCTTCAAGCACTACGATATCGTTCAAACCCAGTCTGAAGAGGTGAAATCATTCTTCCGCGCCGGCCCTGCCGGGATCCGTACTACCCAGGCGTTCTCGCAAGACTGCCGCTGGGACACCCTGGACGATGACCGTGAAAACGGCTGTATCCGTAGCAAGGAGCATGCCTTCAGCCAAGACGGCGGCCTGGCGGTGCTCTCCGGCAACATGGCACTGGATGGCTGTATCGTCAAAACGGCAGGTGTCGATGAAAGCTGCCTGACCTTTACCGGCCCAGCTGTGGTATTCGAAAGCCAGGAAACAGCCGTCGAAGGTATTTTGGGCGGCAAGGTCAAAGCCGGCGATGTGGTAGTGATCCGCTACGAAGGCCCGAAAGGCGGCCCGGGTATGCAGGAAATGCTTTACCCAACGACGTACCTGAAGTCCATGGGGCTTGGCAAAGAATGCGCCTTGATCACCGATGGCCGCTTCTCTGGCGGCACCAGCGGCCTGTCGATTGGCCATGTCTCACCAGAAGCCGCCAATGGCGGTACTATCGGCCTGATCCAGGACGGCGATACCATTGCGATAGATATCCCGAACCGCAGCATTGACCTGCAAGTTAATGAAGCAACACTGGCCAGCCGCCGTGGGCAGGCCGACCAGCGCGGATGGAAACCGTTGGATCGCCAGCGCGAAGTGTCCTTTGCCCTGCGTGCCTATGCCAACCTAGCCACCAGTGCCGACAAAGGTGCGGTTCGCGATAAATCAAAACTAGAAGGATAACGCATGATGAGCGAAGTAACCCTGGCCAAGGATGTAGAGCTGTTAAGCGGAGCCGATTACCTTCGCGATATTCTCCGTGCTCCTGTATATGAGGTGGCGCAAGTCACCCCATTACAAACGATGGATCGTCTGGCTGCACGGATCGGCAACCAGGTACAGCTTAAGCGAGAAGACCGCCAGCCGGTCCACTCGTTCAAGCTGCGCGGCGCCTACAACATGATGTCCCAGCTCACTGACGCCCAGCGCCAGGCTGGGGTGATTGCCGCCTCGGCGGGCAACCACGCCCAGGGCCTGGCGATGTCAGGCAAGCACCTCGGCGTACAGGCGACCATTGTCATGCCGCGTACCACCCCAGATATCAAAGTGGATGCAGTCCGCAGCTTTGGCGGCAAAGTGGTACTGCACGGCGGTAACTTCGACGAAGCCAAGGCCCATGCCGAAATGCTGGCAGGCCAGCACGGCTATACCTTTATCCCGCCTTTCGACCACCCAGCGGTGATCGCCGGGCAAGGGACGATTGGGGTTGAGCTGGTCCAGCAAAACGGCCACCTCGACTATATTTTCGTCCCGGTCGGCGGCGGCGGTATCGCAGCCGGGGTCGCGGTGCTGATCAAGCAGCTAATGCCGCAAATCAAAGTGATCGGGGTCGAAGCTGAAGATTCCGCCTGTCTGCGCGCAGCGCTGGATGCCGGCGAGCCAGTGACCTTGGATCAGGTTGGTATGTTTGCCGATGGTGTCGCGGTCAAACGGATTGGCGAAGAGACGTTCCGCCTGTGCCAGCAGTATCTTGATGATTCCATTACGGTAAGCAGTGACGAGATCTGCTCTGCCGTAAAAGATATCTTCGAAGATACCCGGGCGATTGCCGAGCCCTCTGGTGCGCTATCACTAGCCGGGCTGAAGAAATTTGCCGAGCGCCACCAGCTAAAAGACAAGCAGCTGGCAGCAGTGCTGTCGGGAGCCAACCTCAATTTCCATGGCCTGCGCTATGTGTCTGAGCGCTGTGAGCTGGGTGAAAAACGCGAAGGGCTATTGGCAGTTACCATCCCTGAGCGGCCGGGGGCATTTCTCGATTTCTGCCACATCCTTGGCGGCCGTGCCGTCACCGAGTTCAACTACCGCTACAACAATGACAGCTTGGCCAATGTCTTTGTCGGGGTACGCTTGATCCAAGGGCAGGAAGAGCTCGATGGCATCATTGCTGATCTGCGCAAAGGCGGTTATCCGGTGGTGGATCTGTCCGATGATGAAATGGCCAAGGTCCATGTCCGCTATATGATTGGCGGCCGTCCTTCTAAGCCATTGAAGGAAAGGTTGTACAGCTTTGAGTTTCCGGAATACCCCGGGGCTTTGCTCAAATTCCTCAATACCTTGGGTACCCACTGGAATATCAGCTTGTTCAACTACCGCAACCACGGTGCCGACTATGGCCGGGTGTTGTGTGGATTTGAATTGGAAGAGCAGGATTTGTTGTCCTTTACCAGCCACCTGCGGGAACTGGGTTATAGTTGGAAAGACGAAACTGACAATCCAGCCTACCAGTTTTTCCTCGCGCAATAGCGGCTGGATTAAGTTTACAGCAAGACTACAGGGCAGCCTCCGGGGCTGCCTTGCTTTCCCCGTTGCCCGGCGGGTCGATGTGTTCTAGGAGCGCCTTGAGTTGGGTAATATGGCTCGCCAGCAGCTTGCTGCGAAGCGGCTCTGAAAGCTTCTCATACAGTGAGGAGAGCTGTAGCAATTCCGACTTGAGCTGCTCGTGCTGCATCTCAGGACGCTGGATATCAAACACGAACCAACCCAGCGGCTGATCGGTCAATTCGGCAATCCTTATAAGGGTCGAGACCCTAGGTTCGGTCTTGCCAGATTCAAGATCAAGGTACGTTTGCCTGGCAACATCCAGATGCCTGGCCATCGCTACCTGGGATATTCCTTTCCATTCCCGTGCATCTTTGATTCTTTGTGCAATCCATGATTTGGCATGTTCCATTATATTCACCTATACCTTTTCCTCCCTACACCGCCAAAGCGACATATGGGAGGAGTATCTCACTCCCTTAATGAGCATAATGTCATTCATATGATGATTATTCATTACGGGTAATGATTTACATAATAGGCAAGTTTATAAACTGTGAATTCCTCCCTCCAATGACCAGCATTCAAGACACGGTGCATATGATTATGTCAGCATATCACGACACACCTCTGACCACTTTAATGCTTGTCACGCTGGGTAAGCGCACGGGTGTATTCCGCCATAAAGCCAGCCAAATTAATGCTTTGTTGCAAAATAACGTTCCTAGCAGAGTGGGGTAATCGGCTGAAATACTGCAGCAGGCGATCAATCTCTTCTTTGTATTCGCTTTCGAGAATTTCGATACCCTCGTCACCGTACACAAACCAAGTTAATGGTCGCTCGGTGATCTCGGAAATCTCAGAGAGCATCCTTACCTTAGGCTCGGTCTTGCCGGTTTCCAGATCAAGGTAAGTCTGGCGCGCGACCTTGAGTTGCTGAGCCATATGAACCTGGGTAAGGCCCTTCCATTCCCTTGCTTCTTTAATACGGGCTGCGATTTGAGCTTTCGGATCTGTCATGTCACACCTCCAATACACACAATGAATAATGCCTAGCTTTCATTACTGGATTGCACAACATAAGCCAACTTGAAAGAAATAAAACAAAACCCCAAATAACAACAAGTTAGCTACATCCAATATTTATAATATTGTAATTTGGTTTGCAATTGTTAACTCGGGTGCCTAATTTTCCTAAAACGCAAAAAAATCATTCAGCCCTGTCTAGATAGTAGACCCTACCACCTAAGGGCAATAAAAAAGGCACCCGCTTGGGTGCCTTTTCTCACTTTTGAGACAGTCTGCCAGCCTATTGGCTAACAAGCTGATTTTTATTCAACAGTAACCGCCTTGGCAAGGTTACGAGGCTGATCCACATCCGTGCCTTTGATCAGTGCAACATAGTAAGACAATAGCTGCATTGGGATGGTGTAGTAGATCGCCGCCGTGATCTCGCTAACGTGCGGCAACGTGATGATCTTCATGGTCTCATCACCTTCAAAGCCGGCATCGGCATCGGCAAAGACGTACAGCAGGCCGCCACGGGCACGGACTTCTTCAACGTTTGACTTCAGCTTCTCAAGCAACTCGTTGCTTGGCGCCACCACAACAACTGGCATGTCAGCATCAATCAGCGCTAGTGGGCCGTGCTTCAATTCACCGGCAGCATAAGCTTCAGCGTGAATGTAAGAGATCTCTTTTAGCTTCAGTGACGCTTCCATCGCAATCGGGTAGAACTCACCTCGGCCTAAGAAAAGGGTATGGTGCTTGTCGGCAAAGTCAGTCGCCAATTCTTCGATTTCTTTTTCGAAAGACAGGGCGGCGTTGATCTGCTGCGGAAGCGCATGCAGAGCCTCAACAATCTCCTTCTCTTTCTCTTTGCTAATGCGGTTTTGCTGTTTGCCCAATGCCGTTACCAGCATCAGCAACGCTGAAAGCTGTGTGGTAAACGCTTTGGTTGAAGCCACACCGATCTCAACACCAGCACGTGTCATGAAGGCAAAATCTGATTCACGTACCAGAGACGAGCCCGCCACGTTGCAGATGGTCATTGCCGCCATGTAGCCTTTCTCTTTTGCCAGGCGAAGGGCAGCTAGGGTATCGGCTGTTTCACCAGACTGGGACAGGGTGATCAGCAGGCTGTTCGGGCGGGTCACGAACTTGCGGTAGCGGAATTCAGAGGCGATTTCCACATCACAGCTTACGCCAGCGATATCTTCGAACCAGTAGCGCGCAGTCATACCGGCGTTGTAAGAGGTGCCACAGGCCACAATCTGGACGTGCTCAACCTTGCCCAAGATTTCTGCCGCATTCACACCGATAGCTTCGGTCACCACAGAATCTGCCGTGATACGGCCTTCCATGGTGTTGATCAGCGCGGTTGGCTGCTCGTAGATTTCTTTTTGCATGAAGTGGCGGTACTGGCCTTTATCACCCGCATCGTGCTCTGCGTTTGATTCAGTGATTTCACGCTCGACACGCTCACCCGAAGCATCAAATACCGTAACTTCACGGCGGGTGATTTCTGCAACGTCACCTTCTTCCAGGTACATAAAGCGGCGAGTCACGTTAAGCAGTGCAAGTTGGTCAGAGGCCAGGAAGTTTTCACCGACACCAAAGCCGATGACGATAGGGCTGCCTGAGCGTGCCACAACGATGCGGGAAGGGTCTTTGCGATCCAGCGCAACGGTACCGTAAGCGCCTTCCAGTTGCTTCGCTGTTTTTTGCACCGCTTCTAGCAGCGTTTCTGATGTACGCAGTTCCCACTCAACCATGTGCGCGATAACTTCAGTATCGGTCTGGGATTCAAACACGTAACCGCGAGATTGAAGAAGCTCACGCAGCTCTTCGTGGTTTTCGATGATGCCGTTGTGGACAACGGCGATGTCACCTGACATGTGTGGGTGAGCGTTTGCTTCTGATGGTTCACCATGAGTCGCCCAGCGGGTGTGGGCAATACCGGTACCGCCAATGACTTTGGCCTGGTCTACCGCATCGGCCAGTTCCTGGACTTTACCAAGACGACGAACGCGCGTTAGGTTTGCTTCACCATCTACAACCGCGACACCGGCAGAGTCATAGCCGCGGTACTCGAGACGGCGTAGCCCTTCAACCAGAATTTCCGCTACATCACGCTGTGCTACCGCACCAACAATCCCACACATAGTTTCTTGCTCCTAAAATTATTTCGCTGCCGCGCAGACCACCTGCACGCCATGCTGTTCAATCTGTTGTCTTGCTTCCATGTCCAAGCCGTCATCAGTGATCAACGTACTGATGTTCGCCCACGGCAGCTCAAGGTTCGGGATCTTGCGGCCGACCTTGCTCGACTCCACCATCACCACAACTTCGCGCGATACCTCGGCCATCACCCGGCTCAGTCCCACCAGCTCATTAAACGTTGTCGTTCCCCGGGCGGTATCGATACCATCCGCGCCAATGAAAAGCTGGTCGAAGTCATATGAACGTAGCACCGATTCAGCCACCTGGCCCTGGAACGCTTCGGAATGCGGATCCCAGGTGCCCCCTGTCATCAGCAGGGTGGGCTCGTTCTCCAGGCTATTGAGCGCATTGGCCACGTTGAGCGAGTTGGTCATCACGATCAGGCCGTGCTTGTCATTAAGCAGGCTGATCAGGCTGGCAGTGGTACTGCCGCTATCAATAATGATCCGGTTATGGTCGCGGATGCGGGCTGCAGCCGCGCTGGCAATCGCTAACTTACGAACCGAAACTTGTTCTTCCGGCTCACTGACCATTTCGGTCGGTATCGATACGGCACCACCGTAGCGGCGCAGCAATAAGCCATTTTTTTCAAGCTCAGCCAGATCTTTACGGACTGTTACTTCGGATGTGGCAAAGTGCTTTGCCAGTGAGTCGACACTTACCTCGCCCTGCTCATTGACCATTGAAAGGATGGCATGGCGACGCTGCTGAGTATTACGCTTGGACATAAAATTACGAACTGATAGCTATAAGTTTCGAACTGAAAGAAATACTAGCAGATCAAAACTTTTCTGATCAACTATGTGCAATTAATTTTTTATTCGAAAGAAGAGGGATAGGCACCTGGCAATATTTGCTGCAGGCATGAAAAAGGCAAGGCCGTAGCCTTGCCTTTGGATAAAAGGAGTAACGTGAATTACTTCTTCACTGGGCGCTTCCAGCCCTTGACGGTGCGGGCAGGAGCACGGGTGATCACCAGCTCGCCTTCGCCGACATCGCGGTTGATCGTCGCACCGGCACCGATGGTTGCGCCTTTGCCCACTTTCACCGGCGCGATAAGCTGGGTATCAGAGCCGACGAACACATCATCGGCGATCTCGGTCTTGAACTTGTTGGCACCATCGTAGTTGCAGGTAATGGTACCAGCACCGATGTTCACACGATCGCCTATCTCGGCATCACCTAGGTAAGTCAGGTGATTGGCTTTCGAGCCTTGGCCCAAACGCGCTTTCTTCATTTCGACAAAGTTGCCGACGTGCGAGTCACCCACCAATTCTGCGCCCGGACGCAGGCGGGTAAACGGGCCCACCGTACAGTCTTCACCGACGGTTGCCCCTTCAATCACGCTGTATGGGCGGATCACGGTGTTATCATCAATCTCACAATCGGTCAGGATAGAGCCCGCGCCGATCACCACGTTGTTACCCAGCGAGACGCTACCTTCGATAATGACGTTGACATCGATTTCGACGTCTGTACCGCACTGCAGCTCACCGCGTAAATCAAAACGGCTCGGGTCACGCAGCATTACGCCTTGCTCCAGCAAACGCTCAGCCTGCATGCCCTGGAAGGCACGCTCAAGCTTGGCCAGCTGAACGCGGTTATTGACGCCTTCTACCTCGATAGCCCGTACCGGGTGTACCGCTTCAACCGCACGGCCTTCGTTGTGGGCGATTTCGATTATATCGGTCAGGTAATATTCACCCTGGGCATTGTCATTTTTAAGGGCAGACAACCAACGTTTCAGATCGCCGCCATTAGCCACCATCACACCGGTGTTGATTTCCTTGATTAGCTTCTGCTCTTCAGAGGCGTCTTTCTGCTCGACAATCGCCACCACCGGACCGTTACGGCGCACGATACGACCATAACCAGTCGGATCGTCAAGAACTACAGTCAGTAGAGCAATACCACCGTCAGGCTGGGCATCGAGTAGATTCTCCAAAGTTTCACTGCTGATCAACGGTACGTCGCCGTACAGGATAAGCACCTTCTCGTCTTCCGCCAGATCAGGGCAAGCCTGGTTGACCGCATGGCCGGTACCCAACTGCTCAGCCTGCAATACCCAGTTTACAGGCTCGGCGCTCAAAGCAGCCTGCATCTGATCGCCGCCGTGGCCGTATACCAGGTGGATATTGTTGGCGCCCAGGCCGGCACAGGTGTCAATCACGTGTTTGGCCATCGGCTTGCCTGCCAGTGTATGCAACACTTTAGGCAGGTTGGAGTACATGCGGGTTCCCTTTCCCGCGGCGAGAATCACAGCGCTAAAGCTCATGACTTAATCCTCTTGGTGCATATCAAATAAGTAACCTAGCGCCATTGTATAATGCCAAGGGCAGCGGCGGCAGGAAAAATAGATAATTTTTTACGAGTAATAACTCACAGTGAAAAGGTAAGTTGGCTCGGGGGGGGGGATCGTTGGGAATAGATCACAGGTATAAAAAAAGCGACCCGAGGGTCGCTTTTTGGCTTTGCTGATCTTAGCGGGCTTTCTTGGTCAGTTCGATAACTCGAAGCTGAGCAATGGCCTTCGCCAAATCGCTGGCTGCCTGAGCGAAGTCGATGTCGCCATGCTGGTTGTGGATGCGCTCCTCAGCCTGGCGTTTCGCTTCTTCCGCTTTCGCTGAGTCCAGATCTTCACCGCGGATAGCGGTGTCAGCCAACACGGTAACCGTGCCAGGCTGAACCTCCAGCATGCCACCAGAGATATAAATCACCTCTTCGTCACCATGCTGTTTGGTAATACGGACCATACCCGGCGTGATAGCGGTCAGCAGCGGGGTGTGACCTGCGTGAATACCCAGTTCACCTTCGCTACCGGTCACCTGAATGTTTTCAGCGCGGCCAGAAAACAGACGTTTCTCTGCACTTACTACATCCAGATGGAAGGTTATCGCTGCCATGTCGCCTCCTACTTAGCTTAAAGCTTCTTCGCGTTTTCCAATACGTCTTCAATCGCGCCGCAGTACATGAATGCCTGCTCTGGGATATCGTCGTATTCACCCGCTAGAAGACCTTTGAAGCTACGTAGCGTATCTTTCAGCGATACGTAGATACCTGGGTCACCAGTAAAGACTTCTGCAACGTGGTAAGGCTGAGTTAGGAAACGCTCAATCTTACGGGCACGAGATACAGCTTGCTTATCTTCTTCAGAAAGCTCGTCCATACCAAGGATTGCAATGATGTCTTTCAGCTCTTTGTAGCGCTGCAGGATACTCTGTACGCCACGTGCGATATCGTAGTGCTCCTGACCAACCACTAGCGGATCAAGCATACGTGATGTTGAATCCAATGGGTCGATCGCTGGGTATAGACCCAGAGAAGCGATCTGACGAGAAAGTACAACTGTCGCATCAAGGTGGGCGAACGTTGTCGCCGGAGATGGGTCAGTCAAGTCATCCGCAGGTACGTAAACGGCCTGTACAGACGTGATAGAGCCTGTCTTGGTCGAGGTGATACGTTCCTGAAGAACACCCATCTCTTCTGCAAGCGTTGGCTGGTAACCTACCGCTGATGGCATACGGCCTAGCAGTGCCGAAACCTCAGTACCCGCAAGGGTATAACGGTAGATGTTATCGATGAACAGAAGAACGTCACGGCCTTCGTCACGGAAACGCTCTGCCATTGTCAGACCAGTCAGAGCAACACGCAGACGGTTACCTGGTGGCTCGTTCATCTGGCCGTAAACCATTGCTACTTTCGATTCTTCAGGGTTTTCGATGTTTACAACACCAGCTTCCTGCATCTCGTAGTAGAAATCGTTACCTTCACGAGTACGCTCACCAACACCGGCGAATACTGACAGACCAGAGTGCTGCAGGGCGATGTTGTTGATAAGCTCCATCATGTTAACGGTCTTACCTACACCCGCACCACCGAACAGGCCGATTTTACCACCCTTAGCGAATGGACAAATCAGGTCGATAACCTTAACACCTGTTTCTAGTAGTTCAGTCGCGTTTGACTGCTCTTCGTAGCTTGGTGCTTCACGGTGAATCGCGTAACGCTCTTTTTCACCGATCTCACCACACTCATCAATTGGCTGGCCCAGAACGTTCATGATACGTCCTAGGGTTGCATTACCAACTGGAACCTCAATTGGGCGGCCTGTGTTTTCAACAGACAAACCACGACGCAGGCCATCAGAAGTACCCATTGCGATACCACGGACAACACCGCCACCAAGCTGCTGCTGAACTTCCAGTACTAGCGTACCGTTCTCTTTCGCATCAACGTGAAGGGCATCGTATACCTGTGGTACGGAGTCCTGTGGAAACTCTACGTCGACTACCGCACCGATGATCTGTACGATCTTACCTGTAGCCATCGTTAATCCTCTAAACTTATTTAATCTTTGCCTTAAACAGCAGCTGCACCAGAAACGATTTCAGACAGCTCTTGTGTGATCGCGGCCTGGCGGGCCTTGTTGTACACAAGCTGCAGTTCGTCAATCAAGTTTCCTGCATTATCGGTTGCTGCTTTCATCGCGACCATTCGAGCGGCTTGCTCACTAGCAAGGTTCTCGACCACACCCTGGTACACCTGAGATTCAACGTAGCGAATCAGTAGGGTATCTAGCAGGGCTTTCGGCTCAGGCTCATAAATGTAGTCCCAAGCATGGCTGCGCTTCATCTCTTCGTCTTCTGACTTAGGCAAAGGCAGCAATTGATCAATCACTGGTTCCTGAACCATGGTGTTTACAAACTTGTTGTAAACCAGGTACAGGCGATCCAATTGGCCTTCATCATATTTCTTCAGCATTACGCCAACGGTACCGATCAGCTCGTCCACTGATGGGTTGTCGCCCAGGCCAGAAACCTGCGCGGCCACGTTGCCGCCATAGCTGTTAAAGAATGCCGTTGCTTTGGAGCCAATCAGCGCCAAATCAACATCTGCACCTTGCTCAGACCAGTCCTGGATATCGTGGATAGCTTGCTTGAACAAGTTAATGTTCAGGCCACCACACAGGCCACGGTCTGTAGAAACAATGATGTAACCAACGCGCTTGGCTTCACGCTCCTCAAGATAAGGATGCTTATACTCAAGGCTACCAAGGGCGATATGACCGATCACTTTGCGCATAGTTTGTGCGTATGGACGTGATGACTCCATAGCGTCTTGCGTTTTACGCATTTTAGACGCCGCCACCATTTCCATCGCTTTGGTGATCTTCTGAGTGTTCTTGACACTACCGATCTTGTTACGAATCTCTTTTGCGCCGGCCATCGTTACTCTCCGTTAGTAGGTGATCGCGAGCGATCACCAACCAATTACCAAGTCTGGGTCGCTTTGAAACCTTCAACCAGTTTCACGAACTGGGCTTCGATTTCATCATTCCAAGCACCCGTTTCATCAACCTGAGACACTAGCTCAGCAAAGTGACCTTTGGCATATGAAAGCAACGCGGCTTCGAAATCAGCAAGCTTAGTCAGCTCGATGTCATTCAAGTAGCCTTTTTCCGCAGCAAAGATAACCACTGACTGTTCGAAAACAGACATCGGTGCATACTGCTTCTGCTTCATCAGCTCAGTTACTTTCTGACCGTGATCAAGCTGTTTCTTCGTTGCTTCATCAAGGTCAGACGAGAACTGGGCAAACGCCGCAAGTTCACGGTACTGTGCAAGAGCGGTACGAATACCACCAGACAGTTTCTTGATGATCTTGGTCTGGGCAGAACCACCTACACGCGATACAGAGATACCTGGGTCAACCGCTGGACGAATACCGGCGTTGAACAGCTCTGTCTGTAGGAAAATCTGGCCATCGGTGATAGAGATAACGTTGGTCGGTACGAATGCCGATACGTCACCAGCCTGCGTTTCGATGATAGGCAGGGCAGTTAGTGAGCCGGTGCGGCCTTTCACTTCACCGTTGGTGAATTTTTCTACGTAGTGCTCGTTAACGCGAGCGGCACGCTCTAGTAGACGAGAGTGGAGGTAGAAAACGTCACCAGGGAAGGCTTCACGACCCGGCGGACGACGTAGCAACAATGAGATCTGACGGTAGGCAACAGCCTGCTTAGACAGGTCATCGTATACGATCAGGGCATCTTCACCGCGGTCACGGAAGTATTCACCCATTGCACAGCCAGCGTATGGTGCTAGGTACTGTAGTGCCGCCGCTTCAGAAGCTGAAGCAACAACTACAATGGTGTTTTCCAGTGCGCCGTGCTCTTCCAGTTTGCGAACCACGTTAGCGATGGTTGACGCTTTCTGGCCGATTGCCACATAAACAGAGTAGATACCAGAGTTCTTCTGGTTGATGATGGCATCGATCGCCATTGCGGTTTTACCCGTCTGGCGGTCACCGATGATCAGCTCACGCTGGCCACGGCCGATTGGAATCATCGAGTCAACTGCCTTATAACCAGTCTGAACTGGCTGATCAACAGATTTACGGTCGATAACACCCGGTGCAATCACTTCAACAGGAGAGAAAGTCTCTGCTTCGATTGGACCTTTACCATCGATTGGCTCACCCAGTGTGTTCACTACGCGGCCTAGAAGTGCAGGGCCGACTGGTACTTCAAGAATACGACCAGTACCCGTTACTTTCATGCCTTCCTGAAGGTCAGCATATGGGCCCATTACAACCGCACCAACCGAGTCACGCTCAAGGTTAAGTGCCAGTGCAAAACGGCCACCAGGTAATTCAATCATTTCACCTTGCATTACATCAGCAAGGCCATGGATACGAATAATACCGTCGCTTACCGACACGATAGTACCTTCGTTACGCGCTTCACTTACAACGTTGAAGTTTTCAATACGCTGCTTGATCAGTTCGCTAATTTC
Source organism: Photobacterium sp. ABD4_091 (assembly GCF_056160145.1). Lineage (NCBI taxonomy): Bacteria > Pseudomonadati > Pseudomonadota > Gammaproteobacteria > Vibrionales > Vibrionaceae > Photobacterium > Photobacterium sp. ABD4_091. The sequence goes on along the minus strand of NZ_JBSWWQ010000001.1, from coordinate 1,619,148 downwards.
CGTGGAATTAAGTTGCATGCTCCAATTCCCCAAATCAAGACTGCAAAGTATCGCTCAGGCGGTCTAGTTTGCCGCGTACTGAGTTATCGATGACCAAGTCTCCAGCTCTAATTACAACCCCAGCAATAAGGGTCTCGTCTACACTGCAATTCAGCTTCACCTTACGGGACAAGCGCTGTTCCAGTTTCTCGCTAATGGCGGCAAGTTGGCTATCGTCAAGCTCGACTGCGGAAACCACAGCAGCATCGATAGTCTTTTCCAGCTCGCTTTTCAGCAGCAGGAACTCGTCGCAGACAGCAGGAAGGGCTTTCAGGCGTCCGTTTTCGGCCATTACCTTAATCAGGTTCTGTCCGGGTTCGTTAAGTTGCTCACCGCACACTGACAGGAAGATTTCTGTCAGCTTGTCCGCCGCGTAACCACTGTCCAGGATGTCCTGGATAGTCTCGTTACGGGTGACTTCGGCAGCAAAGGTTAGCATTTGTGCCCATTGGGCCAGCTCACCTTTCTCAACCGCAAGATCAAAGGCTGCTTTAGCGTAGGGGCGTGCGATAGTAGTCATATCCGACATGTGCTTGCCCCTTTAATTACAGTTCTGCAGTGACTTTGTTAAGAAGATCAGCGTGCGCATCTTTATCGATAGAACGCTCAATGATTTTCTCAGCACCAATCACAGCCAGAGTTGCAACTTGTTTTCTTAGCTCATCGCGAGCGCGGTTACGTTCGGCTTCGATCTCTGCAAGACCTTGGGCCAGAATTTTGTCACGCTCAGCCAGGGCTTCCGCCTTCGCTTCGTCGACGATCTGAGCTTTACGCTTATTCGCTTGCTCTACGATCTCAGTTGCAGTGCGTTTTGCTTCTTTCAGTTGGTCCGAAGCATTCGACTGCGCCAGGTTCAGGTCTTTGGCAGCGCGATCAGCCGCTGCCAAACCGTCAGCAATTTTTTTCTGACGCTCTTCAATCGCTTCCATGATTGGTGGCCATACATATTTCATGCAGAACACCACAAACATAAAGAAGGCGATAGCCTGACCCAGCAAAGTTGCATTCATATTCACAACGCATCTCCTTAAAAAGGGTTGCTATGGGTCCGTTCGTTTTTATTGATTAACCAGCTAGCTGGCCAACGAATGGGTTTGCGAATGTGAATAGTAGTGCGATTACGATACCGATCATTGGAACCGCATCAAGCAGACCTGCGATGATGAACATCTTGACCTGTAGCATTGGAGCCATTTCAGGCTGGCGTGCAGCACCTTCAAGGAATTTACCACCAAGAAGGGCGAAGCCGATCGCAGTACCCAGTGCAGCAAGACCTACAATGATGCCCACGGCAATTGCAGAAAAGCTTAGTAAAGTTTCCATCACTATCTCCAGTTTATAGTTGTCGGCTAAAGTGCCAGTAAAAAATTGAATAATTTACAAATAATCGTTAATGATTGTCTTCATGCGCCTGAGACAGGTACACAATAGTCAACATCATAAACACGAATGCTTGAATTGTAATGACTAGAACGTGGAAAATTGCCCACGGTACCGAGCCCAGCCATTGTGCCCACCACGGCATAAGTGCCGCGATTAGGATAAACACCACCTCACCTGCGAACATGTTACCGAACAAACGCATACCTAGTGAAAGCGGCTTCGCCAGTAGCGAAACGATTTCAAGAAGCAGGTTGAACGGGATCATGACCGGGTGATTGAACGGGTGAAGAGCCAGTTCTTTCGCAAAGCCACCGAGACCTTTCACTTTGATGCTGTAGTAAATCATCAAGGCGAAAACGCCCAGCGCCATTGACATGGTGATGTTGACATCAGCACTCGGTACAACCTTAAGGTAAGGAATACCCAACCAATGTTCAGCAGGATACGGAAGAAAATCAATTGGCACTAAGTCCATGATGTTCATCAGTAGAATCCAGCAGAAAATGGTAAGAGCCAAAGGAGCTATCAGCGGGTTGCGGCCATGGAAGGTTTCCTTGACGTTGTCGTCAACGAACTCTACTACCATTTCCACAAAACACTGTAGTTTCCCAGGAACTCCTGATGTCGCTGTTTTCGCAGCCTTACGGAATACCCAAAGAAAGAGTAGACCGGTCAGGGCTGAGAAAAACAGGCTATCTATATGTACCGCCCAGAATCCTTCACCGACTGACAGGTTTGTCAGGTGGTGAGTGATGTAACCTGACGGCGTTAGCGCTTCACCTGGCGCAGCCATAACTCATCCTATTTGTTGTTGTTAATGAATAAAACCGGCCCAAAGATATTGATTCCAAGAGCCAGCAAATAGGTCAGTTTGAGGGGAACAAGTTCCACCTCGACATACAGGTAAACAATGGCAAACAAGATGACCGTAATGAGGATTTTCAGCACTTCACCACCATAGAATGACGCCATGACCAGCCGGGCCTTGCGGGCACCGCTGAACAAAAACGCACAGGTCGCGAAGACAGCGTTGGCAATCACAAAGATGCCGCCACCGATTAATGCAGAGATTCCCCAGTCAACACTGACAGCAAAAACTGCCATGATTGCCGTTATCAAAACGACGCCAGATTGTAGCAACAGCAACCGCTTCGCCAACTGGCGTCCTGGTCTAACTAGCGCCGATACCATGTATTCGTTCCTCGAGTCCGTTCCACTGCACTTACGACGTGCTGGGAAAACAGCGAAAATTATACGGCTCATTAGATTGAATGCAATCTAATCGCAGCAAAAAAAGATGTTAGATTTTACAACACAATAACTTGATCACGATGTTGTAATTTTTGCAACAAAATATGCACGTTTTATATCACATATCGTGACCTAACATTGCAACAATTTGCTCTAACTTGTCAGCCTGATCAAAACTGATAACGATCTTTCCTTTACCGTTTTTCTGCTGATTAATCGCCACCTGGGTGCCAAACTGCTCACTTAGCTGGTTTTCTACCGCTTCGATTTGCGGGTTGGCAACCGCCACTTTAGGCTCGGGTTCAGGCGTCAGCATCTTCTTCACCAAGCGTTCGGCGTCACGCACCGTTAACATCTTGGCTACAACAATTTGCGCCGCTTCAAGCTGGCGTTCATTCGGCAGGGCAAGCAGAGCTCGGGCATGGCCCATTTCCAGCTGTCTTTGCTCCACCATTCGCTTGACCGGCGCTTCCAGCTGATTGAGGCGCAGCAGGTTCGATACCGCCGCACGGGACTTGCCCACCGCCTCGGCCACCTGCTGGTGAGTGAGTGAAAACTCACTCTGTAGCCGTTCCAGTGCCTGGGCTTCCTCAATCGCGTTGAGATCTTCACGCTGGATATTTTCAATCAGGGCAATGGCAACTGTTGCCCGATCGTTAACATCCTTAATAATACAAGGGACTTTCTGAAGGCCCGCTTGACGCGAAGCACGCCAGCGCCTCTCCCCGGCAATGATCTCATATTGTTGCGGCGCGGTTTCACGCACTACAATCGGTTGGATCACCCCTTGGGCACGGATAGACTCGGCCAGCTCGGCCAAGGCTTCATCCGACATATCTTTACGCGGCTGATAGCGGCCCGGTACCAGCTGGCTGATGGCCAGCTCCTTGAGGGTGCCGTCAGCCGACAGTGTTTGTGCTTTGTCTGCCTGCTGCCGCTTGGTCGCGGCAACAGAGCTGGTGGCCAGCAAGGCATCAAGGCCCTTTCCCAGGCCCCGTTTATTCATGTTCATGGTTACCCTTATGCATCGACCGCGCCGGCATTCGTTGCCAGCTCGTCTCGGCGGATGATTTCACCGGCCAAGGCCAAATAGGCTTTGGCACCGCTAGAATACTTGTCGTAGTACATAGCCGGTCTTCCGTGGCTAGGTGCTTCGGCAAGACGTACATTGCGCGGGATCACGGTGCGATAGACCTTGTCGCCAAAATGCTTCTTGAGCTGCTGCGACACTTCGTTCGCCAGACGGTTGCGCGGGTCGTACATGGTCCGCAGCAACCCCTCAATTTTCAGCTCGCTATTGACGACAGCGGTCAGTTTGCTGATGGTGTCCATCAATGCCGTCAGTCCTTCGAGGGCGAAATATTCGCACTGCATCGGAACCAGAACAGAGTCTGCAGCTGTCATTGCATTGATTGTAAGAAGGTTTAAGGCAGGAGGACAATCAATAAAGATGAAATCATAGTTATCACGAACTACCTCTAAGGCGTTACGCAGCCTTACCTCGCGGGCAAAGACTTCCATCAGTTTGATTTCTGCCGCCGTGACATCACCGTTGGCAGCTATCAGGTGATAGCCGCCAGTGGTATCGGTGATCACGACATCATCGAACGGGGTTTCTTCGACAAGAAGCTCATAAGCCGTTGCATCGACTTGGTATTTATCCACGCCGCTGGCCATGGTGGCATTGCCCTGGGGATCCAGGTCGATGACCAGGACCTTGCGCTGGGTGGCCGCCAGTGACGCCGCCAAGTTGACACATGTTGTGGTTTTACCCACGCCTCCCTTCTGGTTGGCTACCGCTATGACTCTTCCCACAAAAAAACCTCATCCGTTAATCCTTTGCCGTCAAGATTACTAGATGGCGTTCGCCTTCTAACTCCGGAACTTGCAAAGATTTGACTTCCGTCACAGAACACCATTCTGGCAGTTCTGTCACTTCCTGCTGATTGAATTGCCCCTTCAGCGCCAGGAAGCACCCGTTGCTGGCAGGGAGGTGGTGGCACCAGGAGACCATGTCATTCATCGAGGCAAATGCACGGCTGAGGACAGCATCAAAGCCATCCTCCGGCTGAAATTCCTCGACCCGGCTCTGAACCGGGGTAACATTGCTGATCTTCAGTTCATGGAGCACCTGGCGGATGAAACGGATCCGCTTGCCCAGGCTATCCAGCAAAGTGAACTGCTTATCCGGGTTCATGATCGCCAGGGGGATCCCCGGCAGGCCCGGACCGGTACCGACATCGATAAACCGCTCACCTTCAAGGTGAGGGCTTACCACAATACTATCCATAATATGTTTCACCAACATCTCATACGGATCACGTACCGATGTCAGATTATACGCTTTATTCCATTTATCCAGCATGGCTACATAGCCGACAAGCTGGTCAATTTGCTGTTCTGTGACTGTGAGATCAGTTTGCGCTATCAGTTGCACCAGACGTTGTTTCACAAATTACTCCTATTCGCCTTTTTTCAGCAGGCCTTGCTTCTTGAGATACACCAGCAACAAAGAAACCGCGGCTGGGGTGATGCCTGAAATCCGCGATGCCATGCCGATGGTTTCCGGTTTAGCATCATTGAGCTTGGCAATCACTTCGTTCGACAAGCCTTTGACCACACTGTAATCGAGATCCAATGGGAGTTTGGTCTTCTCGTGGCGCAGGGATTTTTCCACTTCTTCTTTCTGGCGGTCGATATAGCCCTGGTACTTCACCTGGATTTCAACCTGCTCGTTGGCCTGGCTATCTTCGTGGGCCGGGCCGAACATCTCGATGTCGGTAAGCTGGTTGTAGGTCACTTCAGGGCGGCGCAGCAGATCTTCGCCGCTCGCCTCGCGCGCGATAGGCGTTTTCAGGATCTGGTTAACCGTTTCGACCTGTTCTGAATTCGGGTTTACCCAAATACTTTTCAGGCGCTGGCTTTCCTGCTCCATATTCTCCAGTTTCTGGTTGAAACGCGCCCAGCGCTCATCATCAACCAAACCGAATTCACGGCCAATTTCAGTCAGGCGCAAATCGGCGTTGTCTTCACGCAGCAACAGACGGTATTCGGCGCGAGACGTGAACATGCGGTACGGCTCTTTGGTTCCCATGGTCGACAAATCGTCAATGAGCACGCCCATGTAAGCCTGATCGCGGCGCGGGCTCCAGCCTTCGCGGTCCTGAGCCAAGAGGGCGGCGTTCATACCAGCGAGCAAGCCTTGGGCGGCCGCTTCTTCGTAGCCGGTTGTGCCGTTGATCTGGCCGGCAAAGAACAAGCCGTTGATGAACTTGGTCTCAAACGTCTGCTTCAAATCACGCGGATCGAAAAAATCGTACTCAATCGCATAACCCGGGCGGATGATATCGGCATTCTCGAAGCCTTTCATCGAGCGGACAATCTGCATCTGGACGTCGAACGGCAAGCTGGTGGAAATACCGTTCGGGTAAAGCTCATGGGTCGTCAGGCCTTCTGGTTCGATGAAGATCTGGTGGCTGTCCTTATCGGCAAAGCGCATGACCTTGTCTTCGATCGACGGGCAGTAACGCGGGCCGATCCCTTCGATCACCCCAGAGTACATCGGGCTGCGATCCAGGTTGCTGCGGATCACATCATGGGTTTTCTCGTTGGTATGGGTGATAAAGCATGGGATCTGACGCGGGTGATCCGAGGCTTTGCCCATGAAAGAGAACAACGGTGTCGGGTTGTCGCCATGCTGGGCTTCCAGCTGGCTGAAATCGACACTGCGCGCATCGATACGCGGCGGTGTGCCGGTTTTCAGGCGATCAACACGGAATGGCATTTCACGCAGGCGAGAAGCCAAGGTGATCGATGGTGGATCACCGGCACGACCGCCGCTGTAGTTTTCCAGGCCAATATGGATCTTGCCGCCAAGGAAGGTCCCAACGGTTAACACGACCGCTTTGGCACGGAACTTAAGGCCCATTTCGGTTACGGCACCGACAACACGATCGTTTTCGATGATCAGGTCATCTACCGCCTGCTGGAACAACTTCAGGTTCGGCTGGTTCTCCAGTGCCTCGCGAACAGCTGCCTTGTACAGGGCACGGTCTGCCTGGGCGCGCGTTGCCCTCACGGCAGGGCCTTTTGACGAATTCAAAGTACGGAACTGGATCCCGCCTTTGTCGATCGCCCGGGCCATCAAACCTCCAAGAGCGTCAACTTCTTTAACCAGGTGTCCTTTCCCGATCCCGCCGATTGCTGGGTTGCATGACATCTGTCCCAACGTATCGATGTTGTGTGTCAGCAGTAGGGTATTTTGTCCCATACGGGCTGCTGCCAATGCCGCTTCTGTTCCGGCATGACCGCCACCTACGACGATGACATCAAAATTTTCCTGGTAAAACATGAAACTACCTCGGGTATTCAAAATTGCCAGTGAGTTATCTTTGAGCAAAGGTGGAATATTCTATCCTGTTTCCGCCGTTGAGAGAATCTTTCCTGAAGATCATTTGATCCTAGGGGGATACCGCTTTTGAATATAGATAAGATCTTTTAAATAGATCTTCTGTTAGATCTATTATATAGATCCGCCGATCGTGTGGATAAGTGATAAATGATCCTAATGATCATGATGTTAGGAAGGATCATTTGTTGTGGAGCAGCATGGATCAGCGCAAGGATTAGCTGGGATCAAAATCGCTAGTTATCAACAGCTGGATAATGACTGAGAAGTTATTAAATGGATAACTATTGGTTGATCACCGTTTAGATCTATAGTTATCCACAGAAAAAAGTTTATTGGTCGCCTTAAATTGAGTAAAAAAGTGGCTGTTTTTTGCTCATTCCAAGGTGTTTTTCCAGTTTTCCAGCCACATTTCTGCCGGATCTTCCGGTACCGGATCCTGCGAGACATCGATTTCCAACCGTTCGCCGAGGCGGATCGCCCCCAATTTTGTCAGTTGCTGATCAATGTTCCTGGCGGCAGCACAGAAAGTATCGTAGCTGGAGTCACCCAGCCCGATCACGCCGTAGCGCAGATTGTTTAGATCCGGCTTCTGGCTGGCCAACTGTTCGACGAAAGGCTGGAAGTTGTCTGGAAACTCACCGGCGCCATGGGTGGAGCAGACCACCAGCCAGATATTGTCAGTGGGAAGCTGCGCGAGTTCGGCCTGATTGATGATGTCCGTGCTGTGGCCGGCTTGTTCGAGCAAGTCACTGAGGTGATCTGCAACATATTCGGCGCCGCCGAGGGTGCTGCCGGTAATAAGGGTGATATGGCTCATGGTCTTGACACCTGTGTAGATATTCACAACAAATTTATACACAGCATTGTACTGGCTCAGGGCAGGGATGAAAGGCTGATCTTGCGGTAGGGAGGATCTTTTTCGAAAGGTTATTCACAGCCTGCCCCGAGGATCTGAAACAGGCTGTGGAAGGGGATCATATTGGCTGGATCGGTTATTTACCGATACAGAAAGAGGTAAAGATCCGGCCGAGCAGATCATCGGAGGTGAACTCACCGGTGATCTCGCTGAGGTGTTGCTGGGACAGGCGCAGCTCCTCGGCCAGGATTTCACCTGCCATAAAGCCTTCTAGCTGCTCCTTGCCGGTCTCCAGGTGGCTGGCTGCGCGCTCCAGGGCATCGAGATGACGCCTGCGTGCCATGAAGCCGCCTTCGGTGGTACCGGCAAAGCCCATACACTCCTTGAGGTGCTCACGCAGCGGCTCGACGCCATCACCGGTGCGGGCGGAAAGGCGAATTAGAGTCGGGTTGTTGACGTGGCAGATCCCGGCGTCTTCGCCTGTTAGCTCGACCTTATTGCGGATCACCGTGATACCCAGCCCTTCAGGCAGGCGCTCGACAAACTCCGGCCAGATCTCCGTCGGGTCGGTGGCGTCGGTAGTGGTACTGTCGACCATGAACAGCACCCGGTCTGCCTGCTGGATTTCTTCCCATGCGCGCTCGATACCGATACGCTCAACTTCGTCTGACGCCTCGCGCAGGCCAGCGGTGTCGATAATGTGCAGCGGCATGCCGTCAATGTGGATATGCTCGCGCAGGACGTCGCGGGTGGTACCGGCGATGTCGGTGACAATCGCGCTGTCTTTGCCTGACAGCGCGTTGAGCAGGCTGGATTTACCGGCATTGGGACGGCCGGCGATGACCACCTTCATCCCTTCGCGCATAATCGCACCCTGGTTGGCCTCGCGGCGTACGGCATCAAGGCGGTCGATGATGCCATTCAGGTCGCCTGCGACCTTGCCGTCGGACAGGAAGTCGATTTCCTCTTCCGGGAAGTCGATGGCTGCCTCGACGTAGATACGCAAATGGATAAGCGCTTCAACCAGTTCATTGACCCGGGTCGAGAAGGCGCCCTGGAGCGATTTGAAGGCACTTTTCGCGGCTTCCTCTGAGCTGGCATCAATCAGGTCGGCAATCGCCTCTGCCTGTGCCAGGTCGAGTTTGTCGTTCATGAAGGCACGCTCCGAGAACTCGCCCGGACGGGCGGCACGGATGCCGTCGATTTCCAGGATGCGGCGGATCATCATATCCATCAGTACTGGGCCACCATGACCTTGCAGCTCCAGTACATCTTCGCCGGTAAAGGAGTTCGGCCCCTTGAAGAACAACGCGATACCCTGATCCAGTGCCGTGCCGTCCTCATTCTTGAAAGGCAGGTATTCGGCATAGCGTGGCTTGAGTTCTCGACCGGCTACGGCAAGGGCGACTTCTTTGGCTTTCGGGCCCGAGACGCGGATAATGCCGACGCCGCCACGTCCCGGCGGGGTGGCTTGGGCAACAATGGTATCTGTATGTTCAGTCATAATTTTGGCTTAGCTTGATAAATACGCTGCAATTGTAAACAGAGTAGTGGCGATTGCCCAGTAATGGCAAGCGCTTGGGGTTAAGGGAATAAAAAAGGCGGCCCGCAGGCCGCCTTTTATCTCAACATGGGTCTGCACTATTTGGTATGCAGGCCTTTCTTCTCCAGCGAGCGGTAAATCAGCGTCTGCTGGATAAGCGTTACGATGTTCGATACTAGCCAGTACAGCACTAGACCTGACGGGAAGAACAGGAAGAAGAAGGTGAACATCACCGGCATGAAGGTCATGATCTTCTGCTGCATCGGGTCTGTTACCGTCGTCGGGCTCATCTTCTGGATCATGAACATGGTCGCACCCATCAGGATCGGCAGGATGTAGAACGGGTCCTGTGCTGACAGGTCGTGGATCCAACCGAAGAACGGCGCGTGACGCAATTCAACCGATTCCATCAGCGCCCAGTATAGGGCGATGAAGATAGGCATCTGTAGCAAGATAGGTAGACAGCCACCCAGTGGGTTCACTTTCTCTTTCTTGTACAGTTCCATCATTTCCTGGCTCATGCGCTGGCGGTCGTCGCCTAGGCGCTCACGCATTGCCTGCAGTTTTGGCTGCAGCATACGCATTTTCGCCATAGAGGTGTACTGCGCTTTAGTCAGCGGGTACATCGCACCACGAACGATGAAGGTTAGGATGATGATCGCCAGACCCCAGTTCACCACGATACCCTGGATGAACGACAGTAGGCTGTGTAGCGGGCTTGCGATAAACCATAGCCAGCCGTAATCAACGGTTAGGTTTAGGTTGTTTGCTGTAGCAGCCATCTGGTCTTGTAGTTTAGGACCAACCCATAGCGTTGCTGTTAGTGATTCCTCACCACCTGGTGCAACCGTTGTGGTTGGCATGCGAACACCGATGTAGCCCTGGCCATTGCTGGTACGGGTGTACAGGTTGCTCGCTTGTTCAGCACGCGGGATCCATGCAGTCACGAAGTAGTGCTGCATCATTGCCGCCCAGCCTTGATTCATATCCAGATTCAGGTTCTTGTCCTGCATATCATCGAAGCTGTATTTTTTGTACTTCACGTTGTCAGCCGAGTAAGCACCGCCGCGGTAAGTCGGCATAGTCAGGCTGCCACCGTCATCCATCAGGTTCTGCTTCAGCTGAGCATACATCTGCACGCTGGCTGGCTGCTCTGATTGGTTGTTGATGCTGTATTCAACATCAACCGCGTAGCTGTCGCGTTTAACGATGATGGTTTTGGTGTAGCTGATGCCGTCCTGCTCGTAGGTCATCGGAACACGTAGTTCGTCCTGGCCATCTTCAAGCGTGAAGCTGTCAGCAGATACCTGTAGCTGGGCACGGCCGGCTGCAGTATCGATACCCTGGGCACCGATAAGACCTGATTGAGCTGTGTAGCTGTGGCCCTGGTCATTTTTCAGTAGAACGAATGGGTCTTCCGATTCCAATTCGTTGTCGTAAGCCAGTAGTTTGGCTTCGATGATGTCACCACCAAGCGTATCGACAGTAAGCGCCAGTACATCAGTGTTAATGGTGATAAGGTTGTTTGACGTGCTTTGGTCAGTGATAGGCTGGCCGTCAGCGGAATGCGAAGGGACATCACCACTGTGAGTTACTTGTTGCGCTACACCCTGCGGTTGCGGGTTGCTGTCGGTATTCCACTGTTGGAACAGTAGGAAAGAGACAAACAGTAGAGCAATTAACAGAATATTGCGTTGGGAATCCATCGTTACTTATCTCTGTCGTTATGCTTGGTTGGCGGAACGGGGTCATAACCACCGTCGTTTAAAGGATGACATCTTAATAGACGTTTCGCCGCGAACCAACCTCCTTTTATTGCTCCGTGCGTTTTTATGGCTTCGATCGCGTATTGGGAACAGGTAGGGGTGAAACGACAACGCGGCCCGATGAGAGGGCTAATTGCCAGTTGGTAAAAGCGGACTAGTCCAATGACTAGCCACGCGAAGGGCGAGACAGGCGATGCCATAATTTATCTAGCAGCTTGAAAAGTTCTTCGTTGCTCAACTCACTGGCACTCTTCTTGGCGATAACGACAAAATCCTTCGCCGGCAGATCGTGTTGCTTCTGGCGGAAACTCTCACGCACGATACGTTTGAATTTATTACGGCCAACGGCGGTTTTGATCTGTTTCTTAGGGACAGCCAAGCCAAGACGCGGATGGTCAAGGTTGTTATTGCGGGCAAGAATAGTTAAGTGGGGAGAGCCAGCACGATGAGCTTGCTGGAAGACTTTTTTGTAATGTTCGGGAGTTAACAGACGTAACTCCCGAGAGAAAGCGAGCTTACTCAAAATAATCTAATGATTACTTAGAAAGACGCTTACGGCCTTTAGCGCGACGAGCATTGATTGTTGCGCGACCGTTCTTAGTAGCCATGCGTGCACGGAAGCCGTGAGTACGCTTGCGCTTTAGAACTGAAGGTTGAAAAGTGCGTTTCATGGGTTTTACCTTAAATTAACTGATCAGTTTTTAAGTTTGGTTAGAGTTTAGCGACTGTTTTCAGTCGTTGCCTCTAATCAAAGAGGCGGAATTGTAATCACTGACTCTTAAATAGTCAATAATTATGCCCAGCAGAGAACTGCGGGCGCTGAATTATACTTCCTATACGCTGGAGTGCAAGGATCCTTAACGGATCCCGACCTGGCTCAGGAACTTTTTCAGCCTCGGATCTTGCGGGTTACCGAAGATCTGATCCGGTGGACCTTGCTCGACGAAGCTGCCATCGGCCATAAAGATCACTCGATCGGCCACTTCGCGGGCAAATTGCATTTCGTGGGTGACCACCAGCATGGTTTGGTGGCGTGTTGCCAGTTTCTGCATCAGGCTAAGCACTTCGCCGACCCATTCGGGATCCAGCGCTGACGTCGGCTCGTCAAACAGCAGCAGCTCGGCTTCGAGCGCCATGGCCCGGCCGATGCCGACCCGTTGTTGCTGCCCGCCTGACAATGCGGCTGGGTAGTGATCGCCTTTATCACCCAGGCCAATATCATCCAGGATCTGCTGTGCTTTGTTGTAGGCTTCTTCTTTGTTCCAACCTTTTACCGTGATCAACCCTTCGGCAATGTTTTGTCTCGCCGTTAGGTGGGCAAACAGGGCATAGTTCTGGAACACAAAACCGGTTTTGCGGCGCAGTGCCAAAATATCTTTCTGGCTGGCCTGCATACTCTCAACCGAGACATCACCGAGGGTCAGGTGCCCTTCATCAGCAGTTTCGAGGAAATTAATACACCGCAGCAAGGTGGACTTACCGGTACCTGATGGGCCGATGACCACCACGATCTCCCCTTTGCTGATCGTCAGATCCAAACCGGAGAAAATCGTTGCATCACCAAATCGTTTGGTCAGGTTTTCAATCTTAATCATCGTGTGTAAGCCCTGTTGAGTTTAGCTTCTGCCCAGTTTTGCACCCGGGTCAGGACTAGGACGATACCCCAGTAAATGAGGGCAACGGCAAGGAAGGCTTCGAAAAACTTGAAGCTAGAAGAGGCTTCCATCTGAGCCGTAGCCATGATTTCTGCCACCCCGAGGGTAAAAGCCAGCGAGGTAGATTTGATCATGTCGATAAAATAGTTCATTAGCGAAGGCAGGGCGACCCGGGTAGCCTGTGGCAGGATGATCCGGCGCATGGCTTGCAGCTCGGTCATGCCTATCGACAGGCTGGCTTCCCGTTGACTGCGGTCGATACCAATAATGGCAGCACGGATACTCTCGGCCATATAGGCGGCAAAGTGCAGGCTTAGGCCGATAATGGCTGCGGTAAAGGCATCGAGGCCGACGAAAACCGGCATCACTTGCGGCAGACCGTAGTAAAGCAGGAACAGCTGTACCAGCAGCGGGGTGCCGCGGAAGAAGCTAATATATAGCTGGCTCAGCTGATTGAGCACCGGAATACGGTAAATACGAAGCAGGGCCAGTACCAATGCAATGATCAGGGCGAATGCCAGGCCCCAAAGTGCCATTCCCATGGTGGTGCCGAGGTAGTTGAACAGGATCGGCATCAGGGAAAGCATGTAGTCAAAATCAAAACCCATAGTGGTGTCTTCTTATTTACCGTGGTTTATCAGGCGACAAAGACCCACCCGGGGGTGAGTCTTGTGATTATGAAGGATAGCAGTTGGACTTAGTGGGTGATGTCGGCATCAAACCACTTGATAGAAATCTCTGCCAGGGTGCCGTCTTGGCGCATGGCCTCAAGGGCAACGTTAACCTCGTCACGAAGCTTCTCACCTTTTTCGCCTTGAACGAATGGCCAAGCGTTTTCAATCTTCTCGAATGGTTCGCCTGCCAGTTGAAGCGGTAGGTTCGCTTTCTTGATCAGCTCAAGCGACGATAGGCGGTCCATTACGAACGCATCGGTACGGCCCAGAGCCACATCGTGTTCGATACCGGTGTCGTAGGTTTTGATCTTGATGCTGCCGTCGGTATCGAACTGGCGCAGTAGTTGCTCGTAGTTTGAACCCAGGTTAACACCGACTGTCTTGCCATCTAGATCATCTGTACTGGTGATCTTGTCATTACCTTTGCGAACCACCAGCTGTGCACCATCAACCACATAAGGCTGCGAGAACAAGTATTTGGCCTTGCGTTCTTCAGTCATGGTGATCTGGTTGGAGATGGTGTCGATACGGCCGGTTTCCAGCAATCCGAACAGGCCTGAGAAGTTAGCGGTAACAAACTCGACGTTGTAGTCATTGCGTTTGCCGATTTCGTTCCACAGATCGACCTCAAAGCCTTGCAGCTGATCTTGCTTAACAAAAGTAAAAGGGAAATAGCGTCCTGACATTCCTACTTTTACATCGGTGGCAGCCATCGCTGCTTGGCTAACAGACAAGGTTAGAGCGATTGCGGTCAATGATTTTGTTACCCAGCTTTTCATCCTGTTTACTCCTCAGGTTGCTGTGATGATGTTCTGTTGGAATTATCCTATCTGTTAATAACAGGTTTCTATAAATAACTTGGAGTTATTTTAAATAACAAAAAGTATGAGTTGTGAATAGCTGATGTTCATGGATTTGTGGGTAAGCAGGGGTAAAATTGTGGTGATCACACGTATAATTGTGCGATCCATGTGAATAAGTCGGATCTTATTCACTTGATCTGCGATCTCTTTGCTGGCGATCCTGAGCCAGCGGGTATAAAATTGCATCCCTTTTAGTGTTTAGTTATTCAGTGTGGAGTCGAGCTTGTCATCTTCGCTTTGGTTGCAGTGCCTTCAACGCCTTCAAGAAGAACTCCCTGCAACAGAATTCAGTATGTGGGTTCGACCGCTTCAAGCCGAGTTGAGCGACAATACGTTGACCCTGTTCGCACCCAACCGCTTTGTGCTCGATTGGGTCCGCGATAAGTACCTCAACAATATCAACCGCCTGCTCAACGAGTTTTGCGGCAATGATATGCCGATCCTGCGTTTCGAGGTCGGTAGCAAGCCGGTTACGGCTCCGCCGCCGCAGCCTGCTGTGACGCCGCCGCCGATCTTGAACCCGGCTCCGGCGCCTATACAGGCCGAGCGCGCCCCGGCGCTGGATGACGATGCGCCATCGCGTACCTGGGAGCCCGCTCCCTCGCCGGTCCAGCCCGAATCGCAGGCCGGTTATCGCTCGAACGTCAACCCTAAGCACAATTTCAACAACTTCGTTGAGGGTAAGTCGAACCAGCTGGGCCTGGCGGCCTGCCGCCAGGTAGCCGATAACCCGGGTGCGGCATATAACCCGTTGTTCTTATATGGTGGTACTGGCCTGGGTAAAACTCACTTGTTGCACGCTGTGGGTAATGCCATTGCCGATCGCAAGCCCAATGCCAAAGTGGTGTACATGCACTCCGAGCGTTTTGTCCAGGATATGGTCAAGGCGCTGCAGAATAATGCTATCGAAGAGTTCAAGCGCTACTACCGCAGTGTTGATGCCTTGCTGATCGATGACATCCAGTTCTTCGCCAACAAGGAGCGCTCGCAGGAAGAGTTCTTCCACACGTTTAATGCGCTACTGGAAGGCAACCAGCAGATCATCCTGACATCTGATCGCTACCCGCGTGAGATCAACGGGGTAGAGGATCGCCTTAAATCACGCTTTGGCTGGGGCCTGACGGTGGCGATTGAGCCGCCTGAGCTGGAAACCCGCGTGGCGATCCTGATGAAGAAGGCAGAAGACCACAATATCCGCCTGGCAGACGAAGTGGCGTTCTTCATTGCCAAGCGCCTGCGCTCCAATGTCCGTGAGTTGGAAGGGGCACTGAACCGGGTGATTGCCAATGCCAACTTTACTGGCCGGGCAATCACCATTGATTTTGTCCGTGAGGCACTGCGCGATTTGCTGGCCTTGCAGGAAAAACTGGTCACGATTGATAATATTCAAAAGACCGTGGCCGAGTACTATAAAATTAAGATGGCTGATATGCTATCCAAGCGCCGTTCCCGCTCGGTTGCCCGCCCGCGCCAAATGGCGATGGCGCTGGCCAAGGAGTTGACCAACCATAGCTTGCCGGAAATCGGCGATGCCTTTGGTGGCCGGGACCATACCACGGTGCTTCACGCCTGCCGCAAGATCGAGCAGCTGCGTGAGGAAAGCCATGACATCAAAGAAGATTATTCTAACCTAATAAGAACACTGTCATCTTAATATGAAATTTACAGTTGCACGCGAACAGCTACTAAAACCCCTGCAGCAGGTCTCTGGTGCATTGGGTAGCCGTCCTTCATTGCCGATCCTCGGCAATATTTTGTTGGTTGTCGAGCAGGGTTGCCTGTCGATGACAGGTACCGACCTCGAAGTTGAGATGATTGCCAAGCTAGCCTTGGAAGGTGACTTCGAAGAAGGTGCGGTGACAGTACCGTCACGCAAATTCCTGGATATCTGCCGTGGCCTGCCTGACAGTGCCAATATTGCGATTTCCCTGGAAGGGGACCGCGCGATCATCCGCTCTGGCCGCAGCCGTTATACGCTTTCTGTATTGCCAGCAGCAGATTTTCCGAATATCGAAGATTGGCAGAGCGAAGTGGAAATTACCCTTCCTCAAGGCCAGATGCGCCAGCTTATCGACAGCACCCAGTTTTCGATGGCCCACCAAGATGTGCGTTATTACCTCAACGGTATGCTGTTTGAGACCGATGGCCAGTTGCTTCGTTCGGTAGCGACTGATGGTCACCGTATGGCGGTGTGCGCCGTCTCAACCAGTGCAGAGCTGCCAGCCAAACAGATCATTGTTCCGCGCAAAGGCGTGATGGAACTGATGCGCCTGCTTGATAGCCCTGAGGAAGAGGTTCGCCTGCAGATCGGCCATTCCAATATCCGCGCCGAAGTGAACAACTTCGTATTTACTTCTAAGCTGGTAGATGGCCGATTCCCTGATTACCGCCGAGTGATGCCGCAGAATAGCACCAAGGTTGTGGAAGCGAGCTGTGACGAGCTGCGTAAGGCATTTTCCCGTGCGGCTATTCTGTCTAACGAGAAATTCCGTGGCGTCCGATTGAATCTGTCACAGGGTGAAATGCGCATTACCGCCAATAACCCTGAGCAGGAAGAAGCGGAAGAGTTCCTGGATGTCGACTACCAGGGCGAGCCGCTCGAAATTGGTTTCAATGTGAGCTACGTGCTTGATGTTCTCAACACCCTCAAGTGCGAGCAGGTACGTTGGTCGCTGACTGATGCCAATGCCAGTGCCTTGCTGGAAGACAGTGCCAGCGGTGAAGCCATGTACGTGGTGATGCCAATCAGGCTATAAGGCCATGTCGTTAACACGCCTGATCGTAAAGGATTTCCGGAACATCGAAGCCTGTGACTTGTCTTTGTCACCAGGCTTCAATTTCCTTGTTGGTGCCAACGGCAGCGGCAAGACCAGTGTTTTGGAGGCAATCCACTTTCTCGGCCATGGCCGCTCTTTCCGCAGTCACCTGACTGGCAGGGTGATCCGCCATGATCAGCAAGAGCTGTTTGTCCACGGTCGTTTGCAATCCTCTTCGTCTTTCGAGCTGCCTGTTGGCATCAACAAAAAGCGCGATGGTACGACCGAGTTGAAAATCGGCGGCGAAGGAAGCCAGAAGCTGGCCCAGCTCGCCCAGATGCTGCCGTTGCAGCTGATCACGCCGGAAGGTTTTGACTTGCTCATCGGCGGGCCGAAGTTCCGCCGATCTTTCATTGACTGGGGTGTGTTTCACGTGGAACCCCAGTTCTATCATGCCTGGGCGAGGGTAAAGCGACTGACTAAACAGCGCAATGCCTTGCTCAAAACGGCCCGGCATTACCGCGAGCTGAGTTACTGGGATCAGGAGCTTAGCCTGCTGGCTGAAGAGATTTCGCAATGGCGCCATGATTATCTCGAGGCGGTAAAACTAAAAGCCAAAGAGATCTGCGAAGTCTTTTTGCCTGAATTTGATATCCAACTCGGGTACTACCGGGGTTGGGAAAAAGACACCCCTTATGCTGAATTGCTTCAGCGTAATTTCGAACGGGATAGCCAACTGGGTTACACCGCCAGCGGCCCGCATAAAGCGGACTTGCGGGTTAAGGTAGCCGGCACCCCAGTAGAGGATGTGCTTTCCCGCGGTCAGCTCAAGCTGATGATGTGTGCTTTGCGCCTTGCGCAAGGATTGCACCTGACCGAAGCAACGGGTAAGCAGTGTATATATTTAATTGATGATTTTGCTTCCGAGCTGGATAGCCATCGTCGGGCACTGTTGGCGCAACGGTTGAAAGAGACCGGGGCACAAGTCTTCATCAGTGCAATCAGCATTGAGCAAATAGCGGAAATGCATGATGAAAATGGCAAGATGTTTCATGTGGAACACGGTAAAATAACCGCAGGATAATTTAAGCGAGAGTAACTCAATGTCCAACAACTACGATTCATCAAGTATCAAGGTACTTAAGGGCCTTGATGCGGTACGTAAGCGCCCAGGGATGTATATTGGCGATACCGATGACGGTACAGGCTTGCACCACATGGTATTTGAGGTAGTCGATAACTCTATCGACGAAGCTCTTGCTGGCCACTGTGAAGATATCATCGTCACTATCCACGAAGATGGCTCTGTGTCAGTGAGTGATGATGGTCGTGGTATCCCGACTGAAATGCACCCAGAGGAAGGCGTTTCGGCAGCAGAAGTTATCATGACGGTACTGCACGCTGGCGGTAAGTTCGATGACAACTCGTACAAGGTTTCCGGTGGCCTGCACGGGGTAGGTGTGTCGGTTGTTAACGCCCTGTCTGAAAAAGTCGAGCTGACGATCAACCGCGGTGGCTCTGTACACCAGCAGGTATACAGCCATGGTGAGCCTCAGGCGCCACTAGGCATTATTGGTGAAACTGAGAAAACCGGTACCCGTATCCGTTTCTGGCCAAGTGCTGAAACCTTTACCAATATTGAGTTCCAGTATGAAATCCTGGCAAAACGCCTGCGCGAACTGTCGTTCCTGAATTCCGGTGTGTCGATCAAGCTGATTGACGAGCGCGAGGAAGACAAGCAGGACCACTTTATGTACGAAGGTGGTATCCGCGCTTTCGTTGAGCACCTTAACCGCAACAAAACCCCAATCCACCCGAAAGTCTTCCATTTCGAATTTACCCGCGAAGACGGTATCGGTGTAGAAGTGGCGATGCAGTGGAACGATGGTTTCCAGGAAAACATCTACTGTTTCACCAACAACATCCCGCAGCGCGATGGTGGTACCCACCTTGCAGGCTTCCGTGGTGCATTGACCCGTACCCTGAATAACTTCATGGACAAAGAAGGCTATTCGAAGAAAGCCAAAACGGCGACATCCGGTGATGATGCACGTGAAGGCCTAACGGCGGTAGTATCGGTGAAAGTGCCAGATCCTAAGTTCTCAAGCCAGACCAAAGACAAGTTGGTATCGAGTGAAGTGAAGCCGGCGGTTGAATCGACCATGGGTGAGAAGCTGAGCGAGTTCCTGTTGGAAAACCCAGCTGACGCTAAAACGGTATGTACTAAGATCATCGATGCTTCACGCGCTCGTGAAGCAGCGCGTAAAGCGCGTGAAATGACCCGCCGTAAAGGTGCGCTGGATTTGGCCGGCCTACCGGGCAAACTGGCAGACTGCCAGGAAAAAGACCCAGCTCTTTCTGAACTCTACATAGTGGAGGGTGACTCTGCGGGCGGTAGTGCCAAGCAGGGTCGTAACCGTAAAAACCAGGCTATCCTGCCGCTCAAAGGTAAGATCCTGAACGTTGAGAAAGCACGCTTCGACAAGATGCTGTCTTCTCAGGAAGTGGCAACGCTTATCACGGCTATGGGCTGTGGTATCGGCCGTGACGAGTACAACCCGGATAAACTGCGTTACCACAACATCATCATCATGACCGATGCCGATGTCGATGGTTCCCACATTCGTACGCTGCTGCTGACGTTCTTCTATCGTCAAATGCCAGAGCTTATTGAACGTGGTCATATCTATATTGCTCAGCCACCGCTTTACAAAGTGAAGAAAGGCAAGCAGGAGCAGTACATCCAGGATGACGAGGACATGGGTCAGTACCAGGTTGCCTTGGCACTGGACAACGCTGCGTTGTTTACCGCTGAAGGCGCACCAGCGATTTCTGGCGAAGCGTTGGAGTCACTGGTTAAGCAGTTCAACGGCGCGAACAAGCTGATTGAACGTATGAGCCGTCGTTACCCGACCTTGATGCTGAACGAGTTTACTTACCAGCCTCGCTTGTCGGCAGAGATGCTTAATAACGAAGGTGATGTTGAAGCTTGGACTAAGGCATTGGTTGCTGCGTTGAACGCCAAGCAATCTGGCGAGAGCCAGTACACTTATGCAGTGGTTCGTGACGAAGAGCAGAGCCTGTACCTGCCGAAAGTGACGGTTCGTACCCACGGTGTTGAGCATGAGTACCTGCTAAGTGCTGACCTGCTTAACTCGAAAGAGTACGGCAAGCTGGCATCATTGTCTGAAGCGCTATTCGAGCTGCTTGAGGAGTCTGCCTACGTACAGCGTGGCGAGCGCAAGCAGCCGGTAAGCAGCTTCAAGGAAGCATTGGAATGGTTGATCAAAGAATCTCGCCGCGGCCTGTCGCTACAGCGATACAAAGGTCTGGGTGAGATGAACCCTGAGCAGCTTTGGGAAACCACCATGGATCCAGAAACGCGCCGTATGATGCAGGTAACCATCAACGATGCAGTGGCGGCGGACGAGTTGTTTACCACGCTAATGGGTGATCACGTTGAACCGCGTCGTAACTTCATCGAGGCAAATGCCCTGAATGCGAACCTGGACGTGTAATTAAACGCGCACAGCTCTCTAGTTACAAAACTCTCTAGTTGTAAAGCGCCGCACTCAGTGCGGCGTTTTTTTATCTCTGCTAGTTAGGGTTATGATGGCCCTGAGTCACAAGAGCAGGGGAGGCGAGTTATTCCTTTGGCAAAACCGCTCGCGCCATTATTCGGCTTCTCATTATTCAGGGCATCTCTTCCTTTTAATCGGAATCCAATTTATCTAGCACTGATCTCACCTAGAACTCATCACTCCACATCCACATGAACAGATAACTTCGAGCTGCTGGTTACAAGAGACACCTCCGAATAAACGTCTAGTGCTTTTCATGCTCGCTAAACGATTTAAGCTCGATAAACGATCAGTGTGGCAGCTGGTGGCTGTACGGAATTAAGGTGTATGGAAAAAATTTTTTCTATCGGGGTTGGAAAATTATTGCGCTGACCCTATATCTATTTATGAAGAGCAAGGTGCCAAAAATTGGGCCGGCGACCGGCTTGTCCGCAGAAGGAAAGCCACTTCGACAATTCAATCGTTTAATATATTGCTTCATAAGAAGGATAAAGTTTATGCGTAACCTAGATTTCACTCCTCTATACCGCTCTGCTATCGGCTTCGATCGTCTGTTCAACCAAATGGAAAAATCGGCAACCAACGCCAACGCTGGTTACCCGCCATACAACATCGAACAGCAAGATGAAAACCATTACCGTATTACCATGGCAGTGGCAGGCTTTGCCGATGAGCAACTGGATATCACCCAGCAGCAAAACAAACTGATTGTCCGTGGTACCCGCGAAGCCAACGGTGAGACAGAACGCCAGTACCTGTACCAAGGCATTGC
The DNA here is from genome assembly GCF_056160145.1 of Photobacterium sp. ABD4_091. Classification (NCBI taxonomy): domain Bacteria; kingdom Pseudomonadati; phylum Pseudomonadota; class Gammaproteobacteria; order Vibrionales; family Vibrionaceae; genus Photobacterium; species Photobacterium sp. ABD4_091. The sequence goes on along the minus strand of NZ_JBSWWQ010000001.1, from coordinate 1,597,598 downwards.
CGAGCGTGATTTTGAGCGTAAATTCCAACTGGCTGATTATGTAAAAGTTGTCGGTGCCGAGATGGAAAATGGCCTGCTGCATATTGATCTTGAACGTGAGATCCCTGAAGAGCAGAAGCCGCGCAAGATCGCGATCAACGGTCGCCGCTTGCTTGAAAGCGAGTAGTTCTATACAGGAACATTACTCCCTTTAGAGGTGTGAAAGGTCAGCCAGGATGCTGGCCTTTTTTATTTTCACATCTTGTTTTATTTCCCCCTTTCCTCAGTCTTTGCTTTCGTCGCTGTCCCATCATGGTCATCCAAAGCAACAGGTATATCAGCCAGAGCAGCTCAAAGTCATTAATGCATCTTTCATTCTGAAGTCCGTTAAGTTGCCCGTGTGTGGTGATGAGGGAGTGTTTGTAACTCTGTGCGCTGTCGCTCTGTTTCACGTGAAACCTTGGACAAGAAAATGTGCCATCTAGTAAAGGTAAAATGACCTAGCAAGAGCACTGCGTTTATCACCAAGCTAAGTTAATACTGTTGCGAAGGAAAAATAAAACTGGCCAAACAGGCGATCTTTAAAGCTTCTATATGAGTGAAATATCAAAAGCAAAGAGAGTTGCGTATAGGTATAGATTGCTTTCGGATTGTTTAGTTGTGAAGTAATTGGTTGTGGAATGAGTGGTTGCGGATTGATTGGCTTCGCATTAGCTGGTAGAGAAAAACAGGCTACCCGAGGTAGCCTGTGTATGTTGCTAAGTCTTATGCCCTGAGTGGGTTAGCGTTCTTGGTAGGCTTTTTCCACTTCCTCGGCAATGATTGCGATGCCTTTTTGCATCACCTCATCTTCCTGAACGTAGTTCATCCGCAAACACTCGTGGCCATGCTGCCAGTCTTCATCCAGGCCAATGAAGAAATACTCACCAGGTACAATGAGTACGCCACGGGCTTTCAATCGGCGGTAAAGCTCTATGGTGCTGATGGGCAAATCCTTGAACCAGAGCCATAGGAACATTGCACCTTCAGGCTTATGGATCCTAAAGCGGGGATCAGTAATAGCCTGTTGCAGCATCTCAACAGCATGCTTGGACTTGCGCAGGTAGAAAGGTTTGATGACATCTTCGCTCAAGCGCATTAGATCATTTTGCTCAATCATCTTATAACCAATGGCAGGGCCGACACTACCCGGTGCTAGGCTGAGCACGCCGTTCATGTTGGCGATGGCAGTGGCGATTTCTTCGCTGGCAACCACAATCCCGCAGCGCACGCCAGGGAGGCCAAGTTTCGACAAGCTCATGCACAAGATAGTGTTGTCGTTCCAGAATGGGGTGACATCTTCAAAGATGATATCCGGGAACGGCATGCCATAGGCATTGTCGATGATGAGTGGGATATTGTGTTCGCGAGCCAGCTGATCAAGGTGGTGGATTTCCTCGTCAGTCAGGACATTGCCTGTTGGGTTGGTAGGGCGCGAGGCACAAATAGCACCGATGCTGTCATCTACGACAAGGTGGTTGAAGTCGACATGGTACTTGAATAGGCCATTGTCGAGCAGGCTGATTTCCGGCTTGTAGGAGATAAACATATCCTCACTCAAGCCTGAGTCACCATAGCCAATATATTCAGGTGCCAATGGCAGCAGGATTTTTTTCTTCGTACCGTCTTTGAAATCACCGGCCAGTAAGTTGAACAGGTTGAAGAACGCACTTTGGCTACCGTTGGTCAGGGCGATATTCTTGGCACTGATATTCCAGCCATAGCGATTGTTGAGCAGTTGGGCGAGGGCATTGATGAAAACATTTTTACCCTGGGGGCCATCGTAATTGGTCAGTGCTTGGGTGAGCTCGCCGGTGGCTGCCATCTGGCTGCAGAGCTGATTGAAGTACTCTACCATTTCAGGGATCTGGGCAGGGTTACCGCCGCCGAGCATGATGGCATCGGGGGTGCGTAATCCATCGTTCAAATCATCCATCAACTGGGTGATACCTGAGTAGCGGGCGAACTTGTCACCAAATGTAGAAAACTCCATCTTTACTTCTGACCTCGGGGCGTTGTGTTTATCTTATTCGATATGGTTATGGTTTATGTTGTGCTGTTCGTCAACATACCTCAACGAAGCGTTTTATTAAACCCTTTGTAACACCGGATCTCCATCCCACTCATTTCCGTATATCTTCACGCGGTAATCAGCTGGTATATATAGTCTAGCGGTACCTGTTCGCAGATGAGTTTTCTAGTGTTTCACGTGAAACCGTGATGACTTGGAGTGCCGTTTATATCCGTGGGGGAAATAGATTTGATTACAGTTCGGGGAAAACCTAAGGGCGCATATAAAAAAGCCCCGGTATAAACCGGGGCTGTAATATCGTTATTGCTCTATCGCAATTACTTTTGCAGTAGCGAAATATCAGCCACTTTTAGGAACTCGTTACGCAGTTGGTTCAGCATGGTTAGACGGTTCACTTTTAGCTTCTCGTCATCAGCCATCACCATTACGTTGTCGAAGAACGCATCGACTGGCTCACGAAGGTTTGCCAGCTCAGAAAGTGCCTGCTGGTAGTCACCTTCGGCAAAGACAGGGGCAAGCTGTTCTAGCGTTGATGCGATATCCGTCGCCAATGCTTTCTCTGCATCTTCAACCAATAGGCTACTATCAACACCGGCTGCTAGCTCACCGTCGAATTTCGCCAGGATGTTACCTACACGCTTATTCGCGGCTGCCAGTGATTCAGCTGCGTCTAGAGAGCGGAAGTGTGATACCGCCTTAACACGTTTGTCGAAATCAGCAGGCTGGGTAGGGCGAAGTGCCAGTACCGCCTGGATAACGTCAACGCTGTGGCCTTCGTCTTGGTACCAAGCGCGGAAGCGGCCTAGCATGAAGTCGATCACTTCGTCTGCCACATTGGCGTTCGTCAGCTTGTCGCCGAACAGTGATTGCGCTTTGGCAATCAGGTCAACCAAGTCTAGGTTGTAGCCTTTCTCGACGATGATACGCAGAACACCTAGCGCAGCACGGCGCAGGGCAAATGGATCAGAACCTTTAGGTGCCTGGCCAATGCCGAAGATACCCACTAGCGTATCTAGCTTATCTGCCATTGCAACTGACGCTGACACGCCTGTGCTTGGTAGTTCGTCGCCGGCAAAACGTGGCATGTATTGCTCGTTTAGCGCCAGGGCCACTTCTTCTGCTTCACCGTCATGGCGAGCGTAGTGCATGCCCATCACACCCTGGGTATCGGTAAATTCGAATACCATGGAGGTCATCAGGTCACACTTGGCCAGTAGGCCTGCGCGCTTAGCGTTAGTCACATCAGCGTCGATCTTCTCGGCAATGTAACCGGCCAGCTCAGTAATACGGTCAGTCTTGTCTTTGATCGTACCTAGCTGCTTCTGGAAGATAGCCGTTTCTAGTTCAGGCAGGCGATCAATCAGCGGACGCTTACGGTCGGTGTTGAAGAAGAACTCTGCATCGGCAAGGCGAGGGCGGACAACCTTCTCGTTACCTTCGATGATTTGCTGAGGATCTTTCGAAATGATGTTGGTTACGAAGATGAACTTAGGCACTAGGTTGCCTTCTGCATCGTAAACCGGGAAGTATTTCTGGTCACCTTTCATGGTGTAAACCAGCGCTTCAGACGGTACGTTCAGGAAGTCTTCTTCGAAAGATGCAGTCAGTACGACAGGCCATTCAACCAGAGACGTCACTTCTTCAACCAGCTCGTCTTCAAGGTCGGCTTTACCGCCAACCGCTTCAGCTGCTTTCTGGGCGTCAGCCAAGATGATGGCTTTACGTGCTTCGTAATCAGCCATTACCTTGCCGCGCTCTTCCAGGATAGCTGGGTACTGATCGGCATTGTCGATAGTAAATTCAGCTTCGCCCATAAAGCGGTGGCCACGGATAGTGCGTGCAGATTCCACACCCAGGATAGTACCCGGGATCAGCTTGTCACCCAGAAGCATGGTCAGGGTTTTCACCGGACGGATAAACTGGGTATCTGTGTCGCCCCAGCGCATCGGCTTAGGGATAGGCAGTTTAGCAAGTGCGTTAGCTGCCATGTCGCATAGCAGTGCATCAGCCGCCTGGCCTTTGACTTCTTGCTTGAACAGTAGCCATTCGCCTTTGTCAGTAACTAGGCGGTCAGCTTGTTCAACGGTGATGCCATTACCACGTGCCCAGCCTTGAGCCGCTTTGGTTGGGTTGCCGTCTGCATCGAATGCCACTGAAATCGCCGGGCCGCGCTTTTCAACTACCTTGTCAGGCTGGTTTTCAGCAAGGCCAGCAACTTTAAGTGCCAGGCGACGAGGGGAAGCAAACCACTTCACACCTTGGTGTGGCAGGTCAGCTGCTTTCAACTCAGCTTCGAAGTTCGCTGCAAAGGCTTCAGCCAATGTGCGCAGTGCCGTTGGCGGTAGCTCTTCGGTACCAAGTTCAATAAGGAAATTGTGTTCAGCCATGCGTGATCCTTACTTGTCTTTTTTGCACATAGGGAAGCCAAGAGCTTCACGAGAAGCGTAGTAGGCTTCAGCCACTTGCTTGGTTAGGTTACGGATGCGCAGGATGTAGCGCTGACGCTCTGTAACAGAAACGGCTTTGCGTGCATCAAGAAGGTTGAATGCATGGCCTGCTTTTAGAATACGTTCGTAAGCAGGTAGAGGAAGTGGTTTCTCTAGTGCTAGCAGCTCCTGACATTCTTTTTCGCACTGGTCGAAGAAGGTGAATAGGAAATCAACGTCTGCGTATTCGAAGTTGTAAGTTGACTGCTCAACTTCGTTCTGGTGGAAGATATCACCGTATGTCACTTTGCCTAGCGGACCGTCTGTCCATACTAGGTCGTAAACGGAATCAACACCCTGGATGTACATTGCCAGGCGCTCGATACCGTATGTGATTTCACCGGTTACCGGCTTACACTCAAGGCCACCTACCTGCTGGAAGTAAGTGAACTGGGTCACTTCCATGCCGTTTAGCCACACTTCCCAGCCAAGACCCCAGGCACCCAGGGTAGGGTTTTCCCAGTTATCTTCTACAAAGCGGATGTCGTGGACTTGGGTGTCGATGCCAAGAGCTTCCAGCGAGCCTAGGTATAGCTCCTGGATATTGTCCGGTGATGGCTTGATGATCACCTGGAACTGGTAGTAGTGCTGAAGGCGGTTCGGGTTCTCGCCGTAGCGGCCGTCAGTAGGACGACGTGATGGTTGCACATACGCTGCTGCAATAGGTTCTGGACCCAGAGCACGAAGACATGTCATCGGGTGAGAGGTACCTGCACCTACTTCCATGTCCAGAGGTTGCACAATAGTACAACCCTGTTGGCCCCAGTAATCCTGCAGCGCGAGGATCATGCCCTGAAAGGTTTTAATATCGTATTTCTGCATTGTCAGCTTCGCGTGATTAATGGATTGAGAGATTTTTAGTAACTATCCAGTATACCTCGGCAGCCCCGTGGCTAGTAGGGGGAGTGCATGTTTTTTGGTCATCTTTGTTTAATTTGCTTAAATTAATGTGCCTAACTTGTCAGGGTATGAAGTTTTTTGACATTGTTCTGATATCTGGTTTTGGCGGGTAGATACAATACGGCCGCCAATGAACTGCTTTGGCTTGCCAAAGACGCTGCACACAATGACATCGGCCCAGAGCCGAGAAGAAGAAAGGTAAACAATATGGATTTGACTAATCGCGCTAAATCTAGCAAATGGATTCGTAACCTGGTGTTTGCTACGGCAACGGCTGTGGTTGCGACAGGCTGTTCAACAACCAACCCTTACACAGGTGAAGACCAAACGGCGAAAGCGACCAGTGGCTCAATCATCGGTGCGGTGGCGGGTGCTGCTATCGGTGCCGCATCTTCGAGCAAGAGCGACCGTGGCAAGGGTGCCTTGATTGGCGCGGCTTCCGGTGCTGCTCTGGGTGGCGGTATCGGTTACTACATGGATGTGCAGGAAGCGGAGTTGCGTAAGCAATTGCAATCGACCGGGATCAGCGTAACCCGTGACGGTGACAATATTATCCTCAACATGCCGAACACCATTACTTTCGCTGTGGACGATACGGCGTTGAGCGGCCAGGCTAAAAACGCCCTGAGCAGTGTGGCCTTGGTAGCTAAAGAATACGATGAGACCATGCTGAATGTTTACGGTTTTACCGATAGCACTGGTGCTGCGTCTTATAACCTGCGCCTGTCTCAGGTTCGTGCCAGCGAAGTGAGCAACGAGCTAATGCGTGGTGGTGTGGCTAGCAACCGTATCGTGACCAAAGGCATGGGTGAGTCACACCCAATTGCTTCGAACGATAACGAGCAAGGCCGTGCCCAGAACCGCCGTGTAGAAATCGTGCTTTCTCCACAAGGTTAATTTCACCAAAATAACCTTGATTGGATAAAAGGGCCTCAAGCAGGCCCTTTTTTGTGCCTTGCGATCCGTGTTGCTGCTGTGTAGAATTGCCGCACCTTTGGGGAGTAGCCTCTTGTTCTGGCAAGACAAGCGTCAACATAATTGAAGCAAAATCTTCATGGCGTTTGTGACTCACGTTTATCCTACTAGTGAGTTTGGCGAGACCATCGGTAAACCAGCATGAACCGGGGTGGGGCATGTGCGTTTACCTGTGGTTTTTTATCGTATTCCTCGCCCCAAAGAGCATGTCGTGAGTGTTTTAGCTATCTCTATTACGTCGGTTGCCTTGGCAGAAATTGGCGATAAGACCCAGTTGCTGTCCCTGTTGCTTGCTAGCCGCTACCGCAAACCTATACCTATTATCCTGGCGATCTTCTTAGCCACGATTGCTAACCATGCATTGGCAGCCTGGTTGGGTGTGGTTGTTGCCGACTACCTAACGCCTGAAGTACTTAAGTGGGTATTGGTGGTGAGCTTTGTCGCGATGGCGGGTTGGATACTTATCCCCGATAAGCTTGATGATGACGAACAGATCTCTAACCGTGGGCCGTTTGTCGCCAGCTTCATTGCTTTCTTCATTGCCGAAATCGGTGACAAGACCCAAGTGGCGACCACTATGCTGGGTGCGAAATACAGTGATGCGCTAGTGTGGGTGGTATTGGGTACCACGATTGGTATGTTGCTGGCCAATGTGCCAGTGGTCTTGATTGGTAAGTTGTCAGCCGAGCGTATGCCGTTAAGTTTGATCCGTAAAATCACTGCGGCGTTGTTCTTTGGCCTCGCTCTTGCCGCCGTGTTTGGCATGTAATCTCCGCTAGCTGTGTTCCACGTGGAACACGGCTATTTGAGCCTTGCTCACAAGCCATTATGACACTGTGATAACAACCACTTAAATTGTGAGCATGGCAGCAGTGCCGGGAAGGTTGGCGTGATATGTTGGTACCAGTACCTTAGGACGGTTACCGCTGTATAGGAGGGGGTTATGAACCGTTTTCTTGCAATATCGCCCCAGAGCCAATTCTGGTTATTCAACTTTGCGTTGGTGCTGAATATTCTCGGTATGGTGCTGACGGACATGTGGCTGCCGATGGTGGTCGGTGCCATTGTCACGACGTACCTATCGGTCGATGCCTTGGTTCGCTTGCGTTATGTCCTCCCGATGAAGAAGGAAATCCGCGACCTGCGCCACGAACTCGATAAAGCCAACCGCCAATTGCGGGATTCGTACCGTAATGAGGATTAGCCGTTAGCCGGTAACAGGACAGTAAAAAGGCAGCTCAATGAGCTGCCTTTTTTTGATCGTTTAGTTAGTGCCTTTTTTTATCAAGTAACGGTAAGGCAGGCTGTCGGTTTCTGCCGCAACCAAGGTGTGATCCATGAAACGGCAAAAGCTTGGAATATCCCTAGTAGTTGAAGGGTCATCGGCAGTGACGAGCAGGGTATCGCCTTCGGCCATTTTCCTTACGGTTTTACGCACCATCATCACAGGCTCAGGGCAGCGGAGTCCTTCAGCTTCCAAACTGTGGGTGGGGTTGTCAAAAATAGCGGTCATAGCATCTACATCTTCTGTTGAAGATTGTGATCATACTTATGGGCAAGAATTAATCAATAAGGGTTGGCAAATCAAAATAAAACGTGTAACGTATTTAACAAGTCATTAACGTTTATCTTCTGAAGGATTAGGAGGAACTATGTTGACTCAGATGGATCGCCTGACAATTTATAGCGTACTGTGCTTCATTACGTTTTGCTCTTTGATGCTACGTTCACCGAATGAGACCAGTTTTATCGCGTTGGGTGGCCTTATTGCCGCCGCGCTAGGACTTTGGCTCGAGCTCACCAATTCTCCCGAGCTCGAGGAAGAAGAAAGCTAACATTGCACATCTACTACACTCCCCCAGTTTTCTTGGGCTTCCCCGCTTTTATAGCGGGATTTTTTTTATCTGGACGATAAAATAATACCAAACTAAGTAATATGTTGTTTGGTATTACTCCCAATATCTTGCCAAGGTAGCTCGAAGTGGAACTAGAAGACATCTATCGCCGTGATTTGAATTTGCTGGTGGCATTGCGGGTACTGATTGAAGAGAGCAGTGTCAGCAAGGCTGCCACGCGCCTGAACCTGAGCCAGTCGGCGATGAGCAGGGTGCTGGGTAGGCTGCGCGACTTGCTTGGCGATCCGCTTTTTACCCGCCAGGGCCAGCATTTGATCCCCACTGAAAAGGCGTTGGAGTTTGATCGGGCATTGGGTGAGCCATTGGAATCCCTGCGCCAGTTGCTGTCACCGGTTGAGTTTGATCCGCGCCGCTGCGATCAGACCTTTGCCATCGCGACCACAGACTACGCGATGCAGACGATTTTGCCATTTGCCCTGCCGCGAATTTACCAAGAGGCACCGGAGGTCTCGTTTGAGTTCCTGCCGCTCCAGCATGACAGGCTAGCCGACCAGCTGACTTATGAAGGGGCGGATTTGGCGATCTGCCGCCCGACCGGCCCTGTTGAGCCGCTACGCAGTGAGATTTTGGGGCGCGTCGGCGTGCTATGCCTGCTATCAAAGCATCATCCGCTGGCTGATAAAGAAATGAGCCTGGCAGACTACCTTGCCCATCCCCATGCGATGATTGCAATCAGTGATGGGGTCAAAGCGCTGATTGAGCAAGCGTTGGTTGGCTGCCCGAAACGGAAAATGGTCTTGCGGGCTTACCACCTTGAAGCGGCATTGGCGATTGTCGATACCATGCCACTCATCATTACTGTGCCGGCGGATTTGGCTTACTTGGTGGCAGAGCGCTATGACTTGGTGGTCAAACCGCTACCGTTTGCCTTTACCCCGTTTGACTACTCGATGATCTGGCATCCGCGCTGCGAGCATTCGCCAGCCCAGGAGTGGCTGAGGGCGATTGTCAAAGAGGAGTGTAGCCGCCTGATCGCCAAGCGCATCGATGATATGGGATTGGAATAAAAAAGCCGGGATAAACCCGGCTTTAGTCATTGGTGTTACGTTCGCAATCGCGGTTATAGCTTGATCACGACTCGGCCGGTTACTTGGCCGTTGGTAATATCTTCCGCGTACTTAGGTGCAGCATCTAGCTCAACCTCGGTACACGCTTGCTCGTAGTAGCTCTCAGGTAGTAGCTCGACCAGTTTTTCCCAAGCCGCGATACGCTTCTCTGTAGGGCACATTACCGAGTCGACACCCTGCAGGCGCACGTTACGCAGGATGAACGGCATCACTGTTGTCGGCAAATCAAAACCGCCAGCCAAACCACAAGCGGCAACAGCGCTGTTGTAGTCCATCTGCGCCAGTACTTTTGACAGCACTTTGCTACCCACGGTATCGACAGCACCTGCCCACACTTGCTTCTCTAGCGGACGTGCTGGCTCTTCAAATTCACTACGGTCGATAATACGGCTGGCGCCAAGTTTCTCTAGCAGTGGACCGTTTTGCTCTACGCGGCCAGTAACAGCCGCAACCTTGTAGCCAAGCTGGGCCAGCAGGGTAACTGCAACTGAGCCCACACCACCGCTGGCACCGGTTACTAGGATTTCACCCGCGTCTGGTTTGACATCGGCATCCAATAGCGCCTGTACACATAGCATGGCGGTGAAACCTGCTGTACCGACCATCATGGCTTTTTTGCTATCTAGGCCTGTTGGAAGTGGCACTAGCCAATCTGCTTTTAGGCGGGCACGCTGTGACATGCCGCCCCAGTGGTTTTCACCGACACCCCAGCCAGTGAGTACGACTTTGTCACCCTCTTGGTAGCGGGCATCTTCGGAGCTGACGACAGTACCGGCGAGGTCGATACCCGGCACCATAGGGAAGTTACGGATGATCTTGCCTTTACCTGTGATGGCCAAGCCGTCTTTGTAGTTCAGGGAAGAGTAGTCAACATCAATCAGAACATCGCCTTCAGGAAGATGGCTGTTGTCCAACTGTTCAATTGTCGCAATTGTTTTTTTCTCTTCTTGGTTTAGAACCAGTGCCTTAAACATAGGGATGCTCCGAATTAATACAAGCGTCTTAAGTGGTTATGAGTGTAGACCTGAAATAACTATGAATAAAATGAAAGTTAATCATTTTATCTATGTAATTCATACATGTTTGGTGCCGATCAAAAAAAGCCCGCCGAAGCGGGCTTTCTTATACGATTCCTGTTATACGAATATATTACTCAACCCGTTCAAAAACAGTCGCAATCCCTTGGCCTAAACCAATACACATTGTAGCCAGGCCAAATTGGACATCATGGTGCTCCATCAGGTTGATCAGAGTGGTGGAGATACGCGAACCTGAGCAGCCTAGTGGGTGACCGAGCGCGATGGCGCCGCCATTGAGGTTGACCTTTTCCTCGACCACATCCAGCAAACCGAGATCTTTGGCACAAGGGAGTGACTGGGCAGCAAAAGCTTCGTTGAGCTCCACCATACCGATATCTTCGATGGATAGTCCGGCACGTTTCAGAGCCTTCTGACTGGCCGGTACCGGTCCATAACCCATGATAGAAGGATCGCAACCGGCAATTGCCATTGCTTTAACCCGGGCACGGATAGTCAGGCCGAGCGCCTTGGCTTTGTCTTCGCTCATTACCAGCATGGCTGATGCGCCATCCGATAGGGCGGAAGACGAACCGGCAGTGACGGTACCGTTGGCCGGATCGAACACCGGACGCAGTGCTGATAGCGACTCTGCGGTTGTTTCTGGGCGAATAACCTCGTCATGGCTCAACAGGGTTAAACGGCCATCCGTATCATGACCTTCGGTTGGATAGATCTCATTTGCAAATCGACCTTCGATGGTGGCGGCATGAGCACGCTGGTGGGAGCGGGCGGCAAAGGCGTCCTGCATCTCACGGTTAATGCCATGCATCCGGCCGAGCATTTCGGCAGTGAGCCCCATCATCCCCGCAGCCTTGGCGACAGATTTCGACAACCCCGGGTGGAAGTCGACACCATGGTTCATCGGCACGTGGCCCATGTGTTCGACACCGCCGATCAGGCAGGTCTCGGCATCGCCGACCATGATGGCGCGGGCAGCATCGTGTAGCGCCTGCATTGAGGAGCCGCACAAGCGGTTGACGGTTGTCGCGCCCACAGTGTGGGGGATACCGGCCAACAGCGCTGCATTTCGACCAACATTGAAGCCTTGTTCCAAGGTTTGCTGGACACAGCCCCAGTAGATATCTTCTATGCTGCTTGGGTCGACCTGTGGATTACGTGCCAGCAGGCCTTTCATTAGATGGGCTGATAAGTCTTCAGCGCGTACATGGCGGAAAGCGCCGCCTTTGGAGCGCCCCATCGGGGTACGGATACAATCAACGATTACAACGTTATTCATTTTCAATTCCTCATCCTTAAGCCATGGTTACGCGTTGCTCGGTACAGGGTAGTATCGACCATCTTGCTCTGCTTTCTCGCGCAGGCCTGCCGGTACCTGGTAAACGGCACCAAGGTGGGCATAGCTATCTGCCAGCTGAACATAGTTGGCAAGGCCGAGGGTATCGAGGTAACGGAAGACACCGCCACGGAATGGAGGGAAGCCGAGGCCGTAGACCAATGCCATATCAGCTTCTGCTGGGCTGGCGATGATCCCTTCCTCGAGGCAGCGCACCACTTCGTTGATCATCGGGATCATCATCCTGGCAATGATCGCTTCTGCATCATAAGGGGTTGCACTGCCGGTAACTGGGTCAATTAACTCAGCAACGTCAGCATCGGCAGTTTTCTTCGGCTTGCCTTTGCGGTCTATGGTATAGGCGTAGAACCCTTTGCCGCTCTTTTGTCCGTAGCGGCCGTTTTCGAACATCACATCTACACCATCTTTGTAGTCTTTGCCCATACGCTCAGGGAAGCCTTCGGCCATCACGGCCTGGGCATGGTGCGCGGTATCAATACCGACCACATCCAGCAAGTAGGCTGGGCCCATTGGCCAGCCGAATTGTTTTTCCATTACTTTGTCGATTTGCTGGAAGTCAGCCCCGTCACGCAATAACAGGCTGAAGCCAGCAAAATAAGGGAACAAGACGCGGTTGACGAAGAATCCCGGGCAGTCATTGACCACGATTGGGGATTTGCCCATCTTGGCCGCATAGGCCACAACGCGGTTGATGGTTTCATCCGATGTATGTTCGCCACGGATGATCTCAACCAGCGGCATACGGTGAACCGGGTTGAAGAAGTGCATGCCGCAGAATTTGTCTGGGCGTTTGAGCGACTTGGCCAGCAGGTTGATAGGTATGGTAGAAGTATTTGAGGTGATAACCGTATCTTCACCCACCAACCCTTCGACCTCACTGAGCACAGCGGCTTTGATTTTCGGGTTCTCGACCACGGCTTCGACCACAACATCAGCTTCTTCTGCGCCGGCGTAATGCAGGCTCGGGGTGATCCCCGCAAGTACTTTGGCCATACCAAGGCCATCAATACGGCCGCGCTCTAGCTGCTTGTTCAGCAGTTTGGCGGCTTCGCCCATGCCCAAGTCAAGCGATGCGTCGCTGATGTCCTTCATCAATACCGGTACCCCTTTGAGGGCGGACTGGTAGGCGATGCCACCCCCCATGATCCCGGCACCCAGCACCATTGCCTTGCTGGTGGGCTGCCCGGCTTTCGCAGCTTGCTTGGCCTGGCCTTTGATGTACTGATCGTTGAGGAAGATCCCGACCAGCGACTGGGCAACACCGGTTTTGGCAAGAGTGACAAAGTGTTTGTTTTCTACCTTCAGTGCTTCGTCGCGCTCACAGCGTGCCGCTTCCTCGATGGTTTTGACGGCCGCCATCGGGGCTGGGTAGTGCGGGCCTGCCACTTGGGCGACCATAGCTTTAGCCATGGTAAAGCTCATGGTCGCTTCTATTTTGTTTAGGGTTAGTGGCGCTTTTTTCTGTGCCCGGCGGGATTGCCAGTCCAGTTTGCCGGCGATAGCGTCTTTGAGCATAGCCAGTGCCGCAGAGTGCAGTTGCCCCGGCTCGACAACCCCATCGACAATACCGAGCTTGAGGGCATCGAGGGCTTTCTTGTCTTTACCGGCAGTAATGATTTCCATTGCCGAGTCAGCGCCGATCAGGCGCGGCAGGCGGACGGTGCCGCCAAATCCCGGCATGATACCGAGTTTGGTTTCAGGTAGGCCGATACGCGCTTTGCTATCAGCCAGGCGCAGATCGGTTGCCAAAATACATTCGCAGCCACCACCTAAGGCGTGGCCGTTTACCGCTGACAGGGTCGGAACAGGCAAGTCTTCCAATTTATTGAAGATGTCGTTGGCATGGGTGACCCACTGCGACAACTCCTCAGCAGGTTTAGCAAATAGGCCAAGGAATTCGGTGATATCGGCTCCCACCACAAAGGCATCTTTGCTTGAGGTTACTAGCAGCCCCTTTAAATCACTCTGGTGGTAGAGCGCATTCAGGGCTTCATTGAAGCTTTCCAGGGTTTTGAGGTCGAACTTATTGATTGCGCCGGGTGCGTTGAGGTTAAGCTCGGCGATGCCATCTTCCAGATAGCGAACGGATAGGGTTTCACCTTGGTAAATCATCTTCTATCTCCATGAGTTCCAGTCTGTGCCGGATTTGATTTAACTGGTTTGACCTGTCAGTAGGTTAAATAATAGTCTGAACCTGTTGTGCAACGATTACAATACCTATTTTAAACATTTGTTTAACTTTTGCTGTGAGGTAGAAATTCTTTTGATTCGGAAAATTATCTGTGCTGGAGGTTATTTGTTTTATTTTCAGTGGCTTGGTTTGGGTGGTGAGTTAGATAGATAGAAGTTGCGTTATGTTGTTTTTTTGTTGTAATGAGCAAGTTGTAGATAGTCAGCCGCTTATTCATATGCTTGGGCGATGGTTGCTGATCCACCGAAGAATTTTTATTGCTACAACCCCTTTTTGCTCTTGTACTGTCCAGTAGATACATCCACAACCGGTGATATGGTATCCTGAGAGATTCCATTGATTACAGAGAAATACGGCAGCATATGAGCGTCAGTGAGCCATATTTGATCCCTGCAGACAGTGCGACTTTCGAAGAAGAAATAAAGAAAAGTCGCTTTATTACCTATCTGGCACACACTCCGAATGTCGAGGCTGCCAAGGCGTTTGTCCATCACATCAAAGACAAGCATCATGATGCGCGGCACAATTGCTGGGCGTTTGTTGCCGGACGCCCCGAGGACTCAATGAAGTGGGGCTTTAGCGACGATGGTGAGCCATCGGGTACGGCGGGCAAGCCGATCCTTGCTCAGCTGACAGGCTCTGGGGTCGGGGAGATCACCGCAGTAGTGACCCGTTACTCTGGCGGTATAAAACTCGGTACCGGTGGTTTGGTCAAGGCGTATGGCGGAGGGGTCCAACAGGCCCTAACTGTGCTGCAAACCAAAGAAAAGTTAATAACTTCAGAACTGCTGATTAGCTGCGAGTATAATCAGGTATCGCTGGTGGAGTCATTGGTTGCTGAGTTTTCTGGTCAGCAGGTTGAGGCTGACTATGGTCAACGTGTCACTGTGGTGGTTGAGTTGGATCGCCGTCAGGTCGAGGCATTCAGTGCGACGCTGTTCAGTCGCAGTGGTGGGCAGGTGAGTGCGGTCGACCGTTCTGAATAGTCCCGTTAACTTTTTCAAAATATAGATGAGAGCCGAATAGGCAATGCAATTTCGTTCCATTATCAGGATTGTCGGGCTTTTGCTCGCCTTGTTCAGTGTCACCATGCTGGCACCCGCCCTCGTGGCATTTATTTACCGTGACGGTGCCGGTCTACCGTTTGTTGTGACCTTCTTCCTCCTTTTTGCTGGTGGTGCATTGTTGTGGGTGCCTAATCGGCATTATCGCAAGGAACTTAAAGCGAGGGACGGCTTCCTTATTGTTGTCTTGTTCTGGACCGTAATCGGCAGTGCCGGTGCTGTCCCTTTTATACTGGCAAAAAACCCTGATCTCTCGGTGACCGACTCCTTTTTCGAATCCTTTTCGGCCCTGACGACAACTGGGGCGACGGTGATTGTCGGGCTGGACTACCTACCTAAGGCGATATTGTTCTATCGCCAGTTGCTACAGTGGTTTGGCGGCATGGGGATCATTGTATTGGCGGTCGCCATTCTACCGGTACTGGGAATCGGTGGTATGCAGTTGTACCGGGCTGAGATCCCGGGGCCGGTCAAGGACAGCAAGATGACACCGCGTATTGCCGAGACCGCTAAGGCTCTGTGGTACATTTACCTTGCCTTGACGATTAGCTGTGCCTTGGCCTTCTGGTTGGCTGGAATGACGGCATTCGATGCCGTAGCCCATAGCTTCTCGACGGTGGCTATCGGTGGCTTTTCTACCCATGATGCCAGCATGGGGTATTTCAACAGCCCGACGATAAACATGATCACCGTGGTGTTCCTGCTGATTTCGGCCTGTAACTTCTCATTGCACTTTGCGGCTTTTGCCAATGGTGGCATTCATCTGCGGACCTATTGGCGTGACCCTGAATTCCGAGCTTTCTTTGCATCCCAGTTGATTTTGTTCTTGATTTGTTTTGGCATGCTGCTCAAGCACCATTCCTATAACTCGTATCATGATGCATTTGATCAGGCCCTGTTCCAAACGGTGTCGATTTCAACCACGGCAGGCTTTACCACTACTGGATTCTCGGAATGGCCTTTGTTTTTGCCTGTCTTACTGCTGTTCTCATCGTTTGTTGGTGGCTGTGCCGGTTCAACAGGTGGTGGTATCAAGGTGATCCGGATGTTCTTGCTGTTGCTGCAAGGGGTCAGGGAGCTCAAGCGATTGGTTCACCCGAGGGCGGTTTATACCATCAAAGTCGGCAATAAAGCCCTGCCGCAACGTGTTGTCGATGCGGTATGGGGATTCTTCTCGGCGTATGCTTTGGTGTTTGTGATTTGTATGTTGGCCTTGATAGCGACTGGGCTGGATGAGCTCACCGCTTTCTCTGCTGTAGCGGCAACTTTGAATAACTTAGGCCCTGGTTTGGGGGAAGTGGCGGTACACTTTGGCGAAATCAACGATCCTGCCAAGTGGGTATTGGTGATTGCGATGCTGTTTGGCCGCTTGGAAGTCTTTACCTTGTTGGTGCTATTTACCCCTACGTTTTGGCGTAGTTAACAATTAATAAGGAAATGTCTTGGAAAAAGTCCTTTTTCTTCATTCGAGCAGTGATGGGCAAACCATCAAAATTATGCGCCATATAGAAAAGACGCTGGGTGAAGGGTATCAGTGCGAACTGGCAGACCTCAACCAGCTACCAGCCATCTCTTTTGACCAGTATGGCCGCATCTTGGTTGGAGCCTCAATTCGTTATGGCCACCTTAATAAAAAGCTGTATCAATTCATTGATCAGAACCTGGCCGCGCTAGAACAACATAAAGTGGGCTTTTTCTGTGTGAACCTGACTGCTCGTAAAGAAGGTAAGAATACGCCGGAAACGAGCGTGTATATGAAAAAATTCCTAACGAAGTCGCCATGGCAGCCTGGCTTGCAGGCGGTTTTTGCTGGCGCACTACGTTATCCGCGCTATAGCTGGTTTGACCGGGTTATGATCCAGTTCATTATGCGCATTACGGGTGGTGAAACAGATACCAGTAAAGAAGTCGAATATACCGATTGGCAAAAAGTAGAGGCGTTTGCAGGCCAGTTCAAAGCCTTTTAAGCTGGCTTTTTGATGGTTTTGGGTGTTTTTTGTTCGAACTGTCAGGTTTGGCCATTTTTTTTAAAAAAGCCCCTTGCCAACGTGATCGAACTCTCTATAATGCCACCTCACTGACACGGAGCACGGCAACTTAAGCCGCTAACCAATCAGTATTGTTCTTTAACAATTTGACCATGCAATCTGTGTGGGCACTCGTGAAATGATAGTCAACAAAAGAATTATCAATGAAACTGAGTGACCAATACAAATACTAAGTTTACTTATTATTTGGCACAGTCAATTCAATCATTACTTCGGTAATGGTTTAACAGTATTTCATTGAGCCAAAACTTTAATTGAAGAGTTTGATCATGGCTCAGATTGAACGCTGGCGGCAGGCCTAACACATGCAAGTCGAGCGGCAGCGACATCAACAATCCTTCGGGTGCGTTGATGGGCGGCGAGCGGCGGACGGGTGAGTAATGCCTGGGAATATGCCCTGATGTGGGGGATAACCATTGGAAACGATGGCTAATACCGCATAATCTCTTCGGAGCAAAGAGGGGGACCTTCGGGCCTCTCGCGTCAGGATTAGCCCAGGTGAGATTAGCTAGTTGGTGAGGTAAGAGCTCACCAAGGCGACGATCTCTAGCTGGTCTGAGAGGATGATCAGCCACACTGGAACTGAGACACGGTCCAGACTCCTACGGGAGGCAGCAGTGGGGAATATTGCACAATGGGGGAAACCCTGATGCAGCCATGCCGCGTGTGTGAAGAAGGCCTTCGGGTTGTAAAGCACTTTCAGTCGTGAGGAAGGCGTATGCGTTAATAGCGCATGTGTTTGACGTTAGCGACAGAAGAAGCACCGGCTAACTCCGTGCCAGCAGCCGCGGTAATACGGAGGGTGCGAGCGTTAATCGGAATTACTGGGCGTAAAGCGCATGCAGGCGGCTTGTTAAGCCAGATGTGAAAGCCCGGGGCTCAACCTCGGAATAGCATTTGGAACTGGCAGGCTAGAGTCTTGTAGAGGGGGGTAGAATTTCAGGTGTAGCGGTGAAATGCGTAGAGATCTGAAGGAATACCGGTGGCGAAGGCGGCCCCCTGGACAAAGACTGACGCTCAGATGCGAAAGCGTGGGGAGCAAACAGGATTAGATACCCTGGTAGTCCACGCCGTAAACGATGTCTACTTGGAGGTTGGTGTCTTGAACACTGGCTTTCGGAGCTAACGCGTTAAGTAGACCGCCTGGGGAGTACGGTCGCAAGATTAAAACTCAAATGAATTGACGGGGGCCCGCACAAGCGGTGGAGCATGTGGTTTAATTCGATGCAACGCGAAGAACCTTACCTACTCTTGACATCCAGAGAACTTTCCAGAGATGGATTGGTGCCTTCGGGAACTCTGAGACAGGTGCTGCATGGCTGTCGTCAGCTCGTGTTGTGAAATGTTGGGTTAAGTCCCGCAACGAGCGCAACCCCTATCCTTGTTTGCCAGCGCGTAATGGCGGGAACTCCAGGGAGACTGCCGGTGATAAACCGGAGGAAGGTGGGGACGACGTCAAGTCATCATGGCCCTTACGAGTAGGGCTACACACGTGCTACAATGGCGTATACAGAGGGCGGCCAACTTGCGAGAGTGAGCGAATCCCAGAAAGTACGTCGTAGTCCGGATTGGAGTCTGCAACTCGACTCCATGAAGTCGGAATCGCTAGTAATCGTGGATCAGAATGCCACGGTGAATACGTTCCCGGGCCTTGTACACACCGCCCGTCACACCATGGGAGTGGGCTGCACCAGAAGTAGATAGCTTAACCTTCGGGGGGGCGTTTACCACGGTGTGGTTCATGACTGGGGTGAAGTCGTAACAAGGTAGCCCTAGGGGAACCTGGGGCTGGATCACCTCCTTAACGATATGACTGCGTTTTATGCAGTGTCCACACAGATTGCTTGGTTAATAGTAAAAGAACGTGAAAGACTTGGGTCTGTAGCTCAGGTGGTTAGAGCGCACCCCTGATAAGGGTGAGGTCGGTGGTTCAAGTCCACTCAGACCCACCACTTTCTCTCCCAGAGGAAGTGAGTGTGAAGTCTTTCAAATCGTTGGGGCTATAGCTCAGCTGGGAGAGCGCCTGCCTTGCACGCAGGAGGTCAGCAGTTCGATCCTGCTTAGCTCCACCACTCTCTAAGGTTTCTTCCTTAAGAATCTTTAGAAAGTGGTTATCTGACGATAAACACATGCTCTTTAACAATCTGGAAAGCTGACTAGTAAATTGAATTCTTTGAATTCAATAACTAATAGTTTTATCTCTCTTTATTAAGAGAAGTAAAACGAGTTCTCAAGCAACACACATTCAAGTGTCTTGTGTAAGAGTCCGGCGAAACACAGTCCATCATACTCAGATGGACAACCTTGGTTGTTGAGCCATACAGACAGACCCCTTGGGGTTGTATGGTTAAGTGACTAAGCGTACACGGTGGATGCCTGGGCAGTCAGAGGCGATGAAGGACGTGCTAACCTGCGATAAGCCAAGAGAAGATGGTAAGAATCACGATACTCTTGGATTTCCGAATGGGGAAACCCAGCTGCATAAGCAGTTATCAATGCGTGAATACATAGCGCATTGAGGCGAACCGGGGGAACTGAAACATCTAAGTACCCCGAGGAAGAGAAATCAACCGAGATTCCGGCAGTAGCGGCGAGCGAACCCGGATTAGCCCTTAAGCTAGTTTTGCGACAGGTGAATGAGCTGGAAAGCTCAGCGATACAGGGTGATAGCCCCGTAACCGGTAGCGCATTTCGAGTGAAATCGAGTAGGACGGGACACGTGATATCCTGTCTGAACATGGGGGGACCATCCTCCAAGGCTAAATACTCCTGACTGACCGATAGTGAACCAGTACCGTGAGGGAAAGGCGAAAAGAACCCCTGTGAGGGGAGTGAAATAGAACCTGAAACCGTGTACGTACAAGCAGTAGGAGCCCTTCGGGGTGACTGCGTACCTTTTGTATAATGGGTCAGCGACTTAATTTTAGTAGCAAGGTTAACCGTTTAGGGGAGCCGTAGGGAAACCGAGTCTTAACTGGGCGTTCAGTTGCTAGGATTAGACCCGAAACCAGGTGATCTAGCCATGGGCAGGTTGAAGGTGAGGTAACACTTACTGGAGGACCGAACCGACTAATGTTGAAAAATTAGCGGATGACTTGTGGCTAGGGGTGAAAGGCCAATCAAACCTGGAGATAGCTGGTTCTCCCCGAAAGCTATTTAGGTAGCGCCTCGGACGAATACTACTGGGGGTAGAGCACTGTTAAGGCTAGGGGGTCATCCCGACTTACCAACCCTTTGCAAACTCCGAATACCAGTAAGTACTATCCGGGAGACACACGGCGGGTGCTAACGTCCGTCGTGGAGAGGGAAACAACCCAGACCGCCAGCTAAGGTCCCAAAGTTATAGCTAAGTGGGAAACGATGTGGGAAGGCTCAGACAGCCAGGATGTTGGCTTAGAAGCAGCCATCATTTAAAGAAAGCGTAATAGCTCACTGGTCGAGTCGGCCTGCGCGGAAGATTTAACGGGGCTAAGCTATACACCGAAGCTGCGGCAATGCCATTTATGGTATTGGGTAGGGGAGCGTTCTGTAAGCGGTTGAAGGTGCATCGTAAGGTGTGCTGGACGTATCAGAAGTGCGAATGCTGACATGAGTAACGATAAAGGGAGTGAAAAACTCCCTCGCCGGAAGACCAAGGGTTCCTGTCCAACGTTAATCGGGGCAGGGTGAGTCGACCCCTAAGGCGAGGCCGAAAGGCGTAGTCGATGGGAAACGGGTTAATATTCCCGTACTTCTTACTATTGCGATGGGGGGACGGAGAAGGCTAGGTGGGCCTGGCGACGGTTGTCCAGGTTCAAGGGTGTAGGCTGTAATCTTAGGCAAATCCGGGATTACACTAGGCTGAGACCCGATGTCGAGGTGCTACGGCACTGAAGTCATTGATGCCATGCTTCCGGGAAAAGCCTCTAAGCTTCAGATAGTAAGGAATCGTACCCCAAACCGACACAGGTGGTCGGGTAGAGAATACCAAGGCGCTTGAGAGAACTCGGGTGAAGGAACTAGGCAAAATGGTACCGTAACTTCGGGAGAAGGTACGCTGCCGGCGGTGACGAGACTTGCTCTTTAAGCTGCTGGCAGTCGCAGATACCAGGTGGCTGCAACTGTTTATTAAAAACACAGCACTGTGCAAAATCGAAAGATGACGTATACGGTGTGACGCCTGCCCGGTGCCGGAAGGTTAATTGATGGGGTTAGACTTCGGTCGAAGCTCTTGATCGAAGCCCCGGTAAACGGCGGCCGTAACTATAACGGTCCTAAGGTAGCGAAATTCCTTGTCGGGTAAGTTCCGACCTGCACGAATGGCGTAATGATGGCCACGCTGTCTCCACCCGAGACTCAGTGAAATTGAAATCGCAGTGAAGATGCTGCGTACCCGCGGCTAGACGGAAAGACCCCGTGAACCTTTACTACAGCTTGGCACTGAACATTGACCCTACATGTGTAGGATAGGTGGGAGGCTTTGAAACCGAGTCGCTAGATTCGGTGGAGCCGTCCTTGAAATACCACCCTTGTAGTGTTGATGTTCTAACGTCGCCCCGTTATCCGGGGTGCGGACAGTGCCTGGTGGGTAGTTTGACTGGGGCGGTCTCCTCCCAAAGCGTAACGGAGGAGCACGAAGGTGGGCTAATCACGGTCGGACATCGTGAGGTTAGTGCAATGGCATAAGCCCGCTTGACTGCGAGACTGACAAGTCGAGCAGGTGCGAAAGCAGGTCATAGTGATCCGGTGGTTCTGTATGGAAGGGCCATCGCTCAACGGATAAAAGGTACTCCGGGGATAACAGGCTGATACCGCCCAAGAGTTCATATCGACGGCGGTGTTTGGCACCTCGATGTCGGCTCATCACATCCTGGGGCTGAAGTCGGTCCCAAGGGTATGGCTGTTCGCCATTTAAAGTGGTACGCGAGCTGGGTTTAGAACGTCGTGAGACAGTTCGGTCCCTATCTGCCGTGGGCGTTGGATGATTGAGAGGGGCTGCTCCTAGTACGAGAGGACCGGAGTGGACGAACCTCTGGTGTTCGGGTTGTGTCGCCAGACGCATTGCCCGGTAGCTAAGTTCGGAATCGATAACCGCTGAAAGCATCTAAGCGGGAAGCGAGCCTCGAGATGAGTCATCCCTGAACCTATAAGGTTCCTGAAGGGTTGTTGGAGACTACGACGTAGATAGGCAGGGTGTGTAAGCGTTGTGAGGCGTTGAGCTAACCTGTACTAATTGCCCGTGAGGCTTAACCATACAACACCCAAGGGGTTTTAACGGACTCTGTGAGCACTTGGATGAGTGTTGAGAACATCAGCTTTTTAGATTGTAAGAATTTTGCTTGGCGACCATAGCATTATGGACCCACCTGATCCCATGCCGAACTCAGTAGTGAAACGTAATAGCGCCGATGGTAGTGTGGGGCCTCCCCATGTGAGAGTAGGACATCGCCAGGCTTTGATTTATAGGAAGCCCGCTGGGTACAGCGGGCTTTTCTTTCGCTCCGACTGATTGCAATGTGAGCGACGTCAACAGAAGGTTTTTACTTTTTCGCCAATCGCGAAAAAAGATGAAAATTTTGTCTTGACTGGATATCAGAAACGCGTATTATACGCCTCCTGACTTGCTGAAGCGCACGGCGCCAAGGTATTGAAAGTCAACGTTCTTTAACAATTTGACCATGCAATCTGTGTGGGCACTCGTGAAATGATAGTCAACAAAAGAATTATCAATGAAACTGAGTGACCAATACAAATTTTAAGTTTACTTATTATTTGGCACAGTCAATTCAATCATTACTTCGGTAATGGTTTAACAGTATTTCATTGAGCCAAAACTTTAATTGAAGAGTTTGATCATGGCTCAGATTGAACGCTGGCGGCAGGCCTAACACATGCAAGTCGAGCGGCAGCGACATCAACAATCCTTCGGGTGCGTTGATGGGCGGCGAGCGGCGGACGGGTGAGTAATGCCTGGGAATATGCCCTGATGTGGGGGATAACCATTGGAAACGATGGCTAATACCGCATAATCTCTTCGGAGCAAAGAGGGGGACCTTCGGGCCTCTCGCGTCAGGATTAGCCCAGGTGAGATTAGCTAGTTGGTGAGGTAAGAGCTCACCAAGGCGACGATCTCTAGCTGGTCTGAGAGGATGATCAGCCACACTGGAACTGAGACACGGTCCAGACTCCTACGGGAGGCAGCAGTGGGGAATATTGCACAATGGGGGAAACCCTGATGCAGCCATGCCGCGTGTGTGAAGAAGGCCTTCGGGTTGTAAAGCACTTTCAGTCGTGAGGAAGGCATATGCGTTAATAGCGCATGTGTTTGACGTTAGCGACAGAAGAAGCACCGGCTAACTCCGTGCCAGCAGCCGCGGTAATACGGAGGGTGCGAGCGTTAATCGGAATTACTGGGCGTAAAGCGCATGCAGGCGGCTTGTTAAGCCAGATGTGAAAGCCCGGGGCTCAACCTCGGAATAGCATTTGGAACTGGCAGGCTAGAGTCTTGTAGAGGGGGGTAGAATTTCAGGTGTAGCGGTGAAATGCGTAGAGATCTGAAGGAATACCGGTGGCGAAGGCGGCCCCCTGGACAAAGACTGACGCTCAGATGCGAAAGCGTGGGGAGCAAACAGGATTAGATACCCTGGTAGTCCACGCCGTAAACGATGTCTACTTGGAGGTTGGTGTCTTGAACACTGGCTTTCGGAGCTAACGCGTTAAGTAGACCGCCTGGGGAGTACGGTCGCAAGATTAAAACTCAAATGAATTGACGGGGGCCCGCACAAGCGGTGGAGCATGTGGTTTAATTCGATGCAACGCGAAGAACCTTACCTACTCTTGACATCCAGAGAACTTTCCAGAGATGGATTGGTGCCTTCGGGAACTCTGAGACAGGTGCTGCATGGCTGTCGTCAGCTCGTGTTGTGAAATGTTGGGTTAAGTCCCGCAACGAGCGCAACCCCTATCCTTGTTTGCCAGCACGTAATGGTGGGAACTCCAGGGAGACTGCCGGTGATAAACCGGAGGAAGGTGGGGACGACGTCAAGTCATCATGGCCCTTACGAGTAGGGCTACACACGTGCTACAATGGCGTATACAGAGGGCGGCCAACTTGCGAGAGTGAGCGAATCCCAGAAAGTACGTCGTAGTCCGGATTGGAGTCTGCAACTCGACTCCATGAAGTCGGAATCGCTAGTAATCGTGGATCAGAATGCCACGGTGAATACGTTCCCGGGCCTTGTACACACCGCCCGTCACACCATGGGAGTGGGCTGCACCAGAAGTAGATAGCTTAACCTTCGGGAGGGCGTTTACCACGGTGTGGTTCATGACTGGGGTGAAGTCGTAACAAGGTAGCCCTAGGGGAACCTGGGGCTGGATCACCTCCTTAACGATATGACTGCGTTTTGCGCAGTGTCCACACAGATTGCTTGGTTGAAATGTAAAGAACATGTCTAGGTTCCCAAACCTAGAAAACACTTAGTCCCATTCGTCTAGAGGCCTAGGACACCGCCCTTTCACGGCGGTAACAGGGGTTCGACTCCCCTATGGGACGCCACGGGTCGTTAGCTCAGTTGGTAGAGCAGTTGACTTTTAATCAATTGGTCGCAGGTTCGAATCCTGCACGACCCACCATCTTCTCCTTTGAGGATGTAAAATATCGGAGGGCGATTAGCTCAGTTGGGAGAGCACCTCCCTTACAAGGAGGGGGTCACTGGTTCGAGCCCGGTATCGCCCACCACTCTTTCTTCTTGAAAGACACCATTTCGATGGGGCTATAGCTCAGCTGGGAGAGCGCTTCGCTGGCAGCGAAGAGGTCTGCGGTTCGATCCCGCATAGCTCCACCACTCTCTAAGGTTTTTTCCTTAAGAATTCTTAGAAAGTGGATATCGAAACCTATTCGTTTAGGTAGAGAAATACACATGCTCTTTAACAATCTGGAAAGCTGACTAGTAAATTGAATTCATTGAATTCAATACTAATAGTTTCTACTTGAATAAGTAGGAACGAGTTCTCAAGCAACACACATTCAAGTGTCTTGTGTAAGAGTCCGGCGAAACACAGTTCATCATACTCAGATGAACAACCTTGGTTGTTGAGCCATACAGACAGACCCCTTGGGGTTGTATGGTTAAGTGACTAAGCGTACACGGTGGATGCCTGGGCAGTCAGAGGCGATGAAGGACGTGCTAACCTGCGATAAGCCAAGAGAAGATGGTAAGAATCACTATACTCTTGGATTTCCGAATGGGGAAACCCAGCTGCATAAGCAGTTATCAATGCGTGAATACATAGCGCATTGAGGCGAACCGGGGGAACTGAAACATCTAAGTACCCCGAGGAAGAGAAATCAACCGAGATTCCGGCAGTAGCGGCGAGCGAACCCGGATTAGCCCTTAAGCTAGTTTTGCGACAGGTGAATGAGCTGGAAA
This sequence comes from Photobacterium sp. ABD4_091, assembly GCF_056160145.1. Classification (NCBI taxonomy): domain Bacteria; kingdom Pseudomonadati; phylum Pseudomonadota; class Gammaproteobacteria; order Vibrionales; family Vibrionaceae; genus Photobacterium; species Photobacterium sp. ABD4_091. The sequence goes on along the minus strand of NZ_JBSWWQ010000001.1, from coordinate 1,572,096 downwards.
GCTCAGCGATACAGGGTGATAGCCCCGTAACCGGTAGCGCATTTCGAGTGAAATCGAGTAGGACGGGACACGTGATATCCTGTCTGAACATGGGGGGACCATCCTCCAAGGCTAAATACTCCTGACTGACCGATAGTGAACCAGTACCGTGAGGGAAAGGCGAAAAGAACCCCTGTGAGGGGAGTGAAATAGAACCTGAAACCGTGTACGTACAAGCAGTAGGAGCCCTTCGGGGTGACTGCGTACCTTTTGTATAATGGGTCAGCGACTTAATTTTAGTAGCAAGGTTAACCGTTTAGGGGAGCCGTAGGGAAACCGAGTCTTAACTGGGCGTTCAGTTGCTAGGATTAGACCCGAAACCAGGTGATCTAGCCATGGGCAGGTTGAAGGTGAGGTAACACTTACTGGAGGACCGAACCGACTAATGTTGAAAAATTAGCGGATGACTTGTGGCTAGGGGTGAAAGGCCAATCAAACCTGGAGATAGCTGGTTCTCCCCGAAAGCTATTTAGGTAGCGCCTCGGACGAATACTACTGGGGGTAGAGCACTGTTAAGGCTAGGGGGTCATCCCGACTTACCAACCCTTTGCAAACTCCGAATACCAGTAAGTACTATCCGGGAGACACACGGCGGGTGCTAACGTCCGTCGTGGAGAGGGAAACAACCCAGACCGCCAGCTAAGGTCCCAAAGTTATAGCTAAGTGGGAAACGATGTGGGAAGGCTCAGACAGCCAGGATGTTGGCTTAGAAGCAGCCATCATTTAAAGAAAGCGTAATAGCTCACTGGTCGAGTCGGCCTGCGCGGAAGATTTAACGGGGCTAAGCTATACACCGAAGCTGCGGCAATGCCATTTATGGTATTGGGTAGGGGAGCGTTCTGTAAGCGGTTGAAGGTGCATCGTAAGGTGTGCTGGACGTATCAGAAGTGCGAATGCTGACATGAGTAACGATAAAGGGAGTGAAAAACTCCCTCGCCGGAAGACCAAGGGTTCCTGTCCAACGTTAATCGGGGCAGGGTGAGTCGACCCCTAAGGCGAGGCCGAAAGGCGTAGTCGATGGGAAACGGGTTAATATTCCCGTACTTCTTACTATTGCGATGGGGGGACGGAGAAGGCTAGGTGGGCCTGGCGACGGTTGTCCAGGTTCAAGGGTGTAGGCTGTAATCTTAGGCAAATCCGGGATTACACTAGGCTGAGACCCGATGTCGAGGTGCTACGGCACTGAAGTCATTGATGCCATGCTTCCGGGAAAAGCCTCTAAGCTTCAGATAGTAAGGAATCGTACCCCAAACCGACACAGGTGGTCGGGTAGAGAATACCAAGGCGCTTGAGAGAACTCGGGTGAAGGAACTAGGCAAAATGGTACCGTAACTTCGGGAGAAGGTACGCTGCCGGCGGTGACGAGACTTGCTCTTTAAGCTGCTGGCAGTCGCAGATACCAGGTGGCTGCAACTGTTTATTAAAAACACAGCACTGTGCAAAATCGAAAGATGACGTATACGGTGTGACGCCTGCCCGGTGCCGGAAGGTTAATTGATGGGGTTAGACTTCGGTCGAAGCTCTTGATCGAAGCCCCGGTAAACGGCGGCCGTAACTATAACGGTCCTAAGGTAGCGAAATTCCTTGTCGGGTAAGTTCCGACCTGCACGAATGGCGTAATGATGGCCACGCTGTCTCCACCCGAGACTCAGTGAAATTGAAATCGCAGTGAAGATGCTGCGTACCCGCGGCTAGACGGAAAGACCCCGTGAACCTTTACTACAGCTTGGCACTGAACATTGACCCTACATGTGTAGGATAGGTGGGAGGCTTTGAAACCATGTCGCTAGATATGGTGGAGCCGTCCTTGAAATACCACCCTTGTAGTGTTGATGTTCTAACGTCGCCCCGTTATCCGGGGTGCGGACAGTGCCTGGTGGGTAGTTTGACTGGGGCGGTCTCCTCCCAAAGCGTAACGGAGGAGCACGAAGGTGGGCTAATCACGGTCGGACATCGTGAGGTTAGTGCAATGGCATAAGCCCGCTTGACTGCGAGACTGACAAGTCGAGCAGGTGCGAAAGCAGGTCATAGTGATCCGGTGGTTCTGTATGGAAGGGCCATCGCTCAACGGATAAAAGGTACTCCGGGGATAACAGGCTGATACCGCCCAAGAGTTCATATCGACGGCGGTGTTTGGCACCTCGATGTCGGCTCATCACATCCTGGGGCTGAAGTCGGTCCCAAGGGTATGGCTGTTCGCCATTTAAAGTGGTACGCGAGCTGGGTTTAGAACGTCGTGAGACAGTTCGGTCCCTATCTGCCGTGGGCGTTGGATGATTGAGAGGGGCTGCTCCTAGTACGAGAGGACCGGAGTGGACGAACCTCTGGTGTTCGGGTTGTGTCGCCAGACGCATTGCCCGGTAGCTAAGTTCGGAATCGATAACCGCTGAAAGCATCTAAGCGGGAAGCGAGCCTCAAGATGAGTCATCCCTGAACCTATAAGGTTCCTGAAGGGTTGTTGGAGACTACGACGTAGATAGGCAGGGTGTGTAAGCGTTGTGAGGCGTTGAGCTAACCTGTACTAATTGCCCGTGAGGCTTAACCATACAACACCCAAGGGGTTTTAACGGACTCTGTGAGCACTTGGATGAGTGTTGAGAACATCAGCTTTTTAGATTGTAAGAATTTTGCTTGGCGACCATAGCATTATGGACCCACCTGATCCCATGCCGAACTCAGTAGTGAAACGTAATAGCGCCGATGGTAGTGTGGGGTCTCCCCATGTGAGAGTAGGACATCGCCAGGCTTCCAATTTAGATTATCGCAGTGAACGTGCGGTGATTTGAGTGGAGCGGTAGTTCAGTTGGTTAGAATACCGGCCTGTCACGCCGGGGGTCGCGGGTTCGAGTCCCGTCCGCTCCGCCACTTATTCAGACAAAGTTAAGTCTTTAAAACAACTACAGGGGTGTAGCTCCAATTGGCAGAGCAGCGGATTCCAAATCCGCGTGTTGGGAGTTCGAATCTCTCCACCCCTGCCATCTTCGAAGCCTCAGCAGAAATGCTGAGGCTTTTTTACATCTGTTGCTTCTGCGAAGCAATGTTGGGAGAACTAGGCGTCCCCTTGGCCAGCTAGCCCGATCGAATCCTCCATCCCTGCCATATTCAAGGCTCTAGACTGCGCGTCCCGGCAGAAATACTGGAGCCTTTTTCGTATGTGCAATTGGCAGAGCAGCGGATTCCGCCAATACCAAAACAGCGCGTGTTGGGAGCCCAAACCTCCGGGATACCGGCCCAGTCCACACCTGTCATATTCGAAGCCTCAGCAGAAATGCTGGGGCTTTTTTGTATCTGTAGCTTCTGCCAAATAGCCGATCGCTACTACTTATCTTTCTATTATTTCTTTATTTATCAATACTGTGACTGGCCTAGATAATTTATGATTGATCTCGACCGATTTGTTAGTAGAATGAATAACACATTAGGGGTGTAGCTCCAATTGGCAGAGCAGCGGATTCCAAATCCGCGTGTTGGGAGTTCGAATCTCTCCACCCCTGCCATATTCTAAGGCCTAGTCGAAAGACTAGGCCTTTTTCGTATTATTGCTTCGGATTCCGCTAATACCAAAACAGCGCGTGTTAGGCGTTCGAATCTCCGGGATGCCGGCCCAGTCCACCCTTGCCATCTTCGAAGCCTCAGTCGAAAGACTGGGGCTTTTTTACATCTGTTGCTTCTGCAAAGTGATGTTGGTCTTTCATTTCCTAATTTATTATTTCTCTTGTTGTTATTAGGGATAAGCGGTAGCATTTGTCTATTGCCTTGGTGTTACCGCCATGGCGGGTGATGGAGTTCCACCTTTAACCGCTCAACCGAGATAATGACTCCTGCTGTAGTAGGATAGATCCGTCTATGGTGGGGCTTGTTATTTGCCATAGCATCTATCCTTGAGAGTAATTCGAGATAAAGATAGAAATGGTATGGCGCATCCATTAAGTTCAAATCCTAAAATATTCGTCCAGATCCTCCGTTGGACGCTACTCATCATTCCCGTAGCCGTTATTGTCGGCTCGCTCAATGCCTTTTTCCTTTGGATCCTCAGTGTGGCAACTGCGACCCGGATTGATAACCCGTGGCTTATCTACCTGTTACCACTGGCCGGTATCGTGATCGTTTACTGCTACCGCAACTTGGGGAAAAACTCCGAGGGTGGTAACAACCTCATTATGGATGAGATCCATGAGCCCGGTGCCGGTATTCCTGCCCGAATGGCACCCTTGGTATTGATTACCACTGTGATCACCCACCTGTTTGGTGGCTCGGCAGGTCGTGAAGGAACTGCAGTGCAAATCGGCGGGGCATCGACCCACTGGCTGGCTCGCAAGTTCAAACTCAATGAAGCGGATACCCGGCTGATTTTGATTGCCGGTGTAGCGGCAGGCTTTGGTGCCGTATTCGGCACGCCGCTAACAGGCGCTATCTTTGCCCTGGAAGTGCTAGCGATAGGCCGCCTGCGCTATGATGCAATTATCCCAGCTTTGTTTGCTGCTATCTTGGCTGATGTCGTTTGTTCAGCCTGGGGCGTGCACCATACCCACTACCGGATAGATTTCCTCGAAACCATTACCCTGTTTGAACATGCCGTCAAAGTAGACCTGCTGATGATCGCCAAGATTGTGATTGCTGCCGTGGCTTTTGGTTTGGCGGGATACCTGTTTGGTGAGCTGACTCACGCCTTTAAAGATATCTTCAAGGCGACACTCAAAAACCCGTATTTGATTGTGGTCGTCGGTGGCTTGATTGTTATCGGTGCGGTTCAGCTGATAGGTAACTACGATTACATAGGCTTGGGTGTTTATTCGAGCCGTGAAGGGGGAGTGAGTATCTTGACTGCCTTTCAGGAAGGGGGTGCCGAATGGTATAGCTGGTTGCTCAAATTGCTGCTGACGGCAGTTACCCTGGCTGCTGGCTACAAGGGCGGGGAGGTGACTCCGCTATTCTTCGTTGGGGCGACTTTGGGCAATACCATGGCATGGGTGCTGGGCGCGCCGGTCGACTTGTTTGCCGCCCTGGGCTTTCTTGCTGTTTTTGCGGCTGCGACCAACACACCGTTGGCTTGTACCATTATGGGGATCGAGCTTTTTGGCGCAGAGCACATGCTGTACTTTGCCATTGCGTGCTATACCGCTTACTACTTCAGTGGCCACACGGGCATTTACTCGTCGCAGCGAGTCGCGGTACCCAAGCTATTTGACTTGGATGGGGCTCCAAACATTGCCCATAAGCTTGGTGAGCTGAGGGAGACCCATTCGTCTCTGCTCAAGTCTCTTGTGAAGCGTTTCAAATAAATTTGTCGTGCTCAGTGATGTTATGCAAAAAGAGCAAGGTTTTTGCTGATTGAGGGTTAAATCTGGGGGATCTGCCTTGCCGAGGCCGACCCCCTTTCATATACTGCTAAATCAACTTGTCGGAGTGCCATTTGGCTGAGACCGCATTGCGGGATCCGTAGAACCTGATCAGGCTAATACCTGCGAAGGGAACAAGAGAGACTCTTCTGTATCACTGTATTCACAGTGGCAGTATCAGACGACACTATACACCCTACGTATAGCCTCTTGTTTACGCACCCATCCGCCAAGCAACTTCCCTGTTATGGACAAAAAAGGAAATTGCTATGTCGAATCGCAAACAAGCGAGACTGGAAGCGAAACAATTTATCGACTCACTAACCACCCAGGCTTACCCGAATTCGCGGAAAGTTTATGTCACTGGGAGCCGTGAAGATATCCGCGTACCGATGCGCGAGATTGCCCTGGCTGATAGCCTAGTTGGCGGTACCAAAGAATCCCCTGTTTTCGAGCCTAATGAACCGGTACGGGTCTATGACACCTCTGGTTTCTATACCGATCCTGAGCAGCCAGCTGATATTTATGCTGGCCTGCCTAAGCTCCGTGAAAGTTGGATTGAGGAGCGGGGGGATACTGAACTGCTGGACGAGCTAAGTTCTCAGTATTCCAAAGAGCGCTTAGCTGATGACACCCTTGATGAACTGAGGTTTGAACAACAGGCTCGCATTCGCTGTGCCAAGCCAGGCAAAAATGTCACCCAGCTTCATTATGCCCGCCAGGGGATCATCACGCCTGAGATGGAGTTTATTGCCATTCGCGAAAACATGGGGCGGGCGAAATACCGCGATGAGGTGCTAAACCAGCAGCATCCGGGAATGGCATTTGGTGCCAACCTGCCACAAGAAATCACCCCTGAATTTGTCCGCCAAGAAGTCGCTGAAGGCCGGGCTATTATCCCATCGAATATCAATCACCCTGAAACCGAGCCGATGATCATCGGCCGCAACTTCCTGGTCAAGGTCAACGCCAATATCGGTAACTCGTCAGTGAGCTCGTCGATTGAAGAGGAAGTAGAGAAGCTGGTGTGGTCAACCCGCTGGGGCGGCGATACCGTCATGGATCTCTCAACCGGCCGTAATATCCACGAAACCCGTGAATGGATCATCCGCAACAGCCCGGTACCGATCGGTACTGTGCCTATGTATCAGGCGTTGGAGAAGGTCAATGGTATTGCCGAGAACCTCAACTGGGAAGTGTTCCGTGACACCTTACTCGAGCAGGCCGAGCAGGGGGTTGATTACTTTACTATCCATGCCGGTGTCCTGCTGCGCTATGTCCCGATGACGGCCAAAAGGGTGACGGGAATTGTCTCGCGCGGCGGTTCAATTATGGCCAAGTGGTGCTTGGCGCATCACAAAGAAAGTTTCCTGTACGAGCATTTCCGGGAGATTTGTGAAATCTGTGCCCAGTACGATATTGCCTTGTCACTGGGTGACGGCCTGCGTCCGGGCTCGGTGGCTGATGCCAACGATGAAGCGCAGTTCAGTGAATTGCGTACCTTGGGTGAGCTGACCAAGGTTGCCTGGGAATATGACGTCCAGGTAATGATTGAAGGACCGGGGCATGTGCCAATGCACATGATTAAGGAAAACATGGAAGAGCAGCTCAAGCACTGCCATGAAGCGCCGTTTTATACCCTTGGGCCACTAACCACAGATATTGCACCCGGCTATGACCATATTACCTCCGGCATTGGTGCTGCCATGATTGGTTGGTATGGCTGTGCCATGCTGTGCTATGTCACGCCGAAAGAACATTTGGGCCTACCTAATAAAGAAGATGTAAAGGTGGGGCTGATCACGTACAAGCTGTGTGCCCATGCGGCAGACTTAGCAAAAGGCCACCCTGGTGCTCAAGTGCGTGACAATGCTTTGTCAAAGGCGCGCTTTGAGTTTCGTTGGGAAGATCAATTTAACCTGGCTTTAGACCCTGAAACGGCTCGAGCCTACCATGATGAAACCCTCCCTCAGGAATCCGGCAAGATCGCTCATTTCTGCTCGATGTGCGGACCGAAATTCTGTTCGATGAAGATCTCGCAAGAAGTCCGTGAGTACGCTAGCGGGCTGGAGAAAGACGGTGAACTGGCCGTGCGGATGTTGGATGATCCCCTTGAGGGCATGCAGCAAAAAGCCGATGAATTCCGGGCCAGGGGGAGTGAGTTATATCACCCAATCAAAGAGGAAAGTTAATGAACGCGTTGTGTTTACCCGATCACTTGGCGCCATTACTGATGCATATCGAGCCGTTGTTGGCAGCGGCCGATAAATACCAGCTCGGTGAAGCGGTCAGTATGGAGTGGAGTGGATCGGAGGTGGTAGACATTCATCTTGAAGGGGCAACTTTCAAGGTGGCGTTTAATCCGTCCGAGAGTGTGGTACAGGGCTTGGAGGTGCGCGATCAGTGGATTGCCCCTTATCCGACTCTGGCCGAGATGCAGCAGCAGGTTGCGGCTAACCCAGCGTTGGTGGTCTGTGGCCTGCCGACAGAGCAAGGCTGTGTCGATATCTGGCATCACCTTGGTGAAGCCCGCGCAGTGTATTGCCACCATGCCGGGGCAAGTGAGCCACAGCGCGCCATGTTGCTGGCTGCATTGGCTTTGGATTACCCGCTGGAAGATGCGGTCACGCTATCGCGCGCCCATGCCCGAGGTTACCTGGAGAGCCATGCTGATGGCTATGGTGAAACTGGCTGGCCGATGACTCGCGCATTGTTCCCGCGTCCATTGACGGCTAACCACCCTGAGTGCGATGAACTTGGCTGGGCCAGTAAAGAAGTGGCCGTTTCGCCGTTTGCCACGGTGGAGCGCGATAAGTTGGCGCTGTATCCGGTTGTCGATACGGCCCAGTGGGTGACCCGCTTGCTTGATTTGGGCGTGAAAACGACCCAGCTGCGGATCAAAGATCCCTCTGAGCCTACGTTGCCTGTCCAAATCACCACGATCGTTGAGGCCGGCAAGCAGCATGGTGCCCAGGTATTCGTGAATGACTATTGGCAACTGGCGATTGATAACCAGGCTTATGGCGTCCACCTTGGGCAGGAAGATCTGGAAACCGCTGACCTAGCAGCGATTCAGCAGGCTGGGCTGCGTCTTGGGCTATCGACTCACGGCTACTACGAAATTCTACGTGCGGCGGAGTTTGCTCCTAGCTATATCGCTTTGGGCCATATCTTCCCGACAACCACTAAGGATATGCCATCTAAACCGCAGGGGCTTAACCGCTTGGCCCTTTACCAAAAGCTGATTGGTGACGCGTTCCCGACAGTCGCGATTGGTGGCATCGACTTGTCCCGTGCTGAGAGAGTCTGGCGAACAGGAGTAAGCAGTGTCGCGGTTGTCCGTGCTGTTACCCAAGCCGATGACCCGGCGAAGGCTATTGCGGCGTTTGAAGATATCTTAGTGCACAACCCGGCCGAATAGGATGGCAACCATGCTCAGTGATCAGGAATTTCTTCGTTATAACCGCCAGATCATGCTGCCGCAGATCGGTGAGCCAGGCCAGCAGTCACTCTCTAATGCGCAGGTGTTGTTGGTGGGTGCCGGCGGTTTAGGCTCAGCTGCGGCTTTGTACCTTGCTGGGGCGGGTATCGGCAATTTGGTGATCGCCGATGACGATACGGTCGATAGCTCAAACCTGCAGCGCCAGGTGATCTATCGCGATAGCGATCAGGGTAAAGCCAAGGCACAGATGGCAGCGGAGCAGTTGCAGGCATTAAACCCGCATATCCGTATCCGGGCAGTGAAAGCTCGGCTGGCCGATCAGCGGTTGGCAATGGAGGTATCGCTGGCTGATGTCGTGCTTGACTGCTCTGACAACCTAAAAACCCGATATGCCGTCAATCAGGCCTGTTTCAAGGCCAATAAACCATTGGTATCGGGAGCTGCGATTCGTTGGCAAGGGCAACTGATGGCCTTTGATTTCCGTCAGGGCAAAGGACCTTGCTACCACTGTTTGTTCCCGCGCCAGGAAGGAGCGGTCGAAGAGCCGCAGAACTGCAGTAATTCCGGTATTGCCGGGCCGGTGGTCGGTACTATCGGCAATTTGCAAGCATTAGAAACTATAAAACTACTGACCAGTGCTGGTGAGGTGGGCTTTGGCACGCTACGCCAGTTCGATGGTCTGACGATGGGCTGGCAAGCCTTTCAACTTCCAACAGATAGATCGTGCCCGGTTTGCGGGACGGGAGAATAGAACCACTATGACGACTGCGACTCTGATCCAGGTACGGGTCAATGATAAACCGGTAGAGGTGCCAGAGGGCCAGTCTCTCAGCGCACTGTTGACGCAACTCGAGATGCCGCTACAGGCTACAGCTGTAGCCTTGAATGAAGATATTGTTGCCCGCAGCGAGTGGGAAACAACTGTACTGAGCGCTGGCGATCGCATCGCCCTGTTCCAAGCGATTGCAGGAGGATAAATGCTAACTATCGCTGATAAGACGTTCTCGTCACGCCTGTTTACTGGTACCGGTAAGTATGCCAACCGCCATGCTATGACTGAATCGATTATTGCCTCGGGCTCCGAGCTGGTGACCATGGCACTTAAGCGCGTAGATATTGAAAACCGTGATGACGATATCCTTGCGCCGTTGATTGATGCCGGGGTAAACCTGCTACCAAATACGTCTGGTGCCAAAAATGCCAAGGAAGCGGTATTTGCCGCCAAGCTTGCCCGAGAAGCACTTGGTACGAATTGGCTTAAGCTAGAAATCCACCCAGATCCGAAGTATTTGATGCCTGATCCGATCGAAACATTGGCGGCTGCAGAAGAACTGGTTCGTGAAGGTTTCATCGTGTTGCCATACTGCCATGCCGATCCTGTGCTGTGTAAGCGCCTGGAAGAAGTGGGCTGTGCGGCAGTGATGCCGCTGGGTGCACCGATTGGCTCTAACAAGGGTTTGGCTTCGCGCGATTTCCTCGAAATCATCATTGACCAAGCCAAGGTGCCAGTAATTGTTGATGCGGGTATTGGTGCACCATCCCATGCTGCTGAAGCAATGGAGATGGGGGCTGATGCGGTATTGGTCAATACTGCCATTGCGGCAGCTGCTGACCCTATCGCCATGGGCCGTGCCTTCAAGCTGGCGGTTGAAAGTGGCCGTATGGCGTATGAAGCTGGATTGGCGGGGACGGTTAACCATGCTATTGCTTCTAGTCCGCTGACGGCGTTCTTGGATCAGCCGGCCTAAGGAGCTTGCGATGAGTTTTGTTGATGAGTGGAAGCAGCTGGACTGGGATGATATCCGCTTGTCCATTTATGGCAAGACCGCGGCGGATGTCGAGCGGGCACTGCGTAAACCCAAGCGTGATTTGGAAGATTTCAAAGCCCTGATCTCGCCAGCGGCCGAGCCTTACCTCGAGCAGATGGCGCAGCAGTCGGCTGCGTTGACCCGCAAGCGTTTCGGTCATACGGTGTCGTTTTATATTCCGCTATATCTGTCGAACCTGTGTGCCAATGCGTGCACCTACTGTGGTTTCTCGATGGAAAACCGCATCAAGCGCCGTACCTTGGACATGGCCGAGATTGAACGTGAGTGTGAGGCCATCAAGGCCAAGCAGTTCGACAGTATCCTGCTGGTGACCGGTGAGCACGAGCGCAAGGTCGGGATGGAATATTTCCGCAAGGCGCTGCCGGCGATCAAATCCCATTTCAGTTATCTGGCAATGGAAGTCCAGCCGCTGGAGCAAGGCGAATATGCCGAGCTCAAAACCCTCGGCTTGGATGCGGTCATGGTGTACCAGGAAACCTACAGTGCACCGACCTACGCCCAGCACCACCTGCGTGGCAGCAAGATGGACTTTGAGTACCGGCTGGAAACACCGGATCGCCTGGCCAAGGCGGGTATCGACAAGATCGGTATCGGTGCATTGATCGGCCTTGAAGAGTGGCGTACCGACTGTTTCTTTGCCGCTGCACATTTGGATTATCTTGAGCGTACCTACTGGCAGACCCGTTATTCGATCTCCTTCCCGCGCCTGCGCCCGTGTGAAGGCGGCTTGCAGCCCAAATCGGTGATGGATGACCGCCAGTTGGTACAGCTGATCTGTGCTTATCGGTTGTTTAACCCTGAGGTTGAGCTGTCGCTGTCAACCCGGGAGTCAGCGCAGTTCCGTGATAACGTGCTGCCACTAGGGATCACCACCATGTCGGCAGAATCCAAGACCCAGCCAGGCGGCTATGCCAATGATGAGCCGGAGCTTGAGCAGTTTGCTATCAGCGATGAGCGGCCAGCTGCCGATGTTGCCGCTGCGGTTAAGCAGCGCGGCTTTGAGGTGGTGTGGAAGGATTGGCACCACGCTTATTCCGGCTAATTGCCAAGATAAAGTGATGAAAATAAAAACGCCCGTAAAGTATAGCTTTGCGGGCGTTTTCTTTATGCTGTTGGTGATGTGCCAACAACAGATGTCAGCTGGCTATTAGCGGGCTAGCGGCGCGGTTGCCTGCTCAAGCCAAGCCAGGTCATCACCTTTCAGCGATGGGCTCAGTACGTCGAACACGGTCTGATGGTAGTTGTTAAGCCAGGTTAGCTCGGCGTCTGTCATCAGGGACAGGTCAACCAGGCGGCGGTCGATAGGCGCGCGGGTCAGTGACTCGAAGCCCATGACTGTCATATCGCCAGCGGTTTCCACTTCGACAACCAGCTCCAGGTTTTCGATACGAATACCGAAGGCATCGGCACGGTAGTAACCCGGCTCGTTAGACAGCACCATGCCCGGCAGCAGGGCCGTTGGGTTGTGTACTTTGGCAATGCGCTGCGGGCCTTCGTGCACGCTCAGGAAGTGGCCGACACCATGGCCAGTACCGTGGTCGTAATCAAAGCCGTATGCCCATAGGTGCTGGCGGGCAAGGGCATCAAGCTGTGAGCCAGTGGTCCCTTTCGGGAAACGGGCCGAAGCCAGGCCAATGTGGCCTTTAAGTACCAAAGTGAATGTTTTCTTCACTTCATCGCCCGGCTCGCCGATGGCGATAGTACGGGTGATATCGGTAGTGCCGTCTGGGTACTGGCCGCCTGAATCCACTAAGTAGACGTTGTCCATTTCCAGCACGCTAGGCTCTGGCTGGTTGTTGTGGTTGTAGTGGCACATCGCCGCATTGCCGGCAGCAGCGGAAATCGTATCGAAGCTGACATCGGTGCAGCTGCTGTCTTCGCTGCGGAACTGCCACAGTTTGTCGGACAGAGTGCCTTCATCAAGCAGGTTGCCCTGGGCTACTTGGCTGTCTACCCATGCCAGGAATTTGCTGACGGCAACGCCATCGCGGATATGGCTGGCTTTCATACCGGCAATTTCCGTCGGGTTCTTGGCCGCTTTCGGTAGCAGGCATGGATCAGCCGCTTCCAGCAGCGTGGCTCCTGCATCGCGTAGGGTTTGGCTGGCCCAGGCGTTGCTGGTGGCTGGGTCAACTAATACAGCTTTGCCTGCTAGTTGCTTCAGGCCTGCTTCTAGTGCCTCCGGTGCGTTGACACGGACGCCTTCGCCCACATGGTCGGCAAAGCCTGCCGGCAAGCGGCTTGGGTCAATGTAGAAATCGACGCTTTGATCGGCATGAAGCAGAGCAGTAGAAAGCAGTACTGGCAGGCTTGGTACATCGCTGCCACGGATGTTCAGTAGCCAGGCAATGCTATCGAGCTGGGTTAGCAGCACGGCATCGGCTTTTTGCTTGGTCAGCTCGGCAGCAATGAGCTCACGCTTGTCGCTGCTGCTCTGGCCGACGAAGTCCAATCCCATTAGCTTGGCCTGAGACAAGGTCGCTTCTGGACGATCTGCCCAGAATTGCTCGATTGGGTTGTCGCTAATGCTGACTAGCTCCAGCTCGCCTGCTACTTGCGCCTGGGTGCGGGTTAGCCATGCTGCGCTATGAAGGCGCGGGTCAATCGCCACTTTGCTGCTTTTCGCCAGGTTGTCCAGCGCCCACTGCATCGGCGGCTCGTCGATCAGGTGGCGGTATTCGTAGACATCCCCCGGTACTTGCTTGCGTACCTGGACCACGTAGCGGCCATCGACAAACATCGCTGCTATGTCGCGGGCGATCACTGCCATACCGGCAGAGCCGGTGAAGCCGGTCGCCCAGTGCAGGCGCTCGTTGTGGGCAGGAATATATTCGCCCAGGTATTCATCTTCGTGCGGGATCAATAGGGCGTCGAGCTGGTTTGCTTCCAGCCATTGGCGGATCTGCGCGACGCGTTGCGAGATAACTGCTTGCATGTGTTTATTTTTCCTTTCACTGAGTCACCGTCCGTGTGACGGCTATAAGGGCAGCCTGAATAACAAATAACCCTGCCTGTTACTTACGGTGGGCAGGAAATATTGGCTGTTCAGGCTGATCTCCCTAAATTAGCGCTTTTGCGTAATAGCTGCAATTAGCTAACAGGCAAATCACGGCAGCGCGAGGTGATAATTTGTCGTAACCAGCTATGCCCGGGGTCTTTTTCTTGATGTTGATGCCAGAAAAGGGTGTAGGCCATAGGAGGAAGTGCTGACGGCAGCGGCAACACTGCCAAGTCGAGCTGGGCACTGATGTATGAGGCAAAATGGCTCGGGGCGGTAAACACCAAGTCGGTATGGGTGCACAGGCTGGCAGCGCTGTTGAAGTCCGGGACATACATCGCGATATCCCGCTGCAACCCCCGCTCGGCCAGCTTGTAGTCGAGCAGCCAGCGGTCGTCATTGCCGCAGCGCACTTGGATATGGCGCTGCTGGAGGTAACTAGCCTCGTCCCAGGCCTGCGACAGGATAGGGTGGCCCTTGCGCACCAGGCAGCATTGGCTATCGCGGCAAAGCTCGGTAAATACGATCCCCTTTGGCGGCATCAGCGTCATCATCGCATCCTTGGGGTTGAGATCCTTGCCGGTGATCCCGAAGTCAATTTCGCCGTTGATCAGCTTGTCAAAGGTATTCGGCTCCCATGCCTGGGTGTCGAGGATGATATTCGGCCCTTCGGCGAAAATATCCCCAAGAAACTGTGGCAGAAACAACGGGTAAGCACTTTCGACCAGCGCCATGCGAAAGTGGCGGTCACTGGTGTGGGGCACGAAACTGGCCGGTGCTGTCAGGTGCTCGATATCCCTCAGCAGTTGCTCGAGCATGGGCATCAAGGCCATGGCTCGCGGGGTAGGTTTCATGCCATGAGCCGTACGAACAAACAAAGGATCATCGAATTGTTCACGCAGCCGGTTGAGGCTTTTGCTGACGGCTGACTGGCTCAAGCACAGCCGCTTTGCGGCCAGTGTGACGCTGCCTTCTTCGAGCAGAACATGGAGGCAGACCAATAGGTTGAGATCCAACCTGGCGAGTTTTTCAAATGACACGGCACCTTTCTCCTCGTAAGAGATATGATATTCCTAAATGGAAAATCGGTGTTGAATATATACCATTTCTATTCATATCTCGAACGCCGTAAACTGCCGCCATTGCTCAACAGGATAATACTATGCAACCGAAACACTCTGCGGATAAACGGCTGGTGGCCTTGATGGTAACCCTGGTGCTGTTCAGCCCGCTAGCCATTGATATTTACCTGCCAGCGCTACCGGCGATGGCGGAGACCTTTGCGGTCGATTTGACCCGGGTTCAGGATACCGTGACTTGGTTTATGTTCAGCCTTGGCCTCGGCCAGTTGCTGGCAGGCCCTTTGGCTGACCGTATCGGACGTCGCCCGATTGCCCTTGGTGGCATCGCGATTTACGGTGCGAGCGCCGCTCTGGCCTACGTAGCCCAAACCCTGGATATGCTTTTGGTTGCCCGCTTACTACAGGGCTTCGGTGCCTGCGCGACCTCGGTTGCCGCTTTTGCAGCAGTACGTGATAGCTTCGGCCCGGAGAAAAGCGGTCGGATGATCAGTTACCTCAATGGTGCGATCTGCTTTATCCCGGCATTGGCACCACTCTTGGGCACTTGGCTGACTCACCAGTTTGGCTGGCGCGCCAACTTCAGTTTCATGGCTGGTTTTGCTTTGGTCGCAGGCTTGTTTATTTTGCTGCTGTTCCGCGAGACCCGCCCGGCAGATACCGATGTCTCGGGCTCGGCGATAAGCCTGTCTCGTTACTGGTCTGTCCTTCGTGAGCCGACTTTCTTGTACCATGCCAGCCTCTGCATGCTAGCAATGGCTGTGATTCTGGCCTACGTAACTTCTGCACCTGCATGGTTGATGGTTGAGCTTGGCCAGAGCATGAACCAGTTCACCCTATGGTTTGGTATCAATGCTGCATTGAATATCCTGGCGTGCATGGTTGCGCCTAAATATATCGACCGCTTCGGTTCGCGCAAGACGCTGAATACAGGCTTGGTGATCTTGGTGCTGGCAGGTGTGTTGATGCTGCTGGTGGGCCATATTGCCGAGGCATGGGCCTTTATGGTGCCGATTTTCATGTCTTCGTTCGGCTTTGCCTTTGTGCTTGGCTCGGCGGCGGGCAAAGCGCTGGCCCCGTTTGGTGACCGTGCTGGTACCGCAGCGGCGCTGTTGGGCCTGTTCCAGATGAGTGGTGCCGGTGCCATGGTTAGCCTGACTCAGCGTTTGGGTTTGAGCTCACCGGATTTGATGGTGCTGCAGATGTGGCTGCTGATCCCTGGCTTGTTCCTGCTTTGGACGAAGATGGGCCGCCGCTGGCACGCCCCGGTTACCGCCTAATACTCTCGATAATAAAAAGACGCCGTCCCTTTTAAGGCGCAGGGTCTCGACAACCCTTACTCACTAGTTTGCCTGCCACATAGTGGCAGGCTTTTTTTATTCTGCTGTCAAAGGGCTATGCGGCAGACTCTGTCTGTTGCTTTTTGCCTTTCCATTGCTGGATCACCAGCCCGCAGACAATCAGTACCAAGCCGACCAGCGTTGAGCTGTGGATCTCTTCACCGATAATCGTTGCCAGCAACATCAGCGAGATGAACGGGGAGATAAAGATCAGGTTGCTGATCCGTGCGGTGTTTCGGGTCAGCTTGAGGGCATTGATCCATAGCACGAACGTTACCCCCATTTCGAACAGACCGACATAGCTCACCGCCGCCCAGCCTTGCCAAGGGATAGCCGTCCAGCCACCGGTGTAAAGGCTCAAACCGATGGAGAATGGCAGCGATACCAAAAAGCCAAGCAAAACACCCAATACCGCATCGGCCTGGTTTTTGGTATTGAGGATCCAGTACATCGCCCACAGAATGGTCGATAGCAGCGCCAGTGCGACGCCGGTTGGGTTATCGAACTGCAATGCCATCACATCGCCCTTGGTCGCAATTACCACCACGCCAAGGTAGCCCAGTGCACAGGCAGCCCAGTCTTGTTTGCGGATTTTCTGACCGAGGAATACCGCCGCCATCAGTGTCAGGGTGATCGCCCAGCTATAGTTGAGCGGCTGGGCTTGGGAAGCGGGCAGTAGCTCGTAGGCTTTGAACAGCACCAAGTAGTAGGCAAATGGGTTGATCAGTCCCAGCAGCAAGTAATAGAGCGGCCTTGCCATAAAGGTTCGCCCCAAAAGATGCAGCTTGCCTTGGTAGAGGGCAATACCGGCAAGGGCGAGGGCGGATACCACACTGGCGGCAACCAGCATCTGGATCGGGGTAAAGAAATCAAGGGTGATCTTAAAAGCGGTGGCAACGGTCGACCACAGCAGGACGGCCGCCAGGCCATACCCGAGCGCATAACGTTCGTTCATTGTTCATCCATAATCAATAGCTGCGCCGGCAAGGCTGCAGGGAATATCAGGTTAGGACGTCAGTGTATGCGATTGCACAGGAGCCGACCAGATAATTGCTAAAAAGGAATGTGAGCGCATTATTGGAATGAAGAGTGGGGTGTGCAATAGAAGGGCAGTGGTGTGGTTTTCTGCGCGAGTGAAACTGGACATTTATCCAGTATCCTCTTAGCCTTATTGGCAAAAGCAGATCAATTGCTGGTTAATCAAAGGGTCAGGAACAAAGCATGATGAATGAGTGGATGTCGGGGTACGGCTTGGCGATGGTGACGGGGGTCTCCGGCGCCGTGGCGGCAGGGGGTATCGCGGCATGGCTGGTGAAAAACCGCTGGCAGCAGCAAATGGCGCTGTTGCGCCAGCAGGCAGAAGCCGAGTTGAAATTGGTCCAGAGTAAAATACAGCATTTCCAAGGCCAGATTGATGAGCGCAACCAGGAGCTGGACGAAATGGATATCGAGCGCGATAGGCTAACTGCCGAGTTGCGCCAGATGCATGGCCGTTTGGCCGCCGCGCTGGAAAAGATGCGCCACTTCGAAGCGCTCAGGAACGAAAAGCAGTACCTGACTGAGCAGCTGGAAAACAGCCGGATGGCTAACGCCGGCCTCGAAGCCGATTTGCGCGAGCAGGAAGCTCGTCATTTTGAAGAGCAGAAAGCGGCGGATGACAAAATTGCCTTGCTGGAAAATGCCGAAGAGAGGCTGCGGATTCAGTTCGAGAGCTTGGCCAACAAGATGTTCGAGCACAAAACCCGGACCGTCGACCAGCAGAACCGTATCAGTATGGAAGGCCTGCTCGGGCCGCTGCGCGAGCAGCTCGAAGGCTTCCGAAAGCAGGTTAACGACAACTTCAGCCAGGAAGCCCGCGAGCGCCATACGCTGGTGCATGAGATCAACAACCTCAAACAGCTCAACGAACAAATGGCGCGCGAGGCCGTCAACCTGACCCAAGCACTCAAAGGTGACAACAAAGCGCAGGGCAACTGGGGGGAAGTGGTGCTTGCGCGGGTGCTGAGCGAGTCTGGCCTGCGGGAGGGGCATGAGTACCAGACCCAGATCAGCCTCGAGAACGAAGAGGGCAAGCGTTACCAGCCCGATGTAGTGGTACATCTGCCGCAGAACAAAGATGTGGTGATCGATGCCAAGATGTCACTGATTGCCTATGAGCGCTTTTTCAATGCCGATAATGTTGCCGAGCAGGAGTTGGCGCTGGGCGAGCATGTTGCTTCTGTCCGCAGCCATATCCGCGGCTTGAGCCGCAAGGACTACCATCAGCTGCACGGGGTCGAGAGCCTCGATTATGTGCTGATGTTTATTCCGGTCGAGCCGGCGTTCCAGGCAGCCATCGCAGCTGACCCTAGCCTGATCCGCGATGCGATGGATCAGAACATCATGTTGGTCAGCCCGACCACCTTGCTGGTGGCGTTGCGTACCATCAATAATCTCTGGCGCAACGAGCGCCAGAATCAAAATGCCAAGCAGATCGCCGAGCGGGCTAGCAAGCTGTATGACAAGCTGCGACTGTTTGTTACTGATATGGAAGCTATGGGTGCGTCGCTGGAGAAGGCCAACCAGAGCTACCAGGGCGCCATGAACAAGCTGGTGACAGGTCGCGGCAACGTGATCCGCCAGGCCGAGGGCTTCCGCCAGTTAGGCGTTGAGGTCAAGCGCGATATCAGCCCATTGTTGACCGAGCGGGCGATGCTGGGTGCAGCTGATGACAATGCTTCGTCCGAGGACGCGTTGGCCGCAATTGGCGAGGATAGCCCGACAGCGTAATTGTACGCTGTGGACATAGATGCAGGTTGTGCTTTGAGCAAACCTCAACCATCAAGTACACTAGGGCGAAATAATACGTTAACCGTGACGGAAGTAGCATGACGGACACCACACTAGAGACGACCCATTTTGGCTACCGGACTGTAGCCAAGGAAGACAAGGCAGAAATGGTTGCTGAAGTATTTCACTCGGTAGCAGCCAAGTACGACATTATGAATGACTTGATGTCGATGGGAGTTCATCGCGTGTGGAAGCGCTTCACCATAGATTGCAGTGGTGTTCGCCGTGGTCACAAGGTTCTTGACCTCGGTGGTGGTACCGGTGATCTGACAGCCAAGTTCTCGCGCATTGTCGGTGATGACGGCCAGGTGATCTTGGCTGATATCAACAACTCGATGCTTAAGGTTGGCCGTAGCAAACTGCGTGATAACGGCATTGTCGGCAACGTCGGCTATGTTCAGGCCAACGCCGAAGAGCTACCGTTCCCTGATGATTACTTTGACTGTATTACCATCAGCTTCTGTCTGCGTAACGTGACCGACAAGGACAAGGCGCTGCGTTCGATGTATCGCGTGCTGAAGCCGGGTGGCCGCCTGTTGGTGTTGGAATTTTCCAAGCCGATTATCGAGCCGCTGTCTAAAGTCTATGACGCTTACTCTTTCCACCTGTTGCCAAAAATGGGTGAAGTGATTGCTAATGATGCCGAAAGTTACCGTTACCTGGCGGAATCCATTCGCATGCACCCGGATCAAGACACCCTTGAAGGGATGATGCAGAACGCCGGCTTCGAGCAGACCAACTACTACAACCTGACCGGTGGCATTGTTGCCCTGCACCGTGGCTACAAATTCTGAGGAACCCATGCCTGTTGACGCGTTTGTAACCGGGGCGATCGAGACCTCGCTCAATACACTGCTGAAAGATGATGAAGACAGCCAGCGTCGCCTTGCCCGTCTGAAAGGTAAGGTGATTGGCGTCACCATCAATGAGTTCGGCAAGCAGCTGTATTTTGTCTTCAGCCAGCAGATCGATGTGTTGGGAGCCTATGAGGGCGAAGCTGACTGCCAGCTTGCCCTGAACCTGTCGGTGTTGCCTGAGCTCCGTCAGCAAGCCAACCTAACCCAGCTGATCAAGGCCGACAAGCTGTCGCTGGACGGTGATATCCAGTTGGCCCAGCAGTTTTCAGCACTGCTCAGTGGGTTGAAACCGGATGTCGAAGAAAAACTATCGCAATATACCGGTGATATAGTTGCCCACACCCTGGTGAGTGGTGCCAAACAAGGCGCACGCTTTATCCAGCAAGGAGTGGCCAAACGCCAGCGCGACTTGGCTGAAGTGATCACTGAAGAGTGGCGCTTGGCACCGCAGGCGTTGGAAATTGCCTATTTTGCCGATCAGGTCGATGACCTGAAGATGGACGTAGCACGCTGTGAAGCACGCCTGAACCGCCTAATGGAGCAAGCGCCTCGATGATGGTGTTGTCAGAAGTAAAGCGTTTATACCAAATTACCGCTGTTCAGCTGCGTTATGGGCTGGACGAGCTGTTGCCGGAAGACCCTCGGCTCAAATTGCCAAAGGCAATGCGTAAATCCCTGTTCTGGCTGCGCAACGAGCATCCGGAAAAGCCATTGGGCGAGCGCTTGCGCTTGGCGTTGCAGGAGCTTGGTCCGGTATGGATCAAATTCGGCCAGATGATGTCGACCCGTCGTGATCTGTTCCCGCCGCACATTGCTGACCAGCTGGCGCTGCTGCAAGATCAGGTCGCGCCATTCGATGGTCGCTTAGCCAAGCAGCAGATGGAAAAAGCCTTGGGCGGCCCGCTCGAGACGTGGTTTGATGATTTTGACGAGGTGCCACTGGCATCGGCGTCGATTGCCCAGGTGCATACCGCGACCTTGAAGGAAACTGGCAAGGAAGTGGTGCTCAAGGTGATCCGCCCGGACATCCTGCCGGTGATCAAGGCTGATATTACCTTGATGTATCGCATGGCAGGTTTGCTGGCCAAAGTGCTGCCGGATGCACGTCGCCTGCGCCCGGTTGAGGTTGTCCGTGAGTATGAGAAAACCTTGCTCGACGAACTGAACCTGATGCGCGAGGCCGCCAACGGCATTCAGCTAAGGCGTAACTTCGAAGACAGCCATATGCTGTATGTCCCAGAGGTGTATACCGATCTTAGCCGGGAAAACCTGCTGGTGATGGAACGCATCTACGGCATTCAGGTGTCGGATATCGATGCGCTGGTGGCCAACGGTACTGACATGAAGCTGCTGTCGGAAAATGCGGTGACGATTTTCTTCACCCAGGTGTTCCGTGACAGCTTCTTCCATGCTGACATGCACCCGGGCAATATTTTTGTCGCCCGGGAAAACCCGGAAAACCCGCAGTGGATCGCACTAGACTGTGGCATTGTCGGCAGCTTGAACCGCGAGGACAAGCGCTACCTGGCCGAGAACCTGCTGGCGTTTTTCAACCGTGACTACCGCAAGGTGGCCGAGCTGCATGTTGATTCTGGCTGGGTGCCGGAAGATACCAACATCGACGAGTTTGAATTCGCCATCCGCACCGTGTGCGAGCCGATTTTCGAAAAGCCGCTGGCCGAGATCTCGTTTGGCCATGTGCTGCTTAACCTGTTCAATACCGCGCGCCGCTTCAATATGGAAGTGCAGCCACAGTTGGTATTGCTGCAGAAAACCTTATTATATGTAGAGGGATTGGGGCGCCAGCTGTATCCGCAGCTCGATTTGTGGGATACCGCCAAGCCTTTCCTGGAAGACTGGATGTCTCGTCAGGTCGGCCCGCAGGCCGTGATTGACGGGGTGAAAACCCGGGCGCCATTCTGGGCGGAGAAATTACCGGAGCTACCGGAATTACTTTACGATAGTTTGCGCCAAGGCAATGCGCTGAACCAACGTATCGATAAACTCTATGACAACTTCATGGAGAGTCGACGTTACCAGGGCCAGGCAAGGTTCTACTTTGGCATTGGTGCAACTCTGGTTGTATGTTCTGCCATACTTTTTAGTAATCATATTGAAAACTATTCAGCTATCAGTGCTGCAATGGGGGTCACGTTTTGGTTACTTGGGTGGCGTGCTTGCCGCAAATAGGCGGTAAAGTATGCGGCCAACACATAAACGATTTGTTATTAACCACAATTAGCTGAGGTAAAACAAGCATGGGTGGTATCAGTATCTGGCAATTGCTAATCATTGCACTAATCATTGTTCTGCTGTTCGGAACCAAGAAGTTGCGTACACTGGGCGGTGACTTGGGCTCTGCCGTGAAAGGTTTCAAGAAGGCTATCGGCGATGACGAGCCTTCGACTGAGAAGAAAGATGCAGCAGCTGATGCAGACTTCGATCAGAAGAAACTGGCTGACGAACAGCAGGGTGATCAGGCTCAGAAGAGCCAGAAAGACAAAGAGCAGGTTTAACACGTGTTTGATATCGGGTTCTGGGAACTAATACTGATCTCCGTGGTGGGATTGGTTGTACTGGGGCCGGAACGCCTACCCGTCGCGATACGTACCGTATCGCGCTGGATTGGGGCTGCACGTAATATGGCGAACTCGGTTAAGGATGAACTGAACCAGGAACTTAAGATCCAGGAACTTCAGGAAAACTTGAAAAAAGCCGAGCAAATGGGGATGAAAGACCTCTCGCCAGAGCTGAGGGACACTGTCGAGGAGCTGAAGAAAGCAGCCTCCGATGTGCAGCGTCCTTATGGCGACAAAAAAGACGAGCAGCCTTCGGCGACGACCTCTCAAAAGCAGGATTAATATAAGTCACTATGTCTACAGTTGAAGATACGCAACCGTTATTCAGCCACTTGCTTGAGCTGCGTAACCGCTTGTTGCGTTCAATCCTGAGTGTCATTGTGGTTTTTCTTGGCCTGGTGTGGTTTGCCAACGACATTTATGCCTTCATCTCCGCGCCTTTGGTAGAACGTTTACCGGAAGGCGCGAGCATGATCGCAACGGATGTGGCATCGCCATTCTTTACGCCAATTAAGCTCACCTTGGTGACCTCGGTGTTTATTGCTGTGCCGATGATCTTGTATCAGGTTTGGGCCTTTGTGGCACCGGGGCTGTACAAGCATGAGCGCAAGCTGATCATGCCGCTGCTGTTTTCCAGCTCGCTGCTGTTCTATACGGGTATGGCTTTTGCGTACTTTGTGGTATTCCCACTGGTATTTAGCTTCTTTACCAACACAGCACCGGAAGGGATCACGGTCGCGACAGATATCGCCAGCTACCTGGATTTTGTTCTGGCATTGTTCTTGGCATTCGGTATTGCGTTTGAAATCCCGGTAGCCATTATCTTGCTGTGCTGGACAGGGGCGACGGATCCGCAAAGCCTACGTACTAAAAGGCCGTACATCATCGTGGGTGCCTTCGTGGTAGGTATGATGCTGACACCGCCAGATATGATTTCGCAGACTCTGCTGGCCATTCCGATGTGCTTGCTGTTTGAGGTCGGTTTGTTCTTCTCGCGCTTCTACGTCCGCGAGCAAGAAGAAGACGATGCGGCCGAAGAGCAGTAAGGCATATGATAGCCTGTGACGCAGGCAAGAAAAAACCGGCCAAGGCCTAACACCGATCAGTTAAGCCATTGATCAGTTGAATGATCCTACGGTTGAGTGAAAATACCCCCAGACATTAAGTTTGGGGGTATTTTTTATGTTGGCACATTGGCTTATAGATGTTGATGATTTTGCTTCACCTGACTCACTCTCTTTGTTTCAGAAAGAGTTGCCGCTTGAGTGGATTCAGCAGGCACTCGATGACACCAATAAAGCAAGCTTGAGGCGACGGAAGTTACCGGCTGAGCTTGTGGTCTGGCTCGTTGTCGGGATTGGTTTATACCGCGATAGACCGATTACCGATGTACTTGATAAGTTAGATCTGAAGCTTTCCAGTTCTCTAGGTGAATCCATTGCTCCAAGTGCGATCCCCCAAGCAAGAAAACGGTTAACGGCTAAGCCTCTCGAAGCTTTATTTACATTAACTGCACAACATTGGGCACAAACAGAAGATAGTGATGATACATGGTTCGGATTAAAGCTTTTCTCTGTTGATGGTACGCAATTTAGAACCCACGATACCCCAGCTCTTGCAGAGCATTTTCAATACGTTAAGCACAGTAAAACACGCCATACTGAATACCCAGTTGTAAGGCTATGTGCACTTTGCTCCCTTCGAAGTCGCCTAATCCATAATGTCGCTTTTGGCCCTAGCTACAACGGTGAAGAAAGCTACGCCAAGCAACTCATTTCCTCTGCAACGGCCAACTCTCTTACTATTTTCGACCGATGTTATTTAGGTGCGGAGTTAATGATTAACTGGCAAAACCAACATGGTTCTAGCCACTGGATGACCCCCATAAAATCCAATACAAAGTACACAATCATAGAGCAGTTAGATGAAGACGGGCGTGACTTGATAGTCGAAATGAATGTTTCTCAACACGCTCGCAAAAAAGATCCTCATCTGCCTGAAAAGTGGCAAGCTAGGCTTGCGCTTTATCCAGAAAAAGAGCAACCCAATCATATAAAAGGGGTTTTGACGTCCCTAACAGACAAAAAATATGACCTGCAATCCTTACTTGATGTTTACTTCGAACGATGGGAAATCGAAAACAGTTATGGGGAGATAAAGCATGACATGCTTGAAGATGAGATCCTACTCCGTAGTCAATCAATCGAAGGTGTTGAGCAGGAGATCTGGGGCATTTTAATTGCTTATAACCTAGTCCGGTTGGAAATAAGCAGGATAGCAAAAGAAGCTAAAGTGTCGCCTTTACGGATCAGTTTCATGATGGCGTTGAGGGATATCCAGGATGAACTAATGTGGTGTGCAATCGCATCGCCCGGTTCAATACCCAAGAAGTTAAGGGCAATGCGGGAAAGAGTGAAACGTTATATTTTGCCGGAACGAAAAAAACGGCCCAAATCAAGGACCGTTCGTATCAGTAAAGCCCGCTATGTGGTTCGCTCCAAACATCTTAATTGATAGGAGTTAGGCCAAGGCCGGTTTTTTATTGGGGGAAGCGAATTAAATCTGCTCGCCCCACTTAGCAAGAATAGAGTCGGCAAGGGTTTTGTCTTTTAGCATCAAGCTGAATTTCGCCTTATAGCCGTTAGTGCTAGCGATAGTCATGATGTTGCTATCTTTAGCGACAATTTTAACCTCTAGGTCATTGTCGCCTTCAGGGAAGTCAATCGAAAGCGTACCGTCCTGCTTGACTTGCCAAGGAAGGCGCATATTTTCCTCTTCTTCGGTAATAAGAACCATACCGTCAGCGTCAAATGTCATAGCTGCCAACATGCGGTCAGTTTCCTTGTCCGTAGAGTCATCATCAAGGTAATACCATGTTTGCCCTTCAAGAATGGCACTGTTGAAGCTCTGCATCTCGTAGTCTGGTGCATTGAGGTTTACTGTCGTCCAAAAGTTAAGGTCATTTTGGGGGGTAACAGCAAGGCTTGTTTGTGTAGAGACATAAATAAACTCTTCTTTGCTCTCATTACCGTCTTCTTTATGGACGAGTGAGTTGCCTTCAATACGATACTCTTCCTGTGATGGCGTTGGATCTTTATCGCCCTCGACAGTCAAGATGCCATCCTTGAAGCTAATCTTGAATATTCCCTCTTCAGCAGCGTAAGCATTATTTAAGCTAGCAAAGTAAAGTGTATTGCCTTCAAGGTAATCGCTTAATGATGCGATCATTTCAGTTTTTCCTGCGGTACCGTTTTCATCAATTTCAATGACAATGTCGTCTAGGTTGTCGTCATTGTTGATGCTGGCATTGATCGCCTCGGTGATTTTCTCGGCCGACTTTGTCAGCTTTTCAGCATCATTATCCGTTACTGTTGGTGCCAGTTCGTTCGTCATGCTACGGGCCATAAGATGGGCTTTTTGTGCTGCATCTTTATTTTCTGCAGTTTGCTTAGCTGCAATATAGTCGCCAGAGATAATGCTGGCATCTAGGTTTAGTTCAGCCGCAAGTGTGGTTACTGTTTTATCCTGAATTTCAGCCATAGTAGTGAATGGTGTGACAACTTTGCTGTCGGTATCAGCGATAAGCTCATAACTGTTGCCAAGTAGACCTGCCTTATCACTATCACTGGTTTTACCCGCAATAGCTTGGGCGATAACAGCGTATTTTGCATCTTCAGCTTTGATAGTAATAGCACCATTACTATCTGTTAGTCCGACGACTTCGTTGGCGTCACAAGCGCTATTACTATTTCGGTCTACGCAAACCTGTGCTTGAGATAGATAGCCGTCAATCACTTTGATCTGCTTGGCTGTCGGCTCTACTGGGTTCGTGGTGTCGTTGTTTTTTGAATCAGAAGAATCACTGCCACAGCCTGTTAGCGATAGGGCGGCAATCATCGAAGCTGCAATAGCTGAGTATCTGAAATGCATGGGTTTTCCTTGTAATGCAATAATGAGTATTGATGATTAGTTGTTGTTGTTTTATTGATTGCCCGAATGCTTTTGGGCGCAGTGATATATATTTATTATTTCAAATTACATCAACCACTTAGGAGCTGATATGTGATTGCTGGCACAATATTGCATGGCTAATGGCTCAAAAATGAACTCTTTGATTTTAATTAATAAAATTAATGGCTTACGTGGGTTTTTTTGATGGTGGGAAGGGGAGTATGGCGCAGGGGTGGGCACAAAAAAGCCAGCGGCAAATGCGCTGGCTTTGTAGGTTCTAAATGATGGCTTTCTGTTAGAAGAAGATGTGCGCCATCAGTGCAATCACTGGCAGGGTAACCAGGGTACGCAGGATGAAGATCATGAACAACTCCCACGGCTTGACCGGGATTTTACTGCCGATCAGCAGCGCACCGATTTCCGACATGTAGATCAGCTGGGTTACCGACATTGCCGCAATCACAAAGCGGGTCAAATCGCTCTCAATGCCCGATGCCAAGATAGAAGGCAGGAACATATCGGCAAAGCCAACCACGATAGTTTCAGAGGCGGCAGCGGCTTCTGGAATACGCAGTAGCTCAAGGAACGGGATAAACGGCTGGCCAAGCAGGCTGAATACCGGCGTGTTCTCGGCAATCACCAGGGCAATGGTACCAATGGCCATTACCACAGGCAGGACGCCGAAGATCATATCAATCGCGTTCTTCACCCCTTCAACCACCATGCTGCGCAGGCTTTTCACCTGAGAAGCTTTCTCCAGCGCTTGCTCCAGGCCAAAACCAATCACGGTTTTGCCTTCCGGCAGGGCTTCGATATCGCCATCTAGCGGCTGGCCGTCGATGTAGCGGTCTTTCTTCCACGATAGTGGCGGCAGGCGAGGGACAATTACCGCCGCTGCCAAACCTGCCAGACAAACGGTCAGGTAGAACGGGGCGAACATGTGCTCCAGGTTCACCTGGGCAATCACCACGAGGCTGAACGTGATAGAGACCGCCGTGAAGGTGGTACCGATCACCGCTGCTTCACGCTCGGTGTAGATTTTGCTTTCGTACTGCTTGCTGGTCATCAGCACGCCGACACTGCCGTCGCCTAGCCATGAGGCGATACAGTTCACTGCCGAGCGGCCCGGAAGGTTGAACAATGGGCGCATCACGCGGGTGAACAGGGCGCCGACAAACTCCAGCAGGCCGAAGTTAAGTAGCAATGGCAGCAGCAAACCAGCAAAAAGGAAGACAGAAAAGAGTACCGGTAGCAGATCATTCAGAACCAGGCCGCCGGTATCACCGTGGTGGATCATCTCAGGGCCGATACCGAAGTAGGTCATCACCACAAAGATGGCACCAAGCTGCTGGACCACAAACCATGGCAGGGACGGGTTAAGCAGGCCGCTCAAAAAGCTGCTCTCTAGCACCTCTTTTGGCTTCAATAGCTTGGTGGCGATCGAGGCGACACCGGTTAGGGCGATCACGAAGGTCACCATGGCCGGCAGCATGCCGTCGAACAATGCCTGAACCGATTTGGCCAGAATAGCGATAGGGATTGTCAGTGAATCCTGGTAACTGATAGGTGCCATGAAAAGGAAGACACCGAGGAGCGACGGTAGGATGAACATGAGCCATGGGCTCTTTTTACCGTTTTGGGAAATAACCTGATCCTGCATATTTGGCCTTTAACTGATTGATAAGCTAAGAGTAAATAAATGCTTTATCCTCTAGGGAATAAATATTCACTGATCTTCCATAATCAGGTCGGGCAAGATTACAGTTTTTCACCTTGAAATGGAATTATTTTCGCCAATATCTGCGCTTTTATTCATTATTATTCGCTATCGCACGATATTTATGGTTTAGGATCCTGTTTGTGCTTGTATGGTTGTTGCATGATCTGCAACCCCAAGCACAGCAAAAAGGCAATAAAAAAGGAGCGATGATTGCTCCTTTTTTCATTTAGCTTTGTGGCTAGGCACTGTCGTTAATACCGAGTGCGATTAACGTGACTTATAGCGCCATTTATCGTTATCAACGCATAGTCGCAAACTACCAACACAGGTGGATTCTGAAATAAATCTGGAAAGGTACAAGGGAAGAGGCATTCGAGCCTTTTCCAGAAAAATTGCATTTTGGAACGAATTTTCCTAAAAACGTTAGATTCAATATACCACTTTCCAGAAAATTAACCACATTCAAGAACTCGGTCTATACCTGCCCTAAATGATTTATGCCCCTAACTTTGTTACGAATATAGAGGTTAATCATAATAACTTCTTATGCTTTAGAACCCATGAAAAACTCTTGCTCTGCTACTCAAAACAAGTGATTCACCTTAGAAATCTACAAATAGTTACAATAACTCAATGGCTTACCGCTTGTTATGCCTGTATAAGCATAGTTGGCCTTTTTGATTACTAATAATACACGGAAGTATATGATGAGTAAGGGATTATTTGCTATTACAGTAGCGTCAACTATTTTAGTTGGCTGTGCAAGCACACAAAGTCATGATGAGCTTTTATACTCAAACCAGTTTTCGCATACTCATTCTACTGAGCATAGCAAGGCTATGAATATCATGATGAAGGCCTACAACATCGAGCCTATGAACCCAAATAACCTCGATGAGTTTACCGGTGACTATCATAACCGATTGGCTCGCCGCAGTAACATTACTAGTGGTACATTCACCGCGATGAGTTTGTTAAGCGGTGCAAGTATAGGTAGCAGCCTGCTTTCTGGTGCAGCGACTACTGTTAATGATCAAATGGCCACACCGATTAAATACCACTCCGTAATACGTTCTATTCCATTAGATTCTCATGATGATCTTATTAATGTTAGGAAGAGAAACAGGCAAGAAGTTCTAGAGTCATTAAAGATATCCCTGGATAGCCTTGATTATGACACTACTCATTATCAGTATGAGCTTTCACGTTATATGAACGGTATGTCTGGATCTTATCCAGAAGTGCTCGATTTATTTGTACGAAATGACATTGAACAATGCCAAGAGTTCCATAGTAAGCTTGAGGATGGAAGCTTTACAAACTTTGATATAATGCGTACTAAAAAGCAGCGAGATTTCTTTTTCTCTTGTGCGATAGTCGTTGAAGATACTGGGTCGCGACTAGTCAATACATACAATGACTCAACTAATGAATCACAGCTAAAATATGTGTGGACTAATTGGACATTATTAGATGTTTCTGGTTCGTGGCACATTGAGGTTTATAACAATTTATCCTTGGACAACGCTTATCTGTATTCACCGTCATACTATTGGCTAACATCTCGAGCAAATTGGGGAGAGGTTGATAAGAGCACGTTGGATAGAGCAATGGAACACGGGGTCATCACACCGACACCGATACTAAAAATTCTTGATGGTTCAAATTCTGTTTTGCCATTCTCTCTCGATGACGTTTAATCGATAGTTTGAGCTCTTCATCAGCTTGTCCTGATGGAGAGCTTTATCTTTTACTGAGCACTAACGCAATATACCCCTCTCACAACTAAATATGTAGCGTCAACCTCTGAACAGTCAACGACTAGACAGGCATGCCTTAGCTTGACTTTGGTTCGTTTCCCCAAAGTCAGCTTATCTGAAGTTGCAAAATTCGAAAATCAACCCTAACGCGTTTTTGTCCAAAAATGAGTTTCAAAGCGTTGGTTAGGGCTGTTGGTTAGGGCTGTGTTGAGTGGGACAAGGTGTGATTGGTTGGTAAGCCCACTCAGTTATCTTCCAAGTGGGCAATGCTAGCATTACTTACTTAATTGACACGACCTGGCTTCTTTTTAACTTGGCCAGTTCCTCTCGAAGCTCTGCATTTTCATACTCCAACTCATCAATACGAGCTAATGCTTGAACTAGCTTATCGTTCAGGTGGTGCTGAGAGGCTGCAAACAAGGCCAACTGTTCCCGGGCCTCGTTGTACTTTTCTTTGTAGTTGCTCTTTATTCGTTTCTGCTCATTGAGCTTTGCTCGTACAGTCTGAATTTCTGGCTGAACATGCTCACCTTTGCCGGCTGCGATCTCAGCTTTGGTTTGTTTAACTTTCTCAACAAACTCAGGGTAGTAATAACCGCTACCATTACCCAAATTTGCCTCTTCCTCAACGGCCCTGACGCTTAGCTTCCTGGTCGTTGGTATACGTTTAGCGTTACCGTGTGCTATGCGCTGTAAGGCTGCCTCAAGAGCGATAAGGGTGTTTTCACTTTTTCCCATGCCTAAATCTCCCTCACGGTTAGTTCTGCTTCAAAGGCCGTAAATGCCATCCCAAAGTCTCGCATCACGTTTTCTGCCGCCCTAATTTGAGTAATATAATGACTTCTATCTGTGACCGAGGTGTCTTCACCCAGCGCCATGTAAGCCGATAAGCTGCGATGTTTTTTCTGCCACCACTTCGCCTGTTGTTCATCAATAATGCTGCTGCCAGAGTCGCAATCTACGCAAAACTGAGGGGCAATTACCCCATCCATATCGCAGTCATACCCGCTCTTGCAGTAGCTATGCATTGAACCATGAAGTGTTAATTTTCCATCTTTGACGGCTTTGTATATAACATCCCAAGAGCTGTAGATGGTCGGCACATCGCCACGCATTTTCATAATCGCTTTTCCATGGGTGCCAGATAAGGTTTCGTCCGAATGCCATTGTTTGAAGATTTTATTGGCGGTGGTTTCAGCGTTAATCTCTTCGAGCGCTTGCTGTATTTTTGTATCCACCTTTAAATCTAGCAGGCTCGCCAGCTTACCTCCGTTGGTATACCATTCTGTCATTGAAAGGTAGAGGTGCTTAAATTGCTGCTTGAGCGCAACCAATGTCCCTAAACGGTTCTTCACACAATAAAACGCGAGGCTACGTCTAAATTGGTGAGTGGCCATAGGCCAAGGTTTGCCGACAACAACCTGTCTCTTCACTCTGTCTAAAGAGCGAGGATTGGAGGTTAAGCATTCTTGATAATCGTCTTCAGTCACCACAAAATCAAACTGCTGACAAAAACTCTGCAAGCGGCTATTCCAGTTGGTGATTAATCTCGGTGGCACTGAGCGAGCGCCTTGGTTTACCCATAATGAATTGGTGTACTTCTCATCGGGGTAAGTCACTTCGCTCCGCCAGCGTTTAGTGAGCATTGTCATTAAGTCTATGGCTGTTTTGGAAGAGGCTGCTGTCACCCACGTTTCGCGTTTTTCTCCGAGCTTAAAGGTATGAGATTGCAACATGTGGTGAACTCGCCCACTCAGGGTGTCTTTGTAATAACTGTTGGGCGTCAGCTTATCCAATTCTGAATATCGCATTCCACTGAACCCACCGCAGACAATAAAGCTCGCGGTAATGAGTTGCCCTAAATAGCGTCGAAATTCAGTGGCATTGTTAAGTGGGATGTCAGGAAGCTTATCAGCCAATGGAGCAATAAGAGTACGAGGCTCATGGGGTTGGTTACCTTTAATCGCAAGTGCGTATTTTTGGCTATCAATACTCCCATCACCATTCATAAAAGCATAAGCGCGACCTTGTTGAACTTTGCCATCTAAAATTCTCTTACCTTCAATATAGTTGTCTTGAAGCGCGCTCTCGGTATCGGCCAGCAGTTTGGCATAAGGCAACGCCCCTTCAATGAGTGCTATCGCTTTGCCGTAGATTGCGTGACATAGCCGATCAGGAATGACCAAGGTTTGCTGCTCATCTCTATCACTCAGTCTTTGGGCTTCTTTTGTTGCCTTTATAGGTTCGATGCCCAGCGGTATGTTGTGCCAGCCTGAATCACCGATTGCTCCATTGATAGCAACAAATGTTCTCTCAAGTGTACCTTGAACATAATCTTTCTCTTGAAGGTCGTCATTAAGCTTTGCCATCAGTGGCGAAGAGGAGAGCGCAGCCAGTGATGCTTGATTCTGCTGCATTAAGAATAAGTAAATTTTGATTATGTCGTTTTGTCGAGAATAAACGCCTGAAAACTCCGGTGCTTTTTTCCCTTTTGGGCAGGCGTTAAAAAGCCAACCAAAGGTAAATATCTTGAGTTCACGTTGCAGCTCGGGTGCGGCGTCCAAGCTTGAGAAGTTGAGGTTATTTCTCTCCTTCTTTCGCGAAAAAGGTGCGCAATCCCAATTACTTTGCCCAAACGTTGCCGTCACGTTTCCGTCTCTATCTTTGCAGATAACAACAGCATCCAACTCTTCAAATCGCCCTTCGTGATATAGCGATATAATGTCCACGACTTGCACCTTGTGCGCTTCGGGGAAGTCCGCAGTGTATAAGTGGCTGGTTTTCATGATGATAACTCCTGAGATGGCACAGGGATTAAACCAAGAACGGAATCAGTATCGTCCCAATTAGGGTGATAGCCTTCATCATCAAGCTTGGCTTGTGCTTGTTTGAGTAGTTTTCTGGCAATGTGGGGTAAGATTTTTTCTTCTATGAACACTATGATATTTTCAAAGTTCTGGCGGTAGTGGCTGGCGTCGAGGTGTCGGTAGAGTGATTCCTCAATGCACGCCTTAAAACTAAGTAGGCACCAGATATCTGATAGCGATTGAACGATGACCTGACTCGGACAGCCGAAACAACCGAGCAAATCAGCACAAGCCAATTTTTCCCCTTCACTTAGCAACCCTTGTTTGAATGCTTTCCTTGTGTATTTTTCTGACTTCTCGCCAAAGGGAGTTGCGCAACTCGCACCGTTGGGCGTGCGACTTAAATCAGGCAGATTGATTTTGTTTTCTTCCTCTATGACCAAAACATCAATACCTAAATTGGTCTGCGCCTTTTTCGGGTTTACGCCACTTTTAATCTGCTCTTCTCGTATCGACATCGTATCTTGCATCATGGCATTGTTGGTTATTCGGTTTCCTTCGCTATAGCTTATCTTTCTCGTGTTAGGCTTATTGCCTAGCATGATGTCATTCATCATTTCGCCTTGGTGATAGGCGGTAATCTGTGCGCCCGTTTCACGAAAACGGCTAATCGTCGGGCGTAGTCTACGTCCCGTTTGGTCAGTGAAGGTAAAATGCTTTTCAACCCACCGTAGGAAAGGCTGAAGAACAGCGCTTTTCATTGGTGTGGCTTGCTGCGCAGCGACGGTTTGAAGCAGTGTGGCGTTTTTATCGGTTGAAATTGAGCGTGACGCATTGAGTAAGTTGTCGAAGAAAGGCATGGCGTATTTCGGTATATCCAGCTCATGCTCACCCATCTCAACTTGAATGGTTTTGAACGCTCGGCGCTTAAATGCGGGCATGGTGTACCACGTTTCTCCTACTGACGTAGAGGCATTACTTGGCTGTGGTAACTGAAATAAATCACTGGTGTTTGCGTAGGTGTAATAAGACAAAAGGTATGTGCCTGCGGACATCATTTTCGATATCGCACCACCTAGCTTATAGGTTTGACCTTTCCACGAGAAGGTCATGGTGTGCGTTATCTTATGAGCCTTGATATGCGTTTCGGGCGATTCAATAAATTGGTGGTAGGTTTGCTTAAACAGACTGCGGAGGAAGGGGAGCAGTTGGTTTAAATCACTGCGAGTATAGGCTTCGAAAGATTCTCTATCACTTTTATCCATCACTGTTATCGTGCTGAAATAGCTTGATGGACAATCCAAATAATCACGAAATAGCACCAACATAGCAGAGTGAAGTTGGAGATAACCACTACTTTTAAGAGTCCCTTGCATAACCCTAATATGCAGATGAGACATATAACTTTCCAGTGACTCTTGGGTAAAAGCTAACGCATTATTTAGGTCGCACCACCGAAGGTATTGAGACAGTTTAAGGTAATGCGTATACAGAGTGTAATGACTCTCCCCTTCTTCTATCCTTTCACAAAAACGGTCTTTGATTTGGAGCACAAAGCCTTCACGGTCGGCATCCTCAAATTGACCGCCTTGCTGTAGTGTTTTCGTAGCAGGCCAGTGCTTGACCAGCAAGC
Organism: Photobacterium sp. ABD4_091; assembly: GCF_056160145.1. Lineage (NCBI taxonomy): Bacteria > Pseudomonadati > Pseudomonadota > Gammaproteobacteria > Vibrionales > Vibrionaceae > Photobacterium > Photobacterium sp. ABD4_091. The sequence continues at coordinate 1,537,894 of NZ_JBSWWQ010000001.1, read as the reverse complement.
GATTAAAATCAGCGAGATGATTATTTTCAGTATTTAGCTGAAAACAAAGCTCTGACTTCCAGCCGTGGAGGTATGAAACATTATTACTCATCCTCACCACCTAGCGCTTCGTGCATGATGGCATCCAAGATGCCAAATTTAACCTTGAAGGCGTCCCTGCGTTTTAAGAATTTCACATACTTCATGGTGGTACTTTCATCTTTATGTCCCATCCAGCCCATCAGAAGCTCAATACAATCGCCAACAGGCAATTTAGCATCTAGCAGGTCACTGAGGCGGTAGGTGGCATAGGTGGCGCGTAAATCATGGAAACGATGGTTAAATGAAGGTTCTGCCTCTTTTATTTCTGCCCTGAACTCAACCCACCGAGCTTCAATGGACTTCCCCGTAGCAGGGTTACCTTGCTGGCTAATAAAAAGCGGTTCGTGGCGTTCACTGCGCTCTAGTATTTCAATGCTCTTCTGGGCGAAAGGAGGAGTGTCGCTATCCAACCGCTCAATTTTCTCACTCATCTTGGCGACACGCTTCAGGCGGCGCTCTGAAGTTCGATATTCATTCAATGACTGAAGTAAATCCGATGAAATCTCGACAGCCCGAGTTTTTAGGAATTTGGTTTGCACCCCTGTGGAGCGGGGGCATAACAGAATCTCTAGACGATGCTCGCTCTCTGCAAGCGGGGTTGCGGTGTCTAGTGCATCTAGCGTTAGGGTTGCCACTTCTTCAACTCGCATTCCGGTATCAATCGCAAGCAAGGCTTGTAAGCGCAGCTCTTCAGATGTTTGTAGTAGGTGTCGGGTCAAAATGCTCAGGGCATCACGGCTTAACGGGGATAGCGGTCTGATGTTTTTGCTATCCGCATCCCTCGGCACTTTTATGCGTAAATCACTGGTCTCAACAATGAAGGTTGGAGATAAATGGGCAAGCATCCCCGTGTTCTGAACAGAGACAAACTCCATTTTGAAAGGGGCCTCTTTCTCATTTTTTATGCGTAGATAACCATCGTGCATCAACCATTTATAGTAATTGACGATTTGGTTCATACGAACGCTGGCTGTGCTATGAGCAAGCTCGCCTTGCTTTATTTGCTTGAGCAGGTGGGAACGGAACAGATAAGTCGGTTTGAGTCGTTTGACAGGTGGGAATTTATCCCAATGTAGCCCCTTGTCCTCAAGAAACTGGTGGTAGGCACGTAGAGCTTGTGCGCAGGGAGATAGGTCTTCCGCCTTCTTTACGGCCTTGAGATAAAACAGATAGCTGTTGGCTTCCTGATTGAATACGCCATCTTGCGAAAAGAGCGTCGGTAGCGAGCCTATATTGTCAGTGGAGGGTTTGCAATGGAATGACCCATCATCCAGTTTTTTTAGCTCAGTCTCTTTGAAAACATCGCTGGAGTGTACAAGGTACGTCATAAATCATCCTGAAAATATCACTGTCCATATATACAGTATGGACAGTGATTAATTATTTTCCAGATTTATTTACGTGTGTAAGATGCTTTTCCTACACTAACCCCTCATGGTAACGAACTCTTCCGAGCCCGTTGGGTGGATAGCCACGACTGAGTCGAAGTCTGCCTTGGTCGCGCCCATCTTCATCGCGACACCGAAGCCCTGGATCATCTCGTCGACGGTGTAGCCGATGCCGTGAAGGCCAACCACTTTCTCGTCAGGGCCGGCACAAACCAGTTTCATCTTGCATGGCTGGCGGTGTGCGGTAACTGCAGTGTACATGGCGGTGAAGCCAGACTTGTACACTTTCACGTTCTCTTTGCCAAACTCGGCAATGGCTTCTGCTTCTGTCTGGCCGATAGTACCGATTGGCGGGTGGCTGAACACTACGGTTGGAACCAACTTGTAGTCCATCTTGGCTTCAGGCTTGTTGTTGAACAGGCGCTCAGACAGTTGGCGACCGGCCTTAACCGCAACCGGTGTTAGCTCGATACCGCCTTCCATGATATCGCCGACACAGTAGATGCCTTCGACATTAGTACGCTGGTACTCGTCAACCTTGATGTAGCCGCGAGCGTTGGTTTCAACGCCGGTCGCTGCCAGGTTGATCTTGTCGGTAGTCGGGTTACGGCCGATGGCCCAGATCAGTACATCGGTGTTGTGCGACTCGCCGTTTTCGAAATGTAGAGTCACTGAGCCATCAGCTTCCTTAATCACTTCTTTCGGTACGCTGTGGGTGTGCAGTGTTGGGCCTTCTTTGTCCATCACTTCAACCAAGGTCTCGATGATCATTGGGTCAAAGCTGCGTAGCGGTGATTCCTTGCGGACGAACAGGTGGGTATCGGTACCCAGAGCGCTCAGAACGCCTGCGATTTCAACCGCGATGTAGCCAGCACCAATAACGGCTGTACGCTTAGGCTGTTCGTTAAGCTCGAAGAAGCCGTTTGAATCGATACCGTGCTCGGCACCTGGTACGTTCGGGATAGTCGGCTCACCGCCAACGGCGATCAGGATATGGTCGGCAGTGTAGTGCTCGCCGTTTACTTCGATAGTCTTCTCGTCTACGAACTTGGCGAAACCGTTGATCACTTCAATCTTGTTGTTGCCCAGTACGTTGTCGTAAGCAGTGTGGATACGGCTGATATAAGCTTCGCGGCTCTCGACCAGCTTGCCCCAGTCAAAGCCTTTAACGTCGACGTCAAAGCCGTAGTCCTTGGCGTAAAGATGCATAGCTTCAGCAATTTGGGCACCATGCCACATGACTTTCTTTGGTACACAACCGACGTTGACACAGGTACCACCCAGTGCCTTGGCTTCGACCAGTGCCACCTTGGCACCGTACATAGCCGCACGGTTTGCCGAAGCAATACCGCCACTGCCGCCGCCGATACAGATGTAATCAAAATGCTTTGCCATGACTTTACTCCAATATTGTTTTGATTTGGTAACAGCTCCTGCTGTGCTAGCCCTAGTGTAATCAAGAATGGGAAGAGTTACGAGAGGGGGAGTTCGAGAAAGTTGGAACAAAAAATAACAGCCACAAAAAAGGCGGGAACCCCCGCCTTACAAGCTGTTAGCGCTAAATCGCCGCTTATTCCGGAACGATCCACTCTACTTTGTAGTGGCCGTGGTTAGGGGCGATGGCCTCTTTTAGCCATGGCAGAATTACCTTCATTTGGCTCTCCAGTTTCCACGGCGGGTTGATCACAATCATGCCCGAGGCGGTCATGCCGCGCTCTTCGGTATCCGGCTCGACACCCAGCTCGATTTGCAGGATCTTGCGGATCCCCAGCTCTTCCAGCCCCTTGAGCATCTTGTCGATATTCTCGCGGTAAACGACCGGGTACCAGATGGCATAGGTGCCCGTCGCCCAGCGCTTGTGGCTCTCTTTGATTGCCTTGACCACATCCATGTACTCGTGCTTGAGCTCGTACGGTGGGTCAATCAGGATCACGCCGCGGCGCTCTTTCGGTGGCAGGCTGCCTTTGAGGCGGGCAAAAGCATCTTCTTTGTAGATGCGCACCTGGCGGTCGCCACGGAACTCCTGCAGCAGCAGCGGGAAGTCGCTAGGGTGCAGCTCGGTCAGCACCATGCGGTCCTGTTCGCGGATTTGGGCGCGGGCGACTTTCGGCGAACCTGGGTAGTAACGCAGCTCGCCACCGTCATTCAGCACCTTGATGGCGTCGATGTAGCTGGCGATCTCGGCCGGGATATCGTCACGCTGCCAGATCCGGGCAATACCTTGCTTGAACTCGCCAGTTTTCTCACTGCGCTCATCCTGAAGGTCGTAACGGCCGACACCGGAATGGGTGTCGTGGTAGACGAAGGGTTTGTCCTTTTGTTTCAGGGCATCCAGGATCAGGCTCTGGACAATGTGCTTGACCACATCGGCATGGTTGCCGGCATGGAAACTATGGCGGTAGCTCAGCATGGCTGGGATCTCGACAGGCTAGGGATAAATTGGGTCAGTATTATCGCCAATTGGCAGGGAATAGCCAGCAACCGTGATGACTTTCATGCTTAAGGTGTTAAATCTAGGTTAAAATTAGATGGCTGCGTTACGATTTAGTGCGATGAAAGGATTGAATTTACGCTGTTCAAGACGCATTTATTAATGGACAACTAATTTAAGGAATTGCGCATGACTAACCCATTACTTTCGATGACGGGCCTGCCTCCGTTTTCGCTAATCCAGCCTGAGCATGTCAAACCTGCCGTCGAGCAGGCTATTGCTGACTGCCGCGCGGCTGTGGAGCAAGTGCTGGCAGCTGATACCGCACCAAGCTGGGACACCATCTGCGTACCGCTGGCAGAAACGGACGACCGTTTGAGCCGCATTTGGTCGCCAGTCGGCCACCTCAACGCAGTGAAGAACAGCAACGAGCTGCGCGAAGCCTACGAGAGCTGCCTGCCGATGCTGTCGGACTACGGCACCTGGGTTGGTCAGCACAAGGGGCTGTACGATGCCTTCAAAGCGATCAAGGCTGATGATAGCTTTGCCGAGTTGAGCCAGGCACAGCAAAAATCGATCACCGATGCGCTGAAAGAGTTTGAACTGTCGGGCATTGGCCTGCCAGCCAAAGAGCAGCACCGCTACGGTGAGATCAGCAAGCGCCTGTCCGAGCTGTCTTCTACATTCAGCAATAATGTATTGGATGCCACCATGGGCTGGAGCAAGCTGGTGGCTGACGAAGCCGAGCTTGGCGGTTTGCCCGAGTCGGCCCTGCAGGCGGCAAAGGCGGCTGCTGAAGCCAAAGAGCAGGAAGGCTACCTGTTCACCCTGGATATCCCATCTTACCTGCCGGTGATGACTTACTGTGACAACCGTGATCTGCGCCAGGAAATGTACGAAGCCTTTGTTACCCGTGCGTCTGACCGCGGCCCGAATGCCGGCAAGTGGGACAACAGCGAAATTATTGCCGAGAAGCTCAAGCTAACCCACGAGATTGCCCGCCTGCTGGGTTTCAATACCTATAGCGAGAAATCTCTGGCGACCAAGATGGCGGAATCTACCGAGCAGGTACTGGGTTTCTTGAACGACCTCGCCAGCCGCGCCAAGCCGCAGGGCGAGCGTGAAGTGGCTGAGCTGCGTGAGTATGCCAGCACCGAGTTTGGCGCCGAAGACCTGGAGCCTTGGGATTTTGCCTTCTATGCCGAGAAGCTCAAGCAGCACCGCTACAGCATCTCTGATGAGCAGCTGCGTCCGTACTTCCCGGAGCAGAAAGTCGTTGCTGGCCTGTTCGAGGTACTCCTGCGTGTATTCGGCATGGACGTCAAAGAGCGCACCGGTGTCGATACCTGGCATGAGTCGGTGAAGTTCTACGATATCTTCGATGCCCAAGGCGAGCTGCGCGGTAGCTTCTACCTTGATTTGTATGCCCGTGAGCACAAGCGCGGCGGCGCGTGGATGGATGAATGTATCGTCCGCCGTACCCGCCAAGATGGCAGCTTGCAGGCGCCGGTGGCATACCTGACCTGTAACTTCAACAAGCCGGTGGGCGACAAGCCTGCGCTGTTTACCCATGACGAGGTGGTCACCCTGTTCCACGAAACTGGCCACGGTATCCACCACATGCTGACCCAGATTGAAGTCCCGGCAGTCTCGGGGATCAACGGTGTGCCTTGGGATGCGGTTGAATTGCCGAGTCAGTTCCTGGAAAACTGGTGCTGGGAAGAAGAGGCCCTGGCGTTTATCTCCGGCCATTACGAAACTGGCGAGCCGCTGCCAAAAGAGATGCTGGACAAGATGCTGGCTGCCAAGAACTTCCAGTCGGCGATGGGGATCCTACGTCAGCTAGAATTTGGCCTGTTTGACTTCACCCTGTACACCCAATACGACCCTGAAGTGGGTGCCAAGGTGCTAGAGACGCTAGCAGATATCAAATCCCGTGTATCGGTGGTACCAAGCCCTGAATTCGGCCGCTTCCCGCATAGCTTCAGCCACATCTTCGCCGGTGGCTACAGCGCAGGCTACTACAGCTACCTGTGGGCAGAAGTGCTGTCGTCGGATGCGTACTCGCGTTTCGAGGAAGAGGGGATCTTCAATACCGAAACCGGGGCTGACTTCCTCGATTGTATCCTTGAGCGCGGCGGCAGCGAGGAGCCGATGGACTTGTTCAAGCGCTTCCGTGGCCGTGAGCCGCAGATCGATGCATTGCTCCGCCACAGCGGCATCACCGGATAATGAGCTGACTGGGCTGGTTATTTCACCCCAGCCCAGCATCGGACATGCTCATTGATAATTATCAACTCCGCGTGTCCTCTTTGCTCTGGGGTGAAATCCCTGCGCCGAATCAGCCATTATGCTTGAGTTTTGTTGGTGAAGTTTTTGGTCGTGCTCATTGATGATTATCAACTCCGCGCGCCCTCTTAGCTATGAAGCGAAATCCCTGCGCCAAAGACGGGCAATTAAGAAAGTGAGAGTTTGAAGATGCTTTTCTTTGAATCTAATTTGAATTACACATTAGATTTGTAGACGAGCAATAAAAAAGCACCCCGCGGGGTGCTTTTTTTATGGGTGGTGCGTGTTACTCGCTGGCGATGATAGCCAGTGGCCAGCCCATGTCGCTCTGGCGGGTGGCCTCCTGGTGCAGTTCGGCATCGGTCAGCGGGTTGGCCGCCAGCCAGCTGGCTGGCAGTGACAGGCTCAGCGCGTTGTCCTGTGCTGCCAGGGTGAACGGCGGCTGGTGGCTGCTGTTGCGGCGGTGGCACAGGATCACAGCCAGGCGCAGCAGGCGCAGCAGGCGGGTTGCGCTCTGGGCCGACAGGGCGTGTTGCTCCGGCAGGCTGGTCAGGTTGTCGCGGTAGCGGCGCAGCAATTCACCGATAAGGTGCTTCTGGGCACGGGTGAAGCCGGGTAGGTCACTATGGTGGATCAAGTAGGCCGCGTGCTCGCCGCTCTTCTTGAACTCGATCATGGTGCCGATTTCATGCAGTGCCGTGCTGGCATCGAGCAGGTAGTGCGCCTGAGGTTCCAGGGTCCATTCCGATAGGCAGCTAGCCAATAGGGCACGGGCGGTATCGCTGACGTTGCCGGCATGGGTGCTGTCGAGCTGGAAGCGGGTCTGCAGGCTCTGCAGGGTGCGTTCGCGGACATCATTGTGTCGCATCTGGCTCATCATCTCGTATACCATGCCTTCGCGCAGGGCGCCGCCGGCAAGGGTCATCGATTCGATACCCAGAGATTCGAAAATCGCGATCAGGATAGACAGGCCGCTCGGGAAGACCAGCGCGCGCTCAAGGGTCAGGCCCTCAATATCGAGATCTTCCAGGCGCTCGTACTGCATGGCCTGGCGCTGCATCCGCTTGAGCTTCTGCAGGGTAATTATTTCATCCATCCCCTGGGCCAGCATGATTTCCTGCAAGGCCTGGACGGTACCGCTGGCCCCGACACAGGTTTGCCAGCCCAGCGTCTGGTATTGCTCAACGATAGGGGCAATAGCCGCTTTGGCGGCCGCGATCGCGGCATCGAAGTTGGCCTCGGTAAGGTAGCGGTCTTTGAAATAGCGCTCAAGCCAGGTGACACAGCCAATTTTGAGGCTGGTCAGGGCACTGGCATCAAACCCCTCACCAATGATGACTTCGGTGCTGGCTCCGCCGATATCGACTACCAAGCGCTTGCCACAGCCGCCAGAGGTGTGGGCAACGCCCTGGTAGATGATCCGGGCTTCTTCTTCGCCAGGAATGATATCGACCGGGTAACCGAGGATAGTCTCGGCTTTGGAAAGAAATGCCTCGGCATTGACGGCCGTGCGCAGTGCAGCGGTGCCGACAATACGGATGTTGCTTGCCGGGATATCCTGCAGGCGTTCGGCAAACAGGCTCAGGCAGTCCCACCCCCGTTGCATTGCCTCAATGCTCAGCTCGTTTTCGCTGTTGAGGCCGGCAGCCAGGCGGACTTTGCGCTTGATCTTGGCTAAGGTCTGGACGGTGCCTGCGACCTCCCGGACTATCCACATGTGGAAGCTGTTGGAGCCAAGGTCAATGGCGGCGTACAAGGGTGATACTGTTCTTTCCATAGGCATATCTTTCTTTTACTGCTGTTTGTTCTGCGGCGGACGGCGACGGCTGCGCTGGCGCGACTGGCCTTGACGCTGTGAGCCACCGCCACTGCGACGGTTGCCACCTTGGCGCGGAGAGCGAGGAACGCTCAATGGCGGCGGCAGGTCATCTAGCAGGGCTTCCGAGTCGTACTTCGACAGCGGGATAGCATGTTCAATGTAGGTTTCGATAGCTGGCAGGTTAATGGCATATTGCTCACAGGCAAAGCTGATCGAATGGCCGCTGGCACCTGCACGACCGGTACGGCCGATACGGTGAACGTAGTCTTCGGCATCGTCAGGCAGGTCGTAGTTGAATACGTGTGTCACCTGAGGGATGTGCAGGCCACGTGCCGCCACGTCTGTTGCTACCAGGATATCGACTTCACCTTGGGTGAACTGCTCCAGGATGCGAACACGTTTCTTCTGCGGTACATCGCCGGTCAGTAGGCCAACACGGTGTTTATCTGCTGCAAGGTGTGCCCAGATATCTTCACAGCGGTGCTTGGTGTTGGCAAAGATGATGGCGCGGTCTGGCCATTCTTCTTCGATCAGGCTCTGAAGCAAACGCATCTTTTCTTGGTTCGATGGGTAGAACAGCTCTTCCTGGATACGGTGGCCAGTCTTCTGCTCTGGCTCGACAATCACGCTTTCAGGTGAGTTCATGTGCTCGAACGCCAGCTCTTTCACGCGGTAAGACAGCGTTGCCGAGAACAGCATGTTCAGACGTTCCTGCGGTGCAGGCATACGGCGGAACAAGAAGCGGATATCCTTGATAAAGCCAAGGTCGAACATACGGTCGGCTTCGTCCAGCACCACGGCCTGGATAGAGCGTAGGTCAATCACACGCTGCTTGTAGAAATCGATGATACGGCCACAGGTGCCAATCAGGATATCTACGCCGGCCTCGAGGGTTTTCTGCTGTTTCTCGTAGGCTTCACCACCATAAGCAAGTCCCGCTTTTAGACCGGTGCTTTCAAGCAATGGCTTGGCATCGTTGTAAATCTGGATCGCCAGTTCACGTGTTGGTGCCATAATAATGGCACGAGGATGGTTTTGCTTACGATCCTCTTTTGCTGGGTTTAGCAGCAGGTAGTTAAAAGTCGCAGTCAGGAAAGCCAGGGTTTTCCCTGTGCCTGTTTGAGCCTGACCAGCAATGTCACGGCCGGAGAGCACTACCGGCAATGCCAGCGCCTGGATCGGCGTACAATTATGGAAGTTTTTGGCTTCCAATCCTTGTAAAACCTGAGGTTCTAAACCCAGGTCGGCAAATTTTTGCTCTGTGATGTGAGTCGTCTTCATTCGTATAGAATATCAGCTTAGGGTTGCAATACGAAACGGATTCCATTCAAATAGGGCATCGATTTGCTGGTTAAAATCAAATCAGCTAACAAAATCAACCATTGGAGTGGAAGATGAGCGACAAGATTGTGCAGCTGACAGACGCAAGTTTCGAAAGTGATGTCATTACTGCTGCAGGCCCGGTACTAGTCGATTTTTGGGCTGAATGGTGTGGTCCATGTAAAATGATTGCCCCAATTCTTGACGAAATCGCGGACGAGTACGAAGGCAAGCTGACTATCGGTAAATTGAATATCGACCAGAATGCAGCGACACCACCGAAATTCGGTATCCGTGGTATCCCGACACTGCTGCTGTTCAAAGACGGCGGTGTAGCGGCAACCAAAGTGGGTGCCCTGTCAAAGAGCCAGCTTAAAGAGTTCCTAGACGCGAACCTGTAAGCGACTCTGTCTCGAACCGTGCACAATTTCTCGTTGTGCATGGTTTGACTTGCGTCTATGCTAGACGGATGAGATCTTTAGTGCTAACTTATTGCACGTAATCTGTAATTTTGTTCATTCCTTGACCAGCCCCATTGGTCAGCTTTATCTCAATTAACATAGAACCCCAATTTTGACTGACAAGAAACCCACCACTATGAATCTTACTGAACTGAAGAACCAGCCTATTTCTAAGTTGGTTGCGCTTGGCGAAAGCTTAGGACTGGAAAACCTGGCGCGTTTGAGAAAACAAGACATCATCTTTGCAATTCTCAAACAGCATGCGAAAAGTGGTGAGGACATTTTTGGCGATGGTGTTCTAGAAATCCTTCAAGATGGCTTCGGCTTCCTCCGCTCTGCAGACAGTTCTTACCTCGCCGGTCCAGATGATATCTACGTTTCCCCTAGCCAAATCCGCCGTTTCAACCTTCGCACTGGTGACACAATTGCCGGCAAGATCCGCCCGCCAAAAGACGGTGAGCGTTACTTTGCCCTGCTGAAGGTCAACGAGGTTAACTACGATAAGCCGGATAACGCGCGTAACAAGATCCTGTTCGAAAACCTGACGCCGCTGCACGCCAACGAGCGTATGCGCATGGAGCGTGGTAACGGTTCGACCGAAGACATCACGGCCCGTGTACTGGACTTGGCTTCGCCAATCGGTAAAGGTCAGCGTGGTTTGATTGTTGCACCGCCAAAAGCGGGTAAAACCATGTTGCTACAGAACATTGCCCAGAGCATTGCCTACAACCACCCAGAGTGTGAGCTGATGGTATTGCTGATCGATGAGCGTCCGGAAGAAGTAACCGAGATGCAGCGCCTGGTTAAGGGTGAAGTGGTTGCCTCTACTTTCGATGAGCCAGCGTCACGTCACGTTCAGGTGGCTGAGATGGTGATTGAGAAAGCCAAGCGTCTGGTTGAGCACAAGAAAGATGTTGTGATCCTGCTTGACTCCATCACTCGTCTGGCACGTGCTTACAACACCGTGATCCCGTCATCGGGCAAGGTACTGACCGGTGGTGTGGATGCCAACGCCCTGCACCGTCCGAAGCGTTTCTTCGGTGCGGCCCGTAACGTTGAAGAGGGCGGCAGCCTGACTATCATCGCAACCGCACTGGTTGATACCGGCTCTAAGATGGATGAAGTTATCTACGAAGAGTTCAAGGGTACAGGTAACATGGAACTGCACCTTTCGCGTAAGATCGCTGAAAAGCGTGTCTTCCCAGCGATTGACTTCAACCGCTCTGGTACCCGTCGTGAAGAGCTGCTGGCGAAAACTGACGAGCTGCAGAAGATGTGGATCCTGCGCAAGATTGTTCACCCGATGGGCGAAACCGATAGCATGGAATTCCTGATCGACAAGCTATCGATGACCAAGACCAACGACGAGTTCTTCGACGCGATGCGCCGCCAGAAGTCGTAACGGCTGTCAGCATAATTGCTGGATGAGTCACAGAATTGAAAAACGCCACCGCTTGTGGCGTTTTTTATTTTTGGTACACTGGCAGCCTTAATTGATCGTTGTTCAATTAAGGCTTTGCTGGTAATTCGAAGCAAAAAATCGATATACTGTTTTTGTTATCAATTTGTGATATCGGATCAGGATGATCCGGGAACCGACATATCTTTGTTCACCAAGGAGGTGACATGCGACTAGGAAAGTGCATGCAAATAGGTTTGCTGGCGGCAGGGATGGTGACGGCCCAGGTGATGGCTGAGGCTGCCTTGCCGGCGACAGAAACCACCGAGCAGGAAGTCGAACAAGTCCAATCTTCCCTTCAGGTGCGAAACCGGGTGTCAGCCCTGCGCCAATACTACGATGCCAGTGACTTTGCGACGCTGGAAACCCAATTATCCTCATTGCCCCTGCTGCAGCAAGAAGCGGTGCGTAGCCAGTTGATTGATCATGCTAGCGATATTGCGGATAAGCCCGGTGGGCTGGATCAGGCCAAAGCCGGTTGGCTAGAGGCTCAGGCGGCGCGCACGCCGGCGTTTAACGTTGTCGAGCAGGGAGATGGCTATCTGGTGACCCAATCTGCTTTTCATTATGGCGCCAAGGCTCGCAGTCTTGTGGTGCGCTGGCAGCAGCAGCTGTTAGCTCTGCAGATGGTCGAGCAAGCCGAGCGTGGTGAGCTGCAGCTATCAGATTGGCTGGCCGGGGATATCCAAACCCAGGCTGCCCGCCGCGATATTTTTCTCGCGCAGCTACCTCAACTATCGGCCACAGCAGTGGACGAGCTGGCTGAACAGTTTACCTCGGACAGCAAATTGCTGTGGTTGCCGGACAATGCGGTGATTGCCGCGGTGGCGGCCGCCTCTGGCGATGAAGGGGTCTACCATTTGCTGTGGCGCCGTCGCAGCGACCAATATAGCCTGGCCGAGCTCAACCGCCTGGCTGGGCTGGCACCGCAACAAGCGGCTACCAAGCAGCTGATGGCGGCGACAATGAACCCAACCTTGAAGCTCCAAGCGTACCGAGCCCTTATCACCCTAAAGCCGTTGCCAGTGGCTGCCCGGGACTTCCTCAGCGGCAAGCTGAGCGAGGTTGACGACGGCGAGCTGGTGGCGACCGAGCTTGCCCGCAGCGGCTACTTAGATTGGCTCGAGCAGCTGGCATCGGTCAGCCGCAGCCAGGTGTTGCAGAAGAACTTACGTTCGGCAGTGGCCAATCAGCCGTAAACCGGCAGGCCCGTGGCTTCGGCTGGGGCTGGATCGCAGTGGTCGGATTTTCCGCTGTCCTACCGTTAACAAGTCGTTATAATGTTTTGATAATGATTATTTGTACCCGGTGGCTGTAACCAGCACCGGGTGCTGGTGTATTTAGGATAGGTAACCGCGAAACCGATGAAGTTCAAGGATCTGCGAGAATTTATTGACTATCTGGAGCAACAGGGCGAGCTCAAGTGTATCAAGCAGCCTGTCGACCCGGATCAGGAGATCACCGAAATCTGTGATCGTACCCTGCGTGCCGGCGGGCCGGCCCTGCTGTTCGAAAACCCGGTGGGCTACGATGTCCCGGTGCTGGCGAATCTGTTCGGTACCCCGGGCCGGGTGGCAATGGGAATGGGGCGGACAGATGTCCGTGAACTGCGGGAAGTCGGCAAGTTGCTGGCCTACCTGAAAGAGCCCGAGCCGCCGAAAGGTTTCCGTGAAGCGCTGGACAAGCTCCCTGTGTTCAAGCAGGTGCTCAATATGCCGGTCAAGCGGCTGCGCAGCGCGCCGTGCCAGGACATCGTCTGGCAGGGTGATGAGGTTGATTTGGATAAAATTCCGGTGATGAGCTGTTGGCCGGATGATGTGGCACCGCTGCTGACCTGGGGCCTGACCATCACCAAAGGGCCGAACAAAAAGCGCCAGAACCTGGGGATTTACCGCCAGCAGAAGATCGGCAAAAACAAAATCATCATGCGCTGGCTGGCCCACCGTGGCGGTGCGCTGGATCTGCGTGACTGGATGGAAACCAACCCGGGCAAGCCCTTTCCGGTGAGCGTAGCGTTTGGCGCCGATCCGGCGACCATCTTAGGTGCAGTTACCCCGATTCCCGATACCTTGTCCGAGTATGCCTTTGCCGGCTTGCTCCGTGGCCGCAAGAGCGAAGTCGTCAAGAGCCTGAGCAATGACCTGGAAGTGCCGGCCAGTGCGGAGATTGTCCTTGAAGGCTATATCGATCCGAACGAGTTTGCCGACGAGGGGCCGTATGGCGACCATACCGGTTACTACAATGAGGTCGAGCGCCACCATGTATTCACTATTACCCATGTGACCATGCGCAATGAGCCTATCTACCACAGTACCTATACGGGCCGCCCGCCCGACGAGCCAGCTGTACTCGGGGTCGCATTGAACGAAGTGTTCGTGCCTATTTTGCAAAAGCAGTTCCCTGAGATTGCCGATTTCTACCTGCCGCCGGAAGGGTGCTCCTACCGCATGGCAGTGGTGTCGATGAAGAAGCAGTACCCTGGCCATGCCAAGCGGGTGATGATGGGCGTCTGGTCTTTCCTACGCCAATTCATGTACACCAAGTTTGTCATCGTGGTGGATGAAGATGTCGATACCCGTGATTGGGGTAGCGTCGTCGCAGCAATGGCCCGTGATATGGACCCGGTGCGCGACACCTTGTTTATCGACCAAACCCCGATTGACTCGTTGGACTTTGCCTCACCGGTGGTGGGTCTGGGCTCCAAGATGGGGCTGGATGCCACCCGCAAGTGGGAGGCGGAAACCGCCAATGCTGTTGCTTATCCCCGCCCGCAAGCTGAACAGAATCACCACGCCTTGGAGCAGGAAATCAAGCAGCTCCCGGCAGTGATTGATTGCTACCTGCCGTCAACGGCAGAATGCGCTGGCGTGGCGATTGTGACCATCGATAAAGACCAAGAGGGCCAGGCATTGCAGGTGATGGACAGTATCTGGACGATACTGGCCGGTAAAGCCGACACCAAATTCATCATTGCCTGCGATGGTGATGTTAATGCCCGCGATTGGAATGATGTGATTTGGGCGGTGACCACCCGGATGGATCCGAGCCGTGATACCCTGATGGTTAACCAAACAAAAGAGCATGGTGCCAGGATTGGCCTTGATGCCACCAACAAACTGCCGGGCGAAGCGAGCCGGGAGTGGGGCACGCCAATCGTCAAGTCTCCGGAGGTGGTTGCCAAAGTGGATGCCATCTGGGATGAACTGGGGATCCTGGGTTAACCTTGTTGTAAGCCAAATTTGGACGTCGAATAGATTCGTCATCCAGAACAATTAACCAAGGCCCGGTAAGAAAGCCGGGCGTGAGAAATTAAATATGTACCAAGTCCGCCTGCTGCCCCATGATGTGGTGTTTGCCACCGACGGTGAACAAACGCTGCTAGAGGCTGCGCTCAACGCAGGCATTGCTTTTCCCAACCGCTGTCAGGTCGGCGCCTGCGCGATGTGCATGTGCCGCAAGCAGCAGGGGGAGATCCGCTACCAGCTCGAGCCTATGCTCACCGAGAAGGAGCAGGCCGAAGGCTGGATATTTGCGTGTCAGGCAATGGCAAACAGTGATTTGGTACTCCAGCTAGATTAGAGGAAGAGAATGTCCATCAAATGCGAAGTAACATCCGTCGAGCCGCTGGCCTGTAATACGTTTCGTATCCTGCTGCGCCCGGAGCAACACATTGAATTCAAAGCGGGCCAGTACCTATTGGCCGTGATGGGCGAGAAGGACAAGCGTCCGTTTTCTATTGCCAGCAGCCCATGCCGCGAAGGCGAGCTGGAGCTGCATATCGGCGCTGCCGAGCATAACCCGTATGCCATCGAGGTGGTTGAGCGCATGAAAACTGCGCTTGAGGACGGCACTGCCGTTGAGATCGAAGCGCCGCACGGCGAAGCCTGGGTACGGGAAGACAGCGACAAGCCACTGCTGCTGATTGCGGGTGGTACCGGGTTCTCGTACGTGCGTAGCATTTTGGACAACTGCCTGAGCCGCGGTGTCAGCCAGCCGATCTTCGTATACTGGGGCGGCCGCGATGAGTGCCAGCTCTATGCCAACGATGAGCTCAAGGCATTGGCTGACAAGCACGGCAACCTAACGTATGTCCCTGTGGTTGAGAGCGCGCCGGAAGGCTGGCAGGGTAAAACAGGTAATGTGCTGGAAGCGGTAAGCGATGATTTCGTCAGCCTGTCTGCTTACGATATCTACATCTGTGGCCGTTTCGAAATGGCCGGTGCCGCCCGCGAGCAGTTCTCGGCCGAGAAGGGTGCCGAGCGCGAGCGTATGTTTGCCGATGCGTTTTCGTTTATCTAAATGCAGTTCCTAGGTTCTAGATTCTAGTTCCTAGGATCTGGGAATAACAAAGGCGAACCCAAAAGGTTCGCCTTTGTTGTATTTGAGCTTGGGATATCGCTTATGCCGCGCTTGCCTGTGCGACCTTGCGCTTGACCCAGGTTTCGTTGAACCACAGCGATGCGACAATGATCGCCCCGCCGATGGCTAGCCGTACCATGTCGACATCCCGGTTCCAGATCAGGATATTGACGATAAGCCCCGCCGGTACCAGCGCATTGTTCATGATCGCCAAGGCACCGGCATTGACCAGCGTTGCCCCCTTGTTCCACAGGTAGTAGCCGAGGCCGGAGGCGATAGTGCCTAGGTAAATCAGGATACCCCACTGGGTATGGGTGGTCGGCAGTTGCTCGGTATTGCCAAACAGCAGGAACATCGGCAGCGCAACACACACCGCCCCGAGGTAGAACAGGCCAAACACGGTGTGCTGCGGCAGGTCGTCTTTTTGCTGCTCCATGATGCGCTTGTAGCCGACCTGGCCGATGGCAAAGCTCAGGTTGGCGCCTTGGACAATCAAAAAGCCGGTGATGAAGTCCTCGTTGATCCCCTCGAACTTGATCACTGCCGCGCCCAATACCGCAATGGCTGCGGTGGCCAGGTACCATGCCGAGAACCGGCGGTGCAGCATGTCGTAGATCAAGGTGACGTAGATCGGGGTGAAGATGGTGAATAGCAGCACTTCAGGTACGCTCAGGTACAGGAATGACTGGTAGTAGAAACAGTACATGATGCCGAGCTGGAACGCGCCAACCAGCATGATTTTGAGTGCCAGCGAGCGGTTCAGGTGCTGGCGGCGCAGGAACGGCAGGAACAGCAGGGCGGCCAGGCTGACGCGGGTCAGCACCGAGAACCAGGCGTCGACCTGCCCGGCCAGGTAGACCCCGATCAGGCTAAAGGAAAAAGCCCATAGCAGGGTAACAGCGGATAAGTATCCCATAGTGGTTTGTCAGGGTTATCAATTGAATGGTGGGGCAAGTGTAGCGAAAAAAACGCAGGGGAAATACAGCCAATTGGTGGGGTTACCGTCATCGGATCTGTGGCTGGTACAAAGGCAGGCACGGTGATCGGACCGTGCCTGGCCGGCGTAACTAGGAAGGATTACGCTTGGGCTATTTGAGCGGGATCATCAGCATATCGACCGGAGAGCGGTTGATCAGCTGCTTGGCCGAGCTGAGGATTTTGCTCCAGAAGTCCTGGTGGTGACCGCAAACGACCAGTTCGATATCCATGTCATCGATAGCGTGGCAGATCTCCTCGCTGAGATCACCACTGCCTACCAAGGTATGGGACACTGGGTAATTGGCCTTGTCGGCCAGTGACTGCAGCTGCTTTTGGGCCTCGTCGGCCATGCGGTTTTGGGCATCGGACAGGTTGATATCAATCAGTCCGGTATACAGCTCGGCATAATTGACGTCGATGTGGATCAGTGACAATTTGGCGTCCAGTGCCTTGGCGAGATCGGCGGCTTTGCCGACGATAACGTGGCTGTCATCGGACAGGTCGATAGCAACCAGAATATGTTTGTAAGCCATAGTTTTCACTCCTTGACTTAGGGGCTTTGCTTCATGCTAGCACCTAATTTTAGGAAAAAATATTACCGGGATCGCAACTTGTTCTGCTGTTTTACGAAATAATTTTAGCAGTGGAATTAGTTGAATTATTGAAACTTTTTAACTTATTTCGCTGGACTGACGAAAACATGTCATAGATTGTTTGCCGCTGGGCACGATGAGTTGCATTCTCACTTTTGCATTGTGACAATGGTGACAACAGCGTTTTCATACCACCCGATGAGATTGGTATACACTAGAATAGAAAGGAGTAGTGCGATGTTAGCTCAAGCAATGGTCGATAAACTCAACGAGCAAATTAACTTAGAGTTCTTCTCTTCCAACCTTTACCTGCAGATGAGTGCATGGTGTGAAGACAAGGGCTTTGAAGGTGCGGCAGAGTTCCTGCGCAAGCATGCCGTTGAGGAAATGGAGCACATGCAGCGACTGTTCACTTATGTCAGTGAAACCGGTGCATTGCCAATTCTTGGCGCCATCGAAGCACCAAAGCACGAGTTTGCATCCCTGGGTGACGTGTTCCGTGAAACTTACGAGCACGAGCAGCTGATCACCGATAAGATCAACAAGTTGGCTCACGTTGCATTCACAGCCCAAGACTACTCGACGTTTAACTTCTTGCAGTGGTATGTGGCAGAGCAGCACGAAGAAGAAAAACTGTTCAAAGGCATTCTTGATAAGATCGAGCTGGTTGGCGAAGACGGCAAGGCCTTGTTCTTCCTTGACAAAGATCTCGCCGAGATGGCGAAAGCTGGATCGACATCAGTTATGGATACAGCAGCTGGCTAATTAGCTGAGGGGCATGTCGCCATGCCCCCTTCTCACCAAAATATGGCCAGCTGACCAGTCACGTTGTTCGGGGGCTATATTATGAGTGGTGACGCAATCTTACTCGCACTTTTTTTGGTCGCTGTGGTGAATGTTTCTCGCTATATCAGTACCTTGCGTACTTTGTTAGCGGTCATGCGCGAATGCGATCCTCTTCTCTACCAGCAGGTCGACGGCCGTGGGTTTTTCTCATCCCAGGGGAATGTCACCAAGCAAATCCGGTTGTTCCATTACATCCGCAGCCATCAGTACCATAACCACCATGATCCGGTGTTCATGGAAAAATGCGCCAAGGTGCGGCGGCTGTTTATCCTTGCCAGTACCTACCTGATGATATTTCTGGTATCTATCTTTGTGGTGGCCTTTATGGGGATTTAACCCCGGGTGAGCACATGGTGGCATTCAGCCTGCAGGGCAGGTAGAATTGCGGCCCTGTGGCGATGGTAAGCCAGCTTTATGACTAAGGGATGCAGGCCAACTGGCCCCTGCGTCCCTTTTTTGTTGGGTGTGCACTTTTGATTTTGACCGATAGCGGTGGCGTAATGGCAGTGAAATTTGATGTAGTGGTAATTGGTGCCGGGGCGGCTGGCCTGATGTGTGCGGCTGAGGCCGGCAAGCGTGGGCGCTCTGTATTGGTGGTTGACCATGGCAAGAAACCAGGGCGCAAAATCCTGATCTCCGGTGGTGGCCGCTGTAACTTCACCAATTACGATGTGACAGCCAGCAACTATGTCTGCCGCAACCCGCATTTCGTCAAATCGGCCCTGTCGCAATATACCAACTGGGACTTCATCTCGATGATTGCCAAGTACGGTATTGCTTTTGAAGAGCGTGACCATGGCCAGCTGTTCTGCGAAGAGTCAGCCAAAGATATCGTGGCGATGCTGCTGGCCGAGTGCGACCTGCCGACGGTGCAGCAACGCTACCAGGTGGACGTCCATGGGATCACCAAGACCGAGAGCGGCTTTAGCCTCAATCTCAATACCGAGCAGGTCGAGTGTGAATCGCTGGTGGTGGCGACCGGCGGCCTGTCGATGCCAAAGTTGGGCGCCACGCCATTTGGCTACCAGGTTGCTGAGCAGTTTGGCTTAAAGATGGTGCCGACCACTGCCGGCCTGGTGCCGTTCACCTTGCACAAGGAAGACAAAGACGCTTTCGCCGAGCTCTCTGGGATTGCGATCCCGGCGGTGGTGGAAGCCGAAGACGGCACCACGTTCCGCGAGAACCTGTTGTTTACCCACCGCGGCCTGTCGGGTCCTGTGGTGCTGCAGATTTCCTCTTATTGGACGCCGGGCCAGAAGGTGACGGTGGATTTGCTGCCTGACTTGGAGCTGGCTGAGACCCTCAATGCAATGCGCGATAAGCACCCGAACCAGAGCCTGAAAAACTCGCTGTCCCGTTTGTTGCCGAAGCGCTTGATTGAAGTATTGATTGAGCGGGGTGACCTAGTGGACAAGCCGCTCAAGCAGTTCAACCCGAAAGATATCACGGCGATGGCGGACTATTTCCATAAGTGGACTATTGCGCCGAACGGTACCGAAGGCTACCGCACCGCCGAGGTAACCTTGGGCGGCGTCGATACCGACGAATTGTCGTCGAAAACCATGGAAACCAAGAAGGTGCCGGGTCTGTACTTTGCTGGCGAGGTCATGGATGTTAGCGGCTGGCTGGGGGGATATAACTTCCAGTGGGCTTGGAGCTCTGGCTTCGTGGCCGGGCAGAATGCCTAGCCGGTAAACAGCCTCCGACTGCCCCTTCAAATACAGCGGTGCCATGCACCGCTGTGCTTACGGGGGGCTATACTGATGTGATAGCTGCACCTATGTTTTCAGTTTTAACCATTTCAAACCATGTTGGTTGTTAACCTTTCTTTTACCCAAACCTCCCGCTAATTTTACGACTTTTAGGTAGCAGTAAGTTTTTGCTAAATTTGCTAGCAACTTGCCATAAAATGCCTATAATCCGCGCACTTTTTTATGATTTTATCCATCTCTTAGCGGAGCAGAGCTTAAATGAAAAAAATCGCATCAAAAGCGATCGTAATGACCCTTCTTGCGACGTCGCTTTCTGGTTGTATTGGTCAAATGGGCACCTCTCAGTTGGTAACTAAAGCCAACCTGAGTGCGGTAGATAACCGTTACGGCCGTGCTGGCCTGTTTGTCCTGCTAGGCCCGGTGTACGGTATTGCGGCGACGGCGGATCTGTTCATCTTCAATACCATAGAGTTCTGGACCGGCAAAAACCCGATCACCGGCAAGTCCCCGGCGGTAGCGGATACCCCGGTTGATGCAATCTTCAAGGTAAACAGCCAGCTTGATCCTTCACTGACGACGGTGCCATTGGCGAGCGTGCAGAACAGCGATATCTTCGCGGCAAGCTTCCGTCAAATCGACGAGCGCACGTTGGAGATGAACGTGGTTTACCAAGGTGGTGAGGAGGCCGTGCTGCGTGGTGAGCGTGCCGGTGATGATGTGAACTTCTACCTAGACGGCGAGTTCATTACTGCTGTCAGCATTGCGGAGCTGAGCCAGTACGCCAACAATCAGGCGTAACAGCGGCCAAAGGCGCATATACATCAAACGGGAGCCAGCAGGCTCCCGTTTTTTTATCCGTTGCAGTGCCCGTTTTAGCTAATCAGCTCGGATTGGCAGGCTGCAGGCCCTGCCAGAGGATATGGAAAGCCCCTTGCCGGTAGTTTGGATCCTGCGCCAGTTCGGGTTGCTCAATGAACAGCTGGGCGGTGCTGAGGAAATGCTGGCGGAAAAAGCTCAGTACCAATGGCATCGGCAAGGGGGCCAGCAGACCCTGCTGCTGGGCTTGCTCGACCCGGTCGCCAATGAACCCCATGGTGGTCAGCATCAGATCCTGATGGCGGCTGATGGTGTAGGCCGGGTCGTGGTTGAGCTGCAGCATCAGCTTGAGCTGGTTGGGGTTGGCCGTGGCCCATGCCAAAGCCTGTTGCCAAAGCTGGTGGAGCTGCTCGCGCAGTGCCTGTGTGTCCGATGGCGGGGCTGAAAGGGCCTGGGCCAGCTCTTGCTTGGCCTCGAGGTAGAGGGTATCGACCAGATCCTGCTTGCTGGGAAAGTGGTGGAACAGGGTACCGGTGGCCACCTCGGCCTCGCGGGCAATACTGGCCGTTGATGTGGCCTGCACCCCGTTGGCCACGAACAGGGCCAGGGCGGTATCGAGCAATTGTTGTCTTTTCATGGTTATCCTTGAACTGACTCAGCGCATGAAGAAGCCGAGCATCAGCTTTTGCCACCAGCGGTTATACGGTGGCTTGATCAGCCCGGTGGTCGCGTATTTATGCTGGGTCAGCACGGTTTTGGCCTTGGAGAAGGCCAGGAAGCCTTCCTTGCCGTGGTAGTGCCCCATCCCCGACGGGCCAATACCGCCGAACGGCGCATCGTCGGCTGCCACATGGAGCAGGGTCTCGTTGATGGCCATGCCGCCCGAGATGGTATTGTCACGGACCTGCTGCTGGACGGCAGGATCCTGGCTCATCAGGTACAGGGCCAGCGGGCGCGGGCGCTGCTGTATGAAGCGGATGGCATCATCCAGGTGGTCATATTCAATTACTGGCAGCAGCGGGCCAAAAATCTCCTCGTTCATCAGCGTAGCTTGTTCAGGGACGCTGCTGAGCAGGTGGGGGATCAGGCGGTGGCGGTCATCACTGCGGGCGTTGTCGTGGCATGGGTAAACATCGGCACCAAGCTGTTTGGCTTCATCCAGCCACTGGCACAGGCGCTGGTACTGGCGTGGGTTGATCACCGAGGCAAAATCCGGGTTGTCTACGCCGCCGGGGTAGTGGCGGTTGAACTGCTCGATAAAGCTGTTGATAAAGGCTTGGGCTTGGCCCTTGGGCACCAGGATGTAGTCGGGAGCAACACAGATCTGGCCGGCGTTCATGCATTTCCCGAATAGGGTTCGTTCCACGGCTAAGTCGATGGGCATGTCTTCGGCAACGATCACCGGCGACTTGCCGCCTAGCTCCAGGGTGACCGGGGTCAGGTTACCGGCTGCTGCCCGCATGACATGGTGGCCGACCGCCGTTGAGCCGGTAAACAGCAAGTGGTCAAACGGCAGCTGGGTGAAATGGGCTGCGGCATCGGCCTCGCCTTCGAACACGGCGACCTGATCGGGCTGGAAAGTCGTCTCTATCAGGGTACGCAGCACCTTGTTGGTGGCTGGGGTAAACTCGCTGAGCTTGATCATTGCCCGGTTGCCTGCCGCCAATGCGGCGATCAGCGGGCCAAGGCTCAGCATTACCGGGAAGTTCCACGGCACCACAATGCCGACCACACCGACAGGTTGGTAGTGCACTGTGACCTTGGCCGGGGTTAGCATTAACCCGGCATGGCGGCGGGATGGCTTCATCCAGCGCTTGAGCCTTTTCAGGGTGTAGTTGATGTTGTTGATGCAGGGAACAATATCGGCCACGAGGGAGTCTTGGCGGTGGCGCTGGCCATAGTCTTCAGCGAGGGCTTGGCAAAGGGCCTCACGGTGCTGCCTGATGGCTTTTTTCAGCGCAGTGAGTGACTGCTTACGCTCGTCAAGCGAAGGCATGGGGGCTTCCCTGGAGGCCGCCTGCTGGATATGAAGCGTGCGGTCCATCTCGGTGAGGTGCTCTGGCTGGATCTGGATCTTTTCGGCTACGGTCATCGGTTGGTCTCCCTCTCTATAAAACCGACTAGTCAGTCGGTTTCAGTATAGAAGACTTTACCTGACTGTGAGCTGGTATTGTAGCCTGTTATTTTTTGTGGCCGCTTTTTTCGGCCTTGAACACATCCATAAAAAGGTTGAAGTAGCCTTGCAGCTGCTGAGCATCCTGGGGGTAACCTGCTGTTTCAAGGAGGGCTATCCCTGCCTCGCAGGTGCACAGGTTGCCCGGCTGCTGGTTACGCCGCAGGGCGTAGGACGAATCAGTGCCTGGTGTTAATTCAAGCCGGGGCAGGGAAGCCAGCCAAGGGCTGCGCCGGATCATCTTGCGCGCTTCCTGCCAGGTGGCATCGAGCAGGATGAACAGCGGCGTTTTGCCGCCATTGGCTTTGTAGGGCATGGCCGGGACGGCGTCATCACCGGGGAACAGAAGCCAAGGCTGGTATTGCGGGTCGGCCAGCATTTCCAGCAGCGCCTGGGGAGGATTGACCCGATCCCATACCTGGCGCAGGCAATGTGGCAGGCTGCGCTCCATCAGCAGGCCGGTATTGGTGTCCTTGCCCATTTCCCTAGGGTGGGTGAGTAGGACAAAGACATGCGGGCAGCCAAGGGTAGGCTCGGCATGGCAGATACAGTTGTGCTGGAAGCCGCAGCGCGGGCAGGGGGTGGTCATGGTGCTTGGGTACTGGCCTGTGGGTTATGCCATGCAGTGTGGCATAACCCAGGCCGGAAAGGGAGGGGTTTCGTTCCGCAGGGCAACCTTTGCCTAGTCTTGCACCGGGCTGAGTTTGTCCAGCGTCAGGCCGCTTTCACCTAATTCGTAAGTTTCTCCGTTGATGACTTCCTGCCGGGTGGTGAGCTGGCCATCCTCGCGGGTAAACAGCCTTTCGCTGATCAGCCTGCGGCCCTGGTATTGTGCCATGGTGACCTTCACCTTGCCGTCGCCAGCCTGCTGCCAGAAGCCTTTCTCTTTCAGGCCCGGTTGGCCGTCGCTGTAGCTGTACTCGGTCACCGCCGAGTGGTCAGGCAGCAGGTTCAGTGTGGTCGTCAGTACCGTTGCGCCCAGGTCGCTGTGGCCCTGGTAGCTGCCGACCCAGTGCTGGGTGACGTCGGTTGCCCCGAGGGTGGCGCAGCCGGTGTATTCGATGCCTTGCCAGGTGAGGGTCGACTGCCAGCCATAGAGCGCATCGCTCATGGTGTCGTTGCACTGGGCCAGGGTCATGGTCAGGGTAAAATCACGCCCAGTGTATACCTGCTGGCCGGCGCGGATATCACGGCGGGTAATGGTTTGCTGCTGGGTCGGGTAGCTGATCCGGTTGAGGGAAACAGTGTCCCCTGCCACATCGATACTCCAGCCGGGCTCGTTGCCGAAGGCCCGGGTGGTGCGCGGAGGCTGCTGGCAACCCTGGCCCATTTCAGCCGACAGCAGGTTGATTTGCCTGACGTTGAAGCGGGCATCGTAATCGGCGGCAAAGCCTTCTTCCGGCGCAGGCTCAAGGTAGCCGATAAACTCCCCGTAGATCGGGTCGTAGCCACGCGGGGCGACCGCGTTGGCGGCCGGGAGGTCACCTGCCGGCAAGTGGAGCCAGTATTGCTGGTTGCTGCCGCACGGCTGGATGCTGCGGCTTTCGTGGCCGATCACCACCTGGCCGCGCAGCATGAAGGCTTGCACCTTGCCGCTGCTGGTGGTCACCTCAGGTGTGGTGAGCGCTTCTTCCTCCGCTGTCGGGGCGGAAGAAGGGTCACTGGCACACCCTGCCAGCAACAGCACGGCAGCGAAGGGGGCTAGGGGAAGTTGTCGGCGTATCATCGGGATCCCTCGTTGTGATAGGCTGGGGTATAGAGTCAGTTATACCAGATAAATAAAAAGAGTATCAGAATGGCGTATTGGTTATTCAAGACAGAGCCGGACACCTTTTCGATAGACACGCTCAAGCAGCAAAAAGTTTCCTGCTGGGAAGGTGTCAGGAACTATCAGGCACGAAATATGATGCGTGATGACATAAAGTTAGGGGATCAGGTACTGATTTACCACTCCTCTTGCAAGGATGTCGGTGTGGTCGGCATTGCCGAGGTGGTGCGCGAAGCCTATCCGGATCATTTCCAGTTTGATCCCGAAGGGCCTTACTTCGACCCGAAATCGGACCCGGATAACCCGCGTTGGATTATGGTCGATATCGAGTACCGTCGCCATTTGCGCCTGGTGTCATTGAAACGGATGAAAGCTAACCCGGCATTGGCTGAGATGCTGCTGGTCAAGCGCGGCAACCGCCTCAGCATTATGCCGGTGACCGAGGGGCAGTGGCAGGAGATCCTGCAGATGACCGGGCAGTTCTAGCTGTGGTGGGAAAATAGAAAAAGGAAGCCGCGGCTTCCTTTTTCTATTTTCAGTGCGATCTATCAACCCGCTTTACTTTAGCAGCAGGGCACTCAGGTAGTGTGCCACCGCCTCATCACTGCAGCAGCCGATCACTTCATTCTCAGGCAGGGCAGCCTTGACCTTGGCATGCGAGGTGCCCATCACCAGGCCCTTGCCGGCCATTGTCAGCATCTCAACATCATTCATCCCGTCACCGAAGGCAATGCAGTCAGCCAGGGCGTAGCCTTTCTCTTTGGCTACGGCTTCCAGGGCATGGCCCTTGGACACATTAGCATCCATCACTTCCAGGCACCAAGGGGTTGAGAACGCCACATTGGCCTTGTCACCGAACTGGGCGTTGATCTTGTCTTCCCACTCGACCAGTTTGTCATGGTCGCGGTCGTCGCGGGTGAAGAAAATCTTGGCGACGCCTTCGAGCGGCGGGTTGTCAACGTCAAACAACTGGTAGCTGAAGCTGTCGTGGAATTCACGCAAAGTCGGGTCTTCTTTGTTTAACAGCCAGTCGTCGTTGCGGTAGATATGGATCAAGAGCTCCGGATCCTGCTTGGTCATGGCGATAATGCCGGAGATAACCTCAGGCTGGACATCCTGCTTGAAGATCACTTCGTTCTTGCAGTTGTGCACCCGGGCGCCATTGGAGGTGATCATGTAAGCCGGGATCCCCAGTTGCTCGCGCAGCCCTGCCACATCTACGTGGTGGCGACCGGTGGCAAAGATAAAATCTTTGCCCTGGTGGTGGAGCTGGTTGAGGGTATCTTTGGTAAATGGGGCAATTTTATGGTCTGGCGTCAGCAGGGTGCCGTCCAGATCCGATGCAATAATTTTGTACATGAAACCTCTCGCGGTAGGAACAGAGGCCCAATACCGTGGCATTGGGGAAACAGGGCAATTTTAAACCAGTTCCCCCAATAGAAAAGAGGCTAATTTATGCGTTGGGTATTTCCGCTTTCCTGAAGTGCTCGAGCGTCGAGGCCAAAGCCGGGGTACGGAAGGTATCGGCCTCGAACAATAGTTCGTGGCGGGCGCCCTCGATGACCTTGAACTGGCAGTCACGGCTGGCCTGCTGCATAGCCTGGTGGAACTGCTGTTGGGCCGCGTTATCTATGATGGTGTCCTCGCTGGCTTGCAGCAGCAGGACGGGGGTCGTGATATTGCCCGCCTCGCTGATGCAGCATTTGGCAGCAGCGAGCCCTTGCCATACCCAGCGGGCGCTGGGGCCGCCTATCTTCAGCTCAGGCTTGTGTTCGTAAAGATCGCGGAACCATTGGTAGCGAACCTTGCTCTGGGTCAGCGGGTTGTTGTGGAAAGGCTTGGGGTAGTATGGAGCCTGCCCCGGGGCATAGCTTGGCTGGCGCTGCAGTTGTTCCATCACCCGGGCGAGCGGGGAGGCAATTGGGCGCATCCATTTGTTGATGTTGATACCGTGCATCGGCGCGCTGAGTACGGCGCGTTCAATCGTGCCGGGATGGCGGGCCAGGTACAGGCTGGTAATGGTGCCGCCCATGGAATGGCCGAGCATAAATAACTGCTGGTAGCCCCTAGGCTTGACCACTGATTCGATAAAGGTATCCAGATCCGACACGTAGTCATCGAAATGCCCTACATGGCCAAGCTCGGTGTCGTCGGCCAGGCGGTCGGATACCCCTTGCCCACGGTGGTCGAGGGCGAAAACATCGTAGCCCTGGCGGGTCAGGTCATAAAAAAGTTCCTGGTATTTCCAGTAGCTTTCGATCCGGCCATTGACGACAATAATGGCCTTGTCCGGATTATTGCCGGTGAAGGCAGCCCAGCCGATATTGGTGCGGTTGACCCCTCCGAACATGCCTTCTTGGCGTTGCTGCCACAGTTCGGCTGCCGGTCCGGCCATGGTTTGCTCGAATCGGTTTTCCTGGGATAGGTCAAAAAAATGTGGGGGCTGGACAGTCATTGAACATCTCGGTTAACAGCATCTGGGGCAAGTATAACCCAATGCCATACAATATGTTGCCATAAGGCGTGAACAGCTGTTAACGTGTAGCGTTTTTATGCGGCTAGCAGCATGGTTTGTTAGAATAGCAGAAAAGGAAATGGGCTTATGGCGCTTGAAATTTGGTTGGCTTACCTGGCGACGGCGGTCGTGTTTAGCATTGCACCGGGGTCGGGTACCGTGAACTCGATCAGCAACGGGATGGCCTATGGCTGGCGCAAGTCGCTGGCCTCGATTGTCGGGCTGCAAATTGGCCTGGGAATTTACATTGTGCTGGTGGGGGTTGGCCTTGGCGCCCTGCTGGCCCAGTCGGCGACGGCATTTGCGGTGATCAAATGGGCCGGGGTCGGGTACTTGGTCTGGCTTGGGGTACAAAAGTGGCGAGAGCGGGGACAATGCCTGATTGCCGGGGAGAGCCCGCAGGTGTCGGCCCGGCAGCTGTGCCGCCAGGCGGTGCTGGTCAATTTGACCAATCCTAAAACCGTGGTTTTCCTGGTGGCTTTGTTCCCCCAGTTTATTGATCCTGCCCAGCCGCAGGCACCCCAGCTATTGGCTTTGGGGATCACCACGGTTGTTGTCGATACCTTGGTGATGCTGGGCTATGTGGTACTGGCTTCCCAGTTGGCAGGTTATATCCGCTCTGCAAGGATAATGGCAGCCCTGAACCGGGTGTTCGGTTCAATGTTTATTGGCTGCGGGGCGTTGCTGGCAACCGCCAAAGCCTGATTATGGGGCAGCCTGCATTAGGCTGCCGTTGAGGGCCTGTGGTATTTGCCCTCTGTTGTGGAGACTCGTTCAGATTTATGTATTCCTACGTTGCACGCCAGCCTATTTTCAACCGCCATCAAAAGACGGCAGGGTATGAGCTGTTGTTTCGCGCGGGTGAGAGCAATGCCTTTCCAGCCGGTGTCGACGAAAACAAGGCGACTTGCCGCTTGCTGGTCAATAGCTATATCGCCGATAGCGACGGCATGGCACAGCCGGGCAAGCGGTGTTTTATCAACTTCCCCCACCAGAGCTTGGTCAGGCTGCTGCCAACCCTGCTGCCGAAAAAGCAGGTCGTTATCGAGGTGCTGGAAACGTGCGATCCCAATGACGAGTTACTGCTGGCTATCCGCCATCTAAATCGGTTGGGGTATATGATTGCCCTCGATGATTTCAATATGGATCCCCGCTGGCAGCGCTTCTTGCCCTATGTCCATATTATCAAGCTCGACCTGCTCAAGATCGGTACCGATGCCGCCTGCGAATACGTCAAGCAGAACCGCAGCAGGAAGCTGATGTTCCTGGCCGAAAAAGTCGAGACCCACACTGACTATACCCAGGCCCACAACGCCGGGTTTCATTTCTTCCAGGGTTACTATTTCAGCCGCCCCGAGTTGCTCAAGAGCCGCAACCTCAAACCTGAGCGGCTATCGACGTTGCGCCTGCTGCAGGAAGTTTGCCAGGATCAGGTCGACTTTGAACGGGTAGAGCAGATCGTCGCATCGGATCTGTCGCTGTCCTACCTGCTGCTTCGCTACGTCAACACGGCGGTGGACCGGCTCAAGGTTCCGATTAGTGAATTCAGGCAGGCGCTGTTATATCTCGGTGAGGAAAAGCTCAAGGTGTTTGTCAGTGCCGTGGCCACGGCGCAGGCTTCGTTTGACAAGCCTCACGAGCTGTATGCCTTGTCGCTCCAGCGCGGTCGGATGTGCGAAATCCTCGCCTCGGCCTGCGGGCAGAATGTTGAGACCAAACCCGCCTTCATGACCGGCTTGCTATCATTGCTCGATGCCCTGCTTGACCAGCCCTTGGAAGAGTTGTTGGCCCAGTTGCCGCTAGAGGCAGAAATCCGCCAGGCCCTATTGAGCCAGAAAGGCCCGTTGGGGCAGTTGCTGGAGCTGACCGTCGCCTACGAACAGGCACGATGGCCTGAGGTCAATAGCTTGGGAGAGGTGCTGGCGATCGATGCGCCGCGCATCGGCCAGAGCTACCAGTTAGCCTTGCAGTGGTCGTCAAAATATACCCTCCAAGCGCCACCGCGCCACTTCACTGCCGCACAAACTGGCTAAGTGCCTTCACTGTTTCGCTCAGGGCCGGGTTGAGGGTCTTGTTGGCCGGGTAGCATAGCCCAAGGCGGCGGAACATCCTTGGCCCGTCAAGCGGGACGGTAACCAACTCCCTGGCTGTTTCCAGCACCCCGGTTGGCAGGAAGGAGATCCCAAGGCCCGCCTGGACCAAGTGCATCACCTGGGTTTTGTGCTCGGCTTTGGCCACGAGGTTGACCGCCAAACCGTCGCAGGCCAGCAGACCGATAGTCTGCTGGTGGGCCTCGCACGGCGGGCACTCGATGAAGTCATGCTGGTGGAGCTGCTCGGGCTTGACCTTGTCCAGCTTGGCCAGTGGGTGGGACGGTAGCATGCAAAGTACGTAGTCCTCCTCCCATAGAGGCAGAAAGATCTCATCATCCTGTTTGAACATATCCAAGGTCAGACGCGCATCGGCAGGCGCCTCATGATCGACCAGCTCTAATAGTAAGCTAGGAATATGCTCACGCAGGCAGCCGAATACTTCGGCCAGCGCGCTCTGGCTCAGATCGGGGAAATTGCCCAGTTTGAGTGGCAGGCACTCGGTGCGCTGCTGGAATAGCGATGGCAGGCGGTTGACATCGCCCAGCAGGCGGACGGCCAGCGGGTAGAGGTAATGGGCCTCGTCGGTCAGGTTGACCCCTTTCTTGTGGCGCTCGAACAAGGTGGTGCTGAGCTCCTCCTCCAATTGCTTGATGGCATTGGAGATCGAGGGCTGGGAGACAAAGCAGCGCTCGGCAGCAAGGGTAATGTTTTTTTCTTCGTAGACCGCGACAAAAAAGCGCAGCAGGCGGAGGTCCATGGCATTACTCTGCAGGCAAGTGATGGGGCTATGATAACAGAGAATGGATAGCAAAAAATGGACAGCAAAGAATACGTTCAGGGAATTAAATGGGCGGGGAGGGAAAAACACAAAGCCGGGCAGAAGCCCGGCTTTGGTAACAGAGAGTTGGATTAGCCTACGCTGTAGTAAGTAGCAGCGCCAGGGCCGACTGGGATACCGAATACGAATACCCACAGGTAGAACATCACGCTCCAACCAACGATGAAGACGAGTGAGTATGGCAGCATGGTTGAAATCAGCGTACCCAGACCCAGGTTTTTCTTATAGCGAGTTGCAACCGCCAGGATCATACCGAAGTAGCTCATCATCGGGGTGATGATGTTAGTCACGGAGTCACCGATACGGTAAGCCGCCTGGATGGTTTCAGGCGCGTAGCCAACCAGCATCAGCATCGGAACGAAGATTGGTGCTGTTACAGCCCACTGCGCCGACGCTGAACCTAGCATCAGGTTGATAAAACCACACATCAGGATGAAGGCGAAGAACAGTGCTGGACCTGTTAGGCCAATTGACTGTAGGAAGTCTGCACCGGCAACCGCGAAGACCTGACCGAAGTTGGTCCAGCTGAAGAAGGCAACGAACTGGGCAGCGAAGAATACCAGCACGATGTACATACCCATTGAAGACATGGATTTTGACATCGCATCGATAACATCGCGGTCGTTCTTCATCGTGCCGACAACTTTACCGTAGACAAAGCCAGGGATAGCGAAAAAGACGAAGATAAAGGCAACGATACCTTTCAGGAACGGTGAACCTGCAACCAAGCCTGTGTCAGGGTGGCGTAGGATACCGTTTTCAGGGACGATAGTCAGAGCCAGCAGGCCAGCAACGACTAGTGCCGCAAGACCAGCCATTTTCAGGCCTTTCTTCTCAAGATCGGTGATCTTACCAAGTTTATCGCCACCTAGCTCTTCGCTGGCTTCCTCTGGGTTGTACTTACCCAGTTTAGGCTCAACAATCTTTTCGGTAACGAAGGCACCCATGATGGTGATGGCAAACGTCGATGCGAACATGAAGTACCAGTTAACCTCAGGGCCAACTGCGTAGTTCGGGTCGATCATTTGTGCTGCTGTCTGGGTAATACCTGACAATAGCGGGTCAACGGTACCTAGCAGTAGGTTGGCACTGTAGCCACCGGATACACCGGCAAACGCTGCGGCAAGACCTGCTAGCGGGTGACGGCCCAACGAGTGGAATAGCATCGCCGCTAGTGGTACCAATACCACGTAGCCTAGCTCAGAAGCGGTGTTAGAAATGATACCTGCGAAGACAACGACCAAGGTCACCATGCGGCGCGAAGCGCCCATGACCAGGCCACGCATAGCAGAAGACAGCATGCCTGAGTGTTCGGCAATCGCCACACCCAGCATCGCAACCAGTACGGTACCTAGCGGGGCAAAGCCAGTGAAGTTGGTCACCAGGTTGGCAACGATTTTTTGTAGGCCCTCTGCATTGAACAGGCTGACCACATGGATCATACCGTCGGCAGCTCGGCCGGCAGCACCTTCCGGACGCGGGTCAACGACAGACACGCCGAAGTAACCAGCAATACCAGAGGCGACCAGGATAGCCACACAGAAAAGGGCAAAAAGAGTAATTGGGTGTGGTAGCAGGTTACCCAGCCACTCGACGGTATCTAGAAAACGGGTAAATAGCGTTTTCTTCGGTTGTTGTTGTGTTTGCGGTGAAGCAGATGAATGCATCACGACCTCCATTTATCGTTTTAATCCCATCAATGGGTACATCTCTTGTCGCGGGGAAGGTTACGTCATTGTTAACGCCATAAACAAGATATAATTGTGTCTAAATGTGTCATTTGCTCATTTTTTGTCTGGTTTTTGTTAATTTTTGGTGGTTATATGCTGTTTTCGTGATGGTTGTTCCGGTTGTCATTGTTGATTTTTATGAAATCAGTTGTCCATTTTCGGTTTGTTAACCTTTGCTCAATAACCGGATATCAATTAATTAGAAATCGCAGCCCGAAAATAGCGTGCTAAAACTCACAAAAAGGATAATTTATCGCCTATAAATTCCTGTGTGATAGCATTTCATTAACCACCTTGTAGCATTTTGAGCGTCGGGATTTCAGTTGGTATGGCTATCCATAGCTAATATTTATGATAAACAGAGGTAATCGATATTTTTCACTAAGGGATTAGGCCGATATAGTAGCGCCCATCTGCTGGTGGCCACTGGTACGGACCTGGCGGGCAAAAGCCCGAGGTGATGTTCTCTCTATATATAAGGTGAAACTATGTCTAAGTCTCTTGTTGTGATCACTGGTGCAAGTTCTGGTATTGGCGAAGCAACGGCAAAAACGCTATCTGCACAGGGACACCCGTTACTGTTGCTGGCACGCCGTGTTGACCGATTGACTGCACTGGGCCTGCCAAATACGATGTGCCGCCAGGTGGATGTTACCGATGGCCCGGCGTTCGCAGCAGCAATTGAGGAAGCAGAAGCCCAGTACGGCCCGGTTGATTGCCTGGTCAACAATGCCGGTGTCATGCTGCTTGGCCTTGCCCACGAGCAAGATCCGGCAGAGTGGAAAACCATGTTCGATGTCAACGTGATGGGGCTGCTTAACGGTATTCATGCGGTTCTGGCCAAGATGAAAGCTCGCCAGGGAGGAACGGTGATCAATATCAGTTCGATTGCCGGGCGCAAGACGTTCCCGAACCACGCAGCCTACTGTGGCACCAAATTCGCCGTGCATGCGATCACCGAAAATATTCGCGAGGAAGTCGCTGATGACAACGTGCGCTTTATTACCATTGCCCCTGGTGCGGTAGATACCGAGCTGCTGAGCCATACCACTAGCGATGATATCAAAGCAGGTTACGAGGAGTGGAAAGACGGTATGGGCGGAGTGATTGCCCCGCAGGATATTGCCAATGCCATCAATTACGCTTACCAGCAGCCGCAACACTTGTGTATCCGTGAAATTGTGCTGGCGGCAACGCGACAGCAGCCATAAGCAGCGTTTGGCGGTTGCAGGGCTGAATGTCAGCATTAGGTGATTTATGCGGTAAATCTATTCTTATTCAGTTACTTAATAAAAATCGCCTGCTATATTCAAAAGGGTATCCACGAGGGATACCCTTTTTTGGATCGACGGTTAGGGGGAAGGTGTGAGGGAGAAGGTTCGCTTTTTTGATGTACTGCGCTGTGTCGCAGCCGTTGCCGTGGTGGTGATCCACGTCCTTGGCCCATACCGCGATCAGTTCGGTATCATGCCCGACAGCGGCTGGATAACCGCAACGACCTTCAATAGCTTTAGCCGCTGGGCAGTGCCTGTCTTTATTATGATCACCGGCGCCCTGATGCTGACCGATACCCGCCCGTTCGAACTTGGCTATTATATCCGCCGCCGGCTCGGCAAGGTATTGGTGCCTTTCCTGGTGTGGTCGGTGTTCTATGCTTGGCTCTCCGGGGTATCACCGGCAGGTTTCGATGGTGCCGTGGCTCTCGGGACGCTAAAGGCCCTGCCGGTGCACGAAACCTACTACCACCTCGGCTTTTTCTATTATTTTATCCCGCTGTATTTTGTCATTCCTTTCCTGCGCTATTTTGTCCAGCAATATGACAGGCAGGCGACACTGGCCCTGACGCTGGTATGGCTCGCCCTGACAACCTTGTTCTTGTTCAAAATTGACGGCCCATGGAGCCATGAGCTGGTGCTCTATAGTGGGTACTTACTGTTGGGCTACTGTGTTTACCAGTTGCACTGGCCAAGCCTGAAGTGGCTGCTGCCACTGGGTATCGTAGCCTTGTTACTGACCGATGCCATGGTACTTAGCAACAGCTTTGCGGCCGGGGAGTACAAAGTCGGCCGTTGGATGTCGTACAAAACTCTCAATACCGCCCTGATCGCTGCCATGGTCTTTGCGCTGGGGCGCTATGTGGCGGGCAAGATCAGCGAAGGCTGGCTCGATAGGCTGGCTTTCATGAGCCGCTACAGCCTTGGGGTTTACTTGCTGCACCCTATATTTTTATGGCCGGTAAAGGCCTACGGCTGGTACTTCCTGCCACCGGTATTGATGATCCCGCTTTGGACTGTGGTTATCACAGCCTTGGCCCTGGCTGCCAGTTGGCTGCTGGCCAGGAGCCCGAAAACGGCCTGGTTGGTTCCTTAGCAAGCCGCCTGGCTATTGATGTAAACCGTGTTTAGTCGCGCGTGAGCGCAAAATGGCGGAAGGTGACACCCTGGTAGGTCATTACCCCTTTATCCCCCGGGTTTAGGGCATGGTAATAGTGGATACCCACCATAAACTCTCGTTTCGGACCGCCCTTGGTTGGCTGGACATAAATCCAATACTCTTCGTCATCTTCCCCGGGGCGCGCTCCCATGACCGGAGTGCTCTGTTTGTCGAGGATTTCGACCTCGATCTGCCGCTCCAGGGCATTTTCCCCCTGCGTATGTTTGCGGTAGACGTGGACAAAGCAATAGAGGGCAACCGCCAGCAGGGCAATAATGATAACGGGGATGGTAATAGGCATCAGGACTTCCTTGTTGCAGAAAACGGGGTTTCATTATTGTGCAACTCGAAGGGGCTGAATATGCCCGGCGGCAAAAAGCGTGATCATGGCTGGGTTACAGGCAAGGGCTATGTCATTCAGTGAAGCGGTTATCCCCTCAGGGAATTCCCCGCCAAGGCGAAACGCGGTACTTTGCTTTCAGGCAAAGTCGAGGTAAGTTAGTAGAAATAATAGGCAAGGAAAGAGAGTCGATGGCAAACATAGAGTTAGTGGTAACACGTTCAAGGCGGATCGAAAGCCTGCTGCGTGAACATTACCATGCTGAGGGCAAAGGCTTGCACCAGCTGATCACTAGCTGTGAAGAACGCCTACCCCATGAAATTATTCCCAAGCTACGCTTTATTGCTTCGGTCCGTAACAAAACGGTTCATGAAGAAGGGTACAAACTCGACGATAAGAAAGGCTTTATCGCAGCCTGCAATGCCTGCGAGAAAGAGCTGACTCCGCGTAGCGGCCGGTTTGTCTGGACGGCGGCCGCCCTGTTGGTGGTTGGTGTCACGGCACTGGCTATCTGGTTCTATTCTATCCACTGGCACCGGATTGACCTGACGCCTTGACCAGGCAGGGGAGACAACCGGTGGGTATAATCTGGACAAAACAAAAAAGGTGCCGATAAGGCACCTTTTTTTTGAATTTTTTTTGCTTAATAAATCACTGGCAGCGTCATTAATCCGACAACCACTGCGATCATCATAAGCCCTTGTTTTTGAGAAGGTGTGAACATGTTAAGGCTCCTTTTAGCTGCTGATTTGATGTTGTAAATAAGAATAGCATTAATTTTATGCGATTATCAAGCTGTATTGTCATATTCTTGTCATAAAAATAATTTATGGAGCCGATAAACCGCCTTTTATAACTAAGTGAACTGTGTTTTTTGAGCTGTTTGAAAAGTATTCTGATTTGGTTGTTAGTGTTGTATGTTGATTTAAATTATTGTTTTTAAATGTTTTATTTTTTTAATTTCTTCGTTTGATTTGTGCTTTATTTATTTGTTGTTGAAAATGAAGCTTGGTGCTTTGGTGGATCATCATTAGGGGTAAATGTGGTGTTTTGTCTTTTCTGGCTAATGCCAAGCAACAATTAATGGGAGGTGGATTGAATAAACCGGCAGGTTTTATGCCAATTTACAGTTATAGATGCTTGAGTGGTCCGTTAGCTAGTTGGGCAATGTTTTTGGTGGGGTAAAGGTAAGTTTTTGTTTTTATCTGTTTGTTTTTTTATATTTTTATTTATTTTTCTGTAAGTGTTTTTTGTGTTTGAAATAGGCGGGTTTGCCTTGTATACCTTACACTCTTGGCCAAGACTCCCCCTGCTTGCCAGTCAAACGTTTGCCATTTGGGTTTTTCAACCGGCTCAATAAGCGGGTTCACAGAACGGCTATTGGGAGCGTGATTAATATGATTCTCCGCTAGTTATTGGCCTTCGTTGCTAGACAATCGCCTTTCAGATCCTAAACTGTGCTTGCCGCTGAGAGTCCGGTTCATTGCCAGCGGCATCTTTATAATAATAACGGTGAAACTATGTGGGTTTGGTTAGCCATTGCTCTTTCTGCTCTTCTACATATAACGGCGGCCTATCACGGCCCCCGTTGGCAATTTTACATTTTCAAGCCTTTCACCATGCTGCTGCTAGTCGGTGTGGCCTGGCAGGCTGGTGATGGCGGTTTCTACCACAGAGCTATCTTGCTTGGCCTGATGCTGTCAGTGGTGGGTGATGTGTGCTTGATGTGGCCCAAAGACCGTTTTGTGGTGGGTTTAGGCGCGTTTGCCCTGGCGCATGTCGCTTATTCGGTGGCTTTCTGGTCGCAGCTCGGTAGCGAGATCCTGTGGTGGCTGCCAGCGATGCTGGCGGCAGTGGGGGTGATCGTGTTTCTGCTGTTATTGCCTTCATTGGGCAAGATGATGATACCCGTTGCTGCCTATATTGCAGTGATCGTGCAAATGGCTTGGGCGGCCGGTGAGTTTTGGCTGACGACCTCGACAACGATGGCGCTGTTGGCTTTTGCCGGTGCGGTGGTATTTATGTTTTCCGATCTCTGTTTGGCCATTGACCGTTTCCGGGGGGCGTTCAAGTCGGCGACGACAATGGTGATGACCAGCTATTTCCTTGCCCAGTCTTTAATCGTTGCCACGTTACTGGCTATTTAGTGACTGATTCCTGAAACTTTTCCGCCTCTTAATCTGTCTTTAGATCATACTGGAGATAAGCAAAATCAATGGGGATGGTCATGTCGGAAAACTGGTGCAAAATATACAGTGCGGCTAATGCCCTGGAGGCGCATAGCCTCAAGGGGATGCTGGAAGCCCAGCATATAGCCGTGCACCTCAGCGGGGAAGGGTTAGGTGCCGCGGCGGGTGAGCTACCTGCCAACGTGGTCGAAGTCGGCCTTTGGGTAAAGGATTGCCAGCAGGCCAGTGCCCAGCGGCTGCTGGCCGAGTATGAGCAGGCCGACCAATCCGGTTGGGTGTGTGCGGGCTGCGGGGAGCAAAATGGCAGCCAGTTTGAACTTTGCTGGCAATGCGGCCGAGACAGGGTCGCAGGAAATTAAACATACATATAAAATGCACTAATTTGTTTTTGGTCAATCTTTCCCCACCATCATGGCGCTACAATGCTGCTATTGTTCTGTGAAGAGAATGCCTACCATGAGTGATAACCAAGTCCATGCCCATAACCTGTTGAACATGCTATTGGCAGCGGAAACGCCATATACCTTTGCCAGCCTGAAGCAGGCCATTGTGGCGGAATACGGTGAAGATGTACGTTTTTATACTTGCAGCCAGCAAGACCTGACTTTTGATGCTCTGATGAGCTTTTTGCTGGACCGCCGCAAGGTCGTACAAGACGGCGAGTATGTAGCGGCTAACCGCGAGCGTATGTGTAATCACTAACGTTGGTTAGAAGCGGTTGGCGCCTGCCAGCCGCTGAAAGTTGCGGGTGGTAAAATATCGCCACCACGCTGATGGTTTGTTATACTCTCCCGCCTCCGGTCGGCATTCTGGCTGATCGTCCTTATTTCTTGATACTTCTTTAATTTATTCGCTATCTGAGGTCTGCTCTGTGGAAATTATTTCTGCGGCGGTCATGCTATTTCTGATCATGGATCCGCTCGGCAACTTGCCGGTTATGTTGTCTATCCTGCGGCACATTGAGCCCAAGCGCCGCCGTTTTATCATGATCCGTGAATTGTTGATTGCCTTGGTGATCTTGCTGTTGTTCTTGTTCGGCGGCCAGAAAATGCTGAACTTCCTGCATGTCTCGACCGAGACCGTCAGTATTTCCGGCGGTATTATCCTGTTCCTTATAGCGATCAGGATGATTTTCCCGCAGCCGGGTGGCGTGACCGGCCTTGCTGCCGGTGAGGAGCCGTTTATCGTGCCGATGGCGATCCCGATGATTGCCGGGCCTTCGGTATTGGCTTCTTTATTGCTGTTGTCCAACCAGGAGCCGGGTCGCACCACAGACTGGGTGATCGCCGTATTGCTGGCGTGGGGTGCATCGTTTGTGATCCTGATGTTTTACGAGGTGTTCAACCGCCTGCTGGGCGAGAAGGGACTCAAGGCTGTCGAGCGTTTGATGGGTTTGTTGCTGATCATGATTTCGACCCAGATGTTCCTGGACGGCATCCGCAAGTTTTTCATGATGGGCTAGCATAAAGTGTGAGTTGGAAAAAACGAGGCCATTTGGCCTCGTATTTTTACATCATGT
This sequence comes from Photobacterium sp. ABD4_091, assembly GCF_056160145.1. Classification (NCBI taxonomy): domain Bacteria; kingdom Pseudomonadati; phylum Pseudomonadota; class Gammaproteobacteria; order Vibrionales; family Vibrionaceae; genus Photobacterium; species Photobacterium sp. ABD4_091. Next base: position 1,499,744 of record NZ_JBSWWQ010000001.1, on the reverse strand, counting down.
GCTTGCGGCGGATATCAAGCAGGGCAAAGATGCCGAAGATCAGGATGGACCATTTTTCCCACCGGGTCATAGTGATCTTGTCGCCGAAGGCGCCGATGAAAATGAGCATTTGCAGGCCATGCATCATGAACAGGAACCCGGTCATGATATAGAGCGCCATCGCCGCGACGCCCGGGAACGGGTGAAAAATGTTGATCAGCAAAACCAGCCAGACAAAGCCGATCGCCGCTTTGGCAAGTAAAATCAGTGCTTTCATGCTTCCTCTCTTTCGAATAAGCGGTAACAGACCTGTCCCGCTGTTTTTTCCCTGTGGAGATGCCAATGTGCTGGTGTCACTGGCTCCCCGAATTCTTTCTCGGCCTCAATGTAAATGACGGCGTGGGGTGATAGCCAGTTATTCTGCTCGAGCAGGGTGATCACCTCATCAATCAGGTCTTTGCGGAACGGTGGGTCGATAAACACCACGTCGTGCGGGGTACCGGCCTGCTTCAGGAAAGCCAGGCTGTCGGTATTGAGGACGTCGGCATTGTCTGCGCCGATGGTCGCCCGGTTTTTTTCCAGTTGCTCGGCGGCTTTTTTGTCAAGCTCAAGCATGGTGACATGGCTGGCACCGCGCGATAGGGCTTCGAAGCTCAGGCTGCCGCTGCCGGTAAACAGGTCAAGGCAGCGCGAATCGATAATATCTTGTGCCAACCAGTTGAAAACGGTCTCTTTGACGCGATCTGTGGTTGGGCGTAGGCCTTCGACGTCGTGGACGGGAAGTTTACGCCCACGCCAGCGCCCGCTGATGATCCTAACGAACCCGTCACGGCGGCTGTTTGGCATATTTCGCCCTGATTGTTGTCTGCGTCTTGTCATAGATTTCTTCGACCGTTTAGAAAATGATAGTATACCTAAACCCCTTGGCTGTAGGCGAAAACATGTATGCCGAAATCATGCCGCTGGGGGTATACACCTGTGTTTAGGCCGCAAATTGTACCAATCAAGCTCTAGGATTTGCCAATGGCAGAAAAAAAGAAACGCGGATTATTTTCGTGGTTGGGTTTTGGCTCTGAGGAGCAGACCGAGCAAACCGAACAAAATCAAGAACAATCAACGGTTTCAGCTGAGGCTGAAGCAGTAAAAGAACAAGCAACAGAACAAGAAGCCGAAGCTGCTGCGAAAGTTGCGGCGGAAGCAGAAGCGGAAGCCGAAGCTGCTGCGAAAGTTGCGGCGGAAGCAGAAGCGGAAGCCGAGGCAGCCGCCAAAGCAGCGGCAGAAGCGGAAGCCGAGGCCGCCGCCAAGGCAGCGGCAGAAGCAGAAGCCGAGGCTGCCGCCCAAGTCATTGCGGAAGAAGAAGCCAAGGCCCAAGCGGTACAGCTGGAAGAAGAGCAGTTGCAGCAAGCCGAGGCATTGCAGGAAAAACCTAAGAGCGAAGGTTTCTTTGCCCGCTTGATGCGCGGCCTGAAGAAAACCAAGACCAACTTCGGCTCGGGGTTTGCCAGCTTGTTCCGTGGCAAGAAAATCGATGACGATCTGTTCGAGGAGCTGGAAGAGCAGCTGTTGGTGGCCGATGTCGGTATGGACACCACCCTCAAGATCATTGAGAACCTGACGGACAAGGCGGACCGCAAGTCGCTGAAAGACGGTGATGCCCTGTACGGCCTGCTGAAAGAAGAGCTGTCTGGCATGCTGGCCAAGGTCGAGCAGCCGCTGGTGATTGACGAAGCCAAGCAGCCTTACGTTATTCTGATGGTGGGCGTAAACGGTGTCGGTAAGACCACGACTATCGGTAAGCTGGCCAAGCAGTTCCAGGGCCAGGGCAAATCTGTGATGCTGGCAGCCGGTGATACCTTCCGTGCAGCGGCGGTTGAGCAGCTGCAGGTCTGGGGCGAGCGCAACAACGTACCGGTTGTTGCCCAGCATACCGGCGCAGACAGTGCCTCGGTGATCTTCGATGCGATCGAGTCTGCCAAGGCGAAGAATGTGGATGTCGTGATTGCCGATACTGCAGGCCGCCTGCAGAACAAAGGCAACCTGATGGAAGAGCTGCGCAAGATCGTCCGTGTGATGAAGAAGGTTGATCCGCATGCGCCGCATGAAATCATGCTGACGGTGGATGCCGGTACCGGGCAGAATGCGATCAGCCAGGCCAAGTTGTTCAGCGAGGTTGCCCCGGTGACCGGTATTACCCTGACCAAGTTGGACGGTACGGCCAAGGGGGGTGTTATCTTTGCCATTGCCGATCAGTTCAATATCCCAATCCGCTACATCGGTATCGGGGAAGGGATTGAAGACTTGCGCCCGTTTGCGGCGGATGAGTTTATCGAAGCGCTGTTTAGTGACGAGGATTAAGGTGTGATTCGGTTTCAGCAGGTAAGTAAGGCTTATCGGGGCGGGCGCCAGGCCCTGCAAAAGGTCGATTTCCATCTGCAGCCAGCAGATATGGCGTTCCTGACCGGGCACTCGGGTGCGGGTAAGAGTACTCTGCTGAAACTGATCTGTGCCATCGAGCGGCCGAGTGACGGCAAGATCATCTTTAACGGGCATGATATTACCCGGATTGACAACAAGCAGATCCCGTTCTTGCGCCGCAATATCGGCATTATCTTCCAGGATCACAAGTTGCTGATGGATAGAACCATCTACGACAACGTGGCCCTGCCGTTGCGGGTTGAGCAGGCCACCGAGAACGAGATCAAGCGCCGGGTATCGGCGGCCCTCGACAAGGTCGGATTGCTCGACAAGGCTCGCTGTCTGCCGGTGCAACTATCTGGCGGTGAGCAGCAGCGGGTGGGGATTGCACGGGCGATCGTCAATAAGCCGATGCTGCTGCTGGCCGATGAGCCGACCGGTAATCTCGATGCGGCGCTGTCCCGCCAGATCATGGCGTTGTTCGAAGAGTTCAACCGGGTAGGGGTCACGGTGCTGATGGCAACCCACGATACCTCGCTGTTGACCACCCACAATTACCGTCGATTGGATTTGTATCAGGGACAATTAAGGGAGCTAGCCAGTGGCGCAAAATAAAACCGGCTTTTTTGCCTTGCACAAGCAGCAATGTAAGCAGTCACTTGCAGATATGATGCGCCGCCCGCTCGGCAACATCCTGACCTTGGCGGTGCTGGCGTTTGCCCTGACGCTACCTGCGAGTTTTTACCTGTTTGCCAAGAACGTCACCGTGGTGGCACAGGTGTGGCAGAACCCGACCCAGATGACTATCTATCTGGAGCCGGGCACTTCAACAGGGCAGGCAAAGCAACTGCATGACGAGTTGGCGCAGTGGCCGGAAGTCGATAGCCTTGAGGCGATTTCGCCTGAGCAGGGGCTGGCCGAGTTCCGCCAGCAGGCCGGCTTTGAGCAAGCGCTTAGCCTGCTGGATGACAATCCGCTGCCGGCAGTACTGGTCGTCAAGCCAACCGAGGCGTGGCAGCTTGATGCCAAGGCTACCGAGCTGGCTTCGCGTTTGCGGGTGCAAAGCGGAGTGGACGAGGTGCGGCTCGACAGTGATTGGCTCCAGCGTTTGGCTGCGATTAAGCAACTTGTCATTATTCTGGCTATGATTATTTCCGGGTTGATGCTGTTTGCGGTCTTTTTGATTGTCGGCAACACTCTGCGCCTGCAGGTGCTCAACCAGCGTGATGAGATCCAGGTGATGAAACTGGTCGGGGCGACCGACAGTTTTATCCTCCGCCCTTATCTCTATACCGGGGTTTGGTATGGTTTGATTGGCGGTGTAGCTGCCTGGATGTTGACCGCATTGGTGGCGATGCTGCTCGATGGCGCTGTGGCCCATTTGGCGGATCTGTATGACAGCCCGTTCAGAATGATCGGCTTAGGTTGGGATGAGTCTTTGATCTTATTGATGATCTCGGCATTCCTTGGCCTGCTTGCTGCGCGTTTGTCGGCTGGACGTCATTTGAAAGAAATTGAACCTATCTGACATTTTTAACTCTACAAATAGGGTAAATTACGCGGCTTGCTTGCAATGAGGCCTGTTTTACAGGCATCATTGTCGGTTCATGCAATTTCGCATTGGTACAAAAAATAAACGAGGTTTGTTGAATGGCACAAGAGATGACTTCAATGGCTCTGGTCACTGCAGATAGTCTGGATAGCTATGTCCAGAGCGTCAACAGCTATCCTATGCTGTCGGCGGAGCAGGAGCGCGAGCTAGCTGAGCGTCTTCATTTTGATGGTGATCTCAATGCGGCAAAGGCATTGGTGATGTCCCATCTGCGCTTTGTTGTTCACATTGCTCGTGGCTATTCAGGCTACGGCTTACCAATGGCTGATCTGGTTCAGGAAGGCAATATTGGCCTGATGAAAGCGGTCAAGCGCTTTAACCCTGAAGTCGGCGTCCGCCTGGTATCTTTTGCTGTTCACTGGATCAAAGCAGAGATCCATGAATACGTACTGCGTAACTGGCGTATCGTCAAAGTGGCGACCACCAAGGCCCAGCGCAAACTGTTCTTCAACTTGCGCAAGGCAAAAAAACGCCTTGGCTGGTTCAACAATGACGAAGTGCAGATGGTTGCTGACCAGCTTGGCGTAGAGGCTAGCGAAGTGCGCGAGATGGAATCCCGTCTTGCTGCCCAGGATCCGGCTTTTGAAATGCCGACCGAAGACGATGATCGCGAAGCCAGCTACAGCGCGCCGGCGTATTACCTCGAAGACAAATCGTCAGATGTTGCGCTGAGCGTAGAGGAAAACAACTGGGAAGCCCACGCCAACAACCGTTTGTCGAATGCCCTGTCTGGCCTCGATGAGCGCAGCCAGCACATTGTGCGTTCGCGCTGGCTGGAAGACAGCAAGGCGACCTTGCAAGAGTTGGCTGAACACTACCAGGTATCCGCAGAGCGGATCCGCCAGCTAGAGAAAAATGCGATGAAAAAGCTCAAGGAAGCAGTGGGTGATTTCGCCTGAGGATCCTCGGCAAACTATCCACAAATCGCAACAAGAGAAAACCAGCCAAGGGCTGGTTTTTTTATGCCTAAAATCTGGGATATACATCACAAAATCAATGGTAAATGTGAAGTTGAAACAAGTTTATCCACAGCTTTTTACATGATCCTACCTACATATAGTGGATCCATATTTGTGGAAACACATTATCAACGCAATTCACAGTCTTTTCCACAGCTGGTGGTATTTTGGCCAGTGGCGCTGTCGGGGATACGGTGAAGGTATTGCAGGCCCTTGCCCTGTGGGGCTTAGCTGCATTTTGGTCTTGCCGGTTTACCCTTATTTTTTCGATGGGGTTGTGAGTAACTTGATCGGTTACAATAGTGAAATAAGGCGGCGCGTGGTGGTTTTGGCCAAAACGGACGATCGTCACATTTTTATCAGGTAGGACGATCTTGCCTGTTGATCAATTCCAACAAGAGTCAGCGTAAATTATGGATCAATTTGAACATCTTTCTGCCGAGCAGGCTTATCAGTTGCTCTCGCAGGGGGGCAGCGAAGCGGTACTGGTCGATATCCGTGATCCCCAGTCTTATGCCCTGAGCCATCCCGAAGGCGCGTTTCACCTAACTAATGATACAATGGTGGCGTTTATGGATGAGGTTGATTTCGAGCAACCAGTGATCGTGATGTGCTACCACGGTATCAGCAGCCAGGGTGCTGCTCAATATCTTATCCACCAGGGGTTCGAATGTGTCTATAGCCTCGATGGCGGCTTCGAGGCCTGGAAGCGCAACGCTTATCCCTGTGTCCAGATGGCTTGATCCAAGCCAGCCTGGGGGCGGCGGGGGGATATCACTACCACTATGATCTGATGTTGCCGAATAGCCTTTCACTGTGGAGACCGATATGCACCGCTTAGCCGGATTGAACAACCCACGCCAGGCGCAGGCGTTTATTGACTATATGGCCTCGCGAGGCATTTCGCTGGTGATGGCCCCGGAGCCAGAGGGCCTGTTTGCCCTGTGGCTTGAAGATGGTCAGTATTTGGTGGAAGCTGAGGCTGAACTCAACCAGTTCCTCTCCAATCCTTATGATCGCAAATACCAGGCGGCATCATGGGAGGTGGCCGAGAGCCGTACTGCCCAGTTCCAGTACCGCAGCCCGAGCCTTGTTGGCCTTGTCCGTGCCCAGGCGGGCCCCTTTACTCTGCTGGTGATGGCTGTATCGGTGGTGGTTTACTTGCTGTGGTTGCTCGGTATGCAGCAGCCCGTCTTTCGCCTGATGCACTTCCCGGTGATGGACGGCGATGAATGGCAGTTATGGCGGTTTTTCTCCCATGCGCTGATCCATTTCTCGACCTTGCATGTGATTTTCAACTGCCTGTGGTGGTGGATCCTCGGTGGGCAGCTGGAAAGGCATAGCGGGAGCGCCAAGCTGCTCCAGGTGTTCTTGATCTCGGCGTTGGTGTCGGGCTTTGCCCAGTTCTGGTTCCACGGCCCGAACTTCGGCGGCCTGTCCGGCGTGGTTTATGCACTGCTGGGCTATATCTGGTGGATGGGGGGGCTGGCACCCAGCCGTGGCCTGTCTATCCCCAAGCCTTACGTGGTCTTCATGTTGGCGTGGCTGGTGCTAGGCTTTGCCGATGTGCTGGGCATGTCGGTGGCTAACATGGCCCACCTTTTTGGCCTGCTTAGCGGCTGTGCCTTGGGCTGGGTGGACGCCAAGCTGCGTCGCTAATTCGCTTGGGGTACAAAAAGAGGTGAATATCCGTCCCCGGATGTTCACCTTTTTTGTTGATATGCCAAAGTAGTTCGTAATTCCGGTAAAATCCCCTGATTTTTGCCGCTAACCCAGCGACTAAATCTACCTATTTGACACTATTCACATTTTCTTACCTTCATTAGAGCAATAATTTGCATACCTTGAGCGAAATTGATTATTTTCGCTCACCCTGTACTCGTTTGTACTCATACCATCGCAAAAGCACTATAAAAAGGTACATTCTATGTTTGGTATTTTTAAACCGGCTATGCATCGGGAGCGTCTGCCCGATGGCAAGGTTGACTCCACCTATCAACGCCTGCGTTGGCAGTTGTTTGCCGGGATTTTCATTGGCTACGCTGGCTACTACCTTGTTCGAAAAAATTTCAGCCTGGCAATGCCTTACCTCATCGAGGAATACGGCTACAGCCGTGGTGATCTGGGTGTCGCCCTGGCTGCGGTATCTATCGCTTATGGCCTATCGAAATTCCTGATGGGCAGTGTGTCCGACCGCTCCAACCCGCGCTACTTCCTGGCCGCTGGCTTGAGTATGTCGGCCATCGTCATGCTGTGTTTTGGCTTTATGCCGTGGGCAACGGGCAGTATTGCAGCGATGTTCATCCTGCTGTTCCTGAACGGTTGGTTCCAGGGAATGGGGTGGCCTGCCTGTGGCCGGACCATGGTGCACTGGTGGTCGCGCAAGGAAAGGGGTGAGGTAGTTTCGGTCTGGAACGTGGCCCATAACGTCGGTGGCGGCTTGATCGGCCCGATGTTCCTGCTTGGCCTGTGGGCATTCAACGATGACTGGCGGGCGGCTTTCTATGTCCCGGCATTCTTTGCCCTGTTGGTAGCGGCATTCACCTTGCTGGTCATGCGTGACACGCCTCAGTCTTGCGGCCTGCCTTCTATCGAAGAGCACAAAGATGATTATCCTGATAGCTATGATGCCTCTCACGAAAAAGAGATGACGGCGAAAGAAATCTTCTTCAAGTATGTGTTCAACAACAAGTTGTTGTGGTTCATCGCGGTGGCGAATGCCTTCGTATACCTGATCCGCTACGGGGTATTGGACTGGGCTCCGGTTTATCTGAGCGAAGTGAAGGATTTCACCGTAGATAAATCGTCTTGGGCTTATTTCCTCTACGAGTGGGCCGGTATCCCGGGTACCCTGCTGTGTGGTTGGATGTCGGATAAATTCTTCAAGGGCCGCCGTGCGCCGGCAGGTATCCTGTTTATGGCCTTGGTTACTGTTGCGGTATTGGTTTACTGGTTCAACCCTGCCGGCAACCCTGCGGTTGATATGGCTGCGCTGGTGGCTATCGGCTTTTTGATCTACGGCCCGGTTATGCTGATTGGCCTGTACGCCCTTGAACTGGCACCGAAGAAAGCAGCAGGTACGGCTGCTGGCCTGACGGGTCTGTTCGGTTACTTGGGCGGGGCGGTAGCTGCGAATGCTATCTTGGGCTACACCGTAGACCACTTCGGCTGGGATGGCGGCTTTATGGTGCTGACTGCATCTTGTGGCCTATCTATCTTCTTCCTGACATTGGCACTGATTGGCGAAAGCCGTCTACACCGTGAGAAAGAAGCGGATCAGCAAGCACAAAATGCATGATTGGGAGCGCCATCATTGGCATCTTGATTAGACCCTAGGTAATATGACAAGGCTTCGCATTGGGCGGAGCCTTGTTGTTTTGCAAGCTATTCTTGCCTTAATGATATCGATTTCATAAGAGTGCTTGTTAGGGTACCAGGCCACAGCGAAAGGGAGCCGCGTCAGTCGTGAAGCAGAGTAAACGTCACCAGGAAATTATTGATCTTGTCAAAACCCAAGGCTATGTCAGCACCGATGACTTGGTGGAGCGGTTCAATGTCAGCCCGCAGACAATCCGGCGGGATCTCAACGAGCTGGCGGAAGACAACAAAATCCGCCGTCACCACGGTGGGGCGACGATCCCATCGAGCTCGGTCAACACGTCCTACAGCACCCGGAAGGTGATGCAGCTGACGGAAAAGGACAATATTGCCCAGGCGATGGTGGCTCATATTCCGGACGGGGCGACGCTGTTCATTGATATCGGTACCACCCCGGAAGCGGTAGCCAGGGCGCTGCTGAACCATAACGATCTGCGTATCGTGACCAACAACCTCAATGTGGCGAGTATCTTGACCGGCAAGGATGATTTCCGGGTGATCTTGGCTGGCGGTGAAGTGCGCAACCGCGATGGCGGTATCGTCGGTGAGGCAACCTTGGATTTCATCTCCCAGTTCCGCCTTGATTTCGGCATCTTGGGGATCAGCGGGATTGATCTCGATGGCTCACTGCTTGATTTCGACTACCATGAAGTCCGGGTCAAGCAGGCGATTATTGAAAACAGCCGCTGCGTGATGCTCGGTGTCGATCATACCAAGTTCGGTCGTAATGCCATGGTCAACCTTGGGGATATCAGCCAGGTTGATATGCTGTTTACCGACCAGACACCGCCTGAAGAGCTGGCCAAACGCCTGGCAGAGCATGAAACGCACATAGAAATCATCCGGTAGCGCTTTTATTTCATAGGCTTGCCGTCTATATAAGCAAGAACACCCCGAACGGGCTGCTGAATAAGCAGCCCGTTTTTTTTCGTAAAAATGCCAGTTCGATCATATTTACCTAAATATTCGAGCATAATAATGATGATCTTAATCAATTTATTGTCTATAGTGCTCGTTATCGAGCATTTGTGCGCGAAAAAGAACATTAAACGAAAGTCGGTAGTCGAGGTGGTGAAATGGCAGCAAAAAACGAAGTGTTGGATCTGATTGTCGTCGGTGGCGGTATCAATGGGGCAGGTATTGCTGCGGATGCCGCTGGCCGCGGCCTGAAGGTTGGCCTATACGAAGCACAGGACTTCGCGTCGGCAACATCGTCGGCCAGTTCGAAGTTGATCCATGGTGGCCTGCGCTACCTCGAACACTACGAATTTCGCTTGGTCGGTGAAGCACTGGCTGAGCGTGAGGTACTACTGAAAAAAATCCCCCATATCGCCCGCCCGATGCGTTTTCGTTTGCCGCACCGCCCGCACTTGCGCCCGGCGTGGATGATCCGCGCTGGCCTGTTCTTATACGACCACCTTGGCAAGCGTACGACACTGCCGGCAAGCTGCGGCCTGAAGTTCGGTGCTGATTCCGTATTGGTACCGGAAATTACCAAGGGTTTCGAATACTCTGACTGCTGGGTCGACGATGCGCGTTTGGTGATCCTCAATGCGATGGAGGTGGCCCAGCGTGATGGCGAAGTGCGCAACCGCTGTACGGTCGAAGCTGCCGAGCGAGAGGGTGAACTGTGGCGGGTAACGGTGCGCAACACCCTGACCGGCGAGGTGTTCGAGCGCCGCTGCCATGCATTGGTCAATGCCGCAGGGCCATGGGTGAAAGCGTTCTACGACCAGAGCCTTGAGCTGCCATCGCCACGCAATATCCGCTTGATCAAAGGCTCCCACATTGTTGTTCCTCGCGTCCACGGCGAGGAGCAGGCGTATATCCTGCAAAATGAAGACAACCGGATTGTGTTTGTGATCCCTTACCTTGACCGCTTCTCGATCATTGGTACTACGGATGTTGAATACAATGGCGACCCGCGCGAGGTGGCGATTGATGACAATGAAATCGGCTACCTGCTGGATGTCTACAATAACCACTTCGTCAACAAGCTAAACCGCGGCGATGTGGTATGGACCTACAGCGGGGTGCGCCCGCTGTGCGATGATGAATCTGACTCACCGCAGGCCATCACCCGTGACTACACGCTGGAACTGGAGCAGGAGGGCAGCCAGGCGCCGCTGCTGTCTATCTTCGGTGGCAAGTTGACGACTTACCGCAAGCTTGCCGAGACGGCGATGACCAAGCTGGCACCGTTCTTCCCGCAGATGACCCAGCCGTGGACGGCTGATGCTTACCTGCCGGGCGGCGAAGCGGGTTATGATGCCAGCCAAAAGGCTGAGCAGCTGCAGCAGCGTTTCCCATGGCTGGAATCGGTCGCTGCCGTGCGGATGGCGACGAACTATGGCAACCGCTGCGAAGATATTTTCACCGGTGTAGCCAGCGAGGCTGACATGGGGCAGCACTTTGGTGCCGGTTTCTATGCCAAGGAGCTGGAATACCTGATGCGCTTCGAGTTTGTCCAGCAGGCTGAAGATGTGCTGTGGCGTCGCAGCAAGCTGGGCTTGTACCTGGACATGGAGCAGCAGCAGCAAGTGGCTGAGTTCATTGCCAACTGGCAGGCTGGCCACGAAAGTGCGGCGTAATTGCGATAACCACTTAAACCCCAGTGCAGCAATAAAAAGCAAAAAGAACAAAGGCGCCTAGGGCGCCTTTGTTGTATCTGGTGTGGTTAACTTACTGGTAGAGGTACTTGGTAAACAACAGCTCGGTCAGCAGTCGTTTGTTGGTCTCGATCAGCAGCAGCTCGTTGACCTTGTTGAGGCAAGCCTGGCGGATTTCCTCGCGCCCTGCCAGCGACTTGATTCGTGCCTCTGGCTGTTGGCCGATAATACTGATAATGGCATCGCGGATCAGCGGGGCATGGTGCTCGACGTCTGGGATGAGGGAGGGATCAGCCACCATCAGGTCGACCTGCAGGCGGAGGTAGCCGATTTTCTTGCCCTGGGTGACATAGTTGGTGGTGATGTCAGGGGCAAGGGTGTAATAGGTATATTGCGGGTTGGCCGGGGCGCCGTCATTGGCTTGGGCAGACATTGGCACCAGCAGGCTCGCCAACAGGAACAGTAATCCAGATAAAGTCAATTTCATTATGGTGCTCATAGAGTTATTGGTTTTTATGGCTGCAAATGAGTTTCTTTCGATCGTAACGATATTCGTACTGGTTACAGCTTGCTACAATAGTGTTTCTTCATGGTAATAAATTAACCTTGATCTACCAAGCCCTAGCGGCCGATTGGGTAGATATTTTGTTGGAAAGATGTCGAAATTCAAACAGTTGTACAAGCCCATGCTAGACAGTGCCCAATGGCAGGCACCGGAAGAAACAGTCATTGAAGGGACTGAATTTGGGCATTGGTTGTTGGAGTTGGACTCCTTGTCGCGCCGGTTCGAGCGCCATTGCCGGGCATTTACCGTTTCTCTGGAAGAGCAAGGGCAGATAAGTCGCGAGCGCTTGACGGATGATGAACGTGCCCTGATCGGTGATGTCGACTGCCTGCTGCGCAAGGTCGTGCTCAGGGGGGACGGGGTGCCATGGGTGTTTGCCAGGACCTTGATCCCACTGACGACGCTGACAGGCCAGGAGCAGGACTTGGCACAACTGGGGGAAATGCCACTTGGGTTCCGGGTGTTCACCGATCGCACTGCACGCCGCGATGCGCTGGTGGTCGCCAACGTCGGAACCGAACAGCAACCGGTCTGGGCGAGGCGCTCGCGGTTGTGGCTCAATGACAAGCCGCTGCTGGTGGCGGAGCTGTTTTTGCAGGAAGCACCGATTTATAAGGAGACCCTAAGTTGGAAATGACCAAGATGAAAGCGTTCTGGCAACTGGCGCGCTTCGATCGCCCTATTGGTAGCCTGTTGCTGCTGTGGCCGACGCTGTGGGCGTTGTTTTTGGCTGCCGAGGGCATGCCGAACCCCCATGTGATGGGGGTGTTCGTCCTCGGGGTGATTTTCATGCGCGCGGCGGGCTGCGTGATCAACGATTTTGCCGACCGCAACTTTGACGGCCATGTCAAACGTACCGCCCAGCGGCCGATGCCCTCGGGCAAGGTTTCCGAGCGCGAGGCGCTAGCCTTGTTTGGGTTGTTGGTATTGGTGTCATTTTTGCTGGTGCTGACCATGAACACCCTGACCATCATGCTGTCGGTAGTGGCGGTGGTATTGGCAGCGGCTTATCCTTTCATGAAGCGTTATACCCACTTGCCGCAGCTGGTATTGGGGATGGCGTTTGGCTGGTCTATCCCGATGGCCTATGCGGCCCAGGCCGGTGAGCTGCCGGCGGTGGCCTGGCTGCTGTTTGTCGCCAATATCCTGTGGACCATTGCCTATGATACCCAGTACGCCATGGTTGACCGTGATGATGACGTCAAGGTCGGTATCAAGTCGACGGCAATTTTGTTCGGCCGTTTCGACAAGATGATCATCGGCTTGCTGCAGCTGGGTACCCTGGTGTTGCTGATTGCGGTTGGGGCACTTGAAGGCATGTCGCAAATCTATTACTGGTGCCTGCTGCTGGCTTCGTCGCTGTTTGTGTACCAGCAGATGCTGATCCGTGGCCGCGAGCGCGAGCCATGCTTTAAAGCATTTTTGAACAACAACTATGTCGGCATGCTGATCTGCATCGGTATCGCTGCCAGCACCTACCTAGCCTAGGTCACCGGTCAGAGCCGAACCCTCCTAGTTTTTGAAAAGCGCCGCTAGCGGCGCTTTTTTTGTGCCTGGGCACAGGAAAACCGACAGATAAAAAAAGGGCTGCCACTGGCAGCCCTGGGTACGAGATAGCCTGTGATTAGGCTTCGCTTTCGGTGTCTTCGAGGCGCTCCTCGCGGTTCATTACCGCTTGGATGGTCAGTTTCACCTCAGGTGATACCAAGGAAGCAAGCTGTTCGGCAAGTTGCTCGACAGGCTGCGATACCGCGTGGCACTCCTCGTTGAGGTAGCCTTCGCTTCGCAGGGTCTTCACCAAGGTGGCAAACACGCCCTTGTCGAAAAACTCCGGCGCGTTGATGCCGTGCAGGCGGCTTAGGCGCTGGGCCATCATCTGGCTCTGCTGCTCGAGATCGCTCTTCATCAGCTGCGGCTCGGAGTTGAGCAGGGTCAGTGCAATGGCATAACGCTGCAAAGTTTCCGTGATAGTACGGGCCAGTAGGTGAAGCGGGCCGATACGGGCGCTGTTGAGGGTAATCGTATCGCCGTCACGCAGTACCAGGCGCTGGCGAACCAGCTCTTCTACTTGGCCTTCAATCACCGATTCCAGCTCTTCTTTGCCAAAGCGCAAGAATAACTCGGCCTGCAGGAATGGGTACAGGCGGCTGACTTGCTCGACAATCTCGGCCACCGTCAGTGTCTGGTGGTGGATAACAATATTGGCGATCAGCGATGGCATCGCAAACAAATGGATGATGTTGTTGCGGTAGTAGGTCATCAGGATCGCCTGCTGGCGGTTCAGCGATACCATTTCACCCAGGCTGTCACGTTCGACCACGAACTTGTCCATTTCGATGGCGTGTTTGACCATCGTCTTGGCATCTTCGTCCGGCACCGTGAACTGACCAGAGTAAGGGACATTGCGCAGCAACTGCAGGTAGCAGTCGATTTGCTGTTCCAGATCCTCACGGCTCAGCGCTCGCTGGCGGGCAGCAAGCAGGGCAACACCGCACAGGGTCAGGGCGTTGGTTGCCGCAGCGTCGTTGATATGGGTCATCATCTTCACTGCCAGATCGTTTACAACCGGGTTCAGCCATTGCGGGCGCTGCGGTTCGATAGGGTCGATATCCTTGTGCCACTCAGGAACATGTTCGTTAAGGTAGTGGTTGAGCGGGATAGGTTCACCGAAGTTGACATAGCCCTGACCAAGGTTGCGCAGTTTGCGTAGGGTACGGATCACCTGGCCGAGGTTTTCCTTCTCCTTGCGCTTGCCGCGCAGCTCTTTGGCGTAGGTCGCCACTTCCATCACATGCTCGTAACCGATGTAAACCGGGACCAGGGTTACCGGGCGGTTGAGGCCGCGCAGCATCGCCTGAATCGTCATCGACAGCATACCGGTTTTGGCCGGCAGCAAACGACCGGTACGGGAGCGGCCGCCTTCACTGAAGTATTCCACCGAGTAACCTTTGGCAAACAGCTCGGCCAGGTATTCACGGAATACGGTCGAGTACAGGCGGTTGCCCTTGAAGCTGCGGCGGATAAAGAACGCGCCACCACGGCGGAAAATCGGGCCGGCAGGGAAGAAGTTCAGGTTAATACCCGCTGCAATATGCGGCGGCACCAAGCCTTCACGATAAAGTACGTAAGATAGTAGCAGGTAATCCATGTGGCTGCGGTGACACGGCACGTAGACAATCTCGTGGCCGTCTTGGGCCAGCTTGCGCACCTGCTTGGCATTGTTGATATTCAGCCCTTGGTAGAGCTTATTCCACAGCCAGCCGAGGAAACGCTCACCGCGCTTGATCAGTGAATAGGAGAAATCGGCTGCAATTTCTTCCATCATATCGACGGCTTCTTTGCGTACCTTCTCGATGGGTACATCGCGGCTTGCCGCTTCTTCAGCCACCACTTTTTCAATCGCCTTGGAGTTAAGTAGGCGGTTGAACAGCACCTGGCGGTCCGGCAGTTTCGGGCCAGATGCAGCCAGCTGCTGGCGCGAGAAGTGGATACGCGCCACCCTTGCCAGCTTATTGGCAATCGAGTCGTCGGTACCGTGGTGATCAGCCATGTAGCGCAGTGACACTGCCGGGCTCAGGCGCACCATACAGTCGCGGCCGTGGCCGAGAATGGTGAAGAACTTCTCCGGGCCATTGAGTGGGCGCAATATCGGCTTGTGATTTTCTTCTTTGCCCGGCTTGCGGCCCCACAGAATGGAAGCAGGGACAACCTGGATATCCAGCTCGCTGTCTTGCTTGTGGTGCTCGAGCAGGGCGGTGAACAGATCAATCGATTCCTGCGGCAGCTCGGTCTTGTCACCGAAGACGCTTGGGCCATCGGAAATATAGACATAGCGAACAAACTGTTGTCCATTGAGCTCTAGCGGCGACAGCGGATCGGGCAGCCCTAGTTTCTGGGTGCTGCTGCGCAGTGTCATCAGGTCGGTGTTGGAGCGAAACGGCAGGATGTAAACAATCGGGCGTTCCAGGTCCAGTTCCAGATCCGCAACCGGATCGGAAGGGATAGAGTGGGTTTTAACCAGCAGAGAAAGCGGCAAATCCAGTATTTTTTGGTAGATTTTCTGCCAACTTGACATATCTTTTACTAGCCTCGAATTCTTAATGCGTGGCAAGGATAGCAGAAAAAAACCAGTTATAAGCAGCGAAATAGCACAGACTTGCCGTTATATGACATTTTTATTGATTTGCGTACCGTCTTTGCCATCCCTTTTGGGTATGGGAAAGAGAGGCTTGCTGCAAATCGGTGCGGCTGGTGAATTTACGCCAAAATTGTTGTTTTCCTAAACAATAGCCTTTTCAAGCGTGGTAACACTGGATATACTCACAGTGAACTGTATAAAAAGACAGGGTGAGTTATGAAGCCGTTAACGCCGCGCCAACAAGAAGTCTTTGATTTGATCAAAGCAAAAATTGAAGATTCTGGAATGCCGCCAACACGTGCTGAAATAGCCCGTGAACTCGGCTTCCGTTCTGCCAATGCCGCCGAGGAGCACCTCAAGGCACTGGCCCGAAAAGAAGTGATTGAAATTATCCCCGGCGCCTCGCGCGGGATCCGCCTGCTTGGCAGCAATGATGACGAAGAAAGCGGCCTGCCGCTGATCGGCCAGGTTGCTGCCGGTGAGCCTATCCTGGCCCAGGAACATGTTGAAACCCACTACGAGGTGGATCCGTCACTGTTCAAGCCGCGTGCCGATTTCCTATTGCGGGTCAACGGCATGAGTATGAAGGATATCGGGATCATGGATGGCGACTTGCTCGCTGTGCATAAAACCCAGGATGTCCGCAATGGTCAGGTCGTAGTGGCCCGGGTTGAAGATGATGTGACGGTAAAGCGCCTCGAGCGCAAAGGCGCGCAGGTCTTGCTGCATGCTGAGAATGAGGAGTTTGCCCCTATTGTGGTTGACCTCAATACCCAGCATTTGTCGATTGAAGGTATCGCCGTTGGGGTGATCCGCAACACCGACTGGATGTAACCGGCCGTTTAAAAAATATCCATTACCGCTTTACAAAAGGTAATGATAGTCATTATCATCTTCTTGTCAGAAGGAGATGATAATGACTGAGAACGTCCGCCACGATATTCCCGCCGACCTGCTCCAGCCGCTTTGGCTCCGAAGCCGTGAAAGCTTGGCTGATGATCGCTTGATTTATGATCCCGTTGCCGCTGCTGCCTGCAGCCAATGCAGCCTCAAGCCAGAATGCCTCTCCGGCAATGTCTCCCAGCAGCAACTCCTGCATGCCAGCCTGGCATTGATTTGTGACCGCCAAATCCAACAGTTCCTGCGCCGCCACCCCGATGGGCGGATCATCAACCTTGGCAGTGGGCTGGATACCCGTTTCTACCGGGTGGACAATGGTCGCTGCCGCTGGTTTGATATCGATGTGGGCGAGAACCTGCTGTGGCGTCAGCGCCTTTTCCACCGCAGCGAGCGCTACCGGATGCTGCCTGGTTCAACCTCGGATTTATCCTGGCTGCAAGCACTGCCTTCGATGTCCGGTGCGCCGGTTATGGTATTGTGCGACGGGGCATTGCTGGCCTCGGGCGAGCCTGAGCTCGCGCATGTTGTCCAGTCATTGGCCTGGCATTTTGGCCGTTTTGAGCTTTGTCTGGTTGTTGCTGGGGATCTGTGCCAGTCGCCGTTGGCAAACAGTATGGGGGTTGGAAAATCCGTCGCCCACGCCTTGCGTAACCCTCAGCGTAAGTTGCTGCAATGGCTGCCGTGGGCATCGTCAGTAGGGCGGTACAGCCCGATGGACAGCGCATGCTCCCGTTGGCAACGCTGGCAGCGCTGGTTAGCGCGGATCCCTGGCTTGAAATTCCGCATGCTGCCGGTATTGCTGCATATTCATCTGTAAATCTAAGAGCTGGCATAGCTTTGCTGCTAGGTGTTTGTTATTTATATCTAGCATGCAATATGCCAGTTTGGATTTTTTCTCTACTTTTCCTTCCTATTTTTTTGCTTAATCTCACGATCCTGTCCTAAGTTAAAATGTAAATAAACTGTTAACCGTGTAACTGCGGATGACATTTCATCTGCAGCGTCTGCAGGGAAGACTCTGATCATTTTGCGCTGTCCCCATGAACTATTTTGCGTTCTAGGGGGTATTTGATAGGAAAAGGATAGGAGGGAGCCGGGTGATGATTCGCCGTCTGATGTGCTGTCTGTTTGTTTTGCTGGCTGTGCCAGCCCAGGCAGAAGTCCAACCCATGCCACTGAATATGACTCAGGGAGTGACCGAAGTCAGCCAGCGGGTATTTGATCTCCACATGACAATTTTCTACATCTGTGTGGCGATCGGTCTGGTGGTTTTCGGGGTGATGTTCTGGTCTATCATCCACCACCGCAAGTCTAAAGGGGCGGTAGCCGCTTCCTTCCACGAAAGTACCAAAGTTGAAATTCTCTGGACGGTGATCCCGTTCGTTATCCTCATCATTATGGCTGTA
Organism: Photobacterium sp. ABD4_091; assembly: GCF_056160145.1. Lineage (NCBI taxonomy): Bacteria > Pseudomonadati > Pseudomonadota > Gammaproteobacteria > Vibrionales > Vibrionaceae > Photobacterium > Photobacterium sp. ABD4_091. The sequence goes on along the minus strand of NZ_JBSWWQ010000001.1, from coordinate 1,481,783 downwards.
CCAGCCACCAAGACCCTGTTGGCGATGGAAGATACGACCCAGGCTGACATGACCATCCAGGTGACGGGCTCTCAATGGAAATGGCATTACAGCTATTTCGGCGAGGATGTCGAGTTCTTCTCGTTGCTGGCGACCACGCCGGCGCAAATTGCCAACGAGCGTGAAAAACGCACCAACTACCTGCTGGAGGTTGACCGCCCGCTGGTGCTGCCTATCGGTAAGAAAGTACGCTTTTTGATCACCTCGCAAGACGTGATCCACTCCTGGTGGGTGCCTGATTTTGCGGTGAAGAAAGATGCCAACCCCGGGTTTATCAACGAAGCCTGGACCCGCATAGACGAGCCGGGGATATACCGCGGCCAGTGTGCCGAGTTGTGCGGCAAGGATCATGGTTTTATGCCAGTGGTGGTGATTGCCAAGCCTCAGGCGGAGTACGAAGAGTGGTTACAGGCCACCAAGGTTGCCCAGCAGCAGGCACGCGAAGAAGAGCAGCGTTTGCTGTCGATGCAGATGGATATGGATGAGTTGATGACTTTGGGCGAGCAGGTTTACAACACCCGCTGTGCCATGTGCCACCAGGCCAATGGCCAGGGGATCCCTGGGGCCTTCCCGGGATTGGCGGGGCAGGGGTTATCGGTTGACCCTAATGCCAAGCTGGAGCACATCAGCATTGTTGTGCATGGCAAGCAGGGAACAGCAATGCAGGCCTTTGGTCCGCAGCTGAGCCTCAAGGAGCTGGCGGCAGTGATCACTTATGAGCGCAACGCCTGGGATAACAATACCGGAGACACCGTGCAGGCTGCCGAAGTGCAGGCTGTCATGGACGGTCAGGATCTATAGGGGAGAGAGTGGCGATGACGGATATGTTGCGTGAGCAAACCGAGGTCGAGGAAACCCAGACCGAGCAGCATGAACATCACGAGCACCACCAGACCGGTCTCAAGCGCTGGCTGTTTACCACCAACCACAAGGACATCGGCTCGCTGTACCTGATGTTCAGCTTTGCCATGTTCCTGATTGGCGGTGCGATGGCGATGGTGATCCGTGCCGAGCTATTCCAGCCCGGCCTGCAGTTGGTCGAACCGAATTTCTTTAACCAGATGACCACAGTCCATGGCCTTATCATGGTCTTCGGCGCGGTCATGCCCGCCTTTACCGGCCTTGCCAACTGGATGGTGCCCTTGATGATCGGCGCGCCGGATATGGCATTGCCGCGGATGAACAACTGGAGCTTCTGGATCCTGCCTTTTGCCTTTACCATGCTGCTAGCCTCGTTGTTCATGGAAGGCGGTGGCCCTAACTTCGGCTGGACCTTCTATGCTCCGCTATCGACGACTTATAGCCCGGAAAGCACCGGACTGTTTGTTTTCGCTATCCATATCATGGGGATAAGTTCGATTATGGGGGCGATCAATGTCATCGTCACCATCGTCAACATGCGTGCGCCGGGCATGACCTACATGAAGATGCCGCTGTTCGTTTGGACCTGGCTGATCACGGCATTTCTGCTTATTGCCGTCATGCCGGTACTGGCCGGGGCGGTGACCATGGTGCTGACTGACAAGTACTTTGGCACCAGTTTCTTCGATGCCGCCGGCGGTGGCGATCCGGTTATGTTCCAGCACATCTTCTGGTTCTTCGGCCACCCGGAGGTGTATATCATGATTTTGCCGAGTTTCGGTATCATTTCGGCGATTGTCCCTGCCTTTTCGCGCAAGAAGCTGTTCGGTTACAGCTCAATGGTGTATGCCACCGCGTCGATTGCCGGCTTGAGCTTCCTGGTATGGGCGCACCATATGTTCACGACCGGGATGCCGGTGGCCGCCGAGCTGTTCTTCATGTATTGCACCATGCTGATCTCGGTGCCGACCGGGGTTAAGGTGTTCAACTGGGTGGCGACGATGTGGCGCGGCTCGCTGACGTTCGAAGTGCCGATGCTGTTCGCCATTGCCTTTATCGTGCTGTTTACTATCGGTGGTTTTTCCGGGCTGATGCTGGCGATAACTCCGGCGGACTTCCAGTACCATGACACTTATTTCGTGGTGGCCCACTTCCACTATGTCCTGGTGTCCGGGGCGATATTCTCGATCATGGCGGCAGCCTATTACTGGTTACCGAAATGGACCGGCTACATGTTCGACGAGAAGTTGGCCAAGTGGCATTTCTGGTGCTCGATCATTTCGGTCAACATCTTGTTCTTTCCGATGCACTTCCTTGGCCTGGCGGGGATGCCGCGCCGGATCCCTGATTATGCGCTGCAGTTTGCCGACATCAATGCGGTGGTGAGTATCGGCGGGTTCCTGTTCGGGTTATCCCAGCTGATCTTCCTTGCGGTGGTGGTGAAGTGTGCTCGCGGCGGCGAGAAAGCGGCAGCCAAACCGTGGGATGGTGCCGAAGGGTTGGAGTGGACGGTGGCTTCACCCGCTCCCCACCATACGTTCTCGACCCCACCTAAAGTGGATTAACGGGAGGGATGGCGATGGATAAGCCCCAGTTTGACCAAGACCCTGGCAACCAACCTGACGTACAGGATGGCATGGAGCCGGCAAAGAAAAAACAGCGCTCTATCTGGTCACTGACCCTGATGGCAGTGGCGATGTTCGGTTTTGCGTTTGCCTTGGTGCCTTTGTACGACGTGTTCTGCGATATCACTGGTATCAACGGTAAAACCTCGGATACCCAGGCAGCGGCCAGCGAGCGGGTCGACACCAGCCGCGAGGTCACGGTGGAATTCGTGTCGTACATCAACCCCGGTGTGCAATGGACCTTCGAGCCAGAGGTCAAGACACTGGTGGTTAACCCCGGCCAAACCCATACCATTACCTACCGGGCAAAAAACCTGACCGGGCAAGAGACAGTTGGCCAGGCAGTCCCTTCAGTTAGCCCCGGCCAGGGTGCCCGCTACCTCAACAAAATCGAATGCTTCTGTTTCAACCGCCAGCCGCTGGCCGCGGGCGAAACAGCCAGTTTGCCTCTGATTTTCTATGTCGACCCGGAACTGCCAGAGGACATCAATACCTTGACTCTGGCCTACACCCTTTACAACGCCCAGCCGGATGCGCCGGCTCAAACGCAATGAGGTTGAATGATGGCGAATCCTTATTCTGAACATGATCAATCTGTGACACCCCCGCACGAGAATTACTATGTGCCCGAGGCCAGTGGCTGGCCGATAGTGGGTGCGATAGCCTTGTTCCTTATCGCCATGGGGGCGGGGGCAACGGTCGGGGATCTGTTCGGTGGGCAGGGGCCGTGGATTTTGCTATCCGGGGTCGGTTTGCTGCTGATCATGCTGGTGGGTTGGTTCCGGGATGTGATCCGCGAGTCGATGGCCGGGCTGTATAGCCGCCAAATGGACCGCTCGTTCCGCCAGGGGATGAGCTGGTTCATCTTCTCCGAGGTGATGTTCTTCGCCGCCTTCTTCGGGGCGCTGTTCTATGCCCGGATGATAGCTGTGCCATGGCTCGGCGGGGCGAGTAACAATGCCATGACCCACGCGGTGCTGTGGCCGGATTTTGTCGCCCAGTGGCCTTTGGTAATGACCCCGGGCGGAGCAGAAACCACTGCGATGGGGCCGATTGGTCTGCCGCTTTACAATACGATGATCCTACTGGCGTCATCGGTCACCGTCCATATCGCCCATACTGCCCTGGAGCAGGATAACCGGCCCAAGCTCAAACTCTTCTTGCTATTAACCGTGCTGCTGGGTTCACTGTTTATTTACTTGCAAGGGGTGGAGTATGTCCATGCCTACCAAGATATGGGGCTAACTCTGGATGCGGGGATCTACGGTAATACCTTCTTTATGCTGACCGGGTTCCATGGCCTGCATGTCACCCTCGGGACAATCATTCTGTTTGTTGTCTGGCTGCGGGTATTGCGCGGCCACTTTACTCCCGAGAAGCATTTTGCCTTCCAGGCCGGTGCTTGGTACTGGCACTTTGTCGACGTGGTTTGGCTCGGGCTGTTTGTGTTCGTTTACATCTTGTGAGGCTAGAGGCTAGAGGCTAGAGGCTAGAGGCTAGGGGGCTAAACAAGGCCCCTAGTATGGCCTTGGGTTGGGGGTGATGTAGCCGCTGGCCAACGCAATCAACAGCAGGGCGAACAGAAAGACGGAGAACAATACCCTGCGCCCTAGGTGGCGGGACATTGGCTGACCCTGCTTGCCTTTGAGCATCACGGGCAAGGCTCGGAATAGGTTCAGCACGATAAAGATCAGCAGGCAAACAATCAGGGCTTTCAGCAACATAGGTGTCTCCGGTCAGGACTGGGTGAATCATGCGTCGGATAGGTTTTATTCTTTTTACTGTGGCGGTACTGGCGACATTGGTCAAGTTGGGTTTTTGGCAAATGACCCGCGCCCAGGAAAAAGAAAGCCTTGGTCATGCGCTGAAATTTCGCAGTGAGCAGATGTACTACAGCCTGGCAAGCCTGCCCTCAGATCCTCGTTGGTACAGCCTGACCCTGCGGGGGGAGTTTGACCATAGCAAGGCGGTGCTGCTGGATAACCAGCTTTACCAGGGCCGCCCGGGTTACCACGTGCTGTACCCCTTTGAAGTTGATGAAGGTTGGGTGTTGGTGAATTTAGGCTGGATTGCGGCACCGGCCTACCGCGAACAGATTCCTGTGTTGCCGGAGCACCATGGCGAGGTGTTGGTGAGCGGTATCATTGCGCCCCCCTCGGCACTACTGGAGCTGGCTCCCGAGGTGATGGGGCAGGGTTATCCGCTCAGGGTACAGAATATCAGCATGACTGATTTGGCCGAACATATGGAATTAACCCTGCCTTCCTGGGTCTTGCAGATTGATCCCGATAGCCCGCTGGCGCTCAATCAAACTTGGATCCCGGTGGTGATGGGGCCGCAGAAACATTATGCCTATGCGCTGCAGTGGTTCTTGATGGCGCTGGCAGTATCAGGACTTGCCTTTTGGTGGTTGAGACGGAGTAAACCATGAAGAAACAGGGAACGTTGCTACTACTTTTCGGTGCCTTCGCCTTGCCGGTGATTCTGGCCAAGCTGGTGCTTGATCTCAATTGGTACCAGGGCGGTGTGACCAACCGCGGTGAATTGCTGGACTCGCCCATGGCCTCGGAGTGGCTGGGCGAGAGCAAGCAGTGGCAGCTGATATACCTGCTGCCGCAACAATGTGACGAATTGTGCCAGGGGGCCTTGTTCAATTTGCGCCAGGTCCCGCAGGCGGTGGGTGCGGAGCAGGACAGGCTGAGCAGTGTCCTGCTGATTGACGGTGATACGCTCGATGAACAGCCTGTGGATGTTATCAAGCAACTGGCCGGTATCGAGCAGCGCAAGGTGCCCGCCAATGTTGTGAGCCAGCTAAAGACCCTGGAGTACGGTGCCAAGGCTATCTATATTGCTGATCCCCTCGGCAACGTGATGATGGCCTATCCCTTGGTTAAGGGAGAGGTCGCTGTTCTGGCACAGGGCAAGGATGTGCTGAGGGATCTCAAGCGGTTGCTGAAGATTTCCAAAATCGGCTAGGGGGAGCATGTGATGAAACAGGATAACTACCGTATCTGGGTGGCAGTGACCTTTGCCTTGGCGCTGTGTGTCATTGCCCTCGGGGCGTTTACCCGTTTGACCGAAGCTGGCCTGGGGTGCCCGGACTGGCCGGGCTGCTATGGTTTTGCCGGGGTGCCGAAAGGGGAAACCCAGCAGGCGCTGGCCGCCTCCCGCTTCCCGGATGCGCCGCTCGAAGCCGACAAAGCCTGGAACGAGATGCTCCACCGCTATGTTGCCGGCACATTAGGCGTGATGATTTTGGTGCTCAATATCATGGCATGGCGAAAACCTTCCCGCCCCAAGGGGCTGCCTGCCTTGCTGCTGGTGACCGTTATCTTCCAGGCATTGCTCGGGATGTGGACCGTCACCATGGTGCTGATGCCGGTGGTGGTGATGGGGCATTTGCTTGGCGGATTTTCCACGGCATCGCTGCTGTTCTTGCTGTGGCTGAGGCTCGGGCAGGTCTCTGTGCATCCATCGGCTACGAATACCACTACCGGGCTGCAGGCTTTTGCCCTGTTCGGCTTGCTGGTTGTCGTGGGGCAGATCGCCTTGGGGGGCTGGACGGCAGCAAACTATGCCGCGGTGGTCTGTACCCAGTTGCCGCTATGTGAAGTGGATTGGCGGCAGGGCTTTGATACCTCTGCTTTTGCCTTGATCCAGCCAGAGCATGATACCTACCAGTATGGCGTGCTCGACTACCAGCAGCGGGTCACTATTCATGTCACCCACCGCATTGGGGCAATGGTCACAGCGCTGGTGCTGGTTGCCCTTGCCGTTGTGCTGTGGCGGCAAAGGGCGTTGAGGGGCGTTTCTGCAATGATGCTGCTGGTGCTGTCAGGCCAAATAGGCCTTGGCATTACCAATGTTGTGGCCAGCCTGCCGCTGTCGGTGGCGGTAGCCCATAACGTCACAGGGGTTTTATTGCTGCTGACGCTGGTGGCGGTGAATGTGAAGGTATACCGGATGCGGCTGTCGAGCCGTTATCCCAATCGAATCGCCTCCCGGATGGGAAGTTGATAGGCATACGGATGAAAGGCATGTGAAATAGCCAGAGGAGGGCCTGAGTATGGCAAAGAGTCAGGTTGTAGCAAAAGGGGGCTACAAGCCCCTGTCATCAGGAAGGGTGTGGCAGGACTATTTGACCATGACCAAGCCCAAAGTGGTTGCCATGCTGTTGCTGACCGCATTGGTCGGGATGTGCCTGGCGGTTCCCGGGATCCCACCACTCAAAGCGGTCGTCTTTGGCTTGGTGGGGATAGGATTACAGTCGGCAGCGGCAGCGGCATTCAACCATGTGCTCGACCGCCGATTTGATGCCAAGATGGCTAGAACCTACCATCGCCCGCTAGCAAAGGGGCGGGTCGAAACCCACAAGGCGGTAATTTTTGCCAGTGTATTGATGGTGGCCGGTTTTGTGGTGCTGTGGCAGCTCAATGCGCTGACCGCGTGGCTAACGTTTGCTAGCTTGATTGGTTATGCCTTGGTGTACACCGTTTGGCTCAAGCACGCCACGCCGCAGAATATTGTGATCGGTGGCCTTGCCGGGGCTGCGCCACCCCTGCTAGGCTGGACAGCGGTAACCGGTGAATTGCATTCCCATGCCTTGCTGCTGGTGATGCTGGTCTTTACCTGGACCCCGCCGCATTTCTGGGCTTTGGCTATTCATCGCCGGGATGATTATGCCAAGGCGGGGATCCCGATGCTGCCGGTGACCCACGGCATAGGCTATACCAAGACCATGGTGCTGCTTTATACCTTGATGTTGGCACTGGTTGGCCTGTTACCTTGGTTGACAGGGATGAGCGGTTGGCTGTATCTGATAGGAAGCAGTGCGCTCAATCTTGGTTTTATCGGTTATGCCGTGAAGCTTAAGTTTGCCGATGAGCCCGGCCATGCATGGGCAACCTTCAAGTATTCGATCTGGCATTTGCTGGCACTGTTTGTGGTGTTGTTGGCAGATCACTGGCTGGCTGCGTTACTGGTTTAGTAGTAATGCCGGTCTGATAATGGCGGCTTGATAGAGATATCAGGCGGCTTACCCGAATATTCCCATTCTGCAGACTGGGGATGGCCCCTGTGGATTATGTCCATGGGGGCTTTTTATTTGTGGCCAGACATCTGATAATCGCCGGCCAGATGTCGAGAATTGAGGTTGTTGTGCTGCAAGCGTTGCGAGATAGAAACTTACACCGCCAGGTGTTTGCCCTAGCCCTGCCGATGGTGCTGTCGAATATTACCGTTCCCCTGCTGGGTTTGGTTGATGCCGCGGTGATCGGCCACCTTGAGCATGCTTGGTATCTCGGCGGCGTTGCAGTGGGCGGTACCATGATCAATGTGACCTTTTGGTTGCTGGGTTTTTTGCGTATGGCAACAACCGGCCTTAGCGCCCAGGCTTATGGGGCTTCGGATCGTGACGCCCAGGCGACGGTATTTATTCAAGGTTTGGCACTGGCATGGTTGATGGCACTGGTGCTGATTGTTTTCCATAAACCGGTGGCCGATCTGATTTTCCATTTCAGTGCTGCTAGCCATGAAGTGAAAACTTATGCCGAGCAGTATTTTTCGATCCGGATCTGGGGCGCACCGGCTGCATTGGCGAACTTCGTCATCATGGGGTGGTTGCTCGGTACCCAAAATGCCAAATTGCCAATGTGGTTATTGATAGTGACCAATATCGTCAACATAGGCTTGGATGTCCTGTTTGTGCTTGGCTTTGGCTGGAAAGTGCAAGGGGCTGCCGCCGCGTCGGTATTGGCAGAATACAGCGGACTGATTTTGGGGCTGTGGTTTGTTTCATGCCAGTGGCGCAGCCATGCGCTGCCAGCCTTGCGCGCCAAGTTAGGGAGTGCCCGCCAGGGGCTAGGCCGTCTGCTCAAGCTGAACCGCGATATTTTCTTGCGCAGCCTATGCCTGCAACTAACTTTCACTTTCATGACATTCCAGGGCGCGGCACTGGGCGATAATGTGGTGGCTGCCAATGCGGTGCTAATGAGCTTTCTGATGCTGGTCTCCTATGCGATGGATGGCTTTGCCTATGCCATGGAAGCCATGGTCGGCAAGGCGATTGGTGCCCGCAACCGCGATGAACTCGGGCGCAGCCTGGTGGGGACAACATTCTGGAGCCTGGTGATCTCCTTGGTATTGACCCTAGCCTTTGCCCTATTCGGCCGTGAGATCATCGCTTTGATTTCCGATATCCCGGCGGTGCAGCAAGAGGCTGGTCAGTACTTGCCGTGGCTGGCAGCGGTGCCTCTGGTGGCGATGTGGTGCTTTTTGCTTGATGGTATCTTTATCGGGGCGACTCGGGGGCGCGAGATGCGAAACAGTATGTTTGTCGCAACCTGCTGTTATTTCATCATTTGGTGGTTACTGTCCGGTTTTGGCAACCATGCGCTGTGGGGGGCGATGCTCGGGTTCATGGCGATGCGCGGAGTTGGCTTGGCGGTTATTTTTGCCATTCAGTGGCAAAAAAATATTTTCCTGCAACCAGCTAGTACAAACAAATAGTTAGGATTAGTTGACTTAATTTGTTCAGTTTTGCGGCAAAAAAAGCTATCCAGGTGCAGCATGATCTGTTTAAAATGCGAGCAATTCTGTCACCTGGAGGAATAAATGAAAAAAGCAGTACTGGCACTTTTTTTAGCGGTTATGACGATGAGCTGGGTAGCGCCGGCAATGGCTGCTATCCAGGGAAAGTCATACAAGGTAAGTGCAACGGCGTATAATTCGGTACGGGCCCAGACCAACTCCAACCCAACGATTGCGGCTTGGGGAGATAGGCTGAAACCGGGCATGAAAGCCATTGCGGTATCAAGGGATTTACTCGGTCGAGGCTTCAAGCGCGGTACGGTGGTGAAAATCTCCGGGCTGCCAGGCGAGTATGTGGTACTGGACAAAATGAACAAGCGATGGCGCAACAAGATAGATATCTATATGGGCCAGGATGTTCAAGCCGCAAGGAACTGGGGTCGCCGCAATGTGACCATTACCGTTGTGAAGTCATAATAGCGGTATCAAAAACCTGAAAACATAACTGTTCTAGCACGTTGATAGAACCGCTATCTTTTCAGATTCGAGAGCATACCAAGCGGGTTAACAGTTTTATCAACAGCACTATTTGTTTGGTATACAAAAAAGCGAGAGCCTTGGCTCTCGCTTTTTATGTGCTTGGCAGCAGTGGGCGTCTTAGTAGTAAGAGTGCTCACCACGGGCGTGCTCAGTCACATCGCGAACGCCAGTTAGCTCACCAGCAAACTGGGCTAGCAGCTCTTTTTCGATACCTTCTTTCAAGGTCACATCAACCATTGAACAGCCGTTACAACCGCCGCCGAACTGCAGGATAGCCACGCCATCTTCAGTGATTTCAGCCAGGGAAACATGGCCACCGTGGCCAGCTAGCTGTGGGTTAACCTGAGTTTGGATCACGTAGTCAACGCGTTCCATCAATGGTGCGTCATCAGATACTTTGCGTACCTTGGCATTTGGTGCCTTCAGCGTTAGCTGCGAGCCCATTTTGTCGGTAACAAAGTCAATCTCAGCATCTTCAAGGAAAGGTAAGCTTAGCTCATCAATGAAAGCAGAAAACAGTTCAAGTTTGATTTCGGTGTCACTGGCTTCCACTGCTTCCGGTGGACAGTAGGACACGCCGCACTCTGCATTTTGTGTTCCTGGGTTTACCACGAATACACGGATGTTAGTCCCTTCTGGCTGCTGGGCCAGAAGCTTGCCGAAGTGCTGTTGAGCATTCTCAGAAATAGTAATCATAGACACGACGTAATACCTGACTTATTTAGTAAGATTAATTCTATTCTACTCTTTGCTGCCCTTTCTATCACCCATTAATCGCAGCAACTATGATTTCGGCACGGATCTTGGCGGATTTTCTGCAGTTTTATCTGCCGGGGTAAAGCTCAGGCAGTATACATCTATCCGTTTTACACCTGCTTGTCGCAACAGTGTGGCGGCTTCTGCAACGGTCGAGCCGGTGGTGACGACATCATCGACAAGGGCAACATGGCTCGGCAACTTTTCACCTTTAAGTATAAATGCCTGCTCGAGGTTATGCTGGCGCTGCGCCTTGCTCAGGGTGTGCTGGGGTGGGGTGTAGCGCTGGCGTTTGAGTCGTCGGGTATCAAGCTGGCTTCCTGTCTGCCGGGCAACGGCCTGGGCTATGAGGCTGCTTTGGTTAAAGCCGCGTTGGAACAGGCGCAGGGGGTGCAAAGGGATAGGTAGCAGCAAGGGGGCGGGTTCATCGATCTGTTGTGCCATGAGTTCGCCAAGCGGTTGGGCCAACCAGAATTTACGCTGGAATTTCAGCTGGTGGATCAGGTGGCGCAGGGGGAACTGGTATTCCCCTAGGCGGTAGAAGCGCTGCCAGGGCCTAGGAGCTGTCAGGCATTGGCCGCAATGGTCAGCATCTGCTGCTAGTGTATTGCCGCAGTGGCGGCAATACGGTCGGCAGGGAAAGCGGGCAAGACAGTGGCTGCACCACAGTGGATGGGAGCCGTTAGCGGGCAGGTGGCATAACGGGCAGCGGTGGTAGCGGCGCAGAAAGTTGGTGAATTGGTCAAATAGCGATACCATCCGTGTTATCCCTGGTGGCAAATATAGGAAATATAGATGACAGCTGAGCTTCACTGGCAAACGCAAGGACAAGGTTCCGATCTACTTCTCATTCATGGCTGGGGAATGAACGGTGCCGTGTGGCAGCAGGTAGTGCCTGTGCTGGCACAGCACTACCGGGTGCACGTGGTGGATCTGCCGGGTTACGGCCACAGCCAACACCTCCCGGCTGCCGATGTTGATGAGATGGCCCGCCAATTATTGGCGCAGGCACCGGAGCAGGCAATTTGGCTTGGCTGGTCTCTGGGCGGTTTGGTGGCTAAGTCTGCCGCTCTGCAGGCGCCGGACAGGGTGAAACAACTCGTCACGGTGGCTAGCTCTCCTTGCTTTGCCGCGGAAAAAGATTGGCGTGGGATCAAACCGGCAGTGCTGGATGACTTTCGCAGCCAGCTTGATTCGGATTTCAGGGCGACTATCGAACGGTTTATGGCTTTGCAGGCGATGGGAAGTAGGACCGCCCGTCAGGATATCCGCCAGCTCAAGGAAGCTGTGTTATCCCGTCCCGAGCCAAATCCTGATGCGCTGGCCCTCGGGCTAGATATGCTAGGTCAGGTTGATTTACGCCCATTGCTAGCGACGATTTCCCAGCCTTGGCTGCGGTTGTATGGCCGGTTGGATGGCTTGGTGCCAGCCAAGGTTGCCCGCGAGCTTGATAAGCTTGCCCCGCAGTCGCAGCAACATGTGTTTGCAGGCGCTTCCCATGCACCGTTTATCTCCCATCCTGATGAATTTATCGATACGCTAAAAGCCTTTACGGGTTAATATGGGGATCTGCTGGTGAAACGCTGGCGCGAGAGCACGCGGCCTAAACTTATTCTGCTTTAGGCCGATAGCAATATTGAGACGTGAATTTCAATGCTAGGCGGAGAGGGAATATCAATATGACAGTTGGCACTATTAATCATTCGGCGACATACACCCCGGCGAGCTTGCAGCCTGCGGCAGCAAAGGCGGCTAGCCAATCAAATGATACGCCAGCAACTCAAACCCCAGCAGCTCAAATTCCAGCAACTCACGCCTCGACAGTGGAGACCAAGGTCTCCATCTCCGACGAAGCGCGCAAGCTCCAGGCTGATTATCGCGCGGCGCAGAATACCAAAACCCAGGGCGCCAAAGCCCCGGAAACAGAAAAAGACATGGGCGATAAGGCGGAAGCCTTTGCCTATGGCGCGCTGGGTATGGATCATCCGGAAGATGTGAAAGCCAACAGCGATGGTTTTTATAATGCAGGGCAGTGGCTGGCAGCAGCAGGCACAGTTGCGACCGTACTGCTCGCCGTTGCCTAATTTAGACAATTTGTAGGAGAGAGGCGCCAACATGCTTGTCACTCCCGTACAGGTGGGCGCACCAGCCGTGGCCCCGACGATAAACCCGCCCACCGAGCAGACGGCGCGGGATAATCGTGTACGTGAGAAAATTGTCCCTACCACTGAAATGCAGTCTTCAGCCCAGGAGCGTGCCCTGAGCAGCGAAGAGAAACAGCTCAAGAAACCTTCCTGGGACCCGTCCGAACACCCCGATTACCAGCAAGCTGTTGAAGAGAAGCATTACGGCTACCAGGAATCGATGGAGATGCTGGTCAAGGCACTGTCAGCCGAAAGCTATATGGCAGATGTCAGCGATCTCGGTTATTCCATGCACATCAAACTCCCGCGCGAGCTGCTCGAGGCGCTGGAGCAAATCAGCCAGTCGGAGCGCACCAAGGGTGTCGTTGCCCACAAGTATGCCCAGGCCACCGTGCCCAACCCGCCAACGGAGTATTTGGTGGTGTTGTAAACGGGCTGAAAGCCCTTAGGCTCTGGGAAGAGCGGGAACTGGGCCCTTGGAAAAGCAAGAAATGGACAAATTGTCACTAGAGAGCAATGACCTAAATGGTCTTGCAGAACCTAGAACCGAAAAACAAAAAGAGCCGGCATTAACGCCAGCTCTTTTTTGTTTAACAGGTTATCAACGCTTTACTTCTTCTTCGCGTTGGCAAACGCGGCGGCAAAGGCGCCACCCATCGCGCTGTTGCCGTTGCCCGACTGGCGGTCTTGGCGCTGACGCGGTTGCTGGTTGCGCTGGTTACCCTGAGGGCGGTTTTGCTGCGGCTTGCGGGCAGGCTTGTTGTCCTGGCCTGGCTCGTCGCTAAGGCGCATCGACATCCCGATACGGTTACGCTGCAGATCTACTTCCATCACCTTGACCTTGACGATATCACCTGCCTTGACCACTTCGCGTGGGTCGGAGACGAACTTGTCCGACAGGGCAGAGATATGCACCAGGCCGTCCTGGTGGACACCGACATCGACGAAGGCACCGAAGTTGGTGACGTTGGTGATCACCCCTTCAAGCACCATGCCCGGAATCAAATCTTTGACCTCGTTAACCCCTTCGGCGAAGGTCGCCGTCTTGAACTCCGGTCGCGGGTCGCGGCCCGGTTTGTCGAGCTCGCTGATGATATCGGTTACCGTCGGCAGGCCGAATTTCTCATCGGTATATTCCGCGGCCTTGATGCTGCGCAGGAACTCGGTGTTGCCGATGATAGCATCGAGCGCCTTGTCGTTGGCTGCGGCGATGTTCTTGACGACGGCGTAGGATTCCGGGTGGACCGCCGAACTATCAAGCGGGTTCTTGCCGCCCATGATACGCAGGAAACCGGCACACTGCTCGAATGCCTTTGGCCCGAGGCGGGCAACTTTCTTCAGAGTGGTACGGCTGTCGAAGCGGCCGTTCTCATCACGGTAGTTCACGATGTTCTGGGCGATGGTGCCGTTCAGGCCCGCTACTCGGGTTAGCAGCGCAGGAGAGGCGGTATTGACATCAACTCCGACGGCGTTTACACAGTCCTCGACCACGGCATCCAGGCGCTTGGCTAGCATGCTCTGGCTGACGTCGTGCTGGTACTGGCCCACACCGATCGATTTCGGGTCGATCTTCACTAGCTCTGCCAGTGGGTCTTGCAGGCGGCGGCCAATAGAGACAGCGCCGCGCAGCGACACATCCAGCTGCGGGAATTCGTTGGCAGCCAATTCTGACGCCGAGTAAACCGATGCGCCTGCTTCGCTGACCATCACGCTCTGGATCTTGAGATTATTGTCTTTGAGCAGGGTGGCAACAAAGCTGTCTGTTTCACGTGAAGCAGTACCGTTACCTATCGCTATCAAATCAACGTTGTGCTTGTTCAGCAGAGCCAGCAAGGTGGCTTCGGCTTCTGCCACGCGGGCACGGGCGGTGTGCGGGTAGATAGTAGCAGTATCGAGCAGCTTGCCGGTTGCATCGACAACCGCGACTTTACAGCCGGTACGCAGGCCCGGGTCAAGGGCCAGCGTGACGCGCGGGCCCGCCGGGGCGGCCATCAGCAAATCTTTCAGGTTATCGGCAAACACCTGCATCGCGCCGTCTTCGGCTTTTTCCTTCAGTGCTGCCATTAGCTCGGTTTCCAGATGCATGGCAATCTTGATGCGCCATGCCCAGCTGATCACTTGCTTGCGCCAGGTATCAGCGGCCTGGGTGCCGAGCTTCACACCAAGGTGGTCGGCAATCATCACTTCGCAGTAGGAGCCACGCACGCCTTCATCCTGGTTAGGATCGGCGTTAAGGCTGATCTGCAAAAAGCCTTCGTTGCGGCCGCGGAACAAGGCCAAAGCGCGGTGGGAAGGAATATTCTTGAAGACTTCGTTGTACTCGAAGTAGTCCTTGAATTTGGCGCCTTCCTGCTCCTTGCCTTCAACCACGCGTGAGGTCAGTTCGGCCTGGGACAGTAAGTGGCGGCGGATTTTCTCCAGCAGCGACGCATCTTCGGCAAAACGCTCCATCAAGATAGCGCGGGCACCGTCGAGCACGGCTTTGGTGTCGGCAAAGCCTTTGTCGCTATCGACGTAAGCCGCGGCGCTGTCTTCCGGCGTTTGGCTCGGGTCGTTCCACAGTGAGTCGGCCAGTGGTTCAATGCCTGCTTCAATAGCGATCTGGCCTTTGGTGCGGCGCTTGGGCTTGTAAGGCAGGTAGAGATCTTCAAGGCGGGTCTTGCTGTCGGCACCCGCGATGGCCGCTTCGAGCTCGGCCGTTAATTTGCCCTGCTCGGTAATGGATTTGATGATCACCTGGCGGCGGTCTTCGAGCTCGCGCAGGTAGCCGAGGCGAGATTCCAGGTTGCGGAGCTGGGTGTCATCCAGCCCACCAGTGACTTCCTTACGATAACGGGCCACGAAAGGCACGGTGTTACCATCATCGAGCAAAGTGATTGCGGCTGTGACTTGTTCCTGGCGAACATTCAGCTCAGTGGCAATCATCTGGTTGATCGTATTGCTCATCCGTTCATTTCTCTTGTTGTCTGGTATAGGCCCATTTTACGGGCGATTGGTATGCAGGCAAGGCATCGCGTGTTAGCGGACTGTCAGTAACTGACGGCGCTTTCACACCTTGGGGCTAAAGCCTCGCTTTATTGATAGCGAATGCTGTTGACGAACCACTCTTTCTTGCCAGCAGGTGTATTGACCTCGACGTCGTCATCGACTTCTTTTTTCAGCAGCGCCCGGGCCATCGGCGAGTCAATCGAGATGTAGTCGTTACGGCCGTAGATTTCATCCGGGCCGACAATGCGGAAGGATTTGGTTTCGCCGTCGTCGTTCTCGATTTCGACCCAGGCACCGAAGAACACCTTGCCATCTTGCTGGGGAGAGTAATCGACGACCTGTACCTGCTCGAGCCGTTTGCGCAGGTAGCGGACCCGGCGGTCGATTTCGCGCAGGCGTTTTTTGTTGTACTGGTAGTCGGCGTTTTCTGAGCGATCGCCGAGGCTGGCTGCCCAAGTCACCTTCTTGGTGACTTCGGGGCGCTCTTCCCTCCATAGGAAATCGAGCTCGTTTTTCAGTTTGTCATAGCCCTCGCGGGTAATGAGGTTGGTTTTCATCGCAGGATCCGGTTTCTATCGGGTTGCTGGAAGCTGAATGTCTCTGTTGCTGCCAATAGTCGTTCGGCACGAGGCACAGATCAAGTCTCAACCACTCAGAATGCGTATTGTTTTGGATAGTTCCTTGAATTTAGGTTAGTTTAAAGGGTAGGTAAACAAAGAATGTTGTCACACTCGCAGAGGGAAGCCAGGCGAAAACGGGCTATGCTGACATAAACGGTAACAATTTAGTGGTTATTTTAGCGGCAAATTTCAGCTAACCGCTGGGAACGTCGAGTAAAATACGCCCAAAGCACGATAACCTCAGTCGATGCAAGTAAGGTGAGATATGCAGGAAAATTATAAGATTCTAGTTGTTGATGATGACATGCGCCTGCGTGCGCTGCTGGAGCGTTACCTGTCTGAGCAGGGCTTCCAGGTGCGTAGCGTGGCCAACGGTGAGCAAATGGACCGCTTATTGTCCCGTGAAACCTTCCACCTGATGGTATTGGATTTGATGCTGCCGGGCGAAGATGGCTTGTCGATTTGCCGCCGCTTGCGTAATGCCAACAACATGCTGCCAATCCTGATGCTGACCGCCAAGGGTGACGAAGTAGACCGTATTGTTGGCTTGGAAGTCGGTGCTGACGACTACCTGCCTAAGCCATTCAACCCGCGTGAGCTGCTGGCACGTATCCGTGCTGTACTACGCCGCCAGACGGTGGAAGCGCCGGGTGCACCGAGTGTCGACAGCAAGATCATCGAGTTCGGCGAATTCCGCCTGAACCTGGGTACCCGCGAAATGTTCCGTGGCGAAGAGTCGATGCCACTGACATCGGGTGAATTTGCGGTATTGAAGGCACTGGTAACCAATGCCCGCGAACCAATGTCCCGCGACAAGCTGATGAACATGGCCCGTGGCCGTGAATACTCGGCGATGGAGCGTTCGATTGACGTTCAGATCTCCCGCCTGCGCCGGATGATCGAAGAAGACCCTAGCCGCCCACGCTACATCCAGACCGTATGGGGACTGGGCTACGTATTCGTACCGGACGGCAGCGAGGCGTAAGCCATGCGACTGTCACCACGCAGTACCTTTACCCGGACTCTGATCCTTCTGGCTGGCTTGCTGATAGCCAGCCAGATTTTTTCCTACTTGGCTGTCCTCAACTACGCTTTGCTGCCAAGCTTGCAGCAGTTCAACCGGATCCTCGCCTACGAGGTACGTTTGATGCTCAAGGAAGATGTTGAGCTCGCCGACGGTAACACCTTCCATCTTGATACTCCGCTGAGACGCCAGTTGCTCGAGCAGCTCGGGGTAACCCTGCATGCCGAGGACGGGAGTGATCCTGACCACGATGATGAGCTGCAGGAGTTCGCCAAAGCCACGGTGATTGAATACCTCAGCGAGGAGATGACCCAAGAGCTTGAGTCGCCAACCGAGGTGCGTTTGGTGCTGGGGGCCGACAGCTATGTGCTATGGCTCAGGAGTGAATCGATACCCGGTTTCCTGATGCGGATCCCGTTGTCTGAATTGCAGGAAGACGACTTCTCGCCGCTGTTCCACTACAGCCTGATTATCGCCTTTATGGTGATAGCCGGCGGCTGGTTGTTTATCCGGATCCAGAACCGCCCGCTGGTGGCACTGGAGCAAGCGGCCTTGCAGGTGGCGAAGGGAGAAACACCACCGGTATTGCCTGAACGTGGTGCGTCGGAAATTCGTGCGGTGACCAAGGCATTCAACCGGATGTCGGCGGGGATCAAGCAGCTCGAAGATGACCGCGCCCTGCTGATGGCCGGTGTCAGCCATGATTTGCGTACACCTCTGACCCGCATTCGCCTGGCAACCGAAATGATGTCGCCGGAAGATAGCTATTTGGCCGAGAGCATGATCAACGATACCGAAGAGTGTAACGAGATCATCAGCCAATTCATGGACTACCTGAAGTCGACCAAGAAGCAGGCGGAAGAAGAGCTTGAGCTCAACTATTTGCTGGAAGAGGTAGCTGAAGCCGAAGGTGGATACGAGCGCCAGATCGAGCTGGAGCTGGCGGATATCCCTGGTGTGATTATCGGCAACGGTGTTTCCATCAAGCGCTCTATCACCAACTTGGTGGTCAACGCCCAGCGCTATGGCAATGGCCTGGTCAAGATGTCCAGCGGTACCGCTGCAGACCGCAAGAGTGCCTGGTTCTGTGTCGAGGATGATGGCCCGGGTATCGACCCTGATCAGGTGGCGAGGATGTTCCAGCCGCTGACTCGCGGGGATACTGCCCGCGGTACTGATACCGAAGGTACCGGCTTGGGGCTGGCAATCGTCAAACGTATCATCGACCAGCATGAAGGGGTGATCCAAGTGTCCAACCGCCGTGAAGGTGGCCTTCGGGTACAGATCAGCTTGCCGCTGCATGCCAAGAAATAGCTTCTGAGCAAGCTTCTCCAATGATAAAAAAAGCGAGGCTGATGCCTTAATGCCGATCAGTTAAGCCTAAAATGATCGGTTGAACGATCCTTGGAGCATGTCAAAATCCGTGTGTATTCAATGCACTCGGATTTTTTTATGTTTCTCAGACAAGCACTCAATACTGTTCATAACTTCTCAACCGAACAGCTTTCAGGACTATCCGATCTTCTCTCTCCAGAAATGATTGATGAATGCCTCAAAGATACTGGTATCGCTACTATCAGAAAACGCCGTTTACCGATGGAGATGATGGTATGGAGTGTTGTCGGTATGTCTTTATATCGGCACTTATCTATGGAAAAAGTTGTCTCTCAACTCGATATTCTCCTTCCGGGTAAAAAGCCTTTTGTCGCACCGAGTGCGGTTATCCAAGCGAGAAAACGTCTGGGTTCAAATGTAGTCAAAGCGGTGTTTAACAAGACCCAGAAGTTATGGCATGCGAAAACGCCCCACCCAGATTGGCACGGCTTAACATTACACGCTGTCGATGGTGTTGTTTGGCGCACTCCTGAGACACCAGATAATGACCAGCACTTTGGTCGCACAGGAAATAAAACAACCATATCGGACTACCCGCAAGTTCGTATGGTCTGCCATATGGAACTCACCAGCCATTTACTGACAAGTGCCGCTTTCGACTCAGTATCAAGCAGTGAGATCGATTTAACCACTCAGCTTGTCGACCGTTCTCCGTCAAACAGCCTAACCATTTTTGACCGAGGCTTTTATGCTCTTGGTCTACTTCACCGTTGGCGAAGCAGTGGAGATGAGAAGCATTGGTTAATCCCGCTTCGTAAAGGAGCTCAATACACGACAGTAGCCAAGTTAGGGCGTGGGCAAGAACTTGTTGAACTCAAGTTATCACCTCAAGCCAGAAAGAAATGGTCGGATGCGCCGGAAACACTGCAAGCGCGGCTCATCACGAAGAACATCAAGGGTAAAGAAGTTCGCTTGCTTACATCAATGACAGACCCATTAAGATACCCGGGCGCAGACATCGCAGAGCTATACAGCCACCGTTGGGAAATAGAGCTAGGTTACAGAGAAATGAAGCAATACATGCTCCAAAATAACCTTACCTTAAGAAGCAAAACACCAGAACTAGTGACCCAAGAACTATGGGGAATGCTACTCGCTTACAACCTATTAAGGTTTTTGATGTGCCAAATGGCCTATGACCAGAAGAGCGTCATGCCATACCAAATCGGGTTCAAACAAGCCTCTTTGTTCCTAGTAGGCCAGCTTCAATTACTGCCCGCGGTGGCTCCTGGCAGAATCCCGGAGGTGATGAATTACATATTAGATATGGCAGAAAGTTTTACGCTGCCGGAGAGAAGGGAAAGAAGCTACCCAAGAGCAGTAAAGAAAAGGCCTAGCCGCTATACGACCAGGCCCCCAAAAAGGCGTTAAGTTATCTTAACTTACATGCATTAAGGCTGATGCCTCGCTTTTTTATTGCCTGCTTTCAGGGATTGGCCCTGTTTTTAAGCATTAGAATAGTTCTCCCGCTGGCCGAGCCAGCGGTCGATGATGGCCTTGGCGTTGTCCGGGTAGTTGTCGTGCAGGTAGCGGGCCAGCTTCTGGACTTGCGGGATCAGGTGCTGGTCACGGACCAGATCGGCAACCTTGAATTCGGCAATACCGGTCTGCTTGGTGCCCAGCAGTTCGCCGGGGCCGCGGATTTCCAAATCACGCTGGGCAATGACAAAGCCATCACTGCTCTCGCGCAGTACCCCGAGGCGTTTCTGCGCAGTTTTCGATAGCGGTGCATGGTAGAGCAGTACACAGTGGCTGGCGACGCTGCCCCGGCCAACCCGGCCGCGTAACTGGTGCAGCTGGGCCAGGCCGAGCCGCTCTGGGTTTTCGATCACCATCAAACTTGAGTTGGGTACGTCAACACCGACTTCGATGACGGTGGTGGCAACCAGCAGGTGCAACTCTCCATCTTTGAAGCGCTTCATCACTTCTTGTTTTTCAGCTGGCTTCATCCGGCCGTGAACCAGCCCGATATTAAGCTCCGGAAGCTGGGCGGTCAGCTCGTCGGCGGTATCGGAGGCAGCCTGTGCCTCCAGTACTTCAGACTCATCAATCAAGGTACAGACCCAATAGGCCTGGCGTCCTTCATTGAGGCAGGCCGAGCGGATGCGCTCGATGATTTCCTGGCGGCGCGAGTCGGGCAGGGCGACGGTTTGGATCGGGGTTCGGCCCGGTGGCAGCTCATCGATGACCGAGGTTTCCAGATCGGCATAAGCGGTCATTGCCAGGGTACGCGGGATCGGGGTGGCGGTCATGATCAGCTGGTGCGGGTAGCAGCCACCGTTGGCGCCTTTTTCGCGCAGCTCAAGGCGCTGGTGAACACCAAAGCGGTGCTGCTCGTCAATAATCACCAAAGCGAGGTTATCGAATACAACCTGCTCCTGGAACAGGGCATGGGTACCGACTACCATCTTGGCTTCGCCGCTTTCGATGCGTGCGAGCTCCTTGTCGCGGGCTTTGCCCTTGAGCTTGCCGGCCAGCCAGCCGACCTCAATCCCCAGCGGGTTGAGCCAGGCGGCGAAGTTGATGGCGTGCTGCTCGGCCAGCAGCTCGGTTGGCGCCATTAGCGCGACCTGGTAGCCATGTTCGATGGCACGCAGGGCAGCAAGTGCCGCGACGAGGGTTTTGCCCGACCCGACATCGCCCTGGACCAGGCGCATCATCGGGTGGGGTACGGCAAGGTCACGCTCTATATCGGCTACCACCCGCTGCTGGGCACCGGTCGGGCTAAATGGCAGGCTGGCCAACAGTTTGTCTTTGAGCGTATTGCTCGCGGCAAGCGGCCAGGCAGCATGGCGCTGGCTTTTGTGGCGTACTGCCAGCATCGACAGGTTCTGTGCCAGCAATTCTTCGAGGATCAGGCGTTGCTGGGCCGGATGCTTGCCTTCCTCGAGCTGGTCGAGGGAAACATCCGGTGTCGGCCGGTGCATCATATGCAGGGCCTGCGACAAGGTCATCTGGCGGTCGTACAAGCCTTCGGGCAGCAGCTCGCGCACCGCCGACCTGTCGAGCAGGCGCATGGCCTGGTCGGTCAGGTTGCGCAGGGTCAGCTGGCGCAGGCCGTCGGTGGTCGGGTAAACCGGTGTCAGGGTTTCCTCGGTGCTAAGCTCGGTCGGCTCAGAGAAGACTTTGTAGTCGGGGTGGATGATCTCCAGCCCGTACTTGCCGCGCTTGATTTCGCCATAGGCTTTGACCTGTTTGCCTTCACTGAGGCTGTTCTTCATCGCAGCATTGAAGTTGAAAAAACGCAGGGTAGCACTACCACTCTGGTCGCTGATCTTGACGGTCAGCATCCGGCGTTTGCCGAAAGTGATATTGCTGCTCAGCACTTCGCCTTGAACAGTGAGGTGCTGGCCCGCCATGGCACTGGCAATCGGCCAGATCCGGGTGCGGTCTTCGTAGCGGAGCGGCAGGTGGAAGAGCAGGTCCTGCACCGTATGCAGGCCGATTTTTTCCAGTTTTTCTGCCATTTTGGCACCAACACCCGACAGTTCGGTCAGGGCTATAGTATCGAGAAGTTGTCCGCTCATTACTACTCCATTATGGCCACATCCGTTATGGCTACATCCGTTTAAGGTAAGGTCTTTTTCTTTTTCGGCTCGGTCGCCTGCATGATGCTCCACCACTGTTCGTCAGCAGCGATCTGGCCGTGCTCGTCCAGCGGCGGGTAAGGCAGCCCCTTGCGGCGGGCAACTTTTGCCAGCACCGGGTGGCCGCGCTCGAACAGGATGCGGTGAACCACCTCGTCCGGCAGCAGGGTTTTCTCCCGGCTGTACATACCGGCGTTCTGGCGCTGGCGCTGTGCTTCGTACAGGATCAGGGCGCTGGCGACTGAGACATTCAATGACTGTACCATACCTACCATCGGGATGATGATATCCTGATCCGCCATCGACAGAGCTTCAGCGGTGATCCCGTTTTTCTCGCCGCCTAGGATAACCGCAGTCGGCTTGGTGTAATCCACCTCACGAAAATCAATCGCGGTGTCCGACAGGTTGGTGGCCAGTACCTGCATGCCCTGTGCCTTGAGGGTGCCGACCGCATTGACCATCGAGTCGTGGGTTTCCAGCTCAACCCAGTTGCGGGCGCCTGCCGAAGTGTTGCCCAGCATCCGCATACCGCTGCTTGGCCAGACGGCATGGACCTTGTGGATCCCGACGGCATCGGCGGTGCGGACAATGGCCGAGACGTTATTGGGCTTGTGGACTTCTTCCATGCACACCGTCAAGTCTGTCTGGCGGGTGGCAAGGACCTCATGGATACGTTGGAAGCGTTCTGGGCTCATGTTCTGTTACCTAAAGAAAACGCCCGCGAGCGGGCGTTTTGTATTCTGTGACGAACCAGTTTGATACTGGCGCGGTTTAGTTTTTCTGGCGAGAAACACGCACCACGTTGGGCATTACCCGGATCCGGCGCATGATATCGGCCAGGTGGATACGTCCCTTGGTGGTCAGGCGCACGGTAATGGTATACAGGCGGCCGTCTTTCTCTTCCGTTGCCAGCCCCTGGATATTCGACCCGGTAGCGGCAATGGTATTGGTCAAGTCTGCCAGTGCACCCTGGTGGTTCTGCATGTCTACCTTGAGTGAAGTGACGAATTCTTGCTCGAAGTCCTCGCTCCATTCTACCGCCATGTACTTGTCCGGCTCTTTTTGGTAGCCGCGGATGTTGGCACATTCTTCACGGTGAATAACCAGGCCTTTACCCGGGCTGACATGGGCCATGATTGGGTCACCGTGGATAGGGTGGCAGCAGTTGGCAAAGGTCAGAAGAATACCGTCGGCACCGCGAATAGGCAGGCGCTGGTCGGACTCCTTCGGCGTCAGTTCATCGGCACTGCCAAGCAGGCGGCGGGCAATCACTACACTCATCAGTTCACCGAGGCCAATCTCGGCCAGCAGTTCTTCGAGGCTGGTCAGACGCAGGTCAGTCAATACCTGCTGCAGGTTACCTTCATCGATCTGGTCGATGTTGATAGCCCCCAGGGCATGGTTGAGCAGGCGGCGGCCAAGGGTGATCGACTCTTCGCGACGCATGGTCTTGAGCACTTGTCTGATCTTGGTGCGGGCGCGGGAGGTCACCACGTAGTTGAGCCATGCCGCGTTCGGGCGGGCACCCGGCGCACTGATGATCTCAATGGTCTGACCGTTTTTCAGCGGCTTGCTCAGCGGATAAGGCTGGCGCTCGACCCGGGCTCCGACGCAGGCGTTGCCGACATCGGTATGTACGGCATAGGCAAAGTCGACCGCGGTAGCACCGACAGGGAGCTCGACAATCCGGCCCTTCGGTGTGAAGACATAGATTTCATCTGGGAACAGATCGGACTTAACATTCTCGATGAACTCGAACGAGCTACCGGCGCTCTGCTGCAGCTCAAGCAGGCTCTGCATCCAGCGCTGGGCCTTGACCTGCGCGGTGGTGCCTGAGCTTTCGCCATCTTTGTAGGCCCAGTGGGCCGCAACCCCTTTGTCAGCCATCTGATCCATATCTTCGGTACGGATTTGGACTTCGACGGGCACCCCATGCGGGCCGACCAGCGAGGTATGCAGCGACTGGTAGCCATTGGCCTTCGGGATAGCGATGTAGTCTTTCATCCGGCTCGGGCGGGGCTTGTACAGGTTATGGACCTGTCCCAGAACGCGGTAGCAGGTATCCAGATCCTTGACCAGCACGCGGAAAGCGTAGATGTCCATGATCGAGTGGAAGCGCTGCTCCTTGTTCTTCATCTTGTTGTAGATGGAGTACAGGTTCTTCTCGCGGCCTTGTACCGTGCCTTCGATCCCCGCGTCTTTGAGGCGGCCCTCAATTTCGGCGTGGATCTTGTTAATCATTTCTTTACGGTTACCCCTCGCGGCAGCCACCACTTCCTTCAACACACGGTAACGGTTTGGATACAGGGCTTCGAAACCCAGCTCTTCCAGTTCGGTTTTGATGTTGTGGATACCCAGGCGGTGCGCCAGCGGAGAGAATATCTCCAGCGTTTCGCGGGCAATACGGCGGCGCTTGTCCGGACGCAGGGCACCCAGGGTGCGCATATTGTGCGTGCGGTCGGCCAGCTTGATGAGGATAACGCGGATGTCATGGGCCATGGCCATGATCATCTTGCGGAAGTTCTCGGCTTGCGCTTCTTTGCGGTCGCGGAACTTCAGCTTGTCCAGTTTGGAGACTCCATCTACCAGCTCAGCCACGGTAGAGCCAAAGCGACTGTCGAGATCGTCTTTGGTGACCTCGGTATCTTCGATGACATCGTGGAGGAGGGCTGCCATTAAGGTTTCGTAGTCAAGGCGCATTTCGGCCAGGATACGGGCAACGGCAATGGGGTGGATGATGTAAGGTTCGCCACTGGAGCGGGTCTGCCCTTCGTGGGCATCGCGCGCAACGAGATAGGCCTGCCTGAGTGCCTCTATTTGGGGCTCAGGCAGGTATTCGATCGCGACTTCTTTCAGGCTATCAAAAAGATACAATTCGCCCGGTTCCCTGAATTAACGGTTGTCGCCGGCAATAGCGCTAACAGCTGCTAGCTCTGCTGCTTCTTGCTCTTGAAGTTCCTGACGCTCGCGAGCATCTAGGATATCTTTGGTGATCAGGCCTTCTTCGATTTCACGAAGCGCGATCACTGTGTACTTGTCGTTTTCTTCTGGAACCAGTGGATCCTTACCGCCAGTTTGCATCTGACGAGCGCGGCGTGAAGCAATTTGGATTAGATCGAAACGGTTGCCAATTTTATCAACAGCGTCTTGAACGGTTACGCGTGCCATGGAGGACTCCAGTGGTTATATAAATAAAGATGGAAAATTGTACAAAAATACTTACTGTTCTGCCAGTAGAGCATTGAGCATGCTGTTATATTTAGCAGCTTGCTTGTCTTGCTTCAATCGTTCTGCACGGATAATGGCTTTGAAATCCATTAGCGCAACATCGAAATCATCATTAACGATCACATAATCGTATTCGTTGTAATGGGAGATTTCTGAACGGGCTTCCTCCATGCGGCGGGCGATAACAGCATCGCTGTCCTGGCCACGGGCATTGAGGCGGCGCTCCAGCTCTTCTTTCGAAGGCGGCAGGATAAATAGGCTTTTTGCTTGTGGCATCTGCTTGCGGATCTGGCGGGCACCCTGCCAATCGATATCGAGGAATACATCGATACCCTTGTTCAGTTGCTGCTCGATCCAAGGGCGAGATGTGCCGTAGTAGTTGCCGAAAACTTCAGCGTGCTCAAGGAATGCACCTTGCTCTACTAGTTCTTGGAACTCTTCTACGCTAACGAAATTGTAATGAACACCGTGCTCTTCGCCCGGACGCATGCCGCGGGTCGTATGAGAGACGGATACTTTCATGTCATAGACCGGGTTGGTTTCCAACAGGGCGTTAATCAGACTGGATTTGCCTGCGCCGCTCGGGGCCGACACAATGTATAGAGTACCTTTGCTCATTGCCTATTTTCACTCAGTGATAGAAGGGCGCGCAGATTATCATGATCCGCGCGCAAAAGAAATTAGCTGGTTGCTTGAAAATTCAACTTTTTGCTCGAGTTAAAGTTAAGCCTAGTTGGAATTTATGATCATTTCATGCCAGTGCAATGATCACCCCGAGCTTTAGCGCTGCCCGGGGCGCAATGGGAGGTTACTCGATATTCTGGATCTGCTCGCGCATCTGCTCGATAAGCACTTTCAGCTCAACGGCAGCAGCAGTGATCTCGGTATTGATCGATTTCGAGGCCAGGGTGTTCGACTCGCGGTTGAATTCCTGCATCATGAAGTCCAAGCGACGGCCGCAGGCGCCGCCTTTTTTCATGATTTTCTGGGTTTCCTTGACGTGAGAGTCCAGGCGGTCCAGCTCTTCGGCGACATCGCTCTTTTGTGCCAGCATGATCAGCTCCTGCTCGACGCGGTTGGCGTCTAGCTCGACCTTAGCTTCTTCTAGGCGGGTCATGATACGCTCACGCTGCCAGTTCAGTACTTCCGGCATCATGCTGCGAACCTTGGTTGCCTCGACAGAGATCGCTTCAAGGCGCTGGTCGATAAGCGCTTTCATATTTTCGCCTTCGCTGGCGCGGGCGGCAATGAAGTCATCAACCGTGCTATCGAATGCAGCGAGCAAATCTTTGTTGATGGCATCGAGATCTTGCTCCGGCGCTTCCATCACACCCGGCCAGTTTAGGACCTGGAATGGGCCAACACTGCCTTCGCCAGAGGTTTCTTTGACCCACTTGGCAGCATTGATCACCTGTTTGGCCAGCTCTTCATTTATTTTCAGCTCGGTATTGGCCGCCGGGTTCACTTCGAAACGCAGGTTGCATTCTACCTTGCCGCGGGCCAGACGCTTGCGGAAACGCTCACGCAGAACAGGCTCCAGGCTGCGGAATTGCTCAGGCATACGCAGGTAGGTTTCAAGGTAGCGTTGGTTTACCGAGCGGATTTCCCAAACGGCTGTGCCCCAGTCGGCTTTGACTTCGCGACGGGCGTAGGCGGTCATGCTATGAATCATTGGCTAGTGGCCTCTAATAGTGGTGGTTGATAACTGCTTTGGGTGGAGTGCCTTGGGCAAGCCACCGTCATCGATGTGCAAGTGGTGCGCAGTTATCTGGATGTCACGATTATACTTAGCCTTAAGCATATACCCAAGTAACTTCAAGTGGTTTGGATCTGCAAGTGCCTCTTGATGGGGAGCTGGTGATTCTGCCAGCAGTCAGTGCCATTAACACCGTGCTGGTTGGGTTTCACGTGCACAACGGGTTGGTTGTGGCTATAATCGCCGGTTAATGTCATCCAGCCAGAGGGAGCCACTGATGCGTCCAAGCGGAAGAAGCAACAACCAAGTTCGTCCTATTACTATTACCCGCAATTTTACTGCCCATGCCGAAGGCTCGGTATTGGTAGAGTTTGGTGATACCAAGGTAATTTGTACTGCAAGTGTGGAAGAGAACGTGCCACGCTGGCTGAAAGGCAAAGGGCAAGGTTGGGTGACGGCAGAATATGGCATGTTGCCGCGTGCGACCCACTCGCGCAACCGCCGTGAAGCAGCTGGTGGCAAGCAGGGTGGCCGCACCATGGAAATCCAGCGCCTGATCGCCCGTAGCCTGCGTGCCGCGGTTGACCTAGAAGCGCTAGGCGAGCAGATGATCACGGTTGACTGTGATGTTATCCAAGCCGATGGCGGTACCCGCACTGCGTCTATTACCGGTGCGATGGTTGCCCTGGTTGATGCTATTAACTACATGCTGGAGAAAGGCATGCTCAAGGCCAGCCCGCTGAAAGGCATGGTCGCGGCAGTGTCGGTCGGTATCTACAATGGTGAAGCCATTTGTGATCTGGAGTATGTTGAAGACTCGGCAGCGGAAACGGACATGAATGTGGTTATGACCGAAGAAGGTAAGATGATCGAAATCCAGGGCACGGCAGAAGGCGAAGCCTTTAGCCACGAAGAATTGCTGGCGATGCTGGCTCTGGCGAAAGACGGCATTGCCGATATTGTTAGCGTTCAGAAGCAAGCGCTGGAAAGTTAGTTTTTTAAAGCGGTTCCTATTGGAGCCGCTTTTTTTTGGCCTGGGTTTCGTGTTGCCTGGCAATGCAGTCTAGGCCTTAGATTTAAATCGTGTAATCACAAGTTGCATCTAGTAAGGAGAAACCATGAAAGCATATCAGCGTCAGTTCATCGAATTTGCCTTGGAGAAAGGGGTACTGAAGTTTGGTGAGTTCACACTGAAATCTGGCCGCAAGAGCCCGTACTTCTTCAACGCGGGTTTGTTCAATACTGGTCGTGACCTTGCACGCCTAGGCCGTTTCTACGCTGAGGCTTTGGTTGATGCCGGTATCGAGTACGATGTGTTGTTCGGCCCTGCGTACAAGGGGATCCCAATCGCGACGACAACAGCGGTGGCACTGGCGGATCACCATGATGTGGACACCCCATACTGTTTCAACCGCAAGGAAGCCAAAGCCCACGGTGAAGGCGGCAACCTGGTAGGTAGCGCACTGGAAGGCCGCATCATGCTGGTTGATGATGTGATCACTGCCGGTACGGCCATCCGTGAGTCGATGGAAATCATCAAGGCTAACGGTGCTGACCTGGCTGGTGTATTGGTGGCCATCGACCGCCAGGAAAAAGGCAAGGGCGAGCTGTCTGCTATTCAGGAAGTCGAGCGTGACTTCGGCTGTGCGGTGATCTCTATCGTGTCATTGGGCGATGTGGTGAATTACCTAGCAGAGCAGGACGGTATGGAGCAGCACCTGGAAGCGGTGAAAGCGTACCGTGCAGAATACGGGGTATAAGGTTTTAGAACCTAGATCCTAGTTCCTTATATGGACTCCCTTGAGAAATCAACAAAGGAACAAAATCAAAACAAGGTATAGATGCGCACTTATATACGGGCTTCTTTGGGGAGCTACCCCGCCCTAAAATGTAGTCGCACCAGTAAGCTAACCCTAGAAAGCGGTATCTAAGCACCTCAGGAACCATCTAGCTTTTACTGGTCGGTCTTACCTGTTTTACATCGCTCTTTGTTGATTATGACCAGTGTACTAAGCCAATCCAACAGGCTGGTACACTGAGTCATTTTTTAATATCGCATACGCTGTACGCACTGTCTTATTGGCGAGGGCTACAGCAGCTATCTTCTGCCCCCTTCTCATGACTAATGCTTGGAGCCATTGCTCTTTATGCGTTCTTGCTGGGCGTTTCATTATCTGAGTAATGACTGAAAGCGCTCCTTGAAAAAGTGTTGAACGAAGTCGCTTGTCTGCACTGTACTTTGAGATATTACCTATCCGTTCTTGGCCACCAGAACTATGTTGCTTCGGAGTGAGACCTATATTGGCAGAAGCCTGCCTGCCGTTTGCAAAGTTCTCCCCTCGTCCTAGTTTTACTGCCAAACCTATCGCACTTATCGGCCCGACGCCTTCCAACTTCATCAGCTTCTGGCAAACATCGTTCGATTTTACCGCTGCTTCAAGCTGCTTTTCTAAGGATTCGGTATGCTCAATCTGGGCAAGGAAGTGCTCCCATAACCGGTGTAACATTTCCCTAAAACTACCAGGTAACCGGTTATCCCCATCTTCAAGGATATAGGGTATTTGCTCTCTCAAGCTTTTGAGCCCTTTTGGAACGACGATACCAAACTCGGCTAATAGCCCTCGAATTTGATTACTTTGTGCAATTTGATGGGAGGTTGCTAATTGGCGGGCTCGCTCTAAGGATTGCAGTGCCTGTTCATCGGCCGATTGGACACGGATATTAGGGATATGCTCCTGAGTAGCTGCAACAGCTATTGCCAATGCATCATTCTTGTCTGTTTTCTGCTTGATTTGGAAAGCTTTAACAGCCCTGGCATTAATGACTTTCACTTCATGCCCAAGCTCAACAGCATACCTCGCCCAATAATGGGAACTACAGCAGGCTTCCATTGCGACTAAAGCCCCTTTCTCTTTAGCAAGAAGCTCCTTAAGCTTTGTCCGGGTCATTTCCCGATTAAAGAAGACTTTGCCTTGCGGGCTTCGCTTGCAAACTTGGAAAACATTCTTTGCTAAGTCGATGGCCAATGTATTAAGGTCGTTCATGTATGGACTCCTTTTGGCTAATCTTTCGTCGGATTAAGACCGTAACTCCTCAGGGAGAGGGAGTCCATACATCTAGGAAGAGCGGGGCCTAGGAAAAGCAGAACCCATAGCTGCAGATAAAAAAGCGAGAGGTTTTCACCTCTCGCTTTTTTATGTTCGCTATTTCTAGGAATCAGGAACCAGGAACCAGGAACTAGGATCTCGTTTCCGCTCTTAACCTAGCTCTGCGCTCAGCAGGTGCCAGTAGTCGTCGAAGTTGGCGGTCGGTTTGTACTTGAAGTTCGAGCGGACAAAGCGGTTCAGGCTGCCTTCCACCTGACCCAGCAGCTGGGCGGCAAGGATAGACTCGTCAACCGGGAAGCCCTTGCCTTCTCGCAGCTTACGCTCGCGCAGGATCTGTCGCAGCTGGGTTTCGATGCGCTCGAACAGCTGGTTGATACGGGCCTGGAGGCGGTCTTGTTCAAACATCAGCGCGTGGCCGGTCATGATGCGGGTCAGGCCAGGGTTGCGCTCGGCGAAGCCGAGGATCAGCTGCAGCACCATGCGCAGGCGTTGCAGGGTGTCCTTCTCGTCATCAAGGATGCGGTTGATCCGGGTGGTGATGGCGTCTTCGATAAACTCGATTAGCCCCTCGAACATTCTCGCCTTGCTTGGGAAGTGGCGGTAGAGGGCGGCTTCCGAGACACCAACCTGGGCGGCCAGCTTTGCGGTAGTAATACGTTGGCTGCCTTGGGCAGATTCCAGCATTTGCGCCAGCGCTTGCAAAATTTCTTCGCGGCGGTTGTTTTTCTTGTTGCCAGCCATGAATAACCGTTCCTTTTCAAAATAAGACTGTCAATGGACAGGATGAAACCCGCCTATCTTAGCGGCGTAAACCTGCCGTGAAAAGCACTGCCCGCCGATACTGATCTCTTTATCGACAAAAAAAGCCCAACCTGAAGTATTGGGCTTTATATTTGATCTTATTCGGTTAATTCATCAGCAGCTGCGGGGGAGAAAACCTATTTCCCGGCTTTGTATAGCGAGACGATTTCGCTGACCAGCTGTGCGCCCAGCTCGGCCTTGGTGGTCAAAGGCAAGGCTTTGTCGCCTTGCGGCCAGAATAGGTGCAGGGCGTTTTGGTCGCTGTTGAAACCTTGCCCTTCGTTTGAGACATCATTGGCACAAATCAGGTCGAGGTGCTTGCGCGCCAGCTTGCCTCGGGCGTACTGCTCGACATCCTGGGTCTCGGCGGCAAAGCCGACGGTGAAGGGGCGCTGGTCATCAAGCGCTGCGACACTGGCGATAATGTCTGGGTTTTTCACCAAGCGGATCACCATGTCATCTTCACCGTCTTTCTTCTTCATTTTCTGATCGCTAACGTCTGCCGGGCGGAAGTCGGCGACAGCGGCACAGCCGATGAAAATATCACTCGTCGTGGCATGCTCCATCGCCGCCTGGTGCATTTGCTCGGCGCTGCTGATGTCGATGCGCTCGACGCCTGCCGGGGTGGCTAGGTTGGTCGGGCCGCTGATCAAGGTGACCGTCGCGCCGCGCTTGGCAGCCGCTTCGGCAATGGCATAGCCCATCTTGCCGGAGCTGTGGTTGGTCAGGTAGCGCACCGGGTCGATCGCCTCGCGGGTTGGCCCAGCGGTAATGGTCAGCTTGAGGCCCTCCAGATCGGCTGGCTTGAAGAAATCTTCAGCCATATGGACCAACTGCATTGGCTCGAGCATCCGGCCCGGGCCAACGTCGCCACAAGCCTGCTCGCCGCTGGCCGGGCCCCAGATATGGCAACCGCGGCGGGCAAGGGTGGCAATGTTTTCCTGGGTCGCCACATGGCGGTACATCTGCTGGTTCATCGCAGGCGCAACAGCAACTGGTGCGTCTGTCGCCAGGCAAAGGGTGGTCAGAAGATCATTGCCCATGCCTGCGGCCATGCGGGCAATCAAGTCGGCGGTTGCCGGTGCCAAAAGCACCAAGTCAGCCCATTTGGCGAGCTCAATGTGGCCCATTGAGGCTTCTGCTGCGGGGTCGAGCAAGCTGTCGGAGACCGGCCTGCCGGATACCGCCTGCATGGTCAGTGGGGTAATGAACTCCTTGGCGGCCTTGGTCATAACGACTTGTACTTGGGCACCGCGCTCAATCAGCCGGCGCGTTAGCTCTGCACATTTGTATGCCGCGATGCCGCCGCTGATCCCAAGGAGTATTTTTTTTCCTGCCAAAGTTTGCATCTTATTGCCTGCTCTCGATATCCGGAATGTTAATGCGCCACACCTTACCACCAAAAAATGCCAGCCACCAAAAAAAGCCGGCTTCCTTGCCCAGGATCAAAATTTAGCTGGGGGCCAAAGGGCAATAGGCAGTGGCACAATGCGAGCGGGTTGGCATTTCCCTGTTGGGTGCAACAGCCATGCCGGGATGTTTTGTGGTAAGGGCAGGAGAACGGGGGCTAGCTTTGGCAAACGGACGGCAAGCGGCCTAGTTTGGCCTCAGGAGGAAATGATATGTCGCTAAAGTTGTTGCCTGAGCAGTCCAGACCGAGGGAAAAACTGCTGGACCGTGGCCCGGGTGCGCTCTCGGATGCCGAACTGTTGGCTATTTTTTTGCGTACCGGCATCGCCGGGATGAATGCGATAGAGCTGGCGGCAGAGCTATTGGAACAGTTTGGTTCGCTGCGGGCGCTGCTGGCGGCGGACAGGGCGACGTTCTGCCAGTACAAGGGCTTGGGGCCGGCTAAATATGCTCAGCTGCAAGCGGTACTGGAGATGAACCAGCGCCATCTCGAGGAAACACTCAAGAAGGAGGATGCGCTGACAAGCCCTGCCCATACAAGACGTTATCTCACCCATGTACTGCGCGACCGCCAGCGCGAAGCGTTTTATATTTTGTTTCTCGACAACCAGCACAGGGTGCTCTGCGGCGAGGTGCTTTTCGAGGGAACCATCGATGCTGCGAGCGTTTATCCGAGGGAAGTTGTAAAAAGATCGCTAGAACTTAATGCAGCCGCGCTCATTTTAGCGCATAATCACCCGTCAGGCGTGGCAGAGCCAAGTCAGGCAGATCGCCGAATAACCCGCCGCATCAGTGATGCATTGGCGTTGGTGGATATTCGGGTTCTGGATCACTTTGTTGTCGGTGACGGAGAAATCACTTCTTTTGCAGAGCGAGGATGGCTATAAAATGGTCATTTTTTGCTTAAAAAGTTGAGAAAGGACTGCTCGGGACTTGAGCAACTGGTTTTGACTTAGTATAATGCGCGACCTTTGATAGCTGTGGTTGTATGTGAGAATTGTTTTTCACATTGAAATAGCCACGGTAGATATCGAGCTGAAACGATTTGGAGAAGACAGTAATGTCCCGAGTATGCCAAGTAACTGGTAAGCGTCCTGTAACGGGTAACAACCGTTCACACGCACGTAATGCCACCAAGCGTCGTTTTCTGCCGAACCTGCAAACTCATCGTTTCTGGGTAGAAAGCGAAAAACGCTTCGTTAAACTACGCCTTTCTGCGAAAGGTATGCGTATCATTGATAAGAAAGGTATCGACGCCGTTCTTACTGATATGCGTGCTCGCGGCGAGAACGTTTAAGAGGATTTGAACAATGGCTAAAGGCATTCGTGAGAAGATCCGTCTAGTATCATCTGCTGGTACAGGCCACTTCTACACTACCGACAAAAACAAACGTAACATGCCAGGCAAATTCGAGATCAAGAAATTTGATCCTGTAGTTCGCAAGCACGTTATGTACAAAGAAGCTAAAATCAAGTAATTGGTTATTCGCTTTTTTGATAAAAACCCAGTTTTCTAACTGGGTTTTTTTATACCTGAAATTCGCCTCCCGGTTCCGAAACCCGCTTTTCCCGCTGATTTCCTGCTTCAATATCCCTGCATTATTGCGTCCTAGGCGGTATAGTTTGTTCATTCATACTTTTCCGGACTTTCAAGGAGTGTTGCGATGAGGCTATCTCGCCGTGGCTGGAACAATGTGATTATCATCGCCGTGATCTGCTTCATCGCTGTGATCCAGCTACCCGAGCTGGTCAAACAGCGCTTTGGCGGTGAGGGCGGGGCCCAAATCCAACCCCAAGCAGGGATGACCGCATTGTTGCCAGCTCAGTCAGCTATCGAGCAGTTGCATTTACCTCTCACCAGCCTCAATCTCGAGGATAACAGCTGGCGGGCTAGGCCAAGGGTCGCACTGCCAGCTGAGCAGCTGGTTAGCCATTGGCAGTCGCTGGCTGGTACTGCCGTCAGCGATGAGATGGTCGGCAAGCTCAAGCCGACCTTGCCGCCACCGAGCAGTGTCGAAATATGGCTGGCAGATATAGAAGAGCCGATCAGGGTAACCGTCTACCAGCAGCCGCAGTTCTGGCTGATGAACAACTGGCAGGGGGAGTGGCTCGCGGTATCTGTGGCAGAAGCCTATTTGTTCCCGCCAGTGTTATAGTGGGTCAATAACTCGAACAATTATTGAGAAAGCCATGCCTGAATTACCTGAAGTTGAAGTCAGCCGGATGGGGATCGCCCCCCATGTCACCAACCAGACGGTGACGGAAATTATTGTCCGCAACCCCAAACTGCGCTGGCCGGTACCGGAGGAGATCAGCCAGATCGAAGGACAGGTGATCCGCCGGGTATCCCGCCGGGCGAAATACTTGATGCTCGAAACTGATGCCGGTTATGCCATCGTTCACCTGGGGATGTCCGGCAGCCTGCGGGTTCTGCCAGCGGGGATCCCGCCGGAAAAACACGACCATGTCGACTTGTGCCTGTCGAGCGGCGAAGTGCTGCGCTACAACGATCCCCGTCGCTTTGGCGCCTGGCTGTGGCAGGCCGATGACGGTGAGCATCCCGTACTGGCCAAGCTTGGCCCTGAACCGCTCAGCGAGGTGTTTACCGCGGATTACCTGAAGGAAAAAGCCAAAGGCAAACGCACGGCGGTGAAGCAGTTTATTATGGATAACCACGTGGTGGTCGGGGTCGGTAATATTTACGCCAATGAGTCCTTGTTTGCCGCGGGGATCCACCCCAAGCGGGAAGCCGGCAAAATTTCCGGCCCGCGCCTTGCGCTGTTGGTTGACGAAATCAAGTCGGTGTTGGCCTTCGCTATCAAGCAGGGCGGCACGACCCTGAAAGACTTCAAAAATGCTGACGGCAAGCCGGGGTACTTTGCCCAGGAGCTCCAGGTTTACGGCAAAGGCGGAGAGCCTTGCCCGCGTTGCGACAAGCCGCTTAGCGAGGTGAAGATCGGACAGCGGGCGACGGTCTACTGCAGTGGTTGCCAAAAATAGGGGCTGTGCTTGCCCTGGCCGATTCAGCCAGGCTGAACCTCGGTGTCAGTATTATTGACCAGGCTTTTGCTTTGCAGTGCTACCGTCGTTAGCACGCGGGTGCTATGATCCTGCCACGCATCGTTATACTAAGTATGGATAACGAATACATTTTGTAAGGTCTATGCAGATGAAGAAGTATTTGGTTACCGGCGCAGCCGGCTTTATCGGGAGTGCCGTGGTGGAGCGGCTGTGTGCCATGGGACACGAGGTGGTCGGGATTGATAATCTCAATGACTATTACGAGGTGTCACTGAAAGAAGCGCGCTTGGCGAGGATTGCCCACCCGCACTTTACTTTTACTGCGCTAGATCTGGCTGACCGCGACGGTATTGCCAACTTGTTCGCCGAACAGCAGTTTGACCGTGTGATCCACCTTGCGGCACAGGCCGGTGTCCGCTACTCGATCGACAACCCGCTGGCTTACGCAGACAGCAACCTGGTCGGTCACCTGACCATCCTTGAAGGCTGCCGCCACCATAATATTGAGCACTTGGTATATGCCTCTTCCAGCTCGGTCTATGGCCTTAACCAAAAGATGCCGTTCGATACCGCCGATAGTGTCGACCACCCAATATCCCTGTATGCAGCGACCAAGAAGTCGAATGAGCTGATGGCGCATACCTATTCGCACTTGTACGGTGTCCCGACAACGGGCCTGCGTTTCTTTACCGTATACGGCCCTTGGGGACGCCCGGATATGGCGCTGTTCAAGTTCACCAATGCCATTATTGAAGGGCGTGAAATCGATGTGTACAACAATGGTGACATGCGCCGAGACTTTACCTATATCGATGATATTGTCGAGGGGATCATCCGTATCCAGGATGTGATCCCAGCCAAGACGCCGGATTGGACAGTAGAAGCCGGTACCCCAGCCACCAGCTCGGCCCCTTACAATGTGTACAACATTGGCCATGGCAGCCCGGTCAAATTGATGGACTTCATCGAGGCACTGGAAGAAGCTCTGGGTATTGAAGCGAAGAAAAATTTCATGCCGATGCAGCCGGGCGATGTCTACGCCACATACGCGGATACTAAAGATCTGTTTGAAGCCACGGGCTACAAGCCGGAAGTGAAGGTGAAAGAAGGCGTGAAAGCCTTTGTTGACTGGTACCGTGAGTATTACCAACGCTGAAGCTAATTGCTGCCTTTGGGCAGCCTGAGTAACAAAAAGGAGGCTGCGGCCTGTCTCTTATACACAAGTCCCCCGCCTCATGGCGGGGGCTTTTTTTGAACTCTTTTTCTTTATTGCGATCCGATCTTACACAATATGAGTAAAGGTCATCATCATGATAGGGAATTCTACTTTAGAATGGGCTCAACAAACCTTTTCGCATGCCAAGCTTGGCGACTCTAGACGTACACAACGACTAGTCCAATTAGCCAGTGATATGGCATCTAATGTTGGAGTGTCTATTGTGCAAGCCTGCCCTAATCCCGCCTCTATTGAAGGGGCATATCGCCTCATCCGTAACCCTGATGTTGAAGCCAATGCGATAGCTGAAGCCGGTTTTGTGGCAACAACTAACGAGGCTGAAGCGCATGACTTATTACTTGCCCTTGAAGACTCCACCGCTCTAACCTACACGCATAAAAGCCTCTCCGATGAACTTGGTCACGTGAACTCGGGAAATCGAACCCGGGGGATGCTAGCTCACTCTGTTCTGTTGTTTGCACCACGCGAGCAAAAGGTTGTGGGGCTAATCGAACAACAGCGGTGGACGAGGGATATTGCGACTCGAGGCCGGGGACATAAGTTCGCCAAGCGACCGTATGAAGAGAAGGAGACCTTCAAGTGGCAACAGGCATCAACCGCAATGTCTGAACGTTTAGGTCAACTCCAAGCCCGA
Organism: Photobacterium sp. ABD4_091; assembly: GCF_056160145.1. Lineage (NCBI taxonomy): Bacteria > Pseudomonadati > Pseudomonadota > Gammaproteobacteria > Vibrionales > Vibrionaceae > Photobacterium > Photobacterium sp. ABD4_091. The sequence continues at coordinate 1,444,542 of NZ_JBSWWQ010000001.1, read as the reverse complement.
GTCATTTCAGTGTGTGATAGGGAGTCAGACATCTACGAATACTTACATTACAAGCTGACCAACCAGCAGCGTTTTGTTGTGCGCTCGACCTATAGTCGCTGCATTGAGGAAAGTGGTTATAAGCTCCATGATTATGCAAAGGAGTTATCCCCATCGGGACAACGAACTGTCCATATTGCTCAACGGGGTGGTCGCAAAGCGCGTAAAGCAACATTAGATGTATGCTTTGCTCCTATTACGATTAAGGTTCCAGCCAATAAGTGTGGCAAGTCACTTTCTCTGTATTATGTTGGTTGTAAAGAGCGAGGTGACAACAACGAAAAATTGGAGTGGCACTTACTGACTTCAGAGCCAGTGACAACGTTAGCGAAAGCCCAGGAGATAATCAGTTACTACGAACAGCGCTGGTTGGTTGAAGAGTTCCACAAGGCGTGGAAAAGTGATGGAACCGATGTCGAAGCACTGCAACTTCAATCAAAGGACAACCTGGAGAGAGTTGCCGTCATTCAAGCGTTTATCGCTATCCGCTTGTTACAACTTAGAGCAGAAAGCCGCGGACAAGAAACCAGTAGCTGTGAGTCTGTTCTACCCGGAATATGCTGGAAATTATTATGGGTCAAACAAGAAAATAAGCCCTTACCAACAACAGCTCCAGATCTGAAATGGGCTCGAGTTACATTAGCAAGGCTAGGCGGATGGTATGACAGTAAGCGAACAGGGCGGCCCGGTTGGGCCGCCCTATGGCGAGGCTGGTATAAATTAGCAGCAATTCAAGAAGGATACCTTATAGCCCAATCCTTTACCTCTGATGAGATGTGATCAAGAGACAGGCTGCGGCCTCCTTTTTTGTCTTTGCCTGCCGGTGTTATTTCTTACCGAGCTTTTCTAGCAGCGCCTTGCAGATCACCGGGTCGACGAACTGGCTGACATCGCCTTTGTGCAGTGCGACTTCCTTGACGATGGTGGAAGAGATGAAAGAGTTTTCTTCGGCTGGGGTCAGGAAGACGGTCTCCAGCTCTGGCATCAAGCGGCGGTTCATGTTGGCCAACTGGAACTCGTACTCGAAATCCGAGACCGCGCGCAGGCCACGTACTAGCACATTGGCTTGGTACTCTTTGGCAAAATCAACCAGTAATCCTGAGAAGCCGACAATATCGACGTTGGGCAAGTGCTGGGTGATTTGCTGCGCCAAATCAACACGCTCCTTTAGATCAAATAATGGTTTCTTGCTCGGGCTATAGGCAATGCCGACCACCACATGGTCAAACATGGCTGCCGCGCGTTCGATCAAATCGAGATGACCATTGGTGATAGGATCAAAAGTGCCGGGGTAAATAACGCGGGTTGTCATAGTCTATACCAGTCAGTAAAAATCAAATTAGGAAATCAGTTGGTCCAAAATAGCCGTGACATCATCAAGCTGGATGTCTTGCATCAGGGTGTCACCCTTGACCCGGGTGCCCCATGGCAATTCCGCCACTGGCTTGCCGTGCTGCTGCTCGGCATGTTGCTCGTAGGCGCTGGCGACATAGGCTAGGCTGTTGTAGGGGCCGGTTCGCTTTGGGTTGCTGTGGGCATACAGGCCAATAACCGGTGTCCCCTGGGTAGTAGCCAAGTGGGCCGGGCCAGTATCAGGTGCCACTACCACGTCGGCGGCGCCAAGCAGTGCAGTGAGCTGCTTGAGGCTGGTTTTGCCGATCAGGTTCACAGGAGCATGCTGGCAATGCTGGCTGATGGCTTCGCCCAGAGCGACCTCGCGCGGGGCCGGCGAGCCACACAGGATCACCTGCATCCCTTTCTCCGAGGCATAGTCGGCAAGCTGGCTGTAACGCTCGGTCAGCCAATTGCGCTCGTCCTTGCTCGCGGCTGGCGAGATGATAAGGGTTGGCTTGCCATTGGTTTGTTGCTGGGCAAAGGCTTGGTCATCGTCGCTCAGCGGAATGTTCCAGTGCGGGGCATCGAAAGGGACGCCGAGATAGCGGGCGAAGTCGGCAAAGTTATCCAGCACATGGACGCTGTCAGTATTAGGCAGGTGGCGGTTGGTGAACAGCCACTGGCCTTCTTTGGTGCGGTTTTTGCTAAAACCGATACGGTATCTTGCTTTGATCCCAACGGACAGGGCGCTGGCACGGAGCGCTGCCTGCATATGGAGCAGGGCATCGAATTTCTGGCCTTTGAGCGCTTGCCATACGGCCTTCATCCCGGCCCATCCCGCTTTCTTATCAAAGACCACTACCTTGATACCGGGCAGGTCGCCGATCAGCTGGGCTTCGATTTTCCCGCTCACCCAAGTGATCTCGGTAGAGGGCCAGTGGGCTTGTATAGCCTGCACGACAGAGATAGCGTGGCAGACATCGCCGATGGCAGATAGTCTGAGAATGCAAATTGAGCGTGGCGGGGCGGTAAATAACGCCATGACAAAGTCCTGTTAATCAATCAGAGATGAAATTATGCAGTTCAGGTAAGTGATTGTAAAATACTCTGTCCCTCAAGCTTGGAGATTAAGCGTGCAAGAATTAGCAAGCCGCAACCAGCGGATCTGGTTTGCCCCGGATTTACTGGCGGAAGACCCGCAACAGTGCTTCGACCCGTCCTTTTGGCAGCAGCAGGATTTGGTGATTGGCTCGGCCCAGGGGCGGGGGACGACCTGGTTTGTCAAAGGGACCCATCTCGAGATGGCACTGCGCCACTACCGCCGCGGTGGGCTGTTTGGCAAGCTGGTTGAAGATGCCTATTGGTTCACGGGGTGGGACAAAACCCGCTCGGTCGAGGAGTTTAGGCTGCTGGATAAGCTGGCCAGTGGCGGGGTGAGGGTGCCTCGTCCGGTTGCTGCCCGTGCGATCAAGCAGGGATTGACCTACCGTGCAGATCTCCTGGTGGAGAAAGTCCCTAATGCCAAGGATCTCGTCGCCCTGCTGGAAAAGGCTCCCTTACCGCAAGAGAACTGGCAGGCGATAGGGGGGATGGTCAGGCAAATGCACGACTTGCAGGTTTGCCATACCGATCTCAACAGCCACAACATATTGCTAGATAGCCAGCAGCAGATCTGGCTGATCGATTTTGACAAGTGCTATGAGAAAGAAGGCGAGGGCTGGAAGCAGGATAATTTGTCCCGCCTGCACCGCTCTTTTATCAAAGAGCAGGGCAAGCGGGGTATCAAGTTCACCCCGCAATGCTGGGAGTGGCTATTGGGGGGTTACCAAGCATTTGGCTAGCGCTTGGCTGATAGTTGCTGGTCGACTACCGCCAGCGTTTTTGCGACCGCGCCTTGGTTTTGCTTCACCACCTCAGCGCCAGCCTGGCCCATACGCTGGCATAGTGCAGAATCGGACAGTAATGCGCTGAGGCGCTCGCCTATTTCCCCGCCATCACTGCAGATCTCCAGTGCCCCGGCGGCTTCGAGCTGTTGGGTGATGTCGGTAAAATTGTAATAACTCGGCCCGGTCAGCACCGGTTTGGCCAGGGCAGCGGGCTCAAGCATGTTGTGGCCGCCGACCTTGTCGCCGATCAGGCTGCCGCACATCACGGTCACATCTGCCGCCCCCATCAGCAAGAGCATCTCTCCCATGGTATCGGCCAGGTACACATCGGTGTTGCTGCCAACATCTTGGCCAGACGTACGGCGGACGCAGCTCAGTTGCTGCGACAGGCACAGTTCGGCGACACTGTCGAAACGCTCAGGGTGGCGCGGGACCAATATCAGTAGGCATTCGGGGTGCTGTTGTTTGACGGCTTTGAAAGCCATAAGGATTTGCTCGTCTTCCCCCTTGTGGGTGCTGGCGGCAATCCATACCGGGCGCGTTTCTCCTAACTCTTGGCGTAATTGCTGGGATTGTTCAATCAGCGCAGGCTCTATCTGGATATCGAATTTGACCGAGCCGGTGACGCTGAGGCGGTCTGCCGGTATCCCCAAGTGGGCAAAGCGGTCGGCATCGTCTTGGTGCAGGCATAATAGGTGGTCAAGATTGGCAGCGATGGTATTGAAGACGGGCTGGAACTTGGCATAACGCCGGGCAGAGCGCTGCGACAGGCGGGCGTTCATCACGATCACCGGCACGCTGGCCTGGTGGACAGTAGCCAGGGTGTTGGGCCAGAGCTCGGTTTCCATGATCAGCATGGCCGAAGGGTTGATGGTTTTGAGGAATCCCCGCACGCACCAGGCGAAGTCAATCGGCATGTAGCGGTGTTCGACCAAATCGCCCAGCTTACTGATTTGCTCTGCCCCAGTGCTGGTCGTGGTGGTGACGACAATCGCCTGTCCGGGGTTTTCCGCCTTGATGGCCTTGATCACCGGCACGGCGGCAATCGACTCGCCTACAGACACCGCATGGATCCAGATAGGCTGGGCTTTAGGGGAGCCAGCAAGCGGTGGTGTGACACCGAAATGCTCTTTCCAGCGCGGGCCGAAAGCCGGTTTGTTGGGTCGGCGGCGGTAGAGGCCGAATAACAGTAAGGGAGATGAAGCTGCCAGTAGTACGGTATACAGGGCTCGGATAAACATACGATAGCTTATGAACTTGGGTTATTGGCATATTATAACGGTATCTATGACTGATAACAGGCTGGGAAATTTCCCATTTTTTTGCATGATTGCGATAGAATGCAGTCTAAATTTTGTAAATTGACGCTGAGGGTGGAGCCGTGAGCCAGCCGTGCAAACGCTATTTGATGTATGTTGCCCAGAACTATTCTTATGCCATGTTGCGCCCGCTGCAAGCTGCGATCCGTGAGCAGGGTGGTGAGGTATGCTGGTTTATTGAAGGTTGTGAAGCAGATCCAGGCTATATCAAGGGTGATGAAACACTGCTGACTTCTGTGGACGCGGTAAAGAAGTGGCGGCCAGACGCGGTTTTTGTTCCCGGTAATGTCGTGCCTAGTTTTATCCCTGGCGTAAAAGTGGGGGTTTTCCATGGTTTTAATGCTGGGAAACTGAACCGCCGTGGTCGTGAAGACCATTTTGAAATCCGCGGCTGCTTTGATCTGTATTGCACCCAAGGACCTGATACCACCGAAAGGTTTGAGCTACTTGCGAAAGAGCACGGCTTCTTCCGTGTTACTCAAACCGGCTGGCCTGCATTGGACCCCTTGTTTACGCCGATTCCCGATAACTCTTACTGCGCACCGCAAGATAAGCGACCTACAGTACTGATGTGCTCGACGTTTTCCCGTAATCTGACCTGTGCACCTATCCTTTACGATAAAATAAAAGCGTTGGCTGCCACTGGAAAATGGCGCTGGCTGATCCAGTTCCACCCGAAAATGGATCCGGCTATTGTTGAGCAGTATAAGCAATTACAAAGTAAAAATTTGCAATTTGTCGAGACAGATAATGTGTTGCCATTATTGCAGGCTGCTGATGTGATGCTCTGCGATACCTCTTCGATATTGTTGATGTTTTTGCTACAGCGCAAACCGGTAGTGACATTCCGAAACCAGGCGCCGGCTAGCCATTTGCTCAACGTAACCGAGGTTGAGCAGGTTGAGTCGGCTTTGGATCAGGCACTCCAGCGGCCATCGGGTTTGATGGCGCACATCGAACAATACTGCCAGACGATTCACCCGTATATGGATGGCCAATCGAGTTTGCGGGTATTGGAGGCAACCAACCTGTTGGTAGAAGGTGGCCGAGCTGGGTTGAAACCAAAGCCGCTGAACCTAGTGCGTCAATTTAAAATGCGAAAGAAGTTGGGCTATTGGAAATTGTAGGATCCGCGCTGTCAAAGTGCGGCGCATTGAGGAATAGAAGGTTATCGTATGAGAAAGCACTCACTCTCAGTGATTGTGATCACCAAAAATGAAGCCGATCGAATTGATGGTTGCTTGCGTTCTGTTGCCAAGATCGCGGATGAAATCATTGTACTTGATAGTGGCTCGACTGATGAAACGGTCGATATCTGCCGTCGTTATACCGATAATGTTACCGTGACCGACTGGCCCGGGTTCGGTAAGCAGAAGCAGCGTGCATTGGATAAAGCCAGCAGTGACTGGGTGTTATCCATCGATGCTGACGAAGCGCTTGATAATGAGATGCAGCAGGCATTGGTTGCCTTGCTAGAGCAAGATGTTATTGAGCATACGGCCTATCGCCTGCCGTGGGGAGTTACCCTATATGGAAAGACTCTTAAGTACGGCCGCAGTGCTCGCTCTGTGCTTCGCTTGTTTAAACGTGAGGGGGCGAAATTCACCCTTGATGAGGTGCATGAGACTGTTGTTCCTGCACCTGGCAGCAAGGGAGTGATGAAAGGGCTGCTTCTTCACTATACTCACCGTGATTACGGTCATGGCTTGGATAAGGCGGCTAAGTATGCTTGGCTTGGCTCGCAGAAGTACCATCGAAAAGGCAAGAAGTCATATGGATTGTTTCTGGCTTTATTGCGGGCTATTTGGACATTCTTCCTGATCTACGTGATCCGCCGAGGTTTCTTGGATGGGAGCGTCGGATTTATCGTTGCCATGACTTATGCTCAGGTAAACTTTAACAAGTATGTTGGTCTGTGGTTGCTGGAGCGGGAAAGGAGTGATTAATACACTAGAGTGAATAAATAGTTCACACTCCTCTTGGAGCAAGAAGCAATAGCTAATAAGTGTCTATTGCTTTTTGCTATTTGCCTGACAACGGTTATTTGGTATGCGGCTCGATTTTTTCTTTGATTAGCAAATGTAACCTTTTCGGGGCCTTTTTCCATGATTGCATTGTCTGCAGTGATTCGCCGATCTTATTTGTCTCAATTAGGTCTATTTTATTACATAGCTGCTCAAAGCCCATACCTGCCGAAGAGCAGATTGATAAGATCTGGACTTGTTTTGGGTAGCTTAAAAGCAGCAGCTCTAGAGGGAGCTTGGAAGGAGCCAGTTGTACATCGGGGTACCTGCTGCGGTAACTTTCTGGATCCTCTGCTGGGTGTGTTTTTATGACACAGTTTGCTCCGATTTTTTGCAGTTGAGCTATAACTTCACCATATATTTCAAAGTGATAATCGTCATCGAGCACGGGCTTATGGAACACAGGCTGCGTGGCGATGATAAAGGTATTGTCCTCTTTGCTCTGTTGCGGCTGGTAGCCGAAAAAACGGTTAAGAAAAAATATGTTGCTCGATTTCGCGATGAAATCCATTGGTTTGGCCTTTGAACGGATTTCTTCGGGAATAGCGTTCGGAGCAATTGCATAAATTGCTTTGCAGCGCTTGCTTTCACCATAAATGTAATAGGTGGGTGTCTTACCCAGCAGCAGACGGAAAAGCCACTTGGATTTATTTAATGTTATACGATAGTAGTTAGCAGTGCCGTCCTCTATCATTTGATACTCTGGTTTTAGCAAGCGAAAAAGGCGAGACATTTTATTATGTTCGTTAAAGACGAAAAGCTTGAAATCAGCATGGTTTAATGCATTGGCCAATGCCTGCCCATTTTGGCTTAATAATTCTGTGAAACCTGCCTTGAAGTTTGAAGGGAGAATAGCCCCTCGCATTGCAAGAAAGCGATAAACTCTCCCTTTCCAAGTTTGATTAAGTTGTTTACTTAATGATCGTCGGCTCAACAAACTAATAGTGATGTGTCCTGGTAGTACAGACGTGTCAAAGCTCGACGGATCAATATCTTGATAGTCGTAGAAGAAAACAATATGGCTTGGTTCAGCTTGCTCATTGGTTGCTTTGAGCAAGCTGAATAGCAAGTGCCGAACTGTTGAGCAAATATAGATAGTCATATTTGTCTAGCGAAGCCTTATAGGCTGTTTGTTTCTAGGGCACGGAAAAACGCCAGGTGTTTCTTGACGGTCTGCTGTGCATTAAACTCGTTATCGAGTTTCTCCTTTGCGGCCTGGCTGAAAGAGGCAATTTTCTCTCTATCGTTAATTAACTTGCTCATGGCTTCAGCTAGCGCCTTGGCATCATTGGTCGGTACGATGAAACCGGTCTTGCCATCATCGACAAGCTCAGGTGAACCACCTGTGGTAGTGACAACCGAAGTGGTGCCATTGGCCATGGCTTCGATGATGGTCCTTGGCAGTCCTTCGCCACTGACGGATGGCTGTATCTGAAAATCGGCCATCGCCATAATCGAAGGTACATCTTTGCGGTGGCCGACCAAATGAATACGCTCGGCCATCGGGCTGTTTTTGATTTCCTCTAAATGTGGCTCATAGCCACTGCCGACCAACAGCAGGTGGAAATTCGGATTGTCGATATAGTGTGTAGCCTGGGCAAGGACGGAAATCCCTTTGCTCGGGCGAACATGGGCAGCTGTGACGGCAATGATATGATCGTCATTTAAACCGAAGTCTTCCCGCTTGGTTGGCGGAACCAGGTACCAATCCAACTGGTGGCCTTTGTAAATAGTTTTGATCTGCTCTGGCTTTTTCCATACCCGTTTTATGACATCCTGGCGTACCGCCTCCGAGACACAGACAATACCATCGACCCGTGGATGAAGGTGGGTCAGGTAGGCGCTTGGGTCATGGCGGTAAAGCCCACCGGTTGTGCCGCGGTAGGTGATCAGTTTGGCGCGGGTACCGATACAGGCAAAAGCGGCATTGGGAATAGTTTTGGAATTGAAGGCGTAGCAAATATCATAATCGCCCTCTTTCAGCTCGCGATGAAGCGTGCGAATAGTGCCAAAGCAAATTTTGCCTTTCGGGTAGCAGTCAATCACCTTGACTCCGTGGTCGCGAAAGCGAGAGACATATTCCGCATCGCCCTGTGTCGCTACAGTCACTTCATGGCCCTGCTTGACCATCTCGATAAACATTTCAGCTTCCGGGCGGACACTGTTCCATGCGTGGTGATAGGAGCTGGCAATTAGGATCTTCATGGGTTTCACTTCTTAGAATTTTTTATTTTGAATCGAAGGTTATGTATTTCACGTTTGACGAGCTCGTTGAAATTGAACCACTCGCGCTTACAGCGGGTAAAAAAGCTGCGGGGTGGTTTATTGCTATAGCCAATGTCAGATTGTTCATCATCGTTATGCATCACACAAGGTGGAACGAGACCGTAGCATTCTACGTTTGTAGCCCAAAATCGATCCATCATAATGTCAACAGGAAAAGCCCATTCGGAAGAGGCGGTAATAAATTGTTGTGCAGCTTTGGGTGTCAGATAGTATCCTATCGTTCCCATGTGCCCTTTATTAAAGCGGTGAATGGTAATCCCATCTTTGTTGTAGACTTCAAACGATGAGAATCTTTTTCTTTGGTTTTCATGTAATCGAATAAAGCTCAGTTCTTTCGGGAGCTGCGAGATATGTAAGCAGAATGCCGGGAATAACTCAGAATCAAGTACAGCATCATCTTCTAGTATGATAATTGGCTTATTCAATTCCACACAGTGTTGCCATAATAGATAATGGCTTGCGTAGCATCCAAGTTGCCCTTTGTTTAGTGATTTTCCTTTATAACGGCGACTCAATATTTCGTTGTATTTATTGAGTAAAGGGTGGTTACTAATTCGTCCATCTATAGCTGAAAATATTTTATAATTTAAGCCTAATGATTCGAGCCGTTCAGAGATTTTAGAACGACGTTCTGGGGATGACTTTAGGTTAACAACAAAAATATCAATCATAATGGATTAGTGTTTTCTTTTGATTCTAAGTTATTGTTTATGATGCATATTGCTAGCATATAAAAAAGAGCTGTTTGGGCGTGATTGAAGGGCACATCAGTGAGGGATGCCACCGCAAATAAGATTACGATGCCATTGATGATCAAACGCCATTCAGCATTAACTTTTTGTGCTCTGATGCTAGGCACTATTAACAAGAGTAGTAATAAGGTAAAGCCGATTAAGCCATTTTTAATGAATCGGTCAATATATTGATTATGATAGTGCGAAGGATTGAGCTTGGCTAATTCAGCTGATACTTTTTCTTCTTTTACCAATACTTTTAGTTGTTCAGCATGTTTTGCTCCTTGCCCTACAATCCATTTATCACCAATTAGTTGAGGACTAGCAAGCCACATTTGAAAACGTAAGCCTATTGAGGAGCTTAAGTCCCCTTTACTTATTCTATGTATTTCTTCCCGCGTTTTTTCAATACGTTCAGATAATACTGGTTGTGCTGATGCTCCTATCACAGCTAAGAATAAAGCCGCAAAAGTTAGGTACTTAAAACTAAAAATTTTGCTCTTATTCAATGATAGAAGCAAAAAAAGTAAGGATACACAGTAAGCAAGCCAAATCCCTCGAGTCTGGCTCAACATAATTGCGCAGATGCTAAATGTAACCGTCAGTAAAGAAATAGCTTTTGCGAGCTTGGTTTCATCCTTTGAGAACAGCATAACGAAAGAGATGACACCTAATACTGCACTTGCTGTTGCCAATGGAATGGCATTGATTGGCCAATGTGCACGCTCTATTGATAAGTATTGACCATAATAGTATGTGGCTAGCAATGCGCAGATGCTACCAATGAGAGTCAGCCCACGCAGTAAATTGGTTGTGAGTAATGCTCTTGGAAAAAAGATCAAAAAAAGCGAGCCACTTAGTAGGGCTCTCACTTCACGCGAACTGAAGCCATGGTATTGGTAGCTAAACAGGGCATAGGCGGTCATTGCTAATATGACCCACAAGAACTTGTCTTGTTTGATATTGGTCTTAGCCGAGTTGACCCCGTAGCAGCATAGCGTCGTGATAAGGGAAATGACCACCATGGCCACCATGGGCTTGTCCCCTCCGCCCATGATTAACATTCCACTAAATAGCCAGTAGAGAGGCAATAAGATCAGGGTGTTGTAAATATTGCTTTTATTCATACTACTTCGTGCTGTACGGATTTTCCCCGCCGTCAGGCCGGGTTTTCAATAAACGTAGGATCCACATGTACTGCTCGGGCCGTTCGGTGACGTACTGCTCGATACACTGGTTCATCAAACGGGCATCTTGCTCCTCGGTTTCCAGCGGAAACGGAGAAAGCGGTGGATAGATATCTATCTCGTACTTGCCGGTTTCGCTGTTGTAAATCGAGTACAACGGCACAATTTTGGCACGGCTCAGCTTTGCCAGGCGGCCCAAGCCGGCAATGGTGGCCTTGGTGGTGGCAAAGAAATCGACGAACACACTGTGTTCGACCCCCAAGTCTTCATCCGGCAAATAGTAGCCCAAATAGCCCTCGCGGATAGACTTGATGAAGGGTTTGATCCCGCCACTGCGCTCATAAACACGGCCGCCGTATTGTACACGCTGTTTATGCATTAACCAGTCTGACACCACATTTTTCTGCTTTTTCGCCATTGCGGAGACAGGCAAACCGCGGGAGGCGAGTAAAACTGCTGGAATATCAATAGCCCAGGTATGGGGTACCAGTAAGATGGCACTGTCGCCATTTTCTTTCAAGGCTGTCAGGTGTTCTTCACCCCGGACAACGGTATTGTCTTCTAGCCATTGGCGGTTGCGCACGCTGAGGGCAGCAAAGCCCATCAGGAAACTGCCTGCGGTAATGTAGCTCTCCAGCAGCATCGCCTCGCGCTCAGCTTCGCTCTTGTCCGGAAAGCACATTTGCAGGTTTATCCGGGCACGCTGGTTAGCCTTGTTGTTGAACTTTACCGCGCGTTTGGCAAACACGCTTGCCATGGCACGGCGAATGCGGTGCGGTAGCAAGCACAGCAGGGCGGCAAAGACGACAGCCAGCCAAGTCCCCCAGTACTTCGGGTGGAGGAAGGCTTTGCTAAATTCCGGGTTGTAAGCTTGTTTATCGTAATGGTCTTTCATTTATTGTTTTGTCTGGTTGATACTTGCCATGTACTCGGCGACACCTTCGGCGACAGACTTGAATGAGTCTGTATAGCCTGCGGCTCGTAGTTTACTTAGATCAGCTTCGGTAAATGCCTGGTAGCGGCCTTTGAGGTGATCCGGAAATGGGATTTCTTCGATCTCACCCTTGCCATGGTGTTTGATCACCGCCTTGGCCACTTCACTGAATGGTTCAGCCTGGCCGGTGCCGCAGTTAAAAATCCCGGAGATGCTATTCTGCCAGAACCACAGGTTGACTTTGCAGACATCGCCGACAAAAACGAAGTCGCGTTTGAGGTTGTCCGAGCCTTCGAATAGTTTTGGGTTGTCACCCTGGTTGATCTGGTTGTTGAGGTGGAACGCTACCGAGGCCATGCTGCCTTTGTGCTGTTCGCGCGGGCCGTAGACATTGAAGTAGCGGAAACCGGTGATTTGCGACAGTGTTTCACCGTGTTCTTCAGCATCTTGCCACAGGCGGCGGACATAATTGTCAAACAGTTGCTTGGAGTAGCCGTAGACGTTGAGTGCACCCTCGTACTCGCGCTGCTCGATGAAGTCATGGTCGCGGCCGCCGTAGGTTGCGGCAGAAGAGGCATACAGGAATGGAATATTGCGCTCGAGGCAGAAGTGCAGCAACTCTTTGGAATACTCGTAGTTATTGAGCATCATGTACTTGCCGTCCCACTCGGTGGTGGATGAACAGGCTCCCTGGTGGAAGATGGCGTCAATCGGCCCGAACTCATCACCTGCCATGATTTGGGTGATGAAGTCTTCCTTGTCCATGTAATCGGCTATATCCAGGTCGACCAGGTTGGCGAATTTGGTGCCGTCTTTGAGGTTGTCGACCACTAAAATATCGTTGCGGCCCTGCTCATTTAGCGCTTTTACAAGATTGCTGCCGATCATCCCGGCACCACCAGTTACTATTATCATGGCTCTTCCAGTCTGTTGGGTAGATAACAAGGGTTAGACCCGCTGTTATAGAATAGGTTTATGATAGTATTAGCAGATTGCCATATTTTCTGGGCAGAGAAGTGAGAAGCAAATGAAAACCCGTGACAAAATTATCCTGGCTGCACTGGAGCTTTTCAACGAAAGCGGCGAGCCGAATATTACCACCAACCATATTGCTGCCCATTTAGGGATTAGCCCCGGTAATCTGTATTATCATTTCCGCAATAAGGAAGAGATTATACACAGTATTTTCGATCAATACGCGCATGATCTCAGTATTCACTTCCAACCCCTTGAACATGCTCAAATTACTGCTGATAACCTACTGGTATACCTGGATTCGGTATTCATGCTGATGTGGCGCTACCGCTTCTTCTACGCCAACCTGCCGGATATTCTGCAGCGTGATCCTGAGCTGCAGCAGAAGTACCTGGCGGCCCAAGAGGGCCTGCACAAGGATATCATGGCGATGATGGCCAGCTTCCGCAGCGGCGGCCTGCTGGACATCGAACAAGATGAACTCGAGAACCTGGCCACGACCCTCAAGCTGGTTGCCTCAAGCTGGATTTTCTACCAGACCACCCAGGCGCCGGGTGCCAAGATCACCAAGGCGGTGCTTTATCAAGGGGTATTGCACATTCTGGGGATTGTTAGGCCGCTGACAACTGCTGAGGGTAAAGCGCAAGTGCTGCAGCTCAAAGCGCACTACCGAGAGCAGATTGAAAAAGATACCTAGTCGCTTGGCTTGGCTTGGCTGGCGCTTATGCCGGCGGAGTGAGCTCGGATAGCCTGACTAATTGGATGCCTTGCGCTTCCAGCTGAGGCAGGAGCTGGCTGAGGACATCAAGGGTGACTGGGTAGGGGTGGCCGATGGCAATGGCATAGCCGGTTTTCTTGGCCTTGTGGACCGCCCTGGAAAGCTGCTGGGTGACGAACTTTTCTGTGCTCATATGGTCGAGGAAGATATGGCGGCGCAGGGCTGGGAGATGGTGCTGCCTTGCCCGCTCGAGAGCAACGGATTTGGCGGTAGTACGGCTATCGAGGAAAAATAGCCCCTGTTCAGCGAGTACCTCCATGACCCAATCCATCGCCTGCGGGCTTTGGGTCAAGGCGCTGCCCATGTGGTTGTTGACTGCAATAGCGTCTGGAACCCTTTGCAGCCCCCAGCGCAATACATTTTGCAGTGTTTGCTGATCCATATCCCGGGTGAGGGTGGCCATTTCAACCGGTGCCCGGTGCAGAGGCTCCATCGGCATGTGGAGCAGGACGTCACGTTGCTGCTGATGAGCCAGCTTACTGGTGGCTCGGTCATAAGGGGTATCAGGCAGGATAGAGATGCTTACCTGGGGCGGCAGTGCTGATAAGGCCGCTGGCATAGGCTGGTAGCCGAGATCGTCGATCACAATAGCTAGTTTAGCTGCGAGGGCTAGGCTGGAGCCTCCAAGGCTGATTATTGCGAGAACCAGGCTTGCGGCCCAGGTTCCCTTTCTACGACGTCTTGCCAAAAGCGGTTCCTTGCTAATCCGTTGCAATGAAAGCGTGTTGCTTAAGCGTATTTGAAAATGTCTCGTGGTTATCTCGCTAGCCAGCCGCGTGGGTTGGTCGGTGAGCCTTTGCGGCGGATCTCAAAATACAATGAGGATTGATCCTGGCCGCCACTGTCACCGATAAGGGCGATATTTTCGTTGGCCTGTACCGTATCGCCAACCTTTTTCAGCAGGGTCTGGTTATAGCCGTAAAAGCTCATATCCCCCTTGCCGTGATCGACGGCAAGCACCAAGCCGTAGCCACGCAGCCAATCGGCAAATACCACTTTACCCGGGTAAATGGCTTTGACTGGGCTACCAGCCGACTGGGCAATAACCATGCCCTTCCAGTGCAGTTCGCCTTGCTGGCTGGTGCCATAGTTATGCAGGATCTTGCCTTTGACCGGCCATGGCAGTTTGCCTTTTTGCTTCGCCAAACCGTCCATCGGCACCCGGCGGGCCGCTTCTGCTGCGGCACGGGCTTTTTCGATTTCTTTGACCAGACGCTGTTCGTTCTCTTTGAGCTCGGCCAGGTATTGGTTGTCGGTTGTCAGCTGGCTGCGCAGGCTCTTCACCGTTTTCTGGCGCTGGCTACGCTCTGATTCTAGCTGGCGTTTTTGATCATTGAGTTTGGCCAATAATACCTGCTGCTCTTTTTGCTGCTCACCTAATTGGTGTTGCTTTAGTTGCAACTCGGTGGTGGTGGCTGCCAGCTCGTCAAGCGCATGGCTGCGGGCTTGGCTAAGGTGTTCGGCATAGACGGTCAAACGGTCGAGTTGGCTGCTGTCCTCACCACTGAGCATCAAGGCCAACTGGCTTTGCTTGCCTTGTTTGTAATGGGCATTGAGCAGCTCTTTGAGTAGCTCTTGCTGGCCGAGCTGTTGCTGGCGCAATTGTTCGAGTTGTTGTCTCAGCGAGCGGATAGATGTTTCTAGTTCGCCGGAGCGCTTTTCGGCTTGGTGGATAGCTTTGGCGGTCTCGGCAATGCCGACTTCTTGCTGGCGCAGGCTTTTCTGAAGCTGGTCGACCTTCTTGCGGTTGCTGGCAACCTGGTTTTGTTGGCGTGAGATTTCCTGCTTGACCCCTTTGAGCTGGCCTTCATCGGCCAAGGCACTTGAGCCAAATAGCAGGCATAGAAAAGCGCCAGTGCAAAATGCACTGGCGCGAAGACTATGGTGTAGGTGTTTGATAACTTCCCGCATAGGGAGATTATTTCAGATCAAACAGCACCTGACCAGTCATCTCTGCAGGGATTTCCATATCTGTTAGGGCCAGCATAGTTGGCGCTAGATCAGACAGTTTACCGCCTTCTTTCAGGGTCAGCGCTTTGTCGCCCAAGTAGACCAGTGGAACAGGCAGGTTAGTGTGCGCAGTGTGGATACCGCCGGTTTCAGGGTTAACCATCATCTCTGCGTTACCGTGGTCGGCAGTGATCAGTAGCTGGCCGTCCATTTCACGGATCGCTTCCACTACGCGGCCAAGGCAGCCGTCAACCGCTTCGGTCGCTTGCACTGCTGCGTCGTAAACGCCAGTGTGGCCAACCATATCAAGGTTAGGGTAGTTACAGATGATCGTGTCGAACTCACCGCTCTTGATGGCAGCAACTAGCTTGTCAGTCAGTTCTGGTGCGCTCATTTCAGGCTGAAGATCGTAAGTTGCTACTTTTGGAGAAGCCACTAGTTGGCGCTCTTCGCCGTCGAACTCGTTTTCAACGCCGCCGTTGAAGAAGAAGGTAACGTGTGCGTACTTCTCAGTTTCAGAGATACGTAGCTGCTTCTTGCCTTTCTTCGATAGCCACTCACCTAGGGTGTTGACTAGGTCTGCTGGCGGGAAAGCGATAGGCAGGTTGATGTCTGCTGCGTATTGGGTCAGCATCACAACATCAGCAAGCGCAGGGAACTGGGCACGCTCGAAGCCAGCAAAGTCAACCTCGAAAGCACGGGTGATCTGGCGCGCACGGTCAGCACGGTAGTTCATGAAGATAACAGCATCGCCATCTTCCATTGCCGCAACGTCCTGGCCTTCGGCACGGATTTCAGTGGCTTTAACGAACTCGTCGTTTTCGTCACGGGCGTAAGCCGCTTCAAGACCTTCTACGGCAGACGCTGCATTGAACTCTGCTTTAGCCGCTGTCAGTAGGTTGTAGGCAACTTCAACGCGATCCCAGTTGTTGTCACGGTCCATTGCGTAGTAACGACCCACTAGGGAAGCAACACGGCCTTTGCCTAGCTCAGCAAATAGGGCGTCGAAACGCTCCAGGGATGCCTGTGCGCTACGAGGTGGCGTGTCACGGCCGTCAAGGAAGCAGTGTAGGTAGATCTTCTCAGCACCACGCTTGGCTGCCATTTCAACAGCAGCAGCGATGTGGTCTTCGTGGCTGTGAACGCCGCCCGGAGACATCAGGCCCATGATGTGAACAGCTTTGCCTGCGTTAACCGCTTTGTCGATAGCACCTGTCAGCGCAGGGTTTTCAAAGAAATCGCCGTCGGCAATTGACTTGGTGATGCGGGTTAGATCCTGGTAAACGATGCGGCCGGCACCAATGTTGGTGTGACCTACTTCAGAGTTACCCATCTGGCCGTCAGGCAGGCCAACATCCATACCTGATGCTGAGATCAGGGTATTTGCTTCGTTTGCCATCAGGCCGTCGATAACTGGTGTGTTGGCGTTAGCAATAGCGTTGTTGGCGTTGTCTTGGCGGTAACCCCAGCCATCTAGGATAACCAAAGCCAATGGCTTCTTAGCAGACATATGCTGTCCCTCGTATGTTAAAACCTGAAATGTAATTTCGATCAATTACCTTAGCCCTCAATACGCTAGGGCTAAGGTAATTGATCGCAGCGGCCGTAATTTTACTACAGTTTATGGCGAAAACTGTAGGTCAAGATCAAACTATGCTGTAAATAGATTGTTATCTTCCTACGGAAATATATTCATTTCTGCCTTTCAGTGTAAGCCCTGAAGCACAGTTTTTTTACTTTTTCTTGTGCTGCAATAATGCCCAAGCCAGTTAAGACTTATACTAAGGACGCCTGAGGCCAGTGAGCCGCCGCGCGGATTTATTGCATCTTGCTGTACAACTAGGCTGTCCCGGGTATACTCGGGGTCTTTGAATTTTGTCGACTCGGGCCTGGGTTAAAGCAGGCCGGTATTAGGAATATAGAGCGAAGGTCATGCAGCAATACATTGATTTTGTAACAAGTAACCCGATTATGTCACTGGTATGGGTTGGCTTGGTGGTGGCTATCATTTCGTCTTACGTCAAGCAAAAGACGGCAGGCTACAAGATTGTTACCCCGAATGAAGCGACCGTGATGGTCAACCGTGAAGATGGCGTGTTTGTCGATATCCGCAGCCGTGATGAATACCGCGGCGGCCATATTGCTGGCGCACTTCACATTTTGCCGAGCCAAATCAAAGAACAGAACCTGGCAGATCTTGAAAATTACAAGCAAGCCCCAATCATCGTAGTATGCAAGACAGGCCAGACAGCACAAGAGAGTGCTAACCTGTTGGCTAAAGCCGGTTTCGAGAATGTGAACCTGCTTAAAGACGGCTTGATTTCTTGGAACGAGGCTAACCTGCCGCTGATCCGCAGCAAATCAGGCAAGGCAAGAAAATAAGACTGCCGCCCCGCTGTTCGATATGGCGCAGTGGGGAACACTGAA
This sequence comes from Photobacterium sp. ABD4_091, assembly GCF_056160145.1. Lineage (NCBI taxonomy): Bacteria > Pseudomonadati > Pseudomonadota > Gammaproteobacteria > Vibrionales > Vibrionaceae > Photobacterium > Photobacterium sp. ABD4_091. The sequence continues at coordinate 1,426,668 of NZ_JBSWWQ010000001.1, read as the reverse complement.
TTTTGTGCAGTTGTGATAGTTATCATGGTTGCGATATTGATAGGCTCACCTCTGTGGGCATGAGAGAAAAAGGACACTAACATGGCTGAAGCAGCAAACAACGAAGCACAGCAGAACTTCCAAATCCAGCGTATTTTCCTGAAGGATGTTTCTTTCGAAGCGCCTAACTCACCACAGATGTTCCAGAAAGAGTGGAACCCAGATGTGAAACTGGATCTAGACACCCAGAGCCGTGAGTTGGGTGAAGGTGTATTCGAAGTTGTTCTTCGTCTGACAGTGACAGTGAAGAACGAAGAAGAAACAGCATTCCTGTGTGAAGTTCAGCAGGGTGGTATTTTCTCTGTTGCCGGTATGGAAGCACCACAGCTTGCACATTGCCTAGGCGCATTCTGCCCGAACATCTTGTTCCCGTACGCTCGTGAAACTATTTCAAGCCTAGTGGTTAAGGGTACATTCCCTCAGCTGAACCTAGCACCGGTTAACTTCGATGCATTGTTCATGAACTACCTTCAGAACCAATCTCAAGCTAACCCAGAAAACACTGAAGCATAAGCTTTAGGGTGAATATGATGAATCCAGGCTCTGAACAAGCAATTTCCATGGCGGTGCTAGGCGCCGGTTCATACGGTACATCACTGGCTATCTCGTTGGCGCGAAACGGTGCCAATGTGATCCTGTGGGGCCATGAGCCAGAGCATGTGGCGCAGCTGGACATGGACCGTGCCAACGAGGCATTTTTGCCTGGCGTGGCCTTTCCTGACTCCCTGATCGTTACTGCTGACTTGGAGCAGGCGGTTAAGGCCAGTCGTGACTTGTTGGTCGTGGTACCAAGCCATGTGTTTGGCGAGGTGCTGGGTAATGTCAAACCGCACCTGCGTGATGACTCGCGTATCTGCTGGGCAACCAAAGGGCTGGAGCCGGAAACGGGCCGCCTGCTTAAGGATGTTGCCGTTGAAGCGCTTGGCGAGCATGTGCCGCTGGCAGTATTGTCAGGGCCGACGTTTGCCAAAGAGCTTGCTGCGGGTATGCCGACAGCCATTTCCGTTGCGTCGCCTGACGATGAGTTTGTTCGCGATCTCCAGGATAAAATCCACTGTAGCAAAACCTTCAGGGTTTACAGCAACAGTGACTTTACCGGTATGCAGCTGGGCGGCGCGGTCAAGAACGTGATTGCCATTGGTGCGGGGATGTCGGACGGTATTGGTTTTGGTGCCAATGCCCGTACTGCATTGATCACCCGTGGCTTGGCTGAAATGTCACGCTTGGGTGCCGCATTGGGCGCACAGCCGGAAACCTTTATGGGGATGGCCGGCCTTGGAGATTTGGTACTGACATGTACCGATAACCAATCTCGCAACCGCCGTTTCGGTTTGGCGTTGGGTCAGGGTAAAGACGTTGACCAAGCCCAGGAAGAGATCGGCCAGGTGGTCGAGGGATACCGCAATACCAAGGAAGTCTGGGTTCTTTCTCAGCGGATGGGGGTCGAAATGCCGATCACCGAGCAGATCTACCAGGTGCTGTACCAGGGCAAAGATGCCCGTGAGGCAGCCAAAGATCTGTTGGCTCGCGAGAAAAAAGACGAATAGCAGCTTGGACGCCACGGGCATCCAAATTGTGACTTAACGATGCAACGTAGGCTGCTTGGCCTGCGTTGTTTTTTTTTCAGGGCGCGTTAAAGTTAAAGCAAGCCGATACTAACAGTAACGATACCGAGGGTAATGTGAGGGAATGTCAACAATATGCCGTTTGGCAGGCAATCAAGCAGGAAGCAAGGGAGCAGTCAGAGCAGGAGCCAATGCTTGCGAGCTTTTACCATGCCACCATTATCAAGCACGATAACCTGGCCGCGGCGCTGAGCTATATTCTGGCCAACAAACTGGCGACGCCATCGATGCCGGCTATGGCAGTACGAGAAGTGATAGAAGAGGCTTTTGCCGCCGACTGTCTGATCACCGAAGCAGCTGCGTGTGATATCCGCGCCGTTGTCGAGCGCGATCCGGCGGTAGAGATGTTTTCTATCCCTTTGCTCTATCTTAAAGGTTTCCATGCCTTGCAGGGCTACCGGGTAGCCAATTGGCTGTGGAAGCAGAACCGCGTGGCACTGGCGGTGTATTTGCAGAATCAAATTTCGGTAGCGTGTCAGGTGGATGTCCACCCGGCGGCACGGATTGGTCAGGGGATCATGTTCGACCACGCGACCGGGATTGTAATTGGCGAAACGGCGGTTATCGACAATGACGTTTCTATCCTGCAGGACGTCACATTGGGCGGTACCGGCAAGGAAGGGGGTGACCGCCACCCGAAAATCCGCGAGGGGGTGATGATCGGCGCCGGTGCCAAAATCCTGGGGAACATCGAAGTGGGCGAGGGCGCCAAGATTGGCTCATGCTCTGTGGTCCTCAACCCGGTACCGCCGCATACCACGGTGGCCGGCGTACCAGCCAAGATCGTCGGCCGCCCCAGCAGCGATAAGCCGTCGATGGACATGGATCAGCAGTTCAACGGAACCAGCCAGACGTTTACCGCTGGGGATGGGATATAGCAAAGCGGGTTGCTAGATCCTTGTTCCTAGGAAGAGCGGGAAAAGCAAAAGCTTGACCGAATTTCATTGCTAGTAATGCTCCTGTCGGTCCCAGGACCCAGGACCCAGGACCCAAAACAAAAGCGAGAGCCAAGGCTCTCGCTTTTTTGTATTCAGACCCTGTCGGTATTCATACTGCCCCTTTGAAACCAAACTGGCGCCATGCCTCGTAGCCGATGATGGCCGCGGCGTTGGACAGGTTCAGGCTGCGGCTGTCAGGGTGCATTGGGATGCGCAGGCGCTGCTCGAGTGGCAGGCTTTCGATCAGCTCAGCGGGAAGGCCACGGGTCTCAGGGCCGAACAGCAGCACATCGCCTTCTTCGAACTTGGCGTTGGTATGGAAGTTGGTGGTCTTGGTCGTGCAGGCAAAGATCCGGCGCTCGCCGATGTAGGCAAGGAAAGCCTCGAAATTGGCATGGCGGTGGACATGGGCCAGATCATGGTAGTCCAAGCCGGCGCGGCGCAGTTTCTTCTCTTCCAGATCGAAACCCAGCGGCTCAATCAGGTGCAGGTTGGCCCCACAGTTAGCGCAGAGGCGGATGATGTTACCGGTGTTCGGGGCGATCTCCGGTTCGTAAAGGGCGATATCAAACATAGTAGACAATCCGTGGTGACAATCGCGCTATTGTAGCTGAAAAGGTGGCGGATGAGCACAACTGTCAGGACGAGGGGAAGAATGGCCCTCAATATCAGGTATCAGAATATTGAGGGCTATGGATAGGGAGGGCCTAGCTCGAGAGTGGCAAGGTAATCGTCACTTTGAGGCCGCCCAGCTTGCTGCGCGATGCCTTGATGGTGCCACTGTGCTGGCGGATGGCGCTTTCGGTGATGGCAAGGCCGAGGCCGGTGCCGCCACTGCTGCGGTCCCGGGCGGTCGAGACGCGATAGAACGGGCGGAAGATATCCCCCAGTTCATTGTCAGGAACGCCTTCGCCGTTATCCTCAACAGTGATACACAGGCGCATTGCCTGGGTAGTAAAGCGGATAGTGATCTTGTCATCGCCATATTTGATGGCATTGCGTACCACATTTTCCAGCGCGCTGATCAGCAAGTTGGGATTACCATGCAGTGGCCACTCTTCCAGCGAGGTATAGTTGAGCTGCTTGCCGCATTGCTCGGCCTCGAACCGGGCATCTTCCAGCATGTCATACCATAGCGAAGCTGCATCGGTTTGCTCCCGTTGCTCATGACTGTTGACCTGCATCCGCGACAACTCCAGCAGTTCGCCAATCATGTTTTCCAACCGCTCGGCCTCGGTATCGATGCGGGTCAGCTCGTTGCTCTCGCCCTGTTTGCGCTTGGCCAGTGCGGTAGCCATGCGCAGGCGGGTCAATGGCGAGCGCAGTTCGTGGCTGATATCGGATAGCAGGCGTTGCTGGCCACCTATCATATGGTTGATGGCCTGGACCATCTGGTTGAAGCTGGCACCGGCCTGCTTGAACTCCTTGGAGCCGGATTCGAGCTTGGGATCCGCCTCGAACTCCCCCTTGGCGACGCGCTCGGCAGCATTCTGCAGACGGCGAGCAGGCAGCGAAATCGCCCACGCCAGCCATAGCAGCAATGGAGTGCTGACTAGCATGGTCAGCAACAGGAGCTGGAAGGGTTTATCCAGAATTTGAATGAAAAACGGTGGAGGCTCCCTGACAATCCGACCTATGTACATCAGCAAGGTATCGCCCTTGTGCTTGACCTCGAATGGTCCAGCCATCATCCAGCGGCCGTAGAGTTTCTGTTTGGGGTTACTCGGACTGTCAGCCATGGTAATGAAGTTACGCAGCGCCTTGCTGTTGCGCCGCGGTGAGATCACATCACCATCGGTGGTGGTAAAATAGAGTTGGAACCCCTTGTGACGCTTGTCGTCGGTGAAGCGGCTGAGCTTCTTTTCCAGCGAGCCGCCATCGCGGGAGATTTGGCTGGAGATACTGGTTGCCGACTCTTGGAATCGCTCCTGCTGTGCCTGTGGGATCGTGTGCTGGGTCCGCGGGTCCAAATGGGGCAGCAATAGCAGTATCAACACCACCAATAACAGGGTGAGCCAGAACACTGCGAAAATACGGCCATAGAGGCTGGAAAAGCGCGGCAGCTTCATTATACGTCCTCGACCAGCAGGTAGCCTTTGCCCCGAAGGGTCTTGATCCATGGTTTGCCGTCGTCACGCTCAGGCAGCTTCTTGCGCAGGTTGGAGACGTGCATATCAATAGCGCGGTCGAACGGTGCCAGCCGTTTCCCTAGTACTTCTAGGCTGAGCTCGTTCTTGGCGATGATTTTGCCCGGGTGCTGGACAAAATAGCTCAGTAGGGCCAATTCAGTCCCTGTCATCTCAATCGGGTTGCCGTGGCAAATCACTTCCTGGCGGCCCGGATAAATTTCGATGTCTTGGTAGGTCAGGCACTCTGGGCCGGCTTTGGTGGTGGTGCCCTTGCCCTGGGTGCGGCGCAAGATGGCGCGGATACGGGCCAGTAGCTCACGGTCGCTGAACGGTTTGGGCATATAGTCATCGGCGCCAAGCTCGAGCCCGAGCACGCGGTCAATTTCTTCGCCCTTGGCAGTCAGCATCAATACCGGGGTCTCATGCTTTTCACGCAGGCGGCGCAGCATTTCGGTGCCATTCATCACCGGCATCATCACATCCAGTAAGATCAGGTCGATACTGTCGTCGACCTTGGCCAACCCTTGCTCGCCATTGTTGGCTTCGACTACCTCGAAGCCTTCCATATCGAGAATATCGGAAAGCAGGGAAGTCAGTTCGGTATCATCATCAACAAGAAGGATTTTGGCCATAGTGTCTACCTTTAATAAGCAACAGCGATAAGGTAAGTATCCCTAATCGCCGCAGGGTCGCCAAGTAAAACTGGTTTAGCTTTACGCAGTTTTACGTTTGCCAGACAGCCCTTTACCTTGCAGGGGGTAAGCTGTATCCGTACCTGAGATTACGGCGCTGCAAATGCAGCCTCTATTGGAGAAGAACATAATGATGACTTTCAAGAAAACAATGGCGCTAGCAATTGCCCTTCCTCTAGCCCTGGGCTCAGCCTCTGCACTAGCCTACGGTGGCGGTAAACACCACAACGGCCATGGTGGTAAAGGCTGCGGTATGGATGACAGCCGTATGTTCCGCCAACTTGACCTGACCGATGCACAGAAAACTGAGCTGAAAGAGCTGCGTCAAGCCAACAAAGAAAATATGCGCGGCAAGATGGGTGAGCGCCATACTGAAATGCGCGCCCAGCACCAAAAAATGCAGCAGCTGGTCTTGAGCGAGGACTTCAATGAGGCTGAGGTTCGCGCCCTGGCTGAAGAAATGTCCCAGCAGCAGGTGGAGCGACGCGTTGCCATGCTCAAACAGCGCCACGAAATGATGCAGGTGCTGACTGCCGAGCAGAAGACCAAACTGCAGGAGCTGCAGGCAGAGCGAGCTGAGAAATGCCAGGCCAAAATGGAAAAGCGCATGGAGCGCAAGCAGTCTAACTAACCAGTGACAACCGATTGATGAAAGCCGCCAAAGCATTTGGCGGCTTTTTTGTTGCCTGTTGTTGGCCGGGGCAGGTTTGCAAAACGTCGATTTGAATGATTTTGTTATTAATTTTCGTCATAAAACAGCTATACTGCGGGGTATTGCCCAGCCCTGTGCATTATGTCAGGTGTGATTATCATGGATGAGTTCACAGCCACCCGCGGTCTTCCTCCTCACTTGGCACAACTGGAGGCTCCGGTGCCAGCCGTTATACTGAATAAGTAAGGTATTTGGCTAAGCGCAACATTGCTTGCGGCACCAGCCCATAGGCTAACTGTTTTGCAGATCCCGGTAGCTCGGTGAGGCGGCGATCATTCCCGCGTCATGGTGAAGTTGCAGGCTATCGTGATATGAATCAACAAAATTTTTTATCAAAATTGTAATACTCCTACATTAGTAGGAAAGTTACAGTTTCGTGAGTCAGGGCCGTGGTGGCCCGTGTGCCGGGAGGGGAACCCCGGCCGCTCATGTCGGATTTGAATTTTCATTTCCCAAAGTCAGAGGGTAACCATGATTAAGAAGATTGGTGTATTGACCAGTGGTGGTGACGCACCTGGTATGAACGCGGCAGTTCGCGGTGTTGTTCGTGCAGCATTGTCTGAAGGCGTTGAAGTTTACGGTGTTTACGACGGCTATCAGGGCCTGCACCAGAACCGTATTGAAAAACTGACTCGCTCAAGCGTTTCAGATGTCATCAACAAAGGCGGTACATTCCTGGGCTCTGCGCGTTTTCCTGAGTTCAAAGAAGAGAAAGTGCGCCAGCAGGCTATCGAAAACCTGAAGATCCACGGCATCGACGCGCTGGTTGTGATCGGCGGTGACGGCTCGTACATGGGTGCGAAGAAGCTGACTGAAATGGGCTACCCATGTATCGGTCTGCCGGGTACGATCGATAACGACGTTGCAGGTACTGACTACACAATCGGTTACCTAACGGCACTGAACACGGTTATCGACGCGATTGACCGTCTGCGTGACACGTCTTCTTCACACCAGCGTATCTCTATCGTTGAGGTGATGGGCCGCCATTGTGGCGACTTGACGCTGATGTCGGCGATTGCTGGTGGCTGTGAGTACATCATCACACCAGAAACTGGCCTGAACAAAGAAGAGCTGCTAGCGAAGATCAAAGAAGGGATCTACAAAGGCAAGAAGCACGCTATCATTGCGCTGACTGAATTGATGACCGATGCCAACGAGCTGGCGAAGTACATCGAAGACGAAACAGGCCGTGAAACACGAGCTACAGTACTGGGCCACATCCAGCGTGGCGGCCAGCCAACAGCTTTCGACCGTATCTTGGCATCTCGCATGGGCGCATACGCGGTTGAGCTCCTTATGGAAGGTCATGGCGGTCGCTGTGTGGGCATCCAGAACGAGAAGATGGTTCACCACGATATCATCGACGCAATTGAGAACATGAAGCGCCCAGTTCGTAAAGATCTTTACGCACTGGCAGACAAGTTGTTCTAAGGGGTTTCCCTTAAAGAAAAAAACCGGCTGCGGCCGGTTTTTTTGTGCCTATTCTATTTCCGCAACCTAGCGGGAAAAGGCAATAAAAAAAGCTACCCGGGGGTAGCTTTTTTTCATCTAACTGTGTCAGCCAAAGAAGTGAATTACTTTTTCGCTTCAGCAGCTGCTTTTGCGATAGCCGCAAAGCTTTCAGCATTAAGAGCAGCACCGCCAACTAGCGCGCCGTCGATATCTGGCTGTGCGAAGTAAGCTGCAGCGTTTTCTGGCTTAACAGAACCGCCGTACTGGATCACAACTTTCTTAGCAACGTCTTCGCTCTTCTCAGCGATGTGAGCACGGATAGCTGCGTGGATGCGCTGTGCGTCATCAGCAGTTGCTGCTTTACCAGTACCGATAGCCCAGATTGGTTCGTAAGCGATGATCGCACCTTCAAGCGCTTCAACGCCTTGGGTGTTGATCACAGCGTCGATTTGACGCGCACAAACAGCGACTGTTTCGCCAGCTTCGTTTTGTGCTTCAGATTCACCGATACATAGTACAGGTGTTAGGCCGTGCTCTTTTAGGAACGCGAACTTCTTAGCAACAAACTCGTCTGACTCGTTGTGGTATTCACGACGCTCAGAGTGGCCGATGATGATGTGGCTTGCACCAAAGTCTTTCAGCATTTCTGGAGAGATGTCACCAGTGAATGCACCGCTAGCGTTTACGTCAACGTTCTGTGCACCTAGGATGATTTTGCTCTCACCTTTGCCGATCAGTTGCTCAGCCAGGTCAAGGTACATAGCTGGTGGCGCAACGGCAACGTCTACACCTTCAACGCCTTTAAGTTCAGCATCAAGGCCCTTAAGAAGGTTAGATACCATTTCTTTGCTACCGTTAAGCTTCCAGTTACCCATAACCACAGGATGGCGCATAGCTTTTCTCCATATCAAATTGACTTAAAAAATACTCAATAGCTTAGCATACAGCCCTCGGGAGTCTCCCGTCAGGCAGTGCTGAACACTAGGCTATAGAGTATCTCGGACAGTTTGGCCTGCGGCCTTGTCTGTTATGCCGCCAGCAGCGCCAACATTACCACAGCTTAGGAAATCAATTTCCTGTCCGAAATCATATCTGTGCTCGGTTGTACCCTTTTCCCCGGCAAAAGTGAACCGCTACGCGGGATTTTTTTTCACCTTGATGCCATTCCGGCCATAACGAAGAGAAAAAAGACAGTGATCCGTGATTGAAATATAGCCTGTATCTTTGGCGCTGTGGGATAAGATCCGCTAATGTTGAGGCCCATTTCAGGATAAAGCCATGCCAGGCATGGATTTTCCCGGCAATAATAAGTGAAGTGTAAGGCGCAAGGAGGAGCGGATGCCTAACTTAGTAATGGAATATGCCGAACCCGTTGTCGAGCGGGTCAATATCCCGGGTCTGTTGGACGACTTGCATACGGTTTTGCTCGAGTGCGGGGTCTTCGAGCCGGATTCGGTGAAATCACGCAGCTACCGCTGCCATAACTGGTTGGTGGGTGATAACCGCGATCTCAACACCTTTATCCACATTGAGCTGACTATGCTCTCGGGCCGCAGTGCCGAGACCAAACGCGAGCTTTCTCGTGCGCTGATGACGGTATTGGAGCAGCATGCCGGCACCATCAACAGCCTGACTATCGATATCCGCGATATGGACAGCGATTGTTTCCTCAAGGTCAGCTGCTAGGCTGATTTACCTTGCGGGTCCGGCCGGGCAAAGGGCTTTATTTCGGCCTGGTGCTCGGTCAGGGTCTCCGGCGCGTTGAGGGCTTGGGCAAACCGCTTGAGCTGCTGCTGCAGCTCGGCCATCAACATAATGTTGGTATGGTTTGGGTTCTTGCCTTTAGCGATCACTTGGTTGATGTGGCTCATCTGCGCCCGTAACCGCGGCTGCATGTCGGCGCTGGCATTGCCGATGATTTCCTCGCTCATTGCCAGTCGCAAGGCTTCGAGCTTCTCCGGCTCGTTTTCGGCCATGGCTTTCAATTCATCGAACGGTGGCAGTGTCTGCATCGTGCTTCCCCTTTTTCCGACCACTTTTGACTGACGGCATCCAGCTCGGATGCCATGCAATAAAGTTAGTTATCAATAAGCTCGGAAAGCTGACTCAGGAGTGAGACAAATGAAAGTTAACTCGCAGGCCTGATGAGGGGGAGAGTCTGTGCAGGCCCTAGAGCGAGCCTGCAAAGGGGGAACCGATAATCAGATTACCAGTAATGTTCCATGGTGATTTGCCCCGGCTTGCGGCGCAGGTTCTTGGTAAAGCCTTTCCCTTCTAATACCGCTTTGGTCTCCCTCACCATCTCCGGGTTGCCGCATAGCATGATTTGGCTTTGCTCCGGGGTAAGGGTCAGGCCGACATGGCGTTCCAGCATGCCGTCTTCGATGGCATGCGGGATCCGGCCCGGTAGCGCAGGAGGAGCGGGCTCACGGCTGACAAAGGGTTGGACAATCAGCTGTTCAGGGTATTGCTCTTTGAGTGCGTTGATTTCGGCTTGGTAGCTTAAATCGGCCGAATAGCGCACCGCATGGACCAGCACTATTTTGCGAAAGCGCTTCCAGGCACCGGATTCGCGTAAAATAGAGAGGTAGGGGCCGATAGCGGTGCCTGTCGCCAGCAACCAGAGCTGTTCGGCATCGGGGACCTCTTCAAGGGTGAAGTAACCGTTGGCACGGGCAGAGATATACACTTCCTGGCCCGGCTCAAGGGCATGCAGCCGGGGTGACAGCAGACCATCTGCTACCCTTGTGGCATAGACTTCGATTTGGTCGCTCGAGGGAGGGTTAACGAAGGAGTAGGCGCGCTGGATCATCTTGCCGTCGATTTCCAGCCCCAGCTTGGTGAACTGGCCAGCTTTGAACGGCTCAATGTTGGCTTGCAGCACGAGGCTGAACAAGTCATTGTTCCAGTGTCGATTGTTGATGACTTTCGCAGGGATCCAGTCAGCCATAATAGTCTCCTCGTTATGATTTTATTATTCGATACGCGCAGCGCCTCTCTCCGGCAATGATGTGCTCTTGCCTATTAACTTGGTATTCGTTGCCCAGTAAACGTTGGAAAACCGCCAGCTCAGACTGGCAAAGGGATGGGCAGCGTTGGGCCGCGTGGCAAATAGGGCAGTGGTTTTCGATCAGCACGAAATCTTCGCCATCCTGGTGGAGTTCGGCCATATAACCTTCCCGCTCCCTGAGTGTAGTCAGGATCTGCAGTTTTTCTGCGATATTTTCTACCCCGGCCAGCTGGGCTTGGTATTGTTCAAAGGTTTGATCCTCCCGCCGGTCGACAACCTTGCCCAGCCCTTCCTGGCCAAACAGCTCCTCGACAGAATCAAGCATTTGAATAATAAGATCGCCGTGACGGTCAGCAAAGCGGCGGTGGCCTTTCTGGGTCAGGTGCCAATGGCGGGTTGGCCGGCCGACTTTGGCCTTGATGTCCTCGAAGTCAACCAGGCCATCCTCTTCCAGCCCCTGCAGGTGTTGGCGCACCCCCATGGTGGTGAGCTGGAATTCCTCGGCCAGTATCTTGGCAGTGACCGGGCCTTCGCGCTTCATCCGGTAGAGTATTTTGTCGATGGTTTTCATAGTCACCTATGGTCACAAATTGGCTTAGTTAATTATGTAGCCAGCTTGCTAAATAAAGCAACAACTTTACAAAGTCAAAGTGTGCTTAAACTGAACCAGTCGATAGGAGAAGGGCATATGGCGCTGGGAAAGTGCAGTAAAACCGAGGCAAAAAAAAGCGCGCCAAGCGGCGCGCTATAGAATCAGTTCATTCAGCCCTTAAAGGATGTGGCCTTTGATAGCGTCGTCTTTGCGATCCAGGTAGTGGGTCGATTTGATACGGCGGATAGTACGGCACTTACCACGGATAAGCAGGGTCTCTGTGGTTGCGATATTGCCCTGGCGGCTGATGCCTTCTAGCAGGTCACCCTTGGTGATACCGGTGCCGGCGAAGATCACGTTATCGCTCTGCGCCATGTCTTCCATGCGCAGTACTTTGTTTGGCTCGATGCCCATCTCGCGACAGCGGTCGATTTCCATCTGGCCGTGTTCGCGGTTTTCCGGCGTGTCGCCCTTGACTTCGTGGCGAGGCAGCAGGCGGCCGTGCATGTCACCGCCCAGAGCACGGATGGCAGCGGCAGAAACAACGCCTTCCGGTGCGCCACCGATGCAGTACATGATGTCAACTTCGCTGTCAGGCATACAGGTCAGGATAGATGCTGCTACGTCGCCGTCTGGCACGGCGTAGACACGGATACCCATCGCCTGCATCTCGGCAATCACTGCGTCGTGGCGAGGTTTTGCCAGGGTGATCACAACCAGGCTGTCCAGCGTTTTGCCCAGGGCTGCTGCTGTTGCTTCCAGGTTTTCAGCCAGCGGCTTGCTCAGGTCAATCGCGCCTTTGGCACCCGGGCCGACAACCAGCTTTTCCATGTACATGTCAGGTGCTTTGAGGAACGAGCCCTTCTCGCCAGCAGCCAATACTGCCAGGGCGTTGTTCTGGCCCATCGCCGTCATGCGGGTACCTTCGATTGGGTCTACCGCGATATCTACCGCGTCGCCGCCAGTACCGACTTTCTCACCGATGTAAAGCATAGGCGCTTCATCAATTTCGCCTTCACCGATTACGATTTCACCTTCAATCTCGGTTTGGTTAAGCAGAGAGCGCATAACCTCAACCGCAGCACCGTCTGCTGCATTCTTGTCGCCACGGCCTAGCCATTTGTAGCCAGCCAGTGCAGCGCCTTCAGTGACACGAGAAAATGCCATCGCCAAATCGCGTTTCATGATTACTCCAGAAATAGAAATCAGTGGGCTAGGGCCTGTAGGCTACAGGCCCGAATAAATCTGGCGGCGATTCTAACACAGGTTGCAAGGAAACGTTTGCGTTAGCGCAAAAATGTTTATTTCTTGGCGGTTCGCTGCCAGTTGATGAAAAAAGCCTGCTTGCGCAGGCTTTGGTGGGGGAACTTGGGTAACGCTTGGAGCGTGTTTTATGGGGTGGGATTAGATGTCGTCTTCGACTGCCCAGCCCTTGGCACACTCGACCGCGCGCTTCCAGCCGTTGTAACGGCGGTTACGCTTGCCATCGTCGTTGCAGGCGGTGAACTTGCGATCCAATACCGCTTTGTCTTTCAGCTCATCAATGCTGCCCCAGAAGCCAACTGCCAAGCCGGCAAGGTAGGCAGAACCCAGTGCGGTCACTTCAGTCACTACCGGGCGGTGTACTTCGGTATCCAGGATGTCGGACTGGAACTGCATCAGGAAGTTGTTGGCAACGGCACCGCCGTCGACACGCAGGGTACCCAGCTTGATGCCGGAGTCAGCCTGCATCGCATCCAGTACGTCACGGGTCTGGTAGGCGACACTTTCCAGGGTTGCACGGATGATGTGGTTGCTGTTGACACCACGGGTCAGGCCGACGATAGCACCACGGGCATACGGGTCCCAGTATGGCGCGCCAAGGCCGGTAAATGCAGGAACGACATAGACACCATTGGCACTACCGACTTTCTCGGCGAAGTACTCGGAGTCTTTGGCATCATCCAGCAATTTCACTTCATCGCGTAGCCACTGGATAGAGGCACCGCCCATAAATACCGCCCCTTCCAAGGCATAAGCAACTTCACCTTTAGGACCACAAGCCAAGGTCGTCAGCAGGCCGTTGTGCGAGGTCACTTTTTCCTTACCGGTGTTCATCAGTAGGAAGCAGCCAGTCCCGTAAGTGTTCTTGGCCTGGCCTGGCTCCACACACATCTGGCCGAACAGGGCTGCTTGCTGGTCACCGGCAATACCGGCGATTGGGATACGAGTACCGCCTTTACCACCGATGTTGGTTTCGCCGTAGACTTCAGACGATGATTTCACTTCCGGCATCATAGAAAGCGGGATGTCCAGCGCTTTGAGGAGCTTCTCGTCCCACTCCAGGGTATTGATGTTGAATACCATGGTGCGCGAGGCGTTGGTGTAGTCAGTAACATGGACACGTCCCTGGGTCATTTTCCAGATCATCCAGGTATCAACGGTACCGAATAGCAAGTTACCGGCTTCGGCTTCTTCACGGGCACCTTCGACATTGTCGAGGATCCACTTGATTTTGGTGCCTGAGAAGTATGGGTCGACAACCAGGCCGGTGTTGTCGCGGATGTATTCTTCCAGACCGGCTTTTTTCAGCTCTTCACAGGTATCTGCGGTACGGCGGCACTGCCATACAATGGCGTTGTAAACCGGCTTGCCGGTGTTCTTGTTCCAGACAATGGTGGTTTCACGCTGGTTGGTGATACCGATACCAGCGACTTGGTCCGAGCGGATCCCGGCTTTGGCCAGGGCTTCAACCAGTGTTGAGCTCTGGGTTGCATAGATTTCCAGGGGATCATGCTCGACCCATCCAGCCTTAGGGTAAATTTGGGTGAATTCACGCTGTGACGAGCACACAATGTTGGCGTTGTGATCAAGCACCACGGCACGGGAGCTGGTCGTACCCTGATCGAGTGCAACAATGTACTTTTGCTCAGTAGTCATAACGGTTTCCTCTCATTGTCATTATATAAGGGTAGTAGAGTGTGGTGTTCGGATCGGCCTGTGCGGGACAGGCCGATAATGTTCTCTTTATATGAATTTGTTACTAGGCGTTAGCTTCTTCTGCCGTGTCTTCGCACTGGTTAGGCAGGGTGCAGCGGTTGCCCGGCAAGTAGGCGCCGATTGCTTTCGGGTATAGCCAGCCACCGAAGGCGGCACCCATGATTGGGGCAAGGATAGGCACAATCATGTACGGGATATCTTTACCGCCAGTCAGGGCCATATCACCCCAGCCAGCCAGAAAGGCGAAGAATTTAGGGCCGAAGTCACGGGCCGGGTTCATCGCAAAGCCAGTGAGTGGACCTAGCGAGCCGCCGATAACCGCAATCAGGATACCGATCAGCAGAGGCCCCATTGCGCCGCGTGGCGCGCCGTTTTTCTCATCGCCAATCGCCAGGATGGCAAACATCAGCACTGCGGTGATCACAAACTCCACTGCGAACGCACCGGCAAATGACAGTGCCGCATGTGGGTAGGTAGAGAAAATGCCGGCAGTTGCCAGGCTGGCTTCGCTACCACGGACGATACCGTTGGCTGCCTCGAACTCAACGAACAGGTTGCTGTACAGGCTGTAGATCAGCGCTGCGGTACAGAATGCACCTAGCAGCTGGGCAACGATATACGGCAGTACTTTACGCTTATCGAATCCGTGGAAAAGGGCAAGGGCAATAGTCACAGCCGGATTGATATGGGCGCCGGAGACGCCAGCGGTGCAGTAGATGGCGATGGCCACGCCAAGGCCCCACATAATACTGATCTCCCACTGGCCGAACTCGGCCCCGGTCAGTACTAAAGCGGCGACACAGCCGACGCCGAAGAAGATCAGGAGCCCGGTACCGATGAACTCGGCCAGGCATTCGCCGAGCAGGGTGTGTTGTTTTTGGGTAGTCATGTTCAGTCCTTTTGTCAATGTCGTAGGGGTATAGCTTTTTTTGTATTTATGTGGGGCTAATTTACTCGAATCTACAAAGAATAAAATTGAACCGAGCGAAAAGTGTGCGTTCGAGCATAAAATGATTTAATTATTTGCGCGTTCGCGCAAACGGTTGCGGTTTTGCGGGGAATTTTCCCATTGAGACTTGTTGCGTATGGTTTTGACTGGGGTAGGAATGTGCTTCGGGTGTATGTGTTTGTTTATAGAATAAAAAATCCGACCTAAAAAGGTCGGATGTGCCAGAGGGGCAAATTCTTGGAAAAATCCAAGAGAGATACGATCAAGGTAAAAATTAGCACGCTGCTGGTGCATTAAAATAGAGTTTGATCGCAATTCTACGCATTTGGCGGTGAGGCCGGGTGAATTTTGCACGGCTTGCACATTTCTTTTGCCATACGATTCCACTTTTGCCCATGGGGCTATGCAAGGCGATGGAAAGCAAGGATTTGATTAAATTCGTGCAAAATTTCCCCATTTACGACAAAGCATGGTAAATGTAGATGTCAGAAGGCGGTAGCCTCGTTAGAATAGGTGGTAATTAATCGTAAACGTGCCTGTGGGACGTTGCCTTAAACGGTTAGGGCAAACTGATAGGCTGAATACAGGTGGACAATATGTCATTAGAAATGTTGGAAAAGCTGGAAGCCAAAGTACAAATGGCTGTTGATACAATTTCTCTGCTACAGATGGAAATTGAAGAACTAAAAGAAAAAAATGATAGCCTAGCTGGTGAAGCTCAGGCACTGCGTTCAGGTCGCGAAGAGCTGGAGCAAGAGAACAACAAACTGCGTAATGACCACCAGGCATGGCAGGAGCGTGTTCGCACGCTACTGGGCAAAATGGACCACGTGGAATAAGCGTACTTTTGCTGGCAGGCATAGCCTGTTAACAGAAATAAAAGCAGAGCCGATTGGCTCTGTTTTTTTATATCTACGAGGCGCAATTACGGTAATCGCTAGTCGATATCCAGCGGCTCTGGTGAAAGGATCACCCCGGTATTGTCGGCATAGATATGATCTTCCGGCAGGAACGTCACCCCGCCAAAATTAACCGCGACATCCATTTCGCCAATGCCGTTTTCATCGGCTCCGACCGGGATAGAGGCCATTGCCTGGATACCGATATCCAGCTCGTCGAGATCATCGACGTGGCGGACACAGCCGTAAACAATCAACCCTTCCCACTCATTGTCAGCTGCCAGCTGTGCCAACTCGGCATCAACCAGAGCCCGGCGCAGCGAACCGCCGCCATCAACCAGCAATACCCGGCCAGCCCCGCCTTCTTGCAGCGCGTTGCGGATCAGGCCGCAATCCTCGAAGCATTTTACGGTGGTGACTTGGCCGCCGAAGGAGCTACGGCCGCCGTAGGAGCTGAACATGGGTTCGACGACGTCAACTTTGTCGAGATAGATATCGCATAACTCGGACGTATTGTATTCCATAAGCACGTTTCTTCTGTGGCAATTGAAAAGGGTTGGTTGGCCGCTAGTGAGAGCGGCCAAACTTAACTTGTTGAAAGTATAACCAGTTATTTTACCATCTTACAAGGTTATAACCCTGCAAACACCAGGGGCATCTAAGCTGCCGCCAGTACCACGCCGGCGGCGAACAGCAAATTAGTCAGCAATGCACACTTGACCATGGTCGCCATCATCGGGCGCAAGGCCGCTCCATCAGCAGAGTGCAGAACCTGCTTGCCGTGCTTGAACAGCAGCGGGGCGCTGAGGATAAACAACCAGCCGAACGGGGAATGCAGCTCCAGCATGGCAAAAAGGGCCAGGCAAAGCACGCTGCCAACCAGCAGGAACAGGTGGTACTTGCGGCCCCATTCCGGCCCCATGCGCACAGCCAGCGTCAGTTTGCCGCATTCACGGTCGTTGTCGATGTCGCGTAGATTGTTGATGTTGAGCACGCCGACGGCCAACAGGCCACAGGCGGTCGCCGGCAGCATGATGATTGAATCAATCTGGCCGGCTTGCAGGTAATAGGTGCCGGCAACACCCAGCCAGCCGAAGAACATCAATACTGACAGATCACCCAAGCCACGGTAGCCGTAGGGCTTGTTACCCACGGTGTAGGCAATGGATGCTGCTATCGCCATCAGGCCGAGCAGCATGAAACCCACCATATCCTGCAGGTTGTTGGTGGCCAGGAAGATCAGGCTCAGCCCGCTGATTGCGGTCAGGATGATATTGAGGATCATCGCCTTGCGCATGGCTGCTGGGGTCACGAGGCCAGACTGGATAGCACGCTGGGGTCCCAGGCGCTGATCATTGTCCGTCCCTTTCACCGCATCACCGTAGTCATTGGCGAGGTTGGAGAGAATTTGCAATAACAGTGCAGTCAGCAGGGCCAGCCCTGCAATAACCGCGGAGAAACTTCCTTGCCATCCTGCTACTGCACTGCCACAAACAATTGAGGCGATGGCTAGAGGCAGGGTTTTCGGTCTTGCTGCATCGAGCCAAATTGCGAGAGAAGATGATTTCATAATGTGATCTTAAACCGATAAACGAGTAGGTGCCTATTATGGCGTAACTGTAGCAGGGGGCAACTTTATCGCCACTTTGTTTGTTTAAGAACAAAAAAACGGCACCCGATTGGGTGCCGTTTGCGAAAAGATTTGAGGCCGGATTACAGGATAAAGCGGCTTAGATCTTCGTCTTCGACCAACTCGCCCAGGCGGGAAGTTACGTAGGCATCGTCGATCACAATCTTGTCGCCAGATTTCTCGGAAGCGTCATAAGACAGCTCTTCCATCAGGCGCTCCATCACCGTGTGCAGACGGCGGGCACCGATGTTTTCGGTACGCTCGTTGACCTGCCAAGCGGCGTCAGCCAGCTTGTTGATACCGCTTTCGGTGAACTCGATATCGACTGATTCGGTTGCCATCAGGGCCTTGTACTGCTCAGTCAGGGACGCATTTGGCTCGGTAAGGATACGCTTGAAGTCATGGCTGGTCAGGGCTTCTAGCTCAACACGGATTGGCAGGCGGCCTTGTAGCTCAGGGATCAGATCCGATGGCTTGGCAACCTGGAAGGCACCGGAAGCGACAAACAGGATGTGGTCGGTACGAACCATACCGTGCTTGGTCGAGACAGTGCTACCTTCAACCAGTGGTAGTAGGTCGCGCTGGACACCTTCGCGAGACACATCTGGGCCTGACGTATCGCCACGCTTACAGATCTTGTCGATTTCGTCCAGGAATACGATACCGTTGTTTTCAACTGCGAAGATAGCCTGTTCTTTTAGCTCTTCCTGGTTAACCAGTTTCGCGGCTTCTTCTTCGGTCGCGGCTTTCATCGCGTCCTTGATTTTCATCTTGCGCTTCTTGGTTGTGTTGCCTGAAAGGTTCTGGAACATGCCCTGAAGCTGGTTGGTCATCTCTTCCATGCCAGGAGGCGCCATGATCTCTACGCCCATCTGCGGCGCAGCGACATCAATCTCGATCTCTTTGTCGTCCAGCTTGCCTTCGCGCAGTTTTTTGCGGAATGACTGGCGAGCTGACGAGTTGTTGTCGGCTTCTTCATTTTGTCCCCAGGCATCGCGTGCTGGTGGCAGCAGGATATCGAGGATGCGGTCTTCAGCAAGCTCTTCGGCACGGAAGCGTACCTTCTCGGTTGCTTGCTGGTGGGTCATTTTCATCGCCACATCGGTTAGGTCGCGGATGATGGTTTCGACTTCTTTACCCACATAGCCCACTTCGGTGAACTTGGTCGCTTCAACCTTGATGAACGGCGCATTGGCCAGTTTTGCCAGGCGACGGGCGATTTCGGTTTTACCGACACCGGTCGGGCCGATCATCAGAATGTTTTTCGGGGTTACTTCTACACGCAGCTCTTCTGGTAGCTGCATGCGGCGCCAGCGGTTACGCAGGGCAATGGCCACCGCACGCTTGGCTTTGTCCTGACCGATGATATGGCGGTCAAGCTCGTGGACGATTTCGCGAGGAGTCATTTCAGACATAGCCATTCCTTATTATTCTTCAAGCTCTTCAATGGTGTGGAACTGGTTGGTGAATACGCAAATGTCACCGGCAATGGTCAGTGATTTCTCGGCGATTTCACGGGCGCTGAGGTCGGTATTCTCAAGCAGGGCAGTCGCCGCTGCCTGGGCAAAGTTGCCACCAGAGCCGATGGCGATCAGATCGTTCTCAGGCTGAACCACATCACCGTTACCTGTGATGATCAGCGAGCCCGTTTCATCGGCAACGGCCAATAGGGCTTCCAGTTTGCGCAGCATACGGTCGGTACGCCAGTCTTTTGCCAGTTCCACCGCAGCTTTAAGCAGGTGGCCTTGGTGCATTTCCAGCTTGCGCTCGAAACGTTCGAATAGGGTGAAGGCGTCCGCTGTGCCGCCGGCAAAGCCAGCCAGAACTTTGTTGTTGTATAAACGGCGCACTTTGCGGGCGTTACCTTTCATGACGGTGTTGCCCAGGGAAACCTGGCCATCACCAGCGATAACGACTTTACCGTTTCGACGAACAGATACGATAGTTGTCACGGTCTTACCTCTTTTGGTCTGCTCCGGCCAATATGCCGGTCTCGATATAATGCAGATCTGGGGACGGGGTGAAGAAGTTTCAAGGGGGAAAAGGATGCTGTGGTGGAATTTAGCGGCGGCTTGTAGCTGGATAAAATTTTAAGCTCTACCTGCCAGGGATGGCAGGTTGAAGCTACACGGATGTATTAATGCGTGATTAAAATTTTAATCCAGCTACTAGCGGGATTGGGTGACGCTGTTATTCCCAGAACCAGATCGCACACGGTTCGATACCGGCACGGCGCAGCTGGTTGCGATCGCTCTCTGCCTTGCGCTTTTGCGGATAAGGGCCAAGGACCACCCGGTACCAGTTGCCTTTTTCGCCCTGGCTGACTTTGATCTGGCTAGTCAGCCCCTGGAAGGCGATCATCGCCTTGCGCTCCTCGGCCTGGCTTTCGCTGCGGTAGGCACCGCACTGCATCAGGTATGGGCGGGTCGGGGCTTGTTCTTTTTTCGCTTCAACCTTTACTTCTTTGTTTTCCAGCTCTTCGATGTAACGCCATTTCTCTTCCGGCTTAGGCGGCAGTGGCTTGGCAGCCTTTGGCGGTGCCACTGGCTCAGGTTTGGCTGGTTTAACCGGCTCGGGCTTGGTCGCAGGCGTGCTGGGTTGCGGCTGCTGGGGAGCCGGGTTCGAAGACAGGAAGTAAAGCCCATAGCCCAAGGCACCGACCAAGCACAGGGCGATAGCTGCCCATTTGAACGGGAACCCATTGCTTGGAGCCTGGCTGCGGTTGCCTCTCGGCTTCTTGGCGGCTCGGCCGCGTTTGACGTAATCTTTGGTTGCCACGGTGTTGATCAGTATAAGGTGGTAAGAATGAACCTATGGTACAAACTTGCGCCAGCTCTGACCAGACCTTGCGATGCATCCTGACTGTGAGGTTGCACCGTAAGGCATGGATTCTGTGAGCTTGTCCCCATTATCGGGCAGAATGCCGCCGAATGGGTTAACTTGCTGGTGGCGCAGCGCTTTCCCTGATCACTAGCTTGGCGTCCAGTAGGCGGGAGCCAGAGGCAATCTCTTTGCCCTTGAGGGTATCGAGCAGCATCAGCATCGACTGGCGGCCGATTTCGTAACGAGGCTGGGAGACCGTGGTCAGTGGCGGATCGCAGTATTCGGCGAACTGGATATCATCGAAGCCGACTATCGACAGATCCTGCGGCACGCGGAAGCCCAGGCGCTTGGCCTGCTGCATGGCGCCGATGGCCATTACATCGTTATGGCACAGCAGGGCTGTTGGCGGCTCTGGCAGCGACAGCAGGGCGGTCACGGCGCGGGCACCACCGGCAAAGCTGAAGTCGCTCTTGACGGTATAAGCAGGGTTGAGTTCTGCCCCGGCACGGCGCAATGCCTGCTGGTATCCCTGGGAGCGGAACTGGCACAGGGCGGCACTGTCTGGCCCGGTGATCTGGGCTATGCGCTTGTGGCCCATTTGGGTCAGGTAGTTCACGGCCTCGAAAGCGGCGGTCAGGTTATCGATGTGGACGGTCGGCAGCTCGAGCTCTGGGGCGAACTCGCACGCCATGACCATCGGCGGCAGGTTTTTCTGCTCGGGTTTGCTGACATCAAAGGGAAGATCGGTGCCGAGCAGTAGCATACCGTCGGCTTGCTTGGTGAACACTAGGTTTACAAACGAATTTTCGCGGGTTTTCTGCTGCCCGCTGTCTCCCAGCAGGACCAGATAGCCATGTTCCATTGCCGCTTCTTCGATACCGCGGATGATCTCGGTGAAATAAGGATCACAGATATCGGGGACAATAGTGACGATGGTCTTTGATTCGTTGCGACGTAGATTCCTAGCCAGTGAATTGGGTGAATAGCCAGCATCCATGACAGCTTGTTCGACTTTTTTCCTGGTCGAGGCTGACACTTTTTCCGGGTTCATCAGGGCACGGGATACCGTGGCCGTCGAGACGCCGGCGAGCTGGGCAACATCCTTCATTGTCGCCATAGTTAAGGTTCCTCTCTATTATTTTTCTCTCTCTGCCGCTGGAGGACCATGGCCAAAACGACCGGTACCTAAGCCAGCGAGCTTGTTATTGTAGGCTGTCTGCAGGGGATTAAACATGCTTTAAACAGCATAAATTACATCCGAGATGTGACCTACGTCGCATTGTTCATTTTAAGTTAAATCCTGCGGTTCGACATCGATCGACCAGCGGATTTTCTTGGCGAGAGGAAGCAAAGCAATGGCTGGCTTGGCAATAGAAAGCCACTGCTGCAATACCCTGCGGCTCGGTGCTTGTAGCAGCAATTGCCAGCGGTAGCGGCCTGCCCGGCGAGATAGCGGGGCAGGGTTGGGACCCATCACCATCGTGTCTTGGCTGGCGACAGGGCTGGCCTCGAAAATGCCCCGGACTTGCTGCAGGAACTGCTCGACCAGCTCGCCCTGGTTAGCCTCGGCGCGCAGCAGGGCCAAATAGGTGAACGGCGGCAGCCAAGCCTGCTTGCGCTCGCTCAGCGCCCCGCTGGCGAAGTTGCCATACCCTTTATATAGCAGCGCTTGCAGCAGGGGATGTTCGGGGTGGTGGGTTTGCAGCACCACCTCGCCGGGTTTGCTCGCCCGCCCGGCGCGGCCAGCAACCTGGATAAATAACTGGGCAAGGCGTTCGCTGGCGCGAAAATCATTGCTGAACAAAGCACTGTCGACATCGAGCAGGGCTACCAGGGTCACATCGGGAAAATGGTGACCCTTGGCCAGCATCTGGGTGCCAATCAGTATCTGGTATTCGTTATTGCGGATCGCCTCGAGGTAATTTTCCAGGCTGCCCTTGCGTCGGGTACTATCGCGGTCGATGCGTACGGTTCTGTATGTTGGGAACAGGGCTTCGAGCTGTTGCTCGAGCTGCTCGGTGCCGACCCCCACCGCGTTGAGCTGGGTCGAGCCGCATTGGCCGCACTGGTGCATCATCGGGCGCTGTGTCCCGCAGTGGTGGCAGCGCAGCTCGCCGCTTTGCTGGTGGAAGGTGTAATAGGCATCACAGCGCTTGCACTCGGCCAGCCAGCCGCAGTCATGGCAGATCACCGCAGGCGAAAAGCCGCGCCGGTTGAGAAACAGCATGACCTGGTTGCCTGCATCCAAGTGCTGGCGCATAGCGGCGATAAGCGGGGCGGAGAGGCCCGCCTCGAGGTATTGCCCTTTGAGATCGAGCACGCCATGGCTGGCGGCCTGGGCGCTGCCGGCACGGCGCGACAGGATCAGGTGGTGGTATTTACCGCTTTTGGCGTTATACAGGGTTTCCAGCGCTGGAGTCGCCGAGCCGAGGATGATCGGGATATTGGCCTGGCTGGCACGCATGACGGCAAGGTCCCTGGCGTGGTAGCGGAGGCTATCCTGCTGTTTGTAGGAGGCATCATGCTCCTCGTCGACAATAATAATGCCGAGGTTGGCAAACGGGGTGAACAGCGCGGAGCGGGTACCGATGATGATCCCGGCTTGGTTATCGCGCCCGGCCAGCCATGCCGACAGCCGCTCGGTGTCGTTGAGCCCGGAATGGATAGTTTCCAATGGGACATTGAAGCGGCGGCGGAATCGGTTGATGGTCTGCGGGGTCAGGCCGATTTCCGGGACCAGGATCAACGCTTGCTTACCGGCTGCCAATACAGGCTCCAGCAGGTTGAGGTAGACTTCGGTTTTGCCCGAGCCTGTCACCCCTTCGAGCAGGTAGCAGCCGAAATCCGGGTTGGCATTGACGCTGGCAATTGCCAGTGCCTGCTCCTCGTTGAGCCGGGGCTTCTCTTCATTAATGGTAAACCCTGCCTGCCAGCTGCGGCTGGCCGGTGCCTGCTCAATCGCTTCGATCCAGCCTTTGTCAGCCAGTGTTTTCAGGGTTGCACTACTGAC
Source organism: Photobacterium sp. ABD4_091 (assembly GCF_056160145.1). Classification (NCBI taxonomy): domain Bacteria; kingdom Pseudomonadati; phylum Pseudomonadota; class Gammaproteobacteria; order Vibrionales; family Vibrionaceae; genus Photobacterium; species Photobacterium sp. ABD4_091. The sequence continues at coordinate 1,403,186 of NZ_JBSWWQ010000001.1, read as the reverse complement.
TTCTTCGGCAAGCAGGGCCTCGTGGCTCAACGCGCCTTGGCGCAGCATAGTCAGCGCTTGTACCTGGCGCGGTGCGCGCTTGAGGGCGGTCAAAGGCTGGTTGTGGCCAGGTTCGGTGAGCTGCCACATCTTCAATGCTGACGGGGCGGCTTCGCGGCCCTTCCTCAGCAAGGCGGGCATGGCATTGGCCAAGCTGTCGCCCAGCGGGTACTGGTAGTACTGGCTGGCCCAGGTCAGCAGCTTGAACAGGCTCGGCTCCCAAAGCGGGGCGTCATCCAGTACGGCGTTGATTGGCTTGAGCTGCTCAACGGGAAAGTCGGATGTTGTGGTTAGCGCCATCACTACCCCGACTAGCTGCTGGCGCCCGAACGGCACTTTGACCCGGCCGCCGACGGCAGGTTGCTGGCCAGGCTTGACCAAGTAATCAAATTGCTTGTCCAGGGGAACAGGAAGGGCCACTCGGGCAATGTTGGGCGTCATATCTAACCGCTAAATCCGCATGTACTAAGATAGAGAAGTGTACCTTGCCCAGCCTCGGGCGGCAAAGCGGCGAAAAAAGGCGCATATTGGTTGATCTGGGCAGAATGATTGATTACTATACGCCGCCTGAATTTGGCGTATTGGTAATGTAACCGTTACGCTCTGTTATTAACGACGTGTGGTGCCCGGCTTAGGATCGGGAGAGCGACACGGCCTTACTTTTGAGGTTATCCCATGAAACAAGGTATTCACCCAGAGTACACTGCAGTAAACGCTCGTTGTTCTTGCGGCAACACTTTCGTATTTAACTCTACTATGGGTAAAGACATCAACCTTGATGTATGCGACAAGTGTCACCCTTTCTACACTGGTAAGCAGCGTCAGGTTAGCTCTGGTGGTCGTATCGACAAATTCAACAAGCGTTTCGGTGCGCTTTCTAGCAAGTAATTTGCCAGATGAATTTCGAAAAAGGGGATGCGTAAGCATCCCTTTTTTTATGCCCGCGATAACCTTTCTTTTATTCCAGTGTTCTGCTTGTTTTATTCCCGATCTGTATACCAGAACCTGCCAGAGTGGCGAATCCGTCTTGCTGCTTCCGCTTCGGCCGCGCTATTCCCCATCGATGTTGAACATTCGCTCCGGGAATCATTGGATCGACCAGATGTTCGGTGCTAGGATTTTGTGCTGCCATAGAATATGATCTATGTCCAAATTCCAAAATAAAGTCACCTCCAGTCAGGATTTCGAACACTATGTCTGAAGATTTTCGCCAACAGGCCCTTCACTACCACGCATACCCAGTACCAGGAAAAATTGCTGTCGAGCTCACCAAGCCAGCCAATACCGTAGAAGATCTTGCCCTTGCTTATAGCCCAGGTGTGGCTGAGCCGGTACGTGAAATCGCGCAGAACTCTGAAAATGTCTACAAATACACTGGTAAAGGCAACATGGTTGCGGTTATCACCAACGGTACAGCAATTCTTGGCTTGGGTAACCTTGGCCCGCTGGCGTCAAAGCCTGTAATGGAAGGTAAGGCACTGCTGTTCAAGCGTTTTGCCGGCCTGGACTCGATTGATATCGAAGTTAAGCACCGTACTATCGACGAGTTTGTTGATACGGTAGCGAACATTGCTGATACGTTCGGTGGTATCAATCTGGAAGATATCAAGGCCCCTGACTGTTTCGAAATCGAAAAACGCCTGATTGAACGTTGCCATGTTCCTGTCTTCCACGATGATCAGCACGGTACGGCGATTGTGACTGCTGCGGGTATGCTCAATGCGCTGGAGCTTCAGGGCAAGAACATCAACGAAGCGGTGATTGTTTGTCTGGGTGCGGGTGCTGCGGCTGTAGCGTGTATGGAGCTGCTGATCAAATGTGGTGCCCAGCGCGAGAAAATCTACATGCTTGATCGCAAGGGCGTGATCCACACTCGCCGTGACGATATCAACGAGTACAAGCAGCTGTTTGCTAACAATACTGATAAGCGTACGCTGGAAGATGTGATTGAAGGTGCAGATATCTTTGTTGGTGTATCTGGCCCGGACCTGCTTGCGCCTGAAGCGCTGAAGCTAATGGCTGACAAGCCAGTCGTATTTGCATGTTCTAACCCAGATCCTGAAATCAAGCCTGAGCTGGCCCATGCGGTACGCGATGATTTGATCATGGGTACTGGCCGTTCGGATTACCCGAACCAGGTGAACAATGTTATCTGCTTCCCGTTCATCTTCCGTGGTGCACTTGATGTACGCGCCAGCGAAATCAATGACGAGATGAAGCTGGCCGCCGTTGATGCGATCCGCGCATTGGCCAAAGAGCCGGTACCGGCTGAAGTGGTTGCTGCTGCAGGTGCAGACAAGCTTGAGTTCGGCCCGGAATACATTATTCCTAAGCCAATGGACCCACGCTTGCTCCCTCGCGTTGCCAAAGCCGTTGCCCAGGCGGCAGTTGATTCTGGCGTAGCCCAAATCGAAATGCCGGTTGGCTACATGGAAGCGAAATAATTTTCGTATTGCGCCAAAGCAAATAAAAAAACCAGCCTCAGGGCTGGTTTTTTTGTCATAACACATTGGCATTATGATAGGTAGGCTGCCGTTGGGGCTTACTCGTTGATGTCTTCGTAAGTAATTCCCATCTCTTCCATTAGCGCCTTGGCTTCGGCTGGAAGATCGTCCGGACGGTCTTTGCGGATATCGTCATCGGTAGGGAGCGGCTGGCCGGTATAAGCGTGCAGGAAGGCTTCGCACAGCAGCTCACTATTGGTCGCATGGCGTAAGTTGTTGACCTGACGGCGGGTACGCTCATCGGTCAGGATTTTCAGAACCTTCAATGGAATCGAAACTGTAATTTTTTTTACTTGTTCGTTTTTCTTACCGTGTTCCGCGTAAGGGCTGATGTATTCGCCATTCCACTCTGCCATTTTTTACCTTCTCAGCGATATAAAAGTGATGAAATATAGTATGCCTGAATTTTAGCGGGATTTACTGCCATAAGCAAAGACATATAGACGTCTAGAAGTGTTGACGGCTGGCTTGTTTGTCGCTATGTTGTTGCATAAAAGTTATTCGCCAGGGCTACCCTGACAAGGAAAGTAAATATGAGTGACAAGAAGCTAGCCACCGTCGCTGTCCGCACCGGCATCGAATCCGATACCCAGTACAATGCTGTGGTACCTCCCCTCTATTTAACCTCGACCTACAGCTTTCCGCAATTGGGCGAGGTGCCAGAATTTGATTATTCTCGCTCAGGCAACCCGACCCGCAACACATTGGCTGATGCGTTGGCAGAGCTGGAAGGGGGGGCTGGCGCTGTGGTAACCAGTTGCGGGACGGCGGCAATCAACCTGCTGGCTTCGGCACTGGTCGGCCCGGACGATTTGATTATCGCACCGCATGACTGCTACGGCGGTACCTACCGCTTGTTTAATACCCGGGCCGGCAAGGGTGATTTCAAGGTGCGCTTTGTCGATCAGACCGATCCGGCAGCAGTAGCAGAAGCCCTGGCGCTCAAACCCAAGCTGATTTGGGTCGAAACCCCGTCAAACCCATTGCTGCGCATTGTCGATGTCGCCGAAATTTGCGCGGCAGCCAAGCAGGCTGGGGCGCTGGTAGCGGTAGACAACACTTTCCTGTCTCCGATCCTCCAGCAGCCAATTGCCCTTGGTGCCGATTTCGTTGTCCACTCCACGACTAAATACATCAACGGCCACTCCGATGTGGTGGGTGGCGTCCTGATCTCTAACAATGAACAACACGCAGAGGACATCGCCTGGTGGGCAAACTGTATCGGCGCCACCGGCGCGCCGTTTGATGCCTACATGACGCTGCGCGGGCTGCGTACACTGGCACCGAGAATGCGCATGCATGAGGAAAACAGCCGCCAGATCCTGGCTTACTTGCAGCAGCAGCCGCTAGTGGGGGCTATCTACCACCCGAGCCAGCCGGGGCACCCAGGCCATGACATTGCCCTCAAGCAGCAGAAAGGCTTCGGTGCCATGCTCAGTTTCGAGATTGCCGGCAGCATGGCCCAGCTTGAGGTGTTTGTTAAAACGCTAAACTGTTTCTCATTGGCAGAATCGCTAGGCGGTACGGAAAGCTTGATTTGCCACCCGGCAAGCATGACTCACCGTGCGATGTCTGACGAAGCCCAGGCCGAGGCGGGGCTCAAGCCGTCACTGCTGCGGCTGTCGGTTGGCCTTGAGGATCCCGAGGATTTGATTGCTGATCTGGAGCAGGCTTTCAGCAAAGCGGCGGAGGTAGCGTAAATGAGTTTACCTGTAACACGCCAGCTGCATAAGTTTGGCGGCAGCAGCCTGGCAGATCCTGAGTGCTACCTCAGGGTGGCCGAGATCCTGCGTGAGTATTCCAGCGAGAATGACCTGGTGGTGGTATCGGCGGCAGGCAAAACAACCAACCGTCTGATTGAATGGCTGGAACAGCTGGATAGAGACGGCCGGCAGGCCCATGAAACCCTGCAGTCCCTGCGCAGCTTCCAGCAGTCACTGATTGAATCGCTGCTCAGTGGCGAAGCGGCTGATGCACTGCTGACCCAGCTGCACCTTGAATTGGGTGCCTTGTCCAGCATGGCGGAAAAACCATTGAGCGAGGCCGAGCAGGCCAAGGTGCTAGGTCATGGCGAGCAGTGGTCAGCACGCCTGTTAGCGGCGCTGCTGACCAAGCAGCAGCTGCCTGCAGCCAGCCTCGATTCGCGCAGCTTCCTGCGGGCCGAGCGCGCAGCCCAGCCTGAGGTTGACCGTGCCCAGTCGTGGCCGCTGCTTAAGGAGCAGCTGGCACAGTACAATCACCAACGTGTTGTTATCACCGGTTTCATGGCGCAAAACAGTGAGGGCGAGACGGTGTTGCTCGGCCGCAATGGCTCTGACTATTCAGCGACCGTGATTGGTGCGTTAGCGGGTGTCGATAGGGTAACTATTTGGAGCGATGTGGCCGGTGTTTACAGCGCCGACCCGCGCAAAGTCGCCGATGCCTGCCTGCTGCCGCTGCTTCGCTTGGATGAGGCCAGCGAGCTAGCCCGCTTGGCGGCACCTGTATTGCATAGCCGTACTTTGCAGCCAGTGGCGCAAAGTGCGATTGATCTGACGCTGCGCTGCAGCCACCAGCCGGAGCAGGGCTCGACCCGTGTCGAAAGGGTGCTGGCATCGGGGCGCGGTGCCAAGATCATCACTTCGCTCGACGAGGTGTGCCTGATTGAGCTGTCTGTGCCCCGTGCCCATGATTTCGCGCCAGTTGCCTCGGATATCGAGCGCTTCCTGCAGCGCGCCCAGCTGCAGCCGCTGGCCAGCAGCTTTGAGCCTGACCAGGGACGGGTGCGGCTGGCTTACACCGCCGAGGTTGTGAATAGCGTGTTGGCCCAACTGCAGGACAGCGGCATTGTGGCCGATCTGCGCCTGCGCGAAGGTTTCTCTCTGGTGGCCGCAGTCGGTGCCGGTGTGGTGAACAATGCGGTGCATTGCTACGGGTTCTACCAGCAGCTCAGGGGCCAGGCTCTGGAGTTCATTGCCGAGTCCGATTCGGGGCTGAGCTTGGTGGCGGTATTGCGCCAGGCAGATACCGATAACCTGATCCGCAGCATCCACCAGAGCCTGTTCCAGGCCCAGAAGCAGATTGGTCTGGTGCTTTGTGGCAAGGGCAACATCGGTAGCCGCTGGCTGGAGCTGTTCGAGACCGAAAAGGCGACATTGGAAAAGCGCCATGGCATGAGCTTTACCTTGATTGGGGTGGTTGATAGCCGCCGTCACTGGATTGACTTTGAAGGTATTGATGCAGGCCGTGCCCAGCATAGCTTTAATGACGATTCGGTTGAATACAGTGGTGATGAGTGGCTGTCTGTGCTGGCCCACAGCACCTATGACGATGTGATTGTGCTAGATGTGACGGCCAGCAGTGAGTTGGCTGCGCGCTACCCGCAGATCGCAGAGTCAGGTTTGCACCTGATCTCGGCCAACAAGGTCGCAGGGTCGGCGTCGGGCGAGAGTTACCACCAGGTGATTGATGCGTTTGCCAAGAGCAGCCGCTTCTGGCTTTACAACGCGACCGTTGGGGCTGGCCTGCCGGTTAACCACACGGTGCGTGACCTGCGTGAAAGCGGTGATGAGATCATTGCCCTGTCGGGTATCTTCTCCGGCACGCTATCTTGGCTGTTCCAGCAGTATGATGGCTCGGTGCCATTCTCGCAGCTGGTTGAACTGGCCTGGCAACAGGGCCTGACCGAGCCGGATCCGCGCCATGATCTGGATGGCAGTGATGTGATGCGCAAGCTGGTGATCCTCGCCCGTGAATCTGGCTTGTCTCTTGAACCAGAGCAGGTCAAGGTGGAAACCTTGGTGCCAGACTCACTGGCAGCGCTTGGGGTGGATGACTTCTTCGAGCAATCTGCCGAGCTGGATGAGCTGCTCCATGAGCGCCTGCGCAAGGCGCAAAAAGAGGAGAAAGTATTGCGTTATATTGCAAGGCTGGATCGCCACGGCAAGGCGGTGGTTGGTATCGAGGCACTGCCCCGTGAGCATGCCCTGGCCAACTTGCTGCCGTGTGACAATATTTTTGCTATCGAGAGCCGGTGGTACCGCGATAACCCGCTGGTGATCCGCGGGCCGGGTGCAGGCCGTGATGTAACGGCAGGGGCCCTGCTTTCTGATATCAACCGCTTGGCGGCAATGCTATAAGTCGCATTTTCGGAGTGAGATCTTACGGACTTTATGTAGTGTAAATTACTGCCTTTCTTGTGATGTGCAGTGACTTAAACTGGGTGGTAATTAAATCGCCAGTATTAGCCTCTATGAGAATGCTCTATACCCTAAAAGCTCGCTATTAGCGGGCTTTTTTGTTATTTGCCAATGTTGAAGTTCTTGCAATTTGAAGTTGAAAAATATTCATGATCATCATGTTGACATTAAATTGGTTACAAGACATCCTGTAGACATATAGACGTCTAAACGGTTATTTGAATGACGTCAGTTTTAGGGAGCGGCCGAGAGCCAACAAGAGTAAGGAATGGATTATGGGGTATTCATACGCAAGCCACTTGGATTCACTGAACCAGAATATTGCAGACATTGACGGTAACATCAATGTGTCTTTTGAGTTCTTTCCGCCAAGCAGCGAGCAGATGGAGCAGACGCTGTGGAACTCCATTCACCGCCTGAAAACGCTGCAGCCTAAATTCGTCTCGGTGACCTATGGTGCCAACTCGGGTGAGCGTGACCGTACCCACTCGATTATCAAGGATATCAAAGATCAAACAGGCCTGGTTGCCGCGCCGCACCTGACCTGTATTGATGCGACACGTGACGAACTGCGCACTATTGCCCGTGACTACTGGAACAACGGCATCCGCGATATTGTTGCCCTGCGTGGTGACTTGCCTGAACAAGGTGTGAAGCCGGATATGTATGCGGCGGATCTGGTTGAGCTGCTGCGCTCGGAAGCCGATTTCGATATCTCGGTGGCAGCGTACCCAGAGGTTCACCCGGAAGCCAAGAGTGCCCAGGCTGATCTGATCAATCTCAAGCGCAAGGTCGATGCCGGCGCCAGCCGTGCCATCACCCAGTTCTTCTTCGATGTCGAAAGTTACCTGCGTTTCCGTGACCGTTGCGTTGCTGCCGGTATCGATGTTGAAATCGTGCCGGGGATCCTGCCGGTGTCCAACATGAAGCAAGCCAAGCGATTTGCCGATGCCAACAATGTGAAAATTCCAGGCTGGCTTGAAAAGCAGTATGAAGGGCTGGACGATGATCTGCTGAGCCGCCAGATGGTCGGGGCCAGCAATGCCATCGATATGGTGCGGGTATTGGGCCGAGAGGGAGTGAAGGACTTCCACTTCTACACCCTAAACCGTGCCGAGCTGACCTATGCCATCTGCCACACGCTTGGGGTTCGTGCTAAAGCGTGAGCACGCTTATCAGTATGGGTGTGCCGTACAGTTAAAAGAAAAGCCGCATTCAGCGGCTTTTTTTATGCTCTTTGGTTATGGCTTACAAGGCAACCGGGCTACCAGCAGAATCCATGTCCTTGAGCTCGGCCAATACTTCCTCTGCCCAGTCAATCCATGCCTGGCGGTTATGGATCGCGCGGCGAAGGGTAAGACGGTCAAGGCGGGATTGGCGATCTAGGTTTTTGTGGTCAGCAAAATGGATTTTTTCCATTTCGTTATAGTGATTAATGAGCGTATGAGACTCTTCAATTAGGCCTTCTAGCTGCTGCTGCATGGGCTCGGAGTTGTGCACACCGCAAACTACCAGCTTGGCAGAAAACTCATCGCGGATGGTTGGGTTGCGTGCAGGCTCCTGGAACCACTCAAACAGCGCCTGACGGCCAAGATCGGTAATGGAGTATACTTTACGATCCGGTTTACCCTCTTGCGGTTCAAGTTTACAGGTTACTTGGTTGTTGCCGGCCATCTTGTTCAGCTCGCGATACACTTGCTGGTGGCTGGCTTTCCAGAAATAACCGATGCTGTGGGAGAACTCTTTGGTGATATCGTAACCGGTGGCATCGCGGTTACTCAACACAGTTAAAATAACGTGTGGTAGTGACATCTCTTCTATCCGTTAAAATACTACAAAAAAATAAACTCAATCGGCATGGCCTATGGTGGCCGCAGCGTACCCTTCGCTCATTGGCGTTTTTATAATCGTGCTGTTGCAGTGCCTGATCGAGATCACGTAGCATACACATCAATGGACTAATTTTCGACATCAGAGACTAATATCGAGGAAAACTGGTGCAACCAATTGCCCGTGTTGTGATGCTGGTCTATATATTGCGTGTTAATTTCAATTTGTTCTTTGATGCAAAACGTTTTTGATCAAGTAATTTCACTGCATGCTGTTTAGAGTAGCTGACCGAGTCTTGCCGGGACTGTCTCAAAAGTGAGGCGGGAGTAAAATAAGCAGAAAAAATAAAGGGCTAGCGTTATTACGCTAGCCCTTTGTAGTTATTATAAGTCGGAGTTAGCCGGTGTTACGCATACCGGTGGCAATACCGGCAATGGTTACCATCAAGGCTTCTTCCATCATTGGGGAAGGAGTTTCCTGGCGACGGGTACGGTACAGCAACTCGGCCTGAAGCATGTTAAGCGGCTCGACATAGATGTTACGCAGGCGGATTGACTCGGCACCCCATGGGTTCTGCTCCATTAGGTGGGCGCTGTTTTCCACGTTAAGCACTGCTTTGATATCTTTTTGCAGCTGGTCACGCAGTTGTTGTCCCATCGGCCACAGTGACTTATCCGTCAGGCGTTGGTCGTAGTATTCCGCAATACCGATATTGGTCTTGGTGAATACCATCTCCAGCATACCCAGGCGGGTTGAGAAGAATGGCCACTCGCGGCACATTTCCTCAAGCTGGGCGGCATGGCCCTTGTCAATCGAGAACTGGATGGCTTCACCGGCACCCAGCCAGGCTGGCAGGATCAGGCGGTTCTGGCTCCAGGCGAAAATCCATGGGATCGCACGCAGACTCTCTACGCCGCCTTTCGGATTACGCTTGGCCGGACGTGAGCCCAGTGGCAGCTTGCCCAATTCAAGCTCAGGGGTCGCCGCGCGGAAGTATGGGACAAACTCCTCATTACCACGGACTACATCACGGTAAGCGTCGCAGGACACTTCTGACAGCACGTCCATCAGCTCACGCCACTCTTGCTTAGGCTGTGGCGGCGGCATCAGGTTAGCCTCCAAAATGGCGCTGGCATACAGGCTCAGGCTGTTTACAGCCACTTCTGGTAGGCCCAGCTTAAAGCGGATCATCTCGCCTTGCTCTGTTACACGCAGGCCGCCTTTCAGGCTGCGCGGCGGCTGAGACAATAGGGCAGCGTGTGCTGGGGCACCGCCACGGCCAATCGAACCGCCACGACCGTGAAACAGGGTCAGCTCGACGCCTGCCTCTTCACACACTTCAACCAGTGATTCCATGGCATGGTACTGGGCCCAGCCAGCCGCCATCACACCAGCATCTTTGGCGGAGTCAGAATAGCCGATCATGACCATCTGGTGGTTCTGGATATAGCCACGGTACCAGTCGATGTTCATCAACTGCTTGATCACGCTCTCGGCATTATTGAGGTCTTCCAGGGTTTCGAACAGCGGGCACACATCCATACGGAATTTGCAGCCGGCTTCTTGCAGCAGCAAGTGAACAGCCAGTACATCCGAAGCGGTGCGGGCCATGGAAATGACATACGCCCCCAAGGCTTCGCGAGGCTGGTCGGCGATAGCCTTGCAGGTGTCGATCACCTCTTTGACTTCGTCTGACGGTGCCCAGTCGCGCGGCAGCAACGGGCGCTTGGAAGAGAGTTCGCGGACCAGGAAGGCCACTTTGTCTTGCTCGCTCCACTGGTCGTAGTCACCAAGGCCCAGGTAGCGGGTCAGTTCAGAGATAACGTTTGAGTGGCGGGTGCTTTCCTGGCGGATATCCAAGCGAACCAGGTGGACACCGAAACACTTGATGCGGCGCAGCACGTCTAGCAGCAGGCCGTCGGCGATGATGCCCATGTCACAGTCGTGCAGCGAGCGGTAGCAGGCATAAAGCGGATCCCACAGCTGGCTGATATCGTCGATGATGCCGTAGCTTGGCGCGTCCAGACCCTTGATTTTGGCATCTAGCACATCACGGGTATTGGTCAGCTTGGCGCGGAGATCTTTCAGGATGGCACGGTAAGGTTCGTGTTCGTCACCGGCAAGATCACGGACTTCATCGTTGCACTTGACCATCGATAGCTCGCTGACCAGCTCCTTGACGTCCTGCAGGTAGAGGTCGGCTGCCTTCCAGCGTGATAGCAACAGTACTTCGCGGGTCACATGTGAAGTGACGAACGGGTTACCGTCACGGTCACCGCCCATCCAGGATGAGAAAGTGACAGGCGCGGCGTCGATTGGCAGGCCCTCACCTAGGTGGGATGTAAGTTTCTCGTCAAACTGGCGCAGGAACTCAGGAACGGCGTGCCACAGTGAGTTCTCAACTACGGCAAAGCCCCACTTGGCTTCATCGAGCGGAGTCGGGCGCTGCTTACGGATAACATCGGAATGCCATGCCTGGGCGATGAGCTGCTCGAGGCGGCGCTCAACTCGCTGGCGCTCGCTGTTGGACAGCTCGCTCAGCTCTAGCTTGGACAGGCATTTGTTGATCTGTACCAGCTTGTGGATCATGGTACGACGGGCAATTTCCGTCGGGTGGGCAGTCAAGACCAAATCAATATTGAGCTCACGGACTGCTTGGATCGAATCAAATTTGCTGATGTCCTGTTGGTCCAGCTTGGCAAACAAGGCATCAATCGAGTCTGGGCTGCAGATATGCTCTTCACTATGGCGCGAGACGGTATGGTACTGCTCGGCAATGTTAGTCAGGTTCAGGAATTGGCTGAAAGCCCGGGCAACAGGCAACAGCTGGTCGTCCGGCAGGTTCTGCAGCTCGTCGATCAGCTTGGCACGATCGTCTTGGCTCCCTGCTCGGGCGGACTTGGACAGTTTGCGGATGGTTTCTACTTTACCAAGTAGTTCTTCACCATGCGCATCCTTGATTGTCGTACCCAGCATGTGACCGAGCATACTGACGTTGCTTCTAAGCGCACTGTACTTTTCGTTCATATCGCATCCATCTCGTAAATTTATTACATCCAATTAACTCATTAGACAACAATCTAGCCGTGTTCAGGCTTTGAGGTCAACATTGATCGTCATAACTAGTAAGAAAACGACAGTGCATTGATTTTTATCATGTTATGAAACGGAGGGTGTAACAAAGTTTCTCTAAAATGGTCTTATAAGGCACAAAAACTGCGTGCTTGCTGTTCAATGTGTCGAGAAAGTTTTCATTTTCGGTGTGATTTAGAGCTTTGTGCTGCACGTTAAAAAGAATAAACAGGGTTAACCGCCGGCACCATACACCTTTTATTATTTTTTCCCGCTCAGGAGTTGACAGCAGGAGTAAATATCGGTAAACATATTAATTCAAAAGATGTGAATAAAAATATTGCATCAGGTTATGGTTAACAAACTAGGAATGTTAACCAAGCTGTATCAGAAAATGTAACGGAACTGAAATAGGTACGAAGCCCCATGAACCAAGCGACTAGCCAATCACAACACACCCTCCGACGACGCTGAGTTTCGCTTGGTGCCTCTGCGCACCCCATCCCGAGGCAGCCCTGCTGCTAGCTACACCCCTAAACCAAAGCACCCAAAACCAATAGACACGGATTGATTATGTTGAACACCTATATTATCGGTGCCAGCGGCTACACCGGCGCAGAGCTGGCCAAAATGGTACACCTACACCCAAAACTCAACTTGGCTGGGTTATTTGTTTCGGCCAACAGCCTTGACGCCAACAAGCCGATCAGTGAGTTGCACGGCCAGCTTAAGGGCATTGTCGACTTGCCATTGCAACCCCTTAGTTCACCGCAAGAGGTGGCTCAGCCTGGTGATATCGTATTGCTGGCAACCGCCCATGAAGTGAGCCATGACTTGGCGCCGGTATTCTTGGAGTGTGGCTGCCAGGTGTTTGACTTGTCCGGGGCGTTTCGGGTGCAGGGTGACGCGTTTTATACCCAGTTCTATGGCTTTGAACACCAGTTCCCGACGTGGTTGGAGCAAGCCGTATACGGCCTTGCCGAATGGAACCATGACGCGATTGCCAGTGCCCAGCTCGTTGCCGTACCTGGCTGTTACCCAACCGCTTCGCAGCTGACTTTAAAACCACTGCTAGAAAGCGGGCTCCTGGATCCCCAGCAATGGCCGGTGATCAATGCAGTCAGCGGTGTCTCCGGTGCAGGCCGCAAGGCGTCAATGACCAACAGCTTCTGCGAAGTCAGCCTGCAGGCATACGGTATTTTCAACCACCGCCACCAGCCTGAAATTGCTACCCACCTAGGCCAGGACGTTATCTTTACCCCCCACCTCGGCAACTTCAAGCGGGGGATCCTGGCGACCATCACAGCCAAGCTGGCCGACGGTGTTACCGCCGAGCAGGTAGAGGCAGCGATGCAAGCCGCTTACGGCGCTGACGGCGACAAGCATGCGGTTCGCCTGCTGGGCCAGCAGGCGGCGAAGCTACAGAGCGTGGTCGGTACCTGCTTCTGCGATATCGGCTGGCAGGTACAAGGTGGACACATTATTTTAACGTCTGCGATTGATAACTTGCTCAAGGGCGCATCGTCACAAGCGATGCAGTGCATAAATATTCGAAATGGTTTCCCTCAGCTTACAGCGTTGGTATAAAGGTTAGGAGAGTAGCGATGAGTCAGGTTCCTTTGGTAATTAAGCTCGGTGGTGCCGTACTGTCTTGCGGCGAGACCCTGGAAAAGTTGTTCGGTGCGATCAGCGCCTACCAGAAACAGGCGCAGCGCCCTTTGGTGCTGGTCCATGGCGGTGGCTACCTGGTAGATGATCTGATGGCCAAGTTGCAGCTGGAAACGGTAAAGAAAGAAGGGCTGCGCGTAACCCCGGCCGATCAAATCCCTTACATCGCCGGTGCATTGGCGGGAACTGCCAACAAGCTGCTGCAGGGGCAGGCACAAAAAGCCGGCGTTCCTGCCGTTGGCCTGAGCCTGGCTGACGGTGGCCTATGTAAGATCACCGAGCTGGATCCTGAACTGGGTGCGGTGGGCAAGGCCGAGCCGGGTGACAGTAGCTTGGTCAGCCAAATTATGGCTTCGGGCTTCTTGCCGATAATTAGCTCGATTGGCCTTGATGGCAACGGCCAGCTGATGAATGTCAATGCCGACCAGGCAGCCGTCGCTGTTGCGGCGGCGCTGGATGGTGAGCTGGTACTGCTTTCAGATGTTAGCGGCGTGCTGGACGGTAAGGGCAAGCTTATCAGCGAGCTAAACGAGCCACAGGCTGAAGCCTTGATTGCCCAGGCGGTGATCACCGACGGTATGGTGGTAAAAGTACGCGCAGCGTTTGAAGCCGCCAATGCCTTGGGGCGTTCGATTGAAGTGGCCACTTGGCGTTACCCGGACAAACTCGCGGCCTTGTTTGATGGCCAGAATATCGGCACCAAATTTTCCCCTCAGGCGTAAGGCCTGCGGTAAAGAACACACTTTTAGACACACGTTAGTACACACGGATTGAGATAGCGCCTGAGCGGGAAGACCGTCGAACAGGCAATCAGGAGAGAGTTATGAGCAAAGTAAATAAAGTAGTATTGGCTTATTCCGGCGGTCTGGACACCTCGGCAATCATTCCTTGGCTAAAGGAAAACTATGACTGTGAAGTCGTGGCATTCGTGGCCGATGTTGGTCAGGGTGAAGAAGAGCTGGAAGGCATCGAAGAGAAAGCGTTGGCTTCTGGTGCCTCTGCTTGCTACATCGCCGATCTGAAAGAAGAGATGGTCAAGGATTACATCTACCCGAGCCTGAAAACAGGTGCGGTGTACGAGGGTAAGTACCTGCTGGGTACCTCGATGGCCCGTCCGATTATTGCCAAGGCGCAGGTTGAGTGTGCGCTGGAAGTCGGTGCCGATGCCCTTTGTCATGGCTGTACCGGTAAGGGTAATGACCAGGTGCGTTTCGAAAGTGCCTATGCAGCGCTAGCCCCTCAGCTGGAAGTGATTGCCCCATGGCGTGAGTGGGACTTGCGTAGCCGTGAAGCCCTGCTGGATTACCTGGCCGAGCGTGATATCCCTTGTACGGCTTCGCTGGAGAAAATCTATTCCCGTGATGCCAATGCTTGGCATATCTCTACTGAAGGTGGCGTGCTGGAAGAGACTTGGAACCAGCCGAATGAACTGTGCTGGGTATGGACCAAGGATCCTGAAGACGCACCGGAAAAACCTGAGCAGGTTTCTATCCTGGTCGAGAAAGGCGAGATTGTGGCTGTTGACGGTGAAGCCATGTCGCCTTACAACGCGCTGGTTTACCTCAATCAGAAAGGTGCCGAGCACGGCGTTGGCCGTATCGATATCGTCGAGAACCGCCTGGTCGGGATCAAGTCCCGTGGCTGCTACGAAACCCCGGGTGGCACCATTATGAATGAAGCCCTACGTGCGGTAGAACAGTTAGTGCTGGACAAAGACTCGTTTGAGTTCCGTGAAAGTATTGGCCTGAAAGCCTCACACCTTATCTACGATGGCCGTTGGTTTACCCCGCTTTGCAAGTCTCTGCTGGCTGCTGCTGAAGAGCTGTCACAAGATGTGAGCGGCGAGGTTGTCGTTAAACTGTATAAAGGCCAAGCTACGGTAGTACAGAAGCGTTCGGCCAATAGCTTGTACTCCGAAGAGTTCGCGACCTTCGGTGAGGACGAGGTATACGATCACAGCCATGCTGGTGGCTTTATCCGCCTTTACTCGTTGGCAAGCCGTATCCGTGCGCTGAACGAACAAAAGAAATAACCCAGACCACGACATTATAAATAACGAGCAAGTCGAGCAAGATACATAGGAGAAAGGCCATGGCACTATGGGGCGGACGGTTCAGTCAGGCGGCTGACACACGGTTTAAGCAGTTCAACGACTCATTGCGTTTTGATTACCGTTTGGCGGAGCAGGACATCGTCGGCTCGATCGCCTGGTCGAAGGCGCTGCGCCAGGTCAATGTGCTGACGGACGAGGAGCAGCAGCGCCTCGAGTTGGCACTCAATGAGCTCAAGCTGGCAGTGATGGAGGATCCGAAGCAGATCCTGCGGTCTGATGCCGAAGATATCCATAGCTGGGTTGAGCAGCAGTTGATAGGCAAGGTCGGCGATTTGGGCAAGAAGCTCCACACGGGGCGTTCGCGTAATGACCAAGTCGCGACGGATCTCAAGCTATGGTGCCGCCAGCAGGGGCAGCAGTTGCTGCTAATGCTAGATCAGCTGCAGAACCAACTAGTGACTGTAGCCCGTCAGCATCAGGCAACCGTCCTGCCGGGTTATACCCATTTGCAGCGGGCACAGCCGGTGACCTTTGCTCATTGGTGTCTCGCTTATGTTGAAATGTTCGAGCGTGATTACTCGCGCTTGTCCGATGCGTTGGACAGGCTGGATACCTGTCCGCTGGGCTCGGGTGCGCTGGCCGGTACCGCTTACCCGATTGACCGTGAGGTGCTGGCCCACAGCCTGGGTTTCCAGCGTGCGACGCGTAACAGTCTGGATTCGGTGTCCGATCGTGACCATGTGATGGAGTTGCTGTCGACGGCGTCTATCTCGATGCTGCACCTGTCGCGGATGGCAGAAGATCTGATCTTCTACAACTCTGGTGAGTCCAATTTCATCGAGCTCGCTGATACGGTGACTTCTGGCTCCTCATTAATGCCACAGAAGAAAAACCCGGATGCGCTAGAGCTGATCCGTGGTAAGTGTGGCCGGGTCTACGGTGCAATGACCGGCATGATGATGACGGTCAAGGCGCTGCCGCTGGCCTATAACAAGGACATGCAGGAAGATAAAGAAGGCTTGTTCGATGCGCTGGACAGCTGGTACGAGTGTATG
Source organism: Photobacterium sp. ABD4_091 (assembly GCF_056160145.1). Classification (NCBI taxonomy): domain Bacteria; kingdom Pseudomonadati; phylum Pseudomonadota; class Gammaproteobacteria; order Vibrionales; family Vibrionaceae; genus Photobacterium; species Photobacterium sp. ABD4_091. The sequence goes on along the minus strand of NZ_JBSWWQ010000001.1, from coordinate 1,386,787 downwards.
GAAATGGCTGCGCTGTGCTTTGAAGGCATCAAGGTCAACAAAGACAGGACGCTGGAAGCAGCGATGCAGGGTTACTCCAATGCCACCGAGCTGGCGGATTACCTCGTTGCTAAAGGGATCCCATTCCGTGAGGCCCACCATATTGTCGGTGTGGCGGTCGTCGCCGCCATCGAGAAGGGCTGTGCGCTTGAAGAGTTGTCACTGGCTGAGATGAAAGCCTTCTCCGAAGTGATTGATGAAGACGTGTATCCGATCCTGACTATCGAGTCGTGCCTTGAAAAACGCTGTGCGCTCGGCGGGGTTGCACCGAACCAGGTTGATTTTGCCATTGACCAGGCCGAGAAGCGCCTCGAGAAGCGCTACTCACCGGTGGTCAAGGTTCGCGGGGCACGCCTGACCGACCTCGATGCTATCGAAGGGATGGTGGCCTACTGGTCCGGCCTGGGTGAGAACCTGCCGCGGATGCGCAATGAGCTGGTGCGCGATATCGGCTCGTTTGCGGTAGCCGAGCACCACGGTACGGTCACCGGTTGCGCGTCGCTGTATGTGTATGATTCCGGCCTGGCCGAAATCCGCTCGCTGGGGGTGGAAGCTGGCTGGCAGCACCAGGGGCAGGGTAAGGCAATTGTCGATCATTTGATCGAGAAAGCCGGGCAGATGGCCATCAAGAAGGTGTTTGTACTGACCCGGGTACCGGAGTTCTTTATGAAGCAAGGCTTTGTACCGACCTCCAAGTCGCTGCTGCCTGAGAAGGTGATGAAAGATTGTGACCGCTGTCCGCGCCAGCACGCCTGTGATGAAGTGGCACTGGAAGTGCGGATGGATCAGGAGCAGGCGATCCCGACCGTGAATGTGGCATAAGCCGCTGCGGAGACACTGCGAAATAACAATTTAATTCTCTTAGTCTATTTGCCCGGCACTTATGTCGGGCTTTTTTTATTGGCCGGCTTTACACCAATTGCTTTTGTGCCCAGTTGCCAGGCGCGGATACCATGGGCAAGCAGCAGTAAAGTCATACTGCTGGCGGCAACAAACAGGGTGATGGCATCGATGGTGGTGGGGGAGTGGCGGTAGAAAATGAACCAGCTTGTCCAGCAGATAGGGCTTAATACCGATAACTGGCGGATACAGCGTCGGCAGCGGCCGAGTTTTTGCCAGAATTCAGAGTGAGTGCAGGCTTGGCATCCCATGTGGTTATTCTCCCTTATTGCCCCAAACAGTTTATCTTTGATGGCAGCAGCCGGAAACAAAAAAAGCCCTCATAAGGAGGGCTGGTCGTTAGTGCAAGGGAGAGTTCTTTTCAGTCAGGCCTTAGCAACCCGGGCCACAGTCAAGGCAGTGCTTGATCATTTCAGGGCCTAAGTGCAGTTTGGCGTTCAGGTCGCGCAGTGCAGTACGGACGCCTTCTTCGATAACCGGATGGTAGAAAGGCATATCCAGCATTTCGGCAACGGTCATCTTGTTCTGGTGGGCCCAGGCCAGGAGGTGCGCAAGGTGCTCGGCATTCGGGCCCATCATTTCGGCGCCCAGGAAGCGGCCGGTACCTTGCTCGCCGTAGACATGCAGCATGCCTTTGTTGCGTAGCATTACCCGGGAGCGGCCTTGGTTTTCGAATGAGACTTCACCGGTTTCGAAGCAACCGCATTGGCCCAGGCGCTCGGTGATTTCTTTGTAGGTTTCACCCACCATGGCAATCTGAGGATCCGAGAACACAGCAGAGATCTTCGAGCGGCGGTGGCCGGCACGGATATCCGGGAAGCGGCCGGCGTTGTCGCCTGCAATACGACCCTGGTCGGCAGCTTCGTGAAGCAGCGGGATCTGGTTGCTGGCATCACCGGCAACGAAAATCGACGCCACCGAGGTCTGCATCGTGTAGTAATCGGCTACCGGCACCCCGCGGGCATCCAGCTCCATGGTGGTGTTTTCGATATCCAGCTTGTCGACGTTCGGGCGGCGGCCGGTAGCGGCCAGTACGTACTCGACGTTGATGACTTGTAGGGCACCTTCTTTATCAAGGTATTGGATTTCGACTTCATCGCCGATACGCTTCATGCTCTCAACACGTACGTCGGCATCGAGGTAGAATTCTTCGTTAAACGCTTTGTCGGCGTAGGCCATCACTTCGGGATCCGTTAGCGGGCCGACCTGGCCACCCAGGCCGAACATCACCACCTCAACGCCAAGGCGCTTGAGTGACTGGCCGAGCTCTAGGCCGATAACGCCGGGGCCGAACACCGCGACCGCTTTTGGCAGGTCATCCCAGTTGAATACGTCATCGTTGATGATCAGGCGGTCACCCAACTCGTTCCATACGGCAGGGTAGGCCGGGCGTGAACCGGTTGCGATCACAATGCGCTTGGCATGGATGGTGGTATGGCCGTCAACAACCAGGGTGCTGTTGTCGATGAATTTGGCATAACCGGCAATTTTGTCTTCGGCTGGGATTTCGTCAACACCTTCCAGAACAAAGCCAACGAAACGGTCACGCTCGCGCTTGACACGGTCCATCACTTCCCGGCCATTGATGACGGTTTCACCTTGTGGGTGGATACCGAAACCAGGGGCTTTTTCGATCTGGTGAACGCTTTCTGCCGCTGCAATCAGCAACTTTGAAGGCATACAGCCGACGCGGGCACAGGTTGTGCCGTAAGGGCCGCCTTCAATCATCACAACGCTGTCGGTATGGGCTTTAGCGGCACGGTAAGCACCTAGGCCAGCGGTGCCACCACCGATCACTGCAACATCAACATTCAGGGTTTTCATATCTTCTCTCCATTCAGGCTTCGCCAGGTACACTCTGCCAGCCAAGCCCTGCAATCATTTTGCCGGTCTGGGCCTGTCAGGCAGGCCCTATTTGTTGTCTGTGGGTATTAGCCAAGAAACGCTTCTAGCTCTTCGCTACCGCCGATGTGCTTACCGCCGATGAATACCTGGGGTACCGTGCTGCGGCCTGAGATAGCGCGCAGGCTAACCGTGGTGGCATCTTTGCCCAGTACAACTTCTTCGTAGTTCAGCCCTTTGTCGATTAGGTTCTGTTTTGCTTTGGCACAGAAAGGACAGCCAGGTTTGGTAAATACCGTGATGGATTCTTGCAGCTTGTGTGCTGGCGCAATGTATCCCAGCATAGTGTCTGCATCAGAGACCTTGAACGGGTCGCCCGGCTCGTCGTTTTCGATAAACATTTTTTCGACGATACCGTTTTTCACCAGCATGCTGTAACGCCATGAACGGTCACCGAAGCCCAAGTCGTTTTTCTCGACCAGCATCCCCATTCCTTTCGAAAACTCGCCGTTACCGTCTGGAATAAAGGTGATGTTTTCGGCTTCCTGATCCGCTTTCCAAGCGTTCATCACAAAGGTGTCGTTAACAGACACGCACAGGATGTCGTCCACGCCGTGCTCGGCAAAGACCGACGCAAGCTCGTTGTAGCGAGGTAGGTGGCTCGAAGAGCATGTCGGGGTAAAGGCACCTGGCAGGCTGAACACAATCACAGTCTTGTCGGCAAATAGTTCTTGGGTCGTCACGTCTACCCACTGGTCGCCTTGGCGTGTGTGGAATGTCACTTGAGGGACGGCTTGGCCTTCTTTAGATGCGAACATAAAAATTTCCTTTGAATTAGTTAAGTTGTTTAGTGCAACTGGAGCGTATTCTGTCTGGCTCCCTGTTGATGTGATGATTATGCGATTTTGAGATTGATAGCTCTAATCGTTTGGTGCTATGGTTTTGATAGTTATTATCTATCAAAGTGGTAAGTGATGAATATTCGCGATCTTGAATATCTGGTGGCGCTGTCGGAGCACAAGCATTTCCGCAAGGCGGCTGAAGCCTGTTTTGTTAGCCAGCCGACGCTGAGCGGTCAGATCCGCAAGCTGGAAGAAGAGCTGGGTGTGGCACTGTTGGAGCGGACCAGCCGCAAGGTGCTGTTCACCGATGCAGGGTTGGCACTGGTGGCACAGGCGCAGAAGGTACTGTTGGAGGTCAAGGTGCTGACCGAGTTGGCCAGCCAGCAAGGTGGCAGTATGTCAGGGCCATTGCATATCGGTTTTATCCCGACGGTTGGGCCTTACCTGCTGCCGCATATTATTCCCCAGATAAAGGCCAGTTTCCCCGAGCTGGAGCTGTTCCTGCACGAAGCGCAAACCCATCAGTTGGTGCAGCAGCTAGAAGACGGCAAGCTAGATTGCATTATCCTGGCCGCGGTGAAAGAGAGCGAGCCGTTTATCGAACTGCCGCTGTACCATGAGCCGATGGTACTGGCGGTGCCGGAAGAGCACCCTTGGTCAGGCCGCCAGTCGCTGCCGATGGCAGAGCTGCATGGCCATACCTTGCTGATGCTGGGGGACGGGCACTGCCTACGTGATCAGGCGATGGGCTTCTGCTTTGCTGCTGGGGCTCAGGAAGACGGCAGCTTCAAGGCAACCAGCCTGGAGACTTTGCGAAACATGGTCGCAGCGGGGGGCGGGATCACCCTGATGCCGCAATTGGCGACCCCGAAAGAGCACCGCCGGGACGGGGTCTGCTACATCTCGGCTGAAGACCCGGTGCCGAGCCGACTTATTACTTTGGCGTACCGCCCGGGCTCGCCGCTCAAAGGGCGCTATGAAAAACTGGCTGAGTTGATCCAGGCACACCTGGAGGAGCAGCTTCCTGCGCCACAGTCAGCTTAAGTAATTGGTACCTGTAAACAAACAGAAACAAGAGAGATAAAAAAACAGAGCGCGATGCGCTCTGTTTTTGTTTTGGATTCAGGCTTTTTAGAACAGCTCGTCTGAGCTATCGGATTCGAAAATCCCCTCAGATGTTGAGTCACTGACCGACTCTGTTGGTTCGGTGCCTTCCTCGAAGTACTCAAACATCGACGTGAAATCGTTCTGGTTGCTAAGCTTGCCGCTGTCACGATCGATACGGACTTGGATGATGTCCTCAGGCAGTTGCTTGCGCTGGACGGGTACACCTTCCAGGGCAGTTTTCATGAACTCGATCCATGCTGGCTGGGCGGTTTTTGCCCCGGCCTCGGCGCCTGAGATCTGGTTCTTGTCCTGGTTGTTATTCCAGGCTGTGCGGCCTAGGTTGCGGCTGTGGTCATCGAAACCGACCCAAGCCGTCGCCACGATCCCCGGCGCGAAACCTGAGTACCAGGCATCTTTCGAGTCGTTGGTTGTCCCTGTCTTGCCACCGACATCACGGCGTTTGAGTACCTGGCCACGCCAGCCGGTACCGTTCCAGCCAGTGCCATGGCGCCAGTCACCGCCGCCCCAGATGTTGCTTTCCAGCATTTCACGTACCAGGAAGGCATTTTGCTCCGAGATCACCTGCTGGGCGTAGTGAGGGCCTTGCTGCTGCGGCTCGTCAACCAAATTCTCTTCGCTGATGGCAATATCGCTCAGGAAAGGACTCGAAGGCTGCTGCTGGGCGGTAAGGCCTTGCTGCTGCTGGCACTCGTCGTTGCACACCACAGTAGGGTTAGCCTGGAAGACCACGTTGCCGTAAGGATCCTCAACGCGATCGATAAAGTAAGGCTCGACGTAGTAGCCGCCGTTAGCGAACACGGCAAAGCCCTGTGCCACTTCCAGCGGGGTCAGGCTACCGGCACCCAGTGCCAAAGGCTCTGCGCGTGGCAGGTCTTTTTTCTTGAAGCCGAAGCGGGTCAGGAAGTCGATAGTTTCATCAAGGCCGACGTTTTGCAGGACGCGGACAGCCATGACGTTTTTCGACTGTGCCAGGCCGATACGCAGGCGGGTCGGGCCGTTGTATGTCGGTGGCGAATTCTTCGGACGCCATGCGGTACCCATGCTCTGATCCCAACGGTTGATCGGGGCATCGTTAACCATGCTAGCCAGCGTCATGCCGTTATCCAGTGCTGCTGAGTAGATGAATGGCTTGATGGCCGAGCCCACCTGGCGCACTGACTGGGTGGCACGGTTGAACTTGCTGTGGACGAAATTGAAACCACCGACCATTGCCTTGACCGCACCGTCTTGCGGCGAGACTGCCACAAACGCGGTATTGGCATCTGGTACCTGGCTCAGTACCCAGTTTTCGCCGCGCTGCTGAACCCAGATCTGCTGGCCGGCAGTCAGGATATCACTGGCGCTTTTCGGGGCCGGGCCCTGGCGGTTATCGGTAATGAACCTGCGGGCCCACTTCATGCCGTCCCACTCAAGGGTGTGCACGTCGCCGCCTTTAGCTTGTACGGTTGCGGTTTTGCCTTCCACCTGGGTGACTACTGCAGGGAGGAGCTGTCCGTAGGTCGGTTGCTTGGCAAGGTGGTCGTTGATTTGCTCGCCTGTCCATGCCGCTTGCTCTGGTTTCCACAGTGTTTCTACGGCACCGCGGAAACCGTGGCGCTGGTCGTAGCCTAGCAGGTTATCGATGGCTGCCTGCTGGGCAGCATTTTGCAGTTTCGGGTCAACCGTGGTGAAGACACGCATGCCGGAGGTATAAGCATCTTCGCCGTAGCGGTTGATCATCCAGGCACGGGCCTGTTCAGCAAAGTACGGGGCGCTAAGCTCAATTTCTGCGGTGTGGTAACGGGCAACCACAGGCTCGGCGCGGGCTTGGTCGAATTCGGCCTGGGTGATGTGGTTTTCAGCCAGCATACGCCCTAGGACAACATTACGGCGGGCTGTTGCGCGGCTAACCGAATAGAGCGGGTTCATGGTCGACGGGGCTTTTGGCAGGCCGGAAATAACGGCAATCTCGCTCAGTGTCAGCTGGCTGACCTCTTTGCCGTAATACACCTGTGCCGCGGCACCGACACCATAGGCGCGGTAGCCAAGGTAGATTTTGTTCAGGTACAGCTCGAGGATCTCATCTTTGGTCAGCAGCTGCTCGATATGGATAGCGATGAAGATCTCTTTGATCTTACGCATTATTTTCTTCTCGTTGGAGAGGAAGAAGTTACGCGCAAGCTGCTGGGTGATGGTACTTGCACCTTGCTTGGCCGAGCCAGAAGTTGCAACAACAAAGGCGGCACGGGCAATACCAATCGGGTCAATACCTGGGTGGTCATAATAGCGGCTGTCTTCAGTTGCCAGTACCGCATTGATCATCTGCGGTGGGATCTCATCAAGCGTGAGCGGGATCCTGCGCTGTTCGCCAAACTGGGAGATCAGCTTGCCATCCGCACTGAACACCTGCATAGGTGTCTGTAATTCTACATTTTTCAGGGTCGCTACATCAGGCAGTTCGGGCTTTACGTACAGGTAAAAACCAAAAATTGTAGTGACTCCAAGAATAATGCAAATCAATGCAAAAGTTAGTAATCGCTTTATGAACTTCACTTGAGATTTCCCGTTACACCAGTATTCATGCGTTTATTCGCTTTCCGCCAGTAGTATAAAGGTAACTTATGGAAAATTAACGCTAAAAAAGCTGGTGTTTGTTTTAAATAAGTAAATTGCTTTTCTGTCTAAAGGGAGCATAGCACGGTATGTTTCGTAACCCACTAACTATTGGGGTTGATATTGGTCATCACAGCATTAAAGCCGTGGTATTACGCCAGAAGAAGTCGGCCATGGAGCTTGTTGCTTTTGCCGAAGTTGTCTTACCCGCACCTGTACTGAATAAGCAGCATAACGTAAATGCCCCTGTTTTGTTGTCAGCGATGCGTAAATTAAAAAAAGCGCTGCCGTTTGGCGCCAGAAATGCAGCCTTGGCACTGCCTGACAGTGCTGTTATCAGCAAGGTGATCCAGCTAGACAGCCACCTCACCGATGATGAGTCGGTATTTGCCGTAGAGCAGGCCATCAGCGCCTCGTCCCCCTTCCCGGTCGAAGAGCTTCGGCTGGATTTTTTCCCAATGGTCGACGAGGTCTATAGCGAAAAGGTGCAGACCCAACCGGTGCAGGTTTATGCCACCCGCAAGGATACGGTAGACAGCCGGGTTGAGGTGATGCGCCAGGCCCGGTTCGAGCCGACTGTGATGGAGCTTCAGGCCCATGCGCTGGTGTGGCTCGAGCAATACCTGGCGGGGCAGCAAGGTGGCGAAGGAAACTGGGGAATTGTTGACATCGGCCACAGCACGACAGCTATCGGTATTAAGGGGCCGGCCGGGACGGTCTATCGCCGGGAAGTCTCTTTTGGCTGTGAAGAGGTGGTGGAGCAGGGAGAGCCAGTGATGTCCGTTGACGGAGGCAACACCGCTCGGGCTGAACAGTTTACCAAGTTATTGGCGGATAACTTGAAACGGCAGCTACAGCTCTATCGCACCACATACCCACGCTCAACCCTGGAGGGGATCTGGCTGGCGGGCGGCGGGCAAAGCCTGGTGCTTGAAGATATGTTGGCCAGGATGTTGTCGCTGTCGGTACGCAAGATCCATCCGCTGGCGGGGTTTCAGCGTTCGGCCAAGCTGGATCAAGCCCTGGAGGAAACGGCTTGCGGACAATATGCCGTGGCCGCTGGGCTAGCCATTCGGGGAGCCAGTCTATGATAGCCAAGGTAAATTTGCTGCCGTGGCGGGATGAAGGCAAAAAGCGCTACCGCCAACGGTTTGGCCTGATGCTATTCGGCACCGTTGCGACGGCGCTAGCGGCGGTCGGCGGCGGTGGCTGGCTGCTTGATTGGCAGCAAGATATTCAGTCAGCCCGCAATGCCCGGATCAGCCAGGAGGTGGCAGTGCTCGAGCAAAAACTGGCTTTGCTGCCGGAGATGGATTCCCAGCGTGAGGCCCTGATCCAGCGCTTGTCGGTGATCACTGATATCCAAAAAGGGCGCAACCATATTACCCAGCTGCTGAGTCTATTGCCCGGCCTGGTACCCCAAGGGGTATATCTCAACGAGATCGCCCTGACAGGCAATCACGTCAAGTTCAGCGGCACGGGAGAGTCAAACGGACACTTGGCCACTTTGCTGGCCAACGCCGAACAGTCCGTATGGATAGAAGGGATCACTATGCATTCGATAGTGCGTGCCGAGGAGGAGCAACCTTTGATCAACTTCAAGGCTTCCTTTGTGCTCAATTCGGTCCAGCCCGCCCACAACAACGAAAGGGCTGCCCAATGATTGACTGGAGAGAGCTGGAATTCGACGAAATGCCGGACTGGCCGGTGGCAGCCCAGGCCCTGGTGGCAGGCTTGCTGGCGGCGCTGGTGTTGCTAGCAGGGTATTGGTATTGGCTCACGCCAAAGCAAGCTGGGCTTGAGCAGCTGAAATATCAGGAGCAGGAGCTAAGGGTTCACCTTGCCCGCCGGGCCAACCAGGTTGCGGCGTTGCCAAAAGTGAGGGATCAGGTGGTAATCCTACAGGACCGCTACCAGCAGGTGGTGAAGCAGCTGCCTGAAGAAGACGAACTGTCCAGCTTGCTGGCGAGCGTGAATGATATCGGAGTGAGCAATGGGTTGGTGTTCCAGCGTATCGAATGGGCACCGAGAATAGAACGCCCGTTGTATTTTGAACTGCCGATCCACATCAATGTCACTGGCCACTACGAGGATATCGGGCGCTTTGCTGCTGATATTGCACACTTGCCCCGGGTGGTCTTGCTCAAGGATATCGACCTGCGCCGGAGCGAGCCGGATCAGGCCCAGCTGCAGCTCAAAGTATCCGCAACAACCTTCCGGTTCAAAACGCCGCCGATGGAGGGGAGCTGATGAGTCTTAAACCTGTGTTTCTAGTGGCGGCGGTGATTGGTCTGGCAGGATGCCAGGCGAATGAAGGCTCCGTCGAACAGTTTATCAACCAGACACACCTTCATGCCGTGGCCCAGGTGGAGCCGCTGGACGAGCAGGCGGTATTTGTTGCCGAGAAATTCGTCATGAGCCGCGACAGGGTGCCGTTCTTGCTACCCCAACCTGAAGTCGGGGTGATAGCGCAGGGGGAAGGCCGGGCCTGTTGGCAACCCTCAGCCCGCAAATACACGTCCTCCCTAGAGAATTACGCGCTAGAACAGCTGAGCATGAGGGGGGTGATCGGTGCCCCAAGCAACAAGGAATGGGCGTTGATTTATACCCCTCAAGGAGCCTTGGTCCGGGTGCAGGAGGGCAGTTACATCGGCCGCAATCACGGCCGGGTGCTGGAGATCATGCCTGATAAGGTCGCTATCGAAGAAATTATGCCAGACGGTGACGGGTGCTGGCTAAGAATACCCGCCACCCTGAAGCTGGCGTCGAAATAAGCACAAGAATTAGAGATGGAAGTAATGACAAGGAATCTGTTGCAAGTTCTGCGATTGATAGGCTGGCAATCACTGGCGAGAGCCGGCATCGTGTGGGCTGGATTGCTATGTAGTTATGTGGCGGCCGCCGCCTCACAGCCCCTGGTAACTAACATTGACTTCTCCCGCGGTGAGCAGGGGGCTGGGGTACTGGAGGTTGAACTGGCCTACGGGGAGATAGAAGTCGGTGCCAGAAGGCTGGAAAACCAGCTGATACTTGAAATCCCCAACGTAGAGCTGCCATCGGAGATGGTCTATGTGCTAGACGTCAAGGACTTTGCGACCCCGGTGCTGTCGGTTGAGACCTACCGGAGCGATAGCGGCGCTCGATTGGTACTGTCGGTCGAAGGGGGCTACAGCTATGACTACAGCGCCAAGGGAGCGGTATTGTCGGTATCGGTGCAGCCGGTCCGGCGGCTTACGAGCGACTCTGGGGCAAATCCCGAGATCAGCTATGACAGCAAGCCGATTTCCCTTAACTTCCAAGACGTCCCGATCAGGAATGTATTGCAGCTGGTGGCTGAGTACAATGACTTCAACTTGGTGGTATCAGACTCGGTTCAGGGCAACTTGACCCTGAGGCTGGAGGATGTGCCTTGGGAGCAGGTGTTGGATATTATTCTCCGGGCAAAGGGGCTGGACAAGCGTGAGCAGGGCTCCGTTTTGCTGGTTGCTCCGAAGGAAGAGCTAGCACGCAGCGAGCAGCAGGTGATGGAATCCAAACGCAAGGCGGAGGAGATCGCTTCCCTGCGCTCAGAAATTTTCAAAATAAACTATGCCAACGCCCTTGAGCTCGGAGAGCTGCTGCAGGGAACCAACGACGGCATTAGCATGCTATCCGCCCGCGGCTCACTGCACATTGATGAGCGGACAAACTCGCTGGTTATCAATGATATTGCTGACAGCCTGGCCAATATCCGCGACATTATTGCGGCGCTCGATATTGCCGTCCAGCAAGTTGAGATCGAAGCCAGGATTGTGATGGTCAGCGAAGGGGACATTGATGAGCTGGGCGTGCGCTGGGGGATCCTCAATACCAACGGCAGTTCGACGGTGGGGGGATCCATTGAAAGCAATCTCAATTCGGTCGGGCTGCTGAGCGAGGAAGCGACGGTTAGCGATTTTCTTAATGTGAATTTGGCTGCCACCAAGCCTGGGGCATCGAGTATTGCTTTCCAGGTGGCAAAAGTGGGCGATATTCTGCTGGATTTGGAGCTGTCGGCACTGCAATCGGAGCAGAAGGCGGAAATAATCTCCAGCCCGAGGCTGATGACCACCAACAAAAAGACCGCCTACATTGAGCAGGGTACTGAAATCCCTTATCTCGAGGCGGCTTCCAGCGGTGCGGTATCAGTGAGCTTCAAAAAAGCGGTCCTGAGCCTGATGGTGACCCCGCAGATCACCTCGGACGGCAATTTGGTCCTGGATTTAGTGGTCACGCAGGACAAGAAAGGGGAAGTGGTGCAAACGGGGACGGGTGAAGCCGTGGCTATCGATACCCAACGGATTGGCACCCAGGTGCTGGTGGCGAACGGCGAGACTGTTGTGCTTGGCGGGATTTACCAGCATGCAATCAATAATGCAGTACGCAAGGTACCGCTATTGGGCGATCTCCCGGTGCTAGGGGCCTTGTTCCGCCATAAGCTTGAAGAGTTGGAAAAGAAAGAACTGTTGATTTTTGTCACGCCCAAAATTGTTCAGCAGTAATCGATTTGGCTTTGTGCTGGGGCAATAATCGTCCCAGCATTGCGCCAGAACTGAATAAATCCCTACCTAGCTATTGCCAACAGCGGCCCAGTCCTGAGATAATTTTCGATCTTATCACGAATTAAATGTGAGGAAGTTGGCGCCTCGGGCTTGATTTATAGAAGCCTGCGGGCGGTGTCGTTTTATTAACCGCGCGTAAATATTGCTAAAAATGGCTGAAAAACGAAATATTTTCCTGGTCGGCCCGATGGGTGCCGGCAAAAGTACTATCGGTAGACACCTTGCACAGCAGCTGCATATGGAGTTCTTTGATTCAGATACTGTGATTGAAGAGCGTACCGGTGCCGATATTAGTTGGGTATTCGATGTGGAAGGTGAAGAGGGTTTCCGCGTTCGTGAAGAGAACGTGATTGACGATCTGACCCAGAAGCAGGGGATTGTACTGGCTACGGGTGGCGGCTCAGTGAAGAGCAAAGAAAGCCGTAACCGTCTGTCTGCCCGTGGTATCGTGGTCTACCTTGAGACAACTATCGAGAAGCAGCTGGCACGTACTCAGCGCGATAAAAAGCGTCCACTACTGCAAACTGATACGCCTCGCGAAGTGCTGGAATCACTTGCAGGCGAGCGCAATCCATTGTATGAAGAAGTTTCAGACTATGTGGTTCGTACTGATGATCAGAGTGCCAAGGTCGTTGCTAACCAAATCATCAAAATGCTAGAAGAGCGCTAATCAAAAAAGAGAGCTGGCCATGGAACGGATCAACGTCAATCTTGGTGACAGAAGTTACCCAATCTCAATCGGCGCCGAGTTATTCGATAACCCGGCGCTATTTTCCTCTGCCATCCAGGCAGGCCGACGCGTTGTTGTGGTCAGTAATGAAACGGTAGCCCCGCTGTATGCCGAGCAGATCATCGGGACTATCCGTTCGCTGCAATGCGAAGTTTCCTTGCTGTCATTGCCTGACGGCGAGCAATACAAAACCCTTGATACCTTCAATCAAATCATGACCTTCCTGCTGGAAGGCAACTATGGCCGCGATGTGGTTTTGGTTGCCCTTGGCGGCGGTGTGATTGGTGATGTGGTTGGTTTTGCCGCTGCCAGCTTCCAGCGCGGGGTGGACTTCGTACAAGTCCCAACCACACTGTTGGCACAGGTCGACTCCTCGGTCGGTGGCAAAACAGCGGTCAACCACCCGCTGGGCAAGAATATGGTAGGGGCCTTCTACCAGCCGAAAGCGGTAGTTATCGACAACCACTGCCTGCGGACTTTGCCAGCCCGTGAGTTTGCAGCCGGTATGGCGGAAGTGATCAAATACGGCATTATTGCCGATGGCGATTTCTTTGTTTGGCTCGAGCAAAATATCGATAAGCTTCAAGCCCTCGATAATGATGCCTTGAGCTATGCCATTGGCCGCTGCTGCCAGATCAAGGCCGATGTGGTTGCCGCTGACGAAAAAGAATCTGGGGTAAGGGCGTTGCTTAACCTTGGCCATACCTTTGGCCATGCTATCGAAGCTGAAATGGGTTACGGCAATTGGCTGCACGGCGAAGCGGTTGCCGCTGGTACCGTCCAGGCTGCCCGTACGGCACAACTACAGGGGCTTATCGGCTCTGAAGAGGTTGAACGTATCATTCGCTTGTTGGAAAAAGCCAACCTGCCGGTCCAAGGTCCGGAAGGCATGGATTTTGACGCTTATATGAAGCATATGATGCGTGACAAGAAGGTGCTTTCAGGTCAGCTTCGCTTGATCCTGCCGACCGGTATTGGCAGTGCAGAAGTCGTTGCTGGGGTACCGGAAGACGTGCTGCGCCAAGCGGTACAAGCCTGATCCTGTAGGTTGCCTATGAGCCGCGGCCTGCATCTGAACCCGCTGGATTTGGACTCCCAAATCCAGCTTCTTTCCCGATTACAATTCCTGACCCGCTTTAGCTCTAACCTTATACAGGTAACGGGCGCCGAGGGGACAGGCAAGACCTGGCTCTCCCAACGTTATCTCGAACACTGGGCCGGCGACTCCCACCAGTCCTTATTGCTGTGCCACCCGAACCAGCAAGACGGCCAGCACCGTTCAATCATCCTGCAGCAACTTGCTCCCAAAGCCGTTTTCAATGAACAGGATCCGCTTGGGCAAAGTCTCGAACGCTTATTCGAGCAGCAGCCCGTCAACGCCTTGATCGTGGTGGATGATGCGCATTTGCTAAGCCAGGAGCTGGTGGCAGAGCTGTGGGGCGTGGTGCAGCAGGCTCGCCTGTATCCAGGCTGGCAGGTTAATGTCCTGTTGTTCAGTCACAGTGGCCGGCTGGATAAATATCTTGGCCAGTTGGTCCAGGGGCAGGGGAATGCACCGCTGGAGGTGGAAATCGGCTTGCTGTCGGAACAAGAAGCCCAATTGATGGTCGAAATGATGTTCGATGGCGAACAGCTTGATGCGCAGGGAAGGCGTCGGATCCGAGAGCATGCATCAGGCTGCCCTCCTGTTCCGGGGGAGTTGCTAAAGCTTGATTTAACTGAGGATAAGGATATGGCCGAAAGTAAATTGCGCCGCGTGCCACCGTTGGTACTACTGGTCGGGTTGGTTGTGGTGGCAATGGCTGCGATAGGCTGGTGGTTTGTGCCGACGGCAGAGGATACTGCGGCAGGCGGGATCCCGCAGGCGCAATTGGATAACCTGCCGGATGAACCTGCCGAGGTGGATGCGGCTAGTAGCAATGCGACAAGCAGCACTGCGCCTGGTGGAATTTCGCCAGAAAACAATAAACCGGGTGCGCCAGTGGTCTTCGAGGATGATGGTGATGCCTTGCCACCGGATGTGTCGGTCGAAGGCTTGACTGTCGGGCGGCGTGACAGCAATACCACCCCCAGGGTGGTGGTACCTTCCGATGTGGTCGATGCCATGCTAGATGAGCAGCAACTGGGCGGGACTGGCGAGCAAGCTGTCGCTGAGCGTCAGGAGAGCCTACAGCCGGATTTGCCGGAAGGGCAACCAGTAGTGCTGCCAGAGACTGGGCTGGAGAATGGGAGCCAAGCTGCCGAGGCAGCTAATGTGCTGCCGGATTCTGCCGCGGTATCAGGTACGGAAGGTGAAGTAGCATCTGCTTCTGCCTCAAGCTCTACGTCGGTCTCTGTTACTGAAACTGAAGTTGCGGCTCAGGCGACTGAAACTGCCGGTGCTGGGTCAACCGCCGAGGAGCTAGGCAGCAAGCTGCGCGGTGTTGCGCCGGAACACTATGCCCTGCAGTTGGCAGCGATGCGCTCATTGCCGACAGCCAAGCAGTTTATTCTCGACTATCAAATCGAATCCTTGGCTGAAGTGTATGAAACCCGCCGAAACGGTGTTGCCTGGTATATTATCGTCACCGGTGATTACCCGGATGTGCAGTCGGCGCGTATCGCCGAAACTCGCTTGCCCTCGCAGCTGCAGTCGGTTGACCCGTGGGTAAAATCTTACCGCCAGATCCATACCGAAATGGATCGGGCCAAATAACCCGTTTCTTTGCCAGATATTTCCCTCAAGCGGTACAGACACAGATTGAAATGGTGTACAATCCGCCACCTTTCGTTACAAAGTCGGTATTGGTGGTCAGCTGAATGAAAAAGCATCGTGCATTCCTGAAATGGGCTGGAGGTAAATATTCTCTGGTCGAGGAGATCGAGCGCCACTTGCCGCCAGCACGAAAGCTGGTTGAACCTTTTGTCGGTGCGGGTTCGGTATTTCTCAATACCAACTTCGAGCAGTACCTGTTGGCTGACATCAATCCAGATCTGATCAACCTCTACAATATCCTCAAGGACAACCCCGAGCAGTACGTTCGAGACTCCAAGGCAATGTTTACTCCTGAATATAACCAGAAGGGCGCGTACCTTGAGATCCGTGAGGCGTTCAATAATACTCAGGATCCGTACCTGCGCTCCCTGTATTTCTTGTATATGAACCGCCATGGTTTCAATGGCCTGTGTCGTTATAACAAGAAAGGGGGGTTTAACGTCCCGTTCGGCTCGTACAAAAAGCCTTACTTCCCGGAAGATGAGCTGTATTTCTTTGCCGAAAAAGCCAAGCGTGCGACTTTTGTCTGCGAAGGCTACCACCAGACATTCTCTCGCGCTCGCAAGGGCAGTGTCATCTATTGCGATCCGCCGTATGCGCCGTTATCAACCACGGCGAACTTCACCTCTTATGCAGGCAATGGCTTTAGCTTGGATGATCAGGCTGCGTTGGCCGATGCAGCCGAGAGAGCGGCGACCGAGCGTGATATCCCGGTGCTGATTTCCAACCACGATACAACCTTGACCCGCCGCCTGTACCACGGTGCAGAGCTATCTGTGGTCAAGGTCAAGCGGACTATCAGCCGCAATGGCGGTGGTCGCAACAAGGTTGATGAGCTACTAGCCTTGTTCAAGCCGTCACAAGACTAAGTACAGCCTGCTGGCCTGCTAGCCACTCGTTACTAGCTGGCTAATAGCGACCAATACCCCGACAAACAGCGCGATAGCAGCGATACCAGCCACTATGAATGGCAGCGGGCGCTGCTGGCTGAAATCTATCTCCCTGTTTTTCTCCGACTGCACCCCAAATAGTGCCCCGGCAATGCTTTTTACTAAGTTGGGGCGGGGCGGTTTGCGCTCAGCCATGGTTTATCTCCGTATATACCTTATAAAACCATCAACGTGGTTGGCCATATTTATGGCTCGCCGCATATGGCTGCCTGAGGGTAAGTGTAGCCGCCCTGTGGCACACCATGTTGAAATCCGGTAAGACATCATCCTGATGATCGGGTAGAATTGCGCCGACTTCCGATAACGTTTTCGTTTGTACCGTATAGAGGCTGAACATGAAGGACTTTTTGATCGCTCCATCTATCCTGTCTGCAGATTTTGCTCGTCTTGGCGAGGATGTAGAGAAAGTATTGGCAGCAGGTGCCGATGTTGTGCACTTTGACGTGATGGACAACCACTACGTACCGAACCTGACTTTCGGTGCCCCGGTGTGTAAGGCCCTACGTGACTACGGTATTACTGCGCCGATCGACGTACACCTAATGGTGAAGCCGGTGGATCGCATTATCCCTGACTTTGCCAAAGCTGGCGCAACCATGATCACCATCCATGCTGAAGCAACTGAACACCTGGATCGCTCACTGCAGCTGATCAAAGAACACGGTTGCCAAGCTGGTGTGGTATTTAACCCGGCGACTCCATTGCACTACCTTGACTACATCATGGACAAGGTCGACATGATCCTGCTGATGTCGGTGAACCCTGGCTTCGGCGGTCAGTCGTTCATCCCTGCGACATTGGACAAGCTACGTGAAGTACGCAAGCGCATCGACGCTTCTGGCCGCCAGATCCGTCTTGAAATCGATGGTGGTGTGAAGGTCGACAATATCCGCGAGATCGCTGAAGCCGGAGCCGATATGTTTGTAGCGGGCTCGGCGATTTTCAGCCAGCCTGATTACAAAGCCGTGATTGATGAAATGCGTGCTGAGCTGGCCAAGGTTGAGCGCTAATGGACCAGTTGAGCGATATTGATTTTATTGCTTTTGACCTCGACGGTACGCTACTCGACAGCGTGCCGGACTTGGCCGATGCAGCTGATAAGACCATGCGTGCCCTTGGCCGCGCGGGTGTGACGGTTGAGCAGGTTACGACTTGGATTGGCAACGGGGCGGATATCTTGATTGGTCGCGCCCTGAGCCAGAGCGTTGATGTTGACCCGGATCTCGACCCAGCTTTGCACCGTGAAGCAAGGGCGCTGTTTGACCGCTTCTACGAAGAAGGCGGCCATGAAAAGAGCGCACTGTATCCCGGGGTAAAGGAAACACTGGCGGGATTCCATGAAGCCGGGATCCCGATGGCTATCGTGACCAACAAACCAGCCCAGTTCGTGCCGCATTTGCTTGAAGAGCACGGCATCGCTGATTTTTTTGTCGATGTCATCGGTGGTGATACCTTCCCACTGAAAAAACCGGATCCATATGCCTTGAATTGGTTGCTGGATAAACACCAGCTTACGGCCGAGAAAATGCTGATGGTCGGTGACTCCCGTAACGATATCTTGGCGGCGCAAGCGGCGTCATGTTATGTTGTGGGGCTAACTTACGGCTACAACTATGGCCAGCCGATCAGCGAAAGTAACCCAGATATTGTACTGGATCACTTCAGTCATCTGGCAGAAGTAGTTAAACTAGGTAGCTAGTACGTTCGGCCTTTTGCCGGGCATGGATTGATATAGTGTCTGCGGCAGATTGCCGCAGCTTTTTTGTGACATAGGAAAATCTCATCATGACCAAACCCATTGTATTGAGTGGCGTACAGCCTTCAGGTGAATTAAGTATCGGTAATTATCTGGGTGCGCTGCGTCAGTGGGAACAGATGCAGGATGATTATGATTGTCAGTACTGTGTCGTAGACCTGCACGCCATTACTGTGCGTCAGGATCCAAAAGCGCTACATGAAGCAACGTTGGATGCATTGGCAATTTGCTTGGCTGTCGGCGTTGATCCGAAGAAGAGCACCTTGTTCGTACAGTCGCATGTACCTGAGCATGCCCAGCTAGGCTGGTTGTTGAACTGCTACACCCAGATGGGTGAGCTGAGCCGTATGACCCAGTTTAAGGACAAGTCACAGCGCCACGCCAATGATGTCAACGTTGGCCTGTTTGGCTACCCGGTACTGATGGCGGCTGATATCCTACTGTACGGTGCCCACCAGGTGCCAGTAGGTAGCGATCAGAAACAGCACTTGGAGCTGGCGCGTGATATCGCGACCCGTTTCAACAACATCTACGGTGATGGTGAAGCGATCTTCCAGGTGCCGGAGCCATACATCCCGACCGTCAACGCACGAGTGATGAGCCTGCAGGACGCGACCAAGAAAATGTCGAAGTCGGATGATAACCGTAAGAACGTGATCACCTTGCTGGAAGAGCCGAAGTCGATCATCAAGAAGATCAACAAGGCCCAGACCGATACCGAGACACCACCGCGTATCGCCCACGATATCGAGAACAAAGCCGGTATCTCCAACCTGATGGGTCTGTACTCGGCGGCAACCGGCAAGACCTTTGCTGAAATCGAGGCGCAATACCAGGGTGTTGAGATGTACGGCCCGTTCAAGAAAGACGTGGGTGAAGCGATTGTGGCTATGCTGGAGCCAATCCAGTCTGAATACCACCGTATCCGTGCTGACCGTGCCTTCCTTGATGAAGTGATGAAAGCCGGTGCCGAGAAAGCGTCTGCCCGCGCAGCTGAAACGCTGAAGAAAGCGTACGCAGCGGTAGGTTTTGTTGCTCGCCCATAAGCTGAGCACTGCTGTAAACACCGAAAACCGGCCTCTGGCCTAACACCGATCAGTTAAGCCATTGATCAGTTGAATGATCCTACGGTTGAGTGAAAATACCCCCAGACATTAAGTTTGGGGGTATTTTTTATGTTGGCACATTGGCTTATAGATGTTGATGATTTTGCTTCACCTGACTCACTCTCTTTGTTTCAGAAAGAGTTGCCGCTTGAGTGGATTCAGCAGGCACTCGATGACACCAATAAAGCAAGCTTGAGGCGACGGAAGTTACCGGCTGAGCTTGTGGTCTGGCTCGTTGTCGGGATTGGTTTATACCGCGATAGACCGATTACCGATGTACTTGATAAGTTAGATCTGAAGCTTTCCAGTTCTCTAGGTGAATCCATTGCTCCAAGTGCGATCCCCCAAGCAAGAAAACGGTTAACGGCTAAGCCTCTCGAAGCTTTATTTACATTAACTGCACAACATTGGGCACAAACAGAAGATAGTGATGATACATGGTTCGGATTAAAGCTTTTCTCTGTTGATGGTACGCAATTTAGAACCCACGATACCCCAGCTCTTGCAGAGCATTTTCAATACGTTAAGCACAGTAAAACACGCCATACTGAATACCCAGTTGTAAGGCTATGTGCACTTTGCTCCCTTCGAAGTCGCCTAATCCATAATGTCGCTTTTGGCCCTAGCTACAACGGTGAAGAAAGCTACGCCAAGCAACTCATTTCCTCTGCAACGGCCAACTCTCTTACTATTTTCGACCGATGTTATTTAGGTGCGGAGTTAATGATTAACTGGCAAAACCAACATGGTTCTAGCCACTGGATGACCCCCATAAAATCCAATACAAAGTACACAATCATAGAGCAGTTAGATGAAGACGGGCGTGACTTGATAGTCGAAATGAATGTTTCTCAACACGCTCGCAAAAAAGATCCTCATCTGCCTGAAAAGTGGCAAGCTAGGCTTGCGCTTTATCCAGAAAAAGAGCAACCCAATCATATAAAAGGGGTTTTGACGTCCCTAACAGACAAAAAATATGACCTGCAATCCTTACTTGATGTTTACTTCGAACGATGGGAAATCGAAAACAGTTATGGGGAGATAAAGCATGACATGCTTGAAGATGAGATCCTACTCCGTAGTCAATCAATCGAAGGTGTTGAGCAGGAGATCTGGGGCATTTTAATTGCTTATAACCTAGTCCGGTTGGAAATAAGCAGGATAGCAAAAGAAGCTAAAGTGTCGCCTTTACGGATCAGTTTCATGATGGCGTTGAGGGATATCCAGGATGAACTAATGTGGTGTGCAATCGCATCGCCCGGTTCAATACCCAAGAAGTTAAGGGCAATGCGGGAAAGAGTGAAACGTTATATTTTGCCGGAACGAAAAAAACGGCCCAAATCAAGGACCGTTCGTATCAGTAAAACCCGCTATGTGGTTCGCTCCAAACATCTTAATTGATAGGAGTTAGGCCTCTGGCCGGTTTTTTTTCGTCTGTGCTTGCCTTTCTGCTGTCCTGCTGCACAATAGGCCGCTGTAATTTCCAGGGAGCAGAAGTACCCATGCTATTGATGATCGACAACTACGACTCGTTTACCTACAACCTCTACCAGTATTTCTGTGAGCTGGGCGCCGAGGTGAAGGTGGTACGTAATGACGACATCGACATTGCTGGCATTGAGGCCCTGGCACCGTCCCACCTGGTGATCTCACCGGGACCCTGCACCCCGAACGAAGCGGGGATCTCGCTGGAGGCGATCCGCCACTTTGCCGGCAAGTTGCCTATTCTTGGGGTATGTCTCGGCCACCAATCCATCGCCCAGGTATACGGCGGCGATGTGGTCCGTGCCCGCCAGGTGATGCATGGCAAGACATCGCCGGTAACCCACACCGATAGCAGCGTTTTTTCGGGCTTGAACAACCCGCTTACTGTGACCCGCTACCATTCGCTAGTGGTTAAAGCTGACACCTTGCCTGACTGCTTTGAAGTCACGGCATGGACGGAAAAAGACGGCGAGCGGGATGAAATAATGGGGATCCGCCATAAGACTTTGCCTATCGAAGGGGTGCAGTTCCATCCGGAAAGTATCCTGACCGAACAAGGTCATCAACTGCTGGCGAACTTCCTGCGCCGCTGAGCCTGAAGGCATAAGGGCAGCACGAAATGCTGCCTAGTTCTGCCAAACCCCCACTTTACGCCAATCTAACTCGCCTTGAGCCAGGCAAAAAACGCCTTCCCCTGTGAGTTTGCTGCCTCATTCCCGCGATCCTTGTCACCTTTTTTAACATTTGTGCATCTTTTTTGATTTTTTTGGCACGGAAAGATTATGCACCCTGGTGGCCGAAAGTTGCTTTATTTCCTTGCAGGAAAAACACCTTTTAGCAATTGGGGCTTAATAAGTTTTCCTGAACCACGCATAAATATGTATTTTGTAGGAGATTAACCGTTAATGGATAGGGAATAAAAAAATATTCTGCTATTGGAAATGGTTAATAAAATGTAAATACTATGCTTAGGGCAAAAACATTAGAAGGAAACGACAATGGCAAAGGAGTATAAAGTCGATCGTCAGGTGTTCGATGAAGTGATGGTGCCGTGCTACGCGCCGATGCAGGTTATCCCGGTGAAAGGGAAGGGCGCACGGGTGTGGGATCAGGATGGCCGTGAGTATATTGACTTTGCGGGCGGTATCGCAGTGAGTTGCCTAGGCCACTGCCACCCGGTCATGGTTGAGGCGCTCAAGGCGCAGGCCGAGCAGATCTGGCACCTTAGCAATGTCATGACCAACGAACCGGCATTGCGACTGGCCAAACTGCTCACTGAGCACAGCTTTGCCGACAAGGTCTTTTTTGCCAACTCCGGTGCCGAGGCCAACGAGGCCGCACTAAAACTGGCCCGCCGTTATGCGGCAGACAAGTTTGGCCCGGAGAAGTCTGAGATTATCTCTTTCAAGCAAGGCTTCCACGGCCGGACTTTCTTCACCGTGACGGTCGGCGGCCAGGAAGCTTATTCCGATGGCTTCGGGCCGAAGCCGGGGGCGGTAACCCATCTTGCCTACAATGATTTGGCCAGCCTGGCCGAGCACATGTCAGAGCGGACATGTGCAATCATGATGGAACCGCTTCAGGGCGAAGGCGGTATTGTCTCGCCAACCCCTGAGTTTGTTCAGGGTGTCCGTGAGCTGTGTGACAAACACAACGCCTTGCTTATTTTCGATGAAGTTCAAACCGGTAACGGTCGTACCGGCGATTTCTATGCCTACCAGGGGCTGGGCGTGACGCCGGATATCCTCAGTACAGCGAAGTCGCTCGGTGGCGGTTTCCCTATCGGTGCCATGCTGACCACCACAGAGCTGGCTACCCACTTGAAGATCGGTACCCATGGTTCAACCTACGGCGGTAACCCACTGGCATGTGCGGTGGCTGAAGCGGTCGTGAGTGAAGTGAGCAAGCCGGAAGTGCTGGCAGGCGTCAAGCAGCGCGAGCAATGGTTCCGCGAGGCGCTGGAGGCGATCAATGCCAAGTACCCGGTATTTGCCGAAATCCGCGGCAAGGGGCTATTGCTTGGTGCCGCGCTTAATGACGAGTGGCAGGGCCGGGCGAGGGATATCTTGCTGGCGGCGGGTGAAGAAGGCTTGATGGTGCTGGTTGCCGGTACCAATGTGGTTCGATTTACCCCGTCCTTAGTGATTGACAAAGCCGATATCGACGAGGGTATGGCTCGACTCGAGCGCGCTATCGCCAAAATCTATTCATAAATTTGTTTAACTGGATGCGGCCGGCAGGAGCGTGGCCGCAGCCTCCGGCCCTGTGCCGGTCTTATCAATAGTTGGCAGCCAAGCTGCAGCTTGCATCAGGAGGGAGTTCGATGCTGGTTATACGTCCTATTACTGCCGCGGATTTGCCGGCACTGCTACAGTGTGCCGAAGAGTCGGGCCATGGTTTCACTTCGCTACCGGTTAACGAGGAAATCCTCGCCAACCGCATTCAGCATTCCGAAGAAAGCTTTGCCAAAGCGGTTACCCAACCGGGCTCGGAAGGTTACCTGATGGTGGCGGAAGATACCGAGACCGGGGAAATTGCAGGGACGACGGCTATCGAGGCCGCGATTGGGTTGGATAACCCGTTTTACACCTACCACTTGAGTACAGTGGTGCATTCGTCACGCCGGCTCAATGTCCACAACGTGGTGAAAGTGCTGACCTTCGGCAATGACTACACCGGCGTGAGTGAGCTTTGTACTCTATTCTTGCGCCCTGAATGGCGTCAGGGGCTCAATGGCCGTCTGTTGTCCAAATGTCGTTTCCTGATGATGGCACAGCACCCGGAGCGATTTGACAATACCGTGATTGCCGAGATGCGCGGGGTGTCAGATGAAGAAGGTAACTCACCATTTTGGGAGTGGCTCAAAGAGCACTTCTTCTCGATTGACTTTACCTTGGCTGATTACCTTACCGGTATCGGCAAGAAAGGCTTTATTGCCGATCTGATGCCGAAGTTGCCTATTTACGTCAACCTACTCAGCCCAGAAGCACAGGCGGTGATCGGCCAGGTGCATGAGAAAACCCGCCCGGCACTGCGCTTACTGGAGAAAGAAGGGTTCACCTGCCGCGGTTATGTCGATATTTTCGATGCCGGCCCGACAGTTGAATGTGACGTGAGAAATGTCGAGTCTGTCCGCCATTCCCAGCTGTGCCGGGTGGAAATCGGCCAGCCGACAGGCCAAGCCGATAGTATTGTCAGCAATACCTCGTTTACCCATTTCCGTGCGGTTGTCGATAAGGTCGATGTGTTAAATGGCACGGCATTGATCAGTGCGGAAGCGGCCAAGGCGCTGGACGTTAAACAAGGGGATCAGGTACGCCTGATCGTCCAATAAAGGAGAACACCATGACCCAATGGATAGCAGGACGCTGGCTGGACGGCGATGGACAAGCAATGCAGTCGCTCAATCCCTACACCAGTGAAGTGGTGTGGCAAGGGCTGTCAGCCACTGCTGAACAGGTAGAGCAGGCCGTATCAGCGGCAAGGGGGGCATTGGCTAGCTGGCGCAACACACCATTTGCCGAACGCCAGGCGGTTGTCGAGCGATTTGCCGAGCTAGTCAAAGCGCACAGCGAAGCCATTGCTGTGGTGATTGCCGAGGAGACAGGTAAGCCGTTGTGGGAAACCCGCACTGAAGCTGGTGCTATGGTCGGCAAGATTGCAATATCGTTGCGTGCCTACCAGGAGCGTACCGGCGAGAAGCAAAAAGACATCGCCGGCACCCAGGCTGTGCTTCGCCACCGTCCATTGGGGGTCATGGCAGTATTTGGTCCTTACAACTTCCCGGGCCACTTGCCCAACGGCCACATTGTCCCGGCGTTGTTGGCTGGCAACACTGTGGTATTCAAGCCATCAGACCTGACCCCTAAGGTTGCCGAAGAGACCATGAAGCTATGGCAGCAGGCAGGTTTGCCTGATGGCGTGATCAATTTGGTCCAGGGTGCAAGGGCGACCGGAGAAGCTTTGGCGGGTGCCAAGGGCATCGACGGCTTGCTGTTTACCGGCAGTGCCAATACCGGCCATTTGCTGCACCGCCAGTTTGCTGGCCAGCCAGGCAAGATGCTGGCACTCGAGATGGGCGGTAACAACCCTATGGTGATCTCCCGTCACTATGGCGAGTTGGATGCCACTGTCTACACTATTATTCAGTCTGCCTTTATCAGCGCCGGCCAGCGTTGTACCTGCGCCCGTCGTTTATACCTGCCGCATGGTGCGGAAGGGGACCGCATTCTGGCCCGCTTACTTGAACTAACAAGCCAGATCCGTGTCGGTGGTCAGTTTGACGAGCCGGCCCCGTTTATGGGGGCGCAAGTCTCGGTCCAGGCCGCAGACAACATCATGCAGGCCCAGTCGCAGTTGGTTGAGCTTGGCGGTGAAGCATTGCTAGCGGCCACCCGTGGCCAGGGGGCAATTGTCACCCCGGGGATCATCGAAGTCAGCCAGATTGCCGAGTTGCCGGATGAGGAATACTTTGGCCCGCTGCTGCAGGTTGCTCGCTACCACGAGCTAGATGAGGCGGTTGAGAAAGCCAATGATACCCGGTATGGCTTGTCTGCCGGTTTGGTATCGACCGATGATAGCGAATGGCAGTACTTCATCGAGCATATCCGGGCCGGGATTGTGAACCGCAACCGCCAGCTAACCGGAGCCAGTGGTGATGCGCCATTTGGTGGGCCGGGGGCGTCAGGCAACTTGCGGCCGAGCGCGTATTACGCGGCAGACTATTGTGCGTACCCGATGGCATCAATGGAAGGTGAGCAGGCTGAGCTTCCCGCCCAGCTATCACCGGGCATCACGCTTTGATGGCCGTCAATCAATCACCAGCCAAAGAGGATAGCGAGCACATGGAAAGGGTAGAGCAACTATTTTCCGGGCTATGGCAGGATTATATCCAGCGCCTGTGCCCGTCAGCCGCTCAGGTTCATGATCTGCTGACCGAAGAGGAGCCGCTGCTCAATGATCATATTGCGCTGCGGACATTCAACCTGCCGAAGGTCGGGCTTGACCGTCTGGCAGCCCCGTTCATTGCAATTGGCTATAAGCCTTGCGGCCGCTATCACTTTGAGGCCAAGAAGCTGTATGCCGAGCACTTTGAGCACCCCAACCCGCTGGCGCCTAAAGTGTTTATCAGTGAGTTGATGGTCGGGCAGTTCAGTTCTCTGTTGCAACAGACCGTGAGGGATCTGGTCGACCAGGTTCCCGAGCAGGCGATGCATGATCCGGCCTTCCTCTATGGCGGGCGGCTATGGGATTTGGATTATGCGGCCTACGAGTTGTTGGTGGCAGAAAGCGAATACGCAGGCTGGCTTGCCGCCCATGGCTTCGGTGCCAACCACTTTACTGTCAGCCTCAACCAGCTTGAGCAGTTCACCGAAGTGGCCGAGGTCAATCACCTGCTGCGACACAATGGGTTTGACATCAACAGCTCTGGTGGGGAGGTCAAAGGTAGCCCTGAAGTGATGCTCGAGCAGTCATCGACCATGGCTGACAGGGTGGAGGTGGGCTTTACCGATGGGGTCTATACCATCCCCGGTGGCTTCTATGAGTTTGCCAAGCGTTACCCGAAAGAAGACGGTGAGCTATATACCGGCTTTGTCGAAGCGTCGGCAGATAAGATTTTCGAAAGCACCGACGTTAGCTAGTCCAGCTACCTCAGCAGGGGGGACGGTGATACTGGCAAGGACGAAGCTCTAGCTCTCAAGGCCTCTGGCAATGACTGCCACAGGCCTTTTTAAAATCTGGCACCTAGCGTTTAGAGCCTAGCATTTAAAACCTGCATTAATGCTTGAAGCTGTCGAGCGGGTAGCCCAAGTGGGATTCTGGCGGATGGCGTTTCACCTTATCGTGTTGCTCTAAGTAGTGGCGGCTGTCACTGAACCCGGTCATTTCAATGGTATCGGGAAGGGGCGAAATGACGCCGCGGTGCAAGTGATGGGTGCTATGTGGTGAAAAGCGTTCGATGTCCATACCGGTATTCCATTACAGGTGCTGTGGATGATATGCACAATGTAGCACTAAGTGGGGTAGATACAAGCACAAAAACAGTGATGCCGTAGACATTAATACCCTTAAAGCATGAAATGTGAATGTTGAAGCGGGAATACTGGAACGGGCGTGTTGCGGAGAATAAAAAAGCCGCACGAAGCGGCTTTTGGGGATCGGTGTGTATTACGGCTAGCTAATGGCTTAGCGAGTACCGTAAACAACAATGGTTTTGCCGTGGGCAGAAATCAGGTTCTGCTCTTCCAGCATCTTCAAGATACGACCTACAGTCTCACGGGAACAGCCAACGATTTGGCCGATTTCCTGGCGAGTGATCTTGATCTGCATACCATCAGGGTGTGTCATTGCATCCGGCTGTTTAGCCAGGTTCAATAGTGTCTGTGCGATGCGGCCTGTTACGTCCAGGAATGCCAAGTCACCCACTTTCTGGCTTGTCACCTGCAGGCGGCTAGCCATTTGCGCAGATAGGCGCATCAGGATGTCTGGGTTAACCTGGATAAGCTGGCGGAACTTCTTGAAAGAAATCTCAGCGACTTCACAAGGGGTCTTAGCACGAACCCAGGCAGTACGCTCCTGGCCTTCTTCAAATAGGCCTAATTCACCGATGAAGTCACCTTGGTTTAGGTAAGACAGGATCATCTCCTTACCTTCTTCATCCTTGATCAGGACCGCAACAGAACCTTTGACGATGTAGTAGAGCGTCTCTGCTTTTTCACCCGCGTGGATCAAAGTACTCTTTGAAGGGTATTTGTGAATGTGGCAATGGGAAAGAAACCACTCTAGAGTTGGATCTGTTTGAGGTTTACCTGGAACCATATTACTAACTTCCTCTGCGTTTGTTGCCCAACAACGACGTCCTTCAAAATGCGGCTGGGCCTAACCATAATTAGTTCGTCGTTTAGGATATTCAGTCAACCGCTGGGCTGCAAGCTCACGTGAATAATTAGTTCAGATTTTATCTTTTTTCGGCGCGCTTTTCTTGATATTGATCTATGTGAAAAGGCCATTTTGTAGTCATAAGTGTGCACATGATCACACAGTTGCTAGATAGTGCCGAAAGCCCGTAAAAGTTGTAAGGAGAAAGCAATGCAATCACGAGTCAAATGGGTCGAAAATATGACCTTCCTGGGACAGTCAAATTCCGGCCATAGCGTGGTCATGGACGGTAATGGTGGCGAAAAAGCACCAAGCCCGATGGAGCTGGTTTTGATGGCAGCTGGTGGCTGTAGCTCGGTGGATGTGGTTGACGGGCTCAAGTCAGCGGGACAGAAAATTACCGGCTGTGAGGCGCAGATCAACTCGGTTCGCCGCGAGCAGGCACCGCGTATTTTTACTACCGCCAACCTCCACTTTGTGGTCACCGGTGAAAACCTGGACGAATCTGTTGTGGCAAAAACTGTCGCCGATTCGCTGGAAAAGTACTGCTCGGTATGTCTGATGCTGGGCGAAGGGGTTGAGATGACCCATTCGTATGAGGTAGTGGAAGAGTCATAGCGGCACTAAGGCCCTATGGTACTGCGGTTCTGTGGGAAGAGATATCCTGCAGAACCATAGAACCATAGAACCATAGAACCATAGAACCATAGAACCATAGAACCATTAGGCTTTATGGGACCAAAGGCAACTTCACTCAGTGAAGGATGCTCTAGCCATCAATATTCTTATCCAATCTTCCCCGTATCAATCAGCTGCTGGATCAGCGGCCGCATAATTAGTTCCATCGCAAAGCTCATCTTGCCGCCGGGTACCACTAGGGTATTGTGGCGCGACATAAACGACCCCTGGATCATTGATAGCAGGTAGGGGAAGTCCACTTTTTTGATCCCGCGGAAGCGGATCACTACAAAGCTCTCGTCCAGGCTCGGTATCCCCTTCGCGCTGAGCGGGTTGGAGGTATCGACGGTTGGTACCCGCTGGAAGTTGATATGGGTGCGGGAGAACTGCGGGGTGATGTAATTGAGATAGTCATCCATCGAGCGCACGATGGACTCCATCACCGCTTCGCGGGAATGGCCCCGGTCACGGGTATCCCGGACAATCTTCTGGATCCACTCGAGGTTGACGATCGGCACCATGCCAATCAGCAGGTCAACATGCTGGGCAGCATTGACTTCGCCATCGACCACGCCACCGTGCAGCCCCTCATAGAACAGCAGATCGGTATTTTCTGGCAGCGTCTGCCAAGGGGTGAACGTCCCAGGCATTTGGTTGTACGGCACAGCTTCGTCAAACGTGTGCAGGTAGCGGCGGAACTGGCCGCTACCGTCTTCGCCATATTGACGGAAGAAGGTTTCCAGCAACGGGAAGTCGTTGGCCTGCGGGCCGAAATAGCTGATATGGCGGCCTTGCTCTTTGGCCTTGCGGATCTCGACGTCCATCTCCGGACGGGTGAAGCGGTGGAAACTGTCGCCTTCAAGCCAGGCAGCATTGATGCTCATCATATTGAACATCTTACGGAATGCTTCGGAGGTAGTAGACGTTCCCGCCCCCGAGGACCCTGTTACTGCAATAATGGGGTGTTTTGCAGACATGACAAACCCTGTCGTTAACATTAACGGAAAGAGTTATTAACAGGGCTGGGCGGTCAGGTCAAGCCGGGATGTCAAAAATGCAGGGTGGACGAAAGTTGGGGGAGGGCTAACTATGCCCCAATTGGCGCTTTGACTTGATGTCGATGGTCTCGTGCAGCTCGGAGTACACAATCACGGCCTCTCCGCTTTCCAATTGCTTGCGCACCCGGTCGACCTTGGCGGCCAGTGACAGCTCGCGCTCGCCGTAGTCGGTTCCTTCGCGCAGAACGAAATGCTCGATAAGGTTAGTCAGGGTCTCAGGATCAAGGTCTTGCCAAGGAATGTTCATAACGGCGCTTTTTCTGTTGCAGGAGATACTGGGATTATATTGGCAAATGTGTCAGTTGTAGAGAGCCTAGTGTCTGGTTCCTAGATCCTAGGCAGAGCAAGATCATGATATTTAAGCCCCAGAGCAGTCGCGCACCTTTCCAGGATCTAGGTTTTTCCAGGGGCTAGGTTCTAGGTTCTAAAACCTTACTAAACCACTCCGGTACCGTTTTCTCCAGCCAGAAGTCCGGCTGGCGCCATGAGCCAGTGACGAACCCGACATGGCCGCCGTACTGGCACAGATCATATTGGATATGCGGCGGCAGTGGCTCTGTCGGGATCACCGCCTCGGTCATGAACGGGTCGTCTTTGGCATGGATCACCCTAAGCGGAACCGTGACTTCAGCAAGGCGGGGCAGCCCGCTGCAGCGCTGGTAGTAATCGGCGGCATTTTTGAAGCCGTGCAGGGGGGCAGTGACGTGTTCGTCAAATTGCCACAGGGTTTGCAGTTGCTCTGCGACTTCACTCGATACCGGCATATCGTCAGGCAGGGCTGCGATTTTACGGCCCAGGTTACGCTTCATCGAGCCGAGCAAGTATTGCTGGTAGATTTTGGAAAAGCCCTGCTGGATCCGCTCCGAGCAGGCCGCTAAGTCCAGCGGTGGAGAGATCACCTGGGCGGCAGAAAGCTCGGAGTGTTCCCCGCTTTCTGCCAGGTAGTTCACCAGCATATTGCCGCCAAGCGACACACCCACGGCGACAAAGGGCTGGCTTGGCAGTTGCTGGCGCAGCCACTGGATAAAGAAACGAGCGTCGTTGGTTTCACCGGAATGGTAGCTGCGCGGCCTGCGGTTCATCTCACCGCTGCAACCGCGAAAGTGCATCATCACCGCGAGCCAGCCTTGTTGCTTGGCGGCATGGAGCAGGCCGTTGGCGTAGGGGCTGTTAAAGCTGCCTTCCAAGCCATGGAACAGGATCATCACCGGCTGGCCGGGCTGGCACTCGACAACGGGGGCGGTCCAGGCCAAGTCGAGGAAATCGCCATCAGGCGTCTCGATACGCTGGGTAAGGGGAGTGAACAATGGCTTGCGGCGCAAAAAGCGCGGCAGTAGGGTTTGCAGGTGGGGGTTTGCGAGCCCTTTGGCTGGTTGGAAAGCCATTGTCATAATTGCTCCTCGAGGTGGTGCTACTTCGCCATCAGTTTGTCTATCAATGCCACAGCCCCCAGGCGATGGCAATAGCGCGCCAGGTTTGCAGCAGGCTCATGGTCTGCTACGCGGCGGATCGGCATTTGGTTTAACGCTGCAATCAAATCGTGCTGCTGCTGGCGCTCCATCTGTAGCTCGAAGTCTTTGAGTTGCTCGTAACCCTTGCTATCAAGCTGGGGTTTGAGCGAGCGGCGCATATGGCGGTAGCGCCCGAGCAGGCCCTCAGTCGGCTTGAGGCTTTGCTCCAACTGTTCGCGCTGTGGCGACGAGAGGTCGATGGACTGTGCATCGAGCCAGATCATCAGCAGGGCTAGGTTGATGCTGCCATTGTGGAACGTCTGCAGGGCCAGACAGGCGGCTTCGACGTCCGCCTTAAAGTAGTGAGTGTAGCTAAACTGCCAGAAGGCATCATGGCTTAGCAGCGCTTGGCTCGAATGGCTTAGGTCATTACTCTGGGGCATGCTGCTGCTCCATCGCCTCGAGTTCTTCCTGTAGCTCCATCCACTCCATTTCCACTTCTTCCAGCGATGACTTGGCATCGGCTTGAAGCTGTAGCTGCTCGTTTAAGCGTGCTTTGTTTTCAGCTTCATAGATACTGCTGTCACTGAGCTGGGTTTCGGCGTCAGAGATAGTGGCATTGAGCTTGTCCATCTTGGTTTCAAGCTGAGTGATCTTTTTGCGCAGTGGGGCGGTTAGCTTGCGCAGCTCGGCTTCCAGGCGCTTCTGCTCTTTACGCGAAGATGCACTGTTGTCCTTGGTCACTTCCGGTTTGCTGGACTGCTGCTCGCGGCGCTCGTTGCGTTGCTGCTCAGTCAGCCACTTGTGGTAGTCATTGAGATCGCCGTTGAACGGGACGACTTGGCGGTCATGGACGAGGTAGAGATCATCGGTGGTCGCACGCAGTAGGAAACGGTCGTGGCTGACAATTACCATGGCGCCATCGTATGACTGCAGGGCTAGCGTCAGTGCCTGGCGCATATCGAGATCCAAGTGGTTGGTCGGTTCATCGAGTAGCAACAGGTTAGGGCGCTGCCAGACGATCAGTGCCAGTACCAAGCGGGCTTTCTCACCGCCGGAGAACGGGCCGACTTTCTCCAGTGCCTTATCACCCAGGAAGCCGAAGCTGCCAAGGTAATCGCGTAGTTGCTGTTCGGTGGCCTGCGGGGCAATGCGTGCCATATGCTGGACCGGGGTGTCGTCCATGTACAGAGTTTCTAGCTGGTGCTGGGCGAAGTAGCCGATTTTTACCCCTTGCGAGTAGGTCAAATCCCCGGCTTTGGCAGGCAGTTCACCGGCCAGCATTTTGATCAGGGTTGATTTACCGGCACCATTTCGGCCAAGCAGGCCGATGCGGCTGCCCGGTACCAGGTTGAGGCGGATTTTTTCGAGGATCAGGTTATCGCCATAGCCGGCAGCGACTTGGTCCATCATCAAAATAGGGTTCGGCAGGGCACTAGGCTCGCGGAACTCGAAGCTGAACGGGTTATCGAACTGGGCTGGCAGTACTTTTTCCATCCGCTCAAGGGCCTTGATCCGGCTTTGTGCCTGGCGGGCTTTGCTGGCCTTGTAGCGGAAGCGGTCGATATAAGACTGCATGTGCGCCATTTGTTTCTGCTGCTTCTGGTACATAGCCTGCTGCAAAATCAGCTTTTCTGCGCGCTGGGTTTCAAACGATGAATAGTTACCGGTGTAGCTGTTCATGGTTTGGTTTTCGATGTGGATGATCCGGTTGACGACAGGATCGAGGAAATCACGGTCGTGCGAGATCAGTACCAGCGTACCACGGTAGCTCTGCAACCATTTTTCCAGCCACATCACAGCGTCGAGATCCAAGTGGTTTGTTGGTTCATCGAGGAGCAGTAGATCGGAGCGGCAAAGCAGGGCCTGGGCAAGGTTGAGACGCATACGCCAACCACCCGAGAATTGGGTCAGGTGCCATTGCATTTGCTCTTGCGAAAAGCCAAGGCCGTCAAGCAGCTCGGCAGCACGGGCGCGGATGCTGTAGCCGCCGATGGCTTCCAGCTTGCCGTGCAGCTCGGCAACCTTGTTACCGTTGTCTTCTTGTTCGGCAGCGAGCAGGTCGGCTTCGAGCTGGCGGTACTCACGGTCACCGTCAATCACATACTCCAGCGCCTCGCGCTCAAGGGCCGGGGTTTCCTGCGCTACCCAGGCCAGCTCCCAGTTGGCCGGGTACTGGCAGTTGCCGGCATCAACGCTCAGTTCGTGCTTGAGCAGGGCAAACAGGGTGGACTTGCCACAGCCATTTTTGCCGACCAGACCGACTTTGTCGCCCGGGTGGATAGTTGCCGTGGCTTGGTCAAGCAGGATCTTGCCACCGCGTAGAAGTTGGATATCGGAAAAAGTGATCATTGACTGTGCCGGGGTGCCCCGCTCCGCAAAAACTGAATGCAAGAATAAGTGCGGAGTCTACCGCAAAGCGGCGGTGACCGCTAATACCTGCCTCGGTGGAAATAAAAGCAACCAAGCGGGCAGCAGACGGCGATTAATCGATCCTCTTTGCCTGCAATTATGTATTATGTGGATATAGGTTAATAAAAAGTTGTAACTCATGGCGAAATAGGCATATTTTGCTGTTGTAACAAGGAATGCTATGTCAGCAAAAGGACTTCCACGCATACTCGTACTCTATGCCCACCCTGATCCAGAGGCATCGGTCGCCAACCGCGCCATGCTGGCAGCGATCAGCCGGCTCCCCCATGTCACGGTCCATGATCTCTATGCGGCCTATCCTGATTTTTTCATCGATATTACTTTCGAGCGCGAGCTGGTCAGGGATCATGACATCATCGTTTTCCAGCATCCGTTGTATATGTATTCCTGCCCGTCGCTGCTCAAGGAGTGGATCGACGTTGTCCTGAGCAAGGGGTTTGCCCACGGTGAAGGCACCCAGACCCAAGGGAAATATTGGCGTTCGGTGATCACCACCGGCGGGGCGGCCGAGGCTTATACGCCTGACGGCTACAACCGCTGCAGTGTGGATGAAATTCTCCGTCCGTTCGAGCTCAGTGCCATGCTGTGCCGGATGAAATGGATGCCGCCTTTGGTTTTGCACTGGGCCCGCCGGATACCTGCCGATGAGCGAGCACAACACGCCGAGGACTACCGCCAATGGCTGGAAGCGCCAACGGCCCTGATGGAGGAGGCGAAGTATGGCGAGTGATGTGTTGTCGGTCAGTGTCGTCTTTCTTGCCGCTGCGGTGGTAGCGGTGCCGATTGCCCAGCGCTTGGGGCTGGGCTCGGTGCTGGGCTACTTGCTGGCAGGGATCGCCATTGGTCCGTGGGGGCTGCGGCTGATCTCCGATGTTGATGCAATTCTCCATTTTTCCGAATTCGGTGTGGTGCTGCTGCTGTTCCTGATTGGCCTGGAGCTTAACCCCAAGAAGCTATGGCAGATGCGCAAACCGATTTTGGGACTCGGTGGTAGTCAGGTGGTAGTCACTAGTTTGGTGATTGCGGCCCTAGTATTAATGTTGGCTGGTCAGTCATTGCTGCCTGCGGTGTCTTGGCGCGATGCGCTAGTGGTCGGGATGGGTTTGGCCTTGTCATCCACCGCGATTGCCTTGCGGGTAATTGAAGAGCAAAACCTTGGCGGCAGCGAAACAGGCCAGTCTGGTTTTGCCGTGTTGTTGTTCCAAGACATTGCCGTGATCCCTATGCTAGCGATATTGCCGGTTTTGGCCGGTGGCGGCGGTGGCAGCTGGATTGATTTTGCCTGGATGATCGGCGGTATCCTTGCCTTGTTGGTCGGCGGCCACTTCTTGCTGCGGCCGCTATTCCGCTGGGTGGTGATGAGCGGCGTGCGCGAGCTGTTTAATGTTGCAGCGCTGCTGCTGGTGATCGGTATCGCCTTAGGGATGCAGTCGCTCGGGTTGTCGATGGCTCTCGGTACTTTCTTGGCCGGGGTGCTGCTGGCCGAGAGTGAATACCGTCATGAATTAGAAATTGCCATCGAGCCATTTAAAGGGTTATTGCTGGGCCTGTTTTTTATCTCGGTGGGTATGGCGGTCAACCTTGGGTTGCTATTGCAGTATCCATTACAGATTTTGATGGCAGTTGTAGCGCTTATCAGCATCAAGGGGCTAATTTTGTACGGGCTAGCCAGAATATTTGGCACTCGGGCAAAGTCGCGCAGTCAGATGGCGGCGATCCTCAGCCAGGGCGGTGAGTTTGCTTTTGTCCTGTTTACCGCAGCTATGGGCGAGGGATTGCTGGGTGGCGAGCTGTCGGCGTTCTTGTTGGTAGTAGTGAGCTTGTCGATGATGACAACGCCGCTGATTTTGCTGCTGCAGGACAAGTGGTTTATCCGCACCTTCAAGGCGGAGGCCGAGGCGGAAATGGAGTCGGATGTGATAGACCGTGAACCACGGGTGATCATTACCGGTTTTGGCCGTTTTGGTCAGGTCGTGGGACGGTTGCTGTTTGCCAATAAAATCCGGGTCACGGTACTGGAGCGCGATCCTAGTCAGATCCAGTTCCTGCGCAAGTTTGGCTACAAGGTGTACTACGGGGATGCGACCCAGCTTGAGCTGCTGCGTGCTGCCGGGGCTGATAAGGCGGAAGCGATCATCATCTGTACCGATGAGCCGGATGAGGTGATGGAAGTGGTCGAATTGTGTCAGCAGTATTTTCCTAAGCTTAAAGTGCTAGCACGGGCTAGAAGCCGGGTTGAGGCACACCAATTGCTGAGTCATGGCGTCGAGAACTTTTCCCGCGAAACTTTTGCCGGCGCCCTTGATTTGGGCCGTCAGGCCCTCATATCTCTGGGTATGCATCCCTATCAAGCTAAACGGGCAGAAGCCCATTTCCGCCGTTTGGATACCACCACGCTAAGGGACTTGTTACCGCAGCACTCGGAAGATGTCCACCTGGCCACCCGGGCCCGTGAAGCGCGCAAAGAGCTGGAAGAGATCTTTGATAGGGAAATGCGGGGAGAGCGAGAGCGTCATAATGGCTGGGATTGACCGGCCCCTATACGATAGTGACAACAACGAACATAGTGGCAAGGAGCGAAAGCATGGCCAAGAAACGGTTTATCGCCGGTGCAGTCTGTCCAAGCTGTAGTCAGCAGGATACGTTGCGCTGGTGGCAGGAAAATGAGGTCGAGCGAGTTGAATGTGTATCATGCGGCCATACCGATACCAGAGCGCCTCAGTCCGTCGAGCAGAGCGAGCAACTCTCCTCGCAAACCAAACAACAGGTTATCGGGATTTTCAAGCCCGAGGACTAAATAGGCTGGACAGCCTGTAAACAGAATATTGGCATCTTGCTGCCATTATCCGGTATCATGCGGGCGAAATCCTTTGATACCCAGTTCAAAATTGGAGTAAACATGAAAGTCGCTAAAGACATCGTAGTAAGCCTGGCTTACCAAGTTAAGACCGAAGAAGGCGTTGTTGTTGACCAGTCGACAACTGAAGCACCTCTTGATTACCTACACGGCCACAACAACCTGATCGTAGGTTTGGAGAAGGCGCTTGAAGGCCGCGAAGCTGGCGACAAGTTTGAAGTGACAGTTGCTCCAGAAGAAGCATACGGCGAGCACATCGATGCGATGGTTCAGCGTGTACCGGCTGACGTTTTCCAGGGCGTAGACGAAATCACTGTTGGCATGCGTTTCCTAGCTGACACTGACCAGGGCCCAATCCCTGTAGAAGTGACTGAAGTTGACGGCGACCACGTTGTTGTCGACGGCAACCACATGCTAGCTGGCCAGACGCTGACTTTCGGCGTAGAAGTTGTTGCTGTTCGCGCGGCGACTGAAGAAGAAGTTGCTCACGGCCACATCCACCAGGGTGGCGGCTGCTGTGGCGGCGGTAGCTGCGGCGACCACGACCACGGTGAGAAAGAAGAAGGCTGCTGCGGCGGCGAAGAAAAAGGCGGCTGCGGCTGCTCACACTAATCCCTCGCGATTAGCATGAAAAAAGGAAGCCAATTGGCCTGTCTCTTGATCACATCTCATCAGAGGTAAAGGATTGGGCTATAAGGTATCCTTCTTGAATTGCTGCTAATTTATACCAGCCTCGCCATAGGGCGGCCCAACCGGGCCGCCCTGTTCGCTTACTGTCATACCATCCGCCTAGCCTTGCTAATGTAACTCGAGCCCATTTCAGATCTGGAGCTGTTGTTGGTAAGGGCTTATTTTCTTGTTTGACCCATAATAATTTCCAGCATATTCCGGGTAGAACAGACTCACAGCTACTGGTTTCTTGTCCGCGGCTTTCTGCTCTAAGTTGTAACAAGCGGATAGCGATAAACGCTTGAATGACGGCAACTCTCTCCAGGTTGTCCTTTGATTGAAGTTGCAGTGCTTCGACATCGGTTCCATCACTTTTCCACGCCTTGTGGAACTCTTCAACCAACCAGCGCTGTTCGTAGTAACTGATTATCTCCTGGGCTTTCGCTAACGTTGTCACTGGCTCTGAAGTCAGTAAGTGCCACTCCAATTTTTCGTTGTTGTCACCTCGCTCTTTACAACCAACATAATACAGAGAAAGTGACTTGCCACACTTATTGGCTGGAACCTTAATCGTAATAGGAGCAAAGCATACATCTAATGTTGCTTTACGCGCTTTGCGACCACCCCGTTGAGCAATATGGACAGTTCGTTGTCCCGATGGGGATAACTCCTTTGCATAATCATGGAGCTTATAACCACTTTCCTCAATGCAGCGACTATAGGTCGAGCGCACAACAAAACGCTGCTGGTTGGTCAGCTTGTAATGTAAGTATTCGTAGATGTCTGACTCCCTATCACACACTGAAATGACTCGGGCTTGGAGTTGACCTAAACGTTCAGACATTGCGGTTGATGCCTGTTGCCACTTGAAGGTCTCCTTCTCTTCATACGGTCGCTTGGCGAACTTATGTCCCCGGCCTCGAGTCGCAATATCCCTCGTCCACCGCTGTTGTTCGATTAGCCCCACAACCTTTTGCTCGCGTGGTGCAAACAACAGAACAGAGTGAGCTAGCATCCCCCGGGTTCGATTTCCCGAGTTCACGTGACCAAGTTCATCGGAGAGGCTTTTATGCGTGTAGGTTAGAGCGGTGGAGTCTTCAAGGGCAAGTAATAAGTCATGCGCTTCAGCCTCGTTAGTTGTTGCCACAAAACCGGCTTCAGCTATCGCATTGGCTTCAACATCAGGGTTACGGATGAGGCGATATGCCCCTTCAATAGAGGCGGGATTAGGGCAGGCTTGCACAATAGACACTCCAACATTAGATGCCATATCACTGGCTAATTGGACTAGTCGTTGTGTACGTCTAGAGTCGCCAAGCTTGGCATGCGAAAAGGTTTGTTGAGCCCATTCTAAAGTAGAATTCCCTATCATGATGATGACCTTTACTCATATTGTGTAAGATCGGATCGCAATAAAGAAAAAGAGTTCAAAAAAAGCCCCCGCCATGAAGCGGGGGACTTGTGTATAAGAGACAGGCCGCAGCCTCCTTTTTTGTTTTTTAATAATGCGGCGGCGGTGTCTCTTCCGACTCGCTGGCCAGGTTGGATGGCTCCATCCCCTTGACTTTGCCGACCATGAACTTCAACTGCGTCTGCATCTTGTCAATCAGGAACTGCTGCTCGGTCAGGGCCTGGTTGAGATCCTCGATGGTTTGCTCCTGAAAAGCCTGCTTCATTTCAAGCTCGTCGATGCGGGCTTGTAGCTGTTCGATTTCTTTCATTGCGTTATTCCGTCGTCCATTGCTGGGCGATACCTGCTGACGTTCCCGAGATCACATGACCGTCGGGCGTAATGGCCACATCATACACCACCGCAGCGGGTGGTCGAGTATCTTGTTTGGCTGCCGCTTCCCAGCGCCCCAGATTATCACCGCTTTGGGTGTCCCACAGTTCGACTCGGCGGGCAGGGGAACCAGTAGCGAGTAGCTTTCCGTCGTCCGAGAACCGGGCGCTGGATAAGATCTGCTGGCGCATCCTTACGGCCAGCGAAGAGACTTGCTCGCCGCTTTGCAGATCCCAGATAAGAATGTCGTTACTGCCATCTGCCGTCATCGCCAGTTTACCATCACGCTGCAAGGCCACTCGGCTGATCCGGCTCTGGTGCTCAAAGTGCTGGAGGATTTGGCCGCTTTGGGTATCCCATAGATAGGCGGAATGATCATTTCCCCCGGAAAGGGCATAACGGCCATTGGCTGAAATGGCGACGGAATTGACTTTTTCGCGGTGGGCAAGGAACTCTAGCCGTCTTCCGCTGCCCAAGTCGACGTATAGGGCTTTGCCGTTGGATAGTGCCAGCAGTACATGCTGGCCATTGTTGGCGATGGCGGCATCACGGATAAGGCCGTCGGATATCGACCACAGCCCTTCGGATTGGCCCCAGGCCAGATCCCAAACGGAAAAGTTTTGCGCGGTTGCGGTGATGGCGTAGCGGCTGTTATCGGAAATATGGCTACTAAGCACCGTATTGTGATATGGATCTTGAGAACCAAACTCCGCTAACTTTTTGTTTTGCTGTAAATCCCACAGCACGATACCTTGTTGGGCTGAGTGGTAGAGAGCAAACCGTCCGTCTCGGCTGAGGCTGAAACTGGTGGTGCCTTCCGGGGCTAGGGGCCAGCGATTGAGTTCAGTTCCGGAAAAAAAACAGCCAGTGAGAATGAAAAGTGCCAAAATGAAGCATGGCACGTATCTTTTTGTTTGCATTAAGGTCTGGTTCCACTTGGTTAACACATAGTGTCATTTCCTTATGAATGCACTGCCGGGCAGTGAATTCATAAGGTTCATATTAGTATATTGATCTACAGTGCTTTTCATACCGCTTGATGAAAAGGCTGGCGACTGATTTTTGAGGCATTGCCTCATTTTAAAATGGAGAAATACATGAAACCTGTTCTGAAGATGTCTGTTTTGGCTGCAACGATCCTGCTAGCTGTAGGCTGCCAAGATGAAAAAGCAGCGGAAACAAAACCGGCAGAGCCTGCAAAAGTAGAGCAGGTGGCAGCTGAAGCCGCACCGGCGACCTTCGCGACCGAAGATGACAAAGCTGCTTACGCAATTGGTGCGTCTCTGGCTCAGTACTTGGCTGCAAACCTGGATCAGCAAAAAGAGCTGGGCTTGGAATTGAGTAAAGAGCAAGTGCTAGCGGGTGTGACTGATGTGTTTGCTGACAAGAGCCGCCTGACGCCGGAAGAAACCCAGCAGGCGCTTCAGTCGCTGGATCAGCGCGTGTCTGAAATTGCCCAGCAGAAAGCACAGGAAGAAGCCGAGAAGAACATCAAGGCTGGTGAAGATTACCGTGCTGAGTTCGAGAAGAAAGATGGCGTAGTGAAGACTGACTCAGGCCTGCTTTACCAAGTAGAGACTCAAGGTGAAGGCGACAAGCCGGCAGCGACTGATACCGTTAAAGTCCATTACAAAGGCATGCTGACCGATGGCACAGAGTTCGACAGCTCGTACGCGCGCAACCAGCCAGCCACTTTCCCGCTGAACCAAGTAATTTCTGGTTGGACTGAAGGTGTTCAGCTAATGCCAGTTGGCTCCAAGTTCACTTTCGTTATCCCGCCAGAGCTAGCTTACGGCTCTCAGGCAAACCCAAGCATCCCTGCTAACTCAACGCTGGTATTCGAAGTAGAGCTTCTGGATATCGTTAAAGCGGAACAGCCAGCAGAAGAAGCTGCCCAGTAATCTTGCACGTAGCCAGTTTACAGGCAAGGATAAGTTTAAAAACCCAGCTTCGGCTGGGTTTTTTTATCACCCCAGTTGTATATGATGTGAAAATGTTCAGGCTTATGTCTGAAATCTGATAAACTTGCAAGCAAGATTTGAAAATTTATCAATCGCCGTGAAATATCCATTCGCGGTGAGGCATAGCCCATTCTATTAATTTTTCCCACTTCTGTGGCGCAGACGTTAAATAGAATGGGCAAACAGCAAGGAAGATAGACGCGTGGTATCTACTGAAAATTTTGGCTCAGAAGTGATGGTCGAGAGTGACTTGATTGAGCCGCGTGCTTTTAGCGAGCACGATTACATTATCCTACGTTCATACGAGGCTGTCGTTGACGGCTTGGCCGCCTTGATTGGCCCATTTTGTGAAATCGTGCTGCACTCGCTGGCCGATCTCAATACCTCTGCAATCAAGATTGCCAACGGGGAAAATACCGGCCGTAAAGTGGGCTCGCCGATCACCGATCTTGCCCTGCGCATGCTGCGTGATATCGAAGGCTCGGAGCGAAACTTCTCTCGTGCCTACTTTACCCGTGCCAAGGGCGGCGACCTGATGAAATCGATCACCATTGCGATCCGCAACGGCGACAATGACATCATCGGCTTGCTGTGTATCAACGTCAACCTCGATGCCCCGTTCTCGCAGATCCTGCAATCCTTCATGCCGACTGATGAAGCCAAGCAGGCGGCATCGAGCGTGAACTTTGCCAGCGATGTCGACGAGTTGGTTGACCAGACCGTTGAGCGCACCATCGAAGAGATCAACGCCGACAAGAACGTGTCAAACAATGCCAAGAACCGCCAGATCGTGATGGAGCTGTTCGACAAGGGCATCTTCGATATCAAGGACGCCATCAACCGGGTGGCTGACCGACTCAATATTTCCAAGCACACGGTCTACCTCTACATCCGCCAGCGCAAAACCGAGGATGGCGAAAAATGAGCCTAAATTATGTGCTGGTTGTAGAAGGCCCGGCCTACGGGACTCAGTCAGCACGCTCGGCCTATCAGTTTGCCGCTGCGCTGCTGGCTGAAGGGCACCGCTTGTCACGGGTGTTTTTCTACCAGGACGGGGTGCACAATGGCTCCGCCCTGACGGCTCCGGCGTCGGATGAGTTTGATTTGGTCGCGGCTTGGCAGCAACTGGCACGGGCTCACGGCACCGAGCTGCAAACCTGCGTCGCGGCAGCTCTGCGCCGCGGCATCATCAGTCCCCAGGAAGCCGAACAGAACCAACTGGCAAGCAGTAATTTGGCGGAAGGTTTTGAGCAGGCAGGGTTGGGTGGTTTGGCCGAAGCCATGTTGACCGCCGATCGCGTTATTCAGTTTTAGCAGGATAATCATGACATCTCTAGGTTTTGTATTCCGCCATGCCCCTCATGGTATTGCTTCGGGCCGTGAAGGCCTTGACGCGGTATTGGCGACATCCGCCTATAGCGAAGATATTTCGCTGTTCTTTCATGGCGACGGTGTTTACCAGTTACTGGACGGCCAGCAGCCAAAAGACATTTTATCCCGCGACTATATCGCTACCTTCAAGATGCTTGAACTCTATGACATCGAACAGGTTTATGTCTGCAGCCAGTCATTGCAGGCTCGCGGTCTAACGACAGACGATCTGCTGATCGATGTTATTGCCTGCGATGCGGATGAGTTTTCCGGCCATTTGCATGCCTGCCAACGCGTGCTGACATTCTAAGCCCTTTCTCGGTGAGGCTCTGTATGCTCCATATTTTTACCCGCTCCCCATTTCAATCCCGAGCGTTTGATGAATCGGTTGCGGTGATCAGCCAAAATGACTCGATTTTGCTGATCCAAGACGCAGTTATCGCTGCTACGGTTGAAAATAGCCCAATTTTTTCGTTCCAAGATGCCGGCGTAAAAATTTATTTACTGGCAGAGGATTTAGCTGCTCGCGGGCTGCAGGATAAGCTTAAGCTTGAAGTCAATGTTGTTGATTATAAAGGCTTTGTTGGCTTGACTGTTGATTGCGAAACGCAAATGAAGTGGGCTTGACAGGCATTCTCAAACCTTGGAAAACCCGTGGATATCAGGTTGATTAAGAAATAATCATTTGATTGATCGCTGGTTACATCTTGACACCCTTGGGTGCGATGCCTAAAATTTCGCGTCCTCCTGTTGTTGGGAGGCAGATTTTTCACATTTACGAAAGTAATATTTCAGGAGCTATTTAATGGCAACTATTAACCAGTTGGTACGTAAGCCACGTGCTAAGCAAGTTGTAAAAAGCAACGTGCCTGCACTAGAAGCGTGCCCACAGAAGCGTGGTGTATGTACTCGTGTATACACTACTACTCCTAAAAAACCTAACTCAGCACTTCGTAAAGTTTGTCGTGTACGTCTGACAAACGGCTTCGAAGTAACATCGTACATCGGCGGTGAAGGTCACAACCTTCAGGAGCACTCAGTTGTTCTAATCCGTGGTGGTCGTGTTAAAGACCTTCCGGGTGTTCGTTACCACACTGTTCGTGGTGCACTTGACTGTGCAGGCGTTAATGACCGTAAACAAGGTCGTTCTAAGTACGGTGTGAAGCGTCCTAAGTCTTAATGGATTCCGTTAAGTAAGGCCAAACACTAAAATTATTTAATTTTTGAAGAAACTGAAAAGTTTTGGATAACCTGAAGAAGACAACGGAGAATATCCATGCCACGTCGTCGCGTAATCGGTCAGCGTAAGATCCTTCCAGATCCAAAGTTCAAATCTGAATTGCTGGCAAAATTCGTTAACATCCTAATGGTTGACGGTAAGAAATCTACTGCTGAGAAAATTGTTTACTCTGCACTAGAAACAATGGCTGAGCGTTCTGGTGAAGAACACCTAGCTATCTTTGAAAAAGCTCTTGAAAATGTACGTCCAGCGGTAGAAGTTAAGTCTCGCCGTGTGGGTGGTTCAACTTACCAGGTGCCTGTAGAAGTACGTCCAGTACGTCGTAACGCACTAGCTATGCGTTGGTTGGTTGAAGCTGCGCGTAAGCGTGGTGAAAAATCTATGGCTCAGCGTCTAGCAGGCGAAATGCTTGATGCGGCTGACAACAAAGGTTCTGCTGTTAAGAAACGTGAAGACGTTCACCGTATGGCAGACGCGAACAAAGCGTTCGCACATTACCGCTGGTAATCACCCCGGTAATACAAATAGGGCGCGGCAAGCTTGGCTTGTCGCGCCTAAACCATACTCTAAGGACTCCCTTAGTAAGAGGATACTGCCGTGGCTCGTAAAACGCCTATCGAGCGCTACCGTAACATCGGTATTTGTGCTCACGTTGACGCCGGTAAAACAACAACTACCGAGCGTATCCTGTTCTATACAGGCTTATCTCACAAAATTGGTGAGGTTCACGACGGCGCAGCTACCATGGACTGGATGGAGCAGGAGCAGGAGCGTGGTATCACTATCACATCTGCTGCAACTACAACCTTCTGGCGTGGTATGGAAGCTCAGTTCCCTGAGCACCGCGTAAACATCATCGATACCCCAGGACACGTTGACTTTACCATCGAGGTAGAGCGTTCATTGCGTGTGCTTGATGGTGCTGTTGTTGTTTTCTGTGGTTCATCAGGTGTTGAGCCTCAGTCTGAGACCGTTTGGCGCCAGGCTGACAAGTACGAAGTACCGCGTATGGTTTTCGTAAACAAGATGGACCG
This sequence comes from Photobacterium sp. ABD4_091, assembly GCF_056160145.1. NCBI lineage: Bacteria > Pseudomonadati > Pseudomonadota > Gammaproteobacteria > Vibrionales > Vibrionaceae > Photobacterium > Photobacterium sp. ABD4_091. The sequence continues at coordinate 1,342,668 of NZ_JBSWWQ010000001.1, read as the reverse complement.
AGCTGGTGCCGACTTCCTGCGTGTTGTTGACCAGATCAAAAACCGTCTTGGTGCGAACCCAGTGCCAATTCAATTGAATATCGGTGCTGAAGACGAATTCAAAGGCGTTGTTGACCTTATCAAGATGAAGGCTATCAACTGGAATGAAGATGATCAGGGTATGTCATTTACCTATGAAGACATTCCAGCTGACATGGCTGAGCTTGCTGAGGAATGGCGTCAGAACCTGGTTGAATCAGCCGCGGAAGCGTCTGAAGAGCTGATGGACAAGTACCTTGAAGAAGGTGAGCTGTCTGAAGCGGAAATTAAGGCCGGTCTTCGCCAGCGTACGCTAGCGAATGAGATCGTGCTGGCAACCTGTGGTTCAGCATTCAAAAACAAAGGCGTTCAGGCTGTACTTGATGCAGTGATTGAATTCCTGCCTTCGCCAACGGAAGTGAAAGCTATCCGCGGTGAAGACGAAGCTGGTAACGAAGTTGAACGCCACTCTAGTGATGATGAACCATTCTCAGCACTAGCGTTCAAAATCGCGACCGACCCATTCGTTGGAACTTTGACCTTCATGCGTGTTTACTCTGGAGTTGTAAATTCAGGCGACACCGTCTACAACTCAGTAAAAGAAAAACGCGAGCGTTTCGGTCGTATCGTACAGATGCACTCGAACAAGCGTGAAGAAGTTAAGGAAATCCGCGCGGGTGATATCGCTGCAGCGATTGGCCTGAAGAATGTCACCACCGGTGACACCCTGTGTGACCAGGACCACAAAGTGGTTCTAGAGCGCATGGAATTCCCAGAGCCAGTAATTCAAATCGCTGTAGAGCCTCGCTCTCAGGCTGACCAAGAGAAAATGGGTATTGCACTAGGTAAACTGGCTGCAGAAGATCCATCTTTCCGCGTCGAAACCGACGATGAATCTGGTCAGACTCTGATTTCAGGCATGGGTGAACTTCACCTTGATATCATCGTTGACCGTATGAAGCGCGAGTTCAGCGTTGAATGTAACGTTGGTAAACCTCAGGTGGCTTACCGTGAAACTATCCGTGGCAAAACGGAAGTGGAAGGTAAATTTGTACGCCAGTCTGGTGGTCGCGGCCAATATGGTCACGTATGGCTGAAAATCGAACCATCGGAGCCTGATGAGGGTTTCGTGTTCGTGGACGAAGTCGTTGGTGGTGTGGTACCGAAAGAGTACATTGGTGCTGTTGCAAAAGGTATCGAAGAGCAGATGAACAACGGTGTGCTGGCTGGCTATCCTGTATTGGATGTCAAAGCGACCCTGTTCGACGGTTCTTACCATGACGTTGACTCCAACGAAATGGCATTTAAGATTGCCGGTTCTATGGCTTTCAAGAAGGGTGCGCTACAAGCAGAGCCTGTGATTCTTGAGCCATTGATGAAGGTTGAAGTAACCACTCCGGAAGACTGGATGGGTGATGTTGTTGGTGACCTTAACCGTCGCCGCGGCATGATCGAAGGTATGGACGAAGGCCCTGCTGGCCTGAAGATTGTCCGTGCTAAAGTACCGCTTTCGGAAATGTTCGGTTACGCAACCGACTTGCGTTCAGCGACCCAGGGTCGTGCGTCATACTCAATGGAATTCAGTGAATACTCTGATGTTCCAAAGAATGTCGCCGATGCTATCATCGCCGAGCGTGGTTAATCGCAAGATCTATATTGCGCCAATGGCTGTTGGCGCATAAAATAGCAACTTCTGACGCGTCCCATATTAATTTCGGTGGGGCGTATCATAACTAGGAAGGAACACGATCGTGTCTAAAGAAAAATTTGAACGTACGAAACCGCACGTTAACGTTGGTACTATCGGCCACGTTGACCACGGTAAAACTACTCTAACTGCTGCTATCTGTACTACACTTGCAAAAGTTTACGGTGGCCAAGCTAAAGACTTCGCATCTATCGATAACGCTCCAGAAGAGCGCGAGCGTGGTATCACAATCTCTACTTCTCACGTAGAGTACGATACTCCAACTCGTCACTACGCACACGTAGACTGCCCAGGACACGCCGATTACGTTAAAAACATGATCACTGGTGCTGCGCAGATGGACGGTGGTATCCTAGTTGTTGCTGCAACTGACGGCCCAATGCCTCAGACTCGTGAGCACATCCTACTAGGCCGTCAGGTTGGTATCCCTTACATCATCGTGTTCATGAACAAGTGTGACATGGTTGATGACGAAGAGCTTCTAGAGCTAGTTGAGATGGAAGTTCGTGAACTTCTTTCTGAGTACGACTTCCCAGGTGACGACTGCCCAGTAATCATGGGTTCTGCTCTTGGCGCTCTAAACGGCGAGAAAGAGTGGGAAGACAAGATTGTTGAGCTAGCTGAAGCACTAGACAACTACATCCCAGAGCCAGAGCGTGCGATCGACCGTCCGTTCATCCTACCTATCGAAGATGTATTCTCAATCCAGGGCCGTGGTACTGTTGTAACTGGTCGTGTTGAGCAGGGTATCATCACTGTAGGTGACGAAGTAGAAATCATCGGTATCAAAGACACTACTACAACTACTTGTACTGGTGTTGAGATGTTCCGTAAGCTTCTTGACGAAGGCCGTGCTGGTGAGAACGTTGGTGTTCTTCTACGTGGTACTAAGCGTGACGAAGTTGAGCGTGGTCAGGTTCTTGCTAAGCCAGGTTCTATCACTCCGCACACTACTTTCGAATCAGAAGTATACGTTCTGTCTAAAGACGAAGGTGGCCGTCACACGCCATTCTTCAAAGGCTACCGTCCACAGTTCTACTTCCGTACAACTGACGTAACTGGTACTATCGAGCTACCAGAAGGCGTAGAAATGGTTATGCCTGGTGACAACATCCAAATGGTTGTTACTCTAATCGCTCCTATCGCGATGGACGAAGGTCTACGCTTTGCGATCCGTGAAGGCGGTCGTACAGTAGGTGCTGGTGTTGTTGCTAAGATCGTTGCTTAATTTGCAATAGTCTAACGACACTAAGAAAAGGGAAGCTTCGGCCTGTCTCTTATACACAAGTCCCCCGCCTCATGGCGGGGGCTTTTTTTGAACTCTTTTTCTTTATTGCGATCCGATCTTACACAATATGAGTAAAGGTCATCATCATGATAGGGAATTCTACTTTAGAATGGGCTCAACAAACCTTTTCGCATGCCAAGCTTGGCGACTCTAGACGTACACAACGACTAGTCCAATTAGCCAGTGATATGGCATCTAATGTTGGAGTGTCTATTGTGCAAGCCTGCCCTAATCCCGCCTCTATTGAAGGGGCATATCGCCTCATCCGTAACCCTGATGTTGAAGCCAATGCGATAGCTGAAGCCGGTTTTGTGGCAACAACTAACGAGGCTGAAGCGCATGACTTATTACTTGCCCTTGAAGACTCCACCGCTCTAACCTACACGCATAAAAGCCTCTCCGATGAACTTGGTCACGTGAACTCGGGAAATCGAACCCGGGGGATGCTAGCTCACTCTGTTCTGTTGTTTGCACCACGCGAGCAAAAGGTTGTGGGGCTAATCGAACAACAGCGGTGGACGAGGGATATTGCGACTCGAGGCCGGGGACATAAGTTCGCCAAGCGACCGTATGAAGAGAAGGAGACCTTCAAGTGGCAACAGGCATCAACCGCAATGTCTGAACGTTTAGGTCAACTCCAAGCCCGAGTCATTTCAGTGTGTGATAGGGAGTCAGACATCTACGAATACTTACATTACAAGCTGACCAACCAGCAGCGTTTTGTTGTGCGCTCGACCTATAGTCGCTGCATTGAGGAAAGTGGTTATAAGCTCCATGATTATGCAAAGGAGTTATCCCCATCGGGACAACGAACTGTCCATATTGCTCAACGGGGTGGTCGCAAAGCGCGTAAAGCAACATTAGATGTATGCTTTGCTCCTATTACGATTAAGGTTCCAGCCAATAAGTGTGGCAAGTCACTTTCTCTGTATTATGTTGGTTGTAAAGAGCGAGGTGACAACAACGAAAAATTGGAGTGGCACTTACTGACTTCAGAGCCAGTGACAACGTTAGCGAAAGCCCAGGAGATAATCAGTTACTACGAACAGCGCTGGTTGGTTGAAGAGTTCCACAAGGCGTGGAAAAGTGATGGAACCGATGTCGAAGCACTGCAACTTCAATCAAAGGACAACCTGGAGAGAGTTGCCGTCATTCAAGCGTTTATCGCTATCCGCTTGTTACAACTTAGAGCAGAAAGCCGCGGACAAGAAACCAGTAGCTGTGAGTCTGTTCTACCCGGAATATGCTGGAAATTATTATGGGTCAAACAAGAAAATAAGCCCTTACCAACAACAGCTCCAGATCTGAAATGGGCTCGAGTTACATTAGCAAGGCTAGGCGGATGGTATGACAGTAAGCGAACAGGGCGGCCCGGTTGGGCCGCCCTATGGCGAGGCTGGTATAAATTAGCAGCAATTCAAGAAGGATACCTTATAGCCCAATCCTTTACCTCTGATGAGATGTGATCAAGAGACAGGCTTCGGCTTCCCTTTTTGCTTTCTGGGCTTCTGTAATGGATGCCTGTTTTATCAGATATTTATGTCGATATATTTGATTAAAGAATAAATAGCTCATTTCTATCCCCAAATGTTCTAACCGGGGATGTGTTTGCAACTGGTAATGAAAACAATTCTTGTTTATATTCTTCTCATCGTATTGGAGGATAGAAATAAGATGTACGTTTGTCTTTGCCACGGAATTTCCGACAAAAAAATCATGAAGCTCGCCGAGCAACACGGGATCAGTGATATCCGTGGTATCCGCCAGTTTACCCCGTTGGGTTCGCAATGCGGCAAATGTATTCGCCAAGCCAAGGAAGTCCTTGAAATGGCCCCGGTCAACCAATACAAAAAAGCCAGTTAACTCAGGCTTTCCACAGCGTGTCTTTTGACACTCTTCTAATCGGTTCTATGCTTATGGGAACTGACAGAGGAGTGTTTTGTAATGAAAGCTGATCCGAAAATCATCCAACACCTCAATAAAGTCCTCGGCAACGAGTTGGTTGCCATCAACCAGTATTTCCTCCACGCCCGCATGTACAAAGACTGGGGCTTGAAACACCTTGCCGACAAGGAATACCACGAGTCCATCGACGAGATGAACCACGCGGATCATTTGATTGAGCGCATCCTATTTTTGGAAGGGCTGCCCAACCTGCAAGATCTCGGCAAACTCAATATCGGTGAAGATACTCAGGAAATGCTTGAATGCGACTTAGCGTTGGAGATGGCCGCGATCCCGGATCTGCGAGATGCCATTGCGTATGCCGAAGAGGTGAGGGATTACGTGTCGCGGGATCTATTCCAGGATATCCTCGAGGATGAAGAGGAGCATGTCGACTGGCTTGAAACCCAGCTTGGCCTAATTGAAAAAATGGGCATTGCCAATTATAACCAAGCCCAGATTGTCGATGAAGACGATTAGAGTAGGGGAGTAACGGCACTTGGCTATTGGCCATAAGCAAGTGGCTTTACTAGGTAAACGGATTCAACTGTTGGCTTTTGATGGGTGGTGCTTATGATAATGCATCGCCCATCGCCCATCGCCCATCGCCCATCGCCCATCGCCCATCGCCCATCGCTCCAACAACCACTTACCGCTAATTCTGCCTGATTTTCAAACAAGGCTTGCGTTCGAAACTGTGATCTGTATAATGCCCTCCACTGCCTGAGGATATAGCCTCGTAACTGCAGTTGTGAACCAATAAGCGTTGAGGAAGAAACTGCAAAGCAGTTTATAAATGTATACTCTGACTTATGTTCGCAGTCATTAAATTGACTGACAATGTATCCGATAGGGATACTACGTTCACATAAATCAATCGGCATTCTCTCGTCTTTACGAGGTTGAGTGGCGATATTGTTTGTGTAATTTTTATAATTGGAGCTCTGTCTCATGCAGAACCAACGTATTCGTATCCGCCTAAAGGCGTTCGATCACCGTTTGATCGATCAGTCTACTGCGGAAATCGTTGAAACAGCTAAGCGTACTGGCGCGCAGGTTAAGGGTCCAATCCCTCTACCTACTCGCAAAGAGCGCTTCACTGTTCTTGTATCTCCTCACGTTAATAAGGACGCACGTGACCAGTACGAAATCCGTACTCACAAGCGCCTTATCGACATCGTTGAGCCAACAGACAAAACTGTTGACGCTCTTATGCGTCTAGACCTAGCTGCTGGCGTTGATGTTCAGATCAGCCTAGGTTAAGGGGAGATAAGAGAATGATTGGTCTAATCGGTCGTAAAGTGGGCATGACCCGCGTATTTACCGAAGATGGCGTTTCTATCCCAGTAACTGTGGTTGAAGTTGAAGCAAACCGCGTTTCTCAGGTTAAATCTGTTGAAACTGACGGCTACAACGCAATCCAGGTAACTACTGGTTCAAAGAAAGCTAACCGTGTTTCTAAGCCAGAAGCTGGCCACTTTGCGAAAGCAGGTGTTGAAGCGGGTCGCGGTCTTTGGGAATTCCGTCTAGAGAACAACGAAGAGTTCGCTGTTGGCGCTGAGCTAACTGTTGAGCTGTTCAACGAAATTAAAAAAGTAGACGTTACTGGTACATCTAAGGGTAAAGGTTTCCAAGGTGCTGTTAAGCGCTGGAACTTCCGTACTCAAGATATGACTCACGGTAACTCCTTGTCTCACCGTGCTCCTGGTTCTATCGGTCAATGTCAGACTCCAGGTCGCGTATTTAAAGGCAAGAAAATGGCTGGTCACATGGGTGCTGAGCGTGTAACGACTCAAAACCTAGAGATCGTACGTGTTGACGCTGAGCGCAATCTGCTTCTTATTAAAGGTGCAGTACCAGGTGCTACAGGTGGCAACGTGATCGTTAAACCAGCTGTTAAAGCGTAACGTCGAGGAGTTAGTAATGGAATTGGTAGTCAAAGGCGCTGATGCGCTAACTGTCTCCGAAACTACTTTTGGGCGTGACTTCAATGAAGCGCTTGTACACCAGGTAGTTGTTGCTTTCGCAGCAGGTGCTCGTCAAGGTACTCGTGCTCAGAAGACTCGTTCTGACGTTTCTGGTGGTGGTGCTAAACCATGGCGCCAGAAAGGTACAGGTCGCGCTCGTGCAGGTACAATCCGTAGCCCGCTATGGCGTACCGGTGGTGTAACTTTCGCTGCTCGTCCACAGGACCACAGCCAGAAAGTTAACAAGAAAATGTACCGCGGTGCTATGAAGAGCATTCTTTCTGAGCTAGTTCGTCAAGAGCGTCTAATCGTTGTTGATGAGTTCTCTGTAGAAGCACCAAAAACTAAAGCGCTAGTTGCTAAGCTTGCTGAGCTTGAGCTAACTGATGCGCTGATCGTAACTGGCGAACTAGATGAGAATCTATTCCTAGCTGCACGTAACCTATACAAAGTAGACGTACGTGATGCTAAGGCAATCGACCCAGTTAGCTTGATCGCTTTCGATAAAGTTGTGATGACTGCAGCAGCAGTTAAAGCAGTTGAGGAGATGCTAGCATGATCACTGAAGAGCGTATTTTAAAAGTTCTACGTGCTCCGCACATCTCTGAAAAAGCAACTATGGCTGCTGAAAACGGTAACACTATCGTATTCAAAGTAGCTAAAGATGCGACTAAGAAAGAGATCAAAGCAGCAGTTGAAAAACTGTTCGAGGTTGAAGTTAAGTCTGTAAATACTCTTATCACTAAGGGTAAGACCAAGCGTCAAGGTATGCGTCAAGGCCGTCGTTCAGACGTTAAGAAAGCCTACGTTATCCTGAAAGAAGGTCAAGACATCGACTTCGCTGGTAGTGCAGAGTAAGGCTAGGAGCAAAGAAGAATGGCTATTGTAAAATGTAAGCCGACTTCCCCAGGTCGTCGCCACGTAGTTAAAGTGGTTAACTCTGACCTGCATAAGGGTAAGCCGTACGCACCACTACTAGAGAAAAAATCTAAGTCTGGTGGTCGTAACAACAACGGTCGTATTACAGTACGTCACATCGGTGGTGGTAACAAGAATGCTTACCGTATCATCGATTTCAAACGTACTAAAGACGGTATCCCAGCGAAAGTTGAGCGTCTAGAATACGATCCAAACCGTAGCGCAAACATTGCTCTAGTTCTGTACGCAGACGGTGAGCGCCGCTACATCATCGCACCTAAAGGTATTCAGGCTGGTGACACTATCCAGTCTGGCGCAGATGCTGCTATCAAAGTTGGTAACACACTACCAATGCGCAACATCCCAGTAGGTTCAACAGTACACTGTGTTGAGCTTAAGCCTGGTAAAGGTGCTCAGCTGGCTCGTTCAGCTGGTGCATACGCTCAGATCATTGCACGTGCAGGCACTTATGTGACTCTACGTCTACGTTCTGGTGAAATGCGTAAAGTTCTTGCTGAAGGTCGTGCGACTCTAGGTGAAGTTGGTAATGCAGAACACATGCTACGTGAGCTAGGTAAAGCTGGTGCTTCACGTTGGCGCGGTGTTCGTCCAACTGTACGTGGTGTTGTAATGAACCCAGTTGACCACCCACACGGTGGTGGTGAAGGCCGTACTTCTGGTGGTCGTCACCCAGTTACACCTTGGGGTGTACCAACTAAGGGTTACAAGACTCGTAAGAACAAGCGTACCGACAAGTACATCGTACGTCGTCGTAACAAGTAATTTTAAAGAGGATACGCCATGCCACGTTCTCTCAAGAAAGGTCCATTTATTGACCTACACTTGCTGAAGAAGGTAGAGAAAGCGTTGGAAAGCGGTGACAAGAAGCCTGTAAAGACTTGGTCCCGTCGCTCAATGATCATCCCTCAGATGATCGGTTTGACCATCGCTGTCCATAATGGTCGTCAGCACGTTCCTGTTTTCGTTTCTGAAGAAATGATCGGTCACAAGCTAGGCGAATTTGCACCAACACGTACTTACCGCGGTCACGCTGCGGATAAGAAAGCTAAGAAGCGCTAAGGAGTAGGTAATGGAAGCTATCGCTAAACATCGCTTTGCTCGCATTTCGCCGCAAAAAGCTCGTTTGGTTGCAGATCAACTGCGCGGTAAGCCAGTTGCTCAAGCTCTAGAAATTCTTCAGTTCAGCAACAAAAAAGCTGCTGATCTAATCAAGAAAGTTCTAGAGTCAGCTATCGCTAACGCAGAACACAACGAAGGCGCAGATATTGATGATCTATCAGTAGCTAAAATCTTCGTTGACGAAGGTCCTACCATGAAGCGTATTATGCCTCGTGCTAAAGGCCGTGCCGATCGCATCTTGAAGCGTTCTAGCCACATCACTGTTGTTGTAGCAGACCGCTAAGAGACTAGGAGAGAAAGCAATGGGTCAAAAAGTACATCCTAATGGTATTCGTCTTGGCATCGTTAAGCCTTGGAATACCACTTGGTTTGCTAACAGCCAAGAGTTCGCTGACAACCTAGACGGCGACTTCAAGGTACGTCAGTTCCTTACTAAGGAACTAGCAAAAGCGTCTCTTTCACGTATCGTTATCGAGCGTCCTGCTAAGAGCATCCGTGTGACTATTCACACTGCTCGCCCAGGCGTTGTTATCGGTAAGAAAGGTGAAGACGTAGAGAAACTACGCGCTCGCGTTTCAAAGATCGCTGGTGTTCCAGCTCAGATCAACATCGCTGAAGTACGTAAGCCTGAGCTAGACGGTAAGCTAGTTGCAGACAGCATCTCGTCTCAGCTAGAGCGTCGTGTTATGTTCCGTCGCGCTATGAAGCGTGCGGTTCAGAACGCTATGCGTCTTGGCGCTAAAGGTATCAAGGTAGAAGTAAGCGGTCGTCTAGGCGGCGCTGAAATCGCACGTTCAGAGTGGTACCGTGAAGGTCGTGTACCTCTACACACTCTACGTGCTGACATTGATTACGCAACTTCTTCGGCTCACACCCAGTACGGTGTAATTGGCGTTAAAGTTTGGATCTTCAAAGGTGAAGTTCTAGGCGGCATGCCAGTAGAAGAGCCAAAGGCTGACAAGCCTAAGAAGCAGCGCAAAGGCCGTAAATAAGGAGTTTATAGATGCTGCAACCTAAACGCACTAAATTCCGCAAGACCTTTAAAGGTCGTAACCGCGGTCTAGCGAACGGCACTGACGTAAGCTTCGGTACATTTGGTCTTAAAGCAGTTGGCCGTGGCCGTATTACTGCTCGCCAGATCGAAGCAGCTCGTCGTGCGATGACTCGTCACATCAAACGTCAGGGTCAAATCTGGATTCGTATCTTCCCAGACAAACCAATTACATCTAAGCCTCTTGAAGTTCGTCAAGGTAAAGGTAAAGGTAACGTTGAGTACTGGGTAGCACAAATCCAACCTGGTAAAGTTTTGTACGAGATGGATGGTGTTTCTGAAGAGCTAGCACGTGAAGCATTTGAACTTGCTTCTCGTAAGCTACCAATCAAGACAACATTCGTAACTAAGGCGGTGATGTGATGAACGCACAAGATCTGCGCGCTAAAAGCGTTGAAGAGCTGAATGCTGAGCTTGTGAACCTACTGCGCGAGCAGTTCAACCTGCGCATGCAGGCTGCAACTGGTCAACTGCAGCAGACTCACACTCTTAAATCAGTACGTCGCGATATCGCACGTGTTAAAACCGTTCTGACTGAGAAGGCTGGCGCATAATGAGCGATAAAATTCGTACTCAGCTTGGTCGTGTTGTTAGCGACAAAGGCGATAAGTCTATTGTTGTTGCAATCGAGCGTAAAGTGAAGCACCCGATCTACGGTAAGTACATCACTCGCACGACTAAACTTCACGCACATGACGAAAACAACGAGTGTGGCCTAGGCGACACAGTTGAGATTCGTGAGTGCCGTCCACTGTCTAAGACTAAGTCTTGGACTCTGGTACGCGTAGTAGAAAAAGCTCGCATCTAAGCGAACTTAACTACGATATAAGAGAGCGGCCCCGAAAAAATTTTGGGGCCGTTCATTTTTTGTCTACCCATCGACCGAAAAGCGTGTTAATATTCGCCGCCTTTGAAGAAAAGGCAAATCGGCTCGAAATGGGTCAAGATGTTTAAAATTAGCGGAGCACTAACATGATCCAAATGCAAAGTATGCTTGATGCAGCCGATAACTCCGGCGCTCGTAGCGTAATGTGTATTAAGGTTCTGGGTGGTTCACACCGTCGCTATGCACATATCGGTGATGTCATCAAGGTTACTGTTAAGGAAGCAATTCCTCGCGGTAAAGTTAAGAAAGGTGACGTTCTGAAAGCGGTGGTTGTGCGCACTCGTAAAGGCGTACGTCGTCCAGACGGCTCTGTCATTCGCTTTGACCGTAATGCTTGCGTATTGTTGAACGACAACACTGAGCAACCAATCGGTACTCGTATTTTCGGCCCTGTGACTCGTGAGCTTCGTGGCGATAAGTTCATGAAGATCGTTTCACTTGCGCCTGAAGTACTGTAAGGAGTAACGCAAATGGCAGCTAAAATCCGTCGTAACGACGAAGTTATCGTTCTTACTGGTAAAGATAAAGGTAAGAAAGGTAAAGTATCTAAGGTTCTAGCAACCGGTAAAGTAATCGTTGAAGGTATCAACCTTGTTAAGAAGCACCAGAAGCCTGTACCGGCTATGGGCATCCAAGGTGGCATCGTTGAAAAAGAAGCTGCAATCGACGCTTCTAACGTTGCAATCGTTAACGGTGAAGGTAAAGCGGACCGTGTAGGCTTCCGATTCGAAGACGGCAAAAAAGTTCGTTTCTTCAAATCGACTGGCGAAACTATCAAGTAATTTTTGGAGTAGTACAATGGCGAAACTGCATGATTACTACAAAGAGACTCTAGTTAAAGAACTTGCTGAAAAGTTCGAATACAAGAGTATCATGCAAGTCCCAAGGATCGAAAAGATCACACTTAACATGGGTGTGGGCGATGCGATCAACGACAAGAAGCTTCTAGAGAATGCTGCTGCTGACATGACTGCTATTGCAGGTCAGAAGCCGCTTATCACTGTAGCTCGTAAGTCTGTTGCTGGCTTTAAGATCCGTGAGGGCTACCCTATTGGCTGTAAAGTAACTCTACGTGGCGAACGCATGTGGGATTTCTTTGAGCGTCTAATTTCAATTGCTGTACCTCGTATTCGCGATTTCCGTGGTCTAAACCCGAAATCTTTCGATGGTCGTGGTAACTACAGCATGGGCGTTCGTGAGCAGATCATCTTCCCAGAAATCGATTACGATAAAGTAGATCGTGTACGTGGTCTTGATATCACTATCACTACTTCTGCTAAGTCTGATGAAGAAGCTCATGCTCTACTGTCTGCTTTTAACTTCCCATTCCGTAAGTAAAAGTAAGGGTTACTAATGGCTAAAGAATCAATGAAGGCACGCGAAGCTAAACGTGCCAAGCTAGAAGTTAAGTTCGCTGAGAAGCGTGCTGCACTTAAAGCTCTAATTAGCGACGTGAACGCGTCTGAAGAAGAACGCTGGAATGCAGTGCTTAAACTTCAGTCACTACCACGTGATTCTGCGAAGTCTCGTCAGCGTAACCGCTGTAACCAGACTGGACGTCCACACGGCTACCTACGTAAGTTTGGTCTAAGCCGTATCAAGGTTCGTGAAGCTTGCATGAAAGGCGAGATTCCGGGTCTGCGCAAGGCTAGCTGGTAATCCCAGTTATCCAATTTAGAATCACGGAGTATTGACTTATGAGCATGCAAGATCCGATTTCGGATATGCTGACCCGTCTTCGTAACGGTCAGGCAGCGAAAAAAGTTGCTGTTAAAATGCCATCTTCAAAAATGAAAGTTGCTATCGCAGCTCTTCTTAAAGAAGAAGGTTTTGTGGCTGACTACACTGTAACTGGTGAAGTTAAGCCTGAGCTAGAAGTTACTCTTAAGTACTTCGAAGCTAACCCAGTTATCGAGCAAATCCAGCGTGTTTCACGTCCTGGCCTACGCATCTACAAGAAAAAAGATGCACTTCCATCAGTGATGGGCGGCCTTGGTATTGCTGTTGTTTCCACTTCCAAGGGTCTTATGACCGACCGCGCTGCACGCAAAGCGGGTCTTGGCGGTGAGATTATCTGCTACGTAGCATAATAGGAGTAGGAAATGTCTCGTGTTGCAAAAGCACCAGTAGTTATTCCTGCCGGCGTAGAAGTTAAACTTAACGGCCAGGAAATCACTGTTAAAGGTGGTAAAGGCGAACTATCTCGCGTTATCAACGAAGCAGTAGTTCTATCCCAGGAAGAGAACGCTATCACTTTCGGTCCTCGCGAAGGTTTCGAGAAAGCTTGGGCACAGGCAGGTACTGCACGTGCACTAGTTAACAACATGGTTGTTGGTGTTACTGAAGGTTACACCAAGAAGCTTACTCTTAAGGGTGTAGGTTACCGTGCTGCTATCAAAGGCAACGCAGTAGCTCTAACTCTTGGCTTCTCTCACCCAGTTGAGCACGAACTTCCAGCAGGTATCAAAGCTGAATGTCCTTCACAAACTGAAATCGTACTAACTGGTACTGATAAGCAGGTTGTTGGTCAGGTAGCTGCTGATATTCGCGCTTACCGTAGCCCTGAGCCTTACAAAGGTAAAGGTGTTCGTTACGCCGATGAAATCGTGCGTACTAAAGAAGCTAAGAAGAAGTAAGGTAACACTATGGATAAGAAAGCATCTCGTATCCGTCGTGCGACCCGTGCACGTCGTAAGATTGCTGAACTGGGTGCAACTCGCCTAGTTGTACACCGTACTCCACGTCACGTGTACGCTCAGGTTATCGCACCAAATGGTTCTGAGGTAATCGCAGCCGCTTCTACAGTAGAAAAAGCGATCCGTGAGTCGGTTAACGGTACTGGTAACAAAGACGCTGCTGCAGCTGTAGGTAAAGCTATTGCTGAGCGCGCGATTGAAAAAGGCATCTCAACAGTTGCATTCGATCGTTCTGGTTTCCAATACCACGGCCGTGTAGCTGCACTAGCAGAAGCTGCTCGTGAAGCTGGTCTGAAATTCTAAGGTAGGCGGAAGATGGCTAACGAAAAAACTCAATCAGATTTGCATGAAAAGCTGATCGCTGTTAACCGTGTATCTAAGACGGTTAAAGGTGGTCGTATTTTCAGCTTTACTGCACTAACTGTAGTTGGTGACGGTAACGGTCGCATCGGTTTTGGTTACGGCAAGGCACGTGAAGTTCCTGCTGCAATCCAGAAAGCGATGGAAAAAGCACGTCGTAACATGGTTACAGTTGCACTAAACGACGGTACTCTACACCACGCTGTTAAAGGTCGCCACACTGGTTCTAAAGTGTACATGCAGCCTGCTTCAGAAGGTACAGGTATCATCGCCGGTGGTGCAATGCGTGCAGTACTAGAGGTTGCGGGTGTTCGCAACGTTCTAGCTAAAGCATACGGCTCTACAAACCCAATCAACATCGTTCGCGCGACTATTGACGGTTTGTCTGGCATGAACTCTCCAGAAATGATCGCTGCTAAGCGTGGTCTTTCTGTTAAAGAAATTCTGGAGTAATCGACATGGCTAAAACTATTAAAGTAACGCAGACTAAGAGCTCAATCGGTCGTCTGCCGAAGCATAAAGCTACTTTGCGTGGCCTAGGCCTTCGTCGCATCAACCACACTGTAGAACTTGAAGATACTGCTTGCGTACGCGGCATGATCAACAAAGTTATCTACATGGTTAAAGTTGAGGAGTAATCAGAATGCGTTTGAATACTCTATCTCCGGCTGCGGGTTCTAAGCCTTCTGCGAAGCGCGTAGGCCGTGGTATCGGTTCAGGTCTGGGTAAAACTTGTGGCCGTGGTCACAAAGGTCAGAAATCACGTTCAGGTGGTTCTGTACGTCCAGGCTTCGAAGGCGGTCAAATGCCTTTGAAACAGCGTCTACCAAAATTCGGTTTTACTTCTCGCAAGAGCCTTGTAACAGCTGAAGTTCGTCTAGGTGAACTAGCGAAAGTTGAAGGTGACGTAGTAAGCCTTGAAACTCTTAAGGCTGCGAACGTAATCACTAAGAACATCGAGTTCGTGAAAGTTGTACTTTCTGGTGAGATCGCTCGCACTGTAACAGTTAAAGGTCTACGCGTTACTAAAGGCGCTAAAGCTGCTATCGAAGCTGCAGGCGGTAAAATCGAGGAATAATTAACTCGAGGATGAGGTACAGATGGCTAAACAACCAGGACAAGATTTTAGTAGCGCCCAAGGTGGCCTAGCAGAGCTTAAGACACGCCTATTATTCGTTTTAGGTGCTATCTTAATTTTCCGAGCAGGCTCTTTTGTGCCTATTCCTGGTATTGACGCTGCTGTACTTGCCGATCTGTTCGAACAGCAAAAGGGTACCGTCATTGAACTGTTTAACATGTTCTCTGGCGGTGCACTTGAGCGTGCTTCCATCTTAGCACTGGGTATCATGCCGTATATCTCGGCATCGATCATTGTCCAGCTGCTGACGGTTGTTCACCCGGCTTTGGCCGAGTTGAAGAAGGAAGGGGAGTCTGGCCGTCGTAAGATCAGTCAGTACACCCGTTACGGCACGCTTGTTTTGGCAACCTTCCAAGCGATTGGTATTGCAACGGGGTTACCAAGTATGATCCCTGGTCTGGTGATTAACCCGGGTCTAGGATTCTACTTTGTTGCGGTCGTCAGTTTGGTTACCGGTACCATGTTCTTGATGTGGTTGGGTGAACAGATTACGGAGCGTGGCATAGGTAACGGTATATCTGTGATTATTTTCACTGGTATCGTTGCAGGTTTGCCGCCAGCTATTGGACAGACAGTGGAGCAAGCGCGTCAAGGTGAATTGCACGTACTTCTTCTACTATTAATTGCAGTGATTTCTTTCGCTGTCATTTACTTTGTAGTGTTCATGGAACGTGGTCAGCGTCGTATCGTCGTTAACTACGCCAAGCGCCAGCAGGGCCGTCGTGTCTTTGCTGCCCAGAGCACTCACTTGCCGTTGAAAATCAACATGGCAGGGGTAATTCCAGCGATTTTTGCATCAAGCATTATTCTGTTCCCGGGTACACTGGCTCAGTGGTTCGGTCAGAATGAGAACCTAGGTTGGCTAAGTGATATTTCACTGGCGCTAAGCCCAGGTCAGCCACTTTACGTGATGCTGTATGCTGCTGCGATTATTTTCTTCTGTTTCTTCTATACCGCGTTGGTGTTTAACCCTCGCGAGACAGCAGACAACTTGAAGAAGTCTGGTGCGTTCGTACCTGGTATTCGCCCGGGTGAGCAGACCGCGAAATATATAGATAAAGTGATGACTCGCCTGACATTGGCTGGCGCGTTGTATATCACCTTTATCTGTCTGATCCCCGAGTTTATGATGATTGCATGGAATGTCCGCTTCTACTTCGGCGGTACTTCACTACTAATCGTAGTTGTGGTCATTATGGACTTCATGGCTCAAGTTCAGACACATCTGATGTCTCAACAATATGAGTCTGTTTTGAAAAAGGCTAATCTTAAGGGCTCAGGCCGTTAAGATCCCATTTACGGAGTTTAGCAATGAAAGTTCGTGCTTCCGTTAAGAAAATCTGCCGTAACTGTAAAGTTATCAAGCGCAACGGTGTTGTGCGTGTAATTTGCAGTGAGCCAAAGCACAAACAGCGCCAAGGCTAATTAGCAGAAATATTTCTTGCAAATTGAAGGTGGGTTGGCTAAATTAGCCAACCAATCTTTTGTGTGTGCAAAAGAATTGTTCCACCGCTGCGTATCCTAAACGGGCTTTGCAGCGGTTATTCTTGAAAAGTACTAGGAGTGAATAGTGGCCCGTATTGCAGGCATTAACATTCCTGATCAAAAACATTCTGTAATCGCTCTTACTGCGATCTACGGCATCGGTAAAACTCGCTCAAAAGCTATCCTAGCTGAAGCGGGTATCGCTGAAGATGTTAAGATCAGTGAACTAACTGAAGAGCAGATCGATCTACTGCGTGATGGTGTAGCTAAGTACACTGTAGAAGGTGATCTACGTCGTGAAGTTTCCATGAACATCAAGCGTCTAATGGACCTTGGTTGTTACCGTGGTCTTCGTCATCGTCGCAGTCTACCACTACGTGGACAGCGTACTAAAACCAACGCACGTACCCGTAAGGGTCCGCGCAAGCCGATCAAAAAATAATCGGAAGGTAGAGTACAATGGCTAAACAACCAACTCGCGCTCGTAAGCGCGTACGTAAGCAAGTTGCTGATGGCGTTGCGCACATTCATGCTTCTTTCAACAACACAATCGTAACCATCACTGACCGTCAGGGTAACGCTCTATCTTGGGCTACTGCAGGTGGTTCTGGTTTCCGTGGTTCTCGTAAGTCTACTCCGTTCGCTGCACAGGTTGCTGCTGAGCGCGCTGGCGAAATGGCCAAAGAGTATGGCGTTAAGAACCTGGAAGTTATGGTTAAGGGCCCTGGTCCTGGTCGTGAGTCTACTATCCGCGCTCTAAACGCTGCGGGTTTCCGTATCACTAACATTGTTGATGCGACTCCGATCCCTCATAACGGTTGTCGTCCACCTAAGAAACGTCGCGTATAACGTTTCGTTTCTAGGAAAACTGGAGAAAGAACATGGCAAGATATTTGGGTCCTAAGCTGAAGCTTAGCCGTCGTGAAGGCACAGACTTGTTCCTTAAGTCTGGTGTACGCGCGATTGATACCAAGTGTAAAATTGACAATGCACCTGGTGTGCATGGTGCTCGTCGCGGTCGTCTATCTGACTACGGCGTACAGCTTCGTGAGAAGCAAAAAGTTCGTCGTACTTACGGCGTACTAGAGAAGCAATTCCGTAACTACTACAAAGAAGCTGCTCGCCTTAAAGGCAACACAGGTGAAAACCTGCTTCAGCTTCTTGAAGGTCGTCTAGATAACGTAGTTTACCGCATGGGTTTTGGTGCTACTCGCGCCGAAGCACGTCAGCTGGTAAGCCACAAAGCGATCCTAGTTAACGGTCAAGTCGTAAACGTTCCTTCTTTCAAGGTAGCGGCAAACGACGTTGTTAGCATTCGTGAGAAAGCTAAGAACCAAGCACGCATCAAAGCAGCTCTAGAAGTTGCTACTCAGCGTGAACTACCGACTTGGGTCGAAGTAGACAGCAGCAAACTAGAAGGTACTTTCAAGCGCCTTCCAGAACGTTCTGATTTGTCTGCCGACATCAACGAACACCTGATCGTCGAGCTTTACTCTAAGTAAGGCTATAGTTAAGAGAGGACACAATGCAGGGTTCTGTAACAGAATTTCTTAAGCCACGTCTTGTTGATATTGAACAAGTTAACACGACGCATGCAAAAGTAACTCTTGAGCCGCTTGAGCGTGGTTTCGGCCACACTCTTGGTAACGCTCTACGTCGCATTCTTCTATCTTCAATGCCGGGTTGTGCCGTCACTGAAGTAGAAATCGACGGTGTGTTACACGAGTACAGCACCAAAGAAGGAGTACAGGAAGACATTCTTGAGATCCTTCTAAACCTTAAAGGCCTAGCCGTTAAGGTTGAGGGTAAAGACGAAGTTATCCTTACTCTGAATAAATCTGGTGCAGGCCCTGTTGTTGCAGGTGACATCACCCACGACGGTGATGTTGAGATTGCGAACCCAGAGCACGTAATCTGCCACCTAACTGATGACAATGCTGATATCAGCATGCGCATCAAGGTAGAGCGTGGTCGTGGCTATGTACCAGCGTCTGCTCGTATTCACACTGAGGAAGATGAGCGTCCAATTGGTCGTCTGCTAGTTGATGCAACTTTCAGCCCAGTTGACCGTATCGCATACGCCGTTGAGGCAGCACGTGTAGAACAACGTACTGACCTTGATAAGCTAGTTATCGATATGGAGACAAATGGTACTCTTGATCCTGAGGAAGCTATCCGTCGCGCAGCTACTATCCTAGCTGAGCAATTGGATGCATTCGTAGATCTTCGTGATGTACGTGTTCCTGAAGAGAAAGAAGAGAAGCCGGAGTTCGATCCGATCCTACTGCGTCCTGTAGACGATCTTGAACTAACTGTTCGCTCTGCTAACTGTCTAAAAGCAGAAGCGATCCACTACATCGGTGATCTTGTTCAGCGTACTGAGGTTGAGCTTCTTAAGACTCCAAACCTTGGTAAGAAGTCTTTGACTGAAATCAAAGACGTGCTGGCATCACGTGGTCTGTCTCTAGGCATGCGCCTAGAAAACTGGCCGCCAGCATCTATTGCTGAAGATTAATAGTTACTGATATCTAGTTAGAAGGATTAGGTCATGCGCCATCGTAAGAGTGGTCGTCAACTCAACCGCAACAGCAGCCATCGCAAAGCGATGTTCAGCAACATGGCTGGCTCTCTGGTACGTCACGAACTTATCAAGACTACCCTGCCTAAGGCAAAAGAGCTGCGTCGCGTAATTGAGCCATTGATTACCCTAGCTAAGACTGACAGTGTTGCTAACCGTCGTCTTGCATTCGCACGTACTCGTGATAACGAAGTTGTTGCGAAACTATTTAACGAACTGGGCCCACGTTTTGCTCAGCGTCCAGGCGGTTACACTCGCATCATGAAATGCGGTTTCCGTGCTGGCGATAAAGCCCCTATGGCTTATATCGAGCTAGTAGATCGTCCTGAAGCTCAGGAAGAAGCTGCTGCTGAATAAGCACTAGCGCGTTAAATAAAAAAGAGGCCGAGTCTTAGACTCGGCTTTTTTTTTGCATCCAATTCCTTATTCCCTTAAACGGTAAGGAAATGGATTGATGATTTACCTATTTGTCGACAGCTCCGGGTTTGGTGGTATTGAAAGCCATATCCACCAGTTAGCTTTGTTGCTGCAATCTAAACAGGCTGCGGTCGAAGTTGTGTTTCTCCAGCACCACCCATCACACCCGCAATACAAACAGCTCCGGCAACACGGTATTCCCTACCGCTTCCTCTCCGATGGTTCTCTTATTTCGTTCTTCCGCCGTTTAAGCGCTGATGATGTTGTCCATGCCCACGGTTACAAAGCTTCTATCCTTGCGCGCAGCTTCAAGCTGTTTGCTTCCTATCACTTGGTGACGACCTTCCACGCCGGCGAGGCCGTGGCAGGCAAACTGGCTGTTTACGAGTGGCTCAACCGCTACACGGCCTGCGTTTCCCGTAACCTTGCCGTCAGTGAGAAGATCAGGCTACGCCAACCGTTTCGTTGCGAATTGCAGCGCAATTTTGTTCGCTGCCATACAGGCCAGCCAAGCCGGCAACGCCATCCGGCATTGCAAGTTGGGTTTGTGGGTAGGTTGAGCCATGAAAAGGCCATCGACCGTTTTGTCGCTTTGAGCAAACAACTCCCTGATGCCGAATGCCATGTGTTCGGTGATGGTGAGCAGGCCCACCTTCTTGCGGGCGAAGCGGTTAATTGGCACGGTGCTGTTGCGTCGATGGAGCCGTACTGGCAGCAACTGGATGTCTTGCTCATCCCGTCCCGTGCCGAAGGGCTGCCAATGGCTGCACTAGAGGCCATGGCCAACGGTGTGGTCGTATTGTCAACGGATGTTGGGGAAATGCCGTCATTGCTCGGTAGCGAGTGTCTGGTTGCCGAAAGCAACTGGCCGCTGCTTGCATCCAAGGTCGTAGCACTCGACCGCCAAGGTGATGCAGGCTGGCGGGCATTGTCCCGGCAGCAGCACTTGCTGGTTCGCAGCGGCTACAGCAGCGAGGCATGCTGGGAGCAATTGGCGCAGGTCTACCGGCTGGCTTAGTCAGTCAAGCTCGGCGATGTGGGTCAGGTATGTGTCAGTGTAAATAAGGTTCTGTCGTCTTCGTAGTTTTCCGGCGCGCGCTGCCACAGGTAATGGTGGCGCTCATCAGCGGTCATTGCTTTCATTTCTTGGCACTCTTGTTCAGACAGCATCGATTCCAGCAATCCATCAGTATAGCCGTGGAGGCTATGGCCAGGGCGGAGCTGGATGCTGACGCCTTCTATTTCAGGTGAATCGAAGAGTCCCATTAACCCTATCGATTCCTTGAGATGCTCGCAGCAGGAGCGGCAGGCAATGGGTTTGGGCATGCCGGCATTGTATAGGGTAATGGACCCGTCCGTATCGAGCAGGATCACCAATAAGCAGACCAGGCTAGCGGCCTCGCTAAGGTATAAGTGCTGGTTGAGCCGTTGGCATAATTGCTCCGGGGTGATTGTAGGGTCGAGCAGCAGGCCCTGGATCAAGCCATAGCATATCCCGCCATTGGCTCTGGCAACAAGCCCATGCCCCATCAGATCCCCGAGGATAACCATGCTGCCCCCTCCAGGCAGTGGGTGGTGGATAAAAAAATCCCCGCTTATTGCTGGCTCTCGGTTTAGCTGGATATTAAAACCGCCGGTACTAATGGTTGTCGTGCTGGAGCCTGAATCATTGCAGCTTCGGCTTTCCAGCCGTTGCAACATGTTATCCTCAAAGGCACTTTGCAGGTGTTGATGGTGCTTGAGCACCCGCCCTAATACCTGGAGCAGGTGGTGTTTATCGATGGGTTTTGCCAGGAAATCATCGATGCCCGACTCGCTGACAGCCTTCATGGTATCCGACACCGTATCGCCAGAAAGGAAAACAAACGGCAGCATCCGGTGATGGCGGATGTTGGCTACCGCACGGCGGAATTCCAGCCCGTTGATGTCCGGCATCCACAAGTCTGTCAGTACCAAATCGCAATGGTTTGCTTGCAGCCAGGCCTGTGCCTCGTCTGCCTGGCTGAAAATGGAGAGCTGGAATGCATCCTCAAGGTAGCTGGTAAGCATGGCTAGTTGACTGCGGCTGTCATCGACAATAACAAGGTGTTTGCGGTCAGATTGGCGGGGGAGGGTAAATTCTATCTTGTTGCTATCTGGCAATACCTGGTAGCGAAAATCGGGGAATGTGGCCTTGATAATAGCCAGCCCCATCCCTGACTCACAAGGCTGTAGTGGCAGCTCTGCACTTTCGAGGTGCTCGGTTTGCGCTGGCCATGGGGAACCGTTGTCGGCAATGGCAAAGCAGTACTGCCCGGCTGTTTTTCCGTAGCTGATAGTGCAGCGTGAGGCCGGTGTCTGTTGGTGTTCCAGCAAATTGGCACAATATTCACTGCAAACCAGTTTGATGTTTTGCATCAGGTCGGGCGCTAGCTGCAGTGCCTGTGCCCTGTCACCCAGTGCTTGCCTAATAGGGGCAAGGTTTTCATAGCTAAGGTCAAATTGACGCTCGAACAACACCTGATCCATTTATCCGTCCTGGTCGTGGGTTCCTGTTTATTGGTATTTCCCTTGCAGCAAGGGGCTTGCCTGGAGGAAGTCGATCAGCCGGTGTTTGATACTGCGCGGGATCCAGTTGGCTTTGCCGTTCAGGACCCGGATGATCTCCTCTGCCAATGAGGGGTTGGACTGATCGTTTATCAAGGTACCCAGTAAGGAAATGCCGTTTTGCTCCAGCTTGCTGATGCAGGTCAACAGTTCACTTTCGGTTGTCTTTGCTGCGGCCAGGCAAAGGATGGTTGCATCGCTAGCATGGCTAATGGCATTGATGGGCAGGTTGCGCCAGTTGGTATGGGTCATGGTGCCGACATCACACAGGACATAGTGGTAATCCTGCTTCCAGCGCTCAAGAGCCCGCTTAAAACTGTCTGGCTGGCGCAGGTCGAGGATTGTCCGTTCTTCACTTGGGCGTGGCAGTAGCGTTAACTGCTCGGTCAATTGGATAAGGGAGCTCGCTTCCCCCTCGCCATTGCTGTTCCAGGCTTTCGCCGCGTAGCCCTGGCCTGCGCCGGCCAGATCAAGATCGACCAGCAGAACTTTATGATCTTCCGCGCAGCGGCGGGCCAGCCAATGGCTATGGGTTGAGGTGCCGCATTGGCTTGATGCACCAGCCAAGGTGATCACCCGGGCATTTTGTTGGTGGATTTGGTGGAAGAGTTGGTCGTATTCGCCACTAAGCCAAGGTTTCATAATGCTGCTCCTAAGGCTATCAAGGTAAAGATCCCCAGCACATCCCTCAGCCCCTGCCGCCATTGTTCGCCGACCGAGTCATTCAGGTTGGGGACATAGACGGTGTCACCTGCCCGCAGTAGCGGCAGCGGGTAACGGGCCGGGTCGATGACATAGTCACGCAGGTTGAATGTCTGGGCTTTGTCACCACAGCAAGAGGTATTCACTATCATGATCCGCTCGATATAAGCGTTATCGGTTGGTCCTCCAGCTTCAGCCAGTAAATCGAGGATATTCATCTGGCTGTTGAAGGGGTAGCGGCCGGGTTTGTTGACCGAGCCCATTAGTCGTACGACTTGCTCGGCAGGTTTGTCGAGCCAGTTCCCTTCCAGCTTCGGCACGTAGATAACATCGCCGGGCACGATTTTCGGGATGAGGGTTTCGTCGCCGGTTTCAAAGTACAGGGACAGGTTGAGCCGTGTCACTCTGGCTGTATTGTCATTCCGGTGGCTGATCCGAATCTGGCGTAGGTCGGCATCGCCATTGGGGCCATCAGCCGCTGAGAGGATATCGAGGAAGCCTAGCTCGCGGTTGAAGGCGTAGCGTCCTGGCGCTCCGACCTGGCCGAATACATAGATGGAATCATCGGCCGACTGGCGGATCCAGCTGGATTTGTTGTCAGTCGGGTCGTGGGGCAGCTCGTCGATGACGATGGTATCACCGGCCGCTAGTCGGGGCAGGGCAGTAAAGCTGCCACCTTCATTGATAAAATTGTCGAGGTCGAAGTACAGCACGTTGTCTTGCGATTGGCGGCTTTCCTTGATGATACGGATATTGGTGATATTGGCCTGCTGCAACGGCCCGCCGGCCAGGGCGAGTACATCGAGGAAGGTCATGCTGACATTCCAGTTGAAGCGGCCGGGGGATTTAACTGCCCCCATCACCTTGATAGCTTCCGTGTCGGCGACGGTGTCTACCTGCGGGACAAAAATAACATCGCCGGCAACGACTTTCGGCAGCAAAGCCTCATTGCCGCTTTTGAAATAGCGGGCGAGGTTGAAGCGAGTGACCTTGGTGGTGGTGCCGTTGCGGTGGGTGATCAGCACATCCTGGATATCGGCCTCTCCGGTAGGGCCGTCGGCAGCAGACAGGATATCGAGGAACCCTTGCTCACTGTTGAATGCATAGCGCCCCGGCGCGCCGACTTGGCCGAAGATATAAATCGAGTCCTGGGCGGATTGGCGGAGCCAGCTGGCCTTGTTGTCTGTCGGGTCGTGGGGCAGCTCATCGAAGATGATGGTGTCGCCGGCCTTTAATTGCGGTAGTTGGTTTTGCGGCTTGCCTTGTTTGGTGAAGGCTTCGAAATTGAAAGTGGTCACCCGCTCTTCATCGCTGCCCGCCCCTTCGCGCACAATGCGGATGTTCGACAGGTTGGTTTGCTGTTTGGGGCCACCGGCATGGGCCAGCAGATCCATAAAGCTCATGGTGTCATTCCATTCGAAACGGCCTGGGTTGTTGACTGCGCCGATGATTTTGATCGCCCGGTCGTTAGTCACTTTCAACCACGACTTTTCATTGAAGTCGATTTTTTCCGGAATGAAGATGACATCGCCCGGCATCATGTCAGGCAGCGGGTAAAGCGCAGGTGCCTGGGTATATTTGACCAGGTTGATACTCATCGCTGCCTTGGTGTTGCTGAGCAGCTTGATTTGGG
This sequence comes from Photobacterium sp. ABD4_091, assembly GCF_056160145.1. Lineage (NCBI taxonomy): Bacteria > Pseudomonadati > Pseudomonadota > Gammaproteobacteria > Vibrionales > Vibrionaceae > Photobacterium > Photobacterium sp. ABD4_091. Next base: position 1,318,153 of record NZ_JBSWWQ010000001.1, on the reverse strand, counting down.
TGGTATCTGCAAAACGGGTCGGCCCGCCGGCGTTGGCCAGAACATCGATGAAGCCGGTGCCCGGCGAGCTTTCATAGGCACCGGGCGCTTTGACCTCACCCATGACATACACAGTGCGCGAGGTGGTGTTGATGTCTTCGACTTCTATCGGGGCGAAGATGGTGGTACCGGGCTTGATCGGCGGCAGGTTGCTGGTATCACCGCTGTCCAGGTAAGCTTTTAGGTCGAATTGGTAGGGGATGTTGTCAGTGATCACCCGGATCTTGGTCACATCCGCGTACCGGGTGACCCCCTCGGCACGCATCACGGCATCGACGACTGTCATGCCCGATTTAAAGCTGAAGGTACCGGGATTGCGCAATTCGCCGAAAATGGTGATCCCCTGTTGTTCGTCGGCATCGCCGCCTTTGGTCAGCGATGCGGCATCAAAATCCACCTCGACATTGCCGAGCAGCGGCGAGGTTGGGACAAAAATCGTATCTCCACCCTGTAAGGCGGGAAGCTTAGCCGGGTCGCCATCATCGAGGTAGGCTTTGTAATTAAATTGCTGGGAGCTGCCGTCTCGGATCAGCTTGAATTGATCCAGCTGGGCACCGGGCCGGGCTCCGCCAGCAGCAGAAATCGCCATTTGAACATTGGCACCGGGTTTTAGCGATATCATCCCGGGCTCCTCGACGTAACCGAGGACCTGCACCCGCAGGACTTGCTCGAGGATATTGAGCTTGAATTCGTCGAGGTTGCGATAAACGGTCGTGAGCCTTTCGCGCAAGCGTTGTTCGGCTTGTGGCAGGGTCAGCCCCTCGATAGGCACCAGCCCGACTTCAGGCAGCCGGATTTGGCCCTGGTCATCAATGGTGAACGGTTCGTCGAAGTCGCGCTCCCCAGGCAGCTGGATAAAGACCCGGTCGCCGGGTGTTAGGGTGTCTCCCCATACCGGGGTGATAAAGAGTGTACTGAGCAAGAGCAGCAGCAACCTAATCATAGCGAGCCTGGGGTTAGCTGTTCTTTGACGGCATGCCAGTCACTGAGGGAATAGACCCGGTGCGGGGAGCGGGTATGGTGGTCAACCAATACCCGGGCTTCAACCTTGCGGTTGCTGAGGCGCTGGGTTCGTGAATTAGGATCTTCGAATGACTCTTTTTCACCCGCACTGAAAATGGAAATTTGGTGTGAGTCGACCCCCTGTTCAATCATGTAGCGCCGCACGGTATCTGCCCGGCGCATGCCCAGTTGGTAGTTACTCTGCTCGGTACCTATGGTGTCGGTATGGCCGGTTAGTTCTAGCTGCCAGTGCTCTTGGCGTTTTAGGATTGAAGCAGCACGGCGCAATGCATTTTGGTAATCGGGAAGGAGCTTAGCCCGGTTGAAAGCAAACTGGTTGTCGACCCGCATCAAGAGCAGGAATTGATCCCGCAGCTGGATCTCTGAGTAACGGGTATCCAGGCACTCGGTGTGGTGCTCGAGCCAGTCCATCTGGCGTTGGATTTTGGCAAACTGGGTTTGATAGGCCAGCAGGGTGATATCGGCATCATCGGTAAAGCCAGCCTTGTGCTCTTGGTCGGCCTTGTCATGGAGGTTGGCAAGCCGCTGGTATTGTCCTGGCAGGCATAGCTTGGCGCCCCGGGTTGCCAGCAGCTGGAGCTCGAAGCCATGATGCTCAAGCTCGTGCCACTGGTCGACATCCGGCTCCGAGTACGGGGTATCACCGGTGGTTGGCCAGGTCGTGCAGCCGCTAGCCAGCAGTATTATTAGCAGGCTTGAGAGTTTTCCCATATCAACATAACTCCGCTGAGGTGATCAGTGGGATCACCTTGTCGATCCTTAACATTTTCATCAGCTGGCGCGGTTGGCCGTTAACATTGAGCAGGCGTAATGTTTTTCCCCGGCTTTTTAAGCGCTTGTATAAGAAAACAATGGCACCAATTCCACAGGAGTCAATAAATTGTACCTGGGTCATGTCGATGATCATCTCATCGTTTTCAGTTTGGCTCAGTGTTTCAAAGTCTGGCTCCATCTGCCTGGCGAGGTGGGCATCAAACTCATTCTGTAGCGTCAATCCGATATTGGCGTTATTTACTGCATGATTCATAACGGGCCTTTTTGATTGTTGATGTACCTCCTCTAGTCAATACAAGTGCTGTGCCAACTATTGCCCGCGTTTGCTAACCATGATGTAAATCGTTTTGAAAATAATAAACAGATCCATCTTGATCCATTGCAGCGGTGAGCTCAGGGCGAGGGCATAGGCATGGTCAAAGGCGATTTTGTTTTTCACATCTTCCAGATCGGTATCATAGCCCTGGCTGACTTGGGCGAGGCCGGTGATCCCCGGTTTCAGCCCGGCGGTCCGCTCAAGGTAAAATGGCAATGCATTTTGCAAAGTGCCGCAAAACTCGGGCCGTTCCGGCCGTGGCCCTATTAGCGCCATGTCTCCTTTGATGACATTGATAAACTGCGGCAGCTCATCGAGGCGGGTTACCCGGAGGAACCGGCCAATGCGGGTTATGCGGGGATCATTTTGCTGGGCCCAGGCTGCACCTGACTGAGATTCGGCATTGTTGGCCATCGAGCGGAATTTGATCACCTCAAATAGCTCGACTTGCTCCTCGCTGATTTTGCCGACACGTAACTGGCGGTAGAAAACAGGCCCTGGTGAGTCGAGTTTGATCAGCAAAGCTATCAACGGCCATACCGGAAGGGTCAATACCATGCCTGCTGTTGCCAGTACAATATCACTGGTGCGTTTGAGGAATTGGGTCGATTGGGCCTGGTAGTTCGACAGTGGCGGCAGATGGCGCCAGCCACTGCGAAAATGCCCCATCAGGAATCGGATCATGCCGATCAGCGAGGCAGCATACCCGCTGATGAAATAATGCAGCTTGTCGGTGATTTTATTTTGAACCCCGAGTAGCGGGAGGGCGGCTGCTAGGTAACCGATAGTTTGCAATATCGTCAGGGCTAGGCCGATGGTTGAACCCTGGACTGCCGTGGTGAGTGATAACAGGAAGTACGCCAGCAGGATAAACGGCATTACCGTCCGCAGGGCTTTGCCTGAAGTGAACAACCAGCGGGCTCCATGGTGGCTGTGGCGGAACACGAAGCGACAGCGGATCAGCTGTTGCAGGTTGCCGGCTCCGATGCGCTGGCGGCGCTGGTAGGTGTCCTCGTCGGTGGAGGGGGCTAGCTCAATGCTATTGATATAGTGGTTGAACTGGACTTGGTAGCCTTGCTTTATCACCAGCATGGTCTGGATAAAGTCATCGTTTATAGTATCTTCCGGCAGGGAGGAGAACAGCGGCTCCCGGACAATATAGAAAGCACCATTGCCGCCCATGACACTGCCGAGTTTTGATTCGGTCTGGCGAATTGAGTTCTGCCACTGCCAGTATTGCTGCTCGCCGCTGGTGGCTTCGGCCAAGAGATAGTTGCAGGTCAGCGCCCCGACTGCCGGGTCAAGGAAGCTTTCGGCGGCTTGGGTCAAGGCGTCGATGGACAGCAGGGCCGAGACATCGGACATGGCAATCAAATCCACTTTCCCCTTCACCAACCCCAGCAGTTGGTTGATCCGCACGACCTTGCCCCGGTTATCATCCTCAACGATACATTCCAGCCTGACACCTGATTGGGCATACTTTTGTTGCCAGCCTTGTGCCAACTCTGCGGTGTTGTCACTGCAACCGTCACAGCAGACCCAGACTGATAGCTTTTCTGGCGGATAGTCCAACATCAGCAGGTTGGCGAGTTTGTCTTCGATAAATTCGGCTTCGTTGTGGGAAGGTATGAGGATCGCGACTGAGGGTAGAGCCGTTGAACTGGAGGTAGGTTGTTTAGTCGCCGTTTGGGGCTCGGCACCAGGTTGATCTGCTTCCGATGGGGGGTTACGCCCCAGCACGATCATCAAGCCGGTATAAATGACATGGTGGTAAATGATCACTAGGGTCAAGGCAGTCAGGATAATCCAGCTAATCGTCATGGTGATCTTCCTTATTGGCGGGCAAGGGATTCATAGCAGGCGGCCATCTCCCTGACATCAGCCAAGCGGCGGATGTACTGGGTGGTTTCCGGGCATGCTTGGATGGACACCTTGAGCTTATCCTGCAAAGCCTGGGCAAGCAGGGTCGGTTGGTCGGCCGGTAGCAGTTGGCCGCTATGGGGGCAGATCAAGTCGGGGATCCCGCCGACGTCGGTCGCCACAACGGGTTTGCCGCACGCTTGGGCTTCTAGCAGCGCCAGGGGAAGCCCTTCCTGGCGGGAGGGCATGCAGAACAGATCGATGGCGTGGTAGAAATCAAGCATGTTGTCGCACAGGCCGAGCCAGTGAACCCGTCCGGTCAACCCCAGTTGCTGTGATTGTTTTTGCAGTTTGCCGTGTTCCGGGCCTTGGCCTGCTACTGCCAACTGGTAGGATTCCGGCAATGTTGAGAGTGCTTCGAGCAAAATATCGATACCTTTCTCCTGTACGAGGCGACCGGCGCAGCCGATGATCAACTTATCCGCGGGGAGCTGCAGGCGGTGGCGGGCTTGCGGCGCATGGCCCGGCGCATAGTGGCGGGTGTCGATCCCATTGATAATGATATGATCGGCGCTGATCCCTTTTGCTTTTAGGTGATTGGCGACCCGCGGGGCGTCGGCAACGAGTTGGACGCGGCCTCCCATCAGCAGGCTGCGGGTGAGCAGCCGCTGCTTAGGGTCGTCAAGGTGCCAGCTGTCGTGCTCAGTTTGGATATGGGTGATCCCGGTGAGCCCGAAACAGGCTGCCCGGCTATAGAGCAGAGGCCCGAGGTGGTGGGAGTGGACAACTTGCGCGTGCAAGGTGCGGATCAGACGACGCAATTTGAAAACCGTTTGGATATCCCGACCGTGGGGTTTGCCGAGGAAGTAGAGGCGCTCTGCCAGCGGTGCCAGCTCCGGCCATTGTTCAATCGCCTGTTCTTTGCTGCCTTCCAAAGCAACGATATAGACTTGGTTGTCAGCAGACGCAAACCGGACCAAGTTGAGTACCAGCCTTTCAATACCGCCGGGGCTCAGGTGCTGGACAACCTGCAGGGTGGTAATAGTCATGATCTCTCCTCGGAAAAGTGGGGGATACGGATGAGCACTGGTGCCTTGGTCAGGCGGACAATCTGCCGGTTTTGGTATAGCCGCGTATCCAGGAGCTGTACGGCACAAACCAATGACAGCCCAAGCCCGAGGCCGACAACAATACCCAGGGTAAAGTTGAGCCACCATGGCCAGTTAAGCGGCTGGCTGGGTATGCTGGGGCGGGCAATGATCTTGAGCTTGTCGGGCTCTTCGAAACGCCCGAGCTGGCCAGTTACCTTGGCCATCTCATACCGCTCTAGCAGCTGGTTGTATATCTTGGCCTTGACGTCATAGTTGCGCTGCAGCACCGTCAGCTCTTTTTCCAGCTGGGCAAATTCAACCCGCTTTTCTTCAAGGCGCGATGCCTGGGTCTCAAGCAGTTTGAGCTCGCCTTCCAGTGCTTGGATTTCGCTTTCCGCCTTCTGCAACTGTTCGAACTGGCTGATCAGGATAGGCTGGTTGGGGTTGTCGAGCTGCTGGGTGTTGCTGGCGATGCGTTGCCATAGCTGGCCTATTTCCTGGGCGTTGAGCGATTGCTGCTGGTCGACCAGGCGTGAGCGCTCTTGTTTCAGGCGATTGAGCTGGCGCAGGACGGCCTTGACGGAAGAGTGGCGGTCAGTGTAACTGGCACGGAGGATCGCCAGCTCTGCCTCGGCTTTGACGATTTCGGCCTCGAGCATGCCAACGACCGGGTTGGTACTGGCCAGCCGCTGATAGAAGTTATCCCGTTTGGCCTGGGCATTAAGCAATCGCAGCTTGGTTTCCTGGATCAAGGTATTGATCTGGGCATCAGTCTGGATCCGGCTGCCCTGTAGCTGGGGCAGGTTGCCGGCATTGGCCGACTTGAATGCAGCCAGTGCACTCTCTGCCTGCTCCAGATCGTGCAAGGTCGATTCGAGCTGTTGTTGGAGGAACTGCTCAGAGCCGTCAATCGACGCACGGCCAGGGGCACGGAGCTTGTCGAGGAACAATTCTGAGAGTTTGTTGAGGATCGCCGGCATCTCTGAAGGGGTATGCCAGTTCAGGCCTAGCTGTACCAAGTCGCTGCCGACAAGGTTGACGTTGAGGTTGCTGTTGAGTTGGCTCACTATCGCATTGAGCTGGCTTGGGTTGCTGGCAGCAGCGAGTTCGAGGTCGATAGCGACTTGTTCAAGCACAAACTGGCTATGCAGCAAAACCCGCAGTGCCTTGATTCTTTTTTGTAGGTTCATCGAGATAGACAAATCCTCCAGGAAAGGGTTAAGCATCGCGGCCTCTTGAACCAAAATGGTGGTCTGGGCGTGATAGCGCTTGGCTTTGATAGCGCCACCCGCAGTCATTAGCAATGGCATCACTAAGACAGGGATAATCAGCAAGTAGCGATGATTCCACAGTGCCTGCAATAGTGGGTAAAGCTTGGCAAAAAGCTGGGTTCTCATGGCGATTGCCTTTGCAAAATTAAGGTATCGGCAGTCTGGTTGGGGGCATACTCCAGATGCAGTGGGATATTTTGGCTATCAGAGAGCTTGCTGACGGCCTGGATGCGTTTCTGTCCCTGCACCAGTGCTTCGAACGGGTTGTCCATGCCTGCCGGGGCAACTTTGGCTTCTAGCTGGTGGTATGGATGATCCGTCAAGAAGTCACTGATCTTGCGTTGCTGCTCGGCGGTCAGTGAGATTTGCTCCGGGCTGAAATAAAGGGTCAGGCTGGTTTGCTTGGGCTGAGACGCACAGCCAAACATCAACAGGCAGCCAATGGCAATTATCATCCTTTTCATTCTTCCCCCGGTTCTTTATTGCGACTTCTTTTATTGGTAGCAAAAAAAGTGCCCGAAGTTAGGGAAATTGTTATTTGGCGTCTGAAATAATTGGCACACGTACTGGTAGATGCTTAGCGCCGTAGAATTTGCCTTATTGCCTCAAGCACTTGTGTAGCGCGGTGCTCCCAGCTCTCATTGGCGACTGTTTGGTAAGCTTTCTTCGCATGCAATTGTCTTTGCTGCGGCGTCCATTGGCAGTAAAGGTCGATAGCGGCTAGCCACTGCTGCTCACTGGAGGCTGTGGTAATGACAGAGCGGTAGGGGGCCGTGGCCGGGAAATCGCTGCTGATCACCGGGCAACCTGCAGCTAGATATTCCCTGAGTTTTAGTGGGTTGCAGGCTCTGATCTGTTCATTGTCAACAAATGGCAGGATGGCTGCAGTCCAGCGTTTAAGGTAATGGGCAAGCTGGTGGTGGGGCACGGCAGGCAATATGACGATATTGGCTTGCTGCGCCAGGTGCTCGATGCCACTGTCTTGGCGGCCTATTAGGCAGAAGTTGATATTGGGTCTGGCTTTGGCCAGGTTGAGGAGCAGTGTTTGATCCAGCCAGTTATTGAGGCTGCCATAGAACCCGATGCTGGGACGGGAGAGCTTGATGTCAGGTGTGGATACGCTGGGTTTTGCAAATTGCGACAAATGTACCCCATGCGGAAGCAGAATGGTTTTGCTGGCGGGGAATTTTGCCTGCAGGGCTGGGCTGCAGGCAAAAATAAGGTCGGCCCTTGCGACCAGGCGTTGCTCTGCCTGTTCAGCAAGGCAATGATCGACGCCGGCTAGTGCAGTAAAGTCATCGCCACAGTAATAGATGACTAAATCACTGTTGCAGATATCCAGGTAATCAACCGCACTGGGAAGTGCAGCCCAGACAATTCGCCGGTACTGCTTCGAGCCGATGCGTGGTTTTAGCTGGCGCCTGAGCAACTGGTTGTTGAGGTATTTCAGTAATGGGTTTTGCGCCATCGGCCAAATAAGAGGCTTAGTAATGGTGGTTGGCATAAAGGGGCTGGTGGTTGAACCGGATATGTCTTGGGGGATGGCATCATTGCTGGCTGTCCTGGTTTTCCCTGCCGCGCACAGCTTTTCCCATACCCGCTTGAGATCCTTCTGGGTGAAAGTCGGCTGGCGCAGGCCAATGGAGTTGACCCAGTGGACATCGTACTCTTGGCCGATCGACTGTAGCAAATGCTGGCTGCTGGATGGGTGGCGCCCCCAGTCCTCGCCGAAAACGACAAATTCCATCTTAGCTCTCCAGTTGCTTGATCACTTTGGCCGGGTTACCGCCTGCGAGCACGCCGGGCGGAATATCTTTTGTTACCACGCTACCTGCGGCAATGACGCTGCCTTCACCGATAGTGACGCCGGCCATTACCATCACCCCAGTTCCTAGCCAGGCATCACGGCACAGGTGGATATCTCCGACCTGTTGCTTGGTATCCGGTTTGCCTTGGGCGCGGGCTATTGGGTCTAGTGGATGGCCAGGGAAACCGGCGAGGAACACTTTGCCGGCCAGCCGAACGTTGTCGTCAATACGGATGATCCGCCCGACGGCAAGGGTGTTTTGCCAACCGATATCTACATTGTCGCCGACGATAAGCCGGGGTGTTTGCTCTCCCCATGCCCGGCCGCAGTAAGTGGCAATACCGGATAGCCGGCACTTTTCCCCGAGATGGATACTCAGCGGGCCGAGGATTTGTGGCATGCCGCAATCAAGGTGAAGCTGGCGCGGGCGGTTGGCCAGCCGGGAAATAAAGATCGGGGTGAAATAGCCCTTTTGCAAAATGCAATGGAGGCTTTGCTTGATACCGAGGTGCAGGTGGTATAAGCCCCGGTGCAGCAGAGGAACGCAAGGCACATAGCTGCTGCGTAGCTGCTGGACCAAGCTTTTGAGCATGGCAAAATGGTTAGGTGCCAGGTAGGTCTTGACGAGCGTGCGCATGGTTGGTCTCCTGCTTGAGAGTGAGCCTATCTAAAGCCATTAGCAGCCCGATCAAAATGTACAGCGGCCAAGTGGTTCCTTGGGTGAGGAAGGTGCCGCTGACACAAAATGACAAGGTGCCGAGCCACAGCCCTTGTGCGAGTGGTTGCATTTCAGAATGTTCAAGCCGCTTGAGCAACTGGTAACTGACACGTAGGGCACCTATAACCATAAGCAGGAATAGTACCAATCCGACAAAGCCGGTCTCGGACATGATTTGGAGCCAGGTGCTGTGAACCGCATGGTTTTTGCCGTCCCAGTGGGGGGAGTAGAAATAGTAGTTGTAGTAGAAGTTGTTGAGGCCAACGCCGGTAAAGGGGTTGCTGACGGCCATATTGAAGGCGGCCTGCCACGCATAGATCCGTCCCATTGCCGATTCATCAATGCCGGACTCGGCGGCCCCGCCGGAGCTGCGGTCGCTGATCCCCGCTAGCACAACCAAGGCCAGTAACCCGATCCCGCTGATTATCGAAGGCAATATGATAGAGCGGCTTTTCATCAGGGTCATGGCAAAGACGACACAAGCAATTCCCAGCAGCCCGCCGCGGCTCTGGGTCGCCAGTACGCTCATGATCATGATAACCAACACCACAACAGACAAAACGCGTTGCCATTTGGGGCCATGGAAGCTGTAGGCCATAGCGAAAGAAACTGGGAACTGCAGAACCAGCGCTAAGTCATTGGGGTCGCCTAGCATTGAGCCGATATCCCGGCCTATAGTGACCCGGGTGCCCTCTACCAGGCCAACACCATTGGCTTTGTTGAACAGGGCCAAACCACCGATCAGTAAGCCGCTGAGCAATAGTAGGTAGGGAATGATTTTGAGCTGCGGTAACCGTTGCGGCAGCCAGCTAATGGCAAAAACCATGATCACGATTTTGATGAAGTTGCCGTTGAAATTGGCAAAGGCTTCACCGCGGTTGCTCGCAAGCAGGCAGGATACCAGAACCCAGGCACTAAAGAGCAGGAAGAGGGTTTGCAAGCGATGCCAATGAATGGTTTCCCTCTGCAACCAGAGCTGCCAACCAAGCCCTGCCAAACTCGCGAGTGCCAATAGTTGGGGGATCTTCAATGGCATGAGTAGCGGAAAGGCTTCGTGGATCCTGAAATAAGAGAAGATAATGAAGCCGACGCAAACGAGGAAGGCTTGGTTGATGACAAACGGCAGGACAAACAGCAGGCTAGCCACCAATACCAAGTTGCCTTGTGACATCCAGGCCAGGAAAATCAGTCCGCAGCTGGTCAGGGCAAGGAGCCATTGGTTCTGCCGTTTCATCAATTGGCTCCCATTGTCTTATTAAGCACTGTCTTATCAAGCGCTGTCTTATTAAGTACTGCCTTATCAAATCCGGTCTTATCAAGTCCTGTTTTGTCCAATGCTGGCTTGCTGGTAGTTGATTGGCTTCGCCCTGGTTGGGGGGAGGTTTGCAGGTAACTTTTCCGTTGTCCTGTATTCAGCCATGGCCAAGCCGTCTGGATAAGCAACCCCAGCAGGCAAAACGCTTCGAAAAACAATGAAAGCTGATAATGGCTAAACAGCAACATACCCACAAGGCTGTAGCTCACAGCTAACCGCAACAGGGGATAAGGCAGGGTAAGGTAGTGTTGGCTCCAGAAGTAAAACAGGCAGACTCTTGCTATTTGCAAAGCAATACTGGCCCAGATGAATGTATAGAGACCAAAGTTGGGTAGGATGACCAGCAATAGCAAGGCGGCACAAAGTGCACTGATGAGCCCAATTATCATGATGCTCTTACCGTCTTGCTGGTAGTAGCAGCCGATGTTGAGAAGGGTACTGGCATGCTTGAACATCACGAGGATGCCTAGCAGGGGCAGCATGTGGGCACTTTGGTGAAACTCGTCTGGTAGCCATATTAGCAAGAAGCGTGAGCCGACAATAATAATACCAGCGGAAACTAGGCAACTTAGCTGGCATCCCAAAATACTGGTTGTTGCTGCTTTCTGGCGGTTGGCTTCTGAGTCCAATAGGCCAAAGCGTTTCGGGAACCACCATAGCCCGAAAGGCTCGAGCAGTAGGCTGGCGGCAATCGCCCACTGCATAGCGATTGCATAGGGGGCCAAGGCCGCCAGCCCTAATGAATCTGCAATCGCCCAGCGCTCGGCACCAATGACGATGAAGCTTAGCACGCCGGATAAGGTGATTGCCCGGCCGTATTTGAGCAATAACACGCTGCTGCTGAGTTTGGGTAGCGGAAACGCTTTGGCCAATACAATGACCTGTACAATTTGGGCAACCAATCCGGCAGCCATGATCCCGTCGACACCATAATGGGGAGCGAGCAGGACAATTCCCAGCCCTTGGATGACGGCAAAAATAACTTGGGCGATGACAAAATGTGCCGCTTGATTGCGGATGCGGAGAATAGCCAGGGGAACGCAGCACAAGGTGTTGAGAAACAAGGTCACGAGCAGGCAGCGCAAAGCAAATTCTGGCGGAGAGCCGGGCAGGAGTTGCTGCAACTGCGGAACAGCCAGCTGGCCGAGAATAAACATACCGCCACCGATGGCGAGGAGCAATCCCAATGCTGCGCTGAAAATAGTGCCTTGCCCGCCTTGGTCATGGGCAAAGCGGTAAATGGCATCGCTGATCCCAAATGACATCACCAGGGTTAACAAGCTGCCCAGGGTGACCAAAACATCCAACCGGCCAAACTGCTCTGGCCCCAGCCACTGGGTGACGAATGGTTGAAGGCCGAGGGCGATGAGCTTGCTGCTGACCAGCCCTATGGCGTAGACCGCCATGGTCATGGCAGGATTTGAGGTCACGCTCATAATGCTTCCACCTGTGCAGAGAGCCTTTTGGCTTGCGAAAGCGAGGTAAACTGCGCCATGACCCGGTTAAAAGCGCTTTCCCTTATTTGGTTGAGTACCGACATCGTTTTCTGGCGGTGGGCGGCCATCGCTTTTGCCAGCGCAAGGGGGTCATCCATGGGGACTTGGAGGCCGTACTGCTGCTCTAGGATCTCGCTGCACCCCGACAGGTCGGTGGTGATCACCGGTAGCCCCAAAGCCATTGCTTCTTTGATGACCAGCGGGCCGGTATCTTTATCGCCGTTGGGGGCAATAGTGAAAGGGGCTACAAGGGCTTTGTAATCATTGGCGTGTTGCCGGTACCAAGCTGCCTCCCTGCGGCCGAGGAAGTGTACTTGCGAGCGGTTCTGGGAGTTGAGTCCTAGCTGGTGGGCCTGCTGTTGCAGGCGCGCTAGCAGCGGCCCATCACCGACAATATCTAGATGAGTACCTGCAGGGAGTTGGCTCAAAGCCAACAGTAGGGTGTCGAGACCTTTTTTCTCTACTAACCGGCCAATAAACAAAAAATCTTTTTTCGGTTGCCAGTCGGTATTTAGCGGTGGGTATTGGCTGGCATCAATCCCGCAGGGTATATGCAAAACTGGACGTTCAGTTGCACTCTGCAGCTCATTTTGCATGTCTTTGGTGACAGCACAGATAAAGTCAGCCGCTTTTAGCTTGCTAGTAATATCTTGTGGGGTGGCATAGATATCCGCACCGTGTCCGACAAAGGAAACCGGAATGTTGAGTAGCTTGGCGGCCACAATAGCAGTGGCTGTGCTGTGCCATGCAAAATGGGCGTGGAGATGCTCGCATTGATCTTCTTTGGCCAGGTAGGCCAGCTGCAGCCCCTGCCGCAATAATGAAAGGTAGCTAAACCCCTGCTGCTGGCGGAGGAACCGATGGCAGCGGTGCAGGTTCCATATGCCTGAAAATGGTGCTCGTGGGGCTGATGTTAAGTAGCGGCACTGTTCCTTTAGCTCATTATCGACGGGCTGGAAATGCTGCCCCGGGCTGAAGGCATAAGGCTGAACCGCGTGGCCCAGTAATTTCATAGCCCTCATCTCAACGCCAACAAACGTTTCGGATAACGTTGGAAAGACGGGAATAACATAACCGATTTTCTTCATTGAACTGTCCTCTCGGCCTACTGGGCGCCCTCATACTGTGTAAGCTAGTTATCCAATATTGATGCCAATACGCATTGGCGTGCCGATTGCATTGTTGGGTGTGTACCCATTGTCTGAGGAGAGAATGATGAGCTTTGAAACAGAAGTGAGCGTGGTGATCCCCAACTACAACTGCTTAGCGACGCTACCGCGTGCCATCGATAGTATTCGGATGCAGAATGTGTCCGTTGAGATAATCGTGGTTGATGACGGGTCGACGGACGGCTCAAGGGAGTGGCTTGCCCAGCAACCCGATGTCAGGTTACTGACAACGGAACGGGTTGGGGCAGCACAGGCACGAAACCATGCTATTGAG